>NZ_JBITGF010000030.1:0-1036 GCF_044456745.1 Nonomuraea sp. NPDC050790 | reverse complement strand
TGGGTGCTTTGTGGTCAAGTCCTCGGCCTATTAGTACCGGTCAGCTCCACACGTTGCCGTGCTTCCACCTCCGGCCTATCAACCCCATCGTCTCTGGGGGGCCTTACCCACTCTCGTGGTGGGAGACCTCATCTCAAGGCGAGCTTCCCGCTTAGATGCTTTCAGCGGTTATCCCTTCCGAACGTAGCCAACCAGCCGTGCACCTGGCGGTACAACTGGCACACCAGAGGTTCGTCCGTCCCGGTCCTCTCGTACTAGGGACAGCTCCTTTCAAGTCTCCTGCGCGCGCAGCGGATAGGGACCGAACTGTCTCGCGACGTTCTAAACCCAGCTCGCGTACCGCTTTAATGGGCGAACAGCCCAACCCTTGGGACCTACTCCAGCCCCAGGATGCGACGAGCCGACATCGAGGTGCCAAACCATCCCGTCGATATGGACTCTTGGGGAAGATCAGCCTGTTATCCCCGGGGTACCTTTTAGCCGTTGAGCGACACCGCTTCCACATGCCGATGCCGGATCACTAGTCCCAGCTTTCGCTCCTGCTCGACCCGTCAGTCTCACAGTCAAGCTCCCTTGTGCACTTACACTCGACACCTGATTGCCAACCAGGCTGAGGGAACCTTTGGGCGCCTCCGTTACCCTTTAGGAGGCAACCGCCCCAGTTAAACTACCCACCAGACACTGTCCCCGATCCGGATCACGGACCAGAGTTAGACGTTCAAAACGACCAGAGTGGTATTTCACCAATGACTCCACCCGAACTAGCGTCCGAGCTTCCCAGTCTCCCACCTATCCTACACAAGACGCTCCAAACGCCAATGTCAAGCTGTAGTGAAGGTCCCGGGGTCTTTCCGTCCTGCTGCGCGTAACGAGCATCTTTACTCGTAGTGCAATTTCGCCGGGTCTGCGGTTGAGACAGCGGGGAAGTCGTTACGCCATTCGTGCAGGTCGGAACTTACCCGACAAGGAATTTCGCTACCTTAGGATGGTTATAGTTACCACCGCCGTTTACCGGCGCTTAAGTTCTCACCTTCGC
>NZ_JBITGF010000029.1:0-1065 GCF_044456745.1 Nonomuraea sp. NPDC050790 | reverse complement strand
AGCCTCGGAGGTGAAGTCCTGCCTCGTAGCTTTCCGGGGTCTTGTCATAGCGGGTTGCCAGGCCACGCCAGGTTTTGATCTTCTGGAAGCAGCGTTCAACAGTGTTGCGCTGCCGGTAGCGCAATGGATCGAAGCTGACCGGCCGCCCACCGGCCTGCCCCTTCCTCTTCCGGTTGGCCCGCTGATCGCTCTTCTCCGGGATGACTGCCACGACGTGGCGGTGCCGTAAGTAGGCGCGGTTGGCCTTGGAAGAGTAGGCCATGTCCGCGGCCACCGCGGTGGGACGGGTCCGGGGCCGACCCACCGGACCCGGAATGCGGATCTTGTTCAGGACGGCGATGAAGAACGGGCAGTCGCCGGCCTGACCGGGCGTGAGCAGAAAGGCCAACGGCCGCCCGGAGGCATCGACCGCGGCGTGAATCTTGCTGCTCAGTCCGCCTCGGGACCGGCCGAGCCTGGCGGCCTTGGCCCGGGCCTTGCGGCGTCGCCGGATGACGGCACGATCGCGGCCCGATGACGCGTTCGCGTCGTCCTGACGGTCCGCGCCTGGTGTGACCTGCGGCGCATCACCCTCAGCACCGGCGGCTGCTCCGCGAGCGGAGCCCCCTTTTCCTCGGTCAGCGCCTGCTCCAGCGCATCCAAGGTCTCCCCGGCGATCGCCAACCCCGCCGACTCCTGATGCGCCCGCACGATGGTGGAGTCCACGCTGACCAACTCCAGTCCCACCTGCCCCCGCGCGGCTGCCTCGGCGATCAGCGCCTCCATCAACGCTTGAAACACTCCGGCTTTGGCCCAGCCGTTGAACCGGGAGTAGAGCGTCGACCACGGCCCGTACCGTTCCGGCACATCACGCCAGCCCGAGCCGGTGCGAAAGCGCCACAGGATCCCGTTGAACTGATCCCGCACCCGCCGAGGCAGCGGACCGGTCGCCGCCACCGGCAGATACGACTCGATCAACGCCCACTCGGCATCAGTCATATCGAAACGGGCCATGCCCGAGTTCTACCAGTCATGACCAGCCCGCTCCCCGGCCTCACCTAGATCCGAACTCCGAACAGCTCCTAG
>NZ_JBITGF010000028.1:0-1209 GCF_044456745.1 Nonomuraea sp. NPDC050790 | reverse complement strand
GCCCAGTGAAGGTTTCCACCCACAAAGGATCAGCCCGTAACACCCCACCCATACACGCAGGATGCCCGCCCGGCTACGTTCTGCAACACCCTTTAAGGCGTGTTTCATAAGGCGCGGAGCCATTGGTTGATCGCGGCGATCGTCACAGTGGCCTCGAAACGGACGGCGAGTTTGTCGTAACGGGTGGCCATGCCGCGGTTGTGCTTGAGCTGGTTGATGCCGCACTCCACCGCGTGGCGCAGCCGGTACAGGGTGGGGTCGAAGCTTGCTGGCCGTCCGCCCTTCGACCCCTTGGCCCGCCGGTGGGCATCCTGGTCGGCCTTGCTGGGGATACAGGCCTTGATCCCGCGTCGGCGCAGGTGGTCGCGGTTGGCCTTGCTGGTGTAGGCCCGGTCGGCCAGCACACGATCGGGGCGGGTCCTGGGCCGGCCACCGCCGAGCCGGGCGACGCGGATCTTGTCCAGCACCGGGATGAACTGTGGGCTGTCGCCGCGATGCCCAGCGGTCACCACCAGAGCCAGTACCTTACGGCCCTGCTCACAGGCCAGATGGGTCTTGGTGCTCAGCCCACCGCGGGAGCGGCCCAGAGCGTGGTCGGCAGGTTCGACCTGCACGCCACCGGGCGATTGCTTCTGCATCGGTCCGTCTCGGCGAGCGCCGGCGGCGTGCTGGTGAGCGCGGCTGGTCGTGGAGTCCACACTCACCGACCAGCCGATCCTTCCGGCCGCGTCCGCCTGAGTCTGCAGGGCGGCCAGGATCTGTGCCCAGGTCCCGTCACGCTGCCAGCGGCGGAATCTGCCATACACCGTCGCCCAGGGAGCGTAGGCCTCGGGCACGTCCCGCCAGGCAGCCCCGGTCCGGATCCGCCACCGGATCCCGTCAATGAGTTGCCGCCTGCTCCATTTCGGCGGACGACCCCGACCTGAGCTGGCGGGTAACAGCGGCTGCAGCGCTGCCCACTGCCCGTCGGTCAGGTCGTGCCGCCTCGTCACCGCTACGCTGGCCACGAGGTCTCCGGTACTTGCTTCTTCTTGGTCGTTGAACCAACTACCGGAGGCCTCGTCGTTTAGCGATCACCGCCACGCCGCGAACCCCAAACCCTTTTGAAACACGCCCTAAAGGGTGTTGCAGAACGTAGCCGGGCGGGCATCCTGCGTGTATGGGTGGGGTGTTACGGGCTGATCCTTTGTGGGTGGAAACCTTCACTGG
>NZ_JBITGF010000027.1:0-1230 GCF_044456745.1 Nonomuraea sp. NPDC050790 | reverse complement strand
GTGACCGGAAACGATCACCGGGTTGGCGCGTAGGACGGTCCTGCCGGTTGGATGAGCTGATCACGTTCGTTCAGCGGTCGGGAGGCCCAGTGACGCAACCGGTCAAGGTCCGCAGGCTCTCGGACCAAGAGGGGCAGAAGCTGCAGCGCATCGTACGGCGCGGCACGTTGAGCACAGTGCGATACCGGCGGGCGATGATCCTGCTGGCCTCGGCCGGTGGCAACACCGTCCCGGTCATCGCGCGCCTGGTCCAGGCCGATGAGGACACCGTGCGGGACGTCATCCACCGGTTCAACGAGCTTGGGCTGGCCTGCCTGGACCCTCAGTGGGCGGGAGGCCGTCCCCGCCTGATGAGTCCTGACGACGAAGATTTCATCGCGGCGACGGCCACCACCCGCCCGACCAAGCTCGGCCAGCCGTTCACCCGCTGGTCCATCCGCAAGCTCCTGCACTATCTACGCCGCCTGCCCGGCCGGGCCATCACCCTCGGCCGGGAGGCGTTACGGACCCTCCTGCACCGGCACGGGATCACCTTCCAGCGCACCAAGACCTGGAAGGACTCGCCCGACCTGGACTTCGACGCGAAGCTGGAGGAGATCGAGTACGCCCTCAGCCACCACCCCGAACGCACCTTCGCCTTCGACGAGTTCGGCCCGCTCGGCATCCGTCCTACCGCCGGGACGGGCTGGGCACCCGCCGGTGAGCCGGACCGGTTGCCGGCCACCTACCGCCGCACCCAGGGCGTGCGGTACTTCCACGGCTGCTATTCCGCCGGCGATGACCTGCTCTGGGGCGTCAACCGGGCGCGCAAGGGCATCGGCCACACCTGGGCCGCCCTGAAATCGATCCGGGCCGCCCGTCCCGATGGTGCGCCGATCTACGTGATCCTGGACAACCTGTCGGCGCACAAGAACTGGCGTATCCGCACCTGGGCCAAGGAACACAAGGTCAGGCTGCTGTTCACGCCGACCTACGCTTCCTGGGCCAACCCGATCGAGGCCCACTTCGGCCCGTTGCGCCAGTTCACCCTGGCCAACTCCGACCACCCGAATCACATCGTCCAAACCCGGGCTCTGCATGCCTACCTGCGCTGGCGCAATGCCAACGCCCGCCATCCCGACGTACTGGCCGCTCAACGCCGCGAACGCGCCCGGATCCGCAGTGAGAAAGGCATCCGCTGGGGCGGCCGGCCCCTCGCACCGGCAGTCTGAACCCCTCGCCCAACCCGGT
>NZ_JBITGF010000026.1:0-1264 GCF_044456745.1 Nonomuraea sp. NPDC050790 | reverse complement strand
GCTAGTGCCGTGACCGGAAACGATCGCCGGGTTGGATGACTGGCTTCAGGCTGCGTTCGTGCGTGTGCGTCCGCCCCAGCGGAGGCCTTTCTCGCTGCGGATGCGGGCGCGTTCTCGGCGTTGGGCGGCCAGTACGTCGGGGTGGCGGGTGTGGGCGTTGCGCCAGCGTAGGTAGGCGTGCAGGGCGCGGGTTTGGACGGTGTGGTTGGGGTGGTCGGAGTTGGCCAGGGTGAATTGGCGTAGGGGGCCGAAGTGGGCCTCGATCGGGTTGGCCCAGGAGGCGTAGGTCGGCGTGAACAGCAGCTTGACCTTGTTCTTGCTGGCCCAGGTGCGGATGCGCCAGTTCTTGTGCGCCGACAGGTTGTCCAGGATCACGTAGATCGGGGCGCCGTCCGGGCGGGCGGCGCGGATCGAGCGTAGGGCGGCCCAGGTGTGGTCGATGCCCTTGCGCCTGTGGTTGATGCCCCACAGCAGGTCATCGCCCACGGAGTAGCAGCCGTGGAAGTAGGTGACGCCGTGGGTGCGGTGGTAGGTGGCCGGTAGCCGGTCCGGCTCGCCTTGTGGTGCCCAGCCCGATCCGGCGGTGGGGCGGATGCCGAGCGGTCCGAACTCGTCGAAGGCGAAGGTGCGCTCGGGCCGCTGGGTGAGGGCGTACTCGATGCGATCCAGCTTGGCCTCGAAGTCCGGATCCGGGGACTCTTTCCAGGTCTTGGTGCGCTGGAAAGTGATCCCGCGGCGGGACAACAGCGTGCGTAACGCCTCCCGGCCGAGGGTGAAGGCGCGGCCGGGCAGCCGCTGGAGGTAGTCGAGCAGTTTGCGGATGGACCAGCGGGTGAAGGGCTGGCCGAGTGTGGAAGGTCGGGTGGTGGCCGTCGCCGCGACGAAGTCTTCGTCCTCAGGACTCAGCAGGCGGGGACGGCCTCCCGCCCACCGAGGGTCCAGGCAGGCCAGCCCAATCTCGTTGAAGCGATGAATCACATCGCGCACGGTGTCCTCATCGGCCTGCACAAGCCGAGCGATCACCGGCACCGTGTTGCCACCGGCCGAGGCCAGCAGGATCATCGCCCGCCGATAGCGCACCGTGCTCATCGTGCCGCGCCGCACGATCCGCTGCAGCTTCTGCCCCTCTGGATCCGTGAGCCTGCGAACCCTGACTGGTTGCGTCACCCTGCCTCCCGAGCACCGATCGAACGTGATCAGTCCATCCAACCGGCAGGAGCGACCTTCCCGCCAACCCGGCGATCATTTCCGGTCACAGCACTAG
>NZ_JBITGF010000025.1:0-2032 GCF_044456745.1 Nonomuraea sp. NPDC050790 | reverse complement strand
GAGACGACGGTGAGCACCGTGATCGACAGCAGGGTGACGGTGATGCTGTTGATCAGGCCGTTCCAGAACAGCCCATCCGGGCGGGTGAGGGCTTGGGTGAGGTTGTCCAGGGTGGGCGGGATCGGGAGGGCGGCGGGGTCGGCGGTGATCTGCGGGCCGGGTTTGAAGACGTTGGTCACCACCAGGTACAGCGGCAGGAAGAACGCGCTCGTGACGGCGATGGCCAGAAGTTTTCTCATAGGTCGACCTCGCGGCGTTTGAGCAGGCGCAGCACCAGGGTGGAGACGGTGGCGACGATGACGAGCATGAGGATGGCCAGGGCGGAGGACAGGCCGGTGCGGTTTTGGTTGAAGCCGATCTGGATGACGTCGAAGGCGAGGGTGGCGGTGGTGCCCAGGCCGGGTCCGCCGGCGGTGAGGACCTGGACGTGGTCGTAGGCCTTGAACCCGGTGATGAGCAGCATCACCGTGTTCAACGTCAGGGCGGGGGCGAGCATCGGCCAGGTCACCTTGCGAAAGCGCAGCCACGGCCCGGCGCCGTCGATTTTGGCTGCTTCCTGCAGGGTGTCCGGGACGGCTTGCAGGCCGGCGAGGTAGACGACGGAGCAGAAGCCGAGCATCTGCCAGGAGATGACGAACGCGATCGAGTAGAGGGCGAGGTCGGGGTCGGACAGCCAGCCGATGCGGGTGCCGAGCAGCCGGTTGATCAGTCCTTCGTCCTGCAGCAGCGCCATCCACACGACGCTGACCACGACGGAGCTGAGCACGACCGGGACGAAGAACACGCTGCGCAGCGTGTGGTAGAGCCAGCCGCGCCGGTCCAGCAGCAGCGCCACGGCGACGCCGCCCACGTTGGGCAGGATGACGATGATCAGGGTGAGGATGGTGGTGACCCGCAGCGACCGCAGGAACCCGCTGTCGGCCAGCAGGGTGAGGTAGTTGGCGGCGCCGACGAAGGTGGTGTCGGTGTGGAACAGGTCGGCGTTGGTCAGGCTGTAGCCGAAACTCAGCAGGATCGGCGCGAGCACGAAACACGCGTACACCACCAGCCCCGGCGCCGCGAACAGCAGCGGGTAACCAGCCCCGCTCCGCACCCGCACCCACACAGACGGGCGGGCGCGGGAAGAGGTTGTGCGAGCGAGCAGCATCTATTGGCCGCCGGCCTTGGTCCACTCCTCGTCCAGGAGTTTGGCGGCCTGCGCGCCGTCGGTCTTGCCGGCGATGATCTGCTGGGCGATGGCGAACACCTTCTCGCCGACCCCGGGCAGCAGGGCGTCGTCGCCGGTCTCCACGGTGAAGGCGTTGACCACCGTGCCGGATTTGAACACCTGCAGGGTGGCGTCGTAGACCGGGCCCATCGCCGGCGGCTGGTAGCCCTTGATCGCGATGATCGCCGCGTCCGTCTTGACCAGCACGTCGTTGTTGGCCGCGTTCTGGTTGAACTCCAGCGCGAACGTCCGCGCCGCCGCCAGCTGCTTCGATTGGGCGTTCACGATCGGCCCGCCCCCCGTATAGGACGGCACGTACGTGGTGCCGTCATCACTCGGCCAGGCGAACACCCCCACCTCGAAGCCCGGCTTGTTCGCGTCGGCTGAGGCGGCGAACCACGACCCCATCGGATACATCGCGCCCTTGCCGTCCAGGAACGCCTTCTCCGTCGAGGGGTAGTCACGCGAGAGCCCGGCCTTGTCCACATAGCCCTTGCCGACCAGGTCGGCGAACTTCTGGGTGGCCTTGACGAACAGCGGATCGGTGAACCTCACCTGCCCGGCCCGCCGCTTGAGCAGGAAGTCCGGCTGCCGGCTGTACACATCCGCGCCGACCAGCGCGATCCACAGGTAGCCGGCGGCGAAGGCGTCCTTGCCGCCGCCGCCCACCACGAACGGGTTGACCCCCTTGGCCTTCAGCCTCGCGCTCACATCCAGCAGTTCGGCGTAGGTCTTCGGCGGCGCGCTGATCCCGGCCTGCGCGAACAGCTTCTTGTTGTAGTAGACCAGCGGTGTCGGCTGCGAGTTGTAGGGAAGCTGGTAGAT
>NZ_JBITGF010000024.1:0-1739 GCF_044456745.1 Nonomuraea sp. NPDC050790 | reverse complement strand
CCGGTTGCTGTTTGTTGTTTGAGATTTGCATAGTGGACGCGAGCATCTTTGTGGCCAAGTTTTTTAGGGCACACGGTGGATGCCTTGGCATCAGGAGCCGATGAAGGACGTGGGAGGCTGCGTTAAGCCTCGGGGAGTCGCCAACCAGACGTTGATCCGGGGATGTCCGAATGGGGAAACCTAGCACCAGTCATGTGGTGTTGCCTCCGCCTGAATGTATAGGGCGGTTGGTGGTAACGCGGGGAAGTGAAACATCTCAGTACCCGTAGGAAGAGAAAACAAGAGTGATTCCGTGAGTAGTGGTGAGCGAAAGCGGATGAGGCTAAACCTGGCATGTGTGATAGCCGGCAGGTGTTGCATGTCGGGGGTCGTGGGACCTTCTTGAGAGTGCTGCCGCGCTCTCGGACAGTGATAAATCCGTCTGATAGTTGAAGCCTCTGGGAAGGGGCGCCGTAGACCGTGAGAGCCGGGTAGGCGAAATCGGATGGACTGTTGGAGGGGATCCCAAGTAGCACGGGGCCCGAGAAATCCTGTGTGAATCTGCCAGGACCACCTGGTAAGCCTAAATACTCCCTGATGACCGATAGTGCACGAGTACCGTGAGGGAAAGGTGAAAAGTGCCCCGGTGAGGGGTCGTGAAATAGTACCTGAAACCGTGTGCCTACAAGCCGTAGGAGCTTACGCAGGTTCGCCTGCGTGTGATGTGACTGCGTGCCTTTTGAAGAATGAGCCTGCGAGTTATGGTGTGTGGCGAGGTTAACCCGTGTGGGGGAGCCGTAGCGAAAGCGAGTCTGAAGAGGGCGTTTGAGTCGCATGCTGTAGACCCGAAGCGGAGTGATCTACGCATGGGCAGGTTGAAGCTCAGGTAAGACTGGGTGGAGGACCGAACCCACCAGGGTTGAAAACCTGGGGGATGACCTGTGTGTAGGGGTGAAAGGCCAATCAAACTCCGTGATAGCTGGTTCTCCCCGAAATGCATTTAGGTGCAGCGTCGCGTGTTTCTTGCCGGAGGTAGAGCACTGGATGGCCGATGGGCCCGACAAGGTTACTGACGTCAGCCAAACTCCGAATGCCGGTAAGTGAGAGCGTGGCAGTGAGACTGCGGGGGATAAGCTTCGTAGTCGAGAGGGAAACAGCCCAGATCACCGACTAAGGCCCCTAAGCGTGTGCTAAGTGGGAAAGGATGTGGAGTCGCAGAGACAACCAGGAGGTTGGCTTAGAAGCAGCCACCCTTGAAAGAGTGCGTAATAGCTCACTGGTCAAGTGATTCCGCGCCGACAATGTAGCGGGGCTCAAGTACACCGCCGAAGTCGTGGCATTGACAGGCTTTTTGGGCCTGTTGATGGGTAGGGGAGCGTCGTGCAGCCGGCGAAGCAGCAGAGTGATCTAGTTGTGGAGGCTGTGCGAGTGAGAATGCAGGCATGAGTAGCGAATGCAGGGTGAGAAACCCTGCCGCCGGATGACCAAGGGTTCCTGGGCCAGGCTAATCCGCCCAGGGTAAGTCGGGACCTAAGGCGAGGCCGACAGGCGTAGTCGATGGACAACGGGTTGATATTCCCGTACCCGCTTCAATGCGCCCATACTGAACCTTTTGATGCTAAGAGTCCTTAAGCCATGGTTGAGACCTTCGGGTCTGACTGTGGCCGAACGCTCGAACCGATTGAGTAGTAGGTAAGCGATGGGGTGACGCAGGAAGGTAGTCCAGCCCAGGCGATGGTTGTCCTGGGGTAAGCATGTAG
>NZ_JBITGF010000023.1:0-31622 GCF_044456745.1 Nonomuraea sp. NPDC050790 | reverse complement strand
CACCCGGTTACATTCCGAACCCGGAAGTTAAGCTTCCCAGCGCCGATGGTACTGCACTCGGGAGGGTGTGGGAGAGTAGGTCACCGCCGCACAAAACTTATGATGAAGGGGTCCAACCGTTGGTTGGGCCCCTTTTTCACGTCCCGGCACAACACACTCCGTGCCGTGGTATCCACGCCTTGCACACGCCTCCGCCCCACACTCGCGGCCCGCACACGCCTCTGGACCACCCCTCGACCAGCTTCTCAGGCGCCGGTGCGGCGAGCACCACGACGGGCGTGACCGGCGCAACGCGCACGGCCGTCTAGCCACGCCACCGCGCCTGCCGGCGACCCGGGGCCCGTGCGCCGCTGGCCACCTGCCTCCGGGCCACGCGTCCCGCACCCGCGGCGTTGCGCCACCACCTCGGCCGCGCTTCCCAGGCGCCGGTGCGGTGAGCACCGCGACGGGCGTGACCGGCGCAACGCGCACGGCCGTCCAGCCACGCCACCGCGCCAGCCGACGACCCGGACCGTGCGCCGCTGGCTACCCGGCCCCACCCGGCTGCCGGGACTACGTGGCCCAACGCCACACGCGCCGCGTCATCGCACGCGTGCCATCCCCGAGCCGCGTCCTGGCACCCCGCACGCCGCGCTTCCCAGGCGTGGGGTTGGCGGGCTGGGTGGGCCAGGGGTTTGGTGGGTGGGTGGGGTTTGGGGGGCAGGGTGGGGGCTAGATGTGGAGGGTGCCTGACAGGATGGTGATGGCGCGGCCTGCCAGGTCTACTCGGGGGCCACGGAGGGTGAGGTGGATGAGGCCGCCTCGGGGGGAGAGCTGGGCGGCGGTCATGGTGGAGCGGGCCAGTCGGGGACCCCAGTACGGGGCCAGGGCGCAGTGGGCGGAGCCGGTTACCGGGTCTTCGGGGATGCCTACCTTTGGGGCGAAGAAGCGGGATACGAAGTCCGTGGAAACGCCGCGGGCCGTGACGATTACCGCACGTGCCGCCAGCCGCGACAAGGCGGCGATGTCCGGGGATAGGGTGCGGACTTGTTCTTCGGATTCGAGCTCCACCAGCAGGTCGTCTTTTGCGGTGCTGACCTGCACCGGGACGGCGCCCAGTGCTTTTGCCAGGTCGGCCGGCGCAGTGGTGGGGGTCACTTCCTTGCTGGGAAAGTCCATTGTGATCATGCCATCTGTGGTGCGATTCACAGACAGGATTCCGCTGGCGGTCTCGAATTGGAGTTGGCCGCCCGCGGCGCCGGTCGAATACAGGACGTGGGCCGTGGCGAGGGTGGCGTGCCCGCAGAGGGAGACCTCGACAGCGGGGGTGAACCAGCGCAGTGAATTGTCCAGCAGGAATGCTGTCTCGGACAGGCCCATCTCGGCCGCTACCGCCTGCATCCAGGCCGTGGGCACGGCGGACTCCAAGAGGCAGACGGCCGCTGGATTACCTCTGAACGCCACATCGGTGAAGGCGTCCACGGTGTAGACACGCATGGTTTGGAGGCTATAGCCCGCTTGTAATCGAGCTGCAACCAGGGTGCTAGCCGTACAAAATGGAATAAGTGCTGGGCGTGTCGCATGGCGAACGAGGAATCGTCGGTTACCGTCCAATGTGTGGGGACGTGCCGATTACGGTGAGTTCCTGAGGAAAGGACATACCGATGGGGGCAGTGCGCAAGGTGGTGAGCTACCTTGGCCTGGGCGGCGTCGATCCTTACGACGAGGCCTACGAAGATGAGCAGTACGAAGACGAGTACATGCCGGCGTCGGAGCGGGCGGCCAAGCGGTGGAGGTCCACCGTCGAGTCGTCACGCATCGTGATGGTGCAGCCGTTGAAGTACAACGACGCGCCGACGATCGGTCAGCACTTCCGCGAGGGACAGACGGTCATCATGGACGTCACCGGCATGCCGATGCCCGAGGCGACCCGGATGGTCGACTTCGCCGCGGGACTTGCCTATGGGTGCGAAGGGCGGATCGAGCGCATCGCCGACCGTGTCTTCCTGCTCGCGCCGGCCCACGTGGAGATCGAGACCACCTAGGCGGCGCGAGGGCCGCGGCGGATCAACCGGTTGACATCGGTTGAGTCCTCCGCTGCCTGTTTGGCGCGGGCTTCGGCCTCGCGGGCGTAGGCGTGGAGAGCCCACACCGCGCCGTCGGCGAGTTCGCGAAGCTCGCTCAGTTGAGCGGTGACGTAACGACCATCCGCTTCGCGGGCCTGGTGGTGCTTTCTGAGAAGCCAGCCACCCAGGCCGATCATGGCCACGCCCAGCACTGCGAACAGGCCATGGATGAGGAAGGCGACCACGGCGAGCACGCCGAGGGCGAGCAGCGCGTAGGCCGCGATCGGCGGTCGGCGCGGGATGACGCCCGTCGCCACGATCTCCCGCTCCGCCTGTGCGAACGACTCCTGGTCCGGCCCTTCCGGGTGGAGCACGATGCGATGGCCCAGCAGCGACACGGTGACGCTGGCGGGTGGCGCCAGTTGGGTGTCGGCCTCCAGCTCGTCGGCGAACTCGCGCAGGATCGGCGCGGCCACGTGCAGGGCGAGCGCCGCGAGGTGCGGGTCGGCGCCGGGACGCAGGTCGTCCAGCAGATGCGCGGTCAGCGATCCCATGGGGCCCTCGGGGCCGCCGAGGCCGATCAGCGTGCGCAGGACCGCGATCGGCTCGTCCTCCGCCCATGCGGTGGCCGGGCTGCCGGCATTGTTCGTGAGCGGGGCCGAGGACTCCTGATCGGCCTGCTTGGCCGAGGTGATCTCGGCGCATCGGGCGCGTAGCCGGGCCAGGCGGGCGGCGGCCTGCGCGGGGCGGGCCAGTTCCGGGATCTCCGCCATTTCCGGAAAGTCCACGAGCGAGGCGGGCACGACCACCGACGGTTCGCCGGGCGCGAGCGCCCGTACCCAGTCGCGGGGATCGGCCTCTTCCTGTACGGCCAGCGCGTCCAGCTTCCTGAGCACGAAGATCTTCCCGGCCGGGCCGTACGCACCCCGGGCGGCGGCCAGCCACAACGCCCGCTGCCCATGCGTGACGGGCCGTTCGGTGGACAGCTCCCCGAAGGCGGTGCCGAGCCAGGAGGCGTGGATGCGGCCGCCGTGGCCGGCGACGGCGAGCGCGAGGCAGAGGAACAGCGCGGTCCTCTGCTGGTCGCGGCCGGCGGCTCTGGTGAGCGGTTCGATCGGATCGTCGCCGGACAGGATGGCCACCAGCGCTTCCACGGCGGGCGGCAGCCAGTATCCGGGTACGTCGTGGAGCTCGTGTGTCTGAGGCGGCGCGGAGCCGTTGGCGGCCAGGTGCGCCAGCAGGGCCTCAGCGTAGCGGTGAAGCTCTGTCGCAGCTGGGGGGCTTGCGGTCAGATCCGTGCTCAAGGCGGAAACTCCCCCAAATATCGGCCTCACATTCATGACCGCGTAAAGCCTAGCCGGGGGGCGCGCCAACGAGAGGGAGGCGCGCCCACCACGACGTCCGAAGAGGGCGAGAAACCACGCCAGCCTTGGGCGAAGCGGGCGTGCGCGTTAGCACGACATGTCTTACATACGGTCGGGTACCGGGACGCCCAGGAGCTCGAGTCCGGTCTCGATCACGCGCAGGGTCAGCGCGCACAGGGCCAGCCTGGACGCGCGGGTCTCGGCGGGGACACCCTCCTTGAGGACCGGGCACTGCTCGTAGAAGGTGCTGAACAGGCTCGCGGTCTCGAAGAGGTAGGCGCACAGCCGGTGCGGCTCGACCAGGGCGCCCACCTGCTCGACGACGCTGCCGAACGACAGCAGGTGGAGGGCGAGCGCGCGCTCGGCCTCCTCGCCGAGCAGGATCGGGCCGGTCACCGCGGCGGCCTCGACCTCACCCCTGCGGAAGATCGAGCGGATCCGGGCGGTCGCGTACTGCATGTACGGGCCGGTGTTGCCGGTGAAGCCCAGCATGCGGTCGAAGTCGAAGACGTACTCGCTGTCGTGGCTGACCGACAGGTCGGCGTACTTCACCGCGCCCATGCCGACGGCGTGGGCGATCTCGGCCTTGGTGACCTCGTCGTAGCCGCGGTCGTCGATGGCCGAGGTCGCCCGGTCCACGGCCTCGTGGAGCAGGTCCATCAGCTTGACCGACTCGCCGGAACGCGTCTTGAACCGCTTGCCGTCCTTGCCGAGCATCATCCCGATCTGGACGTGCTCGGCGGAGACGGTGTCGGGCAGCCAGCCGGCCTGCTCGGCGGCGGCGAACACCATCCGGAAGTGGAGCGCCTGGTCGGCGCCGACGACGTAGAGGATCCGGTCGGCCTTGAGGTCGTCCACCCGGTAGCGGATGGCTGCCATGTCGGTGGAGGCGTAGCCGTACCCGCCGTCGCTCTTTCTGATGATGAGCGGCAGCGGCTTGTCGTCGGAGCCGGTGAAGCCGGGCGGGAACAGGCACAGCGCGCCCTCGCTGATGACCGCGACGCCCATCGCCTGGAGGTCGTCGCAGGTCTTCTCCAGCATGGGGTTGTACATGCTCTCGCCGGCGATGTCGGCGTCGGTGAGCGTGACGCCGAGCATGTCGTAGAGCTTGTTGAAGTAGCGGATGGTCGCTTCCATGAAGACGTGCCAGAGCCGCATGGTCTCGGGGTCGCCGGACTGGAGCGTGGTCACCCGCACGCGCGAGCGCGTCTTGAACGTCTCGTCGCCGTCGAACTTGGCGCGGGCGGCCTGGTAGTACTGCGTGCTCTCGCCGGCTTCGAGCTGGGCGACGGCGGCGTCCTCGCCGATGTCGAGCAGGTGCTCGATGAGCATGCCGAACGGCGTGCCCCAGTCGCCCAGGTGATTCTGCCGGATGACGGTGTTACCGAGGTGCTCCAGCGTGCGGGCCATGGCGTCGCCCACGATGGTGGTGCGCAGGTGGCCGACGTGCATCTCCTTGGCCGCGTTGGGCGCGGAGTAGTCGATCACGATGCGCTGGGGCGGCGTGCTCTGGCCGACGCCCGAGCGGGGGTCGGCGAGCATGCGCCCGGCCTCGCCGGCGATCCAGGACGGGTCGAGCGTGATGTTCAGGAAGCCCGGGCCGGACACTTCCACCGTGCCGGGGAAGTCCGACATCTGCGCGCTGATGGCCTCGGCGACCTCCCGCGGCGCCCTTCGCAGTCGCTTACCCAGGCTCATCGCGACGTTCGCCTGGAAGTCGGCGAACTGGGAGGGCCTGATCAGCGGGTCTGCGTCGGCGTACTCGGCGCCGAACGCGTCGGCCAGCGCCTGCTGGACGCGCTCGGTGAGCACTAGCTGCGGGTCGGTCATGTCTTAAGGGTACCGGTGACCTTGACCGCGAGACTGATGGCGAGCGCGGCCACCACGGACACGCCGAGCGCGAGCAGGTCGTTGCTCACGTCGGAGGGCGCGAGCGCGAAGAACCACCTGGTCAGCGGTACGGCGAAGGCCACGGCGAAGAGCACCGCCATGGCCGCGATCAGCCCGATCTTCCACCACAGCAGCGGCCTGGCCACCAGGACCAGCACCCACCAGGTCGTCAGGAACAGCGTGATCACCGCGGTGGTGCGGTCCTGGGTGAGCGTGGAGGTCCCGGAGTGCGCGGCCCAGAAGGAGAAGAACACCGCTGCCGCGCAGATCACCCCGGCCGGTACGGCGAAGCGCATCACCCGAGGCACGAACCCGGGCCGGGACCGCTCGTTGCTCGGCGCCAGCGCCAGGAAGAAGGCCGGGATGCCGATCGTCAGCGCGTTGACCAGTGTCGAGTGCCGCGGCTCGAACGGGAACATCAGCCCGAGCACCCCCACCAGCAGCGACAGCACGATGGCGTAGAAGGTCTTGGTGAGGAACAGGTTCGAGACCCGCTCGATGTTGGCCAGGACCCGCCGTCCCTCGGCCACGACGTGCGGCAGCGTGGCGAACCGGTTGTCCAGCAGCACCACCTGCGCCACCGCCTTGGTGGCCGGGCTGCCCGCCCCCATGGCGATGCCGAGGTCGGCGTCCTTCAGCGCGAGCACGTCGTTGACGCCGTCGCCGGTCATCGCGACCGTGTGCCCGCGCGACTGCAGCGCCCCGACGAACTGCCGCTTCTGCACCGGTGTGACCCGCCCGAAGACGGTGTTCTTCTCCAGGATGTCGGCGAGCTTGTCCGGATCGTTCTCGGGCAGCGTGCGGGCGTCCACGGCCCGCTCGCCGCCCGGGATGCCGAGCCCGACGGCGATGGCGGAGACGGCCTCGGGGTTGTCGCCGGAGATGACCTTGACGGTGACGTGCTGGCGCGCGAAGTAGGCCAGCGTCTCCTTGGCGTCGGGCCGGATGCGCTGCTTGAGCGTGACGAGCGCGACGGGCTCGACCGCGCCGTGGGCCGCCAGCGCGGAGTCCTCCAGCGAGGAGGTACGGCACAGCGCGAGAACCCTTGCCCCGCTGGCGGCCAGTTCGGCGGCCCCCTCGTACGCCTCGCTGCCCGGTTCGAGAAGGATGTCCGGAGCCCCGAGCACCCACGGCCCGTGCTCGGCGAAGTCGGCGCCGCTCCACTTCCTGGCCGAGGAGAACGGCACCGACTCCGTGGCCGCCCACCCCGGCGGCATGGCGGGGTAGCGCTCCTGGATGGCCTGCGCGGTCGCGTTGGGCCGGGGGTCGACGTTGGCCAGGGCGGCGAGGGCCTCGCCGACCGGTTCGCCGCCGTGCAGGGGGAGCACCTCGTCGAGGTCCATGCCGCCGGCGGTGAGGGTGCCGGTCTTGTCGACGCAGAGGACGTCCACGCGGGCCAGGCCCTCGATGGCGGGCAGCTCCTGGACGAGGGTGTTGCGCTGGCCGAGCCGTACGACGCCGACGGCGAAGGCGATCGAGGTCATCAGCACCAGGCCCTCGGGGATCATGGTGACGATGCCGGCGACCGCGCCGGTGATGGCGGTGCCGAAGTCGGCCTGGTTGCGTACCTGGCTCCAGATGAGCAGTGCGCCGATGGGGATGACCAGGTAGGTGATGTAGCGGATGAACTTGGTGATGCCGTCGCGCAGTTCCGAGTGGGCCAGGCCGAACTTGCTGGCCTCCTCGGTGAGCTTGGCGGCGTACGCCTCGGCGCCGACCTTGGTGGCGACGAAGGCGCCGCTGCCCGCGACGGCGAAGCTGCCCGACAGCACCTCGTCGCCCGGCTGCTTGTGCACGGGGTCCGCCTCGCCGGTGAGCAGCGACTCGTCGATCTCCAGCCCTTCGGAGGCCACGACCTCGCCGTCGACCAGCAGCCGGTCGCCGGGGCCGAGCAGGATGAGGTCGCCCTGGACGACCGCGCGCGGCTCGATCTCCTGCTCCTCGCCGTCGCGGCGCACGCGCACCGGCGCCTCGTTGACCACGGCCAGCTTGTCGAGGGTGGCCTTGGCGCGCAGTTCCTGGACGATGCCGATGAGCGCGTTGAAGACGATGACCAGGCCGAACAGGCCGTTCTGCCACTCGCCGAAGATCATGATCAGCGCCCACAGGACCGCGATCACCAGGTTGAACAGCGTGAACACGTTGGCCCTGACGATGGCCCACAGCGACCGGCTGGAGCGGCGCGGTACGTCGTTGCGCGGCGCGGCGGCCACTTGAGCGGAAGTGAGTCCGTCCACACAACCCCCCGATGTTGTGGATCAGGGACAAAACACTACGGGGTCACCACAGACGGTGGGTGCGGTGGGTGGCGGCGACGCGCTCGCCGATGCGGGCGACGATGCCGCCCTGGGCGAGGTCGGTGGCGAGCTGGCAGGCCGCGCTGACGCCGGCCGCCTTCGACGAGCCGTGCGCGATGACGACGGTTCCGTTCAGCCCGAGGAGTACGGCCCCGCCGTACGCCTCGGCGTCGAGCCGGCGGTTCAGCTCGCGCAGCGTGGAGCGTTGCAGCATGGCGCCGAGCCTGGCCACGCGGCTGTCGCCGATGGCGTCCCTGAGCTCGCCGAAGGCGTAGCGGACCGAGCCCTCCATCGTCTTGAGCGCCACGTTGCCGGTGAAGCCGTCGGTGACGATCACGTCGGCGGCGCCGGTGAGCAGGTCGTAGCCCTCGACGTTGCCGACGAAGTGGATGGAGGGTGAGGCGAGGAGGAGTTCGTGGGCCCGGCGGACCAGCTTGTTGCCCTTCTCCGCCTCGCTGCCGATGGTGAGCAGGGCGACGCGGGGTTTGCCGATGCCGTAGGCGGTCTCGGCGTAGGCGGAGCCCAGGTGCGCGAACTGGACCAGCATCTCCGGCTTGACCTCGGCGTTGGCGCCGGCGTCCAGGAGCAGGGCGGGGGTGGGGCGGGTGGGCAGGGCGACGGCGAGGGCCGGGCGCAGCACGCCCTGCTGGCCTTTGAGGCGCAGGCGGCCCGTGGCCACGATTCCGGCCGTCGATCCGGCTGACACGACCGCTGAGGCGTTGCCCTGCCGTACCAGATGGCAGGCGATCGCGATGCTGGAGCGGGGGCGGCGCAGGCTCGCCAGCGCGCCCTCGTCCATGGCGAGGGCCTCCTCGGCCCGCACGATCGGGATCTCCTTGGTGGCGCCGTGGTCGGCGAGGCTCTCATAGAGCACGCGGGGCGGGCCGACGAGCACGACGGACAGGCCGCGCTCGCGCACGGCGTGGACCGCGCCGCCGATGATCTCGTGCGGCGCGTGGTCGCCGCCCATGGCGTCCAGTGCGATCGGCTTGATGTCGGACAACTCTCACCCCACACGCATCGTAGGCAAGTGGGGCGGCCGCCGTTACGCCAGGTTCCAGTCTGAGACCCCGCGCGTCACGATCACCTTGGAGAACGCGGAGGTTCCCGTCACCCGGATGAGCGGCCCGTCGCCCTCTACGCCGCCGGAGACGTTGCGCTTGCCGAACGCGGAACCGCCCTCGTCGACCACCCTGGCGTTGTCGGGCACCCGGACGATGACCTTGCTGAACCGGGCGGCGATCTCCAGCGTGATCTCGCGGCCGGGCAGGACGGCGTCGGACAGGTCCACGATCAGCGCGCCGAAGCGGGCGTTCAGGGCGGTGTGGCGGGAGGCGACCCACCGTCCCTTCCTGATGATCTTGCTGAACGTGGAGTTGATGTTCTGGCGTTCGACCACGACCGGCGCGAAGGTGGCGGTGACGTCGGGCAGGTCCGTGGTCAGGGGGACGAGTTCGCCGACCGTTTTGGCCGAATAGGCGGCATCCAACCGGTCCGCGTGCTCGACTGTGGTGAGTCTTCCGGTGGCCAGGGCCTCGCTCAGCACCGCGGCGACTCGATCGCGGTCGGCATCTGAGGCGCGCAGGACGGGATCGTCGGTCACAAACCGCAGTGTATGCCCTCTCGCGATATGTCGCGAAGGGCGAACCTCAGGAGAATCTTGGGTCCCAGCGGAACCAGAAGTGGCTTCGCACGCGTCCGGGTATAAGAACCCTAGACGCACGACTGGGTCGAGAGGTTTACATCCGATCGAACAAAAAAGATGGGAAAGGCCTAGTGATCTTGAACCAGGCAGGAACGCGACGCTTCCGGGCGTATACGTCCAAGCACCTCGACGAGCTGTTGCTGCGTGCGGGGCTCGGCGAGGAGGAGCGTCTGAAGGTGCGCGCCGTCGCGACGGTGCTGCCCTTTCGGACCAACGCCTACGTCGTGGATGAACTCATAGATTGGTCGGCAGCGCCCGACGACCCGATATACCGCCTCGTCTTCCCGCTGGCCGACATGCTGCCCGCGGCCGACGTGGCCAGGCTCGCCGACCTTCTCAAGGCCGAAGCGCCGGCCGCTGAGCTGAACGCCGAAGCCAACAAGGTACGCGCCCAGCTCAACCCGCATCCCGCGGGGCAGATGGAACTCAACGTCCCGCGCATCGGCAGGGAGCCGGTGCCCGGCATGCAGCACAAATATCCGGAGACCGTGCTCTTCTTCCCCAAACAGGGGCAGACCTGTCACGCGTACTGCACGTACTGCTTCCGCTGGGCCCAGTTCGTCGGCGACGCGGACCTCAAGTTCGCCTCCGACGACATCGAGCAGCTGGTGACGTACGTCCGCCAGCATCCCGAGGTCACCAGCGTCCTGCTCACCGGCGGCGACCCCATGATCATGGGCGAGCCGGTGCTCAAGCGCTACATCGAGCCGCTGCTGGAGGTCGAGCAGCTCGAGTCCATCAGAATCGGCACCAAGTCCCTGGCCTACTGGCCGCAGCGGTTCACCACCGACCCGGACGCCGACGACACGCTCCGCCTGTTCGAGCAGGTCGTCGCGGCCGGGAAGAACCTCGCCTTCATGGCTCACTTCTCGCACCTGCGCGAGCTGGAGTCACCGCTCGTGGAGTCCGCGGTGGAGCGGATCCTCGGCACGGGGGCGACCATCAGGACGCAGGCTCCGCTCATCCGCTCGATCAACGACGATCCGGCCATCTGGTCGGGGATGTGGAAGCGGCAACTGCGGATGGGGATGATCCCGTACTACATGTTCGTCGAGCGCGACACGGGGCCGCAGGACTACTTCGCGGTTCCGCTGGCCGACGCGTACGAGGTCTTCCGCGACGCCTACGCCTCCGTCTCCGGGCTCTGCCGCACGGTGCGCGGGCCCTCCATGTCGGCCACGCCCGGCAAGGTCTGCGTGGACGGCGTCACCGAGATCGCCGGTCAGAAGGTCTTCGTGCTTCACCTCATCCAGGCACGTGACCCCTCGCTCGTCGGCCGGCCGTTCTTCGCCCAGTACGACCCGCAGGCCGTATGGCTGACCGACCTGCGCCCGGCCTTCGCCGACCGCTTCCCGTTCGAGACCGGCGTCGCCACCGCCAGGCTGTCCGCCTGAGCGGTCAACCCCGAGCCCCCAGCCCGTGACCCAGGTGACGGGCCGTCTGGGGGCTCCTTCATGTCCGCGGCTCAGGCGCGGCCCGGCTCGTAGCGCAGGGCGATGATGCCGCACTCGAACGGCGTGGCCGAGACCAGCCGCAGCCGCTGAGGCGTGCCCAGGTCGGGGAAGACCGGCAGGCCCTTGCCGATCGCGGCCGGTTCGACCAGGAGGTTGAGCTCGTCGATGAGGCCGTTGGACAGCAGGCTCGCCACGAGGCCGGCGCCGCCGTAGGTGATGATGTCGCCGCCCTCGGCCGCCTTGAGCCGCCTGACCGCCTCGACCACGTCGCCCTCCACGGTCGCGTTGGCCCAGGGGGAGTCGGTGAGGGTCCTGGAGACGACGACCTTGGGCGTGTCGGTCATCCAGGCGGCCGACTCCTTGTCCTCGCCCTCGGGCTCGGCCGCCCAGTGGGGGATGAAGCCCTCGGCGAGCTTGCGGCCCAGGAGGATCGTGTCCACGCCGTCGGTGATGGCGCTGACGTAGGTGCTGAGGTCCTCGCTCCACGGGGTGGCGATCCAGTCCATCTCGCCGTCGGGGCCGCCCATGTAGCCGTCGGCGGTGATCTGGAGCTGAAGCTTGAGCCTGCGCATGTCGTGCATCCTTCCGGGGGTTCGTTCGACTGACTTCAGCCTGCCGGGCACCCCTTACGGAACGTTTAAGACATTCCTAACCTGCTCTGACGGCGCCTTCCGGTCGCGTACGGCTGTCGCGGAGTCGGCCCGAGCCGCGCCGGTGACGCTGTGAGGCCGCTCTGGGCGAGGCGGCGGGCCCCGGTGGCTCCAGGGGGTCAGAAGACGCGTACGGCGGTGCGGCGGGCTATCTGGGCCTGGAGGCGGGCCATCTGCCAGTGGAGTTCGATGAGTTGCTCGGCCAGCTGGGCCCGGGGTATCTCGGAAGGGTCCTCGATGGCCAGGTGGTCAATCGCGGACGACAGCTCTCGCATCGCGCGCCCCCATTCCATCACGTGTCCTCAGGCGATCGAATTAACGTTCGAATCCTATCGGAACTTGTGGGGGCGCGTCAGCGATTTGGGGTCGGTGGCGCTCAGGTTTCGTACACAGGTGCGAGATACCCGCGGGCCAGGGTGTTGGCGGTGATGTTGAAGCCCACGACCGCCGCCGGGGTGTCCGGGTCCAGGCCCAGGGACTCCACGCTCAGCGCGTGCACGGCGAACAGGTAGCGGTGGGGGAAGCCGGGGGGCGGGGCGGCGCCGCCGTACGCCTTGGTGCCGAAGTCGTTGCGGGCGTGCACGCCCGTCTTCGCGTCGGCGGCGCCGGCGCCCGCCGGGAGCTCGGTGAGGTCGGCGGGCAGGTCGAACAGCAGCCAGTGCCAGAACCCGCTGCCCGTCGGCGCGTCGGGGTCGAAGCAGGTCACCGCGTAGCTGCGGGTGCCCTCGGGGGCGCCGGACCAGCGCAGGTGCGGGGACTGGTTGCCACCGGTCATGCCCCAGTCGTCGAACACCTGGGTCTCGGCCAGGCGTTCGCCGTCGCGTACGTCGTCGCTCTCGACGGTGAGGATGGGAACCTCGGGCAGGAAGTCGTAGGGGATCGGTGGCCGCGCGGACATGTCTACCTCCGAAGGACGGGATCTTACGCTCCCATCTTTATCGGAGATCAGCCCTTGTTGTAGGCCGCCATCACTTCCTTGGGGTCACCGTCCATCTTGATCTTGCCCTTGTGCAGCCAGATGACCCGGTTGCAGGTCTCCTCGATGACCTTGTGGTCGTGGGAGACGAGGAAGACGGTCCCGGCCGACTCGCGGATCTGCTTGATGCGCTCCTGGCTCTTCTTGCGGAACTCGCGGTCTCCGGTCGCCAGCGCCTCGTCGATGAGGAGCACGTCGTGGGTCTTGGCGCTGGAGATGGCGAAGCGCAGGCGGGCGCCCATGCCGGAGGAGTAGGTGGACATCGGGAGCTGGACGAAGTCATCGATGCCGGAGAAGTCGACGATCTCCTGGTACTTCTCCTTGACCTCGGCCGGGGTCATGCCCATGGCGTAGCAGCCCAGGACGATGTTGCGCTCGCCGGTGAGCTCGCGCATGAGCGCGGCGTTGACGCCCAGCAGGGACGGCTGGCCGTCGGTGTAGACGGCGCCCGAGTGGGGCGGCAGGAGGCCGGCGATGGCGCGCAGGAGCGTGGACTTGCCCGAGCCGTTGCGGCCGACGATGCCGATGGCGTCGCCGTGGTAGGCCACGAAGGAGACGCCCTTGACGGCGTGCACCTCCTTCATCTGCGGGCGGCCCTGGCGCTTGAGCATGCGCACCAGCGCGCTGACCGCGTTGCCCTTCTCGTGGTCGGAGGCGGCGCTGTAGACGCGGTAGACGATGTGGAGGTCGTCCACGACCACGGTCGGAGTGCCCGTCGGGGCGTCCACAGGCTTGTGACCGGTGGGCTCCGGGTTGGGGTACACCCTGACGTCCTTGCTCGCGGCGACGCCGGGCTCCTCGCCCTTCACCTGTGACAACTCCTCCGTCAGCTCAGCCACGCCCGTACCTCTCCTCGGCCCGCCAGAAGTACCAGAAGCCGAAAACGAGAGCGAACACCGCCCAGAATACGCAGCTCCACATGACCCACGGTGGGGGGATGTGCTGCTGGATGAGGATGTCACGCATGAACTCGATGTAGGAGGCTGCCGGGTTGATGTACATCACGTCGGCTACCCACTGGGGGAGATGGGCGGTCTGGACGACCTTCTCCTGGATGGAGAAGAAGACGCCGGACGCGTAGAGCCAGGTGCGCATGACGAACGGCAGCAACTGGTTCATGTCGCGCATGGAGGCGCCCACGCGGGCCATCACGAGGCTGGCGCCGATGTTGAACATCGACTGCAGTGCCAACACGATCGGGATCATCAGCCAGAACCACGTGGGGAGCTCGCCGGTGATCATGACGATGACGAGCAGCACGCCCATCGAGATCAGTAGCTGCTGCAGTTCCTGGATCGTGTAGGCCAGGGGCAGCGCCGCGCGCGGGAAGTGCAGCGCGCGGATGAGCGAGAGGTTGCCGGAGATCGACTTGGCGCCCGCGGTCACCGAGCGTTGCGTGTAGGTGAAGACGAACATCCCGGTGAGCAGGAAGGCGGGGTAGTTCTGGATGTTGCCCTTGCCGCCCAGGATGAGGCCGAACATCACGTAGTAGATCGCCGCGTTGAGCAGGGGCGTGAGCACCTGCCAGAGCTGGCCGAGGGCGGAGCTGGAGTACTTCGAGACGTTGCGCGAGGTCGCGTACGTCATCATGAAGTGCCGCCGCTCCCAGAGCTGGCGCAGGTAGACGTGGAACCTCGGCCGTGCGATGGCACGGCGAAGCCCGTATCTCTTGGCGAGCTTGGCCAGCGGCTCCTGCGTGCCTCGGCCGCCCGCCTGGGCGTCCGCGACCGCGGATTCCGGCTGGCTCATGGCATGGACTCTATTGGATTCGGCTCGGTGGGGTGCCTGTCACGGCAGTTCGCCGCGGTCTGTTGGACGGGTTTTGCGGGCCGCTGGGTTCCCGTACCCCCTCAGCACAGCAGTTCTCCGGTCAACGCCCCAAGTAGATGGCCTGAGCACACCCTCCCGAGGGGTATTTTTACTCAACTGTTCACGTCCTGACGTGTCCTATTACGCGTGGTTGGTGGCTTTTTGCGCGTCTTGTGGGAAATGTCTGTGACGTTGGATAGGCGCACGTGTGACCGAACTGCAACGCGCCAGAGACTCCCTGGTGGCAAGTAGTGAGGGATAGTCGCGATCGACTGGCAGGGCGTCGGCTGGTTTGACCATGTCAGCCAAACCCGGGGGATTACAAGGACCCCCCGTCAGGCTGCTCTGGATCATCGCAGCTCAGCGCTAACGCCCACCTGGTAGAGGGAGGAAAGTTCTCACAATGCGTGTTACTAAGGGCGCACAGATCGTCGCCGGTACCGCGCTGCTCGCCCTCGCGGTTGCCGCGTGTGGCGGCGGTGCCACGGAAGGTGGCAACACTGCCGCGGGCGGCAGCGACACGCCGGTCCGCATGGAGCTGGGAGAGCCGCAGGAGCTTCTGGTTCCGACCAACACGACCGAGTCCGAGGGCTCCGAGGCTCTCGCGGCCGTGTTCGAGCCGCTCGTCAACTACGACGAGAACAAGAAGGCTGTCGAGGCCGCCGCCGAGTCGATCACCTCCGAGGACCAGAAGGTCTGGACGATCAAGCTCAAGGCAGGCAACACCTGGCACAACGGTGAGCCGGTCATCGCGCAGAACTACGTGGACGCGTGGAACTACGCGGCCAACCAGGAGAACGCCCAGTCCGCCGGATACTTCTTCGGCCGCGTCGACGGCTTCGCCGACCTCAACCCCGGCGAGGGCAAGCAGGTCACCGCGAAGGGCATGAAGGGTCTGGAGGCTGTCGACGACACGACGCTGAAGGTCACGCTGGCCGCGCCGTTCTCGCAGTTCAAGACGCTCCTCGGGTACACCGCGTTCTACCCGCTGCCCAAGGCCGCCTTCGGTCCTGACGGCAAGGTCACCACCGAGTACGGCGAGAAGCCCATCGGCCAGGGTCTGTTCAAGATGGACAAGCCCTACAAGAAGGGCACCGACCAGACGATCGACCTGTCGGTCTACGACGGCTACAAGGGCCCCAAGCCCAAGGGCTGGACCAAGCTGCAGTTCAAGCTGTACACCAGCGCGGAGACCTCGTTCAACGACCTTCAGGCCGAGAACCTGGACATCCACGACTCCCTGCCGCCGTCGGCGATCGCCACCGCCAAGACCGCCCTGGGCGAGCGCTACCAGGACCAGCCTGACGCCGGCATCGGCTACATCGGCGTCCCGCTGCAGTACAACCCCGACTTCAAGAACGCCGACGTGCGCAAGGCCATCTCGATGGCCATCGACAGGAAGACCATCGCCGAGACGGTCTTCTCCGGCACCCGCGCGCCGGCCGACGACTTCATCAACCCGGCCATCGACGGTTACCGCCAGGGCGCCTGCGCCGCCTGCGCGTACAACCCGGCCGAGGCGAAGAAGCTCTACGAGTCCGCCAAGGGCCCGGCGAAGCTGGAGCTCGGCTACAACGCCGACGGCGGTCACAAGGAGTGGATCGAGGCCGTCGCCAACAACCTGCGCGCCAACCTCGGCGTCGAGGTGACGCCGAAGCCGTTCGAGAAGTTCCAGGCCATCCTGGACGAGCTGGACGCGAAGAAGTACACGGGTCTGTTCCGTATGGGCTGGGCGATCGACTACCCGTCCGCGGAGAACTACCTGACCCCGATCTTCGGGACCGGCGCCATCAAGACCGGCTCGAACTACGGCGGCTACACCAGCAAGGAGTTCGACGACCTGCTCTCCAAGGGCGACCAGGCGGCGACTCCGGAGGAGGGCCTGAAGTTCTACCAGCAGGCCGACGACATCCTGAACAAGGAACTGCCGTACATCCCGGTGTACTTCTACCGGAACAACTCCGGCTACTCCACCAAGGTCAAGAACGTCAAGATCAACCTGCTGAACCAGGTCGAGTGGTCCCAGGTCGAGAAGGCCTGACGTTGTTCCCCGGGGCGGGCGCCATGTCGCCCGCCCCTTGAGGGCCAGCCATAGAGGCGGTCACCTGGGCCGGTAGATCCCTCCCCCAGGTGATTGCCTTCTTGGCATGTACGGGAGGCTTAAATGGGCCGTTACATCATCAGGCGTCTGATCCAGGCGATACCTGTACTACTGGGTGCCACTCTGCTCATCTTCGCCATTGTGTTCGCGCTGCCCGGCGACCCTATCGCAGCGCTGGCCGGTGAGAAGAGGACAGACCCGACGATCGTCGAGATCCTCCGGGAGCGCTACCACCTCAACGATCCGCTGCTGCTGCAGTACTGGTACTACATCAGCGGCGTGCTCTTCCGCGGTGACTTCGGCGTCACTTTCGCCGACGTACCCGTGTCCCAGCTCATGGCCGGCAAGTTCCAGGTCACGCTGAACCTGGCGCTGACCGCGCTGGTCTTCGAGGCCGTCATCGGCGTCGGCCTCGGCCTGTGGGCGGCGCTGCGCCGCGGCAAGGCCGCCGACACCATGATCCTGGCCTCGACCCTTCTGCTGATCTCCGTCCCCACCCTGGTCACCGGCTTCGTGCTGCAACTGGTGCTCGGCGTGAAGGTCAAACAGTGGACCGGGATCGACATCTTCCCCATCGCGGGCATCAGCAACGGCTTCCGCAGCTACCTGCTGCCGGGCTTCGTGCTGGCGGGCATCTCGATCGCCTACCTGACCCGGCTGACGCGGACCAGCCTGGTGGAGACCCTGCGAGCGGACTACATCCGCACGGCGACCGCCAAGGGTCTGTCCAGACGGCGGGTCATCGGCAGGCACGGACTGCGCAACGCGCTGATCCCCCTCGTCACCTACCTGGGCGCCGACCTCGGCAACCTGATGGGCGGCGCGGTGATCACGGAGACGATCTTCAATCTCCCGGGCATCGGCAACCAGCTCTTCCAATCCGTGTACCTGCGTGAGCAACCCGTCGTCGTAGGTATCGTGACAGTTCTGGTACTGATCTACATCGTCGCCAACCTGGTCGTCGACATGATGTACGCAGTGCTCGACCCGAGGATCCGCTATGAGTGACATCCAGCAGCCGGCGGCGCCACTCGTGCCGAACCCGGTCGACACGCCCCCGCCGCCCCGCAAACAGTCGAAGAAGCAGGGCAAGCCGGCCAGCCTCTGGAGCGACGCCTGGCACGACCTGCGCCGCCGTCCGATCTTCATCATCTCGGCGATCCTGATCGCGATCCTCGTCGTCATGGCGCTGTGGCCGTCGCTGTTCACGGCCATCGACCCGAACGACCCGAGGACCTGCGAGCTGGCCACGGCCCGTCAGGGACCCAGCAGCGGCCACATCTTCGGCCGCGACAACCTGGGCTGCGACGTCTACGCGCGCTCGATCTACGGCGCCGCCAACTCGCTGCTCATCGGCCTCTCGACGACGCTGGCGACGGCGCTCATCGGCGGCATGTTCGGCCTCGCGGCCGGCTACTTCGGCGGGGTCACCGACACCCTGGCCTCGCGCCTGACCGAGATCTTCTTCGCCATCCCCAGCATCCTGGGCGCCCTGCTGATCGCGGCCACCTTCCGTGGCGGCGCGTTGAGCAGCATCACCCTGGTCATCATCGCGTTGACCGTACTGGGGTGGCCGATGACGTACCGGATCATGAGAGCGGCGGTCATCACGGCCAAGAGCCAGGACTTCGTGGTCGCGGCCAAGGCTTTGGGCGCCGGGCACATGCGGATCATGATGCGGCACCTGCTGCCGAACGCGCTCGCGCCGGTCATCGTCATCGCGACGATCAACCTCGGCGGGTTCATCGCGGCCGAGGCGGCGCTGTCGTTCCTCGGCGTCGGTGTGACCTCGCCGGACATCTCGTGGGGTCTGATGATCTCCGACGCCCGTAACAGGTTCCTGGACGCGCCGCTGCCGCTGATCTTCCCGGCGGTGTTCCTGAGCATCACGGTGCTCGCGTTCATCATGCTGGGCGACGCCGTACGCGACGCGCTCGACCCGAAGCTCAGGTAAGGGGGACCTGTGAAGAAGACATCCCCAGAGGTGGTGCCCGCCGAGGGAGGGCTGGGCAACGAGCCTCTGCTTGCTGTCGACAACCTGCACGTGGAGTTCCACACGCGGGCGGGCGTCGTGCACGCCGTCAACGGCGTGACGTATTCGCTCAACCCCGGCGAGACCCTCGCCGTGCTGGGCGAGTCGGGCTCCGGCAAGTCCGTGACCGCTCAGGCGATCATGGGCATCCTGGACATGCCGCCCGCGGTGATCCCCCAGGGCGAGATCCGCTTCCGCGGCACCGACCTGCTCAAGCTGTCGGAGGACGCCCGTTCGCAGGTGCGCGGCCAGCGCGTCGCGATGGTCTTCCAGGACGCGCTCTCCGCGCTGAACCCGGTCTTCACCGTGGGCTGGCAGATCAGCGAGATGTTCCGCGTGCACCGGGGCATGGGCAAGAAGGAGGCGATGGCCAAGGCGGTCGAGCTCATGGACCGGGTCCGCATCCCGGCCGCCAGGCAGCGCATCAACGACTACCCGCACCAGTTCTCCGGGGGCATGCGCCAGCGCATCATGATCGCCATGTCGATCGCGCTGGACCCGGAGGTGCTGATCGCCGACGAGCCGACCACCGCGCTCGACGTGACCGTCCAGGCCCAGATCATGGAGCTCCTCGCGGAGCTCCAGCGCGAGAGCAACATGGGCCTGATCCTGATCACCCACGACCTCGGCGTGGTCGCCGACGTCGCGGACAAGATCGCGGTCATGTACGGCGGGCGGATCGTCGAGAACGCGCCCGTCCACGACATCTACCGCCACCCGGCCCACCCGTACACGAAGGGCCTGCTGGAGTCGATCCCCAGGGTCGACCTCAAGGGCCAGGACCTGTACGCCATCAAGGGCATGCCGCCGAACCTGCTGGACATGCCGTCCGGCTGCGCCTTCCACCCCCGCTGCCCGTACCGCCAGGACATCTGCGTCACCGAGTCCCCGGCGCTGTATGAGATCAGCGGCACGCGCAGCAGCGCCTGCCACTACTGGAGGGAGGTCCTCGATGGCACCCACGAGTGAGCCGATCCTTGAGGTACGCGACCTGGTCAAGCACTTCCCGCTGACCCAGGGCATCGTCATCAAGAAGCAGATCGGCGCGATCAAGGCCGTCGACGGCGTCTCCTTCGACCTGCACAAGGGCGAGACCCTGGGCATCGTGGGCGAGTCGGGCTGCGGCAAGTCGACGCTGGCCAAGGTGCTCATGGCGCTGGAGCGGCCGACGTCGGGCTCGGTCAAGATCAGCGGCAGGGAGATCGCCCACGCCCGCGGCGGCGAGCTCAAGCGCATGCGGCGCAACATCCAGATGGTGATGCAGGATCCCTACACCTCGCTGAACCCCCGGATGACCGTCGGTGACATCATCGGCGAGCCGTACGACATCCACACGGAGGTCGCGCCGAGGGGCGACCGGCGCAAGAAGGTGCAGGAGCTGCTGGAGGTGGTCGGGCTCAACCCCGACCACATCAACCGCTACCCGCACCAGTTCTCCGGCGGTCAGCGCCAGCGCATCGGCATCGCGCGCGGGCTGGCCCTGCAGCCGGAGATCATCGTCTGCGACGAGCCGGTCTCGGCGCTGGACGTGTCGATCCAGGCGCAGGTCATCAACCTGCTGGAGCGGCTGCAGAACGAGTTCAACCTGGCCTACATCTTCATCGCCCACGACCTGTCGGTGGTACGCCACATCGCCGACCGGGTGGGCGTGATGTACCTGGGCAAGCTGGTGGAACTCGGCAAGGACACGGAGGTCTACGACAAGCCCGCGCATCCGTACACGCAGGCTCTGCTCTCCGCGGTCCCGGTCCCCGACCCCGAGGGGCGCGAACTGCGGGAGCGGATCATCCTCCAGGGTGACCCGCCGTCGCCGGCCAACCCGCCGTCGGGCTGCCGCTTCCGCACCCGCTGCTGGAAGGCCCAGGAGATCTGCGCGGAGGAGGAGCCGCTGCTGCAGATCCGGCCGGGCACCGCGCACGAGAGCGCGTGCCACTTCGCCGAGACCCACGACGTGGTGCACATCGGTTAGAACACGGTGAAAAAAGGGGGGTCCTCCGCGGAGGGCCCCCCTTTTTTTCACGTGGTGGCGATGACGGCCGAGCCGTGGCCGAACAGGCCCTGGTTGGCGGCCAGGCCGACGCGCGCGCCCTCGACCTGGCGGGCGCCCGCGCTCCCGCGCAACTGCCAGGTCAGCTCGCACACCTGGGCGATGGCCTGGGCGGGGATGGCCTCGCCGAAGGAGGCGAGCCCGCCGGACGGGTTCACCGGCACCCGGCCGCCGAGCGCGGTGTCGCCGGCCCGCAGCATCTTCTCGGCCTCGCCGGGCGGGCACAGGCCGACGTCCTCGACCCAGTCCAGCTCCAGGGCCGTGGACAGGTCGTAGACCTCGGCGAACGACAGGTCCCCGGGGCCGAGTCCCGCCTCCTCGTAGGCGGCGTGGGCGATGGCCGCGCGGAAGGGGCGCTCCGGCGGGGATACGGCCGCCGCCGAGTCGGTGGCGAAGGCGGGCAGCTCCAGCGTGGTGTTGGGGAAGGTGGGGGTGACGGTCGAGACGGCGGCCAGCCGTACCGGGTGGGTGATACCGCGGCGGCGGGCGAACTCCGCGGAGGCCAGCACCAGCGCGGCGCCGCCGTCGGAGGTGGCGCAGATGTCCATGAGCCGCAGCGGGTCGGCCACCATCGGGGAGGCGAGCACCTCCTGCTCGGTGACGGGTTTGCGGTAGCGGGCCATGGGGTTGAGCGCGCCGCAGGCGGCGTTCTTCACCTTCACGGCGGCGAAGTCGGCGGCGGTCGAGCCGTGCAGGGCCATCCGGCGGCGGGCGTAGAGGGCGAAGTAGGCGGGGTTGGTGGCGCCGAGCAGCCGGAAGCGCAGCCAGTCCGGGTCGTCGGGACGCTCGCCGCCGACCGGCTTGAAGAAGCCCTTGGGCGTGGAGTCCGCGCCGACGACGAGCGCGACGTCGCACAGGCCGGCGAGGATTCGGGTCCTGGCCAGGTCGATGGCCTGCGCGCCCGAGGCGCAGGCGGCGTAGCAGGAGGCGATCCTGGCTCCGGTCCAGCCGAGCGCCTGGGCGAAGGTGGCGCCGGCGACGAAGCCCGGGTAGCCGTTCCTGATGGTGTCGGCGCCGACGACGTACTGCACGTCGGTCCAGGCCACGCCGGCGTCGGCCAGGGCGGCTCGGGCGGCGGCCACGCCGTACTCGATGAAGGGTTTGCCCCACTTGCCCCACGGGTGCATGCCCGCGCCGATGACCAAGGTGCTCATCGGGCCGCCTCCCACATCCACACCAGCGGGCCGTCGGCGAGGGGGCCGTGGGTGAGCCTTAGCTCCATGCCGACCTGTAGTTCGTCCACGGTCAGGTCTTTGACCTGGCCGAGCACGATGATGCCCGCCTCGGCGAGCTCGACCGCGGCGAGCGTCACCGGCGTGTACGGCTCCGCGGCCGCGAACGGCGGCGGCGGCGCGTAGCAGGCGTTGGTGTAGGACCAGACGGTGCCCTGGCGCGGCAGCCGGGTCTCCTCCTGCGTCTCGCCCGAACAGTGCGGATTGCGGCAGAAGCCCCGCTGCGGCGGGAAGCTGACGGTGCCGCAGTCGGCGCACCGGGTGCCGAGCAGGTGGGTGCCGTCGTCGCCGATGCTGAACCAGCCGTCGATCGCCAAGGTCATACCGACGAGTATCACACAAGCGCTTGCTAGGGAAAATGCCTTCGCCGCCGCAGGTGCAGCACCACCACCCTGGCCGACATCGCGACCGTCAGCCCGATCATCGCCACCACCACCGGCAGCCGCGAGGCCGGCCGCGCCGGCGGCGGACCGCCGCCGAAGTGGCCGCCGACCTGCCCGATCCGCGACGCGGGAGGCACGGCCAGCCGTCCCGCCTCGCGCAGCGCGAGCGAGGCGTCGGCCACGCCGTGACCGTAGGCGCGGCTGTGCCCGTCGGCCGGCCGCTTCCTGGTGCCGCGCTCGATGGCGGTGCGCACGTGGTAGGGCGACAGCTCCGGATACTCCGCCCTGACCAGCGCGGCGATCCCGGCCACCATCGCCGCCGCGGAACTGGTCCCGTCGCCGACCACGTACCCGCCGGGGCCGTCGGCGCTGACGATCCCGGTGCCGGGAGCGACCACCGACAGGTAGTCCTGGCGGTTGGAGAAGCGCGGCACCCGCATCCGCCGGTCCACCGCGCCCACGGCGATCACGCCCGGGTAGGCGGCGGGGAAGTTCTTGCGGTTGGCGGCGTCGCCGTCGTTGCCGGAGGAGGCGACGAGCACGGCCCCGCGGGAGATCGCGTACTGCACCGCCTCCTCCTCGGCCGCCGAGCCCTCCCACGAGCCGCTGCCGCCGCCCAGTGACATGCTGACGACCCGCGCGCCCCGGTCGACGGCGTACCTGATGCCCTGGGCCAGCGCGTCCTGGCCGGCCGCGCTCGCGCGCCGCCTGCCGCGCAGCGGATCGTCGTTCTCCAGCGTCACCCTGACCGACAGCACCCGCGCGGCCGGCGCGACGCCCACCACGCCCCTGCCGTCGTGGCCGCGCCCGGCGATGAGGCTGGCCATCGCGGTGCCGTGGTGGCCGCTCCTGGCCTGCCCGCGGGCCGGACCGGTCAGGTCGGGCCCTTCCACGACGGCTCCCGACAGGTCGGGGTGGCGGCCGTCCACGCCCGTGTCGAGCACGGCCACCAGCACGCCCTCGCCCCTGCTCACCTTCCACGCCGCCGGCACGCGCAGCGCGGCCAGTTGCCACTGCTGCTGCCGCGCGGCCACGGCGGCGGCCCCTGTGCGCGCCGTGACGTTGCGCATGCCGCTCGGGGGCGGGCCGGCGATGAGCAGGGTGACGAGGCAGACCGGCAGCAGCCAGGCGGCGGCGCGGATCACCGGGTGAGCGCCTTGTGCAGGGCCTGCGCCAGTTGCGTGGCCGCCGCGCCGAGGCGCGGCTCCGTCCCGCCCTCTCTCTGGTACGGCCGGCCGTCGGCGTACCCGGCGGCGGTGAGGACCGTGTAAGGCCCGCCGGAGGCCGCCACGGCGCCGGTGACGTACTGGGCCTCGCCGAACCGCTCGGCCGGGCCGCCGGGGAAGGCCACGGGCCGCACGGTGGGCGGCCGGCCGCCGGCGCGTACCGGGGGAGTGGGCCCGTCGAGCACGGCCACGCCCACGGTGACGACGAAGGTCTGCGTGCTGTCGGTGTAGGTGGCCCGAAGGGCCGTCAGGCAGCGCGGCAGCATGGCCGCCGCGGCGGGCTGGAGCGCGACCCGGCAGGGCGCCTCCGGCGCGACGCCGGCCAGCAGGTAGGTCACCCTGGCGCCGGACGGGCTGGCGCCGGCGAGCGCGGCGGGAAAGACCCTGGTCACCGGCCAGGCGTGCCAGCGCTCGCTCACCGCGGGCTCGGCCGAGCCCCACGGGAAGGGGAGGAGGGACAACAGTGCGACGGACAGCAGGAACACGTCTGCCTCGGGGGAAGGGGGGAGGAGGCGCTCGAACTGCCGTGCATTCTGGCACGCGGTCGATGATTCAATCCGACGCTTCGGTAAACAGACCGATACGCGGGGTAATGTCCCTATCGCACCGGAGAGGGGGAAAGGCGCACATGCGCGCCCGGTGGGAGCCCCAGGCGCTGGGCGGCATCGCCCGAGTTCACGGCGATGGCGATGAGCCCCGCCGAGTCGGCGAAGGCCACCAGCTCACCCGGCGGCACCGCCGCGTACGTCTCCCGGTACGGCATGGCCAACTGCCTGCGCCCCATCCAGACGCCGAGTGTGTCGCCCACCCGGACCCCGAGCGCCGCCAGGTCGCCCGCCGCGATCGACAACTGGGTGTTGCCGTAGCGGTCGACCGAGACCACCTCGCCCTCCACCGAGCCCTCGCGCAGCACCGACGTCGGCTCCGGCAGCGAGACCAGCCTGATCAGCGGGATCTCCGGCCCCAGCTCGGAAGGCTCGGCCCCGGCGCACAACCGCCCCGCCACCGGCGCGTACACGTCGCGGCCGTGGAAGGTCGGCGAGACCGGATGCAGGAAGAGCGCGTCGTTGGTGATCTCGTACGCGGACTCGGCGCCGCCGCAGGCGTGCACGGCCCAGGACAGCAGGCCGTTGTCCGGCCCGATGAACACCCGGCCGCCCGCGGACACGGCGACCGCGCGTCTGGCGCCGCCCGCCCCCGGATCCACGGCGCCGATGTGCACGCCCGGCGGGATGTACGGGATGGTCTGCGCGAGAACCGCCGCGCCGCGCCGTACGTCGCCCGAAGGGATGAGGTGGCATACGTCGATGACGCGGGCCTGCGGCGCGATTCCGGCGATCACGCCATGGCAGGCGGCCACGTAGCCGTCCTCGAGTCCGTAATCGGTGAGAAGCGTTATGACTGAGGTCACACTTCGTGACTGTACGTCTCCCGATCCGCGGTGAACACCCGGCTTTGGCACATTACGATGGCCACGGGCCGCGTGCGTACGGCGTGAGCGCCGTACGCCCTTCCGAGGAGGACGACCATGGACACCGCACCGGTCGGCGGTGACAGTGCTGCCCAGGAACCGACCCGTCAGCCCCTCACCGAACGAGACCTCCAGCTCCTCGCCTTCGAGCGCCAATGGTGGCGTTACGCCGGCGCGAAGGAGCAGGCCATCAAGGAGACCTTCGGGTTCTCCGCCACGCGTTACTACCAGCTCCTCGGCGAACTCATCGATCGTCCCGAGGCGCTGGAGCAGGATCCGATGCTGGTCAAGCGACTGCGCCGGCTGCGGGCCACGCGGCAGCGCGAGCGGGCGGCCCGGCGACTCGGCATGCGTCCCTAGGTGGCTGGGTACTCCAGCCGCGTGAGGAACATCCCTGGAATCCAAGCGATCGTGAAAGAGCCGTCAGGGGCGGTGATCGGGCTCGACTTCGACGGCACCCTGTCGCCCATCGTGCCCGATCCCGCCGCCGCGAGGATCCACCCGGCGGCCCCCGGCATCCTGGCCGAGCTGAGCGCGCGGGTGGCGTCCGTGGTCATCCTGACCGGCCGGCCCCCCGCCGTCGTCCTCGAACTCGGCCCCGACCTGGCCGAGGTGCCCGGCCTGGTGATCCTCGGGCACTACGGCTTCGAACGGTGGGAGAACGGCAGGATTAGCGCGCCGCCGCCGCCCGCGGGCGTGCCACGGGCCGAGGCCGAGCTGCCGATGCTGCTCGACGCCCTTGGCCTGGCCGGGGTGGCGGTCGAGGACAAGGGGCGGGCGGTCGCCGTACACACCAGGCGCAGTCCCGATCCCGACGGCGCCTTCGAGGCGCTGCGCGCGCCCCTCGCGGCGCTGGCCGCGCGCAACGGGCTGGTGGTCGAGCCGGGACGCTACGTGCTGGAGCTGCGCCCGCCCGGCATGGACAAGGGCCAGGCGCTGTCGCTGTTCCTGGCCGAGCGCGCGGCCCGGTCGGTGATGTTCGCCGGCGACGATCTGGGGGATCTGGCCGCCTTCGAGGCGGTACGCGCGTCGGGGTTGCCCGGCGTGACCGTGTGCAGCGGCTCGGCCGAGGTGAGCGAGCTGGCCGAGCGGGCCGACCTCGTGGTCGACGGGCCCGACGGCGTGATGGCGCTGCTCAAGGAGCTGGCGGCAGCCGTTCGCGGCTGACCAGAACTCCCGCGACCGCCAGCGCGATCAGCACCGGCACCATGAGGAAGGCCGTGCGGGTCCCGAACCCGTCGGCCAGCGCCCCCAGCGCGAACGGCCCCGCCGCCATCGCCAGCCCCGCGCAGACCGGCGAGACGGCCGTGGCACGGACCGGGTCGTAGGCGAGCACGCCGGCCAGCGCGAGCGGGAAGTGCAGCGAGACGCCCAGCCCGCTGATCGCCAGCCCCGCGTAGGCGAGCACCGGCTGGGTGCTCGACCAGAACAGCAGCCAGCCCACCGCGGTGAGCAGCAGGGCGCCGGTCAGCAGCGTGGGCGTGCTCAGGCGCAGGGCCAGCGGCGTCCCGGCGAAGCGGCCGACGGCCAGGCCGGCCGTGAACGCGGTCAGGCCGGTCGTGGCCGCCGCCACGCTCAGCCCGGTGTTGGACGCGAAGAGCTGCACCGCCCACAGGTTGAAGCAGAACTCCAGCGCGACCACGAGGAAGAGCACGCCGCCCGCCACGTAGAAGCGCCAGCCGGGCGGTGGCGCGCTCGCGCGGGCGCCGCCGTCGTGGGGGCGGCCGGCCACGCGCACGCGGCCGAGCGTGAGCGCGAGCAGGGCGGTGGTGACCGGGGTGATCAGCAGGGCGGCCCGCCAGCCGAGCGCGGTCTGCGCGGTGGCGCTGATCGCGTAGGTCATGGCGATGCCGAACAGGATCGCGACCGCGTTGGCCTCGCTGATCGCCGCGGGTCCGGCCGGGCCGTGGTGGTCGCTGAGCGCGGCCATCATGGCGTAGAGGGCGACCGAGCCGAAGAGGCTGGCCAGACCGTAGCTGGCGAGGGTGGCGGGCAGAGCGGCGGTGACCATGAGGGGCACCAGGGCCGCGTTCATGCCGGCCAGGCTGCCCCAGATGGTGGCGCGCGGGCCGTACCTGCGTTCCAGGTACGGCAGCGCCGCCCCGGCGAGGAGCGTTCCGGCGGCCATCGCGGTGCCGTGCAGGGCGGCGACCGCGTTGGAGACCTGCTGTTCCTGGCGCAGCAGCGGGAGGACGGCGCTCAGGCCGTACAGGTAGGTGGCGAAGGCGCCGAGCTGGAGGTAGACGAGCCAGGTCGGGAGATCACGGGTCAGACGGATCCGGACTGTGGTCACTTATCGCATTAAGTCAGGGCATCGAGCTGCGCCGCAAGCCACTTCTGCGGCGGCAGCGCGGTGGCCGCCGCGGCCAGGCGGGCCACCCTGCCGGTGCGCTCGTCCTCGGGCATGACCAGGGCCGTGCGCAGGGCCTGCGCGGTCTCCAGCACGTCGTACGGGTTGACCACCAGCGCGTCCGCGCCCAGCTCGGCGGCGGCGCCGGCCTCGCGCGAGAGCACCAGGACGCAGCGGGGCGACAGGATCGGGCCCTCCTTGGCCACCAGGTTCATGCCGTCGCGGATCGGGTTGACCAGCAGCACGTCGGCCATCCGGTAGGCGGCCAGGCTGCGCGCGTAGTCGTCGTTGACGTTGAGTATCAGCGGGTCCCAGTCCTCGGTGGCGTACTCGTCCTCGATCTCCTTGGCGCAGCGCTGCACGGCCGCGGTGTACTCGCGGTACTCCGGCAGGTCGTGGCGGCTCGGGTAGGCGAAGGCCAGGTGCACCACGCGGCCGTGCCATTCCGGGTGCGCGGCCAGGAACTCGCGGTAGGCCATCAGCCCGCGCACGATGTTCTTCGACAGCTCGGTGCGGTCGATGCGGACGATCAGCTTCCGGTCGCCGACCTGATCGCGCAGCACCGCCATGTTCGACTCCACGTCCGGCTCGCAGGCCCGCCGCCAGAGCTGCTCGCCGTCGACGCCGAGCGGGTGCACGCCGATCCTGGTCGTGCGGCCCTCGTGGGTGACGCCGCGCGCGTCCGCCCGCGCGCCCAGCAGGGCCACGCAGCAGTCGGTGAACGCCCGCGCCCACCGCTCGGTGAGGAACCCGGCGTGATCGGCGCCCAGGATGCCCTCCAGGACCTCGCGGGCCACCTCGTCGGGCAGCAGCGCGAAGTACTCCGGCGGGGCCCACGGGGTGTGGCTGAAATGGGCGATGCGCAGGTCGGGGCGCTCGGCGCGGAGCATCGCGGGGGTGAGCGTCAGGTGGTAGTCCTGGACCATCACCCGCGCCTCGTGCCCGGCCTCCTCGGCCAGGGCCAGCGCGAAGGCGCCGTTGTAGTCGCGGTAGGACTCCCACTCGCGCTGGAACCTGGTGCCGAAGTGCGGGGCGTTGGGGATGTCGTAGAGCAGATGGTTGACGAACCACAGCGTGGAGTTGGCCACGGCGTTGTAGGCGCGGTGGAAGGTCGCGGGGGCGATGTCCAGCATGCGCAGCGCGCCGGTGTCGTAGCCGGCCTGGTCGAGGCGGCCGCCGGGGGCCTGCCGTACGGCGCTGCGGTCGCCGTCGGAAAGGGCCGCGCAGACCCACAGCACGCCTTCGTCCTTCGCCACGCCGGAAAGTCCGGATACCAGGCCGCCGCCACCGCGTTTCATGGTGAGAACGCCGTCGTCGGAGACGGTGAACGAGACAGGACCGCGGTTCGAGGCGACCAGGACGCTGTTCATTTAACTATCCTCCGCTCATAGGATCCCGCTATGGCGCTTGATGAGCTAACCGAGGAACTGGCCCGCTCCGCAGCCGCTGGAGATCATCGCGCACTCGGCGAGCTCTTGCGGCGGATCGAGCCGGACGTACTACGGCACTGCGCGCGAATCTTGCCCTATCACCAGGACGCGGAGGAGGCCTGCCAGGACACTCTTCTGGCCGTCGCGCGCAACATCGGGCGATTCGAGGGCCGGGCGCGGTTCAGCACGTGGCTGCACATCGTGACGGCCAACTGCGCCCGCACGACCTACCGCTCGCTGAAGCGCAGGGCGGCCGAGCAGAGCTCCGACGAGCTGCCCACGCAGAAGCCGGACGTGGCCAGGGTGAGCGTGATCGCGGGCTCGCGCCTGGACCTGCTCGACGCGATGGAGTCGCTGGAGGCGTCCAAGCCCGACCTGGCGCAGGCGCTGGTGCTGCGCGACATCGTCCAGCTCGACTACAACGAGGTGGCCGAGCAGCTGGGCATCCCGCTCGGCACCGCGAAATCCCGCATCCACCAGGCGCGCAAGTACGTGCAGGGGGTGCTCGGGGAGGACTATCGATGAGACGGATGGTCTCACTGGTCGAGACGGGTGGTCAACCGATCGTCTTGACCAGGTAGAGTCCATTCCGACAACTACATATTGCTCATCCAGAGGGGTGGAGGGACCGGCCCTGCGAAGCCCCGGCAACCCTCCCGGATTGTGACTCGCACCCGCGAGGCCGACCGGGACAAGGTGCCAATTCCGGTCTGCGGTCAAGGTGGCCGCGGGCGAAGATGAGGGAAGGCCTCGCTTCATGTCGCTTGACTTCGGTCCTGCTGTAGCTCTCTCCTGCCGCGAGTGCGGCACCCGCTATGACCTCGGCCCCAGTTTCGCGTGTCTGGAGTGTTTCGGGCCACTCGAAGTGGCCTATGACTTCGGTACGGTGACCCGCTCGCGCATCGAGTCCGGTCCGACCAACATCTGGCGTTACCAGGCGCTCCTGCCCGTCCCCGTCGACGTGGCCGCCAAGCAGAACATGAACCCCGGCTGGACCAAGCTGGTCAAGGCCGGCAACCTCGGCCGGGCGCTCGGCATCAGGTCGCTGCACATCAAGGACGACTCCGGCAACCCCACCCACTCCTTCAAGGACCGGGTGGTGGCCATCGCCGTCGAGGCGGCCCGCAACTTCGGCTTCCACACCCTGTCCTGCTCCTCCACCGGCAACCTGGCCGGCGCGGTCACCGCCGCCGCGGCCAGGGCCGGGCTCGACGCGTGCGTGTTCATCCCCGCCGACCTGGAGCAGGCCAAGATCGCCATGGCCCGCGTGTTCGGCGGCAAGCTCATCGGCATCGAGGGCACCTACGACGAGGTCAACCGCTTCTGCTCCGAGCTCATCGGCGACCCGCTGGGCGACAAGTGGGGCTTCGTCAACGTGAACCTGCGGCCCTACTACGCCGAGGGGTCCAAGACGCTGGCCTACGAGATCGCCGAGCAGCTCGGCTGGAAGCTGCCCGAGCAGATCGTCATCCCGATCGCCTCCGGCTCCCAGCTCACGAAGATCGACAAGGGCTTCAAGGAGCTCGTGGCGCTCGGGCTGGTCGAGGACACGCCGTACAAGGTGTTCGGGGCCCAGGCGCTCGGGTGCTCGCCGGTGTCGGCGGCGTATAAGGCGGGGCACGACGTGGTCCAGCCGGTCAAGCCGGACACCATCGCCAAGTCGCTGGCCATCGGGAACCCGGCTGACGGGCCCTACGTGCTCGACATCGCCCGCCGTACGGGAGGGGCGGTGGAGGACGTCACCGACGCCGAGATCGTCGCGGCCATCAAGCTCCTGGCGTCCACGGAGGGCATCTTCGCCGAGACCGCGGGCGGCGTCACCGTGGGCGTGCTCAAGAAGCTGGTGGAAAACGGCACGCTGGATCCCGAGGCGGAAACAGTGGTGCTGAACACCGGCGACGGCCTCAAGACCCTTGACGCGGTGTCGTCGATCGCCGAACCCACCGCTGTCATCCGGCCCTCTCTCGACGCGTTCCGCGCCATCTGAAAGGAAGTTTTAGGCATGAGCGTATCTGTGCGGATTCCCACCATTCTGCGCACCTACACGGGGGGTAACGCGGAGGTCAGTGGCGACGGTGCGACGCTGCGCGAGGTCCTTCAGAAGCTGGACAGCGACTACCCGGGGATCGGCGCCCGAATTCTCGATGAATCGGGCAAGATTCGGCGTTTTGTCAACGTTTACGTTGGGCAAGAGGACGTCCGATTCGCCGACGGGCTCGACACTCCGGCCCCCGAGGGGAGCGAGATCTCCATCATCCCCGCAGTAGCCGGAGGCTAACGCTTCGCACACTCTTAGGACTGGGGCACCTCTTCGGAGGTGCCCTTCCCATTTCTGGAAAATTCAACTCTTCGAAGGATGAAATAGGCAGTTTTCAGATTGACTCTGTTGCCCAACGGCATGCCACAGGTATGGTCGAGGGCGATCGCCGCCAGTTTTTCGGTAAAAGCGGCGAACGCGGATCTCGCGGAGGAATGGGCGGGATCCAGAGCCCAGTAAGAGGAGTCGGAAGTGGCGCAGGGCACCGTCAAGTGGTTCAACGCGGACAAGGGCTACGGTTTCATCGCGGTCGACGGTGGTAAAGATGTATTCGTCCATTACTCAGCGATCATGATGGACGGCTACAGATCGCTCGAACAAGGCCAGCGGGTCGAGTTCGAGATCACACAAGGCCAGAAGGGGCCGCAGGCGGAATCTGTCCGCACCGTTTGAACCACGCACCGAGGCAGCCCGCACGGCAGCGCAGTCCGTGCGGTTCTGCCAACACCTTTCGTCTCACCAGGACAGGCCCGATCTCGCGAGGGGATCGGGCCTGACCTGCGACGGGGTGGCATTCGCTTGCACTCGACCGGGTAGAGTGCTAAACAGTTCGTTGGCACTCTCTCCACGTGAGTGCCAACACCTGGATCGAGACGATCGGGGCCTGCCGAACGGAGATGCGGGCCCAAGTGTTCGGCCTCCGGGCCGGGCACGCTGCCGTCGCGGGCGTCGGCTCGATCCTTGAGAAGCCACCCTGTATCTGGGAGGTCTAGCCTTATGGCAGCCAAGATGATCGCGTTTGACGAGGACGCCCGGCGCGGTCTCGAGCGCGGCATGAACCAGCTCGCCGACGCCGTGAAGGTGACCCTTGGTCCCAAGGGGCGCAACGTCGTGCTGGAGAAG
>NZ_JBITGF010000022.1:0-33842 GCF_044456745.1 Nonomuraea sp. NPDC050790 | reverse complement strand
AACATGTTCGAGTCGGGCATCCTCGACCCCGCCAAGGTCACCCGCTCGGCCCTGCAGAACGCCGCCTCCATCGCGGCACTCTTCCTCACCACCGAAGCCGTCATCGCCGAGAAGCCGGACAAGGCCCCTGCCGTCCCGAGTGGTGGGGAGATGGACTTCTGATGCGCGCCTACGGAATCACCTACGACACCGGCTTCACCTCCGCCGGATCCACCACCCACGAGCCCTTCGACCCCGGCGTCGTCCGCAGGGAGATGCGGATCATCCACGACGACCTGGGCTGCGACGCCGTACGCATCACCGGAGGCGTCCAGGACCGCCTGGAAACCGCGGCCCGGCACGCGGCGGAAGCGGGCCTGGAGATCTGGTATTCGCCGTTCACCAACGGCCTGACCCAGGACGAGCTGATGGCGTTCCTCCTCGACGCCGCCGAGCGAGCCGAACGCCTGCGCCGCTCAGGGGCGAACGTCGTCCTTCTCACCGGCTCGGAGATCAGCCTGTTCACCAGTGGTTTCCTGCCCGGCGACACCCTTGAGGAGCGCCTGGGCCTCTTCAGCGACCCCGAACGCATGCGCGCCGCCCTCCCCGCTCTGCACAGCGCCGTCAACGCCTTCCTCAAGGAGGCCGTGGCAGGGGTACGCGAACGTTTCACCGGCCAGGTCGGCTACGCCTCGCTCCCCTTCGAGAGGGTCGACTGGACGCCGTTCGACGTCATCGCCACCGACGCCGGCTACCGCGACGCGACCACCCCGCCCGGCTGGCTGGAAGGACTGCGGGCCCAGGTCGCGCAGGGCAAGCCGTTCGCGGTGACCGAGTTCGGCTGCGCCACCCACAAGGGAGCCGCGGCCCTCGGCGGCCGCGGCGACTCCATCGTCGAGTTCGATGAGCACGCCCGCCCCCGCCGCCTCGCCCCCGTGACCAGGGACGAGGACGAACAGGCGAGATACGTCCTGGAACTCCTCACCATCTACGAGGAGGCAGGCGTGGACGCGGCCTTCGTCAACACCTTCGCCAACCGGCACCTGCCCCACTCCGACGACCCCGAGCGCGACTTCGACACCGCCGCCTTCGGCGTCGTCAAGGTCCTTGAGTACGCCCGCACCGGCACCGCCTACCCAGGTCTTCCCTGGGACCCGAAAACCGCCTTCCACGCCCTGGCCGACTACGGACGCGTACGACATGGACCCTGAACACCCGTGAGGGCCCGCCACTCACCGGCGGACCCTCACGAATCAGTGCTTTCTAGTGCTCGACGGCGTTGTCCGCCCGAGCGGGAAGGAGCAGAGCGGTGATCACCACGGCCACGGACAGCACCGCGCCGATGATGAACGCCAGCCGCATGCCGTCGAGAAGGGCGACGTTCGCCAGGACGCCCTCGGCCTTCAGCGAGTCGGCCCGCGCGCTCATCACGGTGATCACCAGCGCGGTGCCGATGGCCGCGGACACCTGCTGCAACGTGCTCAGAATCGAGCTGCCGTGAGAGTACAGATCCGACGGAACCGCACCGAGCCCGAGCGTGAACACCGGAGTGAACGTGGCCGCCAGGCTCACCATGAGCAGAGCATGCAGGCCCAGAATCTGCCAGAACGGCATGGTCATGGTGACCTGAGTGAACCCGACCAGCGCGAGCATGATCCCGATGGAACCGGGAATGACCAGCACCCGCCCACCGAACTTGTCGAACAGCCGCCCGACGGTCGGACCGAGCAGTCCCATGGCGAGACCACCGGGCATCACCAGAAGGCCGGTCTCCAGGGGGCTGAGCCCGCGGATGGTCTGCAGATACAGCGGCAGCAGGATCATCGAGCCGAGCATCGACATGAAGGCGACCGACATGAGAATCAGCGCGACGGTGTACGTGCGGTGGCGCAGCGTCCGCAGGTCCATCAGCGGCGTACCGCGCTTCTGCAGCGACATCTGACGAACGACGAAGGCCCCGATCAGCAGCAGCCCGACGCCCACGATCGCGGCGGCGGTCCCGGGGGAGCCGCCCTCGAACCGGCTGAGACCGTACACGAACCCGCCGAAACCGGCGGCGGCCGTCACCACGCTCAGCCAGTCGATCGTGCTGATCTTGGGCTCACCGACGTTCTTGAGCCTCTTCAGCCCGCCCCAGGTGATCAGCGCCGCGATGGGGAGCACCACGATGAACAGCAGCCGCCACGAGCCGAACTGAAGGATCAAACCCGACACCGCCGGCCCCATGGCAGGCGCGACCGAGATGGCGAGGGAAAGATTGCCCATCACCCGGCCACGGTCGGAAGCGGGCACGACCTGCATCAGCGTGGTCATGAGCAGCGGCATCATCACCGCGGTGCCGGACGCCTGGATGATCCGGGCGGCAAGCAGCACCTCAAAAGCCGGCGCGGCGGCGGCCAACGCCGTGCCGAGCAGGAACAAGCCCATCGCCGTGGTGTACGCACTGCGTGTGGACACGCGCTGCAAGAACCATCCGGTGATCGGGATGACAGCGGCCATGGTCAACATGAAGGCGGTCGAGAGCCACTGGGCGGTCTGCTCCGTGATGTGCAGAGCCTCCATGAGCTGCGGGATCGCATTGATCATGATCGTTTCATTGAGAATGACCACGAACGTGGCGAGCACCAGCAGCCGGATCACGGCCGGGGTACGACCCGCGACGACGTCCGTCGCGGGCTTGGCGGGTGAGTCGAGCTGAGGACTGGACACGGAACCTCGATCTGGATTGTCGGATATGACGTGGTCACGGCTGGCATCCCAGCCTTGGGTCTCACAAGAAGTCGTGGTCATGCAAAGACTGACCGGCACCACCGACAAAACTCATCGCCCCCGCCCAACATTCCGGCAAGAGACACCAAATGTCACCCGGTTTTCACCCCGTGGACGATCACCGAACGACGCGGAAGAGCTTCGCCAAACATGGCGTGACCTGCATAAATGCTCGGCTTTGTCCCTCGCCGGCCACGTGGAACCCCAGCTCAGCGGGTGGAGAACAGAATCTCCATCTGCTGCGCGGTGTCACGGGGTCAGAAGCGACCCCGTGACACGCCGCGGCACTGCGATCCGACGCCCATCGCGAAGGTCAGGCGTCGACAGCCTGGTAGAGGGTGGTCCAGAAATCGTGGATGAGGCGGGCCGAGCTCGGGACGGTCATGCCCACCTGGGTGAGCAGGAGGCCGGTGACCCCGTGGTGGGGGTCGGCGTAGGTGGAGGTGCCGCTGCCGCCGTCCCAGCCGAACTGGCCGATGGGGGCGTAGTCGCCGCGGTAGGTGCGTACGGCCATGCCGTACCCCCAGCCGCCGTGCTGCCCCTGGCCGAACGACAGGTGCACGTTGTCGGTGGCCATCGTGGTCCGCGCGGCCGTCTGCTCGGCGGTGAGACGGTTGGTGGTCATCAGCTGTACGGCGGGCCGCGACAGAATCCGCTGCCCCTCGTGCACACCGTCGTTCAGCAGCATCCGGAAGTAGGCGTGGTAGTCGTCGACGGTGGAGACCAGCCCACCGCCACCGCCCGGGAACGCCGGCGGCCGGCTCCAGCGCCCGGTCGCCGCGTCGTCCCACACGTGGAACTCGCCGGTCTGCGGGTCCGGGGCGTACAGCGCCGGCAGCCTTTCGATCTGATCGGCGGGCACGTGGAACCCCGTGTCCGTCATCCCGAGCGGACCGAAGAGACGTTCCCGCAGAAACGTCTCGAACGACTGCCCGGTCACCCGCGCCACCAGCACCCCGACCAGGTCGTTGCTGATGTGGTACTGCCAGCGCTCGCCGGGCTGGTACATCAGCGGAAGCGTGCCCAGGCGGCGCATCCACTCGTCCGGCTCGGGCATCGGCGTGGGCAGGTCGGGGGTGAGCCCGTTCTCGAAGACCGCGTTCATGATCGGCGTGCCCAGCGCCGTCATGTCCATCCCAAGCCCGAAGGTGGAGGTCAGCACGTCCCGCACGGTGATCGGCCTGCGAGCCGGCACCGTGTCGTCCAGCGGAGAGTCGATCCGCTTGAGCACCTGCCGGTCCGCGAGCTCGGGCAGCCACTGCTCGACCAGGTCATCCAGCCGGATCCGGCACTCATCCAGGAGGATCATCGCCGCCGCCATCGAGACCGGCTTGGACGTGGACGCCATCCTGAAGATGGTGTCCCTGCGCATCGGCTCCCCGCCGTCATGCCGCATCGTCCCGACCGCCTCGACATGGGCCCGCCCGCCCCGCCCGACCAGCGCCACCACGCCGGGAACCTTCCCCGACTCCACATGCCGCTCCAGCACCTCACGCACCCTGCGCAGGCCCGCCTCGGAGAAGCCGCTCTTACCGCTTTCCATCATCGATCTCCTCGCGTGCAGTTCGTCGTGTCCCGGTTCCGCAACCCCGGAACCGTTCATGTCCGCAACCTTCGCCGACCGCCCTGATACCGAGCCGTCACAGCACTGACACGCCCCCTGACACCCCCCTGTACACACCGAACCCAGGTTGCCCAAGCAGCGACCAGCATCGAAGCGAGGCCAACTCAATCAGCCGACCCGCCCACCAACCGCAAACCGCCCCGGGAGTCGGCGCGAAGGCGACCCGGTGAGCCAGGCGGGTCCTCCTGAGACCTCTGGGCTCACTTTCAAAGAGGACGTCAGTGTCTCGGCCAGCACCAGCGTGTGTATGAACGGCACTGCCGCCTCGGCCGGCGGATACGTGCACTTGTGCAGCGCTTCCACGCGCCAGCACGGCTCCGCCGCGACCTGACCAGAAGACTGCATGGACGTCCTGGAGCGAGCCGAACCACACCCGCAAGGCCAAGGTGCCCGGGAAAACAAAGATCCTGGCCGCATCCAAGAGCGACCAGGATCACATCGGCGAAGAGTCTGTGTCCGAGGACTGAGCGCCACCGGACGCACATGTCCCAGCGTTATCCCCATCCCTATACACCACATTCCCGTGGCCTGACGTACTACACCCGTGGCTGGCTGGGCGATCAGTCGGGCTATTCGCGTCTGCTGGCTTTCTTACGCGTCCAGTTGTACGGCGTCCCCCTCCTCCTTCGCGGACGATCGGGCCGCTACCGGGCTTGGTGCCATGAGCGAAGAATTAGTTCACACCGGCTCAGGAGGAGCCAACTTGTTAGCCAGTGAGGCAAGGTCGTGGAGTAAGGCAGTGGTCGGTTCTCCACGTGCTGGGCAGTGTGCCTTGCTTGTGAAAGTTACGTTGGCACATGCGGGTGTCCGCTCAGAGCGGACGAGATCGAGGCGTTGGAGTGGGCGTAAAGGCAGCGGGCGCTAATTCCTGGGATGGCCCGCAACATCTCCTATCCGCCCGCTTCCGAGAGTATAGAACCGGTACATCAGCACGGTACCGACGTGCCATGGGAGGAAATCAGCTGAAGCGCGCTTCAGTCCAGATGCTCAATCGTGACGTTGTTCCAGTGCTGTGCGAGGTACTCTGCGACTAGACGACGGTGACAGTGCTGCGCCTTGTCTTCGCTACAGAGCAAGACCGCGTTATTGATCAAATTCTGTGAGATTGTATCCTCGATGTGACGATGCTGTATGAGTTCCAAAAAACGCTCTTCATAAGCTGTCCAGCTAGTGCCATGCTTCTTGTAGTCGTCGAGCATGGGCTGCGTCGGCGCTAGATCGAGTCGGTGAGCGTAATTAACGCCACAGATCTCGTTGAGGAAGTATTTCAGGTCATCACGCTTGGCGAAACCCGCCAGTTGTGAGACGTTGTTCAGGCGTACATCAACGAGCGTTGTCACTCCAGCTTCACGCAACAGTCCGAAAAACCGCTCAGCGGTTTTTCTCGTGAAACCAATCGTATAGATTTTCATCTTCTTAGTGTCCCAATGATGCGAAGTCTTCGTTGAAATACGCGATCTGGCGTTCCTGGCGACTCAGTGCCTGTTCTAGGCGTTCGGTTGGCGTGTAAAGCATGTCATCTTGGTCGAGGCCGAATTTGGCCATGAGGCGCCGCATTGCCGAGGTGTGGTTCTCGGTATGCCCGTCCCCATGGATGTGATCGATAGCGACGCCGTGTTCTGCAAGCACGCGCGCGACAAGGATTGTGCGATGGCAGTCTAGTGGCTCTTGCTCAGTGCACATGATGGCGATTCGCTCGGTGCGTGCACCCTTCAGGAGGCGTTTGATGCCGTTGGCGAATTCAGGAGTCTGGGCGAGTCGCCGGTACTGTACCCGTCCGTCGACGTAGCAATTAGCGTCGTTCGTGCGCGCTCCAAGTTCTCTGCCGAGGAATACGTACTTGATGCTGACGTCATGCAAACTGCGCTTCACGGTGTCTCGGTTGAAGTGGGGGGTGAACCGACTGATGGGTATCGAGCGCACATCCGCAACAGCCGTGATTTCGTGCTTTCCTAGCAGGTTCAGCAAATGCGAGAAGCTATGTGTGGAGTGGCCGATTGTAAGTAGGGTGTTGGGCGTCACTTCTCACTTCCTGTCTCGATCCTCGCTCGCTCCATAATGGCTGCAACTAACTTGTATGTACATTCATCGGTATGCGGTTCGCCGAGGCTCACTGTGATGAATGATTCGCCTATTTCATAGATACCGTCTCGCTTGGCGAGGTATGCGTGCTCATAATCCGGATCGGTCACTGAGAGTATATATTGAGAGCCTGCATGGCGGAAATGAGCCCTAACAACCCGCCGCGTCGAATCACCGAACGCTATACCAGGGACGTGTACCTGCAGCCTCACTCGGCTGACTCGGATAAGCTTCAGTGAATTCCCGAGCGTGTCCGCTTGCCGAGTTGGCACGCGGTCATTGCTGCCGTGGTATGAGCTGTATCCGTTGATCCATAACGGCCCGGAATGCTGCTCAAGTGTGAGTAGTTCGCCCCATCCAGCCCGGCCAATTTTCCTCCAACGCTGGTTCGGATCGAGGATCCAATTCTCACTCTGGTAGTTGTGTGGTTGAGGCTGGAGAAGTGGCACGGATATGATGTCGAGGACACGCGGATCTGAACCGTCTTCAAGTTGTCGCTCACCCTGGGAGACCTCGCCGGTTGGGCGAGCACTGACGGGGCGTATCCACCCTGTCTGGCTACCCTCAACGATCCCTGCGACGCATCGCCCTGCGTGCTTACGGGAGTTCGCCAGACACACAAGCGTCTTGTTCGTTGCCACGAGCACCCTCCAGATCTAATGCATCGAACCGTGCGAAACGGTAACGCAGGCGCCGACAGAGAACAGCGATCAATTTCCTTGCGGGCAATCTAGATCGTTGTGCGGAGCAAGGGGACGTCCCTGTCTAGCACGCGCGTGGCACCGTATGCCTCAGCCCTCCTCCGTAGGTGGTTCCTCCTGCTCATATTGATGCAGGCGAGCGATGTATCCGTCGATCTCGGCAACATTTGGGGAACTGGTGCCGAACTTCTCCGCTCGCTTCTCGCGTATCTTCTGGAGAACCAATCGTGCGTCAGAGAAGTTGCGCGTTCGAGCGAGAAGTACGCCGATCTGAAGCCGAATGTCCTCGGTTCGAGGATCATCTTCTGCAGCGACCGGCGCCCAGACTGGCAGCAAGCTCTGGAACGCTTCCAGGGCTACGGTGTCCTCCCCCAGAAGCGATCGACAAGTTGCCGCGTAGTAACGGCATTCCAGGACGTCCGGATCGTCTTCCCCGTACAGCTGGCTGAACGTTGCCCTCGCGGCTTCGAACTCACTGAGTGCACGCCGGTACGCGCCTGCCGTGAATAACACACCGGCCAGCCGAATCCGTAGGTCCGCGGCCAGCTCCCGGTCATCTCCACTGCGGGCAATCGCCTCGACGAGAAGGTCGGTTGCCGCAGCGAACTGGTCGGCACCTGCGAGCTGAGCAGCCTGTTCCCTGATCTGCTCGGCCTCTGCAGGGGAGAGCGCCTCGCGCGTACTGGGAACTATCGGTGCTGGTCGCCGACGTGGCGTCGCCGACATGGGCCTGCTGAATGGCCGTGTTGGATCGAGATCCGGTCGTGGTGGCGTACTTTCGCCAGAAACCGTGAACGGCAGGAGCGCATCATAAACGGCCTCCGCATCAGGACGGTCGTCGGCGTCTTTGGCGAGCATCCGCAAGATCAACGCTTCGATCTCCGATGGGACGTCAGCACGCAAGCTTGTGATCGCAGGCGGCGCACTGCGGACATGGTGATACCTGACGTCGTTGCCCGCGCCGAAGACAAGCTTTCCCGTCACCAGCTCGTGCAGTACACAACCCAGCCCATAAACGTCAGTGGATGGCCCTAGACCACTGGACAGGCATTGCTCGGGAGACATGTAGGGAGGGGTACCGATGGTCTGCCCGACCATGGTCAGCCGTGCGTTCTCGCCGCCATCCAGAAGAGCCGCGATGCCGAAATCCAGCACCTTAACAACGCCACCCGTCGTGACGAACAAGTTGCGCGGCTTGATATCCCGGTGGACCACACCGATCCGATGCACTTCAGCGAGCGTCGCCGCAACCTGTGCTCCGATAGCCGCCGCCCACACGATCGCAGGCGGGTGTTCCTGATAGTCTTGCTCGCCGATCAGGTCGTGAACCTCGGCCCCGCTCAGCAGCTCCATTACGACGTAGAGGTGACCGGAGTCCGGATCCTCGCCGGCGTCGTGAACAGCCGGGATGCCCGGACAGCTCAAGCTCGCGGAGGCCTTGACCTCGCGCAGGAACCGCTTGCGTGCGATCTCCGGATCGCCGATGAGCGGATGCGGTTCCTTCATCAACTTGATCGCCACACGTCGGTCTAGCACGGGGTCGTAACCCTTCCAGACCTCGCCCATGCCACCTTGACCGATCGGCTCGTGCAGCCGGTAGCGGTGGGCGATGTGCCGAGCATTGGTCATGGCTACCAGCCTGACAGTAGCGATCAATTTCCGACAAGCAGGAGATTACCCTTCGGATCTACCGTCTGCTGACATTCCGCCTGTACGGCCCAGCCTCCGTTCTGCCTCTCTTCGCACTGGTCGGCGGATCAGGTCGTAGGCTTGCTTGCGGGCCACCTGAGTAAAGACCTCTTTGAATTCCGGATCTTCCCCGAAGAACCGCTTCACGAGCGTGTCGTTCGCCTCGGCCCGTTCGCCAACCACCCGGCGCAGGTGCTTGTCGAAGACCTGGCCGAACTTGTCAAGGTCGTCGAGAACCAGCCCTGCCTGCTGGATCGCCTCGTTTTCCGCGAGCGCGATGACCTGCTGGCCGAACCAGATCTGATCGCCGGTATCTAGATTCCAGCCGAACTTGTCATTGATTTCCGCGATTACCTGGGAGAGCGGTACCTCTTCCTCCTCTCGTCCACCGCCGCTGCCATCGGCCGAGAAGCTGGGCAAAAGTTGTGGCCCCTGAGGCTCAAGATTCACATCCTGCTGACCGGCTTGGACGATCCGCAAGTGGGTCAGGTCTACCGGCCCGAGGTCAACCCCAGCTCCGGCATCAGGCCTGATCCGGGCCGCGAGGTAGCGGGCGAATCGGTAGAGACTTTCCAGTTCCGGGTCCGGGAAGCCTGCCACCTGGGCGAGGTAACTGTATGCGCGAACGAACTGGTCCAGGTTCTTACGGAACTCTTCAGCCCGCTCCGGGTCTGTGACCTCCACGTTGCGATAGCGGTCCCTGGCCGGCTCGGTGAGCCGGTTGAGCAGTTCATGTGCCTTCTCGATCTCTGCTCGGGTCGTTCCCGGTGCCTCGGACTCTACTTGAGCGCGGGCGAACGCCTCGATCTCCACGTCGTCGAGCAGTTGATAGCCGCGCAATTCCTGTTCAATTCGGTAGAGCACGTTGACATCCGCAGGCTGGGCGTTGGCCTCCTCGTAGTACCGCTGGAACGAGTCTTGGATCCGCTCGGCGTCGTTGGCGAAGTCGAGGACGAAGACGTCCTCCTTCTGCTTGAGCGGATGGGTCCGGTTCAGCCTGGACAGAGTCTGAACGGCGGCCACCCCTTCCAGCTTCTTGTCGATGTACATCGCAGTCAGTAGGGGCTGGTCGAATCCGGTCTGGTACTTGTCCGCAACCACTAGGATCCGGTACTCAGCCTGATCCCGGGTGGCCGCGTGCGGGTCATCAGCCTTGACGTAGCCGAACCGGGTGGGCGTATCCCGGTCGGAGAACCCGTTCAGCTTGCCTTCGGTGTAATCAGTGCCGTCGAGGGTGAGCGTGCCGGAGAAGGCCACAAGAGCACCGCAGTCGGTGAATTCGCGCTGGTCAACGTAAGCGCGGATGGCCTGGTACAGCCGGACGGCGTGCCTGCGACTGCCGGTCACGACCATAGCCTTGGCGCGTCCGCCTAGCCGGAACCTGACATGTTCACGGAAGTGATCGACGATGATCTGCGCTTGCTGATCAAGCGCGGCTGGGTTGAGCTTGACCGCGCGCACCAGCGCAGCTCTAGCCGCCCGCGCGTCGACTGTCGGGTCCGCCTCCAGTTCTACCTCGAGGGCGGCGTTACGCAGCCGGAAGTAGGTGTCGTAGGTGCTGTAGTTGCTCAGCACGTCCAGGATGAAGCCCTCGTCGATGGCCTGCCGCATCGAGTAGGTGTGGAACGGTTCCAGTGTTCCTTCCGGGGACCTGGTGCCAAACAGATTGAGGGTCTTGTCCTTCGGGGTGGCGGTGAAGGCGAAGTACGACAGGTTGGGGTGGCGCCCACGCTGAGCGGCCGCAGCCGTGAGCGGATCGCTTTCTTCGTCACCGTTGCCGCTGCCGAGCAGCCCCTTCACACCCTCGGCCGATTCGCCCGACTGCGATGAGTGCGCCTCATCCACGATGATCGCGTATCGCCGGTCGTTGAGCCCCGACACCTTCTCCCTGACGAATTTGAACTTCTGCAAAGTGGTGATGACGATCCGCGCCGTCTGGCCGGTCAACGCCTTCGCGAGCTGGTCGGAGTCCTCATCGATGCGCTCGACCACGCCGAGCACGTGATCGAACTGGTGAATGGTGTCCTGGAGCTGCTTGTCCAGCACTCGTCGGTCAGTCATCACAATGACCTTGTCGAAGACCGGCTCGTTCGGCTCGATGCCCTTGGCGCGGGCCTCCGGGGCGATCAGTGCGGGATCCGCCGGAGTGTGCAGCGACGACAAACGGTGCGCCAGCCAGGCGATCGAGTTCGATTTGCCGGATCCGGCGGAATGCTCGACGAGGTAGTTATCACCTGCCCCGTGCCGTGCCGCATGAGCCGCCAGTTCTCGTACGGCATGCCACTGGTGGAACCGAGGAAAGATCAGCGGCTTGCGATGAGCGTCGCCTCGCTTGGCCGCCGGCGCCCGGCCCTTCCTCAATCCCTCGTCCTCAACGTGTAGGAACCTCTGGAGCAGATCGAGCCAGGCGTCTGGCCCCCACACCTGCTCCCACAGGTAGGACGTGCGATAGCCGGTGGCTCCTTCGGCCAGTGGCGGATTGCCTGCCCCGCCATACTTCCCCGGCCCTCGGCTGCCGGTGTTGAACGGCAGGAACCGCGTCTTGTCTCCGGCCAGGCGCGTGGTGATGAACACAAAGTCCTGGTCAACGGCGAAGTGCACGAGGGTACGGCGGGCGAACAGCAGTTCCTTGGGGTTCCGCCTGCGGTACTGATCCTTGGCATGTCCCACGTTGCTGGCCGTGCCGCCGTTCTTCAACTCGGCGGTGGCCACTGGGATGCCGTTGAGAAACAGTGTCAGGTCCGGGGCCTGCATCACATCGGTGGCCGAAAAGCGTAGCTGTCGCGTGATCGTCAGCCGGTTCTCGGCGTACTCCTTCAGAGCGTCGTCCGCCAGTGTATGGCTCGGCCGGAAGTAGGCGAGCACGATCCGTACACCCTGGTCCTTGACTCCTCGGCGCAGCACATCGAGGGCACCACGGCCATCGATCTCCCGAGCGACCAGCTTGGCGAACTCCCGCATCGCTGAATTGGTCTCCACCGGCTGTGGATTTCTTTTCGGGTCGTACGGCTCACGCGCGCCCCGCCTGCGCAGCAGCTCTTCCCAAACGTCAGGTTGTGTTGCCCCAATAAAGGCGTACATCTCGGAGGTATCCAGCCCGATTTCGCGGTTGTAATGGGCGGAGAGACTCTTCTTCCACCCGGATCGCAGCAGGGACGTTTCGATCGCGTCCTCGAACGGCTTCTCGGTGTGCGCGCTGCTCATAAGACACCTTTCAGCAGTCGATTGACGTCTCTATTCCGGCCCAGATATACGAGCAAGGGCGTAGAAGTAATATCATAGAAGGCAATGCTCTTTGGTTGGTCACCCGAACTCGCCGTAAGAGGGATGTGGACTGGCCCATTATACCGCCCGAGCTGTTGTAGCATCGATCTGTCCCGTCACTGCAGCTGTGATAAGGGTCTGCTTCCGCTCGGCGAGGAACATCAGTTGGCGATCAATTGTCGACCGCAAATCCTTCAGTGCGGCTGCCTGTTCCCGCAATGATTCGGCAATCATCCGCTGTACCTTCATTTCCGGAAGCCAGATACGATAGCTACCGATCTGCTCACCACTGAGATGCGGAACAGATACACCAGTAAGCTCAGCCTCAACAAGCTTCCGAAGATGTGAGGCGAAGAGTGTCCAGAATAGAAAATCTGCATTTAGGCCACGCTGCGGGCGAAGGCGAGCGACTCGCTGCAGGAGAAGAGCAGGAAGATCTGCATCTTGAATGATAGACAAGCGCAATCCCTCAGAAATCCAAGGACGGTCCATACCCATAATGAGATCGCCTTGCCTAAGCGAGAATCTCTCAAATTTCTTCGCCTGATCCGCAGGCCAGAACACGGACTCGGACCAATCGATAGTGCCCACTCCGACGTTTACGCCACGCAGCAGTCTCGTATCTGATGGGTTCAGCGAGAACTCGGCACTAGGGAACGAAAAGCCTGGAGTGATCTCGCAAACACGAGACAGCTTTACGCGATGGTGGATGTCGGCAGGGTAGGGGATACCAAGTTCTCGGAGAGCGTCTGGATCTCCCACAACGGCTCCATCTACGAGAAGCGTGAGACGCTCTCGAAGCAACCTCTCGCTGCTGGAACGCAACAGCGACAGACCATTCATCGCACCGATCTCCCGATCAAGGAAGTCGGCGATCCGCTCCTGGAGGTCGAGGTTCGGCAGCGGGATTGGGAAGCCTGCGATCTTGCTGCTGTTGGTGGAAGCCAGATTCGTTGTCCGAGACCCAGTGCTCTCGAAATAGCAGCGCCCATGAAGTGATTGAGTAACCCAGGCAAGATAATCCGCGTTCAGCTTGGATGGATCAGGGCGGATGGCGAAAACGTGATTCTGGTGCAGGCATCCTCGAATCTCGTCTCTCCAGACGGTGCCACGCCCCAGCTTGTCGAGATCTCCTCCCTCTGTCATCAGCACATCGCCCTCGCGGAGGGTGCTGCGGTTCGCCATCTCGCGAGGGACGACAATTTCGGTGATGTCGTCCAGTGACACCCAACCGGCTTGGACGTTGGCAACTCTCAGATACGGGCGCGTCACCACATCGCCATCGAGATCGCGCCCACCGTGAACAGTTAACCCTGTCTGAAGTCTGCTGATGAATCCCAGGCGAACTAGCGGACGATCTGCTGGCAACGGCGGCAGCCATGGCCATGTTTGTGAGCTGCTCACTTAATCACCTCGCCCAGAATTGACTGAATCTGGGCCTCAAGTTGCTTTAGTTCCTCATCGATCTCAGCAAGCGGTCGTGGCGGTTTGTAAGTATAGAAGTACCGGGAGACGGGGATGTCGTAGCCGATCTTGGTGCGAGATAGTTCTTTGGTCTTTGGGTCCTTGACCTCAGCGATCCAAGCATTGGGGACGTGCGGCCGGACTTCTCGCTCGAAGTAATCGTCGATATCTTCCTTCAACGGCACGTTTTCGTAGTCACGCAAGTCGGGGTCCGGAAGTGGCTCACCCTTCTTGATCTGGATCTCGCCCTCGGGATCGGACACCGCGATCACGCCCCAAATTGCCTTGTCGATGGTGGCACCTGGCCAGATGACGCCGCCTTTGGCAGCAGCAGCCAGCATGGCCTTGCGTGCCTCGGCTCGGGTCGGCCAAGCTGTACCAATCAGTGGCTTGAGGGCCTCAAGCAGCAGCTGGGCCTCTCTATAGGACGCGAATGCCTTGGTCTCCGCGATGGCCTTCACGGTCTCCTCGGTCAGTTCGAACCGCTGCCGGAGCGGCCGCTCGATGGTGATCCGCTGGTAGCCGAAGTCCTCGTTGTCGAAGACCTTGACCTTGCCGTGGCCCCAGTGCGATAGGTCTTCGGCCGCGTCGATCGCTTCGCCGTATAGCTTGGTGATCTCGAAGATCTGCCCGTCGGTGATCTCCTTGCGCTTCTCACCCAGCGACTTACGCATCTTTGCCCAGTAGTCGCGGGCGTCGATCAGAACGACCTTCCCCTTGTGCGCCGGATCCTTGCGGTTGGACAGGATCCAGAAGTAAGTGGAGATGCCGGTGTTGTAGAACAGCTGGTCGGGAAGGGCGACGATAGTCTCCAGGAGGTCGCGTTCGATGATCCAGCGCCGGATTTCCGACTCGCCTGAGCCGGCCCCCCCGGTGAACAGGGGCGAGCCGTTGAAGACGATCGCGAGCCGAGTGCCGCCCTGCGACGGCTGGCGCATCTTGGAGGTCATGTGCTGGAGGAAGAGGAATGAACCGTCGTTGATGCGCGGCAGGCCGGCCCCGAATCGGCCGGAGTGTTTGAGAGCCTCGGCCTCGGCTTTGACTTCGTCCTCGACGTTCTTCCACTCGACGCCGAACGGCGGGTTGGCCAGCATGTAGTCGAAGGTCTTGCCCTGATGCCGGTCATTGCTGAAGGAGTTGCCGAGCTTGATGTTGGCCGGGTCGTGACCCTTCATCATCATGTCGGACTGACAGATCGCGTAGGACTCGGCATTGAGCTCCTGACCGAACACCTCGATGTTGAGGCCGGGGACTGCCTGCTCGCGGATGTGTTCCTCGGCCGCGCTGAGCATGCCGCCGGTGCCGCAGGCAGGGTCCAGGATGTTGATGACATCCCCTGGGCTGAATTTCCCGAGGTCGGGGGCAAGGAGGAGGTTGACCATGAGTTCGATGACCTCACGGGGGGTGAAGTGCTCTCCGGCGGTCTCATTCGAGGCGTCGGCGAACTTGCGAATCAACTCCTCGAAGATCACCCCCATGTCGTGGTTGTCAACCTGCTCGGGGTCGAGAGGGAAGTCGGCGAAGGCCGTGATGACCTTGTAGAGCACTCCGGCGTTATCCAGGCGGACGATCTGACGCTCGAACTCGTACTTCTCCACGATCTCGCGGGCGGCCTTAGAGAAGCCCCGAACGTAGTCCTCAAGATTCTTGCGAGCGTTCGCAGGGTCGGCGGCGATCGTCTTGAAGCTCTGCTTCGAGCGGTTGAAGAAGCGCACACCGATCTGGTCGCAGATCAACTCGTCCTTGTCGGGGAAGTTGTAGGCGGCGTCCTTCTCCCAGACCAGCTCGCGTGTCGGCTCCATGACGTAGTCCATCCGCCGCAACACGGTGAACGGCAGGATCACCCGGCCATACTCGGACTGCTTGTAGTTCCCGCGAAGGAGATCGGCCACCTTCCAGATGAGGTTCGCCAGTTGACTGTGGCTGGTCTTCACGTCACATCGCCTTCCATAGCATCCAGAGCAGGGTCAAACAACCCACCTGTCAAACCGTCATGGGCAAGCCGTACGACATCTTCACCGAGAGCCGTTGTACGGCGCAGCAAGTCGGCGAATTCGGCCAGCCGCCGGAACTCTGCCCCATAGCGCCGCTGCTCCGCCAGCGGCACCTGTGGGATGACTGCTCGCCGTACGTCGTAGCGGAACGTCCCGGTCCCGGTGACTGCCTGTCGGAGGTTGGCCTCGCTGCGAAGAAAGCCCGCGACGAAGTACGGATCGAGGACGGCAGACTCGCAGCGTAGTAGGTGACAGTCAGGTGGGGGGTGGTCGAGTGCTTCTTTGAGCACAGTTGGCGCCGTGCTGGGGTCTAGGGCAGGCACCACGATGTCACCAGGCTGGGGGCGCAGGTCGGAGCGGGGAGCTTCGCGGTTGAGCAGCAGCAGGATAGATCCAGTCTTGACCAGGTCGGCGATCGGCACCATCGACATTGTGAGCTCGGTCCGCTCATACCGGTTGGGAAGCGCTTGAGGCAAACGCTGTAGTAACGGGCTGAGCTCCTTCAAGGCTGCCGCGTGATCGTCCGCGACGCTATGAGTCGGACGGGAGACATACCTGCCCGGGGTGAGGTCCACCTCATCGTCGAGCAGCTCGACGACAGGGACAGCCACGCCAGCATCGACAGGTAGGCCGGCGCGAAGTTGTTCCCGGTCGAAACCGGAGGCGTCGATCATTTGCACAGCCTGGGGAGTGCACTCGGCCTCTGGACGAGTGAGGACCCACAGGTGTAGTCCAAGTGCATGAGCGCTTGCCAGTCTGGGCGGTAGCGCGATGACCTGGCGGAGAGCACCGCAACGTAGAAGGCTGCTGCGGATTCGTCGTCCTGACCGTCGAGACGCGGCGGCGATTGGCATGACGACGATTGCGTTGCCACCGGGTCGCACATGGGCGTAGCAGTGTTGTACCCAGGCCAGTTCCGATTCCGCGCGCGGCGGGAGGCCGAACTCCCAGCGTGGGTCGTAGCCGAGTTCTTCGTGCCCCCATTCCTTGACGCCCGTGGGTGGATCACAGATGACGAGGTCATACGGGTAGGGGAACTTGTCGTCACGAAGCGAGTCGCCCGCCTGGATGTCGGCCTGTTGTAGCCGAAACGCGGCGATGCGAGCCAGCGCAGGGTCGATCTCCTGTCCAGCGAGGTGGGCTGCTCCCTTGCCGGTTAGGGTCCAGAGTAGAGCGCCGGTGCCGCACGCAGGATCGAGGACCCGGTCACCTGGACGCCCGAAAGCGGAGATCAGTGTCGCGAGTTCGGGTGAAGTCGCTGGCGTGGATCGCGAGGTCGACTCGATGTAGCGGCTGTGGAGTTCCTCAAAGAATTCGGTGGGGTTCTCGCTGGCGGCATTTGCCGTTCGACGCCAGAAGGCCACTTGTGAGGGGCGCAGGCCAGAGGAGAAAGCCGAAGTCCCCTGGGGGGAACTCTGCCTGATCACGGAGGGGATCCGCTCCGTTAGGACCTCGTCGGACTGCCCTGCCAACACGGTCTCGAGATCGGGACAGGAGAGGAACGAGGCGACGTCGGCCAATCCGTCGACCAGTCGAACGTCTTCGTAGTGCACCCGCAATTCCTGCCAAAGCCGATCCGCCGGAGTGATCGAGGCGGGGGTGCCGCGGGCGGCCAGCCAGCGCTCAACTTCAGGGAGCGCATAGAGCGGATTGGCCGCAGTGCCGGCAACGGGGCCAGGGAAGTCTGGGTGCCTGCGCCGCCAGTTACTTACGGCGGCGCGTTCTACCTTGGCCAGCCGTGCAATCTCCGCCGCGGTCACCAGAACCTGATCGTCCACCCTAGTCACCTCCTCATAGGTCCCGTTAGCTACAACGTAGTCCATAATGACTGTTCGCGTCTATCGAACACTTGAAGCGTTGTGTGCGCCGCTAACAGATGATGAAATGAAGCAAGGAGAGAACAGTCAACCCCCGAGGAGTTCTCGTGCCTTCCACCCTCCACGAAACGATCCAGGCCCGACTCACTGCTTCGGCCCTGAGCCCCTCGGCCAAGGCGCTCGTCACTGAGGCCATGGGAGCGCCCGAGGCGGTCGGGTCGCAGCCATCACTCCCACACGCCTATCTGAAGGCGGTAACCGTGCGAGGGTTTCGCGGCATTGGGCGTACCACGCGTTTGGACATCCCCGCGGGTCCAGGGCTGACCCTGATCACCGGACGGAACGGCTCGGGTAAGTCCAGCTTCGCCGAGGCCATTGAAGTGGCTTTGACCGGCGAGAACTCTCGTTGGGCCGGAAAATCCCAGGTGTGGCAAACCTTCCAGAATGTTCACGAGACGGGGGCCGCTGAGATCGAGCTGGAGATGCTGTTCGACGGCGATCGTGAGCCCTCGGTCATCGGTCACCGGTGGACCGGATCTAAGGTCGATGAGACGGTCTCGACGCTCAGCCGCCCAGGCCGTACACCGATGCCGCTCAAGGAGTCCGGGCTGACCGGCCCCATGACGCTGTTCCGTCCCTTCCTGCCCTACTCCGAGCTGAGCAAGGTTCTCGATCGGCCGACCGGCCTGTACGAGAACATCGCGAAGATTCTCGGTATGGCGCCTGTCTCCCAGGCCATCGACCGGCTCAAGCGGGAGGTCAAGGAGCAAGAGATGGCGGTGAAGCAGCCTGCCGTTCTGCTGCCCAGCCTCCTGACCGAACTGGAGCAGATCTCCGACCCGCGCGCAGCCGAGGCAGTCGCGCTCCTCCGCCAGCGCGCTCCTGATCTGGACCGGCTGGAGGTGCTGGTGAGTGGCCGGAGCGCGCAGACGGCCGAGGAGACGGAGACGCTGCGTAAAACCGCCGAGCTCAGCTTCCCGCAGGCGGCGGCTATACGGGAGGCGGCACAGCGGCTGCTCGCGGCGGCCGGTACTGTCGCGGCGCTCAGCGGTACCGACGCAGAGAACGCCCGGCACCGCGCCGACCTTCTCCAGCGAGCCCTCGCCCACCACACACGTCGTCCGTTCGACGACTCGTGCCCGGTCTGTGCCGCACCCCAGCGCATCGATGCCGCGTGGGTTGAGCAGGCCGAGCGGGAGATCGTACGGCTTCGCGACGAGGCCGAGGCGGCCGATCGCGCTCATGCCGAACGCCGTGCCGTTCGCGACGCGTTGCTTGGCCTGGTCGGCGCGGTACCCGCGGGACTGCCCGCCCCAGTGCGGGAGGCTTGGTCCGCGCTGCTGGCCTGTCGGGAGATCGATGATGACGCCGAGCTCGCTCGGCGATTTGAGGAGAGGGCTGAACGGCTGCGCGAGACAGGCACCAACGCCGCACAGGAGGCACAGCGGCGCCTGGCTGAGCTGGATGAGGTGTGGCGGCGTGGGTCTCTCGCCCTCGCCGGCTGGGTGAGTACGGCGCGCGCCGGTATCGCCGCCAAGCCCCGGCACGCCGAGGCCAAGAAGGCTGTGGCGTGGCTGCGCCGCGTCCATGACGAGATCCGGGACGAGCGAATGACGCCGCACGCCCAGCAGAGCGCACTCTACTGGCAGGCTCTGCGGCAGGAGAGCAACGTCAGCCTTGGGCCGATCCAGCTCACCGGCACCGGCAACATGCGCCGTCTGCAGCTTGATGTGACGGTCGATGACGCACCCGCAGCGGGTCTGGGCGTGATGAGCCAGGGAGAGCTGCACGCCCTGGCCCTCTCACTGTTCCTGCCGAGGGCGGCCACATCGGAGAGCCCGTTCCGCTTCGTGGTCATCGATGACCCAGTGCAGTCCATGGACCCCGGCAAGGTGGACGGCCTGGCCAAGACACTGTCCTTGGTCGCGCAGACCCGCCAGGTGGTCGTCTTCACCCATGACACGCGGTTGTCCGATGCCGTCACGAGGCTCGCGCTGCCCGCCACGATTCTGGAGGTCATGCGGAAGGAACGCTCGATCGTTTCGGTGGTGGAGACGAACGACCCGATCAACCGGGCGCTGCGCGACGCTCGCGACCTGGCCCGCACCCCTGGCTTGCCGACTGGTGTGGCCGACACCGTCGTGCCCGGACTGTGCCGGATCGCCATCGAGGCGGCCTTCCTCGGCCTGGCCAGACGCAGGCTCGCCGCTGCCGGCGTCGGCTACGACGACGTCGAAAGCGCGGTGGCTTCGGCCAAGAAACTCAACCAAATCGCGGCGCTCGCCTTGTTCGGCGACATTCGCAGAGCTGGCGATGTTATCGGCTGGCTGCGCCAGGCCTACGGCGGATGGGCAGCCAATGTCTTCACAGCCTGCCTCCATGGCGCCGGGCGTGACGGGCTTCGCGCGACCGGCAACGATCCGATCGAACTGGTTGGGCGGTTGGCCCGCAAACTCAAGGAGGAGCGCTGACATGGACCTGCTGAACCACGCTGGCATGCTACTTCGCGGGCGCTCTACCGACACCTCACCAGGGGTTCCCGGATTGTGGCCCCGTGCGGCGGCCTTCCTCATCCGGCTTGCGCTGGAGGAAGTCCTCGCCGCCTTCTGGAGACGGGTGGCTCCTGGAGTTGAAAGGTGCACCATGCGTGCACAGCTGTTGTGCTTGACGTCCTATGCGGACCCGGAGACCGCACGGACTGCGGCGGGAGCTTGGGGAGCTCTCAGCGCAGCCTGCCACTACCACTCGTACGAACTCGCGCCTACCTTCGACGAACTGCGGACGTTGCACCGCGAGGTCAGCACGCTGGCGGCACGCTTGTCCTCTTGAGCACCAAGCTCCTCATGTTCAATGAACAGCGGCTCGTCTTGATCTCCGAATCATTGTGTAAGGCATGATGGTGCAGCGGCCGATCTCTCCCAGACCACTATTCCCGAGGAGAATCACGTGACGGACCTACTTCTTCCTGGCTGCGACGTACCTGCCAGGCGCCGCAGCCCTGACGAACTGGTCGCTTCGTCCTTGATCAGGATGACTGATGAGAGCCTTCCGGACGGGATCCGTCTGATCGGTATCGAGGCATGCTGGATCCGTGGTGGTGCTGCGGCATCGGCCGCCGAGTGGCTCATTGCCAAGCCCAGCTCCTTCCGTAATGGACTGGTGCGCGTTGCGGACGGTATTGGGTGGGCAGGCCAAGCCACTCGATCCGAATATCTCGTCGGAATCTGCTACGTGATGGCTATCAAGGGCTTGCCCGTCGAACTGCGTTATCGAGCTGCAGCGGAGCTCGTCAGCCATTGCTTCGAAGCTGGCTACGCCGAGGCGCGTCGGCTTCTCCCGAAGACTGGTTGGTCCTGGCTGATCGATGTACAGGAGGAGGGCTGGGCAAGCCTAATCAGTATGGAGTTCATTGCGGACCTGACTGCTCCGCTGAAGACCCGGGCGGCAGTCGCGGCGGCGTTTCTCCAACACGTGCCTGAACCGGTGATCCCCTCAGGGATCGACGAGTTGATCCGCTCGGCCAAGGTCGCAAGTGCTGATCGTCTCCGGCTGGCGGCTAACGTGGCCAAACTAGTTCCAGAGCAGGGAAGGGTGTTTCTCGCCGAGCTCGTCGGCGATCGAGCCACCCAACCGCTCCATAAAGTGCAGGCCGCAGAGGAACTAACTGTCGACGCGGTCGCTGGCCAGGATGCTCTGCATGCCTTGGCGGCTGATCGGCAGATCCCTCCAGCTGCGAGAGAGCTCGCCCGCCGCTCTCTTGATCTGCTCGCTTGAAGACGCCGCGCACCTCGAGCTCTAACTAACCGAAAGCGTTCACCTGCCGGCGGTCTCACGAGGCCGGTCGACGTCTGCGGGGGGAGACCCGTTTCACGATGATCCGAGATGGCCGAGGATTTCGCAAACTGCGGCACCATCACTGCCCAGTGGGCAGGAGCGCCTCGTGGGCGGCGCGGCTGAGGATGCCTTGCGCGGTGGCGGGCAAGCCGAGACGATTCCAGTGGAAGATCACCAGATGGGTAATGACGTGGCGGATGCCCCGGTCCAGTTGACCGGAGGATGCGGCTTGGCTGAGGTGCTGCCCGGCACCGTGGAAGGCAGCTGCCCAAGGCACGGCGAAGGAGCACGGCCCGTCTGAGGCGATCGAGCCGATGTTGCTGCCAACCAGAGGGCGGACTCGCTCCGTCAAGTCCTCCAGCCGACCGGAAGGTGTGTTGGTCGGGAGAGGGCGTAGTTTGGAAACGTGCTTCCATAGGTTGCCGCGCTCGTATCGGTCCAGCCCGGCGGCGCTCAGCAAGATGGCACAGAGCAGCATCGACACCTCTTTGCGGTTGACGTCCGGGGACGACCGCCGCAGGTAGGCGAGGATGTGATGGCTGTCGGCACTGAACAGGGCGTGGGCGATCTCGGTCCCGACCGGCCCGCCGAACGAGGCGTATTCGGGTTCGTAGATGGCGGGCCACCAGCGGGTGAGTACTCCGGATACGGTCAGATCGTTCACCGCTGCGTTGACGGCCGCCTTCGCCTCGGGGACGAGGTCGCCGAGCGGGCGTAGCCGGAGCCGCCAGCATGGGTGCTTGCGGATGAACCACCACTCGCTGATCAGCTTGCGGTCCTGGAGGTGGTCCAGGCGCGGGCCGAGGTCGGTTACGGCGGCCTGCTCGGCGGTGTTCCAGCTGGCGAACTGGGCGCGGATGCTGTACCAGCCGTGATCGGCCGTGCGGGCCTCCAGAGCCTGGTTTCCTGCTGCTTGGTAAGCCTCGATGGCGTCGGTGAGGGTCTCGGCGCGGGTGTTAATCGCGTCTGCGGCCACTTTGGCGGGGGTGCCGGCCAGGACCGCGAGCACGGCCTCGGCCAGCTTGCTCGGTGGTACAGGTGGCTGGGTGGGGGTCGGGTGTTGAGCAGGCATGTGTTCCATCCAGGGTGCGGAGGCGTCGCGTGGGCGGAGGTGTGCTCACCCTGTTGTGGTCAGCGCAGCAAAAGGCAGGCGTCCCAGGCGGTGGTGGGTGGCGCGTCGTGGGCGAGGGCGTGGAGGGCGAGCCCGTAGCCAGCGCGTCCGGTCAGGAAGCCCGGTGGTGTGCTGGTTGCGGAGGGGCCGTCCAGCAGCAGTTCGGTGACGCAGAAGATCGGTAGGTGGTGTGGTGCGATCGCGTCGGCCGCGAAGGCAGTCATCGTCATGAACAGCCCCGCAGTGCCGTGGCACAGGCTCCGGTCGATGATCCGCCGTAGTTGGTACGGGTCGTTGAGGCAGCCGTTCAGAGCGGATTCGGCGGTGGCCCAGCGGGCAGTGTCGTCGGTGGCGAGGGCCGCCAGTTGCTGGGCGCGGGCCAGGCCGGGAGTGCCGTAGCACCAGGAGGGGCGCTGCGGTCCGGGTTGAGTGGTTCTGCGCTGCTGGAGCTCCGTGAGGGTGATCGTTTCGGGCCACCAGGGGACCCCGAGGTGCTCTTGCTGCCAGTCGTCCAGCCAGGCGCAGATTCGGCCCATGGCCTCCACGTGGCCCGGCATGACCAGGCCGGCTCTGGCGGTGAGAGCCAGCAGCGTCAAGGGGCCGGCGATGCCGTGGGCCATCCCATTGTTGCCGTGCCCTCCACGCGGAGCGTCCGTGCTGCGCTGCGCTGAGGAGAGCGTCCACCAGCCCGGCAGGCCGTCTATCGGTTCGGTAAGCCGGATGAGGTAGTTCAGCACGTTCTTGAGCAGGTCATCGCCAGGGGAGCGCCGCCACAGGTGGGCACCGAGCCCCGTGAGACCGCTGATCAAATCGAATTCGGCCAGAGCAGGCCGCTCACCGCGCTCAATACGTCGGGAGGCGGTGGCGAGGCGGTCATGGGTGAGGGTGGCGACAGTCTCGTCCAGAAGGGCCTGTGCAGGCCGGTACCCGACCTGGGACGCGGGGTGCAGGGCGAAGGCGAGCGCCGGCGCTCCGTGATAGAGGCAGGCGCCCTGTCCAGCGGCGAGTTCGTTGCGGGTCGCTGCGCTCAGCCAGTCGTGCGCCTTCTGCCACCCGGCGCAGTTTGTGCTGGCGCGTTCGATGTGCAGGAGCGCGATCCCGGCAGCTCCGCCGCTGAGCGATTGAGGTGGCCGCCCGACGGGGTGGGGTGTCTGGAGTTGCCGAGCTATGGCGTCGGCCCGGTGGCGGGCCTGCTGACGGATGTCGATGCGCTTCTCCCCTCTCCTCGTGCGATCAAGCTTTGAGCGAGGGCTCGGGCAATGCGCAGGCATGTCCCCTCCGACGCGGTATCGATGCCGATCATGCGGGCGTGGTGCAGATGCAGTAGGTCGGGCAGAACGGTGCCAATGTCGCTGGTGTCGAGCAGGGCTCGGTAGGTGGCCAGCGACGAACGCCGCCGCTCGATCAGGCTGGACGGGAGGGCTGCTGGGTGTCTGGCTTGCTCCAGCGCGGCGCGGTCGAGCGCCTGGGCGCCGCCTCGGACCAGGTGTTCCACGAGCCAGGCTGGCCCGTTGACGCCGAGGAACCCCATGGCGAGGTCGAGCATGCCGGCCGCGGTCACGGCCTGAACGTCGGTCGTGGTGCGCAACTGCGCGACCGCGACCGCGGAGTCGGCGGCGAACACGGCTTCAGCGGCGGCCAGGGCCGGACCGGTGCCGAAGCGGCCGGTCTCGGGCCGGTAGGTGTCCAGGCGGAGATCGCGAAGTAGTCCCGCGCGGTGAAGGGCGTGCGCCCACTGGCCGAGCGACCGGGCGGCGGACCCGTACTGGTCGGCGTCATGCAGGCGCAGCCGGACCCGCAGATGTGGTGCGGGGGTGTCGTACCGGATGAACCACCAGTCATGGTGCACACCGTGCTCCATGACTGGCGAGCAGGTCTGGCAGATGGGTCGTGAGCAGGTCGGTTTGTCGGTCTGGGTGGCCGAACAGGTGGGCGTACAGCCAGGGAGAGTCTCCGGGCAGATGGCCGGCACCGTGGTGGAGCCGTTCGCGCCGCAAGGGTCGTGTCAGGGGGCGGGGCCGGGCGGTGGAGGCGAGGGGGACGACGATCTCGTGGGGGCGCCCGTTGAGCCAGGCGTCGTCGCTCCCGTCCTCGATCAGCCTGGTCGTGCCGGTGCGGTTCAGGTGACGGCGCAGCAGCGCCAGGTGCGCGGTCAGGGTCAGGTTCAGCCGGATCAGGACGTCATCGTCACCGAACCGCACCACATCCGGGATATGGCGTGCTCGCCGATGCTTGTGGAACCGCTTCGCCCACTCCCGCAGGGAGGCGGTGATCGCGGGCAGATCAGTGGCGCTGAGGGTCCACCGCGCCGGGCTGAGGACCGTCCGGCTGTAGCGGACGCGCGGCACGAAGGTGAAGTGGTCGGCGATGCGACCCCACGCGAAGGTGGTGCAAAGTGTGGAGGTCGCGGTGCTGACTTCGCACAGGAACCGGGCCAGCGGGTGAGCGACGTGACGCAGGTTGATCGCGTTCATCATCAACGGCTCCACAGCGCGGCGATGCGTGAGCGAGATCAGGATCAGGTGACGGGCATCAGCGGTGACGGCCAGGTCGTCGAGATCAACCGCTGGCTCGCTCGGGTGACGGTGTTCTCCCAGCGACAGCACCGGCAGTACCGGCTCCGAGCGGGCTAGGCCGTCGGTGCGGGCCCGCAACGGCGGGACCGACAGCTGCACCGTCATGGCGTTGTCCGTGCTGGTCGGAAGACGACGGTAGGCCTCGGTGATCCGATCCCGGTCCGGCGCGGGGAGAAGGTGCAGAAACCGGCCGACTGAAGTGCCGGCGTGCCGTGACGCGCACACAACGCTGAGGGTGAAGTCCCCGGAGTCCAGTGCGGCGGGCGTCGGAGCACAGATGCTGGCCCTCACCTCGGTGTGCGGGGCAGATCCCGGTCCGTTATCCGTTTCCAGCTCAGCCAGCATGTCCTCGGTGAGGACCAGATCCGCGCACTTGTTGAGGGCAGCTTGGTGAGCCAGGGCCGCCAGGGTGATATCTCTGCGGCTTGGCGCGCTGTCGTGGGCGGCGAGAGAGCCGCGGAACCCGGCGGGGTAGCCGAGTCCCCGATCGGCGTCCAGGAGCTCTCGGATCCCCACCAGAGCGCCGGGACCGTAACGGTCGACGAACGCGGCATGGTACGCCTGCCACGCGGGCCGTCTGGGGGCCAGCCGGACCAGGACTGCGGCGGCCGCTTCCACCTCGTCGATCACGCGGGGAGGCAGGCTGATCGAGCAGTCCAGCCGCAGACTGACCGCCACCCGCTCGCCCGGGTCCAAAGTGGTCGGGTCGTTGAGTTGGGCGGAGATGTGGGGGAGCGGGTTGGTGCAGGTCATCGGGACGTGCACGCTGGTGAGCAGGATCCGCAACCGCACCAGCTCGGTGAGCATGCCCTCAATCACCGTGGCCGATGTCTCGGGAGATTCGGCGGACAGCTTCGCCAGCAGATCGTCGAAGACGATCGGAGCGGCGGCCTCCTCCAGGGCCATGCGGACGGCTGCCGTGTAGCGTACGGAAACTTCCGATACCGTTCCGTCACGGTTGAGCTGATGGGACAGCACCCAATCGGTGCCCCGCGCGAATCCGAGGTTGTTCGCCTGGACCGGCAGTGCCCGTAGCACGGTTGGCCGCTCCTCCAGCGAGCGGATCGTTTCGGTGAGCCACAAGGCATCCGGCCGTTGTACGGCGGTATGCCGGTCGCCGAACACGACCGAGGCGGTGGCGGCCATGGTGACCGGGGCGACCCCGGCGAACAGACCGAACGGTGTGGCGCGGCTCGTCCAGCGCAGGAGATAACGCATCAGCGCCTCTGCCGCTCGTTGGACCTGACGCGGCCGGAACGCGGTCGGGTCATCGCATATCGCGGTGAGGACGCCAGCCAGATCAGGGCTGGCAAGCGTGACGGCCTCGCTCACCTTCGGCAATGGCCAGACTTCACCTATCCAGCGGGCAGCGCCGCGAGCGTTGTCGGTGAGGGTGGGCCATGGTGGTAGCACAAGGTCTTCCGGGTAGGCAGCGACGCGAATGACAGCGGCGTCTACAGCTCGGAAGCGATGCATCTGGGGGTTCCTCCGTTCTGGAGGGGAGGTTCCCGGCCGCACGGAGCGGCCGGGAACGTTCGAAAGGATCAGCAGTTGGCGATACCGGCGCTGCCGGGGGTGTCGCCGCAGCCGTCGCTGGTGCAGTCCTCGCTGTCGGGTCGGGCGTTCTGCAGCTCGACCTTCAAGAAGCGGACGTTGAGGTTGAAGTCGTTCGGGTCCATGACGATCCTTTCGATGGGGAACGGAGGGGTCACCTGGCCGGCGGCCAGGAGATCACGAGACGGGTGTGCTTCTTGTCCAAGAGGTGCCCGTCAGGCAGTTCGGCGTCCGGTGTGTCCGCTGGGTGAACCGACAGGCGAGGACTCGGACGCCCGGCCGCATCCCATGCGGCGATCGCGTCGGCCAGCCGTTGCGCGGTCTGCTCAGCCTGCGGGCCGTGGGCGAAGGCGCCAAATTCGAGGACGTCACCGTCGAGAGGGCGGGGCTTGGGGCGGTAAGCGAGGTTAGGGCCGTTCACGAACGCCGGAGTGCCGTATCGCCACGGCAGCGCCACGAGGCCGTCGTCGAGCGCCTGCTGTGACGCGGTCATCAAACTGAAGGCGGGCAGGCTGGTGGCCAGCCATAGATCCTGATCGCTGTAGCGTGTCGCGGCTTCCACCGTGATGCCGGTCCATACCTCCACGCGGGGCTGATCCAGGACACCGGACAACGCCTCCGCGTCGATGGTGTCCTGCTCGTCCCGCCACAGGCCGACAGCGTGAGCACCGCCGGCGTTGAACAGCGGGGTCGCGGTGCCCTGGTGCGCACCCGCGCCCTGCATCGCGACGAAGCCGCACATCTGGTGATCGCGGCTCACCAGGCCGTCGCCCTGACGCTCCAGTACCCAGGACCTGGTCATGCCCCAGGTACGCAACGGTACGACCAGCCGGCCGCCCTCAGCAAGCCGGGCGGGCCAGGCGGGAGGCACATCCCATGAGCCGACCGTGACGATGATCGCGTCGAACGTACGACCCGGCTCGACCTCGAACTCGGCGTCGGCGCAGATCACCTCGATGTCGCCGTACCCCGTATCCGCCAGGAACCGCTGGGCGCGGTCGGTGACTTCGGGGTCGATGTCGATCGTGGTCACGGAACCCGTCGGTCCGACGACCTTTTGGATCAGTGCCGCGTTGTAACCGCCCGACCCAACCTCCAGCACCCGATCACCGGGCTTGAGGTCGGCCTGCCCCAACATCATCGCTTGCAGCCAGGGAGCCGACACCGAGCTCAGGGAGGTGCCGCGCTCGTTGCGCTTGGTGACGATCGCGTTGTCCTCGTAGGCGACTTGGAGGTCCGCGTCGCCCGTGAACAGATGGCGGGGCACCGTCCGCAGCGCCCGTTCCACCGCAGCGGGAAACACCCACCCCATCGTCTTGTGCCGGGCCGTGATCTTCTCGACCATGGCGTCACGCAGGACCGCCGCCTGCTTTTCCGTATCTGCGGTGGCCATGGCATCACGAAACGCGGCTTCGTCGTCGGTGGTCACGGGTAGATCCCCTCGTCTGGTCGTGGTGGACAACTGGTCGATGGTGACTGCTGGTGGGCTGGTGCGCGGGTCAGCCGCGCCGTCCCGTATCTCGCAGGAGGAACGTGTCGGGCTCCGGCCGTTCCCCGCGGCGCACGTGCTCCGCATGGTGTGCCTCGGCGAGGGCGATGTAGGTGTCCAGCGCCTTGCGATGGCGGCCCCGGCCGGTCTCCTCGTAGTCGTTGCCGTTATGGCGCAGCACGAAGAAGGTGCCGCCTGCGGACGCGAACTCATACAGGCCGCAGCACGAGGTATGCGTGACCCGAAGCACGCTGCCTGGCCTGTATGGCTCCCACTCGAACGCGGGTACATCCCGCTGAACCGTCCGCGGTTGGCGGCCTTCGGCCATCGTCTACTCTCTCCACCCGGGCCTTGACTGTCTTCAGCCGTGAAGTGAGCAGTAATGGGAGGGTGGACAGGACGCTCCCCATGTAGATGGTGATGGAGCAGCGCTGAGGGTCCGCCGCCTGCCTCCGCGCTGCCGCGTCGGCGGCGGTTTCGGCTTCACTGGCCAGCATGGGCTCCTCCTCGGTAACAGGGACGTTCTGATGGCGCAGGCCGACCGAAACAATCGCTCGGCCTGCGCCGAAGGCGCGATACGGCGGGGACGACTACACCGGGCCGCTCGCGCTCGGCGTGGCAGCACAGCGCTTCGGGCTTGTATCTCCGCGGCTGTTGGCTGCCAGGCCGTGCTCAATCTCTCTGGGGGCTGATCAGCCCTGACATCTCCTCAGTACGGTGATGGATGTTCCAGCCGGTCGTGGAGGCGTCCGTACGGAGAGGACCACGTACGAACAGCAGCCGTGCCCCAACCGCGTTGAGCTCTTCCCGCCGCCGAGCAGCGACGTGCCTCCCGCCCAGGTGGTGTGCGGAGGGCAGGACCACCCCGTAGGCGCTCGACAAGAGCAGGACGTCCAGCAGGCCGGCGAATGCTGGTGCGTCCTCCGACTCGGTGCCTCGATCGGTGAAAATTCCGCAGAGCCGCAATTCGTGCTGCTCGCAGTATTGGGCGAGGGCCACCGTCAGCGCTGCCTGCCGCTCGGGCGCCGAGCGGCATAGCCGCAGGTACCCGTAGACGATCGGGCGATCCACGTCTTGTTGTTCGGTGAGTGTCCACAAGGTAGCCGTCCTTACCGTGGTCGGGGGTTCTTGCCCGCTCTTCGAGCATGGCCAGCTCCGGCCCGGCTGGATACGACCCGCTGTCGCACTTGCGTTGCACTTCCGTAGTCCCTCGATGGCTCTGCGTGCTTCCATGGCCGTGGAAGGGAGCAGCGACGTGACGACCGTGCATGAGTGGACCGGCCTTGAAGCCCGTGCACTTCGTCTTGCCCTGCGGATGAGCGTGCCGGTGTTCGCCCAGCACCTCGGCGTCGCTCCCCGCACCGTGGCCGGCGTCCGCGGCGTGGACAGTGAGATAGAGCCCGACACGGAAGAGACGGCCGTGGCCTCGTGCGAGTGAGGCGGCCAGCTCAGCGGCATCGTCAGCAGCCGCCTCGGTCGCGAAGTCGGGCGTTCTGCTCCCCACGGAGGCGGACTCCAGGCGGGCAAGCTGACGACGCAGACGCTGCGCGGCGATCAGCGGTGGTACGGGCTCGATGTGTAGGGACACGTCGAGGTGCCCCGGGTAGCCGGTCAGCGGTTCGAGCCAGCCCGCTCCGACCTCACGCGGGTATCCCGCGATCGCGAACGAGGCGCATATCCCGTCGGGGAACTCGACCGAGCGGGCGTTGATCTTCAGCGATGATGGACCGGGCAAGGCGGCGGCGGTCTGGGCCAGCTCCGCGGTGTCGCCGGCGAGTCGGGTGAACTTCATCGAGCGTCTCCTCCCAGCGTGATCAGCTCATCGGGGCGGGCGATCCCGATCGGTTCCGTACGGCGGGGTGACAGCGACCGCACGAGCAGCTCGCGTGTGTCGTCCGCACCCATGACGGCGGCGTGAACGCCGAGGGCGAGCAGCGAACGAACGGTCTCCTCGGCACGGCGTGTCACGATCGCCGCCGAGCTGTCCCGGCGAGCCGTACGCCGGGATCCGCGCGTCCATCCGGGTGGTCGCTCGGCGTCCTGATGACGAACGACCACGAGGACCTCGCGGGTCAACAGATCCCGGGTGGCGCTGAGCTCGATCAGGAACTCGGCGTGCTCGTGAGCCGCCTGCTCAAGCGCCGGATCGGCCAGTTGCCCGGCGGTGTTGCCGATCATGTCGGCGAGGTCGGATAGGTCGACCGGGCGGGCCTGCAGAAGGATCTGTACGGGTGCGTCCAGCGAGTTCAGCCACCCCGCGAACGTGCCGACAAGTGCTGCCTGCTCGTCGCCCGTCCGCAGCCCGAACGCCACCGTCCCGGCCTGGACGACCGCCACGGTCCCGCCTTCGGCCAGCTCCATAACCCCGTCTTCGCGGATTGCCCGGACGGGGAGCCGCAGCGCACCGGGCAACCGGCCTCGCACTCGGCACCAGGCCGGCGGCGCGGATACCTCTTCCTCTGTCGTGACGAGCTTGCGGTCCCGCCGGAGGTAAGCGACGGCGTGGAGGGCGAGTCGGTCGAGACTGAGCCCGTCTCGTCGTCCGAGTGCCAGCGCACACCCACAGGCGATCACCGGCAGGACGATCGCGACGAGAACCGGAGCGGGCAGTCGGTCACCGGCCATGAGGTACACCCAGGCGGCCAGCACCGCGGTCCCGGCCAGGATCGCGACTTGCCGGACGGTCAAGTTCGCCAGCACCTTGTCCGGCATTTCCACATCGGCCGGGATCTTCGCGACCAGCCGTTCCTTACTTGCGTGGCGCACGACGTGCTCCCTTTCCCTGAGAACGAGGCGCTTGGAGCCGCAATGTGACGTGCGACGGACCGCGCTGGGGGAGACGTGGCGCAGGTGATCCGGGCGGGTGCGTGCCGTCTGTCGGCCGATTGCGGCGGACGATCGGACGGACATAGCGTCCCGGCTGCGGCCGGCTCGTAGGGGCTGGCTGGTTCCCGTCGGCCCCGCCCTGCCCGTGGGGACGCGCTGGGACGCCCAACACCGGACGAACGATGCGTGCGCCCCACGTCGTCCCTGGCAGCTGTCCCGGGCGGACGGCGGGGGTTGCGCGGCATCCCCGCACAGGGCCCACCCGCGTTGGGCCCCCGCCTACCGGGACCACCACCGGGGCCACCACCTGGCCCGCCACCAGGAGGACCGCTGGGTCCGACGCCTCCGCCTCCATTGGGCGGGTTGGGCGGCTTGGGGCGACGAGTTGAACGGACCGCACGCGAGCCCTTGCCGAGCAGCATGCCCAGCCCGCGATAGACGACCAGGGACTTCACCATGCTCGAGAGCATGCGGGGCTTGTTCGCCTGCCAGATCGTCCGCGCGACCCAGCCGGGAATCTTGAGCAGTACGAACAGCAGGCATATGGCCATGAGCAGATCGGTCAGGTCAGCCAAGGTCGGGACCCAGAACGAATCGTCGTCGGCCGGGTTGGGCGAGAACAGCAGTTGCAGCGCGGTGACCAGCACGAGCGACTGACAGATCTGGATCGCGAGGAGCCCGGCGAAGGCCCGCCACCACAGCCGGGCGATTCCTTCGGTCATCGGCAGCGCATGCAAGATCAGTGCAAGGGGCGCTGCTGCGATCACGACCATGGTGAGCGCGAGCCGTACGACGTAGGTGAACACCACTCCTACGGCCAGGACGACCACCACGAGGGCCACGATCGTGAAGAACATGCCCTTGAGCGCGATCCCGGCGATGACCGCCTTCTTGATCGCGTCGAAGACCAGCTCGGGATCGATCCGCCTCGCTCCGTCGTACAGGAACGCCTGGCTCAGCCCGTTCGCCAGTGTGATGGCGTACTTGATCGCGACCAGGCTCAGATTCGCGGCGAGGAACGCCCACACCAGCCGTGGCAGCAGCTCCCGCGCCGAGATCCCGCCGGGCATCGCCTGCCCGACCATGAGCATCACGCCCGCGATCGTCACCAGGAGTACGAAGCTGGTGTTCGCGATCGTCCGCGACAGCTCCCACAGCTGCTTGGCCCGCGCCATCCCGGGAGAGTCCAGCTCCGGCGTGGCCAGCACGGTCGATCCGAGCACCTCGAACACCGGCTTGGACGCCGACTCCACGAGATGAACGAACCAGTCATTGATCGCCTGTCGGGCCTCGCAGGCCACGTTGATGAACCCGCAGCCCGCCGCCGATGTCTCCACGGCAGGAGGCGACGGGCTGGGAGTCGGCGAAGGCGTTGCGGTCGGTGTCGGTGCCGGAGCAGCGGCCAGAGCGGGCCCACCCACCAGCGCGGAGACAAGCGCGGCACCAGCCGCCAGCAGGACGAACAACCCGAACGCCCTGCGACGAACGGGGGCCATGTCAGGCCCCCACGATCCGCTGCAGGATGTTCACCAGGACCGGCGCGAGCATCGCCACCCCGTACCCGAGCGCCCCGTACCGCAGCGTCTTCTTGGCGGCCTCGACCTCTCCGGGGTCCCCGCCGGCCAGGATGTAGCGGACGCCGCCGATCGTGAAGAACAGCGTGGCCAGCCCGACGAGCAGCCCGATCACCACGTTCCGCAGGTTGGTGATGACCTGGTCGAGCGAGTCGGAGGCCAGGTTGGTCATCGCCTCGGCGACTCCCGGTACGGTCAGCGCGGCCACCACACACCCGCCGGTCCAGAGCAACGAGGCGGCACCACGACGGATCCAGCTCGTACCTGCTGGAACCCGAATAGCGAACAACGGACAAGGCCGAGAAGGCTTCATGACACGGCTCCCTGAGACGAGAGGTCCTGACCTGGCAGCCAGTCGTGATCACAGCCCGGAACGGGCCGGGATGGGTGTCCTCCTTCAAAGGACGAGGAACGATGGGCTCGATGGGAACGGGCAACCGCCCCCCAGAACTCCGCCCCGAGCCGTGATCACGGCTGACATAGATGAACCACCGGCTCAGCCAGCGAGATTGGAGGCCAGTTCGTCACAGCTGACCGAGACTTGACCCTCTTCGATCGCCCGCGCCAACCGCGTCTCCGCCGCCCGCCGACGCTTGTAGAGCCGATCCGCGGGGACCTCCGAGCGCGCCGCGTACGCCCGCAACGCCTGCCCCTCCAGGCGCGTCGCGTTGATCAGCTTCGCCTCGCCCGGGGTGATGACCTGGCACCGGACGGCCTCGGCGAGCACCATGAACGGCTCTGCGGTCAGAGCCACCGGCTCTGGGGTCTCGGCGCAGATCTCGATGGAAGCGAGTTCACGCGCCCGAACCCGAAGCGCTCCCTTCCTCGCCCACAGCAGCAGACGAGGCAGAATGTTCGGCCGGTCGATATCGATCCGGCGAAGCTGCGCGACGAAGTCCGTCACTATCTCCGAAACGATGTCGTCGATCACATGGGCAGGACAGCCATGCGTGCTCCGCGAGGCCAGGTTCTTCAACCCCGGCATCGCCACCCCCACACACGCGATCACCCACGCCGGGCCGTCGCATCGCGAACGCCGCACCAGATGCGCCCAGACGGCGTCCTACAGCTCGTCGCCAGCCTGCGGCGTGAGCAGCAGTTCCTTCAGCTCACCGAGATCGATCGGACGCGAAGGCACGCCATGCGCGATGGAGTGGCCGTCCACCGAGAGCGGGCTCGGGCCAGTGATCAGAAGCTGGAACGCCCTGTTCGCCGCGCTCAAGGCATTCTGACTGAAGTTCGTTGAGGCAGTGCTGTCCTGCAGATCAATGGTCATGGTGTCTCCCCGTGAAGTCGGGCCGGATCGGTCGGTCAAGGTCTCGACCACCGGATGGGAGAAACTCGGAGCGTCAACGGGAGAAGCGTGGAGGTCATGAAGCTGCCGCAGCCGCTCCCGTCCGCTAGTGCTGTGACCGGAAATGATCGCCGGGTTGGCGGGAAGGTCGCTCCTGCCGGTTGGATGGACTGATCACGTTCGATCGGTGCTCGGGAGGCA
>NZ_JBITGF010000021.1:0-40330 GCF_044456745.1 Nonomuraea sp. NPDC050790 | reverse complement strand
TAACGCCGCTATCTGGCACAACTGGAACACCGACGCATCCGTGAAACGGTCACTGACCGCCTACGACCACTGATATTTCACATCAACGATCTAGGGCACCCAGTGGTTGCCGGAGGCGACGATCATCGACTGGAGCTGCACGGTGGCCGCGAAGTAGTCCTTCTCGCCGATCTTCCGCGAGGTGAGGTACGCCCACAGCTTGTCCAGCCAGACCTGCCCGTCCGGCTGGACCAGCGCGGCCACCGCGAACGGCGCCACGAACGCCGGCTCAGGACCTTCCTCCAGCGGCCTGCCGCCCAGGGTGTAGCCGCCGGCGATCCTCCTCGGGTCGCCGACCTTGGAGATCCAGGCGCTCATCTTGCGGGCGGCGGCCGTGGAGGCGGGGTCGCCGCTGGTCACGGCGTCGGCGCCGATGCGCCAGGGGTCGCGCAGGGCGTTCCAGTTGTAGTCGCCGTCGTGCGGGTCCTCCAGCACCTCGCCCTTGACCGGCCGGCCGTCCTTGACGAAGTCGGGCAGCAGGCCGGTCTCGCCGGGGATCTCGGCGATGAGCTTCTGGTGCGCCCGCCGGATCTCCGCCCAGGCCGGGTCGATCTTCTCGAAGGCCCGGAAGTGGTCGATCATCCAGTCGGAGGTGCGCGAGACCTTCGCCAGCGGGTCGTCCTGGGTGGCCCAGTCGCCCAGCTTGACCAGCTTGGTGTCGGGGTTCACCTCCGACTCCTTGATGGCGGCGATCCGCCTGACCGCCTTGTCCCGGTAGCCGCCGCCCCACTGCCGCTGGGCCATGAGCAGGCCGTAGGCCACGTCGAGGTCGCCGTCGGTGGCCGAGTCGGAGCCGTTGACGCTCTCGCACTTCCCGTCCTGCTCGGCGGCCAGCAGGTCGGGGTTGTTGACCGACGGGTGCGCCTCGACGTAGGCAAGGATGCCGTCGAACAGCTCCCTGTCGCCCATCGTGGCCGCGATGACCAGGCCGTAGCCCTGCGCCTCGGCGACGTACGGGTGGTCGGCGTCCGGCGAGATCACCTGCCGTGAGCCGCACTTCGCGGTGACGAAGGCCGCCTTCCACCCGGCGTAGTAGTCGCGCACCTGCCCGTCCGCGTCGCCCTTCGGGCGCAGCACCCCCTGCGCGTACGGCACGCGGTGGCTGCCGAACGGCACCGGCCCGTCCGCGGCCGTGGTGGCGGCGCCGGCAGGCGCGGTCCGCGCCGCGGGCTGCCCGCCCGCGCATCCGGCCGCGCCCGCGAGCAGGACGGCGAGGGAGATGAGGGTCAGGCGGCGCACGGGTGTCCCTTCTGCTGAGTCGCCAGACGGTATGAGAACGGCAGCCTGGGTGCCAAATCGGGTTTAATCCTTGAGTGGCTTTCGATGTGATCATCAGCGGTGGCCGGGTGCTCGACGGGACGGGCGCCCCGCCGTACCGGGCCGACGTGGCGCTCAGCGGCGACCGCGTGGCCGCCGTCGGACGGCTGGACGGCGGGCAGGCGGCGCGGGTCGTGCAGGCGGCGGGGCGGTTCGTCGCGCCCGGGTTCATCGACTGCCACGCGCACGGCGAGGCCGCCGTCTTCGACCCGGCGGTGCAGCTCGCGGCGCTGCGGCAGGGCGTGACCACGTTCGTGCTGGGGCAGGACGGGCTGTCGTTCGCGCCGGGCTCGGCCGCGACCGTGGCCTATGCCACCCGCTACTTCACCGCCGTCAACGGGCGGCTGCCGCACGAGGGGCCGCTCTCGGTGGGCGAACTGCTGGACGGCTACGACCGGAAGGTCGCGCTGAACACCGCCTACCTGCTGCCGCACGGCACGATCCGCTACGACGTCATGGGCCCTTCGCCGAGCGCGGCCGGGCCCGCCGAGATCGCGGCGATGCTCTCCCGGGTGGAGCGCGGGCTGGGCGAGGGGGCCGTCGGGCTGTCGAGCGGACTGGAGTATTTGCCGGGACGGTACGCCTCGGCCGGGGAACTGGCGGCGCTCTGCGCTCCGCTGGGCGGCCTGCCGTACGTCACCCATATGCGCGCCTATGGCGCGAAGGCCGCGATCGGCATGGACGAGGTCGGCGAGATCGCGCGACTGTCGGGGGCGGCGGTGCACGTCTCGCACCTGCACGGGCCGGCCGGCGTGCTGCTGCCGCTGGTGGAGCGCGCGCTGGCCGACGACGTCGACCTGACCTTCGACACCTACCCCTACCTGCGGGGGAGCACGATCCTGGCGATGGTCGTGCTGCCGCCGTCGGTGCCGGGGGCCGAGGTGGACCGGGCCATCGAGATGCTCGCCTCGCCCGGCCTCGACTCCTGGTGGGCCTCGCTGGAGGAGACCTGGCCGAGGCTGACGATCTCGCACGCGCCCGGCTCGGCCTGGGCCGAGGGGCTGACGATCGTGGAGGCGGCGGCCCGCGCCGAGCTGCCGCCGGCCGAGTTCGCGAAGAAGCTGCTCATCGACACGCGGCTGGAGGCCGGGTGTGTGACCGCGCGGCCCGACGAGGGCCCCGAGGGCGAGGAGTCGGTCCGCCGGGTCCTGCGCCACCCCGTGCACACCGGCGGCTCCGACGGCATCTACGTCGGCGGCCACCCGCACCCGCGCGGCTGGGGCGCCTTCGCCCGCTTCCTCGGCCGGCACGTGCGCGAGCTCGGCGACTGGACCTGGCAGGAGGCGGTGGTGCACCTGTCCTCCCACCCGGCCCGCCGCTTCGGGCTGGACGGGCGCGGGCTGGTGCGCGCCGGGTCGGCGGCGGACCTGATCGTCCTGGACCCGGCCAAGGTCGGCGACGAGGCCACCTACGCCGCGCCGCGCGCGCCCGCCTCGGGGGTGGACGACGTGTTCGTCTCCGGTGTCCAGGTGCTGGCGGGAGGCGAGCTGACCGGGGCCGCACCGGGCCGCGCGCTGCGCTCTCGTTGATAAGGTCAACTCGGATGAATGGGGGCATCGTGCAGGGAATTCTCGCGGAGTCCGAGCTGCCGCTGATGGTCGTGCACCGCGACGCGCTGGAGCACAACGTGGCCACGATGGCGGCCTTCGCCCGCGGTCACGGGCTGGAGCTCGCGCCGCACGCCAAGACCCATCTGTCGCCCGAGATCTCCGCTATGCAGCTCGGCGCGGGCGCGTGGGGGCTGACCGTGGCCAACTCCCGTCAGGCGAGGATCGTGCGCGGGTTCGGCGCGAGCCGGATCCTGCTGGCCAACCAGATCGTGGACCCGGTCGGCCTCGACTGGCTGGCCGCCGAGCTGGAGCGCGACCCCGGGTTCGACTTCCTGTGCTTCGCCGACTCGCGCGAGGGCGTGGACATCCTGCGCGCGCACGCTCCCGCGCGGGGGTTCCGCGTGCTGGCCGAGCTGGGGCACGCGGGCGGCCGTGGCGGCTGCCGGTCGGTGGACGAGCTGGTAGATCTGGCCGGATATATCCAGACTTCGGATGGAGTGTCGCTGGCCGGCGTGGCCGGGTACGAAGGATCGCTCACCTCGGCCGACGAAGTCCGGAAATATCTGGGCCAGCTCCAGGACGCGGTCGAGTACCTCCGGGTCAGGAACCCCATCCTGACCGTCGGCGGCAGCCAGTGGTTCGACGTCATCGGCCGCGAACTGGTCACCACCCAGGCCACGGTCGTGCTGCGCAGCGGCGCGTACGTCACCCACGACGACGGCTACTACCGCGAGCGCACCCCCTTCAACAGGATCGACGGCGAGCTGCGCCCGGCCTTCGAGATCTTCGCGCACGTGCTGTCCACCCCCGAGCCCGGTCTGGCGATCGTCGGCATGGGCAAGCGCGACGCCCCCTACGACGAGGGCCTGGCGGTGCCCAGGCGCGCGGGGCTGACCGTGGTGAAGATGCAGGACCAGCACACGGTCGTGCACGGCGACGGCCTGCGACCCGGTGACGTGCTCTCCTTCGGCATCTCGCACCCCTGCACCGCCTTCGACAAGTGGCGCTCGCTGCCGCTCGTCGACCCTGACTACCGCCAGGTCGGCACCATAACCACGCATTTCTAGGGAGATCTCGTGAAGAAGGAAATCCGCACCAACGACGGCGCCGCTCCCGTCGGGGCGTACTCCCAGGGCCTCGTGGTCGGCGACTTCGTCTACACCTCGGGCGCGGGGCCGCTCGACCCGGTGACCGGCGAGGTCGTCGGCGACGACGTGGCCGCCCAGACGCACCAGACGATGAAGAACCTCGGCGCGGTCCTGGCCGCCCACGGGCTCGGCTTCGACGACGTGGTCAAGGCCACCGTGCACCTGCAGCACCTCAAGCGCGACTTCGCCGCCTACAACGAGGTGTACAAGTCGTACTTCAGCCAGCCCTTCCCGGTCCGTACCACGGTGGGATCCGACCTGATGGACATCCTCGTGGAGATCGACTTCGTCGCGCACAAGAGCGCGTAAGGTCAACCCGTGGACAGTTCGGTATACGTCTTCGTCGAGGACCTCCGGGGTGAGGGCGTCGACAGGGTGCTCGACCGCGTCGCCGGGTACGGCACGGCCGGCATCACCGTGGGCGCCGTGCACCACGGCTCCCGCGACGTCACCCCGCACGGGCTGTCCAGGCTGACCCTGCGCCACGACGGCGCCCACTTCGTCCCGCCGCACGACCTGTTCTCCGGGTTGCGCCTCACGCCGGTCCCCGGCTACGCGGACGCCCTCGACGGCGTCCGCGAGGCGTGCTCGAAGCGGGGGCTGAAGCTCCACGGCTGGACGGTCTTCCTGCGCAACCTCACGCTCGGCACCCGGCATCCCGACGTGACCGTGCGCGACTGCTTCGGCGACCGCGGCTCGCTCACCGACCTGTGCCCGGCCCACCCCGACGTGCGCGAGTACGCCGTGGCGCTGGCCAGGTCGGTGGCGAGGCTCGGCGTCGACAGCGTGGTGGCCGAGTCGCTGCACTTCAGGCCGCTGCGCCCGGAACGCTCGTTCGTCCCGCTCGGCCCCATGGACAACTACCTGTTCGGCCTGTGCTTCTGCGACTACTGCATGCGCCGCGCCACCGACCTGGGCGTCAACGCAGAGGTGGCGCGCGATGAGTGCGCGAGGATCGTCGGCGGCGTCTTCGACGGCGACCCCGCCGCCCAGGGCGAGGTGACCAGGGCCGCGCTGACCGCCTACGCCGGTCCCGACGTCGTGGCCTACGCCCGCGCCCGCTCCGAGACCGTGACCACGCTGGTGTCCGAGGTGGCCTCCGCGGTGGCGGAGGAGGGCTCCAAGCTGGTGTTCATCGACTACACCGGCTCGGTCAAGGGCTACCGCGACGGCCTGCCCTCGCCGGGCCTGGCCGCCCACGACGCCTGGCAGCTCGGCGTCGACCTGGTCGCGCTGGGCGACCTGGTGCCCGCCTTCGGGGTGCTCGCCTACGCCCGCGACGCCGCCCGGGTGGCCGACGACGTCGGCGCCTACCTGCGCTCGGTGGGCAAGGACAGGGAGGTGCGGGCGGTGCTGCGGCCCGGCTACCCCGACAGCGACTCCACCGACCGGCTCGTGGCCAAGGCGCTCGGCGCCAAGGCGGCCGGCGCGGCGGCGATCGACTTCTACGCCTACGGGCTGGTGCCGCACCCGGTGCTGGAGCGCATCCCGTCCGCGCTCACCGAGGCGGGCTGAGGCCGTCCAGTACGGCCGCGACCGCCTCGGCGGCGAAGTCCTCGCCCAGCGGCAGGCCCCTGAACACGGCCCGCACCCAGACCGCCCCTGCCAGCAGGTCCATGACGAGCATCGGGTCGGCCGACTCGGGCAGTTCGCCGCGCCGTACCGCTCGCTCGAAGACCGCGCGCTCGCGGGCGAGGCGGTCGGCGAAGAAGCGCCGCGCGTCGATCTCGGGATGATGTACGGCGGCGCCGAGCGCGGCCACCGCCACATCCCGCCCCGGAGGCTCGGTGAGCAGCTCGGCCAGCGCCTCCACCAGCGCGACCAGATCGCCGCGCAGCGACCCGGTGTCGGGCGCCTCGAACCTCAGCATGTCCGCCTCGACCAGCGCCGCCGCCAGCAGCGCGGCCTTCGACGGCCACCAGCGGTAGATCGTCGTCTTGTTGACGCCCGACGTCTCCGCGACCCCCTCGACGGTCAGCCCGTCGTAGCCCTTGTCGGCCAGCAGCCGCAGCGTCGCCTCGAAGATCTCCCGCTGCTTCCTCGGTGCCATGCGGCCTATCTTCTCCCGGTGAGCGCGGTGACCACGCCCAGGCCCAGGTAGACCACACCGGAGAACCTGCGCAGCGCCCGCGCCCTGGTGGCCATCCGCCGGCCCAGCGCGCCCGCGGTGAAGGCGTAGATCATGTCCGACAGCAGGCCGAGCACCAGCAGGATGGCGCCGAGCACGACGATCTGCAGCGCGGGGGAGCCGGCGCGCTGGTCCACGAACTGCGGCAGCAGCGCCAGGAAGAACAGCGTGACCTTCGGGTTCAGGATGTTGATGACCAGACCTTCGAGGAACACCTTGCGCAGCGGCTGCGGCTCGGGCGCCTGGGCGTGCTGCTCCTCCTTGGTGGTGAGTGCGCGCACGCCCAGGTAGAAGAGGTACGCCACCCCGGCCCACTTGACGATCGAGAACAGCGTGGCCGACTGGGTGATCACGTAAGAAAGCCCGGCGGCGGCGGCGAGTATGTGCACCAGCGTGCCCGCCTCGACCCCGAAGGCGCTGGCCAGGGCGGCGGGGCGCCCCTGGGCCAGGCCGCGGGCGGCGATGTAGAGGTGGTTCGGCCCCGGGATGACGACGAGGGCCAGCGCGGTGACGGCGAACAGGGCCAGGGTGGGAAGGGCGATCATGCCTACGACGTTAGGGGAGGTTTGGTCCGCGTACGGAGTCCAATGGGGTGGTGTTTCAGTGGTCCAATACCGTCCCGCTCACCGCCCAGGCACGGGTCCGCAGGGTGATCGACCCGTCCTCGGCCGCCGGCAGCCGTTCCCGGATCCGCTCCCGCAGCGCCGCCCTGCGCTGCTCGGGCAGCGACACCGCGTACTTGGGGGCCGGGCCCTGCCCGGCGAGGAAGGGGAGCCAGTAGTCGTCGAAATCGCGGAAGACCGCGTCGGCCTCGATCGCCTCGACCCGCACCCCGCCCAGCCCCGCCTCCGTCCACAGCGCGCGCAACGGCTCGGGACGGCACAGCGGGAACCTGGCGCCCTCGTCCAGCGCGCCCGCGCCGGGGTCGAGTGACACGGCCGCCGACCAGAAGGCCCTGATCAGGTCCATCCGCCGGGCGTAGTCCCAGACGTAGGCGGCGACCGTGCCGCCGGGGGCGGTCACCCTGGCCAGCTCGGCCACGGCCGCCTCCGGGCGCGGCACGAAGTTCAGCACCAGCCCGGACACGGCCGCGCCGAAGCGCCCGTCCGCGAACGGCAGCGCCCGCGCGTCCGCGAGCGCGAACCCGGTTCGCGCCCCGGCGAGCAGCTCACGCGCGTGCCGGACGAACCCGGCCGACGGATCGACCGCCGCCACCTCGGCCGGCGCGGCGCCCGCCAGCACCGCCGCGGACAGCGCGCCCGTGCCGCAGCCCGCGTCCAGCCAGCGCCGCCCGGCCGGCACGCCCAGCCAGGCCACGAACGCCGCCGCCACCGGCCGGCTCCACCGGCCCATGTAGTTCTCGTAGGCCGCGCCGAGCGCCCAGATGTCCCCACCCATGCTCGAACGGTAGCCGCGCGCTCAGCCCCGATGCACGATCCTGCCGCCGAAGACCGTGAGATCCACCGGCGCGTCGGTCAGCTCCTCCGGCGCCGTCGCCGCGCTCACGCAGAGGTCGGCGACCTTGCCGACGCCGACCGTGCCCTTCCAGTCCTCGGCGTGGTCCTGCCAGGCGGCGTTGCGCGTGTAGGTGGCGAGCGCCTCCTCCAGCGTCAGCCCCTGCCCCTTCCTGGAGACCAGCGCGGCCACCCCCGCCCGCCAGTCGGGTCCGGTCACCGGCGCGTCGGAGCTGCACGCGGTGACCACGCCGGCCGCGAGCGCCGAGCGCGCCGGCCACTCCCGCTCCACCCAGCCCGCGCCGAACAGGGCGCGAGTGGTGTCCGACTCCATGGCCTGGAGCACCGGCTGCAGGTTGATGCCGTAGCCGAGCCCGGCGAGCGTGGCCAGCGCCCGCTCGCCCGCGAACTGCCCGTGGATCAGGTAGTGCCGCGCCCCTCCCGGCAGGGCGGCCAGCGCCGCCGTCACCGCGTCGACGCCCCGGCTGCCCACCACGTGCACGCCGAGCTGCAGCCCGGCCTCGTGGACCAGCCGCATGATCTCCGCCAGCTCGGCCAGCCGCTCGGCGTCGCTCTCCCCGCGCGTGCACAGCGCGCCGTGCCCGCCCGACGGGTACGGCTCCCGCATCCACGCCGTCTCGGAGGGCGGGATGCCGTCGGCGAACACCTTGACCCCCAGCAGCCGCAGCACCCGAGGATCGACCTCGTCCAGCCGGGGCGGATCGGCCAGCCAGGCCCGGGTGTCGGCCACCGACGCGCCCGACATCGGGCTGGGCAGCCCCAGCACGCTCACCCGCGCGGTCAGCTCGCCCGAGCGAGCCAGCGCCGCGTAGGCGTCCAGCGCGGCCCCGCTCATGCCGCCCGCGAACGCCTCCTCGCCGCCAGGCCCGAGCCCCGGCTCGGTGAAGCTCGTGATGCCGAGCCGGTTGAACTCGGCCACCACCTCCCGCACCACCGCGGCCAGCCCGCCCTCCGGGTGCGGCACCGCCCGCATGACCAGGCTCTGCTCGCCGTGGTGCAGCACGCCATCCGACGTTGCGACCCCGGCCAGGCGCAGCGCCACGCTGTTGGCCCAGACCGTATGGCCCGAAAAATCCTGCAGCACCACCGGATGGCCGGGGGCCACCGCGTCCAGGTCGGCCGAGGTCAGCACGTGTCCCGCCGCCACCTCGGCCAGCCGGCCCGGGTGCCAGCCGATGCCCCTGATCCAGGCGCCCGGCCTGGCCTGCCGTACCGCGTGGGCGAGTGTGGCCTGGACGGCGGCGACGGAGCCGAGCGCGACGTCCAGGCAGAACGGCGGCCGGTGCAGCCCGTATCCGACGGCGTGCGCGTGGGAGTCGTTGATGCCGGGCAGCAGCAGCCGCCCGCGCAGGTCAACCACCTCGGCACCGGGCCCGGCCCACCGCGCGGCGTCCTCGCCGACGTGCACGATCTCGCCGCCGCGCACCGCCACCGAGCTCGCGTACGGCAGCGCCGGATCCATGGTCAGGACCCGCCCGCCGACCAGCACCAGATCCGCGCCCGTCATGGACGCTCCTCTCCCAGGTACGCGCGCCGCAGCGCGGAGTCGTCGGCCCGCAGCGGCGCGGGGTCGCCGCCGTAGGTGAGCGCGCCGCGCGCCAGCACGTACGCCGCGTCGGCCAGCGCCAGCGCGGCATGCGCGAACTGCTCCACCAGCAGCACCGCGCATCCCTCGTCGGCCAGCGCGCGGATGACCGGCAGCAGCCTGCGCACCACCGCCGGGGCCAGGCCCATGGACATCTCGTCCAGGAGCAGCGCGGCCGGTTCGCGCAGGATCGCCCGCGCCAGCACGAGCATCTGCTGCTCGCCGCCGGACAGCAGCCCGGCCCGCACGTCCAGGCGGGGCGCGAGCTCGGGGAAGAGCGCGAGCGCGCGGCCGGGGTCGCCGGCCAGCAGGAGGTTCTCGCGGGTGGTGAGGGTGGCGAAGACGGCCCGGCTCTGCTCGACGTGCGCCAGGCCGAGCCTGGCCCGGCGGGTGCGCGGCCGTCCGGTCAGGTCGTGTCCGTCGAGCGTGATCCGTCCCGAACGGCTGGGCAGGATGCCGGAGACCGCTTCCAGCAGCGTGGTCTTGCCCGCGCCGTTCGGGCCGAGCAGCACGCTGACCTGCCCGCGCCCGGCGCTCAGGCTGACCTCGCGCACGACCGGCTGCCCGCCGCGCGCCACGGTGAGCCCGTGCAGGGTGAGCGTCACGCCGTCACCTCCTCGCCCAGGTACGCGCGCAGCACCCGGGGGTCGGCGAAGACCTCGGCGGGCGGGCCCTCGGCGATGACCCGGCCGAAGTCCATGACGCTGACCCGCTCGCAGACCGCCCGGACGAGGTCGAGGTCGTGCTCGATGAGCAGGACGGCGCAGCCGTACCGGCCGGGAGCCGCGCGCAGCCACCGGCCGAGCCGCTCGGTCTCCGCGTGGCCGAGCCCGGCGGCGGGCTCGTCCAGCACCGCCAGCACGGGACGCGACAGCAGCGCCCCCGCCACCTCCAGCAGCCGCCGGGTGCCCACGTCGAGGTCGGCGACCATCCGCCCGGGATCGACGCCGACCAGGTCGCCGAGCGCCTCGGCGGGCTCCGCGGCGGTCAGGGGACGGCGGGCGGCGAAGCGCAGGTACTCGCCCGCGGTCAGCCCGGTGGGCACGCGGTCCTGCTGGAACGTCCTGCGCAGGCCCGCCCGCGCCCGCAGGTGGGCCCGGCGGCCGTCCAGGTCGTGCCCGGCGAGCTCCACGACGCCCGTGCTGGGGGTGAAGCCGGTGACGGCGTCGACCAGCGAGGACTTGCCCGCGCCGTTCGGCCCGACCAGGCCGTGCAGGCCGCCCGCCCGGACCTCCAGTGACACGTCCCGGACGGCGGCCACCTGCCCGTAGCGCACGCTCAGCCCGGCGATCCGCAGCGCCGTGCCGGTGACCGCCGGCGGGGCCGCCCGCTCCACGGGCGGGACGGGCGCGACCGGCCGAACGCGGGCGCGCCGCCGTAGGACCGCGCGCAACGCGTCGCTGATGCCCGCGCCCTGGGTGAACGCCTGGATGGCGCCGACGGCGAAGACCACGTTCGCCCACTGCTGCGGGATGCCCAGCCGCCTCAGCAGCTCCGCCACCAGCACGCCGAGCGCGCCGCCGATGAGCGCGCCCTCGGCGTGGTGCGCCCCCGCCATGACCGCCACCGCGTACGCCGTCAGCGACTGGCCGGGGTCGAAGTTGCGGGCGAGCAGCATCCCGAGCTGCCCGGCCAGCAGCGCCCCCGACAGCCCCGCCACGAACGAGCTGACCGCGAAGGCGCTCAGCTTGGCCCCCGGCACGCTCGTACCCGCCGCCGCGGTGGCCCGCTCCGACTCGCGCAACGCCCGCCACGCCGCGCCCCACCTGGTCCGCCGCACCACCGCCAGCGCCACCGCGACCAGCACGAACACCCCCGCGCAGAACAGGAAGTACTGCCGCTCTGAACTCAGCCCCGCCGGACGCCCCACGCTCAGCCCCAGGTCCACGCCGGGAAAGGAGGCCGCGGCCAGCACGACGTCCACGGTCGCCGCGAAGCCGAGCGTGACGATCGCCAGGTGCACCCCGCGCAGGCGCAGCGCGGGCAGCCCGATGAGCAGCCCGAACGGCACCGCCGCCAGGCCCGCCAGCGGCAGCCACACGTACAGCCCGCCCGGCACGCCCCACAGGCTGAGCTGGGCGGTGCTCCAGGCGCCGATCGCGGCGAAGGCCGCCTGGCACAGCGAGACCATCCCGGCCTGCCCGGCGATCACCCCGAGGCTCTGCAGGAGCACGCCGGAGATGACCGCGGACATGGCCAGGAAGACCCAGTAGGCGGGCAGGAGGGCGGCCAGGCCGTACGCGAAAACGGCGAGGACGAGCGCGGTCAGCCCCACGCGGACGGCCGGGGCGCGGGCGGTCGGTCCCGCGCGGACGGTGCGCTCAGCGGGCCGCATCCCACACCTCCCCGCGCCTGCTCCAGAGCAGCAACAGCAGGATGGCCGCGAACGGCACCGCGTCGCGGTACTCGCGCACCGCCGCGGAACCGGCCAGCAGGCCCTCCAGCAGCCCCAGCGCCAGCCCGCCGAGCAGCGCGCCGGGCAGCCGCGTCAGCCCGCCCGCCAGCGCCGCGGCGCAGGCGGGCACGATGAGCATGCTCAGCGACAGGATGTCGCTGGAGCGCACCGGGGCGACCAGCAACAACACCAGCGTGGCCAGCGCCCCCGCGGCGGCCCAGAGCGCGAGCGCCGGCCCGCGGGTGCCGATGCCCAGCAGCTCCGTGGTGACCGGCCGCTCGGCCATGGCGCGCAGCCGCAGCCCGAGCGAGGTGCGCGCGAGCAGCAGGTGGGTGCCGCCGCCGATGAGCGCCGCCAGCGCGACCAGCGCCGGGGTGCCCCAGGTGACCACCACCCCGGCCAGCGCGGCGACCGGCGCGCCCGCCGGGTTCTGCAGCACCCTCGGGGTGTCGCCGAACAGGATGTAGGCCAGCGCGATGATCCCGATGAGCTGCGCGATGGAGACCGCCGTGCGGAGCTGGGCGCCGCTGCCCGCGAACCACCGCACCATCACCGCCCCGCACCCCGCCGACGTCAGCGCCCCCGCCGCCGCCCCCGCGAGCGCCGCCACCGGGTACGGCAGGCCCGCCTCGGCCAGCGCGGCCATCACGTAGACCCCGGCCATGCCGGTCGCGGCGACGGCCAGGTTGACGGTGGCGGTCAGCCGGTACATGGCGGTGAGCAGCAGGCCGAGCGCCGCGTAGGTGCCGCCGGCGGCCAGCCCGGAGACCAGGCCCTGGAGCATCAGCCGAGCGTCCCCGGGTACCGCACCCAGTCGGGCGTCACGACCTGCCAGGTCCCGCCGCGCAGCCGGACGATCTTCCCGGCCCGGTTGGACCGGTGCTTGGCCGCCGTCCCGAACTCGTAGGGGGTGCCGACCAGCGGGTTCTCGATGGGCTTGAGCGCCTTGAACGCCTGGCTGACCGCCTCGCGGGTGATCGGGCCCCTGATGCCCTTGAGCGTGTCGACGACGTAGGTGGCGGCCAGATATCCGCCCTGGCCGAACGAGGTCAGCGGGACCTTCTTGGCCGCCATCAGCTCGCGCCAGTCCTTGAGCACCGGCGAGGCGGTGTCGGTGAAGGGCTCGAACTCGGCGTTGGCGTAGGTGCCGTCGCCGTCGGGGCCGAGCGCCTTGGCGACCGCCTCGGTGTAGGGGGCGGTGGTGAGCAGCCAGTCGACGCCGGTGACGTTCTGCTGCCTGACCACCTTCATCCAGGCGATCGCCATCGGCTCGGTGCCGTTGTAGAGGACCGCCTGGCAGCCGGAGGCGCGGGCGCGCAGGACGAACGGGGTGGGGTCGGAGTCGGGCTTCACCGTGCGGTCGTCGAGCGTGAGCTTCTTGCCGGTCAGCTTCGACCAGCTCCGCACGGCGCCGCCGTACGCGTCGTTGGTGTTGCCGAGGATCGCCAGGAACATGCAGACCCGATCCCGTTTGAGCACCTCGGAGGCGTAGTACATGTTGATCGCCATGTTGAGGTACGGCCCCGTGTTGACCGGCGAGATGGCCGGAGACTCGAAGCAGGTCGGGTCCACGCCGGTGCCCTGGACGGAGACGATCGCCGACTGGACGTAGAAGGGGGCGTTGACCGCGCAGTCCAGCAGGCTCGCGGATCCGGCCAGCAGGGCGACGCCCTGGTTGGTGACCAGGTCACGGGCCGCCTGCGCGGCGGCGGCGGGATCGCCCTTGTCATCGGCGACCAGGTACTCGATCTTCTGGCCGTTGACGCCGCCCTGCTCGTTGACCCGGTCGAAGACGGCCTTGGCGGCGGCGGAGGAGTCGGGGAAGGTGACGGGGCCGCTGAGCGAGCTGACCGCGCCCACCCGGATGACGCCCGCGCCCGGGGCGTCCCGTCCGGCGGTGGGGGAGTCGGCGAGCCCGCAGCCCGCCAGGGCGAGCAGCGATAAGACGGACAACGTCCTGGAAGCGATCATGACGATGGGCCTCTCGTGCGATGAAGTGCCCCCTATGCGCTGAGGGCCTCGGCCACCAGCGCGGTGTCGGTGAACTGCTCGAAGCTGACGGCCACCCCGTCGCGCAGCTTCCACACGTGGGTGAAGCGGACCCGCATCCCCTTGCCCGTCGCCCGGTAGACGCCGCTGTAGAAGCCGATCACCACGATGGTGTCGCCGCCGTCCACGTACTCCTCGGGATCGGCCCGGTAGTCCTCCCACTCGCCGCCCAGGCGGGAGAAGACCCCCGCGAGCACCTCGTCACGGCCCACGTAGGTGCCCGCGTAGGGGAAGCCCGCCATCTCGGTCCAGCGGGCGTCCGGGGCGAGGAGGGCCAGGATGCCTTCGATGTCGCCGCGGGCGGAGGCGGCGTAGGACTCACGGACGGCTTCCAGGTTCCTGCCGGTCATGGCCATCCTTCCTCCATGAAGTCGTCTATGAAATCATATAGCTTTCCTTCCTTCCGGGGAACGGCCTCTCGTCAGAGCAGCGACTCGATCGTGATCGGGAAGGAGCGCACCCGCCGCCCCGTGGCGTGGTGCACCGCGTTGGCGATCGCCGCCGCCATCCCCACCATGCCGATCTCCCCGATGCCCTTGACCCCCAGCGGGTTCACGAACGGGTCGTCCACCTCCACCGTCTCCACCAGCACCTCGGGCACGTCCGCGTTGACCGGGACCAGGTAGTCGCCCAGGCTCTGGTTGGCCCAGCGCCCGTAGCGCGGGTCCATGTGGCTGGCCTCCAGCAACGCCTGCGACAGCCCCCAGATCATGCCGCCCATGAGCTGGCTGCGGGCGGTCTTGTGGTTCAGCACGCGGCCGGGCGCGAACACGCCCGCCATCCGCCGCACCCGCACCACGCCCAGCTCGGCGTCCACGGCGACCTCGGCGAACTGGGCCCCGAAGTTCAGCAGCGCGTGCTCCTCGTCCACCCGGTGGTGGTAGGTGCCCAGGTACTCGGTCTCCGGCACGTAGTTGCGGCCGAGCATCTCGCCGTAGCTCTCCGACCCCGAAGGCCCGGTCATGACGCCGTCGGCGACGCTGACCAGCTCAGGATCCGCGCCGTGCAACGGCGAACCCTCGTCCTGCACCGCCTGGGCGATGAGCTGCTCACGCAGCCCGGTCGCCGCCAGGTGCACGGCGTTGCCGCCCGCCGTAGACCCCGTCGAGCCGACCGAGGCGGCCAGGAACGGCAGCGACGTGTCGCCGTACTCCACCCTGACCATCTCCAGCGGCAGCCCCAGCCCCTCGGCGGCGATCTGGGTCAGGACCGTGGCCGCGCCGGTGCCGATGTCGGAGGCCGCGGTCTGGACGACGGCCGTGCCGTCCGCGTACAGCCTGGCCCGCGCCCTCTGCGGGTTCATCAGCGGATAGATCGGATAGATGGCCGTGGCCATACCCGTGCCGATCAGCCAGTCGCCCTCGCGCCGCGTGCCGGGACGCGGGTCGCGATCGGCCCACCCGATCAGCTCGGCGCCCCGCGCGTAACACTCCTTGAGCCCCTTGCTCGACCAGGGCCGCCCGCTCTCCGGATCGACGTCGGCGTGGTTGCGCAGCCGGATCTCCATCGGGTCCAGCCCGGCCCGCTCGGCCAGCTCGTCCATCGCGCATTCCAGTACGGCCAGCCCCGCCGTCTCACCCGGTCCGCGCATGAACGTGGGCGTCATCGTGTTGCCCTTGATCAGGTGGTAGGCGGCGGCGAAGTTGTCGCAGGCGTAGAGCTCGCCGGACCCGCTCAGCGCGGGCTCGGCCCAGTCGTCGAAGGGCGAGGTGATCGAGAGCTTCTGGTGCCGGATCGCGGTCAGCCGTCCGTCCGCGGTGGCCCCGAGCGTGATCGTCTGCTCGTTGTCCTCCCGCAGCCCGCACCCCGTGAACATCTGCTCCCGCGTCAGCGCGAGCTTGACCGGCCTGCGGATGATCTGCGCGGTCATGGCGGCCAGCGTCGGATGCGCCCAGATCATCGCCTTGGCCCCGAAACTGCCCCCGACGAACCGGGTGATCACCCGGACGCGGGAGGCCGGGATGCCGAGCAGGTTCGCGACCGTCATCTGGGTGGCGGTCGGGCCGTGCGTGGCGTCCCACAGCGTGAGCTGCCCGTCGTCCCAGGCCGCGACCGTGGCCGACATCTCCAGCGGGTTCTGGTGGTTGGCCGCGAACGTGAACGTGGCCTCCACCGTCAGCTCCGCCGCGGCCAGCCCTTCCGTGACGTCACCCCGCCCCATCTGACCGGGCGCCAGCCCCGCCAGAACCTTCTCCGGGATGTAGGTGTCGTCGCGGCCCTGGTCGATCACCGTGATCGACTCGGCCCGCTCGTAGGTCACCCGCAGCAGTTCGGCGCCGCGGGTGGCGGCGTCGAGCGTCTCGCCCACGACGATCGCCACCGGCTGGCCCGCGTAGTGGACGACCTCGTCCTGCATGGGGAAGAAGCTCTGGCCGTTGGCGATCGTGCCCGCCAGCGAGAGCACGAGGACCGGTTGCGCGGCCACCCTCGGAAGATCCTCGTGCGTGAGTACGGCCAGCACGCCCGGCTCCGCCATGGCACTGGCCTTGTCCACGGCCAGCACCCGACCGGCGGCTACCTCAGAACCCACGATCACGGCGTGGCGCATCCCCGGCAAGGAGACCTCGGCCGTGTACTTGGCGGCCCCGGTCACCTTGGCACGGCCGTCGACCCGGGTGACCGGTTGACCGATGAGTGTGGTGGTCATGCGCCCCTCACCCTTCCCCCGGACCGCTGTGATGTGGCGTCGCCGGTTCCGGGTCCGTTGTGATGTGGCGTCCGTGATGTGGCGTCGCCGGTTCCGGGACCGTCGCGTTTGGTGGTCATGCGGCCGTCACCTTTTCCAGGACCCGCACGATCGTGCGCTTGGCCAGTTCGATCTTGAAGGCGTTCTGCGGTCTGCCGACGGCCGGTGCCAGCTCGGCCGAGGCCGCCGCCTCGAACGCGTCGCGGATGGCCGGGCCGCCGGTCAGCAGGCCCTCGGCCGTCCTGGCCCGCCACGGCTTGGTGGCCACGCCGCCGAGCGCCAGCCGTACCTCGCGGATGACGCCGTCGCTGACCGTGACCGCCACGGCCGCCGAGACCAGCGCGAACTCGTACGACTCCCGGTCACGCACCTTCCAGTACAGCGACCTGCGCGCCACCGGGGCCGACGGCACCTCGATCGCGGTGATCAGCTCGCCGTGCTCGATCGGGTGCTCGCGTTCCGGTGTGTCGCCGGGCAGGAGGAAGAAGTCCTCCAGCGGCATGGTCCGCCCGCCGTACCGGCCGCGCAGGTGGATCACCGCGTCCAGCGCCACCAACGGCACCGCGACGTCCGACGGGTGGGTGGCGAAACAGTGCTCACTCGTCCCGAGTACGGCATGCCCCCGATGGAACCCACCCTCGGCCCCGCACCCGGAACCCGGCTCCCGCTTGTTGCAGGGCATGTCGGTCTCCCGGAAGTACCCGCACCGCACGCGCTGCATCATGTTGCCGCCCATGGAGGCCATGTTCCGCAACTGCGCCGAGGCGCTCAGCTCCAGCGCCTGCGCGATCATCGGGAACCGTTCCCGCACGCTTGGCGTGGCCGCCACGTCGCTCATCCTGGCGAGCGCCCCGAGCCGCATGCCGCCGTCCGGAAGTTCCTCGATCCCGCCGAGCGGCAGGTCGTTGATGTCCACGACCCGCCGCTCCTGGGCCACGCCGATGCGGAGCATGTCCACCTCGGTGGTCCCCCCGGCCAGAAACCTGCTGTCCGGCTCGGCCCCTTCGGCCAACGCGGAGTCCACGTCACCGACCCTGGCGTAACTAATGGCATGCACCGTCGCGCACCTCCCGGATCGCCTGGCGGATGTTCGGGTACGCGGCGCAGCGGCAGATGTTGCCGCTCATCCACTCCGCGATCTCGGCGTCGTCGTCCGCGTGGCCCTCCTCCAGCAGCTTGACCGCCGACATGATCTGTCCCGGCGTGCAGTAGCCGCACTGCAACGCGTCACAGGCCAGGAAGGCGTCCTGCATGGGATGCTCGTGCAGGCCCTCGATCGTGGTGATCTCCCTGCCCTCGCACGCGACCGCCAGCGTGAGACAGGAAACCACCCGGCGCCCGTCCACCCACACGGTGCAGGCACCACAGGCGCCCTGGTTGCAGCCCTTCTTGGTGCCGGTGAGGTCCAGGGTCTCGCGCAGGGTGTCCAGCAGACTGGCCCGCGGCTCCACCTCGGCCACCAGGGTGGCTCCGTTCACGGACAGGGACAGCTTGGCGGGTTCGGGGCCGCGCTCTCGTTTCTGCGGCGGACCATCCATAGGAGCTCCTCAGCGTTCTCCTGCGCCCTTCCTCCAGCAGTGTCCAAGTCGCCGGGTTTTCACCGGGCAAAGTACGCCCCACTCTGCGGGTATTTGTCCCCCAACCCCGCCCTTCCGCCCCGCAGTTCCGCCTCGGCCTTCCGCCTCGGCCTCCGTCCCCGATCTCCCGGTACGCCTCTGGTTGACGCAGGTCTGGTCCCGGTTTGGGAGTAAAGAGGGGACCACTTAGGGGGTGGACGCGGGCCGTGACGGCGGCCAGCCCCGTCCGACGTGAGAAGCGATCCCCCCGATCGGCACAAGCGCACGTCGGCGGGTGGTGGGGGTGCGGCTGGGCCGTAAAACATCATGATGTGTGACCTATAGAGTGACTGAGATGAACAGTCTTCTGATCGGACGCTCAGCCGAGCTGAGGAGACTGGTCCGCGTGCTCGAAACCGCCGGCGACGGCACCGCCGGCGTGGCGCTGGTCGGCGGCGACGCCGGCATCGGCAAGACCCGTCTGACCTGCGAGCTGGTAGCCCAGGCCCGCCGGCGCGGCTTCAACGTCATGATCGGCCAGTGCGCCGAACTGGGCGACGCCCTCCCCTACCTCCCCCTGGCCGACGCCCTCCGCGGCGCCGACCCCACCCTGCGCGACGCCGTCGCCAACCGCCCCGTCCTGGAACAACTCCTCCCAGGCGGCGAGAGCGCCCCCTCCTCGGGCCTGACGCAGCAACGCCTGTTCGGCTCGCTCCTGGGCCTGCTCGCCGAGGTCCAACCGGTGCTCTTCGTGATCGAGGACCTCCACTGGGCCGACCGTTCGACCCGCGACCTGCTGGTGTTCCTGAGCCGCATGCTGCAGAGCGAGCGCGTCTGCCTCGTCGGCACCTACCGCACCGACGACCTGCACCGCCGCCACCCCCTCCGCTCCGTCCTGGCCGAGCTCAAACGCCTGCCCGCCGTGACGGCGGTCGACGTGGGCCCCATGCCCGCAGCCGAAATCTCCGACTATGTCGCGACTTTCGGTGACATAGAGCGACGAGAACTGAGCGAGATCGTCAGCCGCGCCGACGGCAACCCCTTCTACGCCGAGGAGCTCTACGCCGCCCTCTCGGAAGGCGAGACGCTCCCCGACGGCCTGGCCAGCCTGCTGATGTCGCGCGTGGAGGTCCTCTCCGAGCCCGGCCAGCAGGTCCTGCGCGCCGCCGCCGTCGCCGGCCGCCGCGTCGAGGACGTGCTCCTGCGCGAGGTCTCCGGCCTGCCACTCGCCGACTTCGAGGAGGCCGTGCGCGAGATCGTCTCGCGCGGACTCCTCAGAGTCGACGGGTACGGCTACGCCTTCCGCCACGCCCTCCTCCAGGAAGCCGTCTACACCGACCTGTTGCCAGGCGAGCGCACCAGGCTCCACGCCGCCTTCGCCACCCGGCTCACCTCGCCCGCCGAGCTCGCCCACCACCACCTGGCCGGCCACGACCTGTCCGGCGCCCTCACCGCCTCCGCCGAAGCCGGCCGCCAGGCCGAGCGCCTGGGCGCGCCCGCCGAGGCCCACCGCCACTACGACCAGGCGCTCAGCCTCTGGGACCGCGTTCCCGACGCCGCGTCCCTGGCCGCGGAGAGCCGCGCCGACCTGGCCCTGCGCAGCGCCGTCATGGCCGCCGACAGCGGCGACAACCACCGCGCCGTCACCCAGCTCCGCGCCCTCCCGCCCACCTCCCAGGTCAACGAACGCCTGTCCTACTACCTGGCCGAACTCGGCCAGGACGAGGCAGCCGTAGAAGCGGCGGAGTCGGCGGTGGAAACCGCGAGCACCCCCGCCGAACTCGCCCGCGCCCTGGCCACCAGCGCCCGCGCCCTCGCCTGGACCGACCGCCACGCCGAGGTCGCCCCCCGCGCCCGCCGCGCCCTGGAGGCGGCCCGCTCCGCCGGCGCCCGCGACGCGGAGAAGGGCGCCCTGATCAGCCTCGCGCTGCTGTCCGAACTGGACGGCGACTTCTCCACCGCCGCCGCCTGCTACGAGGAGGCCACCTCCCGCAGCTCCGGCGACCTCGCCATGGACCTGCGCGCCGAGTTCGCCCGCGCCCGCCTCCTGTACGAGCAGGGCGACCTCGTCGAAGCGGCCACCGTCACCGACAGCGGCATCCGGCTGGCGGAGGAGACCGGGCTGAACTGGAGCACGTACGGCACCGACCTGCGCTTCCTTCGTTTCCTCATCCATTACGTGGCCGGCGAATGGGACGACGCCGAACGGGTGGCCGGAACCTTCGGCGCCCGCGTGGGAACGGTGCCCGAGGCGATCCTGTCGTCGTTCGCCCTGTTCGTGGAGGTCGCCCGCGGCCTGCCCGCCGTCGGCCCCCGCATCGACTGGCTGCGCCCCTTCTGGTCGAACGACCTCGTCACCTACATGGCCCGCGGCCTCGCCGCCGAGGACGCCCTCTGGAAGGGCGACCCCACCGCCGCGTGGGAACACGTCCGCGCCTGCATGGCGCAGCTCATCCCCGCCGATCCGGCGAACCTGCGGGTGTGCGCCACCGGGTTGTGGGCGCTGGCGGAGCTGGGCCGTACCGACGAAGCCGACGATCTGCGCGAACGCGCCCGCGCCGCCGTCGCGGGCCCCGACGGCAAACGCGGCCCGATGGGCCTTGAGGGCCGCGCGTGGGCACTGCGCGTCGAAGCCGAGTGGGTACGCGTGCAGGGCCGCCACGACGTTGCCCTGTGGCAGGCGGTGGTCGAGGCGTTCGACTACGGCTTCGTCTACGAGACGGCCAGAGCCCGCTGGCGCCTGGCCGAAGCCCAGTTGTCCACCGGCGACCGCGAGGCCGCCCACGCCACCTGGCTCCTGGCCCGAGATGCCGCGGAAAGCCTGAAAGCGGTCCCGCTGGCGTCGGCCCTGGAGGAGTTCGCCCGCCGAGCCCGTTTCACCACCGCCGCGACCGACGGCTCCCTGACCGCCCGCGAACTGGAAGTCCTCCGCCTGGTCGCCGACGGCCTCACCAACCGGGAGATCGCCGAACGCCTGTACATCGCCCAGAAGACGGTAAGCGTCCACGTCTCCAATATCCTGGGCAAACTCGACGCCTCCACCCGAACCCAGGCCGCCGCCACCGCCCGCTCCCGCGGCCTGCTCTCCGAACTCAGCTACGCGCCCGGGCAGCCAGATCGCGTACCACCTGAATGAGTTCAGCCGGATCGAACGGCTTCGTCAGGTACGCGTCCACCCCGATCCCCAGCCCCCGGCGCCGATCGTCATCCTGAGCCCGAGCCGTGATCAGAACCACCTTGATATGGCTGGTGGCCTCGTCATTCCGCAACCGATCCGCCGTGACCCACCCGTCGAGACACGGCATCATCACATCCAGGGTGACCACGTCGGGCATGACATCCTGCACACGATCCAGACAGTCCGCACCATCGGTCGCGGTCTCCACCTCGAACCCCTCCAGGGTCAGGTTGACCGCGATGAGCTGCCGGATGACCTCGTCATCATCGACAACCAGAACTCTGCCCAGTACGTCGCCCACGGCCACGAAGCTAACCCGTGACGGGGTGGTCACGTGCGGTTTTCGATGGATGTGTGCCCGGAGCTTTATCGTGTGCGGAGTGGTGGCAGGATGCTGATAGCCTTAGGGCTCGTTGGAGCCCCCTTAGCTCAGGGGATAGAGCACCGGCCTCCGGAGCCGGGTGCGCAGGTTCGAATCCTGCAGGGGGCACCATACAAACGGGCACGGCGACGAGCCCGTTTGGTTTTTCCAGGGCTCCTTCCGAGGTAGCTCTTGCCACGTCGATGGTGTCACCTGTCAAGGTCACTGTACAGGTGGCTATGTGCGTGGCCTTGTCATAGCGGACCCGCAAGCGAAACACATCAAACAACCTCCGGAGCAGTTCCTCGGGCAATCCGTCCAGGCTTGGGACGCCCGTAGGCAGAGCATCGAGGAGATCGGGCGCCTGACGCACCGGCGGTATCCTCTCCAGATCACGCAGCTGCGCCACCTTGTCGGCTTTCTGGCTGGCCAGCGCGGCCGTACGCTCCTGAATGTCGCGAGCGAGGTCACCTGTAGGATCGTCAGTGGTCTCCAGGGTGGTGATGAGGCGGGCTCTGCGCGCATCGAGGTCCTCGATGAGGCGCTGCAGCGCCCTGCAACCTTGAGCGTGTGCGTCGACCTCTCGCTCGCTGGCCTGGATGAGGGCGCTGCTCAGGCGGGCCTTTCGAGCCGGGCCGAAGACGTTGCGGGCGAAGTACTCGGTGATGCCCTCCATCAGGCGGTCTTCGCGCACGTAGACGGTCGGAGGATGCCCTTCGGGCCGGTAGCCACGCGCGGGCAGACAGGTGTAGTAGGCGGTCTCCCGGCGTGTCTTCCCCGGCAGGCCCGCCGTCGGGGCGTCGACGGTGGCTGGCTGGCCGGGTGCTCCTGGTGCTCGCGTTGATCTTGGTGGTCGTGGGCGTGCTGTGGTTCTTCCTGGCCGATCCGCTGGACCTGCCCGACAAGACGCTGGAGGCGCTGGACAAGCGGGCCAGTGTGATCAGCATGCTGGCCGCCCTGGTCTTCGGGTCGGTCGGCTGGTGGCTGCAGCGGCGGTCGACGGCCGTGGGGAGCCGGGGGCGCCTTCGGTCTCCACCAGCGGTGAGAACGCGCCCGCGGTCGGCACGATGTCCGGCGGGCTGCTGGCCGGCACGGTGAACGGGCCGGTCAGCACGCGCGAGCGTGCGCCGGCCATCAGCGGCGACGTCCACACGTTGATCACCGGAGACGTGCAAGAGGCGCGCCGCCCGCCGCTGCCGCCGTCGGCCGGGGTGGCCGACCCGTCCGGGCTGCTGGGGCTGCCGCGCCGCCCGGCCTCGTGGTTCGTCGGACGGCAGGAGGCGTGGCAGGAACTGGCGACCACGCTGGAATCAGGCACTGGCACGGGGGTGATCAGCCAGGCCGTGGTTGGGCTGGGCGGGGTCGGCAAGAGCGAGCTGGCGTTGCAGTACGCCTTCGCCCGCCGCCTGGACTACGACCTGGTGTGGTGGATCGACGCCGACAGCCCGGCCCAGATCCAGGCCGGGCTGGCTCGCGCGCTGGTGGCCGGGACCGACTCGGTCGCCGCCGCCCAGGCCTCGCCGGAGGAGGCCGCCGCCTGGGCTCTTGCCTGGCTGGCCGGCCGTGCCGGCTGGCTGCTGATCTTCGACAACGTCGAAGAGCCCCCGCACCTCGAGCCGCACCTGGCCCGGCTGACGAGCGGGCATGTGCTGATCACCACCCGGCGCGACGTCGGCTGGCAGCGCCTGGGTGTCACGCCGCTGCGGCTGGACACCCTGCCCCGCCAAGCGTCCATCCGGTTGCTGGGCGACCTGATCGGCCCGCCGCACGCCGCCCACGCCGCTGCCCTGGACGAGCTGGCCGCCGAGCTGGGGGACCTGCCGCTGGCGCTGACCCAGGCGGGCGCCTACATCGCCGCTACGCCGCGCTGCACCCCGGCCGGCTACCTGCCGCTGCTGCGGCAGGTGCCGAGCGCATGCTCGCCACCGCCGCAGCCGGAGGGAACGCCGAACGCGTGGTGGCCAAGGCATGGCAGGTCAGCCGCACCCGCGTTGCCGAGCAGAACCCGCTGGCCGAAGCTCTGCTGCGGTTGCTGGCCTGCTACGCCCCCGACCACCTGCCCGCCACCGTCCTGGCCGGCGCGGCCGACGACGAGCAGGCGGTCAACGAGGCCCTGGCGCTGCTGGCTTCCTACAGCCTCATCACCCTCACCACCCACCCCACCGACCCGACCCCTACGGCCGCGAACCCCGACGCCGACGATCACGAGCATGTGGACGATCAGGAGAGCGTGAGCATCCACCGGCTCACCCAAGCGGTCATCTGGCACCAGCTCACCACCACCCAGCGCGACCAGACCCGCACTTACGCCGCCGACCTGCTGGACTGGGCGCTGCCCGCCGATCCCCGAGCCCGCGCGAACTGGCCCCGCTACCTCCGGCTACTCCCGCACGCCCGCGCCGTCACCCCACCCGGCTCGCACACTATGCACAAGGTCATCGACTTCGCCGATGCCAGCGGAGACTACGCCACCGCCAAGACCCTGCAACAGGCCCGCTACACCGCCCAGGCCGAAGCCCTCGGGCCCGAGCACCGCGAGACGCTGATTGCCCGCGCCAACCTCGCCTCCTGGACGGGCCGCGCGGGGGGAGGCGGCGATCGCCCGCGACATGTACGCCGAGCTGCTGCCCGTCCGCGAACGCGTTCTTGGCCTCGGCCATCCAGACACGCTGAACGCCCGCGCAGGCCTCGCCCGCTGGAGTGATCAGGCTGGTGCTTAACCTTCTTGCCGATCTGCCGGTCAGGTGAAGATGCGTTCGACGATCTCGGCTTGTTCGGTGGTGCCGGCGCGGAAGTAGCGGGCGGAGGTGTCGAGAGAGGCATGACCGAGGAGGGCTTGGATCTGGGCGAGGTCGGCGCCGCCTTCGCGTAGCCGGGTGGCGTAGGTGTGGCTCAGCCGGTGCGGACGCCGCCCGGTCAGGCCGGCGGAGTCGCCGACGGCCAGGACGGCCTGGGTGATGCCGGACAGGGTGAGCGGGCCGCGCTGGCCTTCCCACAGCGGCCCGCCGTGGGTGCCGCGCTCGTCCAGCCACGCGGCCAGCTGCCGGCGGGCGGCCGGTGGCAGCGCGATGGTGCGGACTTCGTCGCCTTTGCCGTGCAGGCGCAGCTGCCCGGTCCGCGCGGTCAGCTGCACGTCGGCCACCTGCAGGCGAGCGCATTCCTCGACGCGGGCGCCGCCGTACAGCATCGTCGCCACGATCGCCCGGTCGCGGGCGCCGCGGCGGGCGGCGGCGCGCTCGACGCGGCCCTGCTGCGCGGCGGTGAGGGCGTCGGGCTCGCCCGGCCTGGGCAGCCGGGCGGGTTGACCTCGATGCGCAGCCCGGACTGGGCATACAGCAGCTTGACCGCGGCCAGCGCCTGGTTGATCGAGGCGGGCGAGGCCTTGCCCTGCACGAGGTGCCGGCGCCAGCCGGTGACCGCGGCCTCGGCGCCGACAGTGTCGGTGAAGGCGTTGTCGTGCCCGGCGGCCTCGGCCGTCCCGGTCAGCCAGGCGGTGTAGGCGGAGCTTGCCGCTTGTAGGCCTTGACCGTGTTGGCCGCCAGCTTGCACCGATCGAGGTGCCGATACGCGGCGGCGAGCGCCTGCTCGGCGGCCGTGGCGAGGCCGGCGGCGGGCCGGATCGGGGTGACGGACGCGCCCATGCTCACGCCCCCTCCCGGCCGTCGGCCGGATCAGCCGGGTCAGCAGGCCGCAGGGGATCGGCCGCCTCGGGTGCTGTCTCGGGTTGAGGGCGGCCGGCCAGGGCGTCACGGGCCTGCTCCTCGGCCGCCCAGGCGGTGCCGACCTGACCGAGCACGGCCCCGGTGTGCTCGAGTCGCGCCTGCAGCAGCCGCTGGGCTTCGGCGATCAGGGCGGGGGAGCGGCGCCGGAAGTCGGCCCACGTACGGTCCTGGGCCTCGGCCGCCGCGGCGATCCGGTCCGCCGCCCCGCTCTCCTGGGCGGCGCGCATCTCGTCGTCGGCCCGCCGTACCCGCTCCACAGGGCCTGGGGCTCGGCGGCGATCTCGGCGTGGTGGGATCGGGTCACGACGTGCTCGGCCTGACCGATCACCTGCAGCTCGGCCAGCGCCTGATGCTCGGCGTCGGCGGCGTCCAGCAGGCCGTCGATCTCACGCTGGCCGGTGCGATGGGCCGGCGTTTCCTCCCTCACCCGGCACCCTTCTTTATTATCCGCTGAGTTTCGCCCTTGGTTCTGGAGCTCCCAGACCGTCATTATCCGCTGAGACCGAGCGCGCGCCTCCAGGATTCCGCAGACCGCAGTGACTGCTGCGGAACGCACTAGATCGATAACTGTCGGTGTCGGCTTCTAGGGTTCCGATCATGGAAACCTCGCCGAGCTCGCCAGCTCTGTCACCTTCTTCGCCGCCCGGGGAAGTCTCACCCTGGTATCGGCCGCTCCCGAAACCGGGATGAGCCCCGAGGTCCTTTTGGATCACCAGGCTATGGACCTGCCCGCTTTCCTCGCCCTGGCGGGCCGACGTGGCGGCGGCCTGATCTACATGAGCGCCGCGCCGTTCGACCCGACCCAGCCGCACGATGTCGACGACCCGCCCGCCCACCTGGTGCAGCACGCGGGCAAGGTCGGTAGCGTAGACGTGGCGTCCATGGCGGGCGGCTTGCTCCACCTCTGGCAGCAGGCCACCCCCTGGTCCCAGGAGTGGCAACAGTTGAACGGCCAGGGCCGGACGCGGGCCTACCTGAGCCGGGGCAACGATGACGAGGACGAGCCGCTGTCGGAGGAGGCCCAGACGCAGATGGTCACCGAGGCGGTCGATCTCCTGCTGGCCGACCCCGAGTTCCAGCAGACCAAGGCCGCCTCGGCGCGCAGGCCGATCACCACCCGCTTCCCGCTCTCCCATGCCGACGGACTGCACGCCCCCACCCACATCCGCGACGAACTCCTCGCGCGAGCCATGCACCTGCGCAAGACCGGCACCCTCGGGGTAACCCGCGCGAACACCCAAGACCAGAGCGAAGCGCTCTTCACCGACATCTGACCGCAGGGATGCGGCGGGCGTCGTCGTTGAGACGGCGGCGGACGGCTCGAGTCCGGAGGTCGGAACGCGCGTTGTCACCTGGGGTTCGGCCGGTGCCTGGGCGCAGCTACGCGCGGTGGATACTGCCAAGAGCTACTGGCGTCCGCGGCGGAGGACCCGGAACGCATCCACCGCGTGTTTCGCGCCTTCGACCAAGGGACCGCCTTCCTGAGCGGGCTCCGCACTCTGGTGGACGCTCTCGCTCGTCCCGGCCGCGACTGATCCGATCGTCGGGACCTGCGGCACTCAGCCGTGGTCGAAGGTCTGGGCGATGACCAGGCAGGCGAACGCCGCCAACGCGAGTGCGCTTCGGACGAGGTGCAGACCCAGCCACTGCCGGCGGGTCTCTTCCCAGCCGTCGGGCAGGAGGTCGGGATCCCAGCCATCCACGACCCGGTTGAGCGAATCCAGGCCCGACAAGGTGAGGACCACGGTGAGGGTCACCATGATCAGGGCCGCCGCGACGAGGCCGAACACGAACCATCCGCGCCGCCACGACCAGGCCGCCACAACGACCAGGGCAGCGATGCCGGCCAACAGCAGCGGCGGCATGGCCCGGCCATAGTCAGTGTTGAGCGCCTGCCAGTACCGGACGTACGCGGGTCCCGGCAGGCGTGCCACGGATGGGGCGAGCACCACGAACACCACGCCGCCCGCGTACAGGCCGACCAGCAGCAGCGCGACCACCCTGGACGCGGCGTACACCACGGACACGGCACACCCTCCTCCGACACATGTTAACTAGAGGCACACATTTTCATTAGATGCCTATACAGTCAATATGTCTCTGGAATCATGGTGCCCGATGACTGAGCAGAGCAAGCGCCGCCCGTACACCAGCTCCCTACGCCAGGAGCAGGCCGAGGCCACGCGGCGGAAGATCGCGGACGCGGCGCGGAAACTGATGATCGGGAAGGGCTACGCAGACACGACCATGGCCGAGGTCGCCCGCGAGGCCGGCGTGGCACTCCAGACGCTGTACACGTCCTCCCCCGGCGGCAAGCCCGCCCTGGCCAAGCTCGTCTACGACATCACCTTGGCCGGCGACGCCCGTCCCCTGCCGCAGAGCGGCCGCCCCGAGGTCCAGGCGATCATCGACGAGCCGGACCCCGTGCGCAAGCTGGCCGGGTACGCCACGATGGCCACCGGCATCCTCCGGCGCGTCCAGCCCGTGCACCGCGTCCTGCGCGCGGCCGCCGCCGCCTCCCCGGCTGACGCGGGACTCCGGGAAGTCCTGGCCGACATCGAACACGAGAGGCTGAAGGGCAGCCACGCGCCGGCCCGCCACCTGCACAAGCTCGGCGCCCTGCGGCCGGGCCTCACGCCTGCCGAAGCGGCCGCGCAGATCTACGTCCTCACCTCGACGGAGAACTTCGAGAAGCTGACCGAGGTCTGCGGGTGGACCGAGGCCGCGTACGAGGAATGGCTCGCCTGGATCCTCGCGACCACCCTGCTCCACCCCTGACGACCGACCGGCCACCCGCCCCGGCTCGCGTCGTATGCGGTAAGCCCACACACGTCGTACGCGGGCCGGAGGTACTGCGCCCAGGGCGCGCCTCCGCCGACAGAACCCCCGATGAGCATGAAGTTGAGCCGCAATCGCTGCATCGCTGGATGGGCCCGGAGGTGCCGCAGGGGTCTCCCGTGTAGCCCGCGTAGCCGTCCTCGAGGCCGGTGGGGTCGATGCCGGTGAGGGGGAATGCGTTCGCGTAGGTGTGGCGATTGGCCTGGACTGACGGGTTGGGGGTGAGGGTGACGGTATCGCGACTGGTGAAGGCGCCGGTGCCAGGCTGGTACCAGCAGGCGTGCATGTTGGTCTTGCCGGTGCCGGGGTCGGTGTATTCGGTTGGCAGCCGAGATTCTTTGTGGGCACCGGTCCGTTCGGTGACGGTTCCGAGCGGGTCATAGGCGGCGGTGGTGGTCAACGTGCTGCCGGTGAAGGTGGCGACGAGAACGCCGTGCAGGTCGTCAGCGTGCCGACCGCTGCGTCGGTGCCTTCTTACTGGCCCATCGGCGCTGAGTACCACTGCCCGCCGCGGCCCCTCGGCGCGAGCGCTTGAGGTCGTAGGGGTGGCGTCAAAGGCTGGGTGGTCCTGCCTCGTTGCACTTCCTGCGGCTGCTCTTTCTACGGCCGACTGCCAGTCAGCCGGTGATGCCGACGGCGATTAGTGTGCCGATAGCGGAGATGATCCAGCCTGCCGGGTCCATCTGAGCTCCTCTCTGGGCAAGGTTTCTACAGCCTCGTGCTGCCAGGAGGCGATGGCGCGTTGGAAGTCCTCTGCCAACCCGAAGAAGCACCAGCTCAAACCACGTGAACGAGTTTCGGCGCGGGGGTCAGAGGGCGGGCTGTCAGGGGAGGAAACCGCCATCTCCCCACGATGACGACTCCCGGCCGGAAACCCGCCTGCTGTAGCGAACCCGTAACCCAGCAGCATCCACTCCAGCCGGGGCCGGCGGCGAAGCGAGGGTGTCATCGGGCCGATAGATGATCCCGACCACCATCACGACCACTACATTCAGTAACTGACCGTCACCTTACGTGTGCTCGACGGGATCGGCATGCCCCACCCCCCGCAACGCCACGCCCCGCCCTCAGCAAGGCCCTCATCGGCGCGCTCCTGGCCTCCGCTGTTCTGCTGCTGCCCGCCGCTCAGCCCGGTACGGCCCACGCCGCCACCCTCACCACTACGGCGTCCGCGGCCGCGCCGGTGCAAGGCCCGCTGCTATCGGAGGCGGTCGCCGCGCTCCCGATCGCCGCCGAGCAGCGCGCCGGCTACGACCGCGACCTGTACCGGCACTGGATCGACGCCGACGGCGACCGATGCTCGACCCGCGCCGAAGTGCTGCTGGAGGAAGCCGTCACCCCGCCGCAGACCGACGCCTCCTGCCGCCTGACCGGCGGAACCTGGCACAGCTACCCGACACGATCAGACCGTCTAAGGCGCCGCAGGCCTCGACGTCGACCACCCTCGTCCCGCTGGCCGAGGCCCACGACTCCGGCGTCCACGCCTGGAACGCCGAGCGGCACCGCGACTACGCCAACGACCTGACCGACCCCTGGCACCTCGTCGCCGTCACCGCCCGATCCAACCGGCAAAAAGCCGACCAGGACGTCGCCACCTGGATGCCACCCCACCAGCCCGCCCACTGCCGCTACGCAGCCAAATGGGTCGCCATCAAAAGCCGCTGGCACCTCACCATCGACACCGCCGAACAGCAGGCCCTGACCGCCCTCGGCACCGAATGCCCCACCCAGCACCTGCCCGACCAGGCCGACCCCGATAACCCCGGCCCGAACACCTTGTCGGCCGACGAGCTTCGGCGCTGCCGCCGGCCAACAGGGCAAGGGATCCGGCGACCGCGCTGTAGCGGATGCCGTACAGAACCAGTGCACTGTCCCCTGCCGGGTTACGACCCAGCGGCTACGGAGCGTACAGGCATTCGTTTCGTTCCGTCGCGCTCTGAGCCCCGATGCTTAGTGCTGGTGAGCTCGGTCGTCAATCCTCGTTGGCGGAGGCTTCGACGGGGTCGGCGAGATCGACCAGGCGCAGCGCCAGTTGGGCCATGCCGCTGTCTGTCTTCAGGGCGGCGTGGGCTGAGGAGCGGTCGCGAGGTATGAATCGATCCGCTAGGACGGCGTGTGAGCACACCCGGGACACCGCCCAGTGCGTCGTTGAATCGAGACGCACCGGCGAGGTCACTCGGGGCGTGAACGACTGGCTGCGAGCACCCGCTCGAGCCACTTGGTCCGCGTCTCACGCGTGCGAATCGAGACGGCGCCGCAGGCTGTCTGCTGGCGGGGATCTGGGTGCCGCGTGTGCTGGACGACGATCGTCATCGGACGCAGCGTGGCAGATGTACCTCGATGCGGGTTCCCTGCCCATCTGGGCTGTCGATGCGGATGCGGCCGCGGTGCGCATCGACGATGGCCGCCACGATGGCCAAGCCGAGCCCGCTGCCGCCGCTCGCCCGGCTACGGCTTTTGTCAGCCCGGTAGAAGCGGTCGAACACGTACGGCAGGACCTCATCAGGAATGCCCGGCCCCTGGTCGGTCACTCGTAGCACCACTTCATCGCCTTCCGGGGCCAAATCGAGGTGGCAGGAGATGCCGGGGTTGGTGTGCATGCGCACGTTGCCGAGCAGGTTGCCGACGAGTTGGCTGAGCTGCTCCTCGTCGCCTACGAGCGTGATGCGTTCGTGGATGTCCCAGGTCAGCGGCCGCCCCGGCTCGACCGCGGCGGCGTCGCGGCAGCAGTCCAGGACGACGCTGGTCAGGTCGAAGGCATGGAAGTCGGTCTCGTGTTCTTGGTCGAAGCGGGCGAGCTGAAGCAGCGACTGCACCAACCTGGCCATGCGCCGCACCTCGGCGTGCATCCGCTCGACCGCGTCCCGCTTGGCGACGGCGTCCGGCAGAGCCTCGCTGAGGTAGAGCTCCGCGTAGGCGCGGATGGACTGGAGCGGGGTGCGCAGTTCGTGAGAGGCGTCGGCGACGAACTGCCGCAGCCGGCCTTCGGAGGTGTCGCGCCCCTCGAAGGCGGCCTGGATCTGGTCGAGCATGCGGTCCAGTGCGGCGGCCAGGCGGCCGACCTCGGTTCGGGTGCTCAGCGGCGGTTCGCCGGACCGGCTCAGACGATAGGTGAGGTCTCCAGCGGCGATGAGGTCCGCCGTACGCGCCGCGCTCTCCAGCGGACGCAGCTCGCGGCGCACGATCCAGGCGCTGAGCAAACCCAGGATGGTGACTCCGAGCACTTCGACGATGACGACGACGGCGACCATGGTGTGGACGGCGTCCTCGGTCTCGTCCAGGCTCAGCCCGATCACCCCCACGTGCCCGCCAGTGAGCAGGGTGGTCATTACCCGGTAGCTGCGCGCCGCGCCCGGACCGGTGCCTGGCACGGTCACCCGTTCTCCCGGGGCGGGAAGCGGCAGGGCGAGCGCCGGGCCGGGGCCGCGGGGCATTCTGCCCGGCTCCAGGACGGCGAGGTAGAGACTGCCGAAGGAGGTGCGCTCGGGAGGGATCAGCCGGCCGGGAAGGTCGTGCTCGATGGTGGCCAGCGCGCGCAGGCCGGAAACGGTGGTGGCAAGCTGGGCGTCCACCCGCTGGTGCAGCGAGCCGATCAGGACAACGAGCGTGGCCGAGCCGGTCACCGCAAGCACCAGCACGCACAAACCGACCACCAATACGGTCAGGCGGAGCCGCAACGGTTGCCGGGCTGGACGGCTCATGACGCGGCGGGCTGCAGGCAGTAGCCGACGCCTCTGCGCGTGTGGATCAGCGGCGGCCCCAACGTGTCGATCTTGCGGCGTAGATAGCTGATGTAGGTGGCCACCACGGTGTCATCGCCGCCGAAGTGGTAACTCCAGACGTGCTCCAGTAGCTGAGCCCGGGTCAGTACCCGTCCCGCGTGCAACATCAGGTAGCGCAACAGCCGGTATTCGGTGGGCGACAGCTCGATCGGCACATCGCCGCGCCGTACCGTGTAGCTCCTGGTGTCCAGCGCCAGGTCGTCCACCCGGAGCACGTAGTCGTCGGGCTGCCGTCCCCGCACGCGGCGCAGCACCGCATCCACCCGCGCGGCGACCTCGTCCAGGCCGAACGGCTTAGCGATGTAGTCGTCACCGCCCGCAGCCAGCCCGGTGACCACGTCCTTGCGGCTGGCCCGCGCGGTCAGGAACACCACTGCGACCTCAAGACCGTCGGCGCGGATACGGCGCAGCACTTCGAAGCCGTCCAAGTCGGGCAGCATCACGTCGAGCAGGATCAGCTCCGGCATGAACATGCGAGCCGCAGTGAGCGCCTGCAGCGCGGTAGTGGCGGTACGCACCTCGTGCCCGATGTGGCGCAGGAAGCGGGAGACGGCGTCCACGATGGCGGGTTCGTCGTCCGCCACGAGCAGCCTGGCCGCTCTGACCGGCGGGTCCGCTGGTTCGAGAATGATGCTTCTCCTCGCGATGGGGATCGATCCTCGCGCAGCGGCGCGCCTTCATGGGAGTTGCATGTGAAAGGTCTGCCGCGAAGACCGTCGGGCGCCGTCCGGCACCATGCTTGGAACGGCAGCAGCCCCAGCCTGGCCGCCTGCCTGTGATCCAGTCACCCGCCTTGGAGCGTATCTTGTCCACCTTGCTGTCGCCTGGGCCGGTTTGCCTACCGGCGCGTACGGCACATCTCCGGCACCTGGGTACTCGTCCCGGGCAGGTCGCCCCGAACGCTGACAGGAGATGGTAGATGACCAACCGCGCCGACGCGCAATCCTTCGACCGGATCGCCCAGGAGTACGAGCGATTGCACGAGCTTCAGGGCGACAACCTTGGGAAGTGGCTGCCAGAACTCCTGTCAGCCGGCGGCCGACGGGCGCTGGACCTGGGCTGCGGCACTGGCAAGCACACGCTGGTCCTCGCTGAGCGGTTCGCGCACGTTGACGCCGTCGACCTTTCCAGTCCGATGATCGACCTGGCTCAGGCCAAACGCGCCCGGGACAACATCACCTACCGGCAAGCAGATCTTCTCAACGTCGGGGACATGGGCCACTACGACCTCGTACTCAGTGTCGCGACCTTGCACCACGTTCCTGACCTGCGGGCCGCCTTGCACCACATCGAAACGCTGGTCGCACCCGGCGGGCGAGCCGTGCTCGTCGACACCGTCTCGCCACGACCCGCCAACCCGCGTTGGTGGCTCTACGGAGGCGCGGTACGCAAGCTCCTTCGCAACCTCGTCCGGCGGAACCAGGCGCAGGCGTGGGAGATCTTCCGGCTGTCCACCGGAGCATGGCTGGATCATCGGGTCAGCGACCGCTACCTCAGCCGGGAACAGTTCGAGCGGATCTACCGAGAGGTCTTCCCCACCGCCCGTTTCCGTAATGTGGGCCCGCACGCCATGATCTGGGACGCGCCTGAGACCGCAGATCCGGCTCCACGTTCATGATCACACGAAAGGGCGCCGTCGGACGGACAGGCCTGCCACGCGAGCACTGGAATGGGTGCATGGGCGCTACGATGACCGGCCGTTGATCACTTTGGAGGTTCAAGTGGCATTTCGGGTGCTATGCGTGCATGCGCATCCAGACGACGAGGCGATCTGGACCGGTGGAACTTTGGCCAAATACGCCGATGAGGGCGCCAGGACCGCCGTCGTCACGTGCACGTGGGCCCAGGGAACCCAACGGGCCGCAGAGCTGGAGCGTTCCCTGGACATCCTCGGCGCCGGCAAACCGAGGTTGCTCGGCTACGCCGACGCCCGCAAGCCCGAATCCGCGTCCGGCAGCCCGCGTTTTCTGGACGTGCCGCTCAACGAGGCGGTGGGCCGGGTCGTTGAGCACATCAGGGAGTTCAGGCCTGATGTCGTGCTCACCTATGACGGCTACGGCTCATACGGAAATCCGGATCACGTGCAGGTACATCGGGTGACCATGGCCGCGGTCGAAGCGGCGGGGTACGACCAGCTCTACCGAGGTCTGGGCGATCCCTGGCGGCCGCGCGCCCTCTACCTGGCGACCATCCCGCGGTCCGTCGTAGTGTCACAGTGGCAAGCGGTGTTCGGAACGTTTCCTGAACCGGACCAGAAGCTGCCAGGCGTCCCCGACGCGCAGGTCACCACCCACCTCGACGTCGGACGGTGGTCCGAGCGCAAGTGGGCGGCCATGCATGCGCATGAATCTGAGGTCGGGCGTGGTGCGTCGATGACCTTGCTCACGTCACTGCCGGAACAGGCACGCGCTCAGATGCTGACGAACGAGTGGTATCGACGCGTCTCCTACACCGGCGCCCCGCAGACCACCCTCTCGGACTCTTGAGCGCTTGAGGCGACCACACCCGGTAGCCACGCGAAGCCGCACATCAAGCCGCCAACCCCCACGCCGGGGCCGGTCAGCCAGGATGCCGGGATATCGCCATGTCCCTCATCCGTGATGACGCGCTCATCCTCATCCTGGATATCCGCGCACGCCGTTCTTGCTTGGCTACTGCGGGCCTGCTTCCGGCTCTTGCCGCTCCTTGGCGGGGTTCGGGGAGGATATCGGCCGGTCGGCGTGCGGGAGCGGTTGTTCGGGGTCGGTGGCCAGGTCGCCGTTCTCTGCGCGGGTCATCGCGGCGATCGCCTGGTCCCGGCTGTAGGTGCCGGGCCGCCACGACAGCACCCATCGGCCGCGAGGTTCGGCTTTGGCCACCTGCTTGCAGCGGTCGCTGGTGATCCACTCCTTGTCGAAGTGCAGTGTCATGGCCCCAGGGTAGGCAATCCGATGCAGAAACGATCAAGGCTGGTGTGCGTGATGGTGCGGCCGCTCACGCGGTGGTGCGCAGGTGATGCAGGCCGCGTCCAGGCTGTCGTGCAGGGGCAGGAACTGATCGAGGCCGGTCAGCCAGATGACGCGCAGCCGGTGGGGGTCGGCGCTGATGACCGCCAGCCGGCCGCCGTTGTCCCGGAGGCGGTTGGTGGCCTCGATCAGCAGGGACAGGCCGCTGGAGTCCAGGAAGGTCACCGCCGCCAAGTCGATGATCAGACACAGGCCGGGCTGCGTCGTCAGGTGGAAGATCTCGGCGTGCAGCGGCGGCAGGGTGGAGGCGTCGATCTCGCCGTCGACGGTCACGACGGTGACGCCGCCGGCCTCGCTCAGCGCGTATTCCACGCCAACCTCCCAGATGATCCACACCAACCCTGAGGCAATCCCATTCAGCCCACGACGGTCACCGGAGAGCGGTCCTTCCAGGCCGGTGTGTCCCAGCTCAGCCCCGACCTGGTCCTGGTCGCCGAGATCCTTGGCCATGCCCGCCCGGAGACCACCCGCCGGTACAGCTTGCCCTCCGACAAGGACAAGGAAGACGCACTCAAACTGATCACGGTTGACCGCTGATCGTACGCATGCCTGTGGGAACGGTCGTCAAGATCGACTCATGGCCGGGTTCCCATGTATCTCGGCTGGACCCGGGCACCGTCCGATACAAAGGGTTGTTCCTGGAGGATCCGTTGGCGGTGCCGTGGCCGGTGGTGGACCATCTGGCCGCGCAGCTCAGGATTACTGATGCGTCTCTGCTCGGGTGCTATCGCGGGTGGGCGGCCCAGTTGCTGGCTGCGGGCGCGGGCGCAGAGCGGATCAGCCGGGGCCGGGCACGGTGGGGAGGATGATGCGTGAGGCCCGCTGCGTGTCGTGGAACACGGTGTTGTCGGCAATGACGTGTCGGCGTCGTGTGGCGAGCGGTTCGCCGGTGTTCGGGTTGACGTCGAAGCGCGGGTGGTTGGAGCTTGAGATGTCGAGGCGGATCCGATGGCCGGCCACGAAGAGGTTGCTCGTGGGATAGAGCGTGATCGTGACCTCGGTGATGTGGCCGGGGGGAAGCGGGCTCGGTGTGCCGCCGTCCCGGTACCTGAGCCGGATGATCGAATCGGTGAGGTTGAGGGCGTAGCCGCGAGGATAGCCCGCCGAGGGTGGGTAAAGGTCGATCAGCTTGGCGGAAAAGTCGGTGTCGGCCGCGGTGGTGGTGACCCACAACCGGACCTCGATCGGCCCAGTCACCTCGAGGTCGTCGATGAGCGGATCGGTCTGGAAGACCAGGACGTCAGCGCGTGCCGCGAGTGGCAGGTAGGGCGGCTGGCAACCGTACAGGTGCGCGGATTCGCGCTGGTCGAAGCCGCCCGGTTCGACGAGGTTCTGGATGCCCTCGAACAGGAATGTGTCCCAGGGGCCGGAGACCCCAGGTGGCAGGCCGGGCGCCTCAAACAGTGAGGACACGTTGCCGCCGATGGTCGGCACCGGGTCGGCCGGGTCGAACCGGTAGGTGGTCGAGGCTTCGTCCACCGCGGGCGGCTGAGGGCTGAGACCGCCGTCTTGGTGCAGGTAGTAGGGGATGTAGACAGTCCGCGCCAGTGGCCATTCGAACTCCTCACGCCATCGGCCGCCGTGACTGAGCCGGCCTTCCGGGCCGCGTGCTCCCGATCCCCCGCCCATCACGAAGATCCGCACCGGCGGATCATGGTCGGCGCCGTTGGGCCGCTTCTTGAGCCATCGGTCGTACCAGCGCAGGTGCGTACCGATGACGTCGATGGCCGCGTCCTGGCCGAACCACAGGTCGCCCGCAGACGTTTCCCCTGTCCTGTCGTGCGACCAGGGCCCCACGATCAGCTTGACAGGCCCGGTCTTGCTGGCGGACAGCCCCTCGAACAGCTCGAACGTGGCGCGCGTGTAGGAGTCGTACCAGCCGCCCATCAGCAGTGTGGGCGCATCGGTGAAACGGTCGAGGTGGGCGGCCGGATTGATGCCCGGGTTCGTCCAGAAGTCGTCGTTGTCCTCGTGGCTGAGCAGCGCGAACGCCAGCCGCTCATACGGCGGGACAAGAGCGAGCTGAGTGGCTCCGGGCCGGATCGGCCAGCGGCGTAGCCATTGCCCGAACGGTACCGGGTCCAGGTTGAGCGCGGCATCCACCCACGGCTGTGCCTTGAGCGCCGACTGGGTATTGCGTGCGGAATGCCAGAACATCCAGGCGATCCACCGCAGTTCCAGCGCACCACCGTGCCGGATCGAGCTGGTGTAGCCGTTGGCGCCGCTCTGGTTCGGCACGATCGCGGCCAGCCCTTCGGTGCCGGCGGCGGCCGTGGCCGTCTGCGTCCAGCCGACATAGGAGGTGCCCCAGGTGCCGACCTGAGGCATTGAAACTCTCGGCCGCCGCGTTGTCGGCGCTGGATCCGACCGCTCCCATCGACTGGACGACGCCCAGTTCGGCGCACAGGTCCGCGAACTGCTTGCTGCCGTAGTGCGCCCCATGCTCCGAATGGAAGACTGCCCCGTCCAGTCCGCCGCGATCCCGGGCGGCGGCTCGCAGCGCGTCGGCCACCAGCTCGGTGCGCATGTGGTCGGCGATCGACCAGCCCGCCAGCTTGCGCGAGCACAGATCGATCACCGTCGCCAGATACAGGTGCGTGCCGTCGGCGATGGGCAGACAGGCGATGTCGCCCACGTAGCGCCGGTTCGGCGCATCCGCGGAGAAGGCGCGCTGGAGCAGGTCGGCAACCTTGCGGCCGCAGGACTAGGGCACCGTGGTGCGGACCTTCCTGCTCAGGCGCACGCCCACGATGGCCAAGGCGCGCATGATGCGCTCGACCCGCTTGCGATTCACCAGGCGGCCCCGCTCACGCAGTTCCGCGGTGATGCGGGGCGCTCCGTAGGTACCGTCATGCTCGGCATGGATGGCCCGGATCTGTTCGGCGAGCGCCTGATCCCGGCGCTGCCGCTCGGCCCGTGCCGGCGCCGCCGACAGCCCGTGGTAGAGCTGAGCGGGCGACCCCGACGATCGGCCTCCACCGTCTCCAGCGACGCCTCACCGCCGCTGTCACCAGCTCCCGGCCTGCGACCCGACCGCCCTTCTTGGCCTACCCCTTTCAGGACGGCGTCCTCCTCCTGAAGACGTCCCCTACCCCAAAGTAACGCTGTGTAGTTGAACAGCCCGCTCAGCGGAGCGGCGGGAGGGTTACGGCTGCTGTTCTCTGGCCTCGGCCAGAGTGGTGCACGACGCCGGCCGAGACTTGACTCCGGTGGCGATGGTGCGGATGGATTCCCGGCGCACGCCAGGCGCGGCCGTAACACGACCAAGACACGGCGCGGACGGCGCGGGGACACCACCGGGCATCGTGGACGTCAGCGGGTGATCACGAGAAGGGGGAAGAGATGGCTCATGTCGGGTTGGGGATCGGCGTTCAGTGCTCCGCGGCGCTGTCGCTGTTGCGGGTGTCGCGATGCTGGTGATGGCCCAGAGCGGGGTGGCCGCGGCTGCTCCGGCGCGAGTAGGCAGCGTGCAGGAGGCGATGGAGGAGTTGGCCGGGTTGCGTCCACGGAAGTGGTTGTACGAGTTTGACCTGGTCACAAGCGTGGCAGCCGTGAAATGAGTACGGCCATCGCGTGATCCTTCAAGTGCGAACCAGAAGGAGATCAAAGCGATGACCGCAGACAACAGTGTCACGCCCGCGGCGTGGCTGGCGCAGCAGATCGAGACGAGCGATCCGGATCTGTTGCGATCCATGGTGAAGACCATGGCCGAAGCGTTGATGTCAGCCGAGGCCGACGCCCGCTGCGGTGCCGAGTACGGGCAGCGCAGCGACGAGCGCACCAACTCCCGCAACGGCTACCGCGTCCGGGAGTGGAACACCCGGGCCGGGACGGTCGAGCCGGCCATCCCGAAACTGCGCCAAGGCTCCTACTTCCCCGGCTGGCTGCTGGAACGCCGCCGCCGCGCCGAGCAGGCCCTGATCAGCGTGGTGGCCACCAGCTACCTGCTGGGCATCTCCACCCGACGAATCGACCGGCTGGTGGAGCAGCTCGGCATTAAGCAGATCTCCAAGAGCCAGGTCAGCCAGATGGCCAAGACATTGGATGCGCAGGTGGAAGCCTTCCGCACCCGCGCCCTGGACGGCGGACCCCACACCTTCCTGTGGCTGGACGCCCTGACCCAGAAGGTACGCGAGGGCGGCCGCATCATCAACGTGCACGCCCTGGTCGCCACCGCCGTCAACGCCAACGGCCAGCGCGAGATCCTCGGCCTGGAGGTCACCTCGGCCGAGGACGGCGCCGGCTGGCTGGCGTTCCTGCGCAGCCTGGTGGCCCGCGGCCTGTCCGGTGTTCAACTCGTCATCTCCGACGCACACGCCGGTCTGGTCGAAGCGGTAGCGCCTGTCTGCCCGGCGCGTCCTGGCAGCGGTGCCGCACCCACTACCTGCGCAACCTGCTCACCACTGTGCCGAAATCGGCGCAGCCATGGGTGGCCACCCTGGTCCGCACCATCTTCGACCAAGACACCCCCGAAGCTGTCGTCGCCCAGCACCAGTGGGTCATCGACACCCTGGAAGCCAAACACCCGGCCGCGGCCGATCACCTGGACCAGGCCCGGGCTGACCTCCTGGCCTTCGCCGGCTTCCCCCGCGAGATCTGGAAGCAGATCTGGTCCAACAACCCGCAAGAACGCCAGAACAAGGAGATCCGCCGCCGCACCGACGTCGTGGGCATCTTCCCCGACCGGCCCGCCATCATCCGACTGGTCGGCGCGGTGCCGGCCGAACAGACCGGTGAGTGGAGCGAGGCCCGCCGCTACATGGGGATCGAGGTGCTGGCCAAAGCCCGCCTCAGGCTGATCAATGATGACACACCGACCCCGCAGCTCCTGCCGGAGACCTCGACCGCTTAACCTGCAGATACAGGATCACGCGAAGATCGACTCATACACCACCACCGTGGACGTGACCGGAACCCCTAGAAGGCGTGGGACTGCGCCAGCGGCTGAGGGCCTCGGTCTGGTGGTTGCCGCCGTCGAGAGGCAGCGGTGAATCGGCTTGGCAAGGCCCATGGCGCGTGTTTACGTTTGATCATGACATTCAGGAAAGCCTGGGGACGTCTACCCCGTCTGGCCGTGTTAGCCGTGCTCCCCGCTTTCGCGGGACTGGCGTTGTCCCCCTCGCCCGCCCAAGCGGCCCAACCCGGCTACTCCTGCGCCACGCTGGAGACGGAGCCCAGCCCGCAGCAGCGCGTTTTCGCCACCGGCTGCACGCCGCTCAACGGAGCGCCGGACAACGGCCTGGTCAGGGAGGTCTTCATCTCCTGGCCCGGAGGCCGCATCCAATGCTTCACCGCGAGAGCGACGCGCGACGGGGCCTATGTGAGGGTCAGCGCCTCCCCGTGCGCATGAACGCCCCCGCCTAGGAGCTGTTCGGGGTTCGGATCATGTAGGTGAGGTGAGGAGTTTCAGCCACATGATCAAGCCTCGGAGGTGAAGTCCTGCCTCGTAGCTTTCCGGGGTCTTGTCATAGCGGGTTGCCAGGCCACGCCAGGTTTTGATCTTCTGGAAGCAGCGT
>NZ_JBITGF010000020.1:0-59745 GCF_044456745.1 Nonomuraea sp. NPDC050790 | reverse complement strand
TCAGTCATATCGAAACGGGCCATGCCCGAGTTCTACCAGTCATGACCAGCCCGCTCCCCGGCCTCACCTAGATCCGAACTCCGAACAGCTCCTAGAGCGGCCTGTCCGCCTCTGCCCAGCGGACGGCCGGCGTCGCCGCCCAGACGACGGCAAGGCGGCGGCGACGGCCAGGCACGGTGTGGCCCGGCGTGGTCCGGTGCGGGCGGTGCGCGGTCGTCCCAGGACGGCTGGGTGGGAGTACACATTCTGGGCGGTGTAGACCACGTCGTACGCGTGCAGACTGTACTGCTCGGTCACTCTGCTGTACGGAGGGACGACGAGGCTGGCGTTCGCACCGATGGCGGTGGTCCGTTCCTGCACGATCTGTGTGCTGACATTGGTCTGCAGATATGAGGTCAGCTCGGCTGTTACGCCCACTGTGACGCTGATCCGCCAGGTCCGTGATTGAGATGAGCTGAACGTCGCGTTGATTGGCGTCTCAAGGGTGTTGTCCACGACACGGGCGTCACTCCCGTTGAACGTCGAGGCAGTGGAAATAGGCTGCGGGGGGAAACCCACACGACGCCCCGATTCTCCGTCTGATACGACTCTTCACCCTGGTCTACCTGCGGACATGTCACAGATGGCGGCTGGTGGAGCCAGGCTTGCCAACAGGCCGGAATCGTACGAGCCTTGCAGTTCGTCGGCGAGGAATCGTTGGCCATGCTCGCGGCACTTCTGTTGTCTCGCTTCGACAACAGAATGATCAACGGGAGCCCTCAGGCCAAGAACCCGATCAAGTTCGATGAGCCATCATGGTTTGACCGGGTCACGTGCCTGCTGCGCCTCTAGCGTGGTGCGGGGCTGGCGGCTCTGCTCCGACGGTGAATTGGCGGGACCTGCCGGTGGCATCCGTTCAAAGATCGATAAGTGCGGCTGAACTATTACCAATGAGATGAAGCGTGTCGTTGGCGGGAACGGCGTCTGGTAGGCATGGGAGTTCGATCAGCACAACCCAGGGAGATTGAGTTGTCCATGATGATGCTGGCAAGTACCGCTGTGGTGGCACTGTTGGCCGGCTCCGCCGTACCTGCTCATGCGTCGCGCGCCGAGAACTATGGCGAGTATTCGCGCATGTCGGTGCGTAGCGCGGGACAGTTCTGGGCCGACGGCAAGGCGGCCGGACAGTGGGCATGGAAGCCTCGGTCGTCGACCACGTCCGGTATCAGCTGGGGAGACCCGGCCGCCTGGCCGCCGGACTCCTCCGAGACATTCGTTCGCGAGGGCGACTGGGTGATGCTGGACGGCTGGGCCGACAACGGCACCTACTACAAGTTGAGGATCACCAAGGAGCAGATCGGCGACGGGCGTTGCCAGAATCTGCGGACCCTCGCGACCACCGGACGGCAGCACTATGTGAAGTGGAATATTCCTTCGCAGCCCTACTGCCTGAAGGCCTGGGGCACGCTCACCGAGGAGTCGTCCGGCAAGATCGTCACGTTCGGCCACACGCAGATCTGGTCACCGCCCGCCCCGTGCTCCAACAGGCACTATGGGGCACAAACCTGCATCAAGCAGTGGGAATCCTGGTGGGACGACAAGAGCGCACCCGGCAAGCCGATCACCCGCAAGCTCGAACGCGACCAGTTCATCGCTCGCGACATCGGCATGGCCTTCACCATCCTGCAGCACTACCCGAAACAGTGGCGCGCCGACCTCCGCTCCCACTGGACCTGGTGACCAGGGCGAGCCGTACGCGCACCACCTGCAGACACAGTCACCTGACATCGCGTACGCCTCCCCAACGCCGCGGTGCACGCGACCGTGCGGGCGTGAGCCCCGATTCGCCGCTGGTCGTCTCGCGATCCCACTGCCAGGTCATTCAGCTCCCGAATCGAGGTGACCCACGGCGTGTTGACTGAACTAACCGAGCCCGAGCGTGATTCGGCGGGCAGGGCACTGCCGGGTGTGGCTGGTTCAGTCGCGTGTCTGGATTACAGGATGCTCTGATGGAGCAGTGCGCTCGCGACGCTCCGCCCCTTGTCGGCCGCCGCGGGCGGATATGCGGGTAGGTGTCGGATATTGTGTCACGGGGCTTGATCTGGGGTTTTGCTGTGTTCGATGGCTCGGCTCCGGCAGGATCAGCGCCGGAAGGTGCTCAGCGGAGCCATCGACGAATACCACCGGGCCGCCTGACCAACCCGAAGAAACACCATTTCAACCACGTGCACGAGTTTTGAACGGTACAAGTCGAGCAGGAGATGTGGACTCTCCACGACATCCTGCGAAGCTTCGCGCAGCCGACACGAGTGCAGCAAGTCCTACGTCGAGGCCGAAGTGACGAACGAGGCAATTGCGAACACCGCCGTCTCGCTGTCGCCACTTGCGCAGTCCGCCGCAGCACCCCGCCCGCTGAGGAAGCCGCCGGTGGCGTTGATGTCATCTCCTTCCAAGGCCATCGTGCCGTCAGGGGATTCCACGCCGCGTTTGCCGTCGCGGGTCGCGGAACTGGTGCCGTTTGGCCAGATAGGGATGATGTTCTGGCCGTCACCGCGCAACATCAGGCATCGGCTGCGGGGGTCGTAATGCAACCTCGCGGGAAGCAGCGTCTCCATCCCGGATTGGTTGTGCCGGACCAAGATTCGGGGTCGCCCTCGATGAGCGTCACTTCGCCGCGATTGGCCGTGCAGCCGCCTGTGATCAGTAGGACAGCAGCGGAAAGGGTACGCAGAACACGTGCACGCATTATCGCCCCGGTCTGAGAGTGAATGCCTGATCCGTGCCGCGGGTCAGGCATTCACATTAGTTGGGAATCCGGAGAGGTGTCACGCGCCGGGCGGTGCCAACGCAGCACCGTATCCGGCCGGACAAGCAGCCGTACCCGGCGCAAGTCCTCCCGCGGCAGCGGGGTCAGTAGCGCGGCCAGGAAGGCTCGGTCCTCGGGCGCGAACCTCACCTGGGCCTCGGCGCCGAGTTGCCCGTTCAAGCACGGTGATCTGGTGGCGCAGGGGCGAGTATCTCAACATCCTTGTCCCGATCGCTCATCGGAAGCAGTCGCAGTACGGCGAAGGCGTTCGTCATGGCGAGATAGGCCAGGCGAAGGAGCACGATCGATCATCATTCCGTATCCCTCTCCCCCTACTGAGAGCCGGAGCTCACGCACCCCAGGCAAAGCCAACGTGGCCACGAGTTGGGTGGACGTAATTATTGGCAGGCGCAGCATCAGAACCGCATTCCATGGCCGCGGTCACCCCGAACAATGCGTCGGGCCCGCTGGAGCCTTCCAGAAAGGCTACTCACGGGTACCGCCAACGGGCTGTCACCAGCAGCAGATCTCAAACGGCTCTAAAATTGATGAAGGCGCGATGGAGGTGTGCTGAAGGCGCGCTAAAGGCAGCGTCTGTGAAGATGACGTCGTCTCACACCATCAATTTAAGAGGCGGCACACGAATGCCCATTAAGAGATTACGTCTGTTAACGATTGGTCTGGCGGCCACGGTAACCGTTCTCCCCCTCACCATAGCCTTACCGGTAGCCGCCGATCAGGCTGGCGCTGTCCAGCCGATCGGTCCGGGCCAGTTCCTGCCCGAGGGCCAAAGCTTCGAATTATCAGAATCCGACGTCTCTGCGGGGGCAATCGGACGCAGGCACACGGTGACAGCTGTGGACGGGACTCTGGCGAAACCGGAGTCTGTGCCGTTCACACGGACTGACCTAGCGGTCTTCGGACCTGGCTGGGCGGCGGAGTTCCTCGGCGGCACGACCAGCCGCTCGCTCAGCGTCCATGGCGACTTCATTGTTGTCAGCGAGGTTGGCCTGCCCGGCTCCACTCGGTACGACCTCAAGAGCAGTGCCGCCTCGCCTACGGGGGGCGGCGTCCGCGAATTCGAAGCCGCCGATGGTGCCAAGCTCAGCGAGGCCACGCGCTGGGACGACGCGCTCGGAGCCTTGCGCACCACGATCATCGAGACACCCGCGATGGATCTCGGCGCGCACGCACCCGGGGATGACTCCTTCGCCAAGCCCGACGGTACCGTGGCCGACGCTGCCGACCTCAACCTTACCTTTACTTGGGCTCAGGTGACGTCGGACGCCGCCTCCTGGCGGGTGACCGGCGTGGGCAACAAGACACACGGCACCGCCACCGTCGGTTACGACGGCCATGGCCGTGTCGCCACCGTGACGGAACCGGCCGCCGGGCAAACGCCGAAAAGCGTGCTTACCTTTAGCTACGCCGCCGCGACCACCGCCACGGCGGCGGGCTTCGGCGACTACGCCGGACGCGTCAAGCAGATCTCGCTCGCGACCGGCTCCGGCGCAACACAGGTGGTCGCGAAGTACACCTTCGACACCGCCGGATACCTCCGCACCGTCACCGACCCCGGCGTCAGCGCCCAGGCCACCTACGCCTACGACGCCATGGGCCGCGTGTCCACGCTTTCGTCCGTCAGTAAGGGGGCCTGGGACCTGCGCTACGTCGGCGGCTCGGCTGCTCCGACCGCCACCTCCACCGGCGATGGCGGCCTCCCTGGCGTCCCTGACTCGCCCGACAGCCCGCCCGCCGGTGCGCCGAGTCTCACCGATCCCGACGCCACGGCTCCACCCGCAGCCGAGTTCCGGCCTGCGGACGACATCTCGGTCCTTGCCTACCCCAGCTACTGCTCGACCGCCACGACCTGGCTCTACTACACCAAAGGTGGCTGTTCGGCATGGGCGGCGCACTACGGCTGGCGCAAGCCGTACTGGCGGGAGTTGCCCACCAGCCGGTGGGTCGTGGGCGTGGTGTACGACCACTGCACCAGGGCGCCAGACCGGCCTTCCGGGTTCAACTTCGTAGCGGCTTGTGACATGCACGACTACGGTTACGGCCTGATCGGTAACAGATACAAGCTCTACCGCTACTACCTCGACAGTTGGCACAAGAGGAGCGTGGACGACGTGTTCCATGTGACCTTGCGCGACTGGACCTGTCCCGCGTACGGACAGCGCAGGGCCTACTGCGGGAGGGTCGCCTGGGTCTATCGCGCGGCTGTGCGCTTCGGCAATCCGAAGAACGGCGCGGACGCGACCCGTTGAGCCAACCAGTGGCAGTCCCTTCGAGGGCCTGCCACTGCCCGAAGGGAGAAGTATGAGCAGGGCACCCATCATCTCCGGTGCCTATGTTGGGGTCGTGCTGATCACGGCTGGCGTAACCCACTACGTCTCCGTCATGCACGGCGCGCCGATCGGTCCAGGTATTGCGCTCTTCGTGGCTACGCTGCCGTCTTCTCTCGTCGTGTTTGTGCCTCCACTCGATGCGCTGGAGGCAGGAGCCCTGACGGCCTTTCTGATCGGCTGCGGCGCGATCCAGGCAGGCACCCTGTGGTTTATGCTTAAATGACCGCTCTTAGGTCGGGTCGCCCGAGGGAATCGCACCCTCGGGCTCCCACAGAACGGAGCGTGACAGTCTACCGTCACTCCGCTCCTGTCGTCCTGATCACCAGTAACAAACGGTCTATACCCAATGGGCAAATAGTCGGGGTACTGGTGGGTGATGCTGCTCCGGCCGGAAATTACATCCGTGCCGGTCAAGCGGCGTGTGAGTATTGGTGGAGGATTTTTCCGAGCCGGTCGCGTCGGCGGATGTTCAGGTCGAGGATGCGTGCTGGCTCGGTGATCAGGATGGGGAAAGCGCGTAGTGGAGCTGCCTGGCCGAGGGCTTGATGGGATCGGTGCTGGTTGTAGAAGTTCTCGTACCAGCCAAGTGTGTGGCGTAGATGGCGTTCGTTCCAGAGCAGACATCGGTCCAGGAGCTCGTGACGGCACGTCTGCACCCACCGGTCCATGACGGAGTTCATCCGCGGCATCCGGATACCGGTGAGCACGGTCTGGACCCTGGCTTCGGCTTGGGTGACCCAAGCCGAAGTGGGGTGAGCGGTGAGCGATGGTGCCGAGCACGCGGATGCGTCGGCTGGCGTGCTCGATGATGGCCAGGATGTAGTGGCGCTGTCCGTTCAGGGTGACGGTCTCGATGAAGTCGCAGGCCAGAAGAGCGTCGGCTTGCGAGCGCAGGGAAGTCGGCCCAGGTGGTTGACGCTCGCTCGGGTGCCGGGTCGATCCCTTCCCGCTGGAGGATCTCCCAGACCGTGGAAGCGGCGACCTTGAGGCCGAGCGTGGTCAACTCGCCGATAGCCCCAGGACGGGTTCTCCCGAACCAGACGCAGGACGAGAGCGCGGAGGGAGCGGGCCGTCGGCGGGCGCCCGCGCCGTTTCGGCCAGCAGGTACGCGCATGCCGCCGCTTCACGATCTCGCGGTGCCAGCGCAGGATGGTGTCCGGGCGGACGACAAGCCGCAAGCGACGTAGGACCGCTCGAGGCAACGAGGCCAGAAGGGCGGCCAGGAAGACGCGCTCCTCAGGAGCGGATCTCACCTTGGTATCGGCGCCGAGCTGCCGTTCCAGGATGGCATTTTCGGCAGGCGCAGTGTTAACACGAAAGAGATCCAAGCGATGGCCGCAGACAACAATGTAACTCCGGGAACAGTGCCCGGCGAAGCAGTTCCAGTCCGGATACTTCGGCTCTGTTGCAATTCTTGGTGAAGACCATGGCCGAGACGTTGATGCTGGCCGAAGCTGAAAGTCCACGGCGTCGGCTAAGGGTGTGCGCGGCAGCTGCCCGCTATCAGGAGTTATGCCGCCGCGTAGGCGTGGTCAAGTCCATGGACTGTGTGGGCTGCGCGCTCGACAAACACAGCCGCCAAGGCGTTCAACAGCACGCTCAAGGTCGAGTGCGCGCATCGCCCCGGTTCCGTACCTGGGCCGAGGCCCGGGTGAAGATCGCCACCTGGATCGCGTTCGGTGCGGAGTGGCAAGCTGTCTTGATAGCCAGGTCTAGCCGACGGTGCGCTGAGAGCCGGAAACGGGATGACCACGGCAGTGCCTGATGGCCGGCCATCTCGGACGCGTCCCATGTGTTGTCCAGGAAGAGGTCTAAAGACGTTCCACGTTCTCCAGCACCGCGAGTGTGTCGATGGCGTGCGCGGTGTGCGGTCACGCGAGCAAGCCTGAGTTCGCGATGTGCCCGACGCACCAGCGGTCCGAGCTCTTCAATCGCGGGCAGTTCCAAAGGTGGCGGCGCGGGTCAGGGCCTGGGCGGCTTCCGGTAGGAAGGACCAGAAGGTGTGGAAGACGTGTGCGTCGACGGGGTAGAGGTCGAGTTCCACCTCTACTCCGTGCTCGGACGCCTGCTGGGCGAGTAGGCGTGCTTCGTGTACGAGGGCGTCGCCGGTGCCGACCTGTATGAGCATGGGAGGGTATCCGGTCAGGTCCGCCGTGAGCGGGTTGAGCAGCGGATCGCTTGCCGGATGGCCTTGCAGGTAGTCGCGTACGGCGTCGTGGGCAAGCGTCAGCAGCGGCACTGAAGCGGTTGTGGCCAGCAGCTCGCAGGTCAGGTCGAACCATGGGCAGAGCAGGAGTGCGCGTCCGGGCAGGGGTAGTTGTCGTTGTTTGATTGTGGCCAGGAGTGACAGGGCCAGTCCGGCGCCGGAGGAGTCTCCCGCGACGGTCAGGGTGGTGGGGTCGTCGGTGCGGTCGAGCAGCCATTGGTAGGCGCGGATCACGTCGTCGAGGGCGGCCGGGTAGGGGTGTTCGGGGGCCAGCCGGTATTCGGGCAGCAGCACCGAGGTCCCGGCCGCCACGCAGAAGGCGCCCACCAGTGAGCGGTAGCCGTAGGCCGATCCCATCGTGTAGCCACCGCCGTGCAGGTAGAGCACGGTGGGCGGGCACTCCGAGCCAGGCGTCAGCACGAACGACGGCACCCCGCCCGCACTGAGCGGACGGGTATCGATCTCCGCAGGTACGGGGAACTCGGCCAGGAGCGCCTCGTTGGCCTCGCGTAGTTCCTGTAGGTGCGCGCTACCGGCGATGGTGTGCAAGGGCTGCATCAGGCGGGCGATGCGCCCGGCTGTCTCATCGCCCGCCGCACGGGTAGCGGCCACGACGTCGTTCACGTCGGCGAGGATGGCGTAGGTGCGCTCGCGTAGCACCTGTCCGGCGGGCGTCAGTTCGACCCGGTGGGTGGTACGGCGTAGCAGCTCGTAGCCGATCAGCCGTTCCAACGCCCGGATCTGGCGGCTCAGCGCGGGCTGTGACAGATAGAGCCGGCTGGCCGCCCGGCCGAAGTTCAGCTCATCGGCCACCGCGACGAACGCCCGCAGATGCCGCAACTCGATCGCCTCCGGCGCCGCAGGCAACGGCAGCTTCTCACTCACTCCACCATTGTGGGCCATGCGTCGCGCGCATTGCGGTCATGCACGTTCGGCCTTTCCTTCGGTGTGCGCAGCCGTGCAAACCTGGCCACGGCAGATAGTGAGCGCCAGGCGCTACCCAGTTGACTCCATCCACGGCAGGCCCAAGGGTCTGATCGGCCGCTGCGGGGCGCCCAAGTGAGGCTGTACCGATCTGCTGCTCGCCCCTCCAACCCCCTGTTCAGGTCACCGTTCGCGACCGGAGGTCCTTATGAGTATCGGAATCCTGCTCGCCCTGGCAGCCGCCGTGGGGTACGGCGCCGCGGACTTCCTCGGCGGGCTCGGCTCGCGCCGCGCCGGGGCCTGGCCAGTGGTGTTCGTCGGCCAGATCGCGGGCGTGGCCCTGATGCTGGCGGCAGGTCTGGTGGTTCCGGGCCGACCGGAAGCGGGCGACTTCGTGTGGGCGTTGCTCGCGGGGATGGGGACCACGGTTGGCACGATCTTCTTGTACCGAGGGCTGGCCAAGGGCCGGATGGGCCTGGTCGCCCCGGTTTCCGCCGTCGGCGCGGCGCTCTTGCCGGTAGCGGTGGACGTGGTGCAGGGCGGACGCCCCACCATGCTGGCGTGGCTGGGCGTGCTCGTGGCTCTTCCCGGTATTTGGCTGGTCTCGAGTGAGGGCGGCGGCACGGTCGGCCGATCGCGAGCAGGTCTGGCCGACGGTGTGGCGGCGGGTGCCGGCTTCGGTGTGCTCTTCGTCGCGCTCGCGCAGATACCGGAGGGGGCAGGCACCTTTCCCCTCGCTGCGAACCAGATCGTCGGTGCGATCGTGACCGTGATCGTCGCGAGCTCGCTCCGGCAGCGCTGGCTGCCTCGGCCCTCTGCCCTCGGCTGGGGCGTCGCCGCCGGATGCCTGGGCTCCCTCGGCTCGCTCGCGTTCATGCTCGCCACGCAGACCAGCGCCCTTGCGCTTACGGCTGTGATCGCCTCGTTGTATCCCGGAGTGACCGTCGCCCTGGCCGCTGTGGTGGTGGACGAGCGGCTCCGCTCCGCCCAACGGCTGGGCCTGGTCACCTGCCTGGCCGCGACCGCGCTGCTGGCCCTCGGCTAGTTTGAGCGGTCGTAGTGGTGTTGCTTGGGAGGCTTGGGTTGCCAAGCCTCCCAAGCTGGTGGGCACGGGCCACTCAACCGTGTTCGTCATGCTGGATGTCGCCACGAGGAGTTCATCGCGTTCCCGAACAAGTTCGACCGTGATGTGCTCACCTCGTCTGCGGTGGCAATGCCGCCCGCGGGGCTGAGTCGTTCGATTCGCCGCAGCGTCATCACGCTACCGGAGGCTGGCCGTTCGCTCATGGACATCTCGCTGCGCACCGCCGGCGAATTGACGACTGTCGTTTACGGGGCACCATGGGGCGAAGGATCCTGGCTTGGTCTCGCCGCCGCCGGATGCGTCAACGCCAGCATGCGCTGCCAGGAACCTGAGTCATCCTGGACGTCTCGCCCCAGTTCCATTTGTCCATCTGTCGGTAGGTGATACCACCGACGGTCCGTTTGATGTCCCGCAGTCCGGACACCTGCGTGCCAGCGGTCACCCACTTCGAGCGGTCGTTGGTGGAAAAGATGAACCAGTGCGAAGCGGTGATCTTGTACATGCAGCGGAGATAATTTGCCGTCTCGGACCTAGCGTTCGCGATGGGCGTTCCCAGCGATAGGCCAGCGGCGGCAGCCGCGATGAGTACGATAGAGTATCGTCTTGGTTGGCGCATTCGGACTTCCTTCTTGAAGGGCTGCTTTTTCGATGCAAGCAGTCTTCCCTTGCATTCCGACCTCAGGTAGACGACGTTTCTCCTTCGTCGACGGAACGTGAAGGTCTGTCATTGCTCCGCGGCCATTGATGTCAAGCGCAGGCCCGATCAGGTCGATGTGAAGGGGTGCTGTGACCGTATAGGGTCACCGGGCCCGACGAATAACGGGCGCGACCACTACAGGGCTGGCGAGACGCTTTAACGAGGTCCGGCAGAACGTTTCACCACGTCTGAAGCCACTGGTGCGCTACACCACTGTCACGTCGGGGTGGGCGTGAGCCGGGATGGACATCGATGGCTGCGTGTGGGCGTCATCCTGAAGATCGCGGAATGAAGCTCGGTTGAATGCGTCAGGTGGCAAGATGCCGCTCGTCAGGCAGCGCCTTCGATGGAGTCCGTTCCAGACATTCCCCTTCCTCACATCTACAGCAGGGAGTGACCGTGCCTGAACGCTCTGAGACGGACATGATGTCGTACGTCTTGCGCTGGAACCACCGGCGGAGTGAGCCAGGCACACCGCTCACCGAGGAACAGGCGCGGGCAAGAGACGCCAAGGGTGAGGAGTACACCGCGATCCTGCCGCCACGCCCCGGCACGCGCTCGCCGATCCTGGTGACCTTGATATGGCGGACCGGTGTAGTGCTGGCGACGTTTCTCGATGGCGCCGGACGTCGTGGCACGCAGTACACCTTCATGCGCCACGATGCCGAGCGGCTGTTCCTCAGCCGCGTGTACGTGTGGATCTATCCGGATGCCCGGCCCGGCCTGCTTTTGGCCGACGCCGTGGTCCGTGAGGAGATCCGCTTCCACCCGGACGGTCGCGCGCGCCGTGTCGTGACGGACAAGGACGCGAGAACACGCGAGACGGTGGAGTACACGGGCGTCGCGGTGGCGGACCACTGGGAGCCTGTGCCTACTTTCGGGTCCTACGCTTCGATCGCACGGTTCGAGCGGAAATGCGCGTGAGCTGTCATCCGATGAGGAGTCCGATCAGCATCAGAGCCGCGCTTCCCGCCACGATGCCCAGCCAGGCGTAGCGGGAGGGGGTGGCGGATCGGCGTTGGTAGGACACGGCCGCGAGCCCGAACAAGAGGGCGGGGATGCCGAAGACCACCCAGGCGGCGGCGAAGTTGAACCAGCCTGTGGCGGACATGTTGCTGATGCCTTTGCCGAGCGCGATGGGGACGCCTGCGAGGATGAGCAGTTTGACGACGAGTTCCAGCGCTGGATAGACGAACTGGGCGGCGGCCGCCCCCCAGAGCCCGCTCAGGATGAGCCAGCCGGGCAGGCGCCTGCCCCAAGGGCGGACGCTGGCCAGTGCGAGCGCGACCGTGAGCAGCCTGAGCCCTACCGCTCCCAGTGCGATCCAGCCGTCGCCTTCGGGCAGGGCGCCTTCGACGACCGCGTTGACGGCCGCCAGGATGAGCACGACCGCGCAGAACAGGCCGACGAACCCGGCGGCGCCGTACGCGGGCCAAACCGGGCTTTTCTGGCGAAGGAGCGGTGACATGAGGTCCTTTCCGCAGGTGGTCAGGCCAGGAGGGTGAGGAGCTCTTCTCCTCTGGCGGTGATCTTGATGTGGACCTGGCGGCCCTGGCGTCGCCGGCTGAGCAGGTCGGCGGCTTGAAGCTGGTCACAGTGGTAGCTGGCCGTGGACGGCGAGCAGTTCAGCAGGGCGGCCAACTGGCCGACGGGCATGGAGGTCCCGGCGAGCCGCAGGATGGCGGCGCGGGTGTGGCCCAGGGCGAGGGTGAGCTTGTCGGTGGTGTCGCGGACGGCCGGGCGGGCATGACCGGACCACAGGAGGCCGACGGCCGGGAGCGGGTAGCCGATCCACGCGGGACCGGGCTGGTCGAAGGAGAACAGGCAGGCGCCATGGCCGGAGATGACGGGGACGAGGGTGAGCCGCCGGCCGGCGAGGTCGAAAGTCGCGCCTTGCTGGTCCGGCAGCTGGATGGAGGCGTCGTCGCAGGTCAGGCGATCGCTCAGCCCGGGCAGGAGGACGTGCAGACTGCGCGTCACCGCGGCCAGGCCGATGCGTTCCTGCTCCTTGCGCAAGAGGGCGTCGGCGTTCTTCCAGACGATGCGGAACTCCTCCCAAAGCCGGCCCATGAGCCTGGCGTAGGCGCGCGTCCACGTTCCCGGGCGGTCGGCCACCGGTTGCCAGTGCCGGGGGAGTGCCGGGCCGAACTCGGCTTCCAACTGCTGGATGAGAATGTGGTCGTCGAGTTCGGCCAGGGCGCCGAGATAGGAGCTCATGTCCGCCTCCGCCATCGTCGAGGTGGCGGTCAGGCAGTCGGGGATGACCGAATAGTGCGGGTCGAACAGCGGGCGCAGGATGACGGAGTCCGCGCCGATGACCGCCTCGACGGTGCGCTGCCAGTGCCGGGGCACGCCGTGCGGCCGCCCCCCGAGCGTTCCCGCGATCAATGACAGAAGCGTGGCGCCGGGGTGCGGGGTCACGGTGACGTTGACGTTGTCGAGGTCGCCGAGGCGTAACTGTGAGTAGCTCTGCATATCTCTCCTGTTGCCTTCGTCCTTCAGTCGGCGTGATCCTTGAGCAGCTTCAGGAGGGCGACGGCGGTGACGGCCAGGACGATGGCGCTGATCGTGGCGACGGTCTGGAGCGATCCCGTGAAGGCCTCACGGGCCGCCGCCAGCAGCGCGGTTGCCTGCTCGCCGGGTAGTGCCGCGGCCAGCGCGCCGGCAGCGGCGGCGGAATCAGCCGCCGCCGCGGCGACACCATCGGGGAGCCGCGGCACCCCGAGGTCCATGTGGGTGCGGTAGACGTAGGCGCCGATGCTGCCCAGGACGGCGATGCCGAGGGCGTAGCCGCATTCGTTGCTGGTCTGGGTCAGCCCCGCGGCCGACCCGGCCCGTTCGGGCGGGGCGGAGCCGACGACCACGTTCGTGCCCAGGCTCACGAGTGGCCCGCCGCCGAGCGAGGTCAGGCAGAAACCCGCCACCACCAGCGCCGGCCCTGTCGAGGCCGAGGCCTGGGCCAGCGTCACCAGCCCGGCCGAGGCCGTGAGCAGCCCGCCGCCGAACAGCAGAGCGGTGGGGACGCGCCGGGCCAGGAGAGGGGCGAGCTGGAAGCCGATGATCGCCGTCACCATGCCGGGCACCATCGCCAGGCCGGCGCTCAGGGGTGACAGGCCGTGGTTGAGCTGCAGGTACTGGGCGACGAAGACCATCGTGCCCCCGGAGAGCATCGTGTACAGCAGCATGGCGGTCAGCGTTGAGCTCACCCTGCGCCCGGCGAACAGCCGCAGGTCCAGCAGGGGATCGGCCAGCCGGTTCTGGCGGCGGACGAAGACCACGGCCGCGGCCAGCCCGAGCCCGAGGCTGACGGCGGACTCCAGCCGCCAGCCGTGGGCGGCCGTTTCCTTCAGGCCGTGGACGATCGGCAGGATCGCCGCCAGTGACAGCAGCACGCTGGGCAGATCCAGCCGGTCACGCCCGGCCGTGCTTCGGAACTCCGGTAGCACGACCGGGCCGAGCATGAGGAGAAGGGCCATGGCCGGTACACCGAGCAGCAGGACCGACCCCCACCAGAAATGCTGCAGCATGATGCCGCCGACCAGCGGGCCGATGATGGCGCCCGTGGTGAAGCAGCCTGCCCAGATGCCGACGGCGGTGGCGCGCTGGCCGGGGTCCTGGAACATGTTCATGATGAGGGCGAGGGTCGACGGGGTCAGTGTGGCGCCGGCGACGCCGAGCAGGGCTCGGGCCGCGATGAGCATCTCCGGGCTGGTGGAGTACGCGGCCGCCGCCGAGGCGAGGCCGAAGGCCGCCGCGCCGACGAGCAGCAGCCGCCGGCGTCCCCACCGGTCGCCCAGGGCTCCGGCGGTGATCAGCAGACCGGCCACAAGGAAGCCGTAGATGTCCATGATCCAGAGTTGCTGGGTGCTGCCGGCGCCGAGGTCGATGCTGATGTGGGGGATCGCCAGCAGCATGACGAAGGTGTCGAGCGAGACGAGCAGGGTGGGGAGCGCGAGGACGGCCAGACCCGTCCATTCCCGCCTGCCCGCCCGGATGGCGCCCGCGGGCGGGCTCACGGGGCATCCGCCACCCGGTAGGAGAGGATCACCACTCCTGAGCGGAGGGCGCGGGTGCCCGTCAGTTCCAGGGCGGTGTTGTCGCCCTCGCTGAGCAGCATGTCGCCGGGTCCGCCGACGCCGGCGAAGCGCGGATGCACCCACAGATGCAGCTCGTCCAGCAGGCCGTGCCGCATGAGGGTGCGTGCGACGGGGCCGAAGCCGTGCATGAGGATGTCGCCCTCGTCCTGGTGCTTCAGCTTCTCGACGGCCGGGATCAGGTCGGTGATGATCGTGCTGTTGTGCCAGTGCGCGCTCCGCAGTGTGGTGGAGGCGACGTACTTGCGCAGGTGGTTGATCGCGTCGGCGTAGGCGCCGTCCCGCTCCGGCCAGGCTCCGGCGTAGACGTCGTAGGTCGCGCGCCCCATCAGCAGGGCCGTGGCCGCCGAGAGCTGCTCAAGGGTGATGTCGTTGGACTCTTCGTCGATGTAGGCGAAGTGCCAGGCGTCCATGTGGTTGACGACGCCGTCGACGCTGACGAACGTGGAGTTGATGATTTTGCTCATTTTTCCTGCTCCGATGTGGGTGTCCGGCGGACACTGGATGGGATGCCAAGACAAGAGGTGAACGTAGGGCCTGACGTAACGTGAGGCTCAAGCAGGTTGACGTGCGGGTTTTGGGCGGTAGGTCAGCACGGCCAGGCCCGACGGCAGGACGCCGGCGTCGGCGAGGGCGAAGCGGGCGGTCAGGCCCTTGTGAAAGAGCAGGTCGCCGCCACCGACGAGGAAGGGATGCACCCACAGCCGCAGCTCGTCGATGAGCCCGTGTTCCAGCAGCGTGCGGGAGAACGAGCCGAAACCGTACTGGATTAGCCGCGCGCCATCGCCTTTGAGCGCCGCGACGCGTTCGGCCGCCCGCTCGGCCAGGACGCTGGTGGCCGACCAGGACGGGGCGGTGAGGGTGGTGGAGGCGACGTACTTGGGCATGGTGTTGATGTGGTCGCTGTAGGCGTCGCCGGAGCGTTCTGGCCAGGTGGCGGCGAACACCTCGTAGGTGCGCCGGCCCATGATCAGGGCGTCGGAGGCGAGCAGCAGATCGGTCTGGATCTTCTTGGAGGCGCCACCGTCGTCGCCCGTGGACGGCCAGTCCTGCGGGTCGCCGATGACGCCGTCGAGCGTGATGTACGTGGAGTTGACCAGGAAGCCCATGATGGTGTTCCTTTCGACGCGGTCACAGTGGCATGTCCGTGCCTGCCGGGGGAAAGGCCGAACGTGCATGACCGCAATGCGCGCGACGCATGGCCCACAATGGCGGGGTGAGTGAGAAGCTGCCGTTGCCTGCGGCGCCGGAGGCGATCGAGTTGCGGCATCTGCGGGCGTTCGTCGCGGTGGCCGATGAGCTGAACTTCGGCCGGGCGGCCAGCCGGCTCTATCTGTCACAGCCCGCGCTGAGCCGCCAGATCCGGGCGTTGGAACGGCTGATCGGCTACGAGCTGCTACGCCGTACCACCCACCGGGTCGAACTGACGTCCGCCGGAACAGCGTTGCTGGAGCGCGCCCGCGCCGTCCTCGCCGACGTGGACGTCGCCGTGGCGGCGGCCCGCGCGGCCGGAGATGACATGGCCGGACGGATCGCCCGCCTGATGGACCCGCGGCACGCGATCGTCGGGACCGCGCACCGGCAGGAACTACGCGAGGCCTTCGAGTCGCTGCTGGCGGAGTTCCCCGTACCTGCGGAGATCGATACCCGTCCGCTCAGTGCGGGCGGGGTGCCGTCGTTCGTGCTGACGCCTGGCTCGGAGTGCCCGCCCACCGTGCTCTACCTGCACGGCGGTGGCTACACCATGGGGTCGGCCTACGGCTACCGCTCACTGGTGGGCGCCTTCTGCGTGGCGGCCGGGACCTCGGTGCTGCTGCCCGAATACCGGCTGGCCCCCGAACACCCCTACCCGGCCGCCCTCGACGACGTGATCCGCGCCTACCAATGGCTGCTCGACCGCACCGACGACCCCACCACCCTGACCGTCGCGGGAGACTCCTCCGGCGCCGGACTGGCCCTGTCACTCCTGGCCACAATCAAACAACGACAACTACCCCTGCCCGGACGCGCACTCCTGCTCTGCCCATGGTTCGACCTGACCTGCGAGATCATGGCCGAGACCGCGTCGGCACCGCTGCTGATGCTCAGCCGGGACTCCGCGCGTGACTACCTTCAGGGTCAGCCGGTACGCGGCCCGGTGCTCGACCCCTTCAAGGCGGACCTGACCGGTTACCCGCCGATGCTCCTGCAGGTCGGCACCGGAGACGCCCTGATCCACGAGGCACGCCTGCTCGCCGAGCGAGCGGCGGAGCACGGAGTGGAGGCGGAGCTCGACCTGTACCCGGTCGAGGCGCACGTCTTCCACATGTTCTGGTCCTTCCTACCCGAAGCCGCCCAGGCCCTGACCCGCGCCGCCACCTTCCGCCCCGCCCAGGACTGAGGGCAGCTCATGCGTTCTGCGTATCGCGGTCATACGCGTTCGGCCTTTCCTCCGGCGTGAGCCGTCGTGCCAGCCTGGCCTCGTCCAGCCGGCACACCGCCTCACCACGAAAGGCTCACCCCATGACCGCTTACGCGATCGCCCATCTCAAGACGCCGTCCGCGCACCCCGACGTCCTGGAGTACATGGAACGCGTCCAGTCCACCATGGACCCCTTCCAGGGGCGGTTCCTGGTTCACGGACCCGAGGTGGACGTCCGTGAAGGCGAGTGGCCCGGCACCGTCGTGGTCATCGAGTTCCCCGACATGGATCATGTCACCGGCTGGTACGAGTCGGCCGCCTACCAGGACATCCTGCCGCTGCGCACCGGGCACATCGAGGGCGTCGCCGTTCTGGTGGAAGGCGTTTCGCCCGGTCACAGCGCGGCAGGACTCGCCGCCGCGCTGCGCGCAACAACTTCGTGAACGGCGCTCAACATTTCGAGAGCCTTCGAAAGGGTTGCCCGAGCCGCGACGCCGCCCAAGCCTGATGCCGACAGGAGCGGAATCATGCCCTTGAGCTGGACCTGAATTGCATTGCGATTGGAAAGGATAATCATGATCGAAGGTGACAGTGCTCGCGCAAGCACAGTTCCTCGCCCCTGGCTCGGCCTGATGGTGCTGGCCCTACCCACATTGCTGCTTGCGCTCGATGTCAGCGTGCTCTTTCTGGCCCTTCCCCATCTGAGCGCCGATCTGGGAGCCAACGGTACCCAGCAACTTTGGATCATGGATATCTACGGCTTCATGATCGCCGGATTGCTGGTGACCATGGGCACCCTGGGCGACCGGATCGGCCGACGCAAGCTCCTGATGATCGGCGCTGCGGCGTTCGGCGTTGCGTCGATCCTGGCCGCATTCTCCACCAGCACCGAAATGCTGATCGCAAGCCGAGCATTCCTGGGCATAGCAGGCGCGACGCTGATGCCCTCGACCATGGCGCTGATCAGCACCATGTTTCCCGACCCAGGGCAGCGGGCCAGTGCGCTGGGTGTATGGCTGAGTTGCTTCCTTGGCGGAACCGCACTCGGTCCGCTTGTCGGTGGCGTGCTCGTTGAGGCGTTCTGGTGGGGAGCGGCCTTCCTGCTGGGCGTCCCCATCATGGCGCTCCTTCTGGTGGCAGCTCCCAGGCTGCTGCCTGAATGTCGCGACCCGCGTGCCGGCAACCTTGACCTGCGCAGTGTGCTGCTCTCGCTCGCCGCTATCTTGCCGGTGGTCTACGGGCTGAAGGAACTGGCGCGCATCGGGCTCACCGCCCCAACGCTGCTGACCTTGTCGGTCGGACTCATCGCCGGGGTGATCTTTGTCCGCAGACAGCGGAGGTTGGCCAGTCCGCTGCTCAATCTGAGTCTTTTCGCCAGTCGCTCCTTCAGCGCCGCGCTACTGGTGGGCTTGATGGTCGGGGCCATGGTAGGTGGGATGTTTCTCCTTGTCGCCCAGCACATTCAGCTGGTTGAGGGCCGCACTCCGGTGGAGGCGGGCCTCTGGCTGGTACCTGGTTCCCTCGCCATGGCTGCCAGTTCACTTCTGGTGCCTCGTCTTGCCCGGACGATCCGGCCCGCGCGTGTCATCGCAGGGGGACTGCTCATCTCAGCCGCCGGTTTCGGGCTCATGTCGTACGGCAACGGCGTCTTCTTGACCGTCGGCTTCATCGTCGCGAACGTCGGCCTCGGACCGCTGGCTCTGACCTACGACCTGGTTCTCGGCTCAGCACCCTCGGCGAACGCGGGCGCCGCCTCCTCTCTCAATGAGACCAGTGGCGAACTTGGACTGGCACTTGGCATCGCCGGCATGGGCAGCCTCGCCATCGCCGTGTACCGAGGCGAGGCCCCTGCCTCGCTACCCGAGGCCGCGCGCGAGAACCTGGCCGCCGCCGTGGCCGCTGACCTTCCCGCCGATCTACTCAACACTGCCCGTAACGCATTCGACGTCGCCATGCACGTGGCTGCCGCGTTCGGCACGGGGGTGTTCACCGTCCTGGCCCTAGTCACGATCCTGCTACTCCGCCACGTACCCCCCAGCCGCTCATCTGAGCACCTCGCCACCATCACCCCTTCCTAGTCAAAGGAGATCGTCATGGGAAAACTCACCGCGAGCCTGTTCGTCTCACTGGACGGCTACGCCACCGATATCAAGGAGGAGATGGCTTGGGTGTCCTCCAACACCGGACCGGAAAAGGCTGACTTCGATTACGAACTACACGCTGCGGCCGACGTCCTGGTCATGGGGCGAGTTACCTACGAGATCATGGTCGCTTACTGGCCGCATGCGGAGGGCCGGCTGGCCTCGGTCATGAACAAGACCCGCAAGGTCATTCTTACTCGGACCGTCACCGGCCCAGACATGTGGGAGAACACCGTCTTCGATAAAGGTGACCTGTCAGAGAGAATCACCGCGCTCAAGCGTGAGGGGGACATCCTTGTTCCCGGCAGTGTGGCCCTCGTACGCTCCCTCATGCGCCAAGGCCTGGTCGACAGACTCGTCATGCACGTCAGCCCTGTCATTCTCGGCCCTGACGGCGGTCGGTCTCTGTTCGAAGGCTATGGCATGGGCGCCCTTGCCCTTGAAGACACCAAGGTATTCGACCACAACGTTGTGGTCCTGGAGTACAGGCCACTCATGAAGTGACGCTTGCCGGCCGGCAGGCGTCGGCCGATAGCCCGAAGCTCCGCAGGCTCAGCGACCGGCGCGCCTGACCGGACGGATGACCAAGAGTGCTCATTGACGCCCTGGACGAAACGCCGGAGTACCTCGACCTTTGCTGGCTTGCGGTCGAGGGATGCCGCTGACCTGCACTTCTCCATGCCGTAAATGCGTTTCCCGCGTCTCTTGCCCGGCCGCCCACGACCGGTGCCGTCGACCGGCCGGGCAAGGCGATCACCCTCTTGCCGGGGGCGATGCCGCCGGTCTACCGCAGCGCGGCGTCCCGCATAGTCCGGGCGCCAGGCGTGCGATCTTGGCCGCGTCGAAGGTGTTGTTTTGTGATCGTCAACCATCGGCGGACGGCTTCGCCCGCTGCTGCCGCAGGCTCAGCCGCTCCGATCGAACTTGCCGCCTGACCGCCACCACGCTTTCCAGTCTCCGCGCCGAGGATTCAGGCGTCAGCGGGAAGGGGCGCGGGTACGGGAAGCGGGAACAGGGTGAGGAAGTGTTCGGCCACCTGCGACGATCCCTCGACGTGCGCATCGCCCGCTCGCAGCGCTTCGCTCAGCTGCCGCCCGTCGTGCAGCAGTTCGCTGAGGGTGTCGGGATCGGTGCTGATGACGACATGTGGACGCTCGACGGGGCCGCGGCTGACGTCGAGTACGCCGTCGGCGATGCGGACGCCGAACTCCTGCTCGTGCAGGCGCAGGGCTACGGTCGCGGTGAGATCGCCCGCAGCCCGCGGGTCGAACAACGCCCTGAAGGATAGGACCAGCGAGTCGGCGCCGATCTTGGCGTCGGTCTGCAGGGCCGGTGAGCGGCTGCTCCACCTGCCCAACTGGGTGACGATGGGCTCCAGCTCCATGCCCCAGTCGGTGAGCTCGTAGACCCAGGACCCGGCGGGCGGAGCGAGCTTACGCCTGCGTGTGATGCCGGATCGGGTCAGCTCCCGTAGTCGCTGGGTAAGCACGTCGGAGCTGGCGCCTGAGAGGCCGGCGCGCAGGTCGGTGAAACGTTTGGGGCCGAGCAGAAGTTCGCGTACCACCAGCAGCGCCCAGCGTTCGCCGATGAGGTCGAGGCCGTGGGCCACGGCGCACCCGTCGTCGTACTTCCTCTTGCCCGTCATCCCACAACCCTACCAAGCAGAGTAGGAAAATCAGTCCACGTAGTTGTTATTTCCAACTAAGTGATTGTATATTCCAACCAATCTAGGAGGTGTGGCATGAGTGAAGCCCCGGTGATCTGCAACGAGACGCGCACCGAACCGGCCAGGGAGAGCCAGCGCCTGATCAAAGGCGACTTCGCCCGGCTGGTGGCACAAGCACCCGACGGCCTTCGCGGTGCGGACTTCAGGCTCATCGGCGGCGTGGCATTCGGCCACGTCGCGATCGACGGCGCCGACGTGCTGCCGTCCCTGTCGACTTTCCGGAATGTCTTGGCCGGGATCGCGGACCGGTTCGTGACGCCAGTCACGCCGTTGGCGGCGGCGTGGGTCGGCTCCCACCGATGCGGAGGCGGCAGATGAGCGGCTTCCCGCCCGATCCGCGCCGCTGGAAGGCGCTGGCCCTGCTTGGCGCGGCCTTCTTCATGGTCATCCTCGATGCGACGATTGTGCTGACCGCGATCCCGTCGATGCAGAAAGATCTCGGCCTGACGGTGGCGGGAGTGCAATGGGTCCTCACCGGGTACGCGGTGTCCTTCGGTGGCCTGATGTTGCTTTTCGGCCGAGTGGCCGACGTCACGGAACGGCGAGGTGTCTTCCTCGTCGGCTTGGCCCTGTTCGTCGGCTCGTCGCTCATCTGCGGGCTCGCCTGGAGCGGGAGCGCGCTCATCGTGGGCCGAGTGCTCCAGGGCGTTTCGGCCGCGATCATGGCGCCGACCGCGCTGTCCATCGTGCTCGCGACCTTTCGCGATCCCGCCGAGCGCAACCGTGCCCTTGGCGTGTGGGGTGGACTGGGAGGGATCGGCGCCACCGCAGGTCTGCTACTCGGAGGAGTGATCACCTCCAGCTTCGGCTGGGAATGGATCTTCTTCGTCAACGTCCCGATCGGCGTCGCCCTGATCGTGCTGGTGCCGGTTCTGGTCGCCAAGAGCCGCGACCAGGTCGCCGTGCGCCGGTTCGACGTGGCCGGAGCCCTCACCGCCACCGCCGCGTTGGTGCTGCTGATCCACGCGATCACGAACGCACCCGAAGCTGGCTGGTCGAGCGCGGTCACCCTCGTCGAGCTCGCCGCGGCGGTCGTGCTGCTGGGCCTATTTATGGTGATCGAGTCCAGATCGGCGGCACCACTGGTGCCGTTGCGGATCTTCAGGCGACGTAGCCTCGCAGCGGGCAACCTGGTGATCTTCGCGGTGGGGCTCACGGTGGACGCCATGCTGTTTCCGCTCGCCCTGTACACGCAACAGGTGCTGGGCTACTCCGCTCTGCAATTCGCTCTGACCAGCGCGGTCATGACGGGGATGACCATCGCCGGCGCCTTCGCGGGCCAAGCGGCGGTGACCAGAATGGGCTTGCGGCCGATCGCCGTACCCGCGCTGCTGCTCATCGTCGTCGGGACGCTGCTGCTGGTCTCGATCTCAGTTGAGGGAACCTTCTTTGGCGACCTCTTCTGGGGCCTGCTGATCTTCGGTCCTGGCATGGGCGCCGCATTCGTCGCCTCACAGATCGCTGCGCTGGATGGGGTGGCAGAGCAGGATTCCGGGCTCGCCGCCGGGCTGGTCGACACCTCCTTCAACATTGGCAGTGCGCTGGGCATCGCCATCGTCACCTCCGTCACCCTCTCCGTGGCCGGCGGCGCGGGCCACGCCGACTCTGCCGAAGCCTTGACCGAGGGCCTGCGCGCCGCGTTCTCAGTCTCCGCAGCGTTCGCCGTTCTGGGCTTGGCCGCCGCCTTCCTCATTCCCGGCAGGCTCCGGACTGCACCGGAACCCGAGACGGCCGTACGCCATTAGTTCCGTCACCGAAGGTTCTAGACCCAGCACTGGCCGGCGAGAGGCGGCCAGCCGGGCATCGGGTGGTACGGAGATCAGACCTGGTCAACGACCAGCTGACGCCGCCAGAAGGGCCGGCTATCACAGCTGAGAGAGTTGTACGTGGCCCCAGCGGTGATCGTATATTGACGGCCGCCACGACCACGGCGTCAGCGTTCATCAAGGCGATCTCGTGGTGGCGCTCTGATCCAGTCGATCCCGCAGGTGATGGCCTCCAAGCTCTCCTCCAGTTACGCGATGGACGTTCAAGCACAGGGCCGGCGCGGCACCCTCATGAATAGCGCTCATGGCGCGACACCTCACCAGCTGGCTGCAGACCCAGCAGTCGGCGGGGCCACCGTCTACATGAAGACCTCACGTGCAGCCGGTGATATCTGAGGGGTCACCCGCCGACGGCTCGACCCGCACCCTGCCGGATGCATCTTGTGGCTTCCCACAAGGGGATATCGCCGCATCAGCGGGTAATCATGGCGGCCGCGCCGGGATTGAAGTCGGGGCCGATCGGGTCCGGCCGGACGGCGGCGTTCGGAGCGGCGATCGTGCTCTGCCGGCGACGGCACCGATACGTCCGGCCGGGCCGAGGGTGCGCATCAAGATGGCCACCCTGCCTACTCGCCTTGATAAAAACGGGTGCGCGCCCGCGCGCTCTCCTTGATGCTCCTACGTCGTCAAGGCCTGACTCGGTGAGTTCTGAGCGATGGCGGCCGTGGTGTCGACGGTCTTGAGCGTGTGGTGGACGATATCGGAGATCCGGCGACGCAGCAGTCGGATCGCTTCGGTGCGGGACTTGCCTTCGCCCTGGAGCCGGTCGATGTAGCCCTTGCCCTGCCCGATGCCGCTGGCTTGGGTATCAGCGATCACGTCAGGCCGCAGTTCATGAGCCGACTGCCGCCGCGGTTGAGCCGGACTCGACTGGTGTTGCCCGACCAGACCACCACGACGATGGTGTCCGTCAATCCGGATCAAGCCCATGCCATCGTCGCCGACAGATGGCGGCACTGGGATGGGGCCTGGTTAGCGAACCGGGCCGGTATCCCACTATCTATCCGTTCTGTGGACGCTGGCCGACCGCTGACGTGCGCGCGCACGAGATCACATATCTCGACCTGCAGCGGTGCGAGGACAGGGAGGAAGGCAGGGCAGCTCCAACCTTCCTGTCCGATGACGACGGGATCACCCCGACTCCAGCCACGTCCGCATTCCGGGCACTGTCCAGCGCAACCACTCGTCCTCCCTTGATGTGGGTGGGGCCCGGACAGGCCGGGCCCCACCCACATCAGGACCAGAAGTAGAGCGCCCAGCCCAACGCTCCAGGGGAGCATTTGAACTGGTTGCCGAACAACCGGCGTCCCTCTGCGAAACATAGCTTGCGCGAGGCCTCCGTATTGTCGCCGTAGGCCTTGTAGAGTTCCCAGCCCATCGGCACGACATCGGCTCGTGCCGCCGAAGCCGCGCCGAATAGGACGCCACCGGCGAGCGCGAGACCCGCCATCGCTGCTGCCGCTTTCCTGAACATGATGCGCATCGTTTCTCCTTCGACGAAGATTCGTCAGTTCACCCTGCGCAGCCCTGCGACCTGCAGGACAGCGAACACTGCGACGACGGCGGCCTGTGCCAGCGTCCAGGCGACCCCCAGGGCCGTAAGATTCAGCAGGCCCGCCGGAATGGCGACGATGCTGCCCACAGCCCACACCCCGTTGACCGTCACCACCGTGACCACGCCTGCGGGCCTGGGGTGCGCTGCCAGGAAGGCCACCGCCGCGCCGTAGATCATCAAGAAGACGCCGGGCCAGCGCAGCGTCGTCGCGTCTGGACCCAGAACCTTGCCGATCAGCTCGCCCGCCGCCACGTAGGCGAGCCCGTTGACTGCGGTGACAGCGGCGTCGAGACCGAGGACACGTCTAAGGAAGGTGAGCCCGGTTGAGGGAGATTGAGTGATCATGTGCTTCTCCTGTCTGGGTGCGCCACCAGTGTGGAGTCCACCACCCACAGACCTCCTCCATCCCAGCGCCGAATCGCCCTCACCGCTTCCAAGGTGAGTAGCACGGACGGGGAAGACAACGCCTACCCGATTTCTCACTCTCCCGGGAAAAGGGCGCGTCCGAACCGGGGGATGCGTAGTTCATCTCGTCCTTGTCGCCTCCAATGCGAGAGAACTTCCCGGCTCCAGATTCAACTCACTGCCCGAAGACGGTCACCTTCCCCGGATCAGCTCGACAACCAAAGCATTCGGATGACTTGCCGTTGGCCAGCAGCCGAGGATTGTCGCGACGGATAATGCAAGACCAAGGAGTCTGGGCACCTGTAGTGAGAAATGATCATCTTGGAATGATCTGCCATTGCTGCTGTAGCTGACCGTTGCAATCCCATATCTGGACCTTAGTGCCGAGCCTGCCTATGGTGTTGAGACCGGCATCGAGACATTTGCCGGGCATACGAGGTCCGCAGCGCATCTCCGTAGCGATACCATTTCTGGTGGCGGGCATGGGCAGGACGCAGCCCCACAGCATGACCTTGCTCCCGTTGGCCCCCCTTCGGCTGGTATTGACAGCGAGGCATCTCCCATTGGCGTAGTTGACCAGGCGGCCTTCCCCGCTCATGGACCAGCGCTGATTTGATCTGCCTTTGCAATCCCATAGTTGGACTTTAGTGCCGTTACCCCGCAGGGTGTTGGAGTCAGCGTCCAGGCATCGATGAAGGCCGGAAGGTGCGTGCGACTTCCGCGCGTGGGTGCTCATGAGAACAGAGCCCGCCTTTACACCGCCCTCCGATCGACTTCGCCGACTATATTGAGCCGTTTATCTCGACATCGCGGGCAGAGCAGGTGGCCGACGAAACCGTCCGGGAGCAGATGGTCCAGCGCCTAGCGAGCCGAGGGGCGCTCACGTGAGGGAGGCGACGAGGGTGACGCGCTGCAACTCCTCGGAGATCTGGGCATGACGCCTGCGAACGCTTCGATTCGTTGCTGCGCGACCGACAGCTCATCAGGATCATCGTGAAATTGCCCGCACTACCCCAGAGCTTCTTCACACCACGCTGAACATAGCAATGGACTGCTAGCATCCGCCCGCGCGTTAGGGGTCTTGAAAGACGCCATCCAGCATCCGGGCCCACTCGGTCGTCGGTGAGATCGCGCCCTTACCGCTCCATCGACGGTGCCCGTCGAAGCAGCACGAGCTCGGCTCAGCCGGGTGCGGCCACGCTAGTTGCACGCTGATGACGCGGTGAGGGTGGCCTGATGGCAGGCGTCAGTAGCTTTACAGACTACTTGTGAGCGGACAGGCGACGCCACGGAACAAGGGCAGCTACTCCGTCATCCCGCGGTCCCGGCCACATCTCCCTCTCAGGCGCTACCGCTATGCATGGCGGCGCGCTGCACACACTGGACAGAAAGGCAGACATGCGAGACATCATCCGGATCTCGGTTACCGTCGTAGCGTTGGTGAGCGGCCTGGCCCTGCCGGTCGCAGCACAGGCGGCCGACTCCAACAGCTTGAGTCACATGGTCTGTACGTACCGGATCACTGCGCAACACCACTTTGTGATTTCCAATGGCGATCGGGCCTTTCTGGTGCGCGCTGGTCAGCAGTTCGCCGGCTACCGGCATCTGACCGCCATCATCAATGGCGTCCCCCACCGGCAGATGGAGCCGGGTGGTCTGGCGTGGGGGCAGGTGAGGAAGATGGTGGAAATACCGGCCTCCTGCCGCGTCTGATACACCACGGCGGACACTCTGCGCCGTCGTCCACCGAGTGGCGCCGGGCGGGCTTCGGTGGTCAGACAGGGGCACAATGAACTGCTGAGGTGACAAGAAGGCAGCCAGCGAAAGGGCGGCACGGGGAACTGCGCACAGCGGTTTCCCACCCCGCGCAATGCCACTCTGCAGGTGGCGCCGGCTCGGACGACGGGGCTTCTTGCGTGCCTCGTCCAAGCGGCGCGGCCGTGCGCCCGCGGCCGCTCCGCCGGGCCCCTTCCGCGATGTGGTCGGCCACCGATCCTGAGCCGACCAGTCGCAGGATCCCGGGGCGGACACCTGATCGCCCTGAGATGGGTCGTCTTGATGATCTGCACGGGGGAGAAACAGAGATCACCGTGTTCCGCGGCCGCGGCCGACCGCTGGTTTCAGTCATGTGCTACCCGTATTGCGGTCATGCACGTTCGGCCTTTCCGTCGGAAGGCTCAGCCGTGCCAGTCTGACCACGTCGAAAGAAGCGGGGACAGCCGCACGGTCGGCGTCGGGTATGGGCGTCGGCTCCCGTGCCTTGCCGCAGCGGTTCACGCCGTGCATCGCCAACCACACAACTGACCAACTTAGGAGCGGACATGCGCAACGTAGTGCTGTATCACCTGATGTCACTGGACGGTGTCGCATACGAGGAACCAGGAGACTGGCTCGGCGATGAAGGCGATCACCTGATCGATTATCTCGGCCGGGTCATCGCCACCCAGGACGATGTCCTGATGGGACGGGGAAACTACGACTACTGGGTCAAACACTGGCCTACATCGGACTTCGAGCCCTTCGCCACGTTCATCAACGGCGTGCGCAAGCATGTCTTCACGTCCAGCGCGCTCACCGCGGAGTGGGCGAACACCGTCGTCACCAACGCGCCCGCGACCGACTACGTCGCGGACCTCAAGCAGAGGCCTGGTGCCGACATCGGCGTGCATGGCAGCCTTGGCTTGGCGCGCTCGCTCATGCACGCCGGGCTCATCGACCGGCTACGTCTGGTCGTCGCGCCCGCCGTAGTGGGGCAGGGCAGGCGAGCCTTCGAGGCGGAGGACGTCGTGCGGTCCTGGGCCCTGACCGACGTCGAGCAGGGACGGAACGGCACGTTGTTCCTCGACTACTCCAGGAAATAGAACGGCAGAGCCTGCCTGCCCCTATGACTGCCTGGGGCGGGCCACCCAGGCGGTATCGAGTCCATCCAGCGACTGGGCCGGCACCGCTGGGCGGAGGACCGGACAAGTGGCGCGAAGGACGGTCCTGGCTGCCGATACCGGTGCTGGGCCCGTACGTCCGCACGATATGCCTCAGCAGAGGGCGAAGACGCCGAAGACCGGGTTGACCTTGTGCCGCGGGATCTCGTATCGGGTCCATGCCGGATCATCAACTACACAGCGCATAGCGAGACACCCTTGCTGGTGGTACGCCTGGCCGATGAGAACCGCGCCATTCGACATCCCGTATCGTTGACTGAGTATCGAGGCTGGCCCTGCGGCCGTTAGACGATGCAGGCTTAGCCGCGTGCGCATGCCCACGAGGGCGCAGTCGCCGTGGCCACGACGGCCGCAGATGCCGAGGGCACGCAAAACCCTTCACCATGGGTGGCGCGCTTCCGGTCCGGCTGGAAGTCGGTACATCGCAGCAGAACCCGCACCCATCACATCCGAAGGTGCGTCACCGCCCTCATGGGGCTCGACGACTGACCGGCCTCGTGAAATGAGCACCCACGTTCGCGGCGTCGGCAGATCTGTGAATCCATCCTACAGAGTCTCCGATTGAAACGGCCACTCGGGCGAGAGCACGCAACCCGGAAAGTCGGTAGGACATCCTCTTGAATGCGCCCTGATGTCCGGCTGAATACGGGGGCGGCTAGCATTTCCGGGCCACAATCGACAACGAAGGAGCGCATCGATATGCGTCGAATACTTATCGGAGCTCTGCTGGCGACCGGCCTTACCTTCGCAGCGACAACCGGTGCCGCCACCGCCGCGACATCTGTGGCCGCGGACTGCAGTTGGAACAAGGCACGACTCAATGTGAACAAGACGGTGTACCGGACGCTCAGGGGCTGGACGCCCAAGGGCTCCATCAAGCGGGGAACGGTCGTCTATTTCTATGACACCGGAATCGGCACGGATCGGGTGCGTGTTCCCGCATGGAATGGCTATATCAAGGAGGGCGGGATGACGGTCCTCGATGGCGGGACCTGCCCGTCCTGAGCATGGCGGAGTCACCCTGGCTATCGGCCCGGCCGAGGTCGCGCGCCGGTAGCCAGGATGGGGCTTCAGCGTTGGAGTACCGCCTCGACTTCCACAATAAGCTGAATCGTCTCCCCACCGGCGACTCCTCCTCCGCTGACGTCGAAGTCATTGCGGCTGATTTCTCCTGCGGTGGTGAAGCCCGCCCGCATCCCACCCGAGGGGCAGGATGCGAAGAGATCGGGTACGAACCCGTTGACTTCGAGAGCCAGGGGTACCTTCCTGCCGATACCCGGAGGGTGAGCTCCCCGTCGAGAATGAAGCTCTCCCGAACACCGGTCGATCGGTACTCCATGGCCGGATGTGCAGCAACATTGAGGAAATCGGCGGAGCGTCACGCTGCCGGCTGACGGTGCCCGCCGATGCCAGGTCAATCGTGACCGTAACCTGGGAACCGCGCGGGTCATCTACAGTGACGATCAAGTCCTGGAATCGAGTAAAGGTCCCCTCGCCCAGCCGTAACGACGCAGCGTGACTGACGTGTCGATCGGCGGCCGTCATTCACTGCGGCGTCGGTCGCACGCTGTCTCATAGGCGGCGGGGCGTACGGCCGCCCCTCGCTTGGAAGCGTGGTTGCGCTGCTTATAGGCCACCGCCGCCGGTACGCCCGCGTGCACCTGGTCGCCGGATCCCTGCGGACCGTACCAGCCCCGACGGACGCTGGCCGTAGACCCCGGCGAGCAGCCAGGAGAGTATAGGCGCCCGGCTTCTAGCTTCCCGACTCCGGCGACGTGGTGGCCGCGCGCGCGGCGTTGGCCGCGATGGCCGCCCGCAGCCATTCGGCCGCGCCAGGGCGGGTGTTGTCCTCGATACCGGCCCGGTAGCGCGGATCGTCGACGTAAAGCTGGCTCTTGAGCACGTGGAATTCGTGGCTCATGTCATAGAACCAGCGGCTGACATGCGCGCGCTGTGCCTCGGCCACATCCATGGCCGCAGCACCCAGGGGGTCGGCGTCCGCGTCCATGAGGTCGCGGATGCGCGCCTCGATCTCGGCGTTGCCCGCATTGATCTGTTCCCACTCGTGCTTGCCGTAGGCGGCCACCCGCCTGGCCGTCTGTCTATAGGCGTCGGAATCACCCCAGCGTTGCTCAACCTCCTGAAGGTGCTGGTCCTCCTTCTCAGCCCACTCGCCCCACACCTCGCGCTTTTCCTCGTCGCTTAGGGGTGACTGAATCCTCTTGTCGCTCATAACGATGACGATAAAGCCTCACGTCGCGTGAGGTTCAACCCGGAAACAGGCGGGATGAGCCTCAGCGATGGCGAGGTGAGGGCTGGACGAGATCGCTCCAACCTACGCTCCGAGGAAACGAGAAGGGACGTGTCACAGGTGAGAAAAACTGCCGCCTTGACTTTAGGGGCGATCCTCGGGGCCGCGTCGATCATCGCCCTCAGTGGGAGCGCCCAAGCGGATCCGGACAACTGCCAGACCATCGTCTACAACTACGGACGGTCCGCCGCCGCCATATGCAACGACGGCACGGGGAAATACCGCGTCAAGACCAGTTGCTGGCACAGCAACTGGCAGAGACGAGACAACCTCTCCGGTCCGGAGAGGAGAGTCGGCCAGTACAGTATTTACACGTGCCCGGCAGAATGGACTGTTGTCCCGGGTTCCGTCACCTGGGTCGTAACCGAGCACTGACGTATCTTTCGATGAGCGGTGAGGACCTCGATGCCGGTGGATATCACGCTGCATCAGCTAGACGAAGCGTTGCTGCAGCAGTTGCTTGAAGCCGCGATCTCGGATGCGGATCCCCTTGAGGTGATGCCTGCGATCGAGGGCCCCAAGGGATGGACGGTGCAACGGCAACTGGCCTTTCTCCGCTTCCATCAGACGAGGTCGTTGTCGGACAGACCCGTCGAGACCACCTACGCCATCCGCGAGGAAGGGAACGTGATTGGGGCGGCGCGGCTGGCCCCTATCACGGGAACGGTGGCAAGTGTCGAGGCGGGCATCTGGCTGGGACGCTCCTATCGCAGCATGGGCCGAGGCTCCGCCGTGTTCGGCCAGCTCGTAGAGGTGGCCCGAGACCTCGGCGCCCGGCGTATGTTCGCCTCCACCACGGCGAGTAACGCACCCATGCGGCGGCTCCTCACCGCGCTCGGCGCCGCCGTCAGTGTTGAGGACGGCGAGGTGAGCGCCTGGCTGGACCTGTCTGAGAGGCGCCGATTCAGGGGGTGATGTTGTGGTTGTGGCGGAAGATGTTGCCCGGGTCCCATGCCCGCTTGAGCGCCCGCAGCCGATCCATGCGGGGCTGGTCGTAGACACGGCCGATTCCATTGTCGTCGTCGGACAGGACGTTCACGTAGGCGCCGGACGCGTGTGGGGCCAGGTTCGCCGCGAGCAGCCGGGCGTCGGCCATCCGGGTCTCGTCCTCGGCCGGGTCGCTCCACTTGGCCGCGGCGACGTACTCGAACGCGGCCGAGCGGTGAGCGAAGGCCGAGTCGCTTCCTTCGGCGATGGCGCCGCCGTACTGCTGGATGCTGGCGGCGACGCCGTGCCGGCCGATGCCGTGCAGCAGGATGCCCTCGATCGCCTCGTCGGTCAGCTCGGCGAAGTAGTGACCTTTCCAGTAGCGGCGGAAGGTGTGTCCTTCCGCGCTGTCCTCGCGACGCTGCAGGTCGAGGTAACTGATCTCGTGCGCGCGTACGGCCAGCGGCTCGCCGAGCGCTTTCAGCGCGGACAGGTGGTGTCGGGCCTGTCCGGGGTCGCCGGCCCAGACCCAGCCGAGCGTCGCCACCCCGTCGGCGACGGTGGCGTTGAAGGTGGCCTCGCGCGGGGCGGCGGCGCTGAGGTCGCGCCAGGCGCGCATCGCCTGGCCCGCCGTGGCGGCGTCGAAGTCGTGCTCGGCGACGAAGGCCTGGGTGCCCACCTTGTGCAGGGCGAACTCGAACTCGGTGACCACACCGAAGTTCCCGCCGCCGCCACGCAGGCCCCAGAACAGCTCGGAGTTGATCTCCGGCGTGGCCCGCACCAGTTCGCCGTCCGCGGTGACGAGCTCGAATCGGGTGACGTTGTCGCAGGTCAGGCCGTAGCGACGGGCCAGCCAGCCCATCCCTCCTCCGAGGGTGAGTCCGCCCACGCCGGTGTGCGAGACGTTTCCGGCCGTGGTGGCCAGGCCGTACACCTGACTGGCGGTATCCAGGGCGCCCAGCAGCGCGCCGCCCTGCACCACCGCGCGGCGCGCGAGCGGGTCGACCCGCACAGCCGCCAGCGGGGTCAGGTCGATCATCAGGCCGTCGTCGGGCACGGCGTGCCCGACGATGCTGTGCCCGCCGCACCGCACGCCGACCGACAGATCCCGCTCACGAGCGACGCGTACGGCCGCGCGCACGTCTGCCACGCTCGCACAACGCATGATGACCCGAGGACGGCGGTCCACCATCGCGTTCCAGACCGACCGGGACGTGTCGTACCCCTCGTCTCCTGGCAGGAGCATGTGCCCGTCCATCTGGGTATCCATTCGCGTGATCCTTTCGTCGGGTGAGATCGCCGCGTGTGTGCGGACCAGGTGCGGCAGCCGGTAGCGCTCCGGCGCGGTCTGTTCGACCAGGTGGTCGGCGCTAAGCAGGTCCAGGTGCCGCCGGACGTGGCCGGGAGGCACCTGGACGAGCGCGGCGAGCGGCTCGGGTTCCAGCACGGGGCCGGGGTGGAGGACCGCTGCCAGGCGCAGGGTCCGCCTGGCAGCCGGGTCGAGGCGCTGGTAGGACCACGACAGCGCGTGCCGGATGTCCGGGTCGCCCTCGCCCGCCCGCAAAGCGGCCAAGACGTCGCGCTCGATGTCGCGCACGAGTGTCCCGGCGGACAGTCCCGGCACGCGGGCCAGGCGCTCTGCCACGATGCGCAGCGCCAAGGGCAGGTGTTCGCACAAGGCGGCCAGGGTTCTCACCTGGTCGGGTTCGCGGCGCAGCCGGTCGTGGCCCACGTGCCCGGCGAGCAGGTCCAGCGCTTCCTGCGGCGGCAGGGGGCCGAGCGCGATCCGCGCTGCGGTGCCGCTGGTGACCAGGCCGCGCAGCTGGTTACGGCTGGTGACGATGACCGACGGGCCGTTACCGGGCAGCAGGGGCCGCACGTGACGGGTGTCGCGGGCGTTGTCCAGGACGATCAGCATTCCGCGGCCGGCCGTACGGGATCGGAACATCGCGGCGGCCGCGTCCTGCTCCGCGGGGATGTCGGCCGGGCGCACGCCAAGGCCGTGCAGCAAGACGCGCAGGGCCTGGCCGGGAGGAAGGGGCGGCAGGGCGTCGAACCCCCGCAGGTCGAGGTAGAGCTGGCCGTCGGGAAATGCCCCGGAAGCGGAGGTGGCCCAGTGGATGGCCAGCGTGGTCTTGCCCACGCCCGCCCTGCCCACGATGACGGTGGTTCCCGGGCGCGTCATGACCTGGTCCAGGGTGTCGAGCTCGGCCGCGCGTCCCACGAAGCCGGTGACGTCGGCGGGCACCTCTCGCGGCGGGTACGGCTCCGCGGCCTCTGGCGCTTCCGCGGCCGTCACGGGTGACGCGGCGCTCGTCGTGGGCTCCGGCGACCCGGCGAGGATCGTCTGGTGGAGATCACGCAGCTCGGGGCCGGGCTCGACGCCCAGTTCCTCGCGCAGGTGGACGAAGGCGGCGCGATAGGCGTCGAGCGACTCCGCCCGTCGTCCGGCCTGATGCAGGGCGCGCATCAGCTGCGCCCAGTGCCGCTCGCGCAGAGGGTATTCCAGGGTCAGCATCCGCAGTTCGGGAATGAGGGTCCGGGAGGCGTTCCCCGAGGACAGATCGAGATCGATGCGGCGTTCGACGGCCTGCCTGCGTTCCTCCGACAGGACGGCGACATCGCGCTGGTGCAGGATCTCCGAGATGACGTCCTCGCAGGCGGCGCCGCGCCACAGGCCGGCCGCGCGGCTCAGCAGCGCGGCCTCCTGGCCGGGTGAGTCCGCCTGCCCGGCCCGGCGCAACAGGTGGCGGAACTCCAGCAGGTCCAGTTGCTCCGGGCCGAGCTGGATCGTGTAGCCGGCGGCCCGCGTCTGGATGACCGTGCCGTCGTCCCCGAGCCACTGCCGCAGCCGCGCGACGTACGTCTGCACGACGCGCCGCTCGTCCTGCGGCGTATGGTCCCCCCACAGCCGCCGCGCCAGGTTGTCGACGGAGACGATCTGGTTGACCCGCAGGAGAAGGCAGGCCAGCAGGATGCGGTTCTTGGCCCCCGGCACCGGCGTCCACGCGCCGTCGCCGAGGTTGACGGTCAGCGGACCCAGAACAGAGAAGCGCGGCGAGAGCGCACGCCCCCGCACCGAGCCGGCGTTCTCCACCGGCTCGACCTCGCGAACCACCATGAGCCGCCCGCCTTCGACGTCCTGATTCCGCTCCTGCCGACACCAGACTTGGGCGGCGTCGCGGCTCGGGCAACCTTTTCGAAGGCTCTCGAAACGTCGAGCGCCGCTCACGAGGCTGTTGCACGTAGCACGCCGGCGAGCCCCGCCGCACTGGGGTGGCTCTGTAGATGGGAGGCTCTCAGCCGACGAACTCAGCAGAAGATGAAGACACCGTCGGCCTTATCGTCTTCGTTCCACGGAATCTCGTAATACGTCCACGCCGGAACGCGAACCACCTCCCACACTGTTGGCCATATCGAGCGCAGTGAGACGCCCTTGCTGGTGGTACGGATCGAGGACGCCTTGTCCTGCCATGCCGACGAGAACCGGGTCAGGCCGCAGCGCGTGTTACTGATCGAGTATCGGGGCCAGCTCCCGCGGTCATTCTCGAAGATGCAGGTGTAGCCCCGGGAGCACTCCCAGGAGTACGCACTGGACGCGTGAGCTGCGGGCGCAACGGCCAGCAAAGCCGCGCAAGTCAGGATGGTGATGAGTCTCTTCATGGACGTACTGCCCTTCTGAGTCCTACAAAGCCGTCACATACCAGCAGCGTTCACCCTCCTATGTGCATCGGCTCGACCTCGCTCGGTCACGGTCAGCTGCTTTCCGCGGCCAAGCTTCACCACTCACACGCACCCAATGATCAAGCCAATGAGGTATGTGATGGACCGCCGTACGGCGGCGCAAGTGGGTCGCGTTCGAATGCATGTCGACTCCGTTGGCCGCGGACCGTTGCGGCCGGAAAGGCGTGGTCCCCGGATCGCAACTGGCTCGTGCGTGCGAGCCGGGCTACGCCGTGACGCGGACGCTCCCTGCGAGGGCGCAGGTCCGCGTCACGATCACCGGCGCGGAAAAGAACTTGTCTGGGCGTTCCCGGGTGCCGAGCGTTCAGCAACGGCCCTGGGAGCGTGATCGGAGAGGGCATGTGCTGAGCTGAGTACACGTACGAATGTCGAATGATGGGCATCTGAGGGCGAATTGTCGCCCCCGCTCCTAGGATGGCTTCAGGCCTTTCGCCACACGCTGTACCTCATCGTGGTGGACACAGCCAGAACTCGATTCTCAGAGGGCTCATGCGTCGCATTATCAACACCACCAATGTCAGCCTCGACGGTCTGATCGAGGCCATGGAGCATTGGCATTACGACTACATCGACGACGAGATGACCCAGGACGTGGCCCGGCACCTGGAGGGCGCCGACGCCTTGCCGTCGGGGGTGCCGTACATCACCGCCACGTAGCCCCCCGCGGTGCTGCCGTTGTGATGCAGGACGGTGCCGAAGCCCTCGCCCAGGTCCTGCACGTATGTCCCGAGGCCGTAGCCACCGAAGGGGCCGGCGCTCGCCGGGTGCGGCTTGCGCATCTCGGTCAGCAGCTTGGCCGACACGAGCGTGCCGCTGTTCAGCGCGGAGTAGAAGGTGTGGAGGTCCTTGGTGGTGGAGATCATGTCGCCGGCGCCGGCCGCCATGGACGGGTCCTGGCGAGTGACGTCGATCACCTTCCACTCCTCGGCGGCGTCCTGGTAGCGGAAGTAGCCGTGGGCATACGGCCTGGGGAGGTCCGTGGTGCCCGGCGCCAATGTGCCCCGCAGCGCGAGCGGGTCCAGGATGCGCTGCTTCATCGCATCGGCGATCGACTGTGTGGGTGCCGAAAATTTGTCCACCTACTCTGACCTGGAAGTGCTCAAGAAATGCGCATTCTCGTCTGAGCGTTCGCTCAACCTGATTTGAGCGGGCGCTCAGCTTCTAGCGACCGTGACCTTGCACCGAGGGGACGCAAAGATGTGCCAGCGTCAGCCGGACAGAACCGAACGTCAAGGACACATGATCGCTCGATGGTTGCTCGCGTGTACGCGACATAGGGTACGCGGCGGCACCCCCGACATCCCGCTGATGGCAATCGCACAAATGATGGTACGAATCGCCGCTACGCGACACCGGCTGGCATCGATCAAGGAAACTCTTAATCCGTTAGTCGACGACCAGATCATGTAAGCATCTCTTGGACCGTAGATAAGACCAGCCCATCCGCCCTGATCTACGTCGACCGAGTCGCCTATGGTCCAGACTTCTCTGGACGTCCGGCGCGCCAACTGCGTCCCGGACGCCCAGCAACTACCTCTCGCCGCTAGCCAAGATCATGGCGCCCTCTCTTTGGCGCCGCCATCGCCGTTCAGGTCTCTGACCTCAGCCGAATATCATCCGTAACAACCATGGCCGTTTTCACTTCCCGCAGTTCGTTGCGGTGCCCGTTTGCACGGTCCCCCGCAGGGGGCACCATACAAACGGGCACGGCGACGAGCCCGTTTGGCTTTTCCAGGGCTCCGTCCGAGGTAGCTCTCGCCACGTCGATGGTGTCACCTGTCAGGGTCACCGTAGATATTGCTATGTGCGTGGCCCTGTCATAGCGGACCCGCAAACGAAACACATCAAACAGCCTCCGAAGCAGTTCCTCGGGCAATCCGTCCAGGCTCGGGACGCCCGTAGGCAGAGCGTCGAGGAGATCGGGCGCCTGACGCACCGGCGGGTTCTCTCCAGATCACGCAGCTGCGCCAGCTTGTCGGCTTTCTGGCTGGCCAGCGCGGCCATACGCTCCTGAATGTCGCGAGCGAGGTCACCGGTAGGATCGTCAGTGATCTCCAGAGTAGTGATGAGGCGGGTGCTCGGCCCCGACCACCCGAACACCCTGACCTCCCGCAACAACCTCGCCAGTGCCTACCGGGAGTCGGGGGACCTGGGCCAGGCCGTCCCTCTACTGGAGGCCACCCTCACTGACTCCGAGCGGGTGCTCGGCCCCGACCACCCCCACACCCTGGGTTCCCGCACCAACCTCGCCAGCGCGCACTACACGGCGGGGGACCTGGGCAGGGCCATCCCCCTGCTGGAGACCACCCTCACCGACTGCGAGCGGGTGCTGGGCCCCGACCACCCGACGACTCGCGTGGTCCGCAGCAAATCGATTAATGACGATGATCAAGCCGGGAGCGCCGACCTGCGGCGGAGGCCTTCAAAAACTCGCTTCAACAACCCCGTGTCTTCAATAACCTTCGACACCGTTTGTTGAGAGAATCCGGGGTGACGAGCACGCCCCGGGACCTGCCGGACGACGTTCTGGCCGCCTTCCCCGCCACCCGGTCGGAGATCCGCATCGGCTACGCCCGCGTCTTCACCCGCGGCCAGAGCCTCGACCGTCAACTCGACGCTCTCACCGCGGCCGGTTGCCGCAAAGTCTTCGCGGACAAGAAGTCCGGCAAGAACGCCGAACGTCCGAGCTCGTGGCCTGCCACGCCTTCCTCACCCGGGCGACACGCTCGTCGTCCCGGAGCTGGCCCGCTACGGCCGCTCCCTGCACGACCTCATCACCATGGTCGGCGAGCTGCGCCGCCGGGAGATCGGCTTCACCTCGCTGCATGAGAATCTCGACACCACCACCCCCGGTGGCCGGCTCGTCTTTCACGTCGTCGCCGCCCTGGCCGAGTTCATCCGCGAGCTCGTCGTGGCGGGTACGCATGAGGGGCTGGCTGCCGCCAGGGCGCGCGGCCGTACCGGCGGCCGCCCCACCGTTGCCAACGCCGAGTTGCTCAAGGCGGCCCGGGATCTGCTGCCCGCCCCGGGGCGGTCGGTCACTTCGATCGCCAAGCTGCTGGGGGTGAGCGTGGGCACCCTCTACAACCACATCCGACCTCCAAGAACTCCGCGCAGCACCACAAGGCTCTGACACCCGAGGCGCTCCGTAGCCCCGCTCACTCATCCCCGCAGGGCGGCCAGGTTGGCTAGAGCGATGTCCCGGTTGTGGTCGTCACCGACCTCCTCGAAGACGGCGACGGCCTGTTGGAACGCCTCGATCGCATCCACAAAGCGCCGCACCTCCTGCAACACGACACCGAGGTTGTTCCACGCGATTCCTTCACCGTGCCGGTCACCAACTCCTGCATGGTGGTCAGGGCGATGTTGGTGACGGTGAGCTATTCCTGCAGATGCCGCCTGAACGTCAAGTACGCGCCGAGGCGTGAGGCCTGGGCTGCGGCGAGATGGGATGGCCACGGCGGTGGGTGGTGCCGACCGCAGCCACGAGGTTGGTACGTTCAGTGTCGAACCAGGCCAGCGTATCCTCACGGTCGGCAAACACCGCTGAGATCGGCTGGCCCGCCAACCCGGTCAGGTGGGAGTCGCCTGCGACGGTGTGTTCCAGGTAGTGCTGGAGTAGCCGCTCCCGTGCTTGCCGTACGTCATCGTCGTCGGCTCAGCCCAGCGCGTCCAACAGGGCGATGACATAGGCGTCCAGCCGCTCCTCCACGGATCGCGTCGTCAGCTCTGTTCTGCCTGCCTCCCGCCATGGCTGCGACACCGACTGCACTTCTTCTGAGCAGGCCAGCGCGTCCCGCACCTGCCAGTACAGCCGCTCGTTCGTGGTCGCGGCCAGCACCCCGCCGGCTTCCTCATACGCCTCAGAGAACCGCAGACCCCACGCCGGTCCATGCAGCAGGGCGAGGTTGGTGGAGCAGTGCGCGACATCGAGGTCTGCCGGGCCCCAGGAGGTCGCGGCCCAGTCGACGACGCCGGTGATCCGGGCACCTGCCAGGCTTGGGGGCGACGTGGCGAACAGCACGTTGCCGGGCTGGAAGTCCCGGTGCAGGAATCGCCCTTCATAGGGCGGCGTGGGCCTGCGGATCACGTCGATCGCCGTCGCCCATGCCGTCGCGTCGGCGCCCTTCGGAACCACGACGGTGTCGGCGGTCGTCAGCGTCACAAACCTCCGGGGCCGTTCGAAGGGCCGCAGCGCGTGGATGGCCACGAGTTGACGGGCCAGCAGTGGGACACGCTTCTCCACGCCCTCATCGTCGAGAACCGTCCGGCCCGTTAGATGCGTCATCAAGAGCGACGGATACTCGCAATGCGTGGCGGTTGGATCAACCGCGACCAGTGCAGGAGCCGGCACACCGGTCCGCGCCAACAGGGTCAGAGCTCCGGCCTCCCCGTTCAGTCCGCCCTCGGCGCGCTCCACGTAGAACGGGTCGACGAAGCTCCGCAGCACCAGGTCACGCATGCTTCCGTCCTGCGCGCCGATGGTCAGCCTCCGCATGTCAGCTGTGATGCCGCCGCGTAGCGCCTCGGTTTTGACTATCCGTTCGCCGACCTCCAGGTGCCGGCTCACCCAAGCCAGCGTCAATGGTGGAACAGCCGCCTCATCGTGGTTGATCATCGTGCCATCTCACCAGCCCGACGGCTGAACGCGCCAAGGCTTTCTCGATCAGTGCGTGAGCACCGGATCGTGGCGGCAGAACTGCAGGACGATTGCTTGTCATCGACCTGGCCAGGGCTCGGAAGTCAGGCGCTCCGAGGGTGATCCTTTCTCCCCCGTACGGGGGAGACAATCACCAGCGTTCCACACCGTGGAGGGATCCCGTCCGGTCGACACCCCGCAAGACTCCAGGATGTCGAGATCGACACGCTTGGGGGTCGGGTTCAGGTGACACAAGGTTCGGGTGAGTTTCCCGCCGAGATGGGTGTGCGCGCGGGATGGAGCGCGGTGCGCGGGCTCGCGGGCTATGCCGCGGCACTCAGCATGTCGCTCTACCTGGCGGTCAAGCTCATCTGGGTCGCCGCGGCGCTGCTCGGGTACGGTCCGGACAACTACGGCACCGCTGACTGGGTGCTGCTGAACGTCGCTACCGTGGTGATGGCGATGACCGGGATCGCGCTGGGGCTGGCGCTGGCTCAGCGATGGGGCCGCCGGCTGCCGGCCGTACCGGTGATCTTCTTTTCGTGGGTGGGTGCGGGCTTCCTGGTCCCGACGCTTCCCTACTCGGTGATCAAGGGTGTCCTCGGCGCACTCGGGATCGATCTGGGTGGTGGCGAGGACTCCGCATCGGCTCCGCGAGGGGAGACGGTCTTCCTCACCATCGGCTGCGCCGGGATGGCCGTGGGGCTGGCCGTGGCCTTGCCGATCTATCTGAGGGAGAGATGGCCGAAAGCCTTCCTCGGCCGCGCCGGGGACGGCCGCGCCCGCACGTCAGCCCCGGTCACGATGGCGATAGCGGGGGCCGTCGGGCTGGGACTGGCCTGGTCCTATTGGGCGCTGGGCGGGACGCTGGGCCTCGACCCGGCTCATCGCGACCGCTGGGATCTCAACGGGCGACTGCTGAACGCGAGTTCGGGACTGTGGGCCCTGCTCGGAGCCTGGAGCATCTGGGCGCTCACGCGCTGCCGGCCGGCCCGGCTTCGGCGGTGGATCCCGATGACGCTGGCCTTCGGAGCTTCAGGCTCGCTATTCGCCTGGAGCGGTTGGAAGCTACCGATGGTGATCCTTCAGCCCGGAGGTTTCGTGACCGCCGAATACACGATGGTCGCAGTCGTTCAGCACACTGTGGGCATCGCCGTGGGCCTGATCTTTATGGCCGCCGTCCTGCGTGTCGCCCGGCGGGAGGACGCAGCCGTCACCGGTGCCCTGGACATCGAGGCCGACCGCACTGACCCGAGATGGTGAGGAGAGGAGCGCAATGAGCAGGCACCCTGGGCCGTTCGGGTTTGGGCTGGCGGGCTGGGAGCGCCGCAGCGTGTTGCGCCGCGATGAGGGCACCGGTAGGTGGTGGGAGCAGTTGTGGCGCAATGATCTGCCCGACGACTCGGTCGCCGATGCGGCCTGTCGTTAAGGCAGCGGGCAGGCGAACCCCGTGCCGAAGATCCGGGGTCAGACAGCAGGAGGGGTGACGGCTTGCAGGGCGGCCGCCTCGACGGCCTGGTCGTGCTCGCGCAGCATCCGCAGCACCGTGGCGGCGGAGGGGTGCCGGCCCTTCTTGGCGCCGGAGGTGATGACGAGCTTGGCGGCGATGTCGCGCAGGCTGGCGCCCTGGCCGCGCAGGTGCAGGGCCATGGACAGCATGTTCTCGTCGACGACGCTGGCCCCGCCGATGTGCTTGCCGCGGGCCCGCGCGGACTCGTGGCCTTCCAGGGTGCGGTCACGGATGTACTCGCGCTCCATACCGGACAGGGCCGCAAGCACGGTGAACACCACCCCGGACGGGTCATGGCTGCCTTGCAGTTCGCCGGTGAGGAACCGCAGGCCGATGCCGGCGGCCTTGAGCTGTTCGGCGAGCGCTGCCAGTTCCAGACCGCGGCCGAGGCATTTGTGCTCGTGGACCACTAGGGTGACCGCGACGCCGGTGGCGCGCACCTCACGGGCCAGGGTGATGGCCTTGTCGAGCTCGGGGCGGGTGGTGGCGCGGGTGGAGATCTTCTCGGAGAAGACCCGGGCGACCCCGGCCGCCTTGAGGGAGTCGAGCTGGGTGTCGAGCGACTGCCGCACGGTGGAGGCGCGGGCGTAGCCGATCCGCGCGTGCTCGGCGGTCTCAGCATCGGCGACGGGGCGGGGCAGCTCGACCCAGGCCGTACCCGGCCGGCGCACCGGCGGCACGGGAACGCTCAGTGCCTTGGCCAGATGGGGCGCCAGCCGGAAGCGGGCGGTGTGATAGCCGACGGCCACCTTCCCCCGCCCGGTACGGCACGGGGAGCCGGCCGGGGCCGCGCAGGACGTCATCGGGCAGTCGCGGGCCTCGACCCGCAGGAAGTCGTCGTCACTCACCTGGAAGCGTTTCATGGGTATGTTTCACACCTCAAGATCTTTGCAACAACCTATGCAACAGATTCGGGTGTGGAAAGGTCTGGCACTGCGCGGAAGCGGGAGAGTGTTTCATAGGTGACCACTCATGCAACACGTACACCGGCACTGTTGCTCGGCAGCGAAGAGGACGACACCTCCGTACCGGCACACCCCCCGAGACGTTCTACATCAGCATGCGCTCCACACAAGGCAAGGCATACCTCGAACTACGCGGCGCAGACCACATGACGCCCACCCGGCCCAACGACGCGGTCACCGAGTACACCATCTCCTGGCTCAAACGATCCGGGTGCTGACGCGGCCGGCGCGGGCGAGCCCATGGGGGTGTCGCTGGGGTCGCCCGCCGTATCTCCTGGCCGCCGGCCCGGTCCGTGAGGTGATCGGATCGCTCGTCGTGCTGCGGCTAGAAGGTGACCGGTAGTGCGCGTACGCCGTAGACGTTGGAGTCGGTGCGCATGGGGACGTCTTCTGGGGCTACGGCCAGGCGCAGGTCGGGGAAGCGGGTGAGCAGGGCGGGGAGGGCGGTGCGTAGTTCGACGCGGGCCAGTTGCTGGCCGATGCATTGGTGGATGCCGTGCGCGAAGGCCAGGTGGCCGGTGGCCTGGCGGTTCAGGTCGAGGGTGTCGGGGTCGGGGAATTTGGCCGGGTCGCGGTTGGCGGCGTTGGCCGCGAGGACTACCGTTTCGCCCTTTTTGATCAGGTGGCCGTTCAGTTCGACGTCTTGCAAGGCGGCGCGGATGCCGGTGTGGGCGATGGTCAGGTAGCGCAGTAGTTCCTCCACGGCTTTGTCGGCGAGGCCGGGGTTCTCGCGTAGTGCGGTGAGCTGGGCGGGGTGCTGGAGCAGGGCGAAGGTGCCGAGGGCGATCATGTTGGCGGTGGTGTCGAGGCCGGCTCCAAGGAGCAGGGCGCCGATGCCGGTGAGCTCTTCGTCGGTCAGGTCGGTGTGGGTCAGGTCGCTGAGCACGTCGTCGGTCGGGTCGGCCCGTTTGGCCCGGACGAGTTCGCCGATGTACTCGCCGAGTGCGGCGAAGGCAGTGAACTGCTTTTCCGGGGTGGAGGCGGCGATGCCGTCGGCGGCCTGGCGGCGGAAGGTGTCGCGGTCGGCATACGGTACGCCGAGGACCTCGCAGATCATGATCGCGGGGATGGGTTGTGCGTAGACCTGGAGCAGGTCGAGCGGTGGGCCGTGCTGTTGCATGGCGTCCAGGTGCTCGGCGGTGACCTCTTCGACGCGGCCGGTGAGCTGCCGCATCCGGCGGACGGTGAACTGGCCGGTCAGCAGCTTGCGGTAGCGGGTGTGCCCGGGGGCGTCCATGCCGGACAGGTCTCCGGCGGGGGCCGGGGGCATCGGGCCCGACCCGGCGGGGACGAGGGGGTGGTGCAGCAGCTCGTAGCGGGAGGTGAAGCGGGCGTCGGCGAGCACTTCGCGGACCAGGGAGTGGCTGGTCACCAGCCAGCCCCGGTGGCCGTCGGCGAAGGCCAGCCGGGTGATCGGTCGCTGCTCGCGCAGGCTCGCCAGTTGCCCGGGGGGATCGAAGGGGCATCGCGCGGGGCGTTCGTGGGGAAAGGCCACGGACTCGGTCATCGTGTTCTCCTTGGTTCGAAGGTGTGGGCGCGCAGGGTGCGGAGCTCACGCGGGCTGTTCCAGCCGAGCAGTCCGACCGCCCGGCCGTCGCGGCGGTAGGCGACGACGAAACGGTCGCCGGTGAGTGAGCCGTGCTCGACGGTGATCTCGGCGTCGGCCGGGAGGATTCCGTATGCCTGGATCTTGGTGGTGAACTGGTCGCTCCAGAAGTACGGGATCGGGGCGTAGGGCCGGTCGGCGCCGAGCAGGTTGCGGGCGACGGCGTTCGCGTGTTCGACGGCGTTGAGGCGGTGTTCGAGCCGCATCCGGGTGCCGAACGCCGCGTTGTGCCAGCCGGCGACGTCGCCGGCGGCGTAGACGTCCGGTGCGGCGCGGCCGCGCTCGTCGCACTCGACGCCGTCGCCGAGCCGGAGCCCGGAGCCGGTCAGCCAGCCCGTCGCGGGAGTGCAGCCGATGGCCGCGACGACCAGGTCGGCCTGGACGGTCCGGCCGTCGTGCAGTTCCACGCCGGACGGCGTCACCCCCCGTACCTTCGTGGTGGTACGCACGATGACACCGTGTTCCCGGTGCAGGCGTGCGACGCGGGCGCCGAGCCGGAGGCCGAGCTGGTGGGCCATCGGCTGGGGGGCCGGATCGATCAGTGTGACGTCGCAGCCGAGGGTGCGGGCGGTGGCGGCGACCTCCGCGCCGAGGAAGCCGGCGCCGATCACCGCCAGGCGGGGCAGCCGCCGGAGGGCCGCGCGTAGCCGTAGCGCGTCATCCAGGGTGCGCAGCACGAGCACGTGGGGCCACGGCGGACGGCGGGGGGAGACGCCGGTGGCGATGATCAGGCCGTCGTAGGCGAGCCACTCCCCGCGCAGGAGAACGGCCTTGCCGGGCAGGTCCAGGGCGGTGGCCGCTCGTCCCAGCCGAAGGTCCACGCCGAGGCGGGCGTAGTGGGCGGCGTCGAAGGGCTGGACGCGCTCGGGTTTCCAGGTCCCCGCGAGCACCTGTTTGGACAGCGGTGGCCGGTCGTAGGGCAGGTGCGGTTCCGCGCCCACCAGGGTGAGCTGCCCGTCATAGCCCTCCCGCCTCAGTGTCTGGGCGGCGGAGAGCCCGGCGGTGGAGGCGCCGACGATCACGATCCGGTTCATTCGGTGACCTTGATCGCCATGGCCGGGCAGACCTGGGCCGCCTCGCGGGTCGCCTCCCGGAACTCGGGGGCGGGCTCGGGGCGCAAGAGCACCACGAGGCCGTCGTCGTCGCGCTGGTCGAAGACGTCGGGTGCGAGCAGGACGCACTGGCCGGCGCCGATGCAGGCGGGAATGTCCACGTCAACGTGCATGATGAAGTTCCTTCGAGCTCGGCGCTCCGGCCGAGCGGTCGCGGATGAGGAGGAAGGCCAGGACGGCTCCGGCCACCGCGAGGACGCCTCCGGCGATGGAGGTGACGGACATCGCGGTGGTGAACGCGCTGCGTGCGGTCTCGGCCAGGGCGGTGTCGGCGGTGCGGGTGGCGACGCCGAGGGCGTCGCCGATGGAGGCGCGTGCCTGCTCGGTGGCCGTGAGGGGCATGGCCGAGGTGTACGCAGAGGCCAGCACGCTGCCCAGGACGGCGACGCCGAGGGCGCTGCCGGCCTGCTGCATGGTGTCGTTGAGCGCGGAGCCGACTCCGGCGTGCTCGTGCGGGACCGCGCCCATCAGTGCCGCCACGGCCGCGGGCTGGGCCAGCCCGGTTCCCGTGCCGAACAGGATCAGGGCGGTGATCACGCTTCCGTAGCCGTCCCCGCCCGAGGTGACGGCCAGGAAGGCGAAGCCGGCGGCCAGCACCGCGATCCCGATGACGGTCAGGGGGCGGTTGCCGATCCGGTTGCCGAGCGCGCCGCCGACGGCGTTGGCGGCGATGGTGGCCAGTGCCATGGGGGCGATCGCCAGGCCGGCCTGGGTGGGGGTGTAGCCGAGGACGAACTGCAGGTGCTGCGGCACCGCGAGCAGCAGTCCCGCGGTACCCACCTGGACCAGGACCAGGGCCAGGCTGCCGCCGGTGAAGTCGCGTCGGCGGAAGAGCGCGAGGGGCATCATGGGGTACGGCGCGCGGGCCTGCCAGAGCACGAACGTGACCATGGCCACCGTGCCCACCCCGAGCGCGGTGAGGACGAGCGGGTGGGCGAAGCCGTAGCGGGGAACCTCGATGATCGCCCAGACCAGCGCGCTCATGCCGAGCGCGGACAGGATCACGCCTGGCGGGTCGGCTCTGCGGGCGGGGGCCTTGGACTCCGGCATCCACGCGAGCGCGGCGATGATCGCCGCGATGGCGATGGGGACGTTGATGAGGAACACCGATCCCCACCAGAACTTCGCGATCAGCGCGCCGCCCAGCACCGGGCCGCCGATCACGCCGAGCATCAGGGCCGAGCTCCAGATCGAGGTCGCGCGGCGTCGTTCGTCGTCGTGGAAGACGGTGATGAGGATCGACAGGGTGCTGGGCATGACCAGTGCGCCGCCGAGGCCCATCAGGATCCGGCCGATGATCAGCTGGCCGGGAGTGGTGGCGTAGGTGGCCAGGGCGGAGGCGGCGCCGAAGACCACCAATCCGATGATCATGACGCGGCGGCGGCCGTAGCGGTCGGACAGGCTGCCGGCGGTCAGCAGCAGCCCGGCGAAGACCAGGATGTAGGACGCGGTGATCCACTGGATGTCCTGGGCGCTGGCGCCGAGGTCGCGGGTGAGCGTCGGGATCGCCACGGTGAGTACGCCGTTGTCGACGACCAGGACCAGCGTGCACAGGCACAGGACGGTCAGGATCAGCCAGCGCCGGGGATGTCGTTCCATCCCGGACACCTCCTTCTGAACATTGTATGACTGTTTGAACGTCGTTAGAAGATGCCAACACCGTACATGAAGTTTTACGTTGTTCAACAGGTGGCTATACTTGGCCGGGATGGAGGAGGTCGCATGTCAGCCGATGACCAGGCGTTCAGCTCGGTTTGGACCCGCCCGACCCGTACGAGGCGGGCGCGGCCCGAGCTGAGCCGCGAGCAGATCGTGTCCGAGGCGATCCGGCTGCTCGACGAAGAGGGCATCGACGCGCTGACGATGCGCCGGCTCGGCAGCCGTCTCGACGCCGTCGCCCCGGCGCTCTACTACCACGTGAACAGCAAGGACGAGCTTCTCGAGCTGATCGTGGACCAGATCTACGGCGAGATCGAGGTGCCGGGCGAGCCGGCCGACTGGCGCGGCGGCGCCGTACACACCGCGCGCAGCCTGCGCGCGGTGATCCTGCGGCACCCCTGGTTCGCCTCGGTGATCGGCCAGGCGGGCCTGGTCTTCCTGGGGCCCAGCATGATGCGCGCCTCGGAGGACATCCTCGCCCTGTTCGAACGCGGGGGCTTCACCCTGGAGCAGGCCGACCACGCGCTGAACACGCTGATCGCCTACGTGCTCGGGACGGCGATCAGCGAAGCGGCGTACCTGACGATGCTGGCCCGCAGCGGCCAGTCCGAGGACGATCTGGTCGAGCGGGTATGGCCGGCGGCCCAGCAGGCGGCGCAGCCGTACCCGCGCCTGAGCAAGCTGTACGCCACGCGCCCGGGAAAGAGCCTGCACAGCGCCAGCGACGAGGACTTCGAGCGCCGCCTCGCCCTGTTCCTGGACAGCCTGCAGAGCTGGCTCACTCCCGCGAGCGGCCGTTGACCGCAGGGTCCGTCCCGGTCTCCAATCCGCAGCCCGGCCCCGGCGAGGCCGCCGGGCACGTCAGTCACGGGAAGGCCGTGCCCTCCCGCCAGTCGTAACGAGTGCCTGGTGATCGCTATCGCGCTGCGTGGCTACGGCGCCGACGTGCCGCAGGGGGCAGGCGTGATTCCAGCCCGGCGGGAAGGCTGTGGAGTCCGAACTCGAAAGCGTCGCCGGACGGCCGAGTGGCGCCGGAGCCGGTGCGGGGCCCGCAGCCGGGACATTCTGGGCGATCTTGAATACTTCGGCGATGACCCCACCGTTTTGAACTTAGATCAAATCGACGCTACGGTGTTGAACAAAGTTCAAAATCTGGTCTGAGGAGACTCCTCGTGTTCGTCGTCGTCGCTCTTCAATTCCTGACAGCCCTGACGTACGTGATCGTTCCGCTTGTCGGCCACCGGTACGGCACCGCCGCCCAGCACGCGGCCGAAACCGAGGTCCGGCGCCAGGGCCACCTTCCCGCCATCCTGGCCAAGCACGGTCTCGACTTCACCGCCAGCATCGCCAGCGTGGTGGTCTCGGTGCTGATCGCCGCGGTCCTGGCGGCGCTTGCCGTACTGAACCTCGGTGGCCAGCCGCTGTTCACCTGGATCCTGCAGCCCATCCTGCTGATCGCCGGCGGCTTCGTCACCACCACTCAGGTCTTCGTCGACCGCTATGTGGAGAGCGCCCTCCGCAAGTCCGACATCACCACCATCGACACCAAGGCGCTGATGGGGGCGGCCAAGAAGGTCTTCCCCGGCTGGTTCCGGCCCCTGGTCCTGACCCGCTTTCTCCTGACAACGGCGGGCTCCCTGGCCATCCTCCTCTCGCTGGCCGTCTCCTGACCCGGCCATGGCAGTCTTTGCGCCGGCCGTACATCGCCATCTACCGACGCCGTTGCGTATCGAAAGCCCGTAGTTCATGCGCCGTTTCTCAACCGCCGCGGCGGTCGACCAGCTCATGTGCGAACTCGCCACCGACGCCGACATCCTCGACGACGCGGGCGCGGTGCTGTCGGCGGCGGCTGGTCCTGGCGATCGGATATGCGGTGACGTTCGTCCGGATCGGTTTTGGACGGCCCACCCTCGGCGGACGCGGCCTCTGGATCGCCCGCACCGTCGCCCGGACCGTCACCGTAGCCAGCGCCGCGGGCACCCGCGTCACCCTGCCCTTCGCCCTGGCCTGAACCTCCGGGCCGAACCTGAGCCGGGCGATCTCCCGCCAGGCCGCACGGGGCGGATGCGTGAACCGGGCGCGGACCATGGCGTGGCGGTCGGTCGATCAGGTCCGTGAGAGCTTGGCCGGGCGGGTGAAACACTCGGAAAGGGTGCCGGACATGTAACGAGATGTTCGACACCTTGGCACGAGGAGAGCCATCCGTGACCCATCCCCCGGGAGCACGAGACCGCTTGGAAGCGATCTACAACGCGCACTACCCGGCCATCCACCAGTACGCCGCCCGCCGTACGAGCTCGCCCGACGACACGGCGGACGTGATCTCTGAGACGTTCCTCACCGCGTGGCGGCGCATCGCCGACGTCCCCGATGGCGATGCCGCCCGCTTGTGGCTGTACGGCGTGGCCCGTCGTGTCCTGGCCAACCACCGGCGCGGCCAGTCCCGCAGGGCCGGGCTGGCTGAACGGCTGAAGGACGAGTTGTCCGCCGCGCGGCCGTCCGGGCCGGCCGGACTCGACGGCGTGCGGGAGGCGTTCGACGACCTGCCCGCCCGTGACCGTGAAGTGCTCGCGCTGGCCTTCTGGGAAGACCTGACCGGCCCGGAGATCGGCAAAGTGCTCGGCTGCACGGCGACCGCCGCCCGGATCAGGCTGCACCGTGCACGCAAGCGGCTAGCCAAGGCGCTGGGGCTTACGGAGGAAGAGCAGGCGTTCGCGGAGCTGGGAGGAGAGAGCCTGTGAGCAAGATCGGCCGGATGGTGGCCGCCATCGACCCCGCTCCCCACACGCCAGAACAGGGGCAGGGCGCACGTGAGTTGCTCCACGAGATCGTCGCGACACCGGTCAAGGCACCGCGCAGGGCGCGCTGGCCGGTGGTGATCCCCGTCGCCGCGGTGCTGGCGGCCGCGGCCGTCCTGGGTGTGGCTTTCCTCCCAGCCGACGCGCCGACCGGCATCGCGCCGTCCGCCGCGCTGGCGTTCCAGCGCTCGGGCGACGACTGGGTCGTCACCGTCAAGGACCTCTACGCCGACCCAGAGCGCTTCGCGTCCGAGTTCAAGGCCCGCGGGCTCGACATCCGGCTGTCGATCACCCCGGGCTCGCCGAGCACGGCCGGCCATGTCACGGGCGGGGAATACTCGGAGGAAGCCCGCATCGAGGAGGAGTCGGTGGAGTGCGAGTCCCCCGGCGGCCGGTGCGCGGTCTCGTTCCGCATTCCCGCGGATTTCAAGGGCAGCGCGGCGATCTGGTTCGCCCGTCCGGCCCGGCCCGGAGAGCGGTACGAATCGGCCGGTGACGTCGATGCCACCGGTGAGCTGCTGCACTGCGTCCCGTATCGCGGCATGACCGTGGACGAGGTACGGGCCGTGCTGGCCGAGCGGGACGGTTCGATCGAGGAGTTCAGGGTCGGCAAGAGGTCGGACCGCGCTCAGCAGGTGCCGGGGGGCTGGTTCGTCAAGGACGCGGTGCCGACGGCCCCGGGGCAGGTGCTCGTCTGGGCGCAGCCGGACCGGGTGAAGTTCACTCCCGAGCTGACCGCGTACGTGAAGAAGAAGATGGCCGGATGCCCAAAAGGCTGACCCCGCATGAGTGGCGTATGGCGCCGCAGCAGAAGGTGCGGCGCCATACGCCGGAACGGCACAACCTCACATGATCTGACTCAGGGGCCCGTCACTACGAGTGACATCCGGCCAAATAATGGTGCAGATCCCCGGCCAACCAGGACGCCCTGTGTCGCGGGCTGGAAGACCTCGATCTGTTCCAGGTGCTGGCGGGCGAGCCCGTCGGGTCCGGCCTCCTGCTGGGCGCACAGGATCGGGTGGCCGATGTGCAGCAGGGCCTGGCGGACCTGCTCGGCGTCCGTCACCGGTTCCGGGTCTGGGCCGGGGTGTGGTTCGGCGTGCTCCTGCCCGCCGCCGTCGACGGCGGCCGGTACGGCGGGCGCGGCCCAAGGGGGCCGTCCGCCCACTAAGCATCCTGCTGTCGATCGGCTAGTGCTGGGGCATATCTCGCAGGCGGCCGACTGCTTCTAAGACCGCCCGGGTCGAAGCCGGGCGAGACCCGGGTACGTCGGCGGTCGTGGCCCGGAACCGTTGCGGAGGGGTCCAGCCGGTCGCCAGCAGCGGGGTGATGTGGGCCTTCTCCAGTTCGACCAGCACCCGGCCGTCCCAGCCGCGCACGGTGCTCACGCGAAGGGGGATGTCGCGGCGCGAGAGCAGCCGGTGGATGGCGGTCTTGGCAACGGCGCGGGTCTCGTCGGCGTTCTCCTTGCGGCACTCGGCGTCGGCCGGGACTGACGGGGCGGCCCAGTGCTTCTTGGTCTGGCATCAGGTCAGCCAGGAGGTGACGGCGGCGCCGTTGCGGTTCCAGGTCGCCGGCGCGCGTCCGTCCCACAGCTCGGTGAGCGCGGCGCCGATCGCGGCGTCGGCGACCTCGGCCAGCGGCCGGTCACGGCCGAGCGCCGCGATGACGCGGTCGATGGCCGAGGCGTAGGCGCGGTGGGTGCTGGGGTTGGCGATGCGCGGTGGCTAGGAACGCGTCGGCGGCCGCGGCGAGCGTGACGCCCCCGCCGCGTAGCGCGGCGATCTTCGGCGCCGTACTCATCTCGTCGCGGATCTCGCGGACAGCCTCAATGCCTTGGCCGGCTGGGTCGTCGAGTTCCCAGTCCTCATAGCGTTTGCCGGGGAAGATCGGGCAGGCGTCGCCCAGCCCATGGTGATCACGACGTCCGAGACCTCGACGGCGGCCACGGTGAGGACCTTGGGCTGGGCGGCGGTGATGTCGATGCCCACCTCGTCCATGGCCTCGACGGCGACCGGGTTGATCCGGTCGGCGGGCGCGGATCCGGCCGAGCGGACCTCGATCCGGTCTCCGGCCAGTTCCCGGAGCCAGGCGGCGGCCATCTGGGAGCGGCCGGCGTTGTGCACGCAGACGAACAGCACGCTCGGCTTGGCCGGCCTATCGGACATTCACGCGCTCCTTGAACAGGCGCCGGCCCCACAGGCTGACGTAGACCAGGGCGACCAGCACGGGCACCTCGATGAGCGGGCCCGCCACTCCGGCCAGAGCCTGGCCGGAGGTCACGCCGAACACCCCCACGGAGACGGCGATGGCCAGCTCGAAGTTGTTGCCCGCCGCGGTGAAGGCGAGCGTGGTGGTCTTCTCATACGGCAGGCCGATCGCCCGCCCGGCCAGGAACGAACCGCCCCACATCAGCGTGAAGTAGGCCAGCAGCGGCAGGGCGATCCGGGCGACGTCGGCGGGCTGGGAGGTGATGCTCTGGCCCTGCAGGGCGAACAGGATCACGATCGTGAACAGCAGGCCGTACAGCGCGATCGGGCCGATCCTCGGCAGGAACCGCTGCTCGTACCAGTCGCGGCCGCGCGTGCGCTCACCCAATCGGCGTGAGGCGTCCCCGGCGGCGAGCGGGAGGCCCAGAAAGATGATCACGTAGAAGGCGATGTCCCAGGCCGACACGGCCAGCGCCTCCTGAGGCAGGCCGAGCCAGCCGGGCAGCAGGTCGAGGTAGAACCAGCCGAGCAGGCCGAAGGCCACCACCTGGAAGACGGAGTTGAGGGCGACCAGGACGGCGGCGGCCTCGCGGTCGCCGCAGGCCAGGTCGTTCCAGATGAGCACCATGGCGATACACCGGGCCAGCCCGACGATGATCAGCCCGGTGCGGTACTCGGGCAGATCCGGCAGCAGCAGCCAGGCCAGCGCGAACATCAGCGCCGGGCCGAGCACCCAGTTCAGCACCAGCGAGGACAGCAGCAGACGCCGATCCCCGGTGACCGTGCCGAGACGGTCGTAACGGACCTTGGCCAGCACCGGGTACATCATCAGCAGCAGCCCGAGCGCGATCGGCAGCGAGATCTCGCCCACCTTGACCGCTTCCAGCGCGGTGTTCAGCCCGGGCACCAGACGGCCGAGCAGCAGCCCGGCCCCCATCGCCAGGGCGATCCACACGGCCAGGAACCGGTCCAGCGTGGACAGGCCGCCGATGACGCCGGCGCGTTCGGTCGTGGCACTCACGCCACAACCGCCGGCAGGCTGAGCAGGGACGCCAGCTCGCCCAGGGTCTCGGGCACCAGCCGGTAGTAGACCCAGGACGCGCGCCGCTCGGAAATGAGCAGGCCGACCTCTTTGAGCACCTTGAGGTGGTGGCTGATGGTCGGCTGGGACAGCTCGAAGGCGTCGGTGATGTCGCATACGCACACCTCGCCGCCTTCGCGGCTGGCCACGATCGACAGGATGCGCAGCCGTACCGGATCTCCCAGCGCCTTGAACACCCGGGCCACGCCCGCGGCCTGGTCGGCGTCCAGCGGCTCGCGCGCCAGCGGCGGACTGCACTCCAGGATCTGCAGCAGCTCCATCACGAGCCTACCGTATCGATGACCATCGAAGTCGATAAGAGTCTATATCGACCGGCGTCTATGCCTTGGCCGGGACGTCGAGCTGGTCCAGCAGTGCCCGGACCCGGCGCTCGATCTCATCCCGGATCGGCCGTACCTCTTCGACCGCGAGCCCGGCGGGGTCGGCGAGCTCCCAGTCTTCATAGCGTTTGCCCGGGTAGACGGGGCAGGCGTCGCCGCAACCCATGGTGATGACCACGTCGGCGGCCTGGACGATCTCCTCGGTCCACGGCTTGGGGTACTCCCGCGAGATGTCGATGCCGCGCTCGGCCATCGAGGCCACGGCGGCGGGGTTGATGCCGGCGGCGAACTCCGAGCCGCCCGACCAGCCCACCGCGGCCTCGCCCGCCAGCTCGCGGAAGAAGCCGAGCGCCATCTGCGAGCGTCCGGCGTTGTGCACGCACAGGAACAGCACGATCGGGCGGCCGTCGCCGTGACCTTCGACGCGGGCCAGGGCGTGCAGACGCTGGCGGGCGAAGCGCTCGGCCAGCAGCGGCAGGAAGTTGGCCACGGCCGCGCTGGTGGCGAACTGGTCGTAGCTGGCGTGCAGGAACCGCTCGATCGTCTCGGTGCCGAACGTGCCGGTGAACTCCTCGCCCAGCCGGCGAGCGGCGGTGGTCAGGGCGAGCCGCTGGTCGATGGTCAGGCCGTGGCGCTTGTAGGTGTCCGGCATCTCAGGGCTCCCACCGTCACATTGATGAGCCTCGATATTGACACTCATCGATGTATGGGTGAGCGAACAGCGGGTGAACAGTCGCCTCCCGCTCAGTGCCTGTGTGATGGCTGATCTTGCTCTCGCGCTGGCGATCTGCCGGTTCCCGAGGCCGGCCTGGCGGTGTGGCGTCCCAGAAACGGGGTCTGATGCCTGGCAGCCCGGGACTCCGAGGGGAGTTTCCTTCGGAGCTGCCAGGCACCGGCTGCATCGCGCATGCTAGGGGAGCGATACCCGCCGGCTACGCGAGGTTCATTCCTGGATCCTTCTGCAGAAGCCTCGCGCTCGGTCCGCGGCACTGGTGCCGGCCGCATCGGTTACGGCGAGCTGGACATCGAAGGGGCGGCCCACCACGCAGCCGACCCGCAGGGTGGATGAGTTCTTGAAGTAGGTCTGTTCTACTCCGTTCATCGTCCACGTGGTGCTGAACGGTGGCGTCCCGTCGATCTGCGCGGTGCAGACGACCAGAGCGGCGCCGGAGTCGCAGTTGAGGTACCGGATGCCGGCAGTTCTGCGGTCCGGGCACGTGATTCGGGTGTCCCCCATAGTCTCCTCGACGCCAAGGGAGTAGATGATCGTGAGCTCGATCTCGAGTGTCTCGCCGGGTTCGCAACTCACCAGGATGTTCCGGATGTTGTTGAACCTGAGAAGGGGGTCGCCATTGCTCGTCCATCCGATGAAGTCGGTGTTCCTGCCGTCGGCCTTGACCGGGACGGTGCAGACGATGTCGGGTGTGTTGGTCAACGCCGGTCTGCACACGGGGTCGTCGGGCGCCTGGGCGTGGGCGGCGCTTGCTCCGGTCAGCAAACCTCCGAGCACCGCGGTCAGTAGCACGAAGACAGCGACTAGTCGTGGTCGCATCTGATCTCCTCATCAGGTAGACGCTGATCGATGAGTGGCCCGCGCGGACTACTCAGCTACTTCGCGCGCGAAAGGGTCACGGATCACCAGTTGCAGCGTCTAGCTGGCGCAGCGTGGTCAGGACACGCTCGCCTGCACAGTCCAGGCTGCGCCCGAGCCGCCAGGCCACGAGCAAGATCAGCTAGGCGCTCGATCCCGCGGCTCCCGGCCCTGGCCGCTGCGCGGCCCGGGGGATGGCGAAGGCCCCGGCGTCTGGTGACGCCGGGGCCTTGTCACGTGTGCGTACCGGTGTGCGTGTCGCCTCTCGGCGAAAGGCTCAACGCGGCTCCAGCCGAACGGTCGTCCGCGAAGGCGAAAGGTGAGGCCCGGGGACACTGGGCACACCGGCCACGGAGGTGGAACCACCAGCCGCCCGCCGATGTTCCCGCCTCCGGCCGGGGGGCGGGCCGGCTCAGGTTCCGGTCACGACGCTGCGACGCTCGATGAGCAGCACGTCCCGCCACAGGCCGTGATGACGGCCGACGCGCTCGCGGGTGCCCACGACGCGGCAGCCGAGCGCCTGGTGCGGCGACAGGCTTTCGGCGTTGCCGGGGAAGATGCCCGACTGGATCGTCCACACCCCGGCGTCCTCGGCCGCGGCGATGAACGCGGTCAGCAGCGCGCGGCCGATGCCGTGGGCCTGGCAGCCGGGGTGCACGTACACGCTGTGCTCGACCACCCCCGCATACACCGGCCTGCTCGACACCGCGCAGGCCGTGACCCAGCCGACGAGCTCGCCGGTCTCGGTGTCGACGGCGACCAAGCGCAGGTGCGGCAGCGTGCCCGCCTCGAATCCCTCCCACGAGGGAGCCACCGTCTCGAAGCTGGCCTGGCCGGTGTCGAGGCCGGCCTGGTAGATGGCCAGCACCTGCGCGGCGTCGTCGGCGCGCATCGGCCCGATCTCCAAGCCGGGCCCGATGGCGGGCTTGACGGCCTGAACGATGGCTGAGTGCACGCCGTCACCGTGGCCGGCCGTGAGCGTGATCGTCACGTCGACGAACCCGGCCGCCGCGAGCAGCGCACGGTAGGTCTCGGTGCGGAGTGCTCCGGCGGCGCAGCCGATCCGCTGCTCGGCGGCGGCCTGCCGTACCGGATCGGCGGTGCCGTCGACGACCACGTCGCTCACCCCGAAACGGCCGCCGGGACGCAGCACCCGGAAGGCCTCGGCCAGCACCGCGGCCTTGTCGTCGGACAGGTTGATCACGCAGTTGGAGATGACCACGTCCACACTCCGGCCGGGCAGCGGGATCTGCTCGATGCCGCCGTGCAGGAACTCCACGTTGGTCATCTCGGCCTGAGCGGCGTTACGGCGGGCCAGCTCCACCATGTCCGCGCTAGCGTCCAGCCCGTACGCCTTGCCGTACGGGCCGACGCGGCGGGCAGACAGCAGCACGTCGATGCCGCCACCCGACCCCAGATCCAGCACCGTCTCACCGGCGCGCAGCTCGGCGACCGCGACCGGGTTGCCGCAACCCAGGCTCGCCAGCAGCGCACCGTCCGGCAAACCGGGCAGATCATCGTTTTCGTCGTAGCCGGCGGCGCCGAAGCCGCCGTCGGCGAAGGCCCGCGGGCCGCAGTCGAGGGCGGCCTCGCCGTTCATGGCTTGGCGGGCCAGGCCGGAGTAGCGCTGGACGATCTCCCTATCCGCCATCATCGGCTCCTTCACTCGCACACGGGTGATTTGGGGACGGGCTTGCCCATGACCACATCAGCCGCGGTCGGGAAACAGGACACGCAGTTCTCGTTGATCCGGTACAGGCCGGAGGTGCCGCGGCGCTCGACCAGGACGAAGCGCACCTCGGCCAGGATCTTCAGGTGGTGGGAGACGGTCGACTGGCCCACCCCGGACGCCTCGACGATCTCGCCGACCGTCATCGGCTCCCGGCGGCGGGCCAGCAACGACACGAGCTGGATGCGGGTGGCATCCGCCAGAGCCCTGAACCAGCTCGCGTACTCCTCGGCCTCGGCCCGGCCCAAGGGCTCCTTCTCATTCATCGTTAATCGACGATAGTCGATTGATTGTGCATGCACCAGCCCTGAACCATGTGGGGGCCCGGTGGGCGTGGGCCATCGCTTGCCATTAGTCTGCAACCGTGGTTACGGTAACCATGGTTATATGCGTGAACAGGGGGCATGGCGTGGAGACGGTGACGGGTACGGCGGGGAAGTGGGTGCTGCTGGCCTATCGCATCCCGCGCCAGCCCTCCACGTTGCGGATCACCATTTGGCGCAAGCTCGACCGGCTCGGTGTGGCGCGGCTGGGTGACGGGCTGGTGGCCTTGCCCGCCGACGCCCGTACCCGTGAGCAGTTGGACTGGATTGCCGAGGAGATCGGCGAGGTGGGCGGCAGCAGCACTGTATGGCTGGCCGCCGCCGGCAGCGCGGCGCAGGAGAAAGTGATCGCCGCCGAGATGCGCAGCGCGCGGGCGGCCGAATACCGGGCGGTGCTTGAGCAGGCCGAGGCCGCCGCATTGGCGCGGCCGGGCGAGCGCAGCCGCACGCTCAAGCGGCTGCAGGCCGAGCTGCGCCGGATCGGCCGGCGCGACTACTTCCCGCCCCCCGAGCGAGAGGGCGCCCAGCAGGCCGTGCGGGCGCTGGCGGCGGCCGCCACGACGGCCCTCGCGCAGGACGTGCGATGAAATGGGCCACCCGGGCGGGGGTACACATCGACCGGGCCGCGTGCGCCTGGCTGATCCGGCGGCACCTCGATGCGGAGCCGGAGTTCGTGTTCGTCGACGACCCCGCCTCGGTACCGGCCGACGCCACCCCCTTCGACATGCGCGGGGCAGAGCTGTCGCATCACGGCGGTGACTGCAGTTTCGAGACCATCCTGCGCCGCTACCAGCTGGATGATCCGGTGTTGTGGAAGCTGGCCGAGATCGTGCACGAGGCCGACATCGACGATGAGCGCTTCGAGGCGCCCGAGGCCCGCGGGGTGGATGCGATCCTGCGTGGGCTGTCGATGGTCTGCGACGACGAGCGGGTGCTGGAGATCACCGGACCGATCTTCGACGGGCTGTATGAGTTCCACCGGCGGGCGCTGCTGCTGGGGCGGGAACCGGCATGACCCCGCCCGGCTACGACCTGACCCTGTGGCGGATCTTCCGATCCGTCCGCCTGCCCTCTGAAAGGCCGTCATGACGATCGACGCCACCGGCGATGTGATCCCGTTCCGCCAAGCCGTACGGGCCTGGTTCGGCATCTCGCTGCAGACCTTCGGCGGCCCGGCCGGGCAGATCGCCGTCATGCAGCGCACCCTGGTGGAGGAGAAACGCTGGATCGGCCAGCAGCGCTTCAACCACGCCCTCAACTACTGCATGCTGCTGCCCGGCCCAGAAGCCCAGCAACTGGCCATCTACGTGGGCTGGCTGCTGAACGGCACGCGCGGCGGCCTGGTGGCCGGCACGTTGTTCGTGCTGCCGGGCATGCTGGCGCTGCTGGTGCTGTCGGCGGTCTACCTCCTGTGGCAGGACACCACGGTGGTGACCGCCCTGTTCGCCGGCATCGCCCCAGCGGTGCTCGCGATCGTCGCCCAGGCCGTCATCCGGGTCGCCAAACGCTCCCTCACCCACCCCTTCTTCGTCGCCCTGGCCGTGGCCGCGTTCGCCGCGCTCGCGTTGTTCGCCGTGCCGTTCCCGCTCGTGGTCGCCTCAGCGGCAATCGTCGGCTGGCTGGTCCACCGGCTGGCCCCGCACGCCTTCACAGCAGGCAACGGGCACGGCGGCGACGGCGGGCCGGCACCGCTGATCCCGGACGACGCCCTGCACCACGCCCAGCCGAGCTGGCGCTCGGCGGGCAAGATCCTGGCCATCGGGCTGGTCGTCTGGTGGCTGCCGGTCGCCGCGGTGGCGCTGCTGCTCGGCACCGACAGCGTGTTCACCACGCAAGGACTGTTCTTCTCCGGCACCGCGCTGGTCACCTTCGGCGGCGCTTATGCGGTGCTGGCGTTCGTCGCCCAGCGGGCCGTGGAGGTCTACGGCTGGCTGACTCCAGGCGAGATGGTACGCGGCCTGGCCCTGGCCGAGACGACGCCGGGGCCGCTGATCATGGTGGTGCAGTTCGTCGCCTTCCTCGGCGCCTACCGCGACCCTGGCGCACTGACCCCGTGGGCCGGCGCGCTGCTGGGAGCGCTGCTGACCACCTGGGTCACGTTCGTGCCATGCTTCCTGTTCATCTTCCTCGGCGCCCCGTACGTGGAGAAGCTGCGGCACAACACCGCCATCAGCGCCGCGCTCACCGGCATCACCGCCTCCGTGGTGGGCGTCATCGCCAACCTGGCGTTCTACTTCGCCGAGCACACCCTGTTCGGGCAGACCTTCGCCTGGGCGTGGGGGCCGTTCACCGCGCGCGTCCCCGAGTTCGGCACGCTCAACCCGATCGCCCTGGCGATCACCGTGGCCGCGCTGGTCATGACGTTCACGCTGAAGTGGCCGATGCTGCGCATCCTCGGCGTCTGCGCGCTGCTCGGCCTCGGCACGGTGCTCCTGCCCTGGTAGTACCCCATGCGTCGACCCCCCGTGGTCTGGCTGGTCGGCCCACGCGCTGCCGGGTCCTGCGGCGCGCCGGCGTGCACACCGTCACTGGGGATCGGCGTAGGGGTTGACCTCGGCGTAGGCATCGGGCAGGTCGGGGATCTCGCCAAGCTGGCGCAAACCCTCGGCGGGGGAGGAGGAGATCGTGTAGCGGCCCAGGACGTTGACGTGGGCGTGGCCGAGCGGGGACAGCCGGGCGACGTCCTCATCCTTGATCGGCACGCCTTAGGCCCGCAGCTGGTCGACGGCGGCCGACAGATACTTCGAGTTCCACAGCGCAACCGCATTGACGACCAGGCCGAGCGCGGCGAGTTGATCCTCCTGGCCCTCCGATATGCCTTCCGGATCTGGCCGCTGCCGTCGTGGCAGATCGTGCGGGCCAGTCGGTGCCGCGACTCCTGCACGGTGAGCTGCTTGTTGAGTTTGCGCCGGTAGGTGTCGTCGATCGGGTCCAGGATGGACTGCAGGTGCAGGGTCTTGTCGATGCGGCCGTATTCGGCGAACGCCTGCCCCAGCGGGGTCGGGCAGCCGTTACGGGCGAACATGCGCAGCAGGTCGCGCACCTGGTTGGTCACCAGCGATCCGGCGACCCGCGTCATGTCCGCCTACTGCGTAGCGATCTTGCCTCGGTTGATCCTGTTGCGGGCGATCGCCTCCAGCGGCCCATAGGCCGGTGTGCTCCCGTCGGGCAGCTCGGCGCGCCAGAACCGCTGGTCGCACAAGTCGGCGAAGCGGGGCGCGAACCGGTAGCCGAGCATCGAGAAGATCCCGAACACCATGTCGCTATCGGAGGCCTGGTCAGTCGTGACGACCTCGGGCTGCGGGCCGGCGTCGATGTTGATCAGCGTGTCGAGGATGTACAGCGAGTCGCGCGGCGTGCCCGGCACGACCATCTGCCCGATCCCCATGACTTGATCGTTGACTGCGTTGAGGAGGGTGAGGCCGCGATTGTAGCCGAAGTACTGAGGGATCTTGTTGCTTTCTCGCCTCCGCCCGCCATCCCACGCGATCACCTGCCGGGCCGGGACGGTTCGGGCGGAGAGCTGGTTTGTCTGGTCAGCGTGTGCGGTGGGTGATGAGGACGTCGAGGCCGTCGAGGAGGCGTTGGAGGCCGAATTCGCGGCTTCTGCCCGGGTCAGGGTCTCCGGCGGAGACGATGGTGGCGCTCAGCGCGGGGAAGCGGTCGGCGGCGTGGTCGAGCAGGGTGGTGAGCTGCTGTTGTGGAGTCCAGGGTTGTGTGCCGGCCGAGCCGACCGAGCGGGTGTTGCGGACGTGGCCGCTGAGCAGGAGGACCGCGTCCATCTGTTCGCTGCCGTTCAGCCCGGTTCCGGCCAGGGCGGCCACGGCGATCTCGGTCCAGCCGATCTCTTTGGGGCCCATGACCCGCTCGCCGAGGGTGGCGCCGGGTAGCCACGGGTGGCGGTCCCAGGTCGCCCACAGTTGATGGGCCCACCGTTCGAGTTTGCCGCGCCAGCCGCCCGGGACCGCTGCTAGGAGCTGTTCGGAGTTCGGATCTAGGTGAGGCCGGGGAGCGGGCTGGTCATGACTGGTAGAACTCGGGCATGGCCCGTTTCGATATGACTGA
>NZ_JBITGF010000019.1:0-120673 GCF_044456745.1 Nonomuraea sp. NPDC050790 | reverse complement strand
GGGAGTAGGCGCTTTCCCTGTCCACCGGCCAGTACCACGGCCAGCACTCTGCACGAGGTCATGAGAAAGACGCTATCTGCGCCTTTCACAGCTCCATTGCAAGAAGGTTCGTCATACCACCAAAGAATCGTTATGCCGCGCATGAGCATAGAGTTCGCGGTACCGCCCGGAGTGGAAGACCAGCGGCTCGCCCGCCGTCCGCTCGTAGTGCTCGACCTGGCCGACGAAGATCCGGTGGTCGCCGCCGTCATAGGTCCGCACCGTACGGCAGGCGAACCCGGCCAACGCCCCCGCCAGCACCGGCAGCCCCGAGGGCGTCGGCAGCAGCGCCACCCCGTCGAACTTGTCCCGTGCGGGGGTCGAGAACCGCCGGGACAGGTCGTCCTGCCCGGCGGCGAGCACGTTGACGGCGAAGCGGCCCGCCCGCAGGAACACCCGCGCACTGGGCGCGCGGTCGGCCAGGCACCACAGCACCAGCGGCGGGTCGAGCGAGACCGAGGTGAAGGAGTTGACGGTGACGCCCGCGCGCTCCCCCTCCGGAGTGACGGTCGTGATCACCGCCACTCCGGTCGCGAACTGGCCCAGCGCCTCGCGGAGCGCTCTCATGCGGCGGCCCGCCGTACGTCGTCGAGGTAGGCGCGGGCCTTGGCCGGGTCCATGAACCACTCGGCGTAGTCGGCCGGGTCGTCGAAGCCGTTGACGAACCGGGCGGCGACCTCGGGCAGCGTTCCGGCGGCGCCCAGGATCTCCAGCACGTGCGGCGGCGGGGGCGCGAGCAGCGCGTTGGTCCAGGCGGTGGCGTGGCCGGCCTGGGACCAGTACCGCTCGAAGGCGTCGGTCATCCATTCGGGGGTGAAGGGCCGCTCGCCGTGGGCGAGGATCGCCTCCAGGTAGGCGGCCGCGCACTTGGCGGCGTTGTTGGCGCCCTGGCCGGTGATCGGGTCGTTGAGCACGAGAACGTCGGCGACCCCGAGGACGGCGGCGCCCGAGGGCAGCACGGCGACCGGCCTGCGCACCGTAGGGCTGAAGCGCCCGGTCAGCACGCCCTTCGCGTCGGTCAGCTCCACGCCGGAGGCCCGCTCGGCCTCCCACGGCAGGAACGTCTCCAGGATCCGCCGGCTCATGGCCAGGTGCTCGGCCGGGGTGCGTACCTCTCCCCAGCAGTCCATGGGCCCGCCGGGCACGCCCTCGAACACCATGATCTCGCAGGGCCCGCTCAACGTCAGCGCAGGGAAGACGAAGTACTCCCCCACGCCCGGCACCAGGTTGAAGCAGACCGCGGAGTGCTCCGGCCGCGGCCGCAGTCCGTGCACGTAGGTGAGGGCCAGGGCGCGCTGCGGGCTGTCGTACGGCGAGCGCGCCGCGTCCCTCCCGAACAGGGAGCCCAGCCGGCCCTTGCCGGTGGCGACCAGGACCAGGTCGTGCCGGGCGGCGTACTCCTCCAGGTCGGCGGGGGTGGCCTCGTGCACCACCACCTTGCCGCCGAGCCGGTCCACCTCCTCCAGCCAGGCGGGCATCTTCAGCCGCTGGTCGACCGAGCGCGCCGGGGTGTCCAGCCGGGCCGCCCAGTCGATCGCCCTGCCGCCGTCGGGGCCGGGCACGCTGAGGTGGATGCCCTCGATCGGCGGGCAGTCCGGCCAGCCGTCCAGGCCGATCGCCCGCTCGCAGGCCAGCGCGGTGCCGAACATGGCCTGGCTGGACGTGACGCCGCCGGACCGCATCTCCTCGGGGGTACGACCGGTCACCACCGTGACCTCGTAGCCGTTCTTCAGCAGGCCGAGCGCCAGGTGTAACCCGGACTGCCCGGCGCCGACGATCAGGACGCTGCGCATGAGAACCTCCTCGTTGAACTGGGAACACTGCGAAGGTACGATCACGCCCCGCCCCGCGGCCATCCGCTGAGCGCGGATCCCGTCCACCTGCCGCAGACCTCGGCTCAGCCGTGGCGCAGCGTGTGGGAGGGCGCCTGGCCGTACGCGCGGCGGTAGGCGGCGGCGAAGCGGCCCTGGTGCAGGAATCCCCAGCGTGCGGCCACTCCGGTCACCGTGCAGCGGGCCGGGTCGCCGGCGCGCAGTTCCTCGTGCACCCGCGCCAGCCGGACGTTGCGCAGCACGGCCATCGGGCTCAGTCCCAGGTGGGCGCGGAAGCCCTCCTGCAGCGAACGGTCGCTGACGGCCACCGAACGGGCGATGTCCTGGGTGGTCAGCGGCAGGTGGGCGTGGGACTCGATGAACTCCACCGCCTGCCGTACCACCTTGGGGAGCGCGGGCGGGCGCGGCGCGCTCAAGCGGTCGAGATAGTTGGACGGCTGGCGGGTCAGCAGCAAGGTGAGCAGGGCGTCCTCCAGGTGCGCGACCGCCAGGGGCTGCGCGAGCAGCCCGTCGTCGTGCGCGGACTCGCGCACGATCAGGTCGGCCATCGCCCGCCACGACCGCGCCCAGCCCGTGGTGAGGTCCAGGCCGAGGTCGAAGACGATCGGCCGGTCCAGCGGGTCGCCGAGCAGCCGTTCCATCGCCCGTTCCACCATCGGGCGGTCGAACTTGACGATGAGCTGCGGGCAGCCCGCCCCCCAGCGCATGTCGAGATGGCGCGTCGGCGAGGGCAGCGAGGCCATGGCCCGGGTCGAGACGACCTCCTGCTCGCCGCACCTGATCAGGCTGCTGCCCGCCAGCGGGATCTGGACCAGGTAGAAGGAGTCCAGGTCGCCCGGCTCGATGCGGACGTCCGCGCCGTAGTCGAGGTAGCTCAGCCGTAGCCGGCCGACCTGGACGGAGTTGAAACGGGCCGACAGCGGCTCAGGACCACCGGCCACGTCCAGCCGATGCGGACAGAAGATCCGCCCCACCTGCTCGCGGACCTCGTCCAGGTCCCGGCTCGCGAACAGCGGGCGATTGCTCAGCAGCTCTCCCACCGGCCAGATGATCGGCCCCCGCGCCCCGCCGTACCAGGTAAAAGGACGCACATCCGCGCGCGGTCAGTCCTCCGGCTCGGCGAGCGCCTTCCTGGGGAGCAGGAACATCAGGCCGACCACCCAGAAGCCGACCACCCACAGGCTGATCTTCCAGAGGCCGACCACCCACAGGCCGACCACCCACAGGCTGATCTTCCAGAGGTTGACCTTCCAGGGGCTGACCGGATGAACCGGTGTGGGGGCGTGGGACGTTGTCAGGGCATGATGCTGCGACTGCTCGTGGTCACCGCCCTCGCGGCGGCCATGCTGGTGAGCACGACCACCGCCGCCTGCGCCTGTACGTGCGCGGAGTTGACCCCGGCGGAGGCCGTGAAGCACGCGGCGGCGGTGTTCACCGGCACGGTGGTGTCGGTCAAGACCGTCAAGGGCCCGCCCAACGCCCAGAAGGTGTACACCTTCCGCACCGACCACGCCTACAAGGGCACAGCCGCCACCGAGTACCAGGTCGGCGCGGACACCGACAGCCCCGCGTGCGGGTACGTGTTCGAGCAGGGCACGCGCTACCTCGTGTTCGCCGGATCGGACGGGCGCATCCCCGGTGTGAACCTGTCCACGACCCTGTGCTCGGGCAACATCCCGATCCGCGCGGGCAAGGACCCTGTGCAGGCCGGCGACGAACGCCAGGCCACGCACGAGACCATCGCCGGCCGGGTGACCGAGGCCCACGTCACCGCCCTGGGCACCCCGAGGACGCCCGGCGAAGCCGTACCGGCTGAGGCGACGAGCGTCTACTGGCGCTGGGTCGCCACCGTCGCGGTCCTCACCACCACCGCCCTCACCATCTACGCCCGCCACAACCCGTCCGAGTAGACGACCGCCCCTCACCGGCGAGCAACCGCCACCCCGGAGACCCCCCATCCGGCGTGAGGCCTACATCCGGGACAGCAGTTCGGCCTTCTTGGCCTGGAACTCCTCGGGAGACAGCAGCCCGGCGTCGCGGAGTTCGCCTAGTTTGGCGATCAGGTCGGTGATCTCGGCGGCAATGTGGCGGGAACCGAGGGGTTTCGGTCCTCCCCGTCGAACGTCGCGGCGCCGTCCCAGGCCTTGAAGCTACGCGGCACCGGCGGCGCGGCGACCAGAAAGCGCTCAGCCACATCCGCGATCGCAAGGAATCAGTCTCGAATCCCCACACGCCCCAGGGACTCCTCAGCACGTCCTCCACGCCCCACAGGCTAATGCGCCACGGCCGTCATCGCGGCTCGGGCCGCGGGATCGCGATCGCACGGTACGGCGTACGCGGCGTCGGCTCAGTGGAGAAGCGCGCATTGGGCAGGTACAGCCGGGACCGGAAGGCGGCGACGGTCGCCGGAACATCGAAGCGCCGGTCGCTCACCCGGCGGACAACGCGCCCCTCGGTCCCCGACGCGTTGAGCGGGAGAACGGCCACGGCGTTGAGCCGGTTCTGCACCGCGAACAACGTCCGGCCGCGCAGCAACATGCCGTCACCCTCCCGGAGGGACTCGCCGTGCAAGTTCACGCGCCGGCTGGCTCCGGACCAGCCGACCCGGAACAACCGGCCGGTATTGGATTGCACGACGAGCAGGCCCCTGCCGTCCGGAGCGGGAGTGATGCCGTTGGCGTTGAAACCGGCGCGGTACTTCAGGTCGCCGGTGAGCCGGATCCGCTCCACCTTGGCGGGCAGCCGGTCACCGCGCAGCGGCAGCTTGTAGAGCACCGGGTTGGTGGAGTCGGTGAACCAGGCCGCCCCGTTGATGATGGCGACGTCGTTGACGAACGCCTTGCCGCTGGTCAGCCGGTAGGAGGCCAGGACCCGGCCGGTGCGCGAGTCGAGGACCCGCGCGTCGCCGCCGGTGCCACCCGCGACGAACAACCGGCCGTGCCTGTCGATGGTCATGCCGAGCGACGGCGTGCCGGGGCCGCGGCTGAAGACCTTTCCACGTCCGGTACGCAGGTCCGCCCGGTAGATGGAACCGTCGGCCATCGAGCTGACGAAGGCGAACGGGCCGGAGCCGATGGCGATGCCCTCGGGACGGAAGCCGTCCGGCAGGGAGATCGAGGTCGGGTACTCCGCCGTCGCCGTGGCGGGTTCGGTCGTGAGGGTGGCCAGGGTGAGGGCGATCGTGCCCAGGGTTTTGAGCATTGTCCGAGGTTCTCCTTAGGCGCTGAGGTCGATGGCGAGCTTGCCGCCTGCCGTACCCTCGGCTATGGATGCGAGGGCGGCCGGGAGAGCGGCGAGCGGGTGGCGGAACGGCGTGCGCGGCGACACCGAGCCCTCGCGGTACCAGGTCAGGCACCGTTCCAGGGCCGCGACGGCGGTGGCGATGTCGTGGGCGGCGTATCCGGCGAGGTCTTCGCCGATGACGGCGATGTTCCTGACGAGCACGTCGAGGAGGCTGACCTCCGGGATCGAGCCTCCCGCGAAACCGGCGGTGACGAGCCGTCCTTCCCAGGCCAGGGCGTTGAGCAGGTGTGTGGTGAGTGGGCCGCCGACCAGGTCCAGGGCCAGGTCGGCACCACGACCGGCGGTCAGCTCGGCCATCGATCGGGCGAGGTCGGTGGGTGGCAGGATGTGGTCGGCGGCGTCCTGTGGCAGCGTGCCGGAGCGGTCGACGGCGACGGTCCGCGCGCCCGCAGCGCGGGCGACCTGCAGCGCGGCCCGCCCGACGTTGCCGGTGGCGCCGGTGATCACGACTGTCTCGCCCCTGGTCAAGCGGCCTCTGTGGAGCAGTGAGAGGTACGCGGTGGCGTAGGCGACGGGGAAGCAGGCGGCGGTCAGGTCGTCCATGGCAGGGGGGACGGGCAGCACGTGGGCGGCGTCCACGACCAGCCGGTCGGTGTAGGCGCCCCAGCTCACCAGGGCCATGACCCGCTGGCCGGGGGCCGTCCCGGCGACGTCGGGCGCCACCTCGGTGACGGTTCCGGACAGCTCGAAGCCGGGTACGAGCGGGTCCGGCGCGGGCAGTTGGAAGTCTCCGGAGAGCTGGACGAGTTCGGCGAAGTTCAGCCCGATGGCGGCGACGTCCACGCGGACCTGTCCCGGGCCCAGCGCGGGGTCGGGCAGGTCGAGGGGATGAAGCCGCTCGGGGCCGCCGTGCTTTCTGGCGGCGAGCACGCGCATGGAGGCTCCTCGGTTCGGGGTCGGGGATGACGACCACGCTAGGGAACCGATAGGAACCGTTGGGTACCTTACGCACCATGAGTACCTTCGACCGGCCGGGTGACGTCTTCCTGGCCGACTGTCCGGCGCGGCTCGCCGTGGAGATCCTCAGCGACAAGTGGGCGGTCGTGACCGTCTACGCCCTCGGCAACGGCCCCCGCCGTCACGGCGAGCTCAAGGCCCTGATCGGCGGGATCAGCAACAAGATGCTCACCCAGACGCTGCGCAGGCTCCAGCATCACGGCCTGGTGCGGCGCGAGGCGTTCGCGGAGGTGCCGCCTCGGGTGGAGTACGAGCTCACCGAGCTGGGGCGCTCCGCGCTCGAACCGGTCAGCGTGCTGAGCCGCTGGGCTGAGCGGAACGGCGACGCCGTACTGGCTGCTCAGGATGGCGACCTGGCCGCTCAGGACGGCGAGCCCTTCTAGGGCAGGCGGCGTTTCGCGAGCGCGAGGCCGAGTGCGGCGTACGCGCACAGCACCGCGAACCCCGCCCACGGCGCCAGCGGGAAGTAGCCGGTCATCGCGGTGTAGAAGCCGTCCACCTGGTCGTACCTGCGGGCGCTCTGCTGGATCGCGAAGCCCGCGGCCGGAGTGACCGCCAGCAGCCACTCCCCCACGCCCGCCAGCGCCAGCGCGTACGGGAGGAAGACCAGCGACAGCACCGCGACGACGGCCACGGCGGTACGCCTGAGCAGCGCGCCGACTCCCAGCGACAGCACCGCGACGGCGGCCGACAGCAGGCCGGTGCCCACGATCACCCGCGCGTACGTCAGCGGCTCCGCGGGCAGCGGATGGATGCCGTTGGCGGGCAGCATCCACAGGCTGACCGGCACGACGACCGCGGCGGGCACCACCCCGGCGACAAAGCCGAGCACGCCGACCACCCCCGCCTTGGGCCAGAGGCGTCCGGGGTCGGCCGTCACGAAGGCGACCGCCACGATGACCACCAGGATCAGGCCCGCGTACGCGCCGATCAGCGTCCGTTCGACGGGCTGCAAGTCGGAGCTGGGCGCGATGTCGCCGACCCCGGTGACCGTGAACGTGTCGCCGGAGCGCGAGAAGGCGCCTGGGTGGTGGGGGGTGACGCCGTCGGGCTCCATCGTGACGCCGATGTCGTCGGTCCGCCACGTGCCGTCCTTGGGGCTGACCTTGTCGAACACGGCGGTGGCTTCGGAGAACCGCGACTCGGGCCCGCCTCCGGCCATCGTCAGCGCCCCGGGCGAGGCGGCGAACAGCCCGATCTCCACTGTCCCGGGCAACCCCTTGAGCTCGGCCCTGCCCACCTCCGTCCACGCCTTGCCGTCGGCCGACTCGTGGCCGACGAGCGTGTCTCCGGTACGCGTCAGCCGTAGCCAGCGAGGAAACGCCCCGGACGAGCCCGCGACGTCCTCGGTGAAGTCGTGCTGCATACGCACCCCGTGCTCGGCGGTCACCATGATCGCCGCGTACCGGGACCCGCGCCGGACCCCGTCCTTGACCATGAGCCCCGCCTTGGCCCACGGCACCAGCCCTGGAACGGGCGGCGGCCCCCCGCCGGTGCCGGGCGGCGGCGGCTCCTTGATCCGCCCCGTCATGGAGCTGACCCGGGCGGTGATGCTCCCGTCGCCACGCAGCGACTGGTGAACGAAGTAGAACTTGTCCTCCACGGCCAGCCCGCCGGGCCCCAGAACGGGCCCCGGGCACGGCTCCTCCCCTGCCTGGTTGCCGCAGGTGGCCCGGGAGGTGGCAGCGATCATGATCCCCACCAGCACCGGAACCAGCGCCGCCACCACCATCCCCGCCACCAGCCATCGGCGCTTCCTGAACCTGGTCCATTCGGATTCCATGGCGGGCAGGCTAGGCAGCACACCCCCTCCCGGGCGTCCCGCCACGGAGCGATCTTTCCGGCCCCGGATCCCCCACACGACGGACCCCCACGGCACGTGCTTCCACCCTTGGCGCGCTTCGCGCGGCCTGATCGCACCTCCGGCCCCCCGCGAACCCCGGCCGGGGCGTCCGATGACCAGCCCCTGAACGACCCGGGATCGGTGGGCGGGGCCGGGTGAAGAATGGAGGGAGTGGAAACCTGACCAGGAGGCCGGATGATCCCCACCTTCGACCACATCTCCGCCGGTTACCACCCCGATCCCGCCCTGTCGATGTCCCTGCACGCCGACGCCTACACCCACCCCACCTGGTACGAAGTAGACCAGCGAGCCGTCTTCGCCCGCACCTGGCAGTGGCTCTGCCACGTGGAGAAACTGCGCCGCCCGGGAAGCTACGTGACAGGCACCGTGGCGGGCATGCCGATCGTCGCCGTCAGGGACGAGTCCGGCACCCTGCGCGCCTTCTACAACGTCTGCAAGCACCGGGCCCACGAACTGCTGTCCGGCTGCGGCGTCGGCCGTAGCATCGTCTGCCCGTACCACGCCTGGAACTTCGACCTGACCGGCCGGTTGCGCCGCGCCCGCAACACCGGTGACATGCCCGGCTTCGACCCCGCCACGGTACGCCTGGACCCGGTCCAGGTCGCCGAGTTCGGCGGCATGGTCTACGTCAACCTCGACCCCGCCGCTGCCCCGCTCGCCGAGCAGGCCGGGGATCTGGCGGCGGAGATCGCGGCGCGGGCGCCGGACGTGGCCAAGCTGACCCTCGCCCGCCGCCTCACCTACGACATCGCCTCCAACTGGAAGAACGTCGTCGACAACTTCCTGGAGTGCTACCACTGCCACGTGGCGCACAAGGACTTCGTGTCGCTGGTCGACATGAGCACGTACAAGGTGACGACCCACGGCATCTGGTCCAGCCACATGGCCCGCGCGGGCACGTCGGACAACTCCGCCTATGACGTGTCGGGCGCGACCGTCACCGAGCACGCGGTGTGGTGGCTGTGGCCCAACACCTGCCTGTTGCGCTACCCGGGCCGGGGCAACTTCATGGTGCTGCAGATCGTCCCCGCGGGTCCGGAACGCACCCTGGAGACCTGGGACTTCTACCTGGAGACCGCCGAGCCGGACGAGCAGGAGCGCGACAGCATCCGCTACATCGACGAGGTGCTGCAAGTGGAGGACATCGCCCTGGTGGAGAGCGTGCAGCGCGGCATGCGCACGCCAGCCTTCACGCAGGGCAAGATCGTGTACGACCCCGGTGGCTCCGGCCTTTCCGAGCACGCGGTGCACCATTTCCACGGCCTCGTGCTCGACGCCTACCGGACCGCCCTGGAGTGAGGCTCAGGCCAGCCCGGCGAGCTTGGCGCTGTCGTCCCAGAGCGCCCGCGCCGGCTCACCGTCGCGGGCCCGCTCCGACGGCTCGGGCCAGGTGAGCCTGCCCCTGCGCAGCGCGGCGTACGAGCGTCCGCCCGGGGGCGCCGTCAGCCCGAGCGCGAGGTCGGCCAGCGCGTCCCCGGCCGCGGCACGGCTGTTGAGGTGCGGATTGAGCCTGCTCACCGGCCAGCGCAGCACCGGCGTGCCCAGCAATTTCCACGCCACCCGCAGCGGGTACGCCAGATCCTTGGCCAGCCCCGTCCCGAACACCTGCCCGGGGTCGTAGGCCACCGCCCGAAGGCCCCGCTCCGACAGCGCGCGGGCGGTGAGCACCGCGCACAGCTTGGAGGCGGTGTACGCGTGCTCGCCCGCCGCCCTCGGCCGGGACTCCCGTCCAGGGTCGCGATCCGGGTGGGCCAGCAGGCCGGCGTCGGCGTGCCGGGGCGGGGTGAGTCCGGCGCCGGTGGCGGGGTCGTGCGTGCCGCTCGTGGTGAGGACGACGAGGGCCCCGTCGGCCAGGCACGGCAGGAGCAGGCGGGCCAGCAGGTAGTGGGCGAGGTGGTTGACGGCGAACGTGGTCTCGAAGCCGTCCGCGCTCCGGCCGTCGGCGTCGGGGCGGATCAGGCCGGCGTTGAGCACGAGGGCGTCCACCGGGGTCCCGGCCAGCCGTTCGCGCACCGAGGCGGCGAAGGCGCGTACCGAGGCGAGCTCGGCCAGGTCGAGCGGGACCGCGTCACCTGAGGACGCACGGGCGCCCGCGGGCGTGCGGGCGCCCAGGATCAGGCGGGCGCCCGCCCGTGCCAGCCGCCCGGCGGCACGCGCGCCGAAGCCCGACGTGCCACCGGTCATCACGATCGTGGCCACGGCATCCTCCTAGGCGAGGGTCTTCACCACGTGGCGCAGGGTCTCGCCCAGCTCGGTGGAGCAGGTGACGGTCCGCTCGCCCCGGGGTGCGAGGATGCCGCGCTGCTCGGCGTCGTACAGTCCGGCGAGCTCTTCGGCCAGGTGCGACGGCAGGCCCGCCTCGACCATCGCGGGCACCCAGCCGGGACGCGGGATGGTCAGCACCTGGAGTTCCCGGCCGAGCACCGCCGCCAGCTCCTCCGCGACCTGCCGCTCGGTGTAGCCGGGAGCGTCCACGTCGACGGTCTCGCCACGCGCGGGCGGCGAGGTGAGCGCCCGCGCGGCCACCTGGCCGAGGTCGCGGGTGGCGACCATCGGCGTGGGCACGTCCGCCGAGTCGCCGAAGACCGGGTAGACGCCGGCCCCCGTGGCGGCGCCGAGCACGGTCTCGACCTTCTCCTGGAAGTGCGGCGAACGCAGCGTGGTCAGGAGCGCGCCGGTCTCGCGCAGCCGGTTCTCCATGTGGTGCAGCCAGCGGATCGGGCCGGTGCCCTCGGCCAGTTCGGCGCCGACCGAGGACAGCATCACCACGTACGGCACGCCGCCGTCCTCGACCGCCCCGGCGATCGAGTCGGCCAGCCGGCGGTGGTGGGCGTCGGGGTCGGCCGCGGCAGGGTCGGTGGGCAGCATGACGAACACGCCGCGGCAGCCGCGCATCGCCTGGGCCAGCGCCGCCCGGTCGCCGAAGTCGGCCACGGCGACCTCCGCCCCGGCCTGGGCCCAGTCACGCCCCTTCGCCGGGTCGCGGACGATCGCCCGCACCTGCTCTCCCATGCCCAGCAGTTCCCGGGCCGCCGCGCCGCCGACATGGCCTGTCACACCCGTGATCGCGTACATCGCAACCGCCTCCGTCTAGGTCGTCGATTGGGTTCACACCCAGTGAACTCGCCTGCGGAAAGACGATCCATATTCGTTACGCTCGCCTCCATTTCTGTGCGTCTACGCTGGAAGAGTGGACCCCCTCGCCGACCTTCTCGACGGTGTCCGCGCCCGCAGCGCGGCGTTCTGCCAGGCGATCCTCGAACCACCGTGGTCGCTCCGGATCGCGGACGGCGCCATGCTCGCCCTGGCCACCGCGCTGCGCGGGCACGCCTGGATCGTGCCGGACGGCGGTGAGCCGGTGCTGATGCGCACCGGGGACGTGGCCATCGTGAAGGGGCCCGCGCCGTACACGATCGGCGACGACCCGGCCACCGCGCCCGACATCATCGTGTGTCCCGGCAACCGGCTGACCACCATGGACGGCGTCGACGTCACCGACGAGCTGCGGCTCGGCCCGCGCACCAGCGGGCTCACCCGCGACGGCTCGGCGATCGTGGCCAGCGGCACCTATCAGGTCAGCGGCGAGGTCGGCGACCGGCTGCTGAACGCCCTGCCGGCGGTCGTGCTCGTGCCCCGGGCGAGCACGCCGTCGCCGGTCATGGAGCTGCTGGCGCAGGAGGTCAACGGCGAGGGCCCCGGCCAGCAGGTGGTGCTCGACCGGCTGCTGGACCTGGCGCTGATCGCGACGCTGCGCGCCTGGTTCGCCCGGCCGGAGGCCAAGGCGCCCGGCTGGTACCAGGCGCAGAGCGACCCGCTGATCGGCCCGGCGCTGAAGCTGATCCACGGCGACCCGGCCCGGCCGTGGACGGTCGCGCTCCTGGCCGAGAAGGTCGGCGCGTCGCGGGCCGCCTTCGCCCGCAGGTTCGCCAGCCTGGTCGGCGAGCCGCCGATGGCGTACCTGACCGGCTGGCGGATCACGCTCGCCGCCGACCTGCTGCGCTCGTCCGACATCACCATCGACTCGGTGGCCAGGCACGTCGGCTACGCCAACGCGTTCGCGCTGAGCGTGGCCTTCAAGCGGGTACGCGGCCTGTCACCGAGCCGCCACCGCGCCGGCGTCTGACCCCTGCCGTTCGGGTATCGTGCGGCCCCGAAACCTCGCGAACGATCAAGAAAAGGAGATCCCATGGAGATCGAGCAGACGGCGCTGCCCGGAATCGGGCTGCGGCACGAGTTCACCTCCCGCGCGGGACGCAGGATCGGGGTGGTCTCCCACCGCACCGGCCGCCGCGACCTCATCATCTACGACCCCGACGACCCCGACAGCGCCTGCGAGGACATCGTCCTCAACGACGACGAGGCCGACGCCCTGGCCGAGCTCCTCGGGGCGCCGCGCATCGTGCAGCGGCTCAACCAGTTGCACAAACAGGTCGAGGGCCTGGTCAGCGTCCAACTCCCGATCACCGACCCCAGCCCGTACGCCGACCGCCAGATGGGCCAGGCCCGCGTGCGCACCCGCACCGGCGCCTCCATCGTGGCCGTCGTGCGCGCCGGCCGCGTCATCACCAGCCCCGCCCCCGACTTCGTCCTGCTGGCGGGCGATGTCATCGTCGTCGTCGGCACGGCCGAGTCCACGGCGGCGGTCGCCGAGATCCTCGCCACCGGATAGAACAGGGACCGCGTGCACCACACCGCCATCCTCATCCTCGAACTCGGCGCCATCCTCCTGGGTCTGGGCGTGCTCGGCGCGTTAGCCGTACGGGTCGGCATCTCTCCCATCCCCCTCTACCTGATCGCCGGTCTGGCCTTCGGCACCGGCGGCATCCTCCCGCTGGCCACCAGCGAGGAGTTCATCGCCACCGGCGCCGAGATCGGCGTCATCCTCCTGCTGCTCACGCTGGGCCTGGAGTACAACGCCTCGGAACTCGTCACCTCCCTGCGCGGAAACGCCCGTGCCGGCCTGGTCGACCTGGTGCTCAACGCCGCGCCCGGCGCCGCCGCCGCCCTGCTGCTCGGCTGGGGTCCCGTCGCGGCGGTCGCGATGGCGGGCGTCACGTACGCCACCTCCTCGGGAATCACCGCCAAAGTCCTGTCCGACCTGGGCTGGATCGGCAACAGGGAAACACCGGTGGTCCTGTCGCTGCTCGTCTTCGAGGACCTCACCATGGCCCTCTACCTGCCGATCCTCACCGCGATGCTGGCCGGGGTCAGCTTCCTCGGCGGCGCGGTGACCGTCGGCATCGCGCTGGCCACGGTCAGCGTCGTCCTGCTCGTCGCGCTGAAGTTCGGCAGCCTCATCGAGAGGTTCGTCGCCAGCCCGTCGAGCGAGGTGCTGCTGCTCAAGGTGATCGGGCTGGCGCTCCTGGTCGCCGGCGTCGCCACCAAGCTCCAGGTCTCGGCGGCCGTGGGCGCGTTCCTCGTCGGCATCGCCCTGTCGGGCGAACTGGCCCACGAGGCCCGTACGCTGCTCGCGCCGGTGCGTGACCTGTTCGCCGCGGTGTTCTTCGTCTTCTTCGGCCTGCAGACCGATCCGGGCGCCATCCTGCCCGTCGCGGGGCTGGCCGTCCTGCTCGCCGTCGTCAGCATGGTGACCAAGCTGGTGACCGGCGCGTACGCCGCCCGCCGCGCCGGGATCGCCAAGGCGGGCCAGGCCCGTGCCGGCATCGCGCTGATCCCCCGCGGCGAGTTCAACATCGTCATCGCCGGACTGGCCGTGGCGGCGGGGGCACATCCCGATCTGGGGCCGCTGGCCGCGGCCTACGTGCTCATCCTGGCCGCGTTCGGGCCGCTGGCCGCCAAGCTGGTGCAGCCGCTGATCACCGCCATCGCCCGCCGTACCTGATCGGAGCGCACGCCCCCTCTCCCGGGGCTGTGCCGCCCGCGGTTGTAACTGTACCAACTAGTCGGTACAGTTACGGCATGCGACCGAGTTCCAGAACCTTGATCCTCGAGGCCGCGCTGAGGGTGGCCGGACGCCGCGGCATCGGCAGCCTCACCCTCGACGCCGCCGCGCAGGAAGCAGGAGTGAGCAAGGGCGGCCTGATCTACCACTTCGCGAGCAAGGAGCAGTTGATGCTCGGCGTGGTCGAGCACCTGATCGCGGGCTGGGATCAGGCGATGCTGACCGAGCTGGGCAGACCGTTCGACGAGACGAGCGCGGCCGAGCGGGTGCGGGCCTACTGTCACGTGATCACGGGGGCGACCACGGGCCGGGCCGACCTGGCGATCCTCGTCGACGCCGTGCACGACGACGGCCTGCTCCAGCCGTGGCGGGCGCTGCAGGAGCGCTGGCTGGGAGTGCCGCCGGCCGTACCCGATCCCCGGTCGGTGGACCTGGCGCTGGCCAGGCTCGCCGCGGACGGGCTGTGGCTGGCCGACGCGAGCGACAGCGGCGGCTTCAGTACGCGGACGCGTGCGGCGATCATCGCCAGGATCGCCGCGCTCGCCGGTGGAGAGGAGGAGGCGTGAACAGGTGGCTCATGCTCGTGGTCGCGATCGCCCTGGAGGTCGTCGCGACGCTCTCGCTGCGGGCGATGAACGGGTTCGAGAACCCGGGCTGGCTGGCGGCGGTGGTCCTCGGTTACCTGGGGGCGTTCATCCTGGTGGCGCAGGTGCTCAAGGCCGGGATGCCGGTCGGCGTCGCCTACGGCATCTGGGCGGCCTCCGGCGTCGCGCTCACCGCCGTCATCGGCGCGATCATCTTCGGGGACGCGCTGACCTGGCTGATCGGGCTGGGCATCGTGCTGATCATCGGCGGGGTGCTGCTGGTCGAGCTCGGCTCGCAGCGCGCCGCTCAAGCCGCTCAGGCCGCTCATGCCGCTCATGCCGAGGGAGGTGAATGACATGACGTGGCTTCTGCTCGCCGCCGCCATCGGGGCGGAGACCGTGGCGACCCTGTCGATGAAGGCGTCGGAGGGGTTCACGAAGAAGGTCTGGATCGCGCCCGTGGCGATCGGCTACATCACCGCCTTCACGCTGCTCGGCGCCGTGCTGGCGCAGGGCATGTCCGTCGGCGTCGCCTACGGCATCTGGGCCGCCTCCGGCGTCGCGCTCACCGCGGTCCTGGGCCGGGTCATCTTCCGCGACCCGCTCACCTGGCTCATGGCGGCCGGCATCGCGCTCATCGTCGGCGGCGTGCTCGTGGTCGAACTGGGCGCGCACTGAAGGAGGGGTTTGCGTTCGAGCGCGCTCGAAGGCATACCGTCGCCGGCATGACGACACAGAACTGGATCATCACCGGCGCCTCCCGAGGTTTCGGCCGCGCGCTGGCGGAGGCGGCGCTCGCCGCGGGCGACCGCGTCGTGGCCGCGGTGCGCAGGCCCGAGAGCGTGGCCGACCTCGCGGAACGCCACCCGGACGACCTGCTCGTCCAAGCCTTCGACGTGCGCGACGTCGCCGCCGCCGGGGACCTCGTGCGTGCCACCCTCGACCGCTTCGGCCGGATCGACGTGCTCGTGAACAACGCGGGCAGGGCCGTGGTCGGCGCGGTCGAGGAGGTCGGCGACGCGGCGTTGCGCGAGCTGATGGACCTGCACCTGTTCGGCCCCGCCGCGCTGGTACGGGCGGCGCTGCCGCCGATGCGCGCCCAGGGTGCCGGGACGATCGTGCAGATGAGCAGCCAGGGCGGGCGGATGTCGTTCCCCGGCGTGTCCGCGTACTCGGCGTCGAAGTTCGCCCTCGAAGGCTGGTCGGAGGCGCTGGCCGGAGAGGTCGCGCCGTTCGGGATCCGGGTGATGATCGTCGAGCCGAGCCGGTTCAGGACCGGCTTCAACGGGGCCGGCGTGCTGGAGTTCGCCGCGGCGTCGCCGACGTACCGGGAGGTGCTCGACCGGGTGCGCGCGGACATGGCCGGGACCGACGGGCACCAGGAGGGCGACCCCGTGCGCGCGGCCGAGATCATCGTCTCCCTCGCGCACGCCGACGAGGTCCCGCTACGGCTGCCGCTCGGACGCGAGGCGGTCGAGCGCATCTCCGGCGTCCACGCGCGCGGCCTGGCCGAGGTCGAACGGTGGGCCGAGATCGCGCGCGGCGCCGACTTCCCCGGTGTGCCCGCATCGGTCCGGCCGATCTAGGCTCGGGGTCATGGCCACCGACGACCTGATGACCAGGGCCCTTGAGACGCTCGGTGAGGACGGCCCGCCGTCGGTCGAGGCCATCCACCGCCTCGCCGACCTGGCCGGCGCGCCCGCGTCGATGACGATCGTGGAGGTCGCCGACCTGCTCGACCTCTCGCCGCACACGCTGCGCTACTACGAGCGGGCCGGGCTGGTCGAGGTGGCCCGCGACGGCAACGGACACCGGGTGTACGACGGGCAGGCGGTGCGGCGGCTGGTGTTCCTCACCCGGATGCGCCTGTCCGGAATGCCGATGCGCGACCTCCAGCACTACATGGCGCTGGTGGAGGAGGGCGAGGAGACCGTGCCCGAGCGGCTCGACATGCTGCTCGAACACCGCGACACCCTCCGCCGCCGGATCCGCGAGCTGACCCTGTCGCTGACGGCCGTCGAATACAAGATCGCCACCTACGGCGGCACCACCGGCCCCTGACCGGGCGCCGTCCCTTCAGGTGGTGGCGTGGGGCCATAGGGTGCGGACGGCTTGTGCGCGTTCTTCCACCAGGCGCATTCGCAGGTCCCATTCGAGTGCGGCGTAGTGCGCGGGGCTTGCGGTCTCCTGGCCCGGCCATTTGCGGTAGAGCAGGCCGACCTCGGGGTGGAACCAGCCGTGGCTGATCACGCTGGCGGGCACCAGCAGGCCGGTGTCGTCCGAGCCGGGTATGCCCATCCAGCCGCCGAGGGCCACCGCCAGGTCGCGTCTGATGCAGATCGTCGTGGGGTGTACGGGCAGGCGGTAGCCGTTCGCGCGCCAGTGGTCGTAGACGAACCCGGGCTCCAGCCGCCCGCCCGGCGGGTCGCCGTCGAAGCCGGCCGTGGAACCGTCGGGGAGCAGGTCCAGGACCCGGGAGGTGGTCCACCGCACGAGCGGGTCCGCCGCGAGCACGCCGATGTCGCGCGTCAGCACGCCGGGCATGAGGACGTCGTCGTCGTCGAGGTTCTTGACCAGTTCGCCTCTGGAGCGGGCGAGGGCGAGGTTGCGGGTCAGGGCGACGCCGCCCCTGCGGCCGGTCTCGAACCTGATGAGGGGGTCGCGGGGAAGGATCTCCAGGGCCGCGCCCGTGGCGCCGTCCTCCTGGATGACCCACTCGACCTCCCAGCCCTCCGGCAGGCGTTGCGATCTGACGGATTCGTAGGCGGCCAGGAGGTGCTCGCGTACCGGGTTGTGGCTCGGCGTGATGATGGAGAGCAGGGGCACCTGGCCGACCCTAACCGAATCGTGACGAATGCCACGGTCACAAACCAGCGGGGGCAGGCGTCTAGTGCGTGTGGGAATCGTGGAGAATCGACAGGTGGGGGCAGCGATGAGCGAGGCGGCGACCGAGGCGTTCGTGACGCACCGCAACCTGCTGTTCACCGTGGCCTACGAGATGCTCGGCTCGGCCGCCGACGCCGAGGACGTCCTCCAGGAGACCTGGCTGCGCTGGGCGGGCGTCGATCTCGACGAGGTGCGGGACCGGCGGGCGTACCTGGTGCGGATCACCACCCGGCAGGCGCTCACCCGGCTGCGCACGCTCGGCCGGCGCAAGGAGTCCTATGTCGGGTCGTGGCTACCGGAGCCGCTGCTGACCACGCCCGACGTGGCCGAGGACGTGGAATTGGCCGAGAGCGTCTCGATGGCGATGCTGCTGGTGCTGGAGACGCTCACGCCGACCGAGCGGGCGGTGTTCGTGCTGCGCGAGGTGTTCGACCTCGACTACGCCGAGATCGCCGAGGCGGTCGGCAAGACCCAGCCGGCGGTACGCCAGATCGCCCATCGGGCACGCTCGCACGTGGCCGCCCGCCGGCCCAGGGAACGTGTCTCACCAGCCGAGACCCAGGACGCGCTCAAGGCGTTCCAGGGCGCGGTCGAGACGGGCGACCTGCAGCGGCTGCTCGACATCCTGGCGCCGGACGTGGTGCTGGTGGGCGACGGCGGCGGGATCGTCCAGGCCGTGCTGGAACCGGTCGTGGGCGCGGCGGATGTGGCCGCCCTGCTGTCCCGCACGGGCCGGTTCGGCGGGGGGCGGACGATGGTTCCCGCGCAGGTCAACGGCTACCCGGCGCTGATCTCCCGGGTCGACGGCGAGATCGACACCGTTCTCGCGCTCCGCGTCGACGGCGGCCTCATCACCGGCGTGTACGCCGTCCGCAACCCCGAGAAGCTGTCGCGCATGGAGCAGGAGACCGGCCTGAGCCGCTGAGTGGCGCACGTCACACCGGAGCCCTGTCACAGAACACAGGTCACCGGCATCTTCTGGGCATCGAAGCACCCAACCTAGGAGATGTCATGGAGATCATCGAGCCGGGCACGGCCGAGTACGCCTCCGCCAGCCGCGCACTGCTGGCCACCGGCAGCCCCGCCTATGTCCTGCGGCCCGCCACCGCGGCGGACGTGCGGGAGGCGGTGCGGTTCGCCACCGGCAAGGGCCTGTCCCTGTCGGTACGCGGCGGCGGCCACAGCTTCGCCGGCTTCGGCACCAACGACGGCGGCGTCGTCATCGACCTGCGCCTGCTCGCCGGCGTGGAGGTCCTCGACGGGCACCGGGTGCGGATCGGCGGCGGCGCCACCTGGGGCGAGGTCGCCGCCGCGCTGGCCCCGCACGACCTGGCGATCTCCTCGGGAGACACCAGGAGCGTGGGCGTCGGCGGGCTGACGCTGACCGGCGGCATCGGCTGGAAGGTCAGGAAGTACGGCCTGGCCATGGACAGCCTGGTCGCCGCCGAGGTGGTCACGGCCGACGGCGAGCTCGTGCGGGCGAGCGAGCGGGAGAACCCGGAGCTGTTCTGGGCGCTGCGCGGCGGCGGCGGCAACTTCGGGATCGTGACCGCCTTCGAGTTCGCGGCGCACCGGACGACGGAGGTCTTCTTCGGCGCCGTCTCCTTCCCCGCGGCGCAGGCGGCAGCCGTACTGGGGGGCTGGGCGGAGTACGTCCGGCACGCCCCCGAGGAGCTGACGACCATCGCGAGCCTGGCCAACCCGGCCGCGGGCGGCCCGAACGCGCCGGTCGAGATCGCCGTCGCGTTCGACGGCGACGACCCGGAGCGCGCCGGGGCGGCGATCGACCCGATCCGGCGGCTCGGCACGGTCGTCGGCGACACGGTCCGCCCGATGCCCTACGCCGACGTGCTGGTGGACGGCCTGGTCCCGCCTCCCGGCCTCACGCTCGTCACCAGGGCCGCGTTCGCGGAGGAGGAGTCGGTGCCCGAGGTGCTGCGGATCCTGTCCGAGGCCGGTGCCGCGCAGGGCGCGCCGTTCATCGCGATCCGCAGCGTGGGCGGCGCGATGGCGCGCGTCCCCGCCGACGCCACCGCCTTCGCGCACCGCCACGCGGAGCTGATGTTCGTCACCACCGTCGGCGGGCCCACGCCGGTCGTCGAGGCCGCGCGTCCCGGCCTGGACGCGATCTGGGAACGGCTCGCGCCGCACGTCAGCGGCGCGTACGCCAACTTCCTCGCCGCCGCGACCGAGCAGGACGTCGCCGCGATCTACCCGAAGGAGACCTACGAGCGGCTGGCGGCGGTCAAGCGGCAGTACGACCCCGCCAACCTGTTCGCGGGCAACCACAACATCCGCCCGCTCTCCTGACCTCACTCAGATGCCATCACCATCCAGATTTTGTGAGTATCCTGATGGCATCACAGAGCGAAGGAGCGGCGATGGTACGGCTGACGCGGGCCCAGCAGCAGGCGCGCACCCGCGCGTCGGTGCTGGCGGCGGCGAGGCAGGAGTTCACCGAGCAGGGCTACGCACTGGCGAACGTCGACAGGATCGCCGAACGGGCCGAGCTGACCCGGGGCGCGGTCTACTCGAACTTCCCCAGCAAGCGGGCCCTGTACCTGGCGGTGCTCGTCGAGGCGGCCGAGCAGGCGGGCGCCGCCCTGCCGCCCGCGACGGCGCCGCCGGGATCGGAGGCCGAGGCGCTGGGCGCGTTCGCCAGGACGTGGCTCGAACGCCTGCCGCTGGCCGGCGACACGGCCGCGGGCGGGCGGCTGCACCTGCGCTCGCTCGTGGGCGTGGTCGAGGACGAGCACAGCAGGACCGTGCTGGCGCAGGTCGCCCAGGTGGAGGCGTTGCTGCTGGCCATCGGGCTGGAGAGCGTGGAGCCCGACGCCCCGAGGCTGGTACGCCCGGCCGAGCTGGCGCTGACGCTGCTGGCCGGCTCCGGGTTCCTGGCGGAGCTGGCCCCGGGCTTCGGTGACCCGTTCGACCAGGCTCTGGCCTGCGAACATCTGGCCGGGCTCGACCTGGGCGACACGTGGGATCCGCCCTATCTGGACTTCGTCGCGCCGGCCGTACCGTGTCAGGAGGCTTGGACGCCGCCCGAGGGGCTGGCCGACCTGATCACCGGGGAGCCCGCCGACCTCGGCGCCGACGGCGTGGTGACGGTGCTGGGCGGGCACCGCGCGTCGGCGGCCGAGGAGGCCGTGCGGTCGGCGAACCCCGGCGAGCAGGTCACGGTGGTCGTGGTCCCGGGCGACCCGGCCGAGACCGGCGCCCTCGTCCGGCTCAGGATCGGCGACCTCGCCGGCTGCCTGCGCCGCGTCTTCCCGGCCGCGGCCTGGGACGGCCTGCGGCTGGTCATCGACGACGGCACCGTCGCGGCAGCCGCCGGCCTGACCGACGCCGGCCACGAGACGGAGGCCGCCCTGCGCGTCAAGGACGGCACCGTCGTCGCCAGAGCCACCGGGCGGGGCGCGGGCTTCGCGGCCGCGCGGCACCCCGAGTCATGGAGGGCCACGTCATGAGCCGCACCGACCTCCTGGTGCTCCACGCGCTGCGCTGCGGCGGGCACTCCGGGCTGGCCCGCGTGTCCGCGGCCACCGGCCTGGACGCGCCCTCGGTCGAGTCCGAGCTGATCGACCTCGCCGTCGCCGGGCTCGTCACGCACGAGATGGGCGCGTGGGGGCTGACCGACGCGGGCAAGGCCACCGACGCCAAGTGGATCGCGGACGAGCTGGAGTCCGGCGGCGCCCGGCCCGCGGTCGCCGCGGCCTTCGAGCGATTCCTGGTGCTCAATCCGGAACTGCTCGATCTGTGCACGGCCTGGCAGATGCGTCCCGTCGACGGCGTCATGACCGTCAACGACCACCGCGACACGGCTTACGACGCCCGCGTCCTCGACCGGTTCACCGACCTGGACGAGCGGGCCGCCCTCGTCTGCGCCGAGCTGGCCGCGGCGCTGCCGCGCTTCGGGCGGTACCGGGTGCGGCTCGCCGAGACGCTCGGCCTGGCCAAGGCGGGCGAGCTGGGCTACCTGGCCGACAACACCATCTCGTACCACACCGTCTGGGCCGAGCTGCACGAAGACCTGCTCGCGACGCTCGGGATGACGCGGTGGTGAGGTGGGTCCTGCCGCTGTCGGCGCGGGTCGAGGAACCGGCGGAGACCGTGGGGGCCAAGGCGCGCGGCCTCGTGGCGCTGCACCGGCTGGGCCTGCCGGTGCCCGCGGGGTTCGTCGTCACCACCGGGGCCTGCCGGGCGTACCTGCGGGACGGGCGGCTGCCCGCCGGGCTGGCCGAGGAGCTCGCGCGCGCCATGGCCGGCCTTGAGGCCGCGACGGGGCGCGCCTTCGGCGGTACGCGGGCGCCGCTGGCCGTCTCGGTACGTTCCGGGGCGAGCGTGTCGATGCCCGGCATGATGACCACGATCCTGAACCTCGGCCTCACGACCGGGGCCACGGCGGCGCTGGCGGCCGAGACCGGCGACGCGCGGTTCGCCGAGGACTCGCGGCGGCGGTTCCTGTCCGGCCTCGGGGCGGGCCGCACGGTGCCCGACGACGCGGCGCGGCAGTTGGAGCTGGCGGTCGAGACCGTCTTCTCCTCCTGGAAGACGCCGCGCGCCAGGACCTACCGCGAGCTGCACGGCATCCCCCACGACCTCGGCACGGCCGTGATCGTCCAGGCCATGGTGTACGGCAACCGCGACGACCACAGCGGCACCGGCGTCGCCTTCAGCCGTGACCCCAACACCGGCGAGAACGTCCCGTTCGGCGACGTGCTCTTCGGTCACCAGGGCGAGGACGTCGTCTCCGGCCGCTCGGCCACCCATCCCCTGGGCGAGCTGGCCGGCCGCGAACCGGCCGTGTGGTCCGCGCTGACCTCGGCGCTGGAGCGGATCGAGGGGCACTATCGCGACGCGTGCTACACCGAGTTCACCTTCCAGGCCGGTGAGCTGTGGTTGCTGCAGGTGCGCCCCGGCCGGTTCGCGGGCGGCGCCGCCGTACGCGTCGCGGCCGACCTCGCCGACGCGGGCGTGATCACGCGCGGCGAGGCGCTGCTCAGGGTCTCGCCGCACCACCTCCAGCAGGTACGCGTCCCGCGCATCGCCGCCTCGGCACGGCCCGACATCCTGGCCAGAGGCGTGGGCGCCTGCCCCGGGGTGGCGGCGGGCAGGGTGGCGACCACGACCGACGCGGCGGTACGCATGTCCGGCGACGGGCCGGTCATCCTGGTGCGTCCGGAGACGTCGCCTGATGACCTGCGTGGTCTGGCGGCCGCCGCCGGGATCGTCACCGCTCGCGGCGGACCGGCCAGCCACGCGGCGGTGGTCGCGCGGTCGATGGGCAAGCCCGCGGTGGTCGGGGTCGCCGGGCTCGTGGTGGGCGACGGCTCGCTGCGCGCCGGGGACCGTACCGTGGGCGAGGGCGCCTTCGTCACCATCGACGGGACCGGCGGCGAGGTCGCCCTCGGCAGCCCGCAGATCACCGCGAACCCGGCGGGCGACCATCTGCGCAGGCTGCTGGAATGGGCGGACGAGGTGTCAGGCACGGCCTCGGGCCAGAGCGCCGAGCGTGATGAGGCGCAGCGCCTCGCCGCCGCCCAAGCCGTGCTGCGCGACACCTAGACCTCACGGCCGCACGCCTCTCACAACCGCACGCCTCTCACAACCGCACGCCGCTCACGGCCGCAGGGCGGATCCGAAGCCTGTCCAGCGCAGGTCGGGCGGGAGGTGGCCCATGTCGTTGTACAGCAGCACAGACGCCCCCACCCCGTCGCGGTACTCGATCGCGGTGAGCGCCGTGTTGCCGCAGCTCAGCCCCAGCCAGCGCACCGGCGGCGCGTCGAGGGCGTGCCGCACCAGCCAGGCCACCTGGTAGGCGTGCGTGACCAGTACCTCGTGCGTCTCAGTCGCAACAGGACGGGCGAACCGCTCGACCAGGGCGTCGGCCAGCCTGGCGCCCTCGGCCGCCTCCGCCCCGCCGTAGCCGTCGAAGAACCCCTTCCACGCGGGCGGCATCGGCTCCGGCACGTACGGCACGTGATCGACCAGTTCCTCCGCCTCCCGCACGGGAACACCCCCGAGGCGCTCCCCGATGATCTCCGCCGAGCCGGCCGCCCTGGGCAGGGGCGAGTGCCAGACGGCATCGACGGGCAGGGCGGCGAGCCGGTCGGCCAGCAGCCCGGTCTGCCGCCTGCCCACGTCGGTCAGGTTGCCGAACGGGTCGGCCGCGCCGTGCCGTACCACGTAGAGGTGCCGAGTCGCCATGAACGAGCCTCCCGGGATGGTGGAAATATCCAGATGTTGTGAACATCTTAGAGGGTTTCCGACCCGGTCGATCGACGACGCCTCTAACGCAGGCAGGCGACGATGCGGTCGAGGGCGTCGGTGAGGACGTCGGGCGGGGTCGCGAAGTTGAGGCGGACGAAGCCTTCGCCCGCCGCGCCGTGGTCGGCGCCCGAGGTGGTGGCGACGCCGGTGTGCCGGAGCAGGTGGGCGGCCGGGTCGCCGAGGCCGAAGCGGCGCAGGTCGAGCCAGGCCAGGTAGCCTGCCTGCGGTTCGGCATAGCCGATGTCCAGGTCCGTGAGCGCGCTGGTGACCAGCTTGCGGTTGCCGTCCAGGAAGCGTACGGCCTCGCGCAGCCACGGCCTGCCCTCGCGGAACGCGGCGACGGTGGCCGTCATGCCGAGCGGGCTCATGCCGCCGACCGCCGCCCTCGGCAGCCCCGACCAGAGGCGAGCGTCGCCGGGATCGCCGAAGACGATCAGGCCGCAGCGCAGGCCGGGGAAGTTCCACGCCTTGGTGGCGCTGATCAGGGTGATCGCGTGGTGGTCGAGCGTGCCGTACGGGATGAAGCCGGGACCGTAGCGCAACGGCGCGTGGATCTCGTCGCTGATCACCTTCGCGCCGTGCCGCGCGGCGAGCGCGGCCAGCGCGCGCAACGGGCCGGCGTCGAGGACGCGCCCGGTCGGGTTGCCGGGGTGACAGAGCAGCACGCTGCCCGCGCCCGCGCGAATGGCCCGCTCGATGCCGTCGAGGTCGAGCTCGCCGGCCGTCATCGGCACCTGTACGGCCCGCCGCCCCGCGACCCCGATCGCGTCGAAGAACCGGCCGTAGACCGGCGTCGGCACGACCACCGGCGATCCGGCCCTGGTCAGATGCGTGATCGACATGACGATGCCGCGCATCAGCTCGGGCAGCAGCCGTACCCTGTCCGGATCGGTCGCGAGCCCGTGCTCCTCGGCGAGCCACTCGGCGGCCGCCTGGGGCACCTCGCTCAGCTCGTCGGCCAGCGGGTAGCCGAACGCCTGCCGCCGCACGTCGTCCTGGACCGCGGCGAGGATGGGCGCGGCGACCGGCAGGTCCATCTCCGCGACGGTCAGGTCGAGGACGTCGCGGCCGTACTGCGACCAGCGCTTGTTGCGCCGCGCACGGGATCGCTCCACGTCCCAGTCGAGGTCGATCACACCGTGCTCCTGGTCTCTTGAGGGGTCAGGGATCGCTGGTGGCGCAGGCCCGATCGGTGCGCGAGCCACCAGATCCCCGCGCTGAGCACCCCCACGAGCACCGAGTCGTACGGCGCCGCCACGACGCCGGCCCCGCCGAACGAGCCGAGCGCGGACAGCAGGCCGAGCATGACCAGGAAGCCCACCAGCCACCCGCCCACCGCCCGCAGCCTGGCGGTGCGCACCAGGTAGATCACGAACCCGATCAGCAGCAGCGGCACCGCGACCCGGATCTTCTCCCAGGTCGACCAGTAGAGGATGAGCCCGGACAGCACGAACGAGGCGGAGCCGACCGGGATCGCCCACCCGCGCAGCCAGCCCTTCTCCGGCGGGGTCGCGGCGGCCAGGACGGTCACCGCGACCGAGACCGCCGCGTAGCTGAGGCCGTAGTAGAAGCTGAGCGAGCTGGCGATCGACTTCCAGTTGCCGAACGTGAGCACGATCACCGAGCCGATGCCGACGTTGAGCATCAGCGCCCGCCTCGGGATGCCGAACCTGGAGTCGACCTTGGCCAGGGCGGCGGGCAGCAGCCCGTTCTGGGCGGCGCCGTAGGTGTAGCGGCCCTTGACCCCGATGCCGATCAGCAGGCTGCCCGACGGCGAGAAGATCGCGTCGGCGAGCAGCACCGTGGCGAACCACGACAGGCCCAGCAGCGTCGCGAGCGAGGCGAGCGGCGAGTTGAGGTTGATGCCGTGCCAGCCACTGCCGAGCAGCCCGTTGGGCAGCGAGAAGATCATCACGGCCTGGAGGCCCATGTAGAGCACGACCGTGCCGGCCAGCACGATGAGCGTGGCCCGGGGCACGGTGCGGCGCGGGTCCTTCGCCTCCCCGGACATGACGGCGGCGGCGTTGATGCCGGTGAAGGAGTAGACCAGGCCGCCGCCGACCACCGCGGTGAGCGCCGCGGAGACGCCGTAGGGGGCGACCCCGCCGCCGGTCGCCACGTTGGTCGTGTCGAAGCCGCTGGCCAGTAAGAGGATCACGGTCAGCGCGGGGATGACCACCTTGATGGTGGCGACCACGTTGTTGACCCGGGCGAGCAGCTTGATCCCGAACAGGTTCAGCGCGCAGAAGAACACGAGCAGCCCGGCGGCGATCAACCGGCCGGACCAGCTCAGCGACTCGCCGGTCATGACCCAGGGCAGCCACTTGGCCGCGTACTGGACGACCGCCGTCGACTCGCTCGGCCCGGCGCTGACGGCCTGGAGGAAGACGGCCCAGCCGACCACGGCGCCGACCAGCGGGCCCGAGGCCAACTGCGGCCAGCGGACGTTGCCGCCGGACATCGGGTGGCGGAAGGCGAGGTCGATGAACGCCAGCGACACCAGCGCGGTGGCGACGGAGGCGATCGTCCAGGACAGGAAGGCCGCGGGACCGGCCGCCTTGGCCGCGGTGTACGGCGCAAGCAGCCAGCCGGAGCCGATGACGCTGGAGAAGGTGATCAGGGCAAGGGACGTGGTGCCGAGTCCGCGCCGAAGGCGCAGGTCCTCGTCCGGCGAAACGGCCGACAGCGTCTCAGACATGTCCTGAACTATTGACGATGACCCATTTGCATAGGTAGACCGGAAATGTCTGGGTCAAGGGTTAGCCTATCCCTATGGCTGCCCCCGGCTTCGACGGCACCGGACACAAGGTCGAGACGATGGACCTCGTCGTGTTCACCACGGTCGTCCGCACGGGCAGCCTCGGCGCCGCCGCGGCCGAACTGCGCCTGTCGATGCCGTCGGTCAGCGTCAGGATCGCCGCCCTGGAACGCAAGCTCGGCGCCCCGCTGCTCGTCAGGAGCGCCCGAGGCAGCACCACCACCCCGGCCGGCGAGCGCCTGAACGACTACGCCCAGCGCTGCCTCGACCTCCTCGACGAGGCCGCCATCTCGGTGTCCGCGCACGAGACCCAGCGGCTCGTGCTCGCCGCCCCCGCGAGCCTCGGCGACGTCGTCTTCCCCGCCGCGCTGGAGGCCGTCGCCGGCCGCCCGATCACCGTGCACTGCCGGGTCGCGCACAGCGGCGAGGTCGTCGGCCGCCTCGCCGACGGCAGCGTGCACGCCGGGTTCGTCATGCCGAAGGTCCCGCTGCGCGCCCTGCGCGCCGAGCCGATCAGCAGGTCGCCGTTGGTCGCGGTCTGCCGCCCCAGCCATCCCCTGGCCGAGCGCCGCCGCCTCAGGATCGAGCACCTCGCCGCCACCGGCGTCATCGTCTACCGGTGGGGCCGCGACGCCCAGGAGCTCGCCGCCTCCCTCGAACACCCGGACCGCGGCCTGACCGCCCCCATCCACACCACCGGCCTGCCGTCGACCGCGCTCCGGCTCGCGCTCGACGCGGGCTTCGTCGCGGTGGTCCCCCGCTTCGTCGCCGCGCGCCCGGTCCGCGAGGGCGAGCTGGCGCTCCTGCCGCTGGGGTTCGGCGGGTGGCGGGTCGACGTGCAGTTCGTGTACGCCACGGAGACCGCCGGCCGGTTGGGCGTGCGTACCCTGCTGGACCACCTCCCCGCCATCCGCTCCGCCTTCGGCGACCTCTGACCGGCCCGCCCTCAGCAGGTCGTCGGCGGCGGGGCGTCGGCCGGGATCTCCGGCATCGTGTCGACGATCTTCACCTCCAGCGTCGCGGTGGCCGCGCGGAGCACCTCCGCGCCGCCGTCCGGCCTCTGGGACAGCACGCGCCAGCCGAGGAAGCGGTAGGTGTCCGGCTCGAAGATCAGCTCGGCGGTCTCCGCGCCGTCCGGGCCCTGGTACCGGATCGAGGCGCCGACGCCCTGCCGTCCCGCCGCGTCCGTGAGGTCGGTGCGCATGGTGGCGGCAGGCAGCCTGGCCAGCGCGCCGAGCACCGCCTCGCGCAGGCCGTAGCCGGGGAACGGGTTCTGGGCCAGGGTGAGCAGGCGGGACGCCACCGTGCGCTCGACCTGCCGCCTGAACTGGTCCTCGGTCGGCTCGGGACGCTCCTTGCCGACGGTGGCCTCGGCGTCCGCGCGGATCCGGGCGAGGAGCTCGCCGGGGTCCGTGGGCAGGTTCGAGGTGTCGGCCGCCACGAGCGCCGCGCACTGCCCGGTGTGGTGGGCGACCGTGCCGGGGGTCGGCATCGTGTCGGGGACCTGGCCGCTGTGCACGGTACGCCTGCCGTAGCGGGTGCGCATCAGCGCGCCCGCGGGGTCGGCGGCGGGGATCCAGGACTCGGTGTCGGACTCCTCGGTGTACTCGGAACGGGCCCCGCCTTCGGCCAGGGTGAGGATCCAGCGCTGTTCCCGCTGCCTGACGTAGACGAACTGGCCCTTCAGCGGCGCCGGCTGCCTGGCGGCCGCGGTGGCCGCCCGCTGGAGCAGCTCCGCCGCACCGGCGGGGGTGGCGCCGCCGCCGGGGAAGACCACGAAGGCGACCGCGGCCACCGCCGCCGCCAGCCCCACCGTGCCCGCCCTGAGCAGGCGCCGCTTGGGACGAGGCCGCGGCGCGAGCATCACCTCCCGCGCCCTGGCGGTCGCCTCGGCCGACGGTCCCGGCAGCGCGTCGTACGCCGCCTTCATCTCCCTCAGGTCACTGGTCATGACGACTCCTCAAGGCCGATGTACGAGCGGAGCTTCTTCCTGGCCCGGTTGAGCCGCGAGCCGACGGTGCCACGCGGGATGCCGAGCGCCTCGGCGATCTCCTCATAGCCGAGCTCGGCGCAGGCGGCCAGCAGCAGCACGGTCCGGTCGCCGGGCGAGAGCGCCGCCAGGCCGGCGGCCAGGCTCGGCCGCATGACGGCCGCCGAGACCCGCTGGATGACGTGCTCGTCGTGGCTGCCCACGTCGCCCGCCTCGGCGCTCCTGGCCAGCGCGCGGTATCTGCGGGCCTCGGCGCGGCGGTGGCCGGCGACGAGGTTGGAGGCGATGCCGTACAGCCAGGCTCGGGCGTCGGGGTGGGACAGGTCGTAGCGCGCGCGAGCGCGGAAGGCGCGCAGGAACGTCTCCGCGGCCAGGTCGTCGGCGGCCGACTCGCCGAGACGGAAGTACACGTAGCGGTGGATGTCCTGGTGATGGCGGTCGAACAGCGCGCCGAACCGCTCAGGACTGGCCAGCGACACCTCGATGAGCTCGGCGTCGGTCGCGGTGGCCGGCGGGGCCGACGGCGGAAGGGGTGGTGGCATGCCTGCCTTTCTGAGGGGAACCGTGTCCGTGCACCCCTACTTCGCCGTTCCCCCGATCCTGCTTCACGCCGCTATAGGCTGCGTCAGTGGCAGACAAGGTCTCGAAGGGCGACGTCATCGCGTTTCGGCTCAACGCCCACCACCTCACCGAGCGGCTGGGCGAGGACGGTCTGCTCAAGGCCGCCGGCCAGTGCGCGGTGCAGAACAGCCCGCCGGGCTCGGCGCCGCTGGCCCTGCACGCCAGGGTCGAGGGTGTCACCGGGGAACGGCTGGGCGACGCGGTCGAGGACCGGAGCCTGCTGCAGACCTGGTGCATGCGCGGCTCGCCGTACTTCTTCCCGACCGCGGACGCCCCGGTCTTCACCACCGGCGTGCTGCCGCCCACGGAGGAGGGGCGGCGGCACCTGATCCTCGGCGTGGAGCAGGCGCTGGACGATCTCGGCATGACCCTGGCGGAAGCCGTCGAACTGACCACCGCCGAGATCAACCCCGTCCTGTCCGGCCGCCGCCTCCCCATCGGCGACCTGGGCACGGAACTCGCCGGCCGGATCGCCGGCAACCTCCCGAAAAAGCAGCGCACGGTGTGGACGAAGGAAGGCCCCTACGCCAAGGGCCAGCCGCTGGGTGAGGGCGTCGTGCACTTCTGCGTCCGCATCCTCAGCTTGCAGCGGATCGTCTGCTTCGCACCCCGCTCCGGAAACAAGGCGCCCTTCGTCCTGGTGGAGGAATGGCTGGGCGAGCCCATCCCCGACACCGACCCGGAGCCGGCCCGCGCCGAACTGCTCCGCCGCTACCTGCGCGGCTACGCCCCGTCGACGCGCGGCGACTTCGCCGCGTGGCTGGGCGTCAAACCCGCCGACACCGGGCCGTGGTGGGACCTGGTCGAGGAGGAGCTGACGCGGGTCGAGTACGGCGGCGCGTCCTGGATCCTCACCGAGGACCTCGACGCCCTGCGATCGGCGCCGGACCCGAAGGGCGTACGCCTGCTCCCCCCACGCGACCCCTACACCCAGCTCCGCGACCGCGACACCATCGTGCCCAAGAAGCACCACCGGGAAGTGTGGAAGACAGTCGGCGAACCAGGCACGATCCTGGCCGACGGCAAGATCACCGGCATCTGGCGCCCCCGCAAGAAGGGCCGCAAGCTGACCATCACGGTCACACCCTTCGGCACCCTAAGCGCCCGGCACAGGAAACACATTAAGGACGAGGCCCACCAGATCGCCCCACTACGCGGCGCATCATCCGTAGACATCCAGTTCGACTGACAGCCGGCCTTCCGAAAAGTCCCGGACACCTTCCCTGGAACATCCCTTATGTACTTCCGCAGAAAATTGCAGAGAACGCCTCTCAGAGGGATTCTGGGAGTATCGCAGTGAAGTGATCGTCCTCGTGACCACGGGGGGATGTTCTATGCCAACAACGCTCCGTGAGCGGCTGCAGAACCTATGGGAGCGCCTGGCCTGGCAGGCCGGTCCACGGCTGCACCCAGTCAGGCCGGTCTCCAGGTCGGCCGGTCATCCGCACCGGGAGGCTTTCGCGAGAGACCGAGCCATCCGGTGTGCGTCCTCTCCTGGAAGAGGACGCACACCCGTGTGAACTCACTCCCGAGGCAGGTCGCCGGATTTGACGGCCTCCACGAAGTCGCGCCATGCGTCCAGGGAGACCGCCAGCGTCCCTCCTGACCGATTCTTGGTGTCGCGGACCCCCACGCGCCCACCCGGCAACCCCGCCACCTCGACACAGGCGCCGTTGGTGGCGCTGTAGCTGCTCTTGAACCAGTGCGGCACTGGTGAGTCCACGATTACCTCCGGTGTTTTCTGAGTGCGGAACTAGTCCTCGATTTCACCGGCGACCCGGTGAATCAAGCGCAGGGAATCCTCAGGATTGAGCGATTTATTAACCAGATATTTGAGAAGCCGATCGAATTGGTAGACTTCTTCCTCGTCATAGGCCAGAGAGCCACCGGCGACCGACTCCATGTAGGCCACGTCCGGGTGGACCAGCCCGGCGGCCTCCTCCACCGGCTCGAACGCCATCCGGATCAGGGAGGAGGTCGCGACGAGCGGGTAGGTCTTCCACAGCTCGATGACGTGGACGGTGACGTTGTCGCGCTGGGCCATCTCGATCAAATGCGCGAACTGTCTCCTGGCCGCCTCGGCGCCGCCCACGTCCCTGAGCAGGCTCACGGTCCGGTGCAGGACGACCTCGTCGATGACCGCGGTGAAGTCCAGCGGATCGGGGTCGGTCAGCAGTTTCTGCCTGGTCAGCCGCACCTGGTTGCGCACTCGCACCGCGCTCGGCGGCACCGCGAAGAAGTCCTCGCCCGCGCTGTTGATGGCGCCCACCAGCTCATCGGTCTGGAGCAGGCCGGGCAGCACCAGGCCCTCCCAGTTGGTCACCCTCGCGGCCTCGAACTCGAGCCCGATGTACTCGAGGTAGCCGCCGGGCAATGCCTTCGCGTGGGCGTCCCACCAATTACGCTGTGCGGCCTGGTTGGCGAGCAGTAATAGTCCGGCCCGCGCAGGCTCGACGACGCCGTAATGGTCTAAAAGGATAAGCATGTCCGAACGCGACGGCCGGACCAGAGCGGATTCGATTCTGGAGAACTTGGCCGGGGACCATCCGAGCGCTTTCGCCACGCTCGGCCCGGACAGGCCGATCTCGACCCGCAGTCGCCGCAACTCCGCGGCGAGGAGCTGATGTCGCACGATATTGCTGACTCGACCCACCAAGCCGCCTTTGTCCGCAAATTACGCAGAACTCCTCGCGGAGAGGTGCTCAGAGTATCGCAGAAGCGGTCACGAGGGGAGACGGTCCCCGCGAAATACGGGCCCCTATCCGGCGGCTCACGGCTTATGCGGCCGTCCCCCCCGAATACCACCGCGAGGAGTGGGCCACGTCACATCGGTGGGGTGTCACAGAGGGCGTGTGGCCGGCATCTCTTGGGTGTCATCGACGCCACTGGAGAGGAACGACATCATGGAGCGCGAGCACAACGACCGGATCGTCGCGCTGGTCACCGGTGCGAACAAGGGGATCGGGCGGGCGGCGGCCGAGCGGCTGGCCGTACTGGGGATGACGGTGTTGATCGGCGCCCGGGACGGGCGGCGCGGCGAGGAGGCCGCGGCGGCGGTGCGGGCGGCGGGCGGCGACGCGCACGCGATCGCCCTGGACGTCACCGACCGGGACAGCGTCCTTGCCGCCGCCAAGCGGATCGAGGCGGAGTTCGGGCGGCTCGACGTGCTGATCAACAACGCCGGGATCACCGGATCCGGGCAGACCTCCCCCATGGACGCCACCGACCAGATCCCCAGCACCGTGGACCTGGACATGGTCAGGGCGGTGTTCGAGACCAACGTGTTCGGCGTGATCGCGGTGACCAACGCCATGCTGCCGCTGCTGCGGCGGTCGCCGGCGGCGCGGGTCGTCAACGTCAGCAGCCACGCCGCCTCCCTCACCCTCACCGGCGACCCGGACGGGCCCTTCGCCGCGCTGCTGCCGTCGGCCGCGTATAGCCCGTCGAAGTCCGCGCTGAGCGCCCTGACCATCCAGTACGCCAACGAACTGCGCAAGGACCGCATCCTGGTCAACGCGGTCGCGCCCGGCTTCGTCGACACCGACAGCAACAACCACACCGGCCACCTGACCCCGGCCGAGGGCGCCGCGGGCCTGGTCCGCCTGGCCACGCTCGGTCCGGACGGACCGACGGGCGGCTTCTTCAGCGAGGACGGCCCGCTGCCCTGGTGACGTCCGTCGCCCGGGTTTCGGGCGAACCGACCTGGATGCCACCGCCGTTCGCGTACGTCGTGGTGGTCGCCGGGCTCGCGGCCGTGTCCGTCACGGCCGCGAGCCTGTTCGGCCTCGTCCGGTACGGCTTGCGCGACCGGGACGGGCCTGCCTGCCGCGCCTCGCCGTCGCCCTGGTTCACCCGCTGGCGGCCTGGCAGGCAAGATCTGGCCGGTGTCCGGCATAGATTCGTGAGGGCCGTTCGTCCTTGGTGGGTGACATCGGAGGAGGACGGGTGGATCCAGGTTTTGAGGCGGCTCTGCGGCAGTTCGTCATCGACAGGTCGGGCGCGCTGTTCCGCACCGCGTACCTGCTGACCGGCGACCGGCACGCCGCCGAGGACCTCGTCCAGTCGGCCCTGACCAAGACGGCCGCGCGCCATCGTGGCCTGCGTGACCACGCGGCCATCGAGGGCTACGTCCGCCGCACCATGTACCACGAGCAGGTGAGCAGGTGGCGCCGCCGGGCACGGATCGTGGAGGTGAGCACCGACCAGTGGCTCGACCGGCCCCGTGACGGGCACGCCGAGGCGGCGGACCTCCGCGTGATGATCCGGGCGGCGCTGTCCCGGCTGACGCCACGGCAGCGGGCCATCCTCGTCCTGCGCTACTTCGAGGACAAGTCGGAGACCGAGATCGCGCACCTGCTGGGCGTGCGGGTGGGTTCGGTCCGCAGCCAGATCCACCGATCACTGGAGCGGCTGAAGAAGTCCGCCCCCGAACTGGGCAATGTGAGGGAGCTGCGTTGAACGTCGAGGACCTGCTGCGCGAGACCCTCGCCGACATGGCGGACGAGCAGGCGCCGCCGCCCCCCGAACGTTTCCTTCCGCGCCGCGTGGCCCGCCGCAGGGGCGCCGCGCTGGCCGCCGCGGTCGCCGTCGTCGCCCTGGCCGCGGGCGGTACGGTCGCCGTCAGGACCCTGTCCCCCGAGGTTCCCGTGGCCACGCGTCCCGTGCCCGAGCGCGCGTACGAGGTGACCATCGCGGCGGGATCGCGGACCACCCAGGTGTACGAGACCCTGTCCCGCCTGACCGGCGAGCCCGCGCAGTCGTTCGCACGGGCGGCGAAGGACGGCCGGGCGCTGGGCCTGCCCGTCTACGCCAAGGGCAAGCTGGAGGGCTTCGTCCACCCCGGCACGTACCGGTTCGCCGTCTCCGCCACTCCTTCGGAGATCCTGGCCGCGACGCTGTCCCGTTTCGGGGAGAAGGCGGAGGCGCTCGGCGTGGACTCCCTGGACGTCGTCATCGTGGCCAGCCTCGTCCAGGCCGAGTCGCCCACCGAGGCCGACATGCCGAAGGTGGCGCGCGTCATCCACAACCGCCTGGCCCGCGACATGCCGCTGTCACTCGACAGTCCCGTCCTGTACGCCCTCGGCGAGTACCGGGCCGCCGCGACGCTCAAGGACACGAAGCTGCGCTCGCCGTACAACACCTACCGGCATCGCGGCCTGCCGCCCGGCCCGATCTCCAACCCCGGCGAGGCCGCGCTCAGGGCCGCCCTCCACCCGGCCGACGGCACGTGGCTCTACTTCGTGGCCACCAAGCCCGGCGTCCTGGAGTTCGCCACGACCCAGAAGGAGTACGACGACCTCGTCACCCGGATACGCCCGTCCAGATAGGCGGATCCGTGACCCTGAGGTCACCTGTCGCATCCAGCCTTCGGCGTCCGCGCGGCCGGTCTCGGCCAGAGCCTGGACGCCAAGGTCCGCAGCGCGGCCGACCCCATATCGAGATCGTACCTCCCGCGGCGTTCTGGAAAACGTGCGGTTAAGCGGGAATTCAGCGACCGTTGCCGCATAACACCACGACATTAGTTACCGCGAGCCCGAGCCGAGGAATGCGGGCCTGACATTAACCGTGGCTCTGTGAATCGCCGGAGATCTATTGCCCAAGCAGGAGATCCATGTTTTGATCCCATTTGTTTGGACGTTCCGGCCCGCCTCCCGCCGGTCGCGGAGCTGATCCCGATATGAGTGCATCAGCAAGACGACACAAGAGCCTAACCCGCCCGTCGCATTAAAGCGCGTTTTCACGTCCCGGCCTGGCGCACACTCCGTTCAGGACCCTCATGGCTCCATGCGCATTTCGGGATGCCGCCGAATGCGTTGTTTCGGGCTGTCGCCCGCCACTCCCGCACGCCCTTTCCCCGGTGCTTTCCCGACGCCGCGTGCGCGCGTCCGGTGAGCCCGGAACTACCCCTGCCCTGCACGGGCACATTCCAAGGAGGCTGCCTTGGCGGAAACTCGGCCGAGTCATCCCATGTTTGGTCCGCAGGTCGCCGTCGGACAGACGCAGGACACCGGCCTGCTTCTGGAGGCGTTCGACGTCCAGCTCTTCAGGCAGAGCTCCGAGACGACCGTCGCCAAGCTGGGCAAGCACCTGGCCGACCTCTCGATCAGAGGGCTGAACCTCACCGAGCCCTCGGTCCTGACCCGCGCGGCCAGGGCCCTGATGACCAGGGAAAAGGAACACATCGCCGGCTACGACGAGGAGAAGCTGGCGGCGATCATCGATCTCTACGTCTCCACCGGCATCCAGGTGCACTCGCCCGGCTACATGGGCCGGCAGTTCTCCGGCACGGTGCCGCTGGCCGGCGTCATCGACTTCGTGAGCTCGGTGGTCAACCAGCCGTCGTCGTTCTACGAGGCCGGCCAGCTCCCCAACGTCGTGGAACGCATCATGGCCGACGAGCTCAACCAGTTCATCGGCTGGGACCCCGACCGGTTCTCCATGATCACCACGTCGGGCGGGTCGCTGGCGAACCTGACCGCGATCCTGGCCGCCCGCAACGACCGGCTGCCCGGCTTCTGGCTGGAGGGCGGCGCGGCGTACCGGGGGCGCGCGCTGCCCGCGATCGCCGTCGGCGACGACGTGCATTACAGCGTCTCCCGTACGGCCGGCATCACCGGCATCGGCGAGCACCAGATCGTCCGCCTGCCCCTGAACCGCCGCCAGCAGATCGACACGGCCAGGGTGGCCCCGGTGCTGGACACGGCGGAACGGCGGGGCCTGAAGGTCTTCTGCCTGGTCGCCTCGGCGGGCACCACCTCCGTGGGCGCCTTCGACCCGATCGACGACCTGGCCGGGCTGGCCGCGGAGCGCGGCATCTGGCTGCACGTCGACGGCGCGCACGGGGCCAGCCTGCTGGTCTCGGACAAGCTGCGCCGCAGGCTGCGCGGGATCGAGAAGGCCGACTCCCTGACCTGGGACGCGCACAAGATGATGTTCACGCCGGCCCCGTGCACGCTGCTGTTCTATCGGGACAAGGAGAAGGGGCTCAACGCCTTCAAGCAGCGGGCCAGCTATGTGTTCGACGAGGACCCCGACGTCTTCACCGCCCTGGACAGCGGCGGCAAGACCATCGAGTGCACCAAACGCCCGATGATCATGCCGCTCTGGGCGCTGTGGGCCATGTACGGCCGCGCCCTGTTCGCCGAGAAGATCGAGTACCTCTGCGCGCTGGCCAGGAGCGCCCACCGGATGCTGCTGGCCGAGCCCGACTTCGAGACGGCCCACTATCCGGAGTCGAACATCCTGTGCTTCAGGTACCGCCCCGGCGAGCTGTCCAGGGAGGAGACGCACCGCCTCCAGGTGGCGGTGCGCGACCGGGTCAAGCACCGCGGAAACTTCTTCATCTCCAAGGTCGACATCGACGGCGTGGCCGCGCTGCGCGTGGTCCTGATGAACCACCTGATCACCCACGAGCACTTCCGGATGCTGCTGACCGAGATCAGGACGGTGGGCAGGGACGTGTACCAGCGAGCGGTGAAAGGACAAGGATGACCCAGAAGGACCCAGAAGAGCTGGCGCGCCGGCTGATCCCGGGCGACGAGCTGGCCCCGGGCTCCGCCGAGGCCGTGGCCGCGCTGCCGTCGTTCGCGAGCAAGATGCGGGAGTGCGAGCGGGTGTACGGCCGGCCGTACGACGAGCTCTCGCACGAGATCCAGGACGCGCTGGTGCTGCGCAGGCTGCGCCAGATGGTGAACACGGTCCTGCTCAATCCCGCGTGGAAGTCGCGCCTGCGGCGCGCGGGCGTCACCGCGGCGCCCCAGTCGTTCGAGGAATGGCAGCGTGTGCCGCTGTCCGACAAGAACGTGCAGCGCGAGCTGTTCATGGACGCGCGGCCCGGCCTGGTGGTGCCGCTCGACCGCGGCGGGTTCGAGGTCGTGGCCAGCGGCGGCACCAGCGACGGCAGCCCACTGGAGATCGTCTACGCGCTGCGCGAGCTGCGCGACACCTACGAGATCGCCGGCCGCTTCCTCGGAACCCACCAGCTCGACGGCCTGATGGACGGGCAGCCGCGATGGCTGTTCACCACGCTGGCCGACTACCAGATGTGGAGCAGCGGCACCATGGTCGGCGGCGTCCTGCAGAACGTGCCGGGCGTCAACTACATCGGCGCCGGGCCGGTCACGGCCGGAGTGCTGGAGCACATGTTCTCCTACCCCGGCCCTAAGGCGCTGATGGGCATCACGGCGGGCATCGCGATCCTGAGCGAGCTCGGCGCGGGCCTGAAGCAGGAGGCCAGGGAGAGCTTCAGGGTCGCCCTGTACGGCAGCGGCGTCCTCGCCCAGCGCAACCGGGCCGAGCTCAAGGACGTCTACCCGAACCTGTCCATCCTCAGCTATTTCGCCGCCACGCAGGCCGAGACCATCGGCCTGCAACTGGACGAACGCTCCCCCTGCCTTACGGCGGTGCCCGGCCTGCACCTGATCGAGATCGTCGACGACCAGGGCCGCTGGGTGGACGAGGGCCAGGAGGGCGAGCTGGTCGTCACGCGGCTGCACGCGCACGAGGCGCCCCTGCTGCGGCTGAAGCTCGGCGACCGGATGATCCGCCGGCCGCGGCTCGACGGGCCGGGGTTGAAGGCGCACCGGTTCGAGTTCGCGGGCCGTACCGGAGACGTCCTGCACATCACCGACAGCCAGTACGCGGCGGCGCGCGCCTACGCGGCGGTCCGCGAGGACCTGCGGATCGCGACCGCGGTGGACCTGGACGAGGTCTCCCACGAGGTCCAGTTCGTCAACCACCGGGAGAGCCGCACGATCACGCTGCTCGCCGCGGTCGACGACGTGGCGGGGCTGACCTACGCGACCGAGGCGGTCCTCGGCCCCTACGGCGCGCAGCGGGTCTTCCTCAGCGCGCTGCCGCGGTCGTTGTCGCTGTTCAACCAGGGCGAGGCGAACCCCGTCTCGATCGAGAAGACCGGCTACCGGTTCCTGATCCGGTTCGTGCGCCGCGCCTCCGCGGAGATCGAGCGGACGGCCGTGGGCAAGGTGCCGCTGGTGCGGGATCGGGGCTGACCACACACGCACATGAGAGGAGCACGGACGTGGTGGCGAAATCGCACGTGAACATCATGGCCCTGGTGGACGTCATCGGGGCGCTGTCGGACCGCTCACTGCTCAACGGCAACCTCTGCATGATCGACAACGGCGGCCTGCACAGCACCAAGCAGGGCACGCCCGAGCTGTGCACCAACGTCCAGGCCGGCCAGGTCGTGCAGTGGACGGTGCTGGCGGTCGACCTGCAGACGCCGGTCGACATCAAGAACATCACCTTCGTCGGGCAGCCCGCCGTTCCCGGCGGCGATGGCGACGACAGCGAGAAGCTCGACCTCGACGTCTGGTCCGGGGTGGTGCCGCAGCACATGGTGCCGGGCGTGCCCTACCGCTATCGGATCGAGTTCCAGATGTACGAGGGCCCGCACAGCCTGCTGCACGTCGACTCCCCCGCGCTGATGCGCATCTAGGAAGGAGTGCCATGCCCCAGCAACTGGCGATCATCGTGCTCGTGGACGTCGGCCACGCACTGGAGACCAAGACGCTCGACGGCAACACCTACCTGTTCGACAACATGAAGCTGCACGGCTCGGAGGGACAGGGCACCGGCGAACTCGTCACCGCCATCCACGGCGCCCACTGGAGCGACGGCTCGCAGGCCAGCGAGCAGGTGCTCAACTGGCTGCCCTACAGCCTCGGCTCGATCCCGCCGACGGTGCCGCGCGGCTACGAGGCCGAGCGCGCCCGCCAGACCGACCAGCAGGCGCTGGCCGAGCTGGAGACGCTGGTCAGCAAGCCGCCCACCGGCCCCGACGCGGCGGCGGAGCTCAACAGGATCCAGCAGGTGGTCGGCACCCGCACCAAGACCACCAAGCGCACCCGCGGACCGGCCGGGCAGAAGGTGCTGGACGTCACCGGCAAGGTCATCTCCTACGACGGCTCGGCCGGGCACAGCTATCCGCCGCCGGTCATCACCGACATCTACGGCGAGGCCGTCGACAAGAAGATCATGTATCCGGCCGAGTACGGCTCGCCGGACATGGTCACCGACGGCTGGTACTGGTCGGCGACGGTCGACACCTCACGCCCCGGGATCTACGGCTACACGATGGCCGTCCAGCTCCACCGGCTGATCCTCCAGGGCGGCGACTGGACGTGGGAGCCGGTGGACCTGACCTGCGCGTCCCGCCTGAAGATCACCTCGGAGCCGAAGCGCAACGCCTTCACGAAGGCGGGCGTCGGCCTGCTGCCCATCCCGCCCGTCCCGCCGGCGCAGCCGTAATCCCAAGGAGGAGAAGTGCCCCCCAGAGCGAAGCCGCGCGACAACGGCAGCTCCCGGCCGCCGATCTCGATCACCGCGGTCGTGGACGCCGTGGGCGCGCTGGCCGCCGACAGCATGCACGGCCACCTGTACCTGTACGACACCAACAAGGGCGGCGGCTCCACCGGTTTCGGCACCGAGGAGCTGCGGACCAGCGTACGGCGCGGCGACAGGCTGGTGTGGAACGTCCTGGCGCTGGAGTGCGAGGCGTACGTCGGCATCGCCGGCATCCTGATCGACGCGGAGGTGTGCGAGCCGGAGCGCCGTGTCTACCCCGGCACCGACGTCGCCTACTGGATCGCCACGGTCAAGAAGGACGAGATCGACACGGTGCCGTACCAGATCGACTTCCTGCTCGGAACCCGGGCCCAGCCCATCCGCACCACGCTGTCGCCCATCCTGGTCGGCTGAAGGAGGAACGCCGATGGTCACGCCACAGAGCCGCGCGCGCGGTTCGGAGGAGAAGCAGAACCCCGGCCAGCTCAACTCCGTCCAGCTCAACATCGTCACGCTCGTCGACATGGAGAAGGCCACGGAGGAGAAGTCGCTGACCGACGCCATGTACATGGTCGACAACAGCTACGGCGGCAGCGGCCAGGGCACCTCGCGGCTGGAGACGGTCTGCAAGCAGGGCCAGGTGCTCAACTGGATCATCCGCCCGATCGACATGGAAAAGCGGCCCGACGGCACCTGGCCGCCCATGCCCAAGATCAACAACATCGTCTTCCTGGACACCGAGGTCGGTGACGAGGAGGACGTCGCGGAGAAGAAGGTCTGCGTCGAGCTCAAGATCTACGGCGCGCCGGACAAGATGCGCGATCCGTGGACGCCCGTCTACTACTACTGGGCCGGCACCGTCCTGAGCACCGCCAAGCCCGGTGTCTACAAGTACCGGCTGATCGTGGAGCTGGAGCAGGACGGCAAGAAGGAGAAGCTCTACCTCAACACCGAGAACCATCCGTCGATCAGGGTGATTCCGGTGTGACCCCGGGCTCCGTGGGGCGGCCGGCGGCGGCCGCCCCACGGACACCTCGTCAGGCCTTGCCCGCCAGCATCGCGACCGCCTCGCTGGTGGAGGTCACGGTCGAGAACGCGGCTCCCTGCACGGCGCTGACGTGCCGGTGCAGGTCCTCGGCGCTGTGGCCGGGCAGGCTGAACTCGCTGATGGCGTCCTCGACGTAGACCACCTTGTACCCGAGCTGCACCGCCTCGCGGGCCGTGGTGTCACAGCAGATGAACGAGGTGAACCCGGAGATCACCACGCGGTCGACGCCGTTGCGGATCAGGTGCCGGTCGAGGTCGGGGTTGGAGAAGGCGCCGACGTAGTGCTTGGTCAGGACGAACTCCTCCGGCGCCGGCCGCAGCGCGTCGACGAAGTCGAGCCCGGGGCTGCCCGCGGCGAAGGACCGGTCGCCGGGAACGGGGCTGATGTGGCGCACGTGCACGACCGTGGCCGCGTCGTTGCCCCGGGCGGTGTCCAGGAGACGTCCTATGTTGCCGATCGTCTCATCGAAGCGCTCCACCGGCAGCGCGCCGGAACCGGAGTATTCCTTCTGTGCGTCGATGACAATGAGCGCGATCATGGCACTCCTTTGCGATAGCCCGGCCTAATTATCGCATTTCCGACATAGTTTTATAAACCCCATTCACCGGGGCCGGGCATTTCGGACCGTCGAATTCGCGGTGGCGGTGATCGCGGTAATGAGCATCACGGCGGTCAGTACTAATACGCACCCGACGGTTCCGATGGCGGCGAGAAGAAACCCCCTTATACGCCCTGCTTGAGGTGGGCTACTCCGACGAGGTCGTCGGGAGTCGCGTCGGGGACCTGGGTGTCGAAATGGGACAGGACCCTGGTTCTCAGGGCGGCTGCCACCAGAACGGCTATGAGCAGGCCGAAGATGACGTAGATCAGTGCTATGCCGCGGCCCGGGCCGGTACCGAGGACGGTGCCCACGGTGCCGGCCAGTGCGCCGCCCGGGAGCATGAGCGGTTCGAGTGCGCGTTCCGCGATCGGCGTCAGCACCCCCACCCCCAGCGGGATCGTGGACCAGGCCACCATCTGGTTGAGGGCGAACACCCGGCCGTGGTACCGCTGGGGCACCTTCACCTGGATGATCGTCGCGTACACGCCGTTGACCAGGGCCAGCCCCAGCGACACCCCGAACGCCCCGATGCCGATCAGCACGAGCGACCTGGTCAGGCCGACCAGCACGCAGGACGCGGCGATCACCAGCGTGAGCAGCAGCATGCCGATCATCCGGCGGCGTCGCGGGCCGCCCCACAGGCTCATCGCCAGGCCGCCGACCGCCGCGCCCGCGCCGCCGCACAGCGCGACGGTGCCGACCTCGGGGAGTCCGGCGAAGGAGAGGACGAGGGGCGAGTACAGCATGAAGACCGGGGACAGGACGATCGCCAGCAGCGCGAAGAACAGCACCATCGCCCGGAAGTCCCGGTTGCCGATCGACAGCCGGAAGCCCGCCCTGATCTCGGCGGCGACCGTCTCCCTGCGCTGGTGGGCGAGGGTGGCGGGGAAGCGCGTGAACACCAGTACGGCCCCGGCCACGAGGTATCCCACGACGTCGGCGATCAGGATGCCGCCCAGCCCGATCACCGACATCAGGCCCACGGCCATGAGCGGGGCGATGAACTGCGCCACACCCGTCGTCATCTGCGCCACCCCGTTGGCGTGGCCGAGGTAGCGCTTGGGCACGAGCTGGGGGATCGCCGACGCGTACGCCACCCGCTGGAAGGCCAGCGCCACGGACAGAAGCGTGAGCAGCGGATACAACGTCCAGGTGTCGAGCCCGCCGGTGAACAGCAGCACCGCGGCCGTCGACTGGATGGCGAGCCCGGCCAGGCTGGCCGCGAGCATCACCGCCCGCTTGCCCGACCGGTCGACGATGGCGCCGACCAGCGGCGCGGCCAGCACGCCCGGGATCACGGCGAGCACGGTCAGCAGCGCCATCTGGGCCAGGCGCCCGGTGGTGAGGTAAATCCAGATGGGGATGGCGAACTCGGTGATCGTGGCGCCGGTGATCGTCGCCATCTGGGCGAGCGCCACGACGAGGAAGCGCCGCACGCTCGGCTCGGGTCCCGCGGCGGGGGCTCGCTCGGTGCCCGTGGACACCGCGCGGACGCTCCATCCCGTTCCGCTGTCGCCCGGGGTGAGCCGCGAGCGGGAGAGGATCGCCGCCAGCTCCTCCGCCCGATATTTCAGGAAATAGTGACCGGCTTCCTGGATCACCGCCAGCGTGGTGTGCCCGGTCAGGAAGTGCCACTCGCGGTAGCGCTCCTCGTAGTACTCCGTCGTCGGGTCCTGCTCGCCCACGATCGACACGATCGGCGCACGCAGGCTGGAGCGGCCCTCCGCCTGCAGCAGGCCGGTGAAGTACTCCTCCGCCTGCCGCGCGTCGTGCCGCATGTTGCGCACGATGAACGCCCGCTGCTCCTCGTCGAGGTCGCCCAGGTCGGCACCCATCGAGGTCAGCCAGTTGAGCTGGCCGCGGTCGCTGCGCCACCGGTCGTCGCCGGTCAGCCTGGCCCACAGGCCCAGCAGCCCGCGCGTCGGCCTGGCGAAGGGGAAGATGCCGCCCAGGTACACCGTCTCGACCTCGCGCCCCGCCGCCTCAAGCAGCAGGGCGATCTCCACGGTCAGCGCGCCGCCGACGCCGCAGTGACCGTAGAGCGACAGCGGCCCGCGTACCTTCTCCAGGATCTCCGCCGCGCACTCGGCCGCCACCTGCGCCAGCGGCCGGGGCTCCTCCTCCAGGCCGAGGTCGTGGCCGGGCACGGCCACCGAGTACAGCGCCGTGCCCCGTGGCAGGGCGTCGGCCAGCGGCTGGTAGACGACGGCGCTGCCCCCGCCGTACGGGACGCAGACGAGGGAGCGTGTGGCGGGCTCGGGCGGGGTGAGCAGGTAGAGCAGCCCGCGCCGCGCGGACGGCGCCGCCGCCACGGCGGCCAGCCTCCGCACGGTCGGGTGCTGGAACAGGTCCATCACGCTGACCGGCGCGCACTCCTCCGGCAGGTCGCGGCGGAGCCTGGCGATGACGCGGGTGGCCAGCAGAGAGTGTCCGCCGAGGTCGAAGAAGTCGTCGAGCGCGCCGACCCCGGACAGCCCGAGCACGTCGGCCATGGCCGCCGCGACCGTCTCCTCGACCGGGCCGGACGGCGGCTCGTAGGCCACGCCCTGTTCCGGGCGCTCGCCCTCCGGCTCGGGCAGCGCGGCCCGGTCGACCTTGCCGTGGGACTTCAGCGGCAGCCGGTCCAGCCAGACGTAGCGGGTGGGGATCATGTACTCGGGCAGGGTGGCGGCGAGCTCCCGCCGCAGCTCGCCGACCGGTACGGGCTGGTCGTCGGCCACCAGGTAGGCGACCAGTTCCTTGGCGCCGTGCGCGCCCCGGGCGTCGGCCACCGCGTGCGCCACGCCGGGCAGCCCGCGCAGCGCCTCGTCGATCTCGCCCAGTTCGACCCGGTAGCCGCGGATCTTCACCTGGAGGTCGCGGCGGCCCAGGAACTCCAGGTCGCCGCTGGGCAGCCAGCGGGCCAGGTCGCCGGTGCGGTAGAGGCGTTCACCGCGCACGGTCACGAACGCCTTGGCGGTCAGGTCCGGCCGTCCGAGATACTCCCTGGCCAGCCGGTCGCCGCCCACACACAGCTCACCGGGCACCCCGATGGGCGCGGGACGCATGGCGGCGTCGAGCACGTGGACCCGGGCGTGGCCCAGCGGGCGGCCGATGGGGGTGACGGGGCCGCGTACCTCGTCGTCGGGGCTGACGGTGTAGGTGGTGACGCCGACGGTGGTCTCGGTCGGGCCGTAGTGGTTGACGATCTCGCACCGGCCCAGCGCCGCGAGCTCCTTGGTCTGCTGCCAGCTCGACCCCTCGCCGCCGAAGATGAGGGTACGGCGGGGCAGCAGCCGTACCGGGGAGACCTCGGCGGCGAGGGCGCCGAAGTGGGAGGGCGTCATCTTGAGGTAGTCGAGCCCGTGGTCGGCGAACTCGGCCCCGGAGATCCGCGACGGGTACAGCTCCAGGGTCCCGCCGGTCATGAGCGCCAGGTAGAAGACCGTGATCCCGAAGTCGAACGAGAGCGACTGCAGCAGCCCGAACCGCGCCCCGTCCACGACGCCGAAGCGCTCGCGCACGTCGGACAGGTAGTTGAGGACCTGCTGATGCTGTACGGCCACGCCCTTCGGCCGCCCGGTGGACCCGGAGGTGTAGATGACGTAGGCCAGGTCGTCCGATCCGGCCAGCGGGACGACCGGCTCGGCCGCGTCCTGCGGGACGTCGAGCACCGGCCCGCCGAACCCCCCGGCGCGGCGGTCGGACACCAGCGCCGCCGCCCCGGAGTCGGCCAGCAGGTACGCCAGCCGGTCCGCGGGCTGCTCAGGATCGACCGGCACGTAGGCGGCGCCCGCCTTGAGCACGCCCAGCACGGCCACGGCCAGCTCGGGCGACTGGTCCAGGCAGACCGCCACCCGGTCCTGCCTGCCCACGCCGTGGTCCCTGAGCATCCCGGCCAGCCGGTTGGCCCTGCCGTCCAGCTCTGCGTAGGTCAGCGTACGTCCGCCCTGGACGATGGCGGGGGCCGACGGCCGCGCGGCGGCGGTCTCCTCCACCATCTCGTGCAGCGTGCGCGCCCGCGGCGGCACCGGCTCGGCCCTGCTCCAGGCGTCGAGGACGGCGCGTTCGTCGGGCCCGGCGAGTTCGAGCTCCGACAGCCGCACGTCGGGATCGTCGGTCACCTGGCTCAGCAGGTTGGCGAAGTGGCCGCAGAAGCGTTCGGCGGTGGCGCGGTCGAAAAGGTCGGTGCTGTAGACGAGGAAGAGCCGCAGCCCACCCTCCCCGGACCAGGCTTCCAGCGTCAGGTCGAACTTGGCCTGCGCGGTCCCCGGATCGTAGGGCTCGGAGGTGACCCCGTCGAGCGTCAGCCCGCCGCCGGTCCCTGCGCCCATCACCAGCTCGGCCTGGAACAGCGGCGTCCGGCTCAGGTCCCTGCGCAGGTCCAGGGCGTCGACGAGCCGGTCGAAGGGCACGTCCGCGGCCGTGAACGACTCCATCGCGGCGCCCCGCACCCGCCGCATGAGCTCGCGGAACGTCGGGTCGCCCGACAGGTCGGTCCGCACCACGACGGTGTTGAGGAAGAAGCCGATCACCGCCTCCAGGTCCTCGCTGTCGCGGGTGGAGATCGGCGTGCCGACGCACACGTCGTCCTGGCCGCTGTAGCGGGACAACTGCGCCTGGAAGGCGGCCATCAGCGTCATGAACAGCGTGCACCGCTCCCGCCTGGCCAGCAGCCCGATCCGCTCGCTGAGCCCGGCGGGCAGCGTGGTGACCACCCGGTCCCCCGCCGTGGTCTTGACCAGCGGGCGCGGCCGGTCGGTCGGCAGCTCCAGGCCGGGCGCCCCGCCGAGCCGGGCGAGCAGCGCCTCGGGCGGCGCGCCGTTCCCCTCGCGCTGCTCGCGCGCGTAGTCGCCGTACTGCAGGGCGGGCGGGGCCGGGGACTCGCCGTTGTAGTGGCGGCTGATCTCACCCAGCAGGATGCCCAGTGACCAGCCGTCGGCGGCGATGTGGTGCAGCACGATGACCAGCACGTGCTCGACCGGGCCGAGCCTGATCAGGCAGGCCCGCAGCGGCTGGTCCTCCACCAGGTCGAACGGCCGCCCGGTCCACTCGCCCACCAGCCGCGCGGCGCGTTCCTCGGCGTCGGGGCCGCTGACGTCGGCCCTGGTCAGCCTCACGCGCGGGCGCGGGTCGACGACCGCGACGGGCCGGCCGTCCTCGTCGGCGTAGCGGGTGCGCAGCACCTCGTGCCCGGCCGCGACCGCGACGAGGGCGCGTTCGAGCGCGTCGCCGTCGAGCGGCCCGCGCAGGCGCTCGGTGACGAACATGTTGTACGTGGCGCTGCCCGGGTCGAGCTGGCTCAGGAACCACAGCCGCTCCTGCCCGGAGGACAGAACGTGGGCGCGGCCCGCGACCGCGTGGTCGGTGGTCATCTGGTGATGCGCTCGGGGAACTCGTCCATAGCCACTCCAAGACATTGGATGTATAGCCGGAAAGGAGACATCAACCAGCAGGCCGAAAGCCCTAACTGGAAAGAACCTTTTCAATTAAGTCCTGGCCAGTTTCGCACGCGTCCTCCCGCCGCCGCAAGTCGCCATATCCGGGGATCGCGGAGCCCGTACGCTGCTATTTCGGGAACTAAGTTAACAAACCTTACTATTATGGCGAGTCTGACCCGTAGTCGATATACAGGTAAATACATCGGATCTTTCGGGTGTCCCTGGAGGGGTCGGCCGTTCGTCGCCCTGACATGAGCGACAATCGCGCCATCACCGCCCTGCCGCTGCAGCTACGACGGAACGGGCTCGCCCCGGCAGCCGAACTCGCCCGCGCCCGCGACGACGAGGGGGTGGTCCCGGTGGAGACGCCGTGGGGCCTGCCCGGTTACCTGGTCTGCCGCCACGAGGACGTGCGCCGCGTGCTCACGGATCCGGCGCGGTTCAGCAGCGCCCTGACCCCGCTGCGCGGAGGCGCCGCGCTGGATCCCGACGAGCTGGCCAGAACGCGCGCCGGACAGCTCATCGGGCTGGACCCGCCGGAGCACACGCGGCTGCGCCGGATGCTCACGCCGGAGTTCACGGGCCGCCGGATGCGCGCGCTCGAACCGCGGATCACCGAGATCGTCCACGCGGCCCTGGACGATCTGGAGCGGGCGGGCAGACCCGCCGATCTGGTGGCGCACTTCGCGCTGCCGGTGCCGTCCCTGGTGATCTGCGAGCTGCTGGGCGTCCCGGCCGCCGACCGGACCGCGTTCCAGAACCGGTCCACGCGGCTGCTGGACGTCTCGCTGCCGGTGGAGGAGTTGACCGCGGCCCGCCGGGAGGAGCGCGCCTACCTGGCGGAACTGGTCGCCCACGCGCGGCGTGAGCCGGGTGAGGACCTGCTGGGCACGCTGGTACGCGAGCACGGCGACGAGATCGGCACCGACGAGCTGATCGGGGTCGCCGGGCAGTTGCTGCTGGCCGGGCACGAGACCACCGCGAACATGATCGGCCTGGGCGTCCTCACCCTGCTGCGGCATCCGGACCAGCTCGCGAAGGTCCGCGCGAACCCGGCGCTGATCGAACCCGCCGTCGAGGAACTGCTGCGCTGGCTGTCGATCTCCCAGTCGCCCCCGCCCCGCACCACCACGACCGAGGTCGAGATCGCCGGAACGGTCATCCCCGCGGGGGCACTGGTCATCTGCTCGCTTCCCGCGGCCAACCGGGACCCCGCGTTCACCGAGCACCCGGACCGGCTCGACGTCACCCGGTCCGGCGCCCGTCACGTGGCGTTCGGCCACGGCGTGCACCACTGCCTCGGGGCGCCGCTGGCCCGGCTGGAGATGCGGATGGCCTTTTCTCTCCTGTTCCGGCGCTTTCCCGGGCTTGCGCTGGCGGAGCCGTACGAGAAGGTGGATTTCCGGGTTTTCAGCGTGGCGTTCGGGCTGAACTCCCTACGGGTGACGTGGTGAGGACGGAAGCGGGGACAGCAGCGCACTCCTCGCCCACCTAAGGTAGCGGGATCCGCCACAGGTGCAGGTGGTCCCCGGTGTCTCGCAGCAGGGCGTACAGGGTGGTGTCCGCGAATGCCAGGCCGCCTGTGACGAACCTTCCCGCCGGGTTGTCCGCCGCGAAGAGCGTCGCGCCCGTGGTCGCGTCGTAGACCGTGACGTCGGTGTTCCAGTCACGTCCGCCGGCGACGCGGGCGTCGTCCGGGCTGATCGCCAGGCCCGTGGGGTACGCCTCGTGCCGCTGGCCGTAGTGGCCTACCCGGGACAGGGTCGTGGTGTCCCAGACGTCGAAGCGGTACGGGGTGTCGAACGCCGAGATCACCCGCGTACCGTCGGAGGTCAGCGCGAGGTCGCGCACCTCGGACTGGTCGTGCGTCACGCCGTCGATCTTGCCGCGCGAGGTGGGAGCGGGGCCGCTGATGTCGTAGACGATCAGATCTGCTGGTACGCCCGTCACCTCACCGGCCACAAGGGTGTCGCCGGCGGCCACGACCTTCGGGGCGCTGTGGAGGCCAAGCCCGACGGCGACGGGGACGGGCGTGGTCGCCGTCAGGTCGAGAGCGAGGAAGCCGCCCTCGAACGCGTCGAAGCAGCCGTAGCCCACCCAGAGGCGATCGCCGGTGAGGGCCAGGGAGGTCGGGCAGGGGTGCTGGGGAAGGTCGATGCGGCGCTTGATCGCCAGGGTGGCGGTGTCGATCTCGGCCACCTGGTCCGATCCGGCCAGCGCTGCGTAGAGGGTGGTTCCGGCCGGGTTGGCGGCCAGGCCGTACACGCCGGACAGGCCCGTGATGGCGCCGGTCAGGTCGCCTTGGGCGTTCGTGACGACGATCCGGTCTTCCGCGGAGACGAAGACCTTGCCGCCCCCGGCGGCGAGGTCGCCGCTGCGCGAGCCGTAGCCGAGAGATGCTCCGAGGTCGGTCGTGGCGGCCGAGGCCGGGGTCGCCAGGGCGGTGGCCATGAGGACGGCCACCGCGGCCAGGCCGGTCAAACGGCGGATGATCACGGGCAGCTCCTGGTTGGGAGTGGAGGGAATGCCCTGATCAAGCCAGACGATCCGGACTTCGGTCAAGATCGACGATGAGTAGTCGAACCCTCTTTTAGAACTGGTGTTCCCATCAAGCTGAGCTGGCGAAACGGTGTCTGTTACGCCTTCATGTGACAAGTGACCCTCCGCGATATCGCCAGCTCGGCTTCCCTCGATCGAGACCGAACCGTGATCGAGAGTCCTACAGCGCGTACGCGCCGGAGGCGAGGGCAGCGGCGCCCACCACGGTCATCAGGAGCGCCGAGCCGGGGTGCATGGCGATCGAGATGCGGATGTCCTGCTTCTTCCAGGCGAGCCAGACCCCCGGGTAGAGGAAGACGAGCTTGGACAGAACCGTCCAGGGAGCCCAGAAGTGGTAGACGGAGAACAGGGCGGTGTTGAAGATCGGGGCCCACCTGCCGAGCTGCGGGAGGCGGGGCAGCAGGAAGCCGCGGAAGTAGTACTCCTCGATCAGGGGCAGGAGAAAACCGGTGAACGGCCCGCAGATCAGCAGCGTCGTGAGCACGAGCTCCCGTGAATAGCCCTGGAGGTACGCGGTGCCGTCGGGCCCGGCGCCCTGGTAGTCGACCCAGGTGAAGAACCAGTCGTAGACGACGTTGTCCAGCGGGGTCAGCGCGAGCGAGACCACGGTCATCCACACGAGGCAGGCGGCGCCCAGCCAGAAGACCCTGCCGCGGGTGAGCGGCCTGTCGTGGTAGCGGACGACGCCCTTCATCGTGAAGCGGCCGGTCCGCTTCTTGCCCAGCCACAGCAGGCAGAGCTGGAGCGGGAAGAGCACGACCGCGAGGGCGATCGCCCAGGCCATGAAGATCGGGAAGTTGATCGCCCGGACGAGAGGGGCGGCGGCGAAGGCGTACACGGCGACGATGAGCGCGCCGGGCACCAGGTGGAGGGCGACGGAGAGGGGGACGGAGTGACGGTCGGCGAGGAGCTTCGCGACGAAGCCCTTGGTGTCGGCGCTGGGCCGCATAGCTGCATCCATGCCGAGAACTGTCGCGCCGCGGCCCTACACCGGACTGACATCGCTCTGACACGGCTTCGGGTCGTCGTGAAAGGCGGGTGTCATCGCCTCCAGAAGGCGTCGTGGGCGCTCTGGTCGGATACGTACTCCCCAGCGGTCTTTGACCAGGCCGCGCGCGAAGCCGTACACGATGAAGTTGTCCATCTCGATGCGCTCCCCGCGGCGTTCGGCGGTCCCGTGGTGGAGGGTGACGGCGTAGGAGTCGTTGGCCTGGACCGAGAGGAGCCTGGTGTGGAAGGTGCCGCCGGTCTCCTCGCGCACGAGCGTGCCGAGCCTGACGATGGCGTCCTTGCCGCGGTGCTCGCCCGTCACGATGCAGTCGCCGCCGATGTGGAAGACGACGTCGTCGGCGAGCAGGCCGAATGCCGCAGCGGCGTGGATTCTCTCAGTGGTCTGGCAGTAGGGCCAGAGGCTGCGCGGCACGATCCGGCCAGGACTCCGACGCCCGCGACTGGGAAACAGCCCTAGAGTACGCATCGCGTTCGACGTCGACCGGGCCACCTTCGTCAGGCGGTTCGTGGACAGGATCACCGGAAAGGGCTCATGAACACGACTCTCCTCGACCCCCGGACGGGCGGGCTCCGCGCCGACCTGCCGACGGCGGTCCTGCACGACCACCTCGACGGCGGGCTCCGGCCCGCGACGATCATCGAACTGGCCGACGCCATCGGCCACCCGCTTCCGTCGGCCGACGAGAACGAGCTGGCCCGGTGGTTCGTCCGCGGCGCCGAACAGGGTGACCTGGCGGCGTACCTGGACACCTTCCGGCACACCACGGCCGTCATGCAGACGGCTGAGGGGCTGCGCCGGGTGGCGCGCGAAGCCGTACTCGATCTGGCCGCCGACGGCGTCGTCTACGCGGAGGTGCGGTACGCGCCGGAGAAGCACCAGGAGCGCGGCCTGAGCCTGGACGAGATCATGCAGGCCGTCCAGGACGGCCTGGCCGAGGGGATGTCCGAGGCCAGGACCCCCGGCGGCTTCCCGATCGTGGTCAACACGATCGTCTGCGCGCTGCGGACCGAGCGCCGCTCGCTGGAGATCGCCGAGCTGACCGCCCGATGGCGCCGCCGTGACCCTCGGATCGTCGGCTTCGACCTGGCCGGAGCCGAGACGGGCTGGCCCGCCGCACTGCACGCGGCGGCCCTCGCCCTGATCCGTGCAGAGCTGGTACGGCTGACCGTCCACGCCAGCGAGGAACCGGACCTGCTGCTCATCTCCGACGCGCTGGAACACGGCGCGGAGCGGATCGGGCACGGCGTCCGCCTGGCCCACGACATGACGGACCTCTCAGGCCCCTCCCCCCGGCTGGGCCGCTTGGCGAGCTATGTCCGCGACAGGCGGATCTGCCTGGAGATGGCGCCCACCTGTCACGTGCAGATCGGAGCCGTGGACTCCCTGGAACGTCACCCCATCGGCCCGATGCTCCGCCTCGGCTTCAACGTCACGGTGAACACCGACAACCGGCTGATGTCCGGCGTGAAGGTCAGCACGGAGATGGCCGCCGTGGCCCAGGCCCACCAGTTGACCGCCCCCGAACTCCACCGGCTGGTCCGCAACGCCGTCGAATCCGGATTCGGCGACCACGACGAGCGGCAGCACATCATGACCACGATCGTCGACCCGGCCTGGCGTTGAGGTCGTAACCGACCTCCCGGAGGCGCCGACGGTCAAGCAGCATCGCCATGGCCCCACCGGAGGCTCAGCGTGAGCCACAGCCCTTGGTGTCACGCGCGCCGATCTCCTGGCCGGCGATCAGGAGCATGACCCCCGTCATACCGAAGCGGGCGGGCCGGCGGATCCTCGCAGCATCGCCCGCCACATACGGCGAACCGTGTCGGCCATGTCGATGGCGGGATCGCTCAGCCACTGAAGCTGCACACCGTCAGTAACCGCCAGGAGCGCGGTGGCCAGCAGGGAGGGATCGAGGGCGGGGTCGGCCCGCCCCTCGCGCTGCTCGGCTTCGACGTGGTCGGCGATCGCCTGCCGGATCCGGATGAACCGCTCCTTGAAGTAGGCGTGGGCCGGATGTCCGGGATCGGTCGACGCGGCGGCGAGGGCGAGGTAGAGACGGACCTTGGGTGGGTTGCGGGCGTTCTCGGCCATGGCGGCGGCGAGGAACTCGCCCGGGTCCCTGGCCGCTCCAGGGCTGTTGAAGCGCTTGTCGGCGGCCTCGTCGCCGGCGCGCAGGACCTCCAGCAACAGGTGGTCCTTGGAATCGAAGTAGTGCATGAGACCGGTCAGGCTGATGCCGCCCTCCTTGGCGATCATCCGCAGGGTGGTGTTCCGTTCGCCCTCTCGCCCGAAGATCTCAAGCGTGATGCGAAGGATCTCCTCCCGTTTGGCCACCCCCTTCGGGTAGGCGCCCCGCTCATTCACCCGAGCGAGTCTACTCTTGCCAGAAAAAACCGAACACCGTACTGTTTTTGTTCGGGCCTGGGGCGCCATACGCGGCGGGCCTCGCGAATCGCCGGCGAGGAGGACTATGCGCGATGCCGCGGTCGGGACCGCGGCATGGGCAACTTCGCGGCGATCCTGCCCTGTCCGGGGCGATCTCCTGATCATGGGCGGCTACGCGCCGTCCGTACAGAACGAAGGTAGTGATCAAGTGAATCTCGACGAGAAGGCGGCGCTGACCTCCGGCGCGGGCTGGTGGCACACCGTGGCGCTGCCGGCGGCCGGGATCCCCGCGGTGCGGATGGCCGACGGGCCGCACGGGCTCCGGCCGCAGACCGAGCAGGAGGCCGACCACCTGGGAATCCAGGCCAGTGCCGCGGCCACCTGCTTCCCGCCAGCCGTCACGCTCGCCTCCACCTGGGATGTCGCACTGGCCGAGCGGACCGGTCGCGCGCTGGGGCGGGAGGCGCTCGCCGAGGACGTCCACGTCTTGCTCGGGCCGGGCGTCAACCTCAAGCGCAGCCCGCTCTGCGGCAGGAACTTCGAGTACTACTCCGAGGATCCGCTGCTCAGCGGCATGCTCGGGGTCTCCTGGGTCAACGGCCTGCAGGCGCAGGGGGTGGGCGCCTCGGTCAAGCACTTCGCCGCCAACAACCAGGAGACCCGGCGGATGACGGTCAGCGCCGACATCGACACCCGCACCCTGCGCGAGATCTACCTTCCGGCGTTCCGCCGGGTGGTGGAGCAGGCCGCGCCCTGGACCGTCATGTGCTCGTACAACCGGGTCAACGGCGTGCACGCCTCGCAGAACCGCTGGCTGCTGACCGAGGTGCTGCGTGGCGAATGGGGCTTCGAAGGGCTGGTGGTCTCCGACTGGGGAGCGGTCGTGGACAGGGTCAAGGCTCTGGCGGCCGGCCTGGACCTGGAGATGCCGACCTCGCAGGGCGCGGGACCGGCCCGGGTCGCGGCCGCCGTCCGCGCCGGCGAACTCGACGAGGAGGTGCTGGATCGAAGCGTGGCGCGGGTGGCCGAGCTGGCCCGCAAGGCAGCCGCCCACGCCCGTCCTGGCGCCGGCTACGACGCCGACGAGCACCACGCCCTGGCCCGCGAGATCGCGGCCCGTGGCGCCGTGCTGCTCAAGAACGACGGTGACCTGCTTCCGCTGGCACCTTCCCAGCGCCTGGCCGTCATCGGGGAGTTCGCCCGCACGCCCCGCTACCAGGGGGCGGGCAGTTCGAAGGTGAATCCGACACGGCTGGACGACGCGCTGTCGGCGATCGTCGCCACGGGCGCCGAGGTGACCTTCGCCCCCGGATTCCCGGTCGATGACCCGCATGCCGCCCCGGCGGCCCTTCGCGAGGAGGCGGTACGCGCCGCGGCCGAGGCGGAGGTCGCCGTCGTCTTCCTCGGGCTGCCGCCCAGCTACGAGTCGGAGGGGTTCGACCGCGACCATCTGGACCTGCCTTCCGAGCAGACCGAGCTGCTGGCCGAGGTGACCGCGGCCAACCCTCGGGTCGTGGTGGTTCTGGCCAACGGAGGGGTCGTGCGCCTGTCCGGCTGGATCGACGACGTGCCCGCCGTACTGGAAGGCTGGCTCGGCGGACAGGCGGGCGGATCCGCCACCGCCGACCTGCTGTTCGGCGCGGCCAACCCTTCGGGCCGGCTGACCGAGACCATTCCCATACGGCTGGCCGACACGCCCGCCCACCTGCACTGGCCGGGAGATCATCACCACGCGGCCTACGGAGAGGGCATGTTCGTCGGTTACCGCTACTACGACGCCCGCGAGCTGGCGGTCTCCTTCCCCTTCGGACACGGCCTGTCCTACACCACCTTCTCCCACGCCGACCTGCGGGCGAGCGCCGGCGACGACGGGATCGAGCTGACCGTCACGGTGACCAACACCGGCGAGCGGGCCGGGCACGAGGTCGTCCAGGTCTACCTCGGCGCTCCCGGCTCACGGGTCGGCCGGCCCGTGCGCGAGCTCAAGGGCTTCGCCGCGGTCCACCTCGAACCCGGCGAGCGGCGGGAGGTCACCATCCGGATCGCGCGGGACGACCTGGCCTACTTCGACACCGCGGCCGGCGCCTGGCTCGTCGAGGAGCTCGACTACCGTCTCGACGTCGGCGCCTCCAGCCGCGACATCAAGCTCACCGCCACCGTGCACGTAGGCGGCGACCCGTGGGTGCCCGCTCTCGACGCGGATTCGACTCTGGCCGAGTGGCTCGCCCATCCCGTCGGCGCGCCCCTCATCGGGAAGCTGATCGACCGGGTGCGCGGCGCTCTGGGCGACGCCTACCCGCAGGAGGGCAGCGAGAGGCACCGGTCGACGGGCAATCTACGACTCAGCCAGCTCGCCGAGTTCCCCATGATTCCCGTCACCCGCGGCGATCTGGACGAACTCATCTCCTCCCTGAATTCCTGAAACCGGGGCCGGCCCGCGCGGGCCGGCCCCGCCATCAACGGGAGCAGCAGCGCCACGCCCCCCGCCGTCCCGGATGCGACAAGCTCACCGGAGCGCTGCTCACCCTCCTTCCACGGCTGCCGCGCGGCGTGCTTCCAGGTCTCGCTGGACCCGTTCCACGTCGCGGGCGTAAGGCCGGTACAGCAGCGTGAGGAAGGCGCCATTGATCAGCATGAGCACCACGAGCACCACGAGGAAGACGGTCTTCAGCCCGATCACCTCGCCGAGGAAACCCGCGCCGAGGCTGAAGACGGCCCAGGCGATGGCTTCGACGATGTTGACGTAGATGGTGAAGGCGGCGCCCCTCAGCTCGGGTGGGGTGACGGCCATGACCATGGGCCGGTTGATGCCCGGGTTCATGCCCTGGACGATGCCCGTCAACGTGAAGAAGATCGAGAACACCCCAATGGAGCCCCAGTCGATCTGGGTGGCGACGAAGGCGGTCACGGCGAAGGCGACCTGGGCACCCTGGAGGAGCGCGACCGGCCCGTAGCGAGGGCTGCGCCGTACGGCCCGGTCCGACAGGAAGCCGCCGAGCAGGTTGCCGATGAAGAAGCCGATGCCGGCAGGAGCGAGCACGATGGAGGCGGTCGCGGTGTCGAAGCCGTAGACGTCCACCATGAAGACGACGCCGAAGGCGAGCAGGAGGAGGTGGCCCGAGAGCAGGCGCGAGCCCAGGAGGATCAGGAAGCTGGGAATGCGCAGCAGCGAGATCGCGCGACTCCAGGTCAGCTCTGTTCCCGATTCGCGGGCTTCGCGGTCGAGCCCGGCCAGTTGCCGTTCGGCCGCACCGGTGCCCGGGTCACGGAACCAGACCCAGATGGCCACGCCGAGCAGGATGTTGAAGACCCCGATGCCCCACAGGCCCCAGCGCCAGCCGTCGTCGACGTTGGCCAGTTGCCCCTTGATCGGGCCGAGGATGGAGGTGGTCAGGGCGATGGCGCCGTACAGGATGCCGACGGCCCTGCCGCGGGAGGAGTCGTCGAACAGGTCGCCGATGATCTCGGCGACGATGGGGTGCGCGCCGGCGTAGCCGGCGGCCAGGATGGTGTAGAAGATCAGCAGCTGGGTGAAGTTCTGCGAGAAGCCGGCGGCGATGCCCCAGACGCCCCACAGGCCGGCGGTGATGGCCAGCAGGCTCCGGCGGGACCAGCGGTGGGCGGCCCAGACCCAGAAGGGGCCGGTGAAGACACCGACGATCTTGCTTGCGGCGGTGAGGATTCCCAGGGCTCCCAGGGAGAGTCCCAGCGACTGCCTGATGACCGGGAAGAGTCCGCTGACCAGGCTGGATTCGGTGTTGTCGACGATGACGGCGCCGCCGAGCAGCGAAAGCTGCCGCCAACGCCCACGGACTTTGGTAGGCGCGTCCTCGGTAATGTGGGACATACGCCACCTCTTTCTATGAGGAGGGGAAGGCGTTCAGCCGGTGGTGGGGATGCCGCCCCGCCACCGGCCCTGTCACGTCAGAGCTTGGCCAGCTCCTCGGCGATCGAGCGGAGTACGGCCGGCGGGATCAGGCCGGCGGCCGTGGCGGCCAGGTCGAGCAGCGGCAGGCCGCCGATGAGCTGGAGGAGCTCGGTGTCGGCGATCCCCTCCAGGTGCCTGGCGAGCACGTCGGCCGCCTGCGGATCGGCCAGCAGTGCCTTGACCGGGTCACGCACCGAGAGCCTGCTGTCAGGCAGGTCGTCCAGCCGCGGAAGGGGAAGTCCGGCCCGCTCGGCCTGGTCCCGCTGGGCGCGGACGAGCAGGTGCTCCTCCCCGACCGGTCCGTCGTACGGCAGGCCGAGGCGCTCATACTGGCTCGGAGGTGCGTCGCCGGCACGCAGGAGTTCCACGAGCAGGCCGGCCATGCGCCGTTCGGCCTCGTCGTCGACGATGGGCGACAACTGCTCGGGGTCGGTCTCCAGGTCGAAAAGGAGGGTGCCGAAGCTGTAGGGGTTGAGAAAGGTACGGCCCGCCACGCGCACCGTGCGCATCCCCTTGGTGAAGGAGAACGGCTCGGCCAGCTCGATGTTCGCCAGCTCGGCGGGAGAGAACCGGCCACGCATGTGGGTGGGCATGAGCGTGTGCTCCTCCAGCGGCGCGTTCGCGGGACGGGCGGGGGCGCGCATGTAGACGTAGCGGCCGTCGGTGACGTTGACGTGGCCGCCGTGGGCGCCGAACAGGCCCGCCTGCCGTACCTGACCTTCACTCAGCGGGCGGCCCTGCATGTCGTCCGGCCGCCGCACGCCGAAGTAGTCCAGCAGCGTCGGCGCCAGGTCGATCGTCTGCACGAGCCTGTCGTCTCGCTCACCGGCCGCCCGTACGCGTGGGTCCCACACGAACAGCGGCAGGTGGACCAGCTCGTTGTACCAGGGCTGGACCCACTTGGCCCACCAGCCCTTCTCTCCGAGCAGGAAGCCGTGGTCGGTGTTGACGATGAGCATCGTGTCCTCCCACAGCTCCAGCTCGTCCATGAGGTCGAGCACCCTGCCGAGGGAGTGGTCGCACATCGACAGCAGCGCCGCGTACTCGTAGCGTGCGTGCTGGACCTGCTCGGGCGTCTCGGTCACCCGCTTGTAGTCGGGCCAGTCGAAGTGCGGGCCGTCGTAGTCGTGTGGATAGAGATCCTTGAAACGCTGGTGGGAGAAGAACGGCTCATGCGGGTCGAACGTCTCGATCTGCAGGAACCACTTGTCCTGAGCGGCATTGGTGCGGATGAACTCCAGCCCGGCGTCGAACGTGCGCGTCTGGGAGTGGCGCTCGACGGTGTCCATGTACTGCCGGTTGATCCAGTCCTGCCGGAAGTTCTCGTTGCGCCGGCCCTTGAGCGATTCGGGGATCTCCGGGTCTGCCACGTGGCCCTTCCACGGGTCGCCCTCCTGGCCGCGGAAGAACTCCCACGTGGTGTAGCGGTTGTGGTACGTGGCGCCGCCGTCCTCCCAGTAGTGGTAGTGGTCGCTGGCCAGGTGGGTGTGGACGCCGCTCAGCTTGAGCAGTTCCGGCATCGAGTCGTCGAACGGCTCCAGCGGGCCCCAGCTGCGATGCAGGAAGTTGTAGCGGCCCGTGTGGAGCTCGCGGCGGGCCGGCATGCACGGCATCGACCCTGCGTAGCAGTGGTCGAAGGTGGTGGCACGCTCGGCCAGCCGCGCGAAGTTCGGCGCGTGCGTCCAGTCACCGCCGTACGGCGGCAACATGTGCCTGTTCAAGCTGTCGAACATCACCATGATCGCTCTCATCGGCCCTCCAGCCATGTCTTGGTCTCCTCCAGCCAGGCCACCCACCTGTCCACCGACGCCGCGCCCTGGGTGTGTATGCGGTCGAACACCTCCTGGGCCAGGCTCTGGTCCAGTTCGGGCAGCGGGTCCTCGAACCGCAGGGTCCTGTCGCGGTCACGGTTGCGGGCGATCTGGGCGCGCCGGTAGTCGAGTTCCGTCTCGATCATCCGTAGCGCGGCCGCGCGATCCAGCGCCGCCGCGAAACCGAACCGCGCTATGAAGTCGGCGTCCTTGAAGCGGCTGGGCGGCTCGTACGGCGAGCGCACCCACTCCAGGAGTGCCTCGTGGCCGGCCGAGGTGAGCCGGTAGACCTTCGCGTCCGGCTTGCCCTCGCGCGGATCAACCTCGAACTCCACCCACCCGTCGGCCACCATGCGGGCCAGCAGCCGGTAGATCTGGCTGTGGTGCACGCGAGAGCGCATGAACTGCCCCTCGACCTCCACCCATTTGCGCAGGTCGTAGCCGCTACAGGGGCGGCAGGCCAGCAAACCGAGCAGGACGAACTCAAACCGCACGACATCTCTCCCTCATACGTGCTGAATCACATATGTGAAAAGTTTCATATAATGCCCAGGTGCCGAGGTCAACACCCTGCTGCTCCCGCGCGACCGAATCGCAACACGGACCGCGCGCTCCGGTCGCCCCCGGCCGGACCCCCGTCGCCCACGCGGACGTCGCCCTGCCCGGCGGGTCCTTTCACATGGGCGACCATCACGACGAGGGCTATCCCTCCGACGGGGAGACCCCGGTCCACGAAGTACGGCTGGCGCCGTTCCGCATGGACGCCACCCCGGTCACCGTGGCCGGGTTCGAGGCGTTCGTCCGCGACACCGGCTACCGCACGGACGCGGAACGGGAGGGCTCCTCGGCCGTCTTCCACCTGGCCCTCGCGGCCTCGCGCGGCGACGTGCTCGGGTTCGACCCCGCGGTGCCGTGGTGGGTCGTCGTACGCGGCGCGGACTGGCGTCACCCGTACGGGCCGCTGTCGCCGGCCGAGCCCGGCCACCCCGTCGTCCACGTCTCCTGGCACGACGCCTCGGCGTACTGTGCCTGGGCGGGACGGCGGCTGCCCACCGAGGCGGAGTGGGAGTACGCCGCTCGGGGCGGGCTGGCGGCCGAGCGCTTTCCCTGGGGCTCGGAGCTGACCCCCGGGGGAAGGTGGATGTGCAACATCTGGCAGGGGGACTTCCCCCGCGACAACACCGGTGAGGACGGCTGGCTGGCGACCGCACCCGTGCGGTCCTATCCGGCCAACGGGTTCGACCTCCACGACATGTCCGGAAACGTATGGGAATGGTGCAGCGACTGGTTCGACGCGGGCTACTACTCCCGCTCGCCCCTGTCGGACCCTCGTGGCCCGGAGACCGGAGACCGGAGGGTCATCAGGGGCGGGTCGTTCCTCTGCCACGACTCCTACTGCCACCGCTACCGAGTCGCCGCCCGCTCGGCCAACACCCCCGGGTCCAGCAGCGGCAACTGCGGTTTCCGCACCGTCGCGGACGGCTGACCGGGCCCGAAGCTCCAGACACCGCCGGCATGGAGGCATAGCCGGCCTTTCTGCCCGTACACGCCGGTCGACCGCGGCGCCGGGCCCGGCCGCGAGAGCCCACGAGGCCATTGAGATGGGCGTGGGCGACCGCGTACGAGGTGGGCTCTGTGCTGATTCACCCGGCCAGGATCTCGGACAGGGCGCGGCGTGCGTCAAGCGCCGGCTCGTCGGTCTCGTCCAGGGAGAAGGCGCAGGTGGCCATCGTCTTCCAGAGTGCCCACCCGCGTCCGCGCGCCCACATGGCGTCGTCCACCGGCAGCAGTTCGCGGAACACCCGCCGGCCGTCACCGGTCAGCAGCGTCCATGCGACGGCCAGATCGCAGGCCGGGTCACCGACGCCGCACGTGCCGAAGTCGATGACGGCCGCCAATCGCCCGTCCTGGAGCAGAAGGTTCCCTTGGGCGAGATCGCCGTGGAACCACCTGTCCACGCCGTCCCAGCGCGCGTCCAGCGCGGTCTTCCAGATCTCGCGCGCCAGGCCCGCGTCGATGTGGCCGTCCAGGGCCTCCAGCGCGTCCTCGAACTGCCCCTCATAGGTACGCACCGTGCCGCCCCGGAACCAGTTGTGCTTTCCCGGCCGGGGACCGCCAGCAGGGTCGACGCCCTGCAGGGCCGTGACGAAACCGGCCAGGTCGACGGCGAACCCGACCGGATCGGCGATCCGGCCGACGCTCGCGGGCTCGCCGGCGAGCCACCGGTAGATCGACCAGGAGAAGGGATAGCCCGCGCCGGGCTCACCCTTGGCCAGCGGCACCGGAATGGGCAGGGGAAGCCTGGCGGCGAGCCGCGGCAGCCACCGGTGTTCCTTCTCGACCGCCAGGGCGTACTCGGACGCGCTCGGCAGGCGCACGAGCATTTCGCCGCCGAGGTGGAAGGTCCGGTTGTCCCAGCCGCCGTTGGCCACGGGCTCGACCGGCAGGTCCGCCCACTGCGGAAACTGCCCGGCGACGAGCCGGCGGACCTGCGCCGCGTCGACCGTGAGGCGCTCGGGCACTGGGCCAAGATCGGGTATTTCGCTCAACGGGTTCTCTTCTCCTGACTCGGCCGCTTCAGCCGTCCTGTTCCCGTGTTCCGCCGGTGTGGCGAGGTGGTGGGGTCTGTGCCTGACTCATGCTCCCTGGCGATGCGGTGGGCCGCTCCCCAGCGCGTTTCTCCGTCAGGGCGAGGACGGTGATCCAGGCCCACGCGACGACGATCCCCGTGCGCTGGAACAGGCCGGCCAGATCGGTCAGGTTCGGGTCCTGGCCGAAGCCCAGCCCGGCCATGATCCAGAAGGCGGGAAACACCACCGCGGTCACGACCGAGTAGACGGTCCACCCACGCCGAGGGAACCGGCGCGCCAGCACGAGGCAGGCGACCGGCAGCGTGACGAGGGTGACAAGGGCCGCCAGATCATGCAAGAACCCCGCAGTGGTGTACGGGCCCTGCGCGAGCGGCGTCCCGGCCGGATAACCGCTCACCGGGTCGGTGACGAAGACGCCCGCGGCGACGAGGCTGAGCCCCCACACTCCGATGAGCAGCGGCCCCCAGTTCGACCCGCGCGCCGCCGTCCGCAGGCCGACGGCGAAGGCCGCGGCGAGCAGTCCGCAGACGATGAAGTTGACGCTCTGGACCCAGCCCGCCGGGCTGAGCGCGAGCGAGCTGACCGGATGCCGGACAGGAGAGTAGCCGTCCAGGACGGCGCCGTGGACCACGAACGCGGCGACGAACAGCGGGCCCGCGACGATCCCGCAGCCCAGCCATAACCGCGCGCTCATCCGGCCCCGCCCGCGGCCTGCCGTACGGCGTCATAGGTCACCTCGTGGCCGGCCAGCACCGCGGCCAGCGGCGCGGAGACCCCCTGGCGCAGCACCGCGAGCAGCAGGTGCGTCGAGCCGATCTCCTTGGCCCCCAGCGCGCGGGCCTCGCGCAGACTCAGCTCGAGCACCTTCTTGGCCTGCGGGCTGTAGGGCCCGCCGACGCGTCCCGGCCTGCGCGAGGCCGGCGCCTCGGCCGGCTGGTCGAGCGCTCCCTGTCCGAAGGTCTGCTCGATGCGGCGGAAGACCTGCTCGACGTCGATGCCGACCTCGCTCAGGGCGGCGACCTCGTCGTCGGTGAGCCCCGCCCGCAGCCGCGGCCCCCTGGCCGCGGCGTCGAGGTCGTCGGCGGTGACGCCATGGCGGGTGAGGATGTCGGCCCCGGCCCCACCGGCGCGGGACAGGGCCAGCAGGAGATGGTCGGGCTCGGCCTTTGCCGCTCCGGCCCGCGCGGCCAGACCGGCGGCTGCGACGACGCTCTCGCGCGCGTCGAGCGTGAAACGTTCGAACATCGGGCTCCTACCTCTGCGTCCGTTGGGCGAGCTTCTGATGTACGGCCTGCCTGGTGACGCCCAGCGCGTCGGCGATCGCCTGCCAGGACCATCCGCGGGCTCGGGCGTTGCGCACGTGGAGGGTCTCCAGGTGGTCGGCGAGCTTGCGCAGGGCCACGACGGCCTTGAGCCCCACGGCGGGATCCGGACTGGTCAGGTCGGCATGCTGTGCGTCCTTCATCACCCTGTCAAGATATATTGACGACCTAGTGTGCTGTCAATATATCTTGACAGTTTTATCGGAGTTCCTCGCGCCCCTCCGGACAGGCCCAGAAGGCCGGCCTGGAGACCACCTGCGCCGTCAGGTCAGGGCCGCGGTTGGAATCGCGGGCCTCAAAATGGCGGGCCTGCTGGTCGCCGACGGCGAGGCGATGCTGGCCCCCACCGTCACCCGCCGCCTCGTCGCCGCCTTCGCCACGCCCCCTCCGCCCATCCCCGAGGCCGCGCCCGAGGCGCTCGCCGCCCTCACCGAACGCGAACTCGACGTCCTGAACCTCCTGGCCTGCGGCATGTCCAACGCCGAGATCGCGCTCAGGAACACGGACTGATCACGCCGCCAGGGCATGATCGCAACCGCTGTGGGCGGCGCTTCGGATAAGCGAGGTGTCCGGCGCCGATCCCCTGTCGATCAGCGTTCCGCGCGTTCCAGGAGGCTCGCGGTTCCTGTCCGTTCAGTCGGAGGCTGGGGTGGGTGTCTCGGGCCGGGTTGGGCGGCGCAGGGTCAGGGGCAGCAGGGCGAGAGCGATGAGCAGGGGAATCGTGATGAGCGCGTGCACGTGGAGGCTGTGGGCGAAGGCGTCTCTGGCGGTCTGGGCCAGGGGGATGCCGAGGCTTTCCGGGAGTTGCCGGGCTGTCTGGAGGGCGGCGGGCAACGTTTCCCGGGCGGCTTCGGTGAGCTTGGAGGGGATGCCGGGGGGCGCGTGGCCGTTCATGTAGCCGCCGTAGACGCCGGTGGCGATGCCGCCGAGTACGGCGATGCCGAGCGCGCCACCGAGTTCGGCGCCGGTCTCGGAGATCGCGGAGGCGGCGCCCGCGCGTCCGGGTGGCGCCGCACCGATGACCAGATTGGTACCCAGTGCCATGAACGGGGTCAGCCCGGCGAAGAGAAGGACCGAGCCGGACACCAGGATGACCGGGTTGGTGTCCACCTGGGTGAGCAGGACGGGGCCGCTGATGGCGAACGTGGCGCCGGCGCTCATGAGCACGGCGGGGCGGATTCGGCCGGCGAGGCTGGAGACCACCAGGGCCACGAGGGTGCCGGCGACCGCGGTGGGCAGTTGCCACAGACCGGCCTTCAACGGCGGGAATCCGAGCACCAGTTGCAGGTATTGCGAGGTCAGCAGGCTGGTCCCGAACAGTACGATCCCGGCCAGCACCATGCCCGTGACGGACACGGCGAAGGCGGGCGTACCGAACAGTCCGAGGTCCAAGAGCGGGTTGGGCAGCCGTCGCTGGCGGCGGACGAAGACCACGCCGAGCACCAGGCCCGCGACCAGGACGCCGACGGACGGCAGGGCGAAGCCGTGGACGGCGAGGTCCTTGATGCCGTACACGATCGTCAGCGGAGTCAGCAGCGACAGGACCACGCTGGCCGCGTCCAGCCGCCCGGACGCCGAGGTGCGGGGTTCGGGGATCAGGAAGGGGCCGGTGACCAGCAGCAGGGCCATGGCCGGGAGGGCGAGCAGGAATACCGCGCCCCACCAGGAGTACTGCAGCAGGACGCCGCCGACCAGCGGGCCGAGCGCGCCGCCGCCCATGAAGGCCATCATCCAGATCGTGATGGCCAGGGTGCGCTGCCGTACGTCGAGGAAAAGGGTGCGGATCAGGGCCAGCGAGGACGGCGCCAGCGCCGCGGCGGCGACCCCCTGGACCGCCCGTGCGGCGATGAGCATGCCGGCGCTGGGAGCGTAGGCGGCGATGACGGAAGCGCCGGTGAACGCGACGGCGCCGACCAGCAGGATCCGGCGGTGCCCGAGGCGGTCGCCGAGCGTGCCCATCGCGACGAGGGATCCGGCGACCGTGAAACCGTAGATGTCGGTGATCCACAGGAGCTGGGAGCCGTCGGGCTCCAGGTCGGCGCTCAGGCTGGGCAGTGCCAGGTAGAGCACCGACATGTTCATCATGACCAGTACGGCGGGAACGCCCAGGACCGCCAGGGCGATCCACTCCCGGGCTCGTGCCTTGCGGGTTGCGATCTCAGCCACGGAGCAGGGTCTTGCCGGTGGTGGTCCGCGACTCGATCGCCCGATGCGCAGCGGCTGCCGACTCCAGCGGGAAGGTCTGGCCGATGATCGGGCGCAGTTTTCCTTCGGCCGCGAGGTTCAGGGCGTCGACGATGAGCGCGCGTGTCTGGGCCGGGCTCGGCGCGGCGGTGAGGCCGATGACCTCGATGGAGCGTGCCTCGTCGAGTTCGGCGTCGGCGCCGCTGGCCATGCCGTAGATGCTCACGCGGCCGCCTTCGCGCAGCGCCCCGATGGCCTGTGTGCCGATCCGGCCGCCGACCCCGTCGAAGACGAGATCGAGGCCGACGCCGCCGGTCGCCGCCATGACCCGATCCAGCCAGTCGGGGCGGGAGTAGTCGACGTAGGAGGCGGCGCCCAGCGAGGTGACCAGCTCGGCCTTGCCGGTGCCCCGGGCGGCCCCGATCACGTGGGCGTCCGCGGCGGCGGCGAGTTGCACCAGCAGGCTCCCGACGCCTCCTCCCGCGGCCTCCACGAGGACCCGGTCGCCTGGCTTTATCTCCGCCTGTCTGTGGAGGAGCAGCGCCGTACGCCCATCGGCCAGCAGCGCGACCGCGTCCCGCAGCTCCAGACCGGCCGGAACCGGAACCGCGTCCTCTACGCGGGCCAGTGCCAGCTCGGCGTAACCGCCCTGGCCGCCGGTGGTGGCGACCACGACCGTCCCCAGCAGGGCCGGGTCCACGTCCGGTCCGGCGGCGACGATGCGACCGCCCACGCCGTTGCCGGGCACGCGGGGCAGTTCGGGCCTGCCGAACGGGCCGTCGCCGGAGCGTACCTGCGTCTCGACGAACGTGATGCTCGCGTACGCCACCGCGACGAGCACCTGCCCCGGCCCTGGAACCGGATCTTCGACCTGATGAATCCGCAGGACCTCCGGTCCCCCGAACTCTTCCATCACCACAGCTCTCATGACGCTCCCCCAAACGGATAGATTCGCTTCGTTTGGAGAAGCTATAACGGAGTGAATCGCTTCGCAAGGCGGCTACAGTGGGCGCATGGCCCGCAAAGCTCCCCGGCACGCAGAAGCAGAACGCAACGACCACGCCCTGCTGGAGGCCGCGAAGAAGGTCCTGGCCGTGGACGGAGCGCACGCGTCGGTGGCGGCGATCGCGGCGCGCGCCGGGGTCGGCATCGCCAGCCTCTATCGCCGCTACCGCTCCAAGGACGAACTCTTCCAGCACCTGTGCGCGCTGTCCCTCGACCAGTGGATCTCGGCCGCCGAACGCGGGCTGCGGCATGACGACCCGTGGGAGGGGCTCGCTCACTACATCGGCGCCTGCGTGGAGTTCAGCGGGGGTTCCCTCGGGCCGCTGGCCGGCACGATCGCCGTCACCGACGAGATGGCGGCCAAGTTCACCAGGTCCGACGAGCTGATGCGCGACCTGGTGGCCCGCGCGCACGCCGCCGGAGTGCTCAGACCGGACGCCACGGCCATGGACATCTCGCTCCTGATCGAACAACTCGGCAAGTCCCCGCTGATCGAACAGTTCGACCGGCAGGGCCGTACCGACCTGATCGAGGCCGCCCGCGACGCCCGGAAGCGCACGGTCGCCATCGCACTGGACGGCCTGCGCCCCCACCAGCCCCGGCTGCCCGGGAGCGCCCCCTCTTCGGCGCTCCTCTCCGAGCGCTGGGAGCACTCCCCCGCGGATTCGACGACCGGATCACGAACTTCTGGGCGATGACCGCACATGGTCCGCCGCGGCGGCCTCGCTCAGCCCGGGAGTCGTCGGACCAGGTACTCCCACACCTGCTCCACGGCGTCCGGATGGAAGATGTGCTCGCGTTTGGCGAGCGATTCTCCGGGGTCCGACCAGGTCGGCCAGGTGCCGAAGCCCCGGGTGAGCCACTGCTGGCAGGCGGCGCGCTCCAGGATGATCGCGGCCACCGTGGCGGCCCGCAGGGTGGGGCCGACGGTGACGATGCCGTGGTTGACGAGGAACACCGCCGAGGTCTGGGCCAGCGTGCCGGCCACCGCCCGGCCGAGCTCGCGGGTGAGGATCAGGTCGGCGGTGGCGGTGAAGCGGGGCACCCCAGGCGGCACGAAGTAGTTGGCCGCGTGACTCACCGGCAGCAGGTCCTGGCCCGCGGCGGCGAGGGCCACGGCGTAGGGCGAGTGCGTGTGCACGACGCCGCCGACGTCGGGGCGGACCGCCATGATCTCGGTGTGGATCGGGTACTCGCTGTGCCTTGGCCCCTGCCCCTCCAGCACGTCCCCGTCCGGCCCGACCAGGTGGACCCGCTCAGGGGTGATCTCCTCCATGCCCCACCCCGCGGCCTTGATCCAGACGCCACGCCCCTCGGGATCGCGCGCGGAGGCATGTCCCCAGACGAGGTCGCCCTGCTCGGCGGCGCCCAGGACGCGCGAGGACAGGGCGACGAGTTCGCGGATCTCCTCGCTCATCGGTGCACCAGCCCGCCGTTGACGCTGATCGTCTGCCCGGTCAGGTACGCGGCGTCGTCACCGAGCAGAAAGGCCAGCACGCCGCTCATGTCGTCGGGACCGGCGGCCCGGTGCAGCGCCTGGGCCGCGATCATCGCCTCCCGCTGCGCGGGCGTGACCGTCTCCCTGGCCACCTCGGTGTAGACGGGCCCCGGTGACAACGTGTTGACCCGGATGCCGAACTCCCCCAGCTCGCGGGCCATCGAGTACGTCATGCCCTGCACGCCGCCCTTGCTCGCGACGTAGTGCAGGTAGCCGGAACGGCCGAGCTGCACGGCGTCGGAGCCGATGTTCACCACGCTGGCCGAGGCCGAGGCCCGCAGCAGCGGCAGGAGCACGGACGTCAGCAACCAGGGCCCGCGCAGGTTGACCGCCATCAGCCGGTCCCATTCATCGTCGGTGATCTCCCAGAAGGGCTTCATCCGGATGGTGCTGAAGATCGCCGCGTTGTTGACCAGGCCGTCGACCCGGCCGTGGGCGCCGCCCAGGTGCGCGGCCAGCGCCTCGCAACTCGCCCGGTCGGCGACGTCGAGCGGGTACGCGAACGCCTTGCCCGGCCCGCCGAGCGAGGCCGCGGTGGCCTCGGCGCCCTCGTGGTTGCGGTCGGCCAGCACCACGGTGCCGCCCTCCTCGACCAGGCGGCGGGCGTAGGCGGCGCCGATGCCCTGGGCCGCGCCGGTGACAACGATGATCTTCTCGGCGAGGCTCACGCCAGGCTCCAGGTGCGGTAGGAGGGTTCGTCGGCGGGGACGATCTCGGTGGACAGCAGGGTGAGGCATCCGGGGCAGAACGCCTGGCGCAGCGCGATGGGCCGGTCCACGAAGGCGGCCGGGTCGGCGTGCACCCCGGGGCCGGCCTCCACGGACGGCCGCTCCCGCCGCAGCGCGTGGCTCATCGGCGCCGCGGCGCGCTCGCCGACCTTGGCGCCGCAGTGCCTGCACACCACCGCGCCGCTCTCGTCGGTGCGCAGGTTGACGTCGAGGTTCACGGCTTCACTCCTTCGGGGACGTCGGGCGGGGTCAGTCCGGCCCGCTCGTATCGCAGCCGCCGCCGCAGCGACGAGGTAGCGGCCAGGTCGGCCGTGCGTTCCGGGGTGAGGGCGACGCCGTACACGTCGTGGGCGGCGCGCTCCGACACCTTGCCGCCGCGCACGTCGGCGGCGACGCGTTCCGGCTCCCGGTGCAGGGGGTCACCGATGCCGCCGCCACCCTGCCAGTGGGTGAAGTACACGTCACCGGCGGCCAGATCGGTCTCCAGGTGCGGTGGCAGGGTTTCCGGCGTGCCGCCGAGATCCGGGATCGTCTGCGGAATACGCCCGGCGGCCAGTTGTTCGCGCACGCTGGAGCCGCGGACGAGCACGTCCCACTGCGTGGCGGCCGGGTAGCCGCCCGACAGTCCGGGCGCCTGCGGCACGGACTTGCCGTTCGCCGAGACCACCAGGTGCACGCCGTCGGCCGGCGAGTCATGGGGGATGAAGCAACTGGAGGCGCCGACGCCGCCCCGCCAGCGGCCCGGCCCGCCGGAGTCGGGCTCCTCCCGCCGCCACAGGTACAGCATGGGGAAGCTGAACTCGTTGATCTCGACGTCCGCGATGCGGCCCATGGGGATGCAGTTCTCGCCCCCGGTGTCGACGCCGTCGCCGTCGATTTTGGCTCCCAGCCCGCCCGCCATCGAGTCGCAGAGCATGGTGGCGAAGCCGTTGCCGCGCTGGTCGACTCCGGCCAGCAGTGCCAGGTCGAAGGTGCCGGAGCACACGCTCATCGCCGAACGGCTCAGCTCGGGGTGCGTGCCCAGCATGGCGGCGACCGTCTCGGAGACGGCGTTCTGGGTGGCCCAGGCGGAGTTCACCGATCCCTTGCCGATGCCGGCGGGGAAGGTGCAGTTGTTGATGGTGCCCGGCTCGCTGACGATGTCGACACAGCGCATGATGCCGCCCGGCGACCACGACATGTCCGGGCAGAGCATGGTCAGCATGATGGGCAGGACGCCGCCGCGCAGCCCGGCCAGGGTGCAGTTGATGATGCCGTCGACCTGCGGGTCGGTGCCCGTGAAGTCGAACACGAGCCGGTCGTCGCGCTTGCTCATCGCGACGACGATCTTGTGGATGCCGCGGTCCCCGGCGCGGGCGCCGTCCTGGTGCGCGACCGCCGACCAGGTGCCGTCGGGCAGGGCGCGCAGTTTGGCGCGCAGACGGGTCTCGGCGTCGTTCATCATCTTCTTCATCACGGCCTTGACCGTGTCCGGACCATAGGTGCCGATCAGCGCGGTGATCCGGTCGTGCGCGACGTTGTTGGCGCCGATCTTGGCGCGCAGGTCCAGGCCGACAAGCTTGGGCACGCGCGAGCGGCGGAGGTACATGTCCTCGATGTCGGACCGCAGCCGCCGCCCCTCGACGATCTTCACCGGCGGGATCGGCAGCGACTCCCAGAACACGTCGTGGCCCTCGACGGACCAACTGCCCGGCGACACCCCGCCGAGGTCCACCTGGTGGGCGACGACGCTGGTCCAGCAGAACAGCCGGCCCTCGTGGAACACCGGCGCGAGCACGGTGACGTCGTTCTGGTGCAGGCCGCCGCCGACCCACGGGTCGTTGAGCAGGAACTGGTCACCAGGGCCGATGCCGGGGTTGGCGGAGCGGTTGCGCAGCGTCCAGCGCACCGCCATGTCCAGGGCGGAACCGAGCTGCATGTTGTACAGGCCGACCTGCACGGTCTCGCCGGCCTCGTCCATGATGCCGGTGCCGAAGTCGTTGCAGTCGGTCACCACGACCGAGCCGGACATGCGCTTGACCGCCTCGCCCATGTCGTCGGTGATGGCGACCAGGCGGTGCCGGACGACCTCGTAGGTCAGCGCGTCGACCTGGCGCGGGGCGTCGTCGCCGATCGTGTGCAGGTCGAGTGCGCCGAAGACGTCGGTGTCGTCGAGTGGCCGTCCGGTCTGCGCGAAGCGCTCGGACCCGGCGACGGGGATGGCGGGCATCAGGAGTCCTCCAAGCGGGAGCCGGTGAAGCGGATGACGAGGTTGCCGAGCCGGTCGACGGTGGCGTCGCAGCCGGGTGGCAGGGCGACCGTCGTGGTGGGCGCCTCCACGACGGCCGGTCCGCTGATCCGGTGGCCGGCGCCCAGGGCGCGGTAGTCGTAGATCGTCGCGGGCGAGCGTCCGGCGCGGATGTCGAGGAACACCTCCCGCACGCCGCTGGGTTCGGGCCGTGCGGCGGACGGTTCCGGATGGTCGGGAAGCGCCGGGGCGATGGGCAGCGTGCCGACCGCGCGTACCCGGTAGGTGATCAGTTGCAGCCCGGCGTCGGGGAAGCCGGTGCCCTCGCCGTACAGGGACTCGTAGCGGGCTTCGAAGTCGGCGCCGACGCGCTCGACCTGCTCCGTGGTGAGCGTGCCGCCCGGAACGGGGGTGGTGACCTCGGCCAGTTGCATCGTGTAGCGCAGGTCGGCCTCCCGCTCGTGGACGACGCCGGAGAACGTCAGCCCCTGCTCCGACAGCCGCAGCTCCAGTTCGGCCTCGAGCGCGGCGTACACCGCGTTGACCGTGGCGGGGTCGACGGGCATCTGCGCGGGCTGGGAACGTTCCGCGGTGAGCACGATGTCGGAGGAGGCCAGGCCGAAGGCGGAGAACACCGCGGCCGTCGACCCGAGCGGCACCACGACCTCCTTGACGCCGAGGTCTCTGGAGTAGCTCGCGCAGTGCATCGGGCCCGCGCCGCCGAAGGCGTACAGGGTGAACTCCCTCGGGTCCTGGCCGGAGTTGACGACGACCTTGCGGACCAGGTCGGCGGTCTGCGCGTTCTGGATCGCGTAGATCGCCGCCGCGGCCTCCTCGACCGTCAGGCTCAGCGGGGTGGCCACCGCCTTGTCGATGGCCTCGCGCGCCAGCTCGACGTTGAGCTTCTTGCGCCCGCCGAGGAAGTTGTCCGGGTTGATGATGCCCAGGACCAGGTCGGCGTCGGTGACCGTGGGCTCCCAGCCGCCCTCGTCGTAGCAGGCGGGGCCGGGGCGCGCGCCGGCGCTGCGCGGGCCGACGCGCAGGTTGCCGCCCGGGTCGACCCAGGCGATGGCGCCGCCGCCGGCGCCGATGGTGTGCACGTCCACCATCGGGGTGCTGATCGTGTACTGGTTGAGCACGGTGCTCGTCGCGCCCACCGGCCTGCCGTCCACCACGAGCCCGACCAGGAACGTGGTGCCGCCCATGTCGGTCGAGACGACCTTGCGGGTGTCCAGGGCGGCCGCCATCCGGGCGCAGCCGACGACGCCGCCGGTGAGCACCGAGCCGATGGTGGTGATGCCGTGCGCGGGCGCGTCCTTGGCCGTCACGCATCCCCCGGATCCCTGCATGACCAGCAGCGCCCCGGTCAGGCCGCGGCGGCGCAGCTCGGCTTCGAGGGGCGCGAGGTAGGCGCCCAGTTTGGGCCCGACCTGGGTGTTCATGATGGTGGTCACGCTGCGGGAGTACTCGCGGATGCGCGGGCTGACCTCGCTGGACAGCGCGACGTACAGGCCGGGCGCCTCCTCGTGAATCAGCTCGCGCACCCGCCGCTCGTGCGCGGGGTTGCGGAACGACCACAGGAACGACACGGCGATGGCCTCCACGCCGTCGGCCACCAGTTCGCGCACCGCCGTCCGGACACCCTGTTCGTCCAGGGGCACGACGACGGCGCCCTTGTAGTCGACGCGGCCGTCGATCTCCTTGACCCGGTGGCGGGGCACCAGCGCCGCCGGCTTGGCGGTGCGGGCCATGTGCTGGATCTCGTCCGGGCCCAGGCCGGCGTAGCGGCCTTCGAGGTTCATGATGGTGATGGAATCGGCGTGCCCCCGGGTGGTGAGGAAGCCGACGTCGGCCACGTCGCCGGTGACCAGCGCGTTCAGGGTCGAGGTGGTGCCGTGGACGATGTACTCGGTGTCGGCCAGGAGCTCGGCCGTGCCGATGCCGAGTTCCGCGGCCAGCTCGTCGATGGCGTTCAGGAAGCCCTCGGCGAAGTCCGGCGGGGTGGACGGGGTCTTGGCGGCGGCGAGCCGGTTGTGCTGGTCGGCGGCGAAGGCGTCGGTGAACGTGCCGCCGGTGTCGATGCCTATGACGTACGGCATGGATACTCCTGAAGGTCAGAACAGGACGTTGATGGCCTTGAGCTCGGTGTAGGCGAGCAGTTCCTCGAGGCTTTCCTCCCGCCCGACACCGGAGCCCTTCACGCCACCGAACGGCACGTTGGGAAAGTGCCGCGAGGAGCCGTTGATCCAGACGAAACCGGCCTCGAAGGCGCGGGCGACGCGGTGCGCGCGGCTGACGTCGGCGGTCCAGACGCTGGCGGTCAGCCCGTACGGCACGCCGTTGGCGATCCGCACGGCCTGCGGCTCGTCGTCGAAGGGGATGACCGACAGCAGGGGCCCGAAGACCTCCTCCTGCGCGATCCGCGCGTCCGGGCGCACCCCGGTGAACATGGTGGGGGCGACGAACAGTCCGTGGTCGAGCCCCGCGGGCCGCCCGCCGCCGGTGACCACTGTGGCGCCCTCGCTGACGGCGAGGTCGATGTAGGCCAGCGACTTGTCGTACTGGGCGCGGTTGATCATCGTGCCCTGCTCGGTGTCCTCGTCGAACGGGCTGCCGATCTTGCGGGCTTCGATGAGCCGCGCGATCCGCTCGACCAGCTCGTCGTGGACGTCCCGCTGGACCAGCAGCCGTGAGTTGGAGCCGCAGGACTGGCCGGACCAGGTGAAGTTCATGCCGAAGACCGCGCCCTCGGCCGCGGCGGCCAGGTCGGCGTCGCCGAAGACGACCATCGCGTTCTTGCCGCCCAGTTCGAGGGAGACGTCCTTGACGCCGCTCTCCGCCGCGGCCCGCTGGATGGCCCGGCCGGTCGGCTCGGAGCCGATGAAGCCGATCCGGCGCACGTGGCGGTGCCGTACCAGAGCGTCGGGAACGGCCGGGCCGTCGCCGACGACGACCGACAGCACGCCCGGCGGGAAGATGTCCGCGGCCAGCTCGGCCAGGCGCAGCGCGGACAGCGGCGCCGCGTCCGGCGGCTTGAGGATGGTCGGGTTGCCCGCGACCAGCGGTGCGGCGACCTTGCAGGCGAACATCAGCGGGTGGTTGTACGGCACGATGCGCGCGACCACGCCGGCCGGTTCGCGCACGGTGACGTGCAGGCCGGTGCCGGCGGGGATCGTCGTGCCCTTCAGCTCCAGGGCGAGCCCGGCGAACAGGCGAAGCTGCGCCAGGGCGGTCGTCACGTCGAGGCGGGAGTTGGTGATCGGGGAGCCGGCGTCGACGGTGTCCAGCAACGCCAGTTCCTCACCGTGCGCCTCGATCGCGTCGGCGAGTTCGAGCACCAGCCTGGCCCGCTCGGCGGCGGGAGTGTCGCGCCAGGTCGCGCGGGCGTCGGCCGCGGCCCGCGCGGCCGTGTCCACGTCGTCGGCGTCGGCGTCGGGCACTTGGGCGATGACGGTCTCGGTGTAGGGGCTCACCCTGGCGTAGGTGCGGCCCCGGGCCGCGGGAGTGAGCTCGCCGGCGATCAGGAGCTTCCACTCCCGGTCCAGGAGGTCGGCGACCTTGGGTGGCAGCGCGTCAGGCATGGGTGCTCTCCTTGGGTCCGGCGGGACCGTACAACCAGTCCGTATCGGTGAAGTCGCCCGCCTCGCGGCGGGAGAACAGGGCATTGCGCAGGTCGCGGGCCAGCCCGTCGACGTGCCAGATGTCGCCCCAGACACGGGCGGTGCGCTGGACGCGCGCGGTGCGCGGCATGCGTTCCGCGGCGTACGCGCGCAGGGCCTTGTCGACGGCGGCGGCCTCGTCCTGGCCGGGCGGCAGGTGCCTGCCCACGGCGTCGGCCAGCGCGGCGGCGTCCTCGATGGCCTGGCAGGCGCCCTGCGCGAGGTACTGCAGCATGGGGTGGGCGGCGTCGCCGAGCAACGCGGTCCGCCCGGCGACCCAGTCGCCGATCGGCTCGCGATCGGACATGGGCCAGCGGCGATCGCGCCACAGCGCCGGCACGGCCGCGCGTACCTGCTCGCAGGTGACCGAGAACGCCTCGTCGAGTTCGTCGGGCAGCCCCCAGTCGGCGTGCCCGGCGGCGTAGCGCGGGCTGCGGAAGACCGCGACCTGGTTGTAGACGGTGCCGCCGCGCAGCGGATACTGCACCAGGTGCAGCCCGGGGCCGAACCACACCACGACGTCGGTCAGCGCGCTGCGCGCGCCCACCTGCTCGATCGGCACGGCGCCGCGGTAGGCCACGTAGCCGGAGCAGACGGGCTCGTCGGCGCTGAGCAGGGTCCGCAGGCCGGAGCGCAGCCCGTCGGCGGCCACCGCGAGCGCGGCGTGGTAGCTGGTGCCGTCGGCGCAGGTCACGGTGACGCCGCCGGCGTCGTCGGCGACGGCGGTGACGTGCCGGTCGTTGTCGAGCAGCACGCCGTGCTCACGGCACGCCGCCAGCAGGATGTCGAGCAGGTCGCTGCGGTGCAGGACGACGTACGGCCCGCCGTACCGGCGACGGAAGCGCTCGCCGAGGTCGAGATGGGTCAGGCGATCACCGGTGAGGGCGTCGTTGAAGACCAGCCGCTCGGGCAGCACGCCGGCCGCGACGACCCGTTCGAGCACGCCGAGCCGGTCCAGGATGCGGGTGGCGTTGGGGGCGAGCTGCAGTCCGGCGCCGATCTCGGCGAACTCCCCGGAACGTTCCAGCACCCGCACCCGGCGGCCGGCCCGCGCGCAGGCCAGCGCGGTCGCGAGGCCGCCGATGCCGCCTCCGGCGACGAGGATCTCGTCCGATCGGTGGTGTGTCATCAATCTCCTCCTGCTACAGCCAGGCGCTCAGGGACGGGGCCCGGCCGGTGCGGCCGGTGAGCCAGGCCGCCAGGGCGGCGGCCTGGCCCGAGCCGGCGTGCCTGGCCACCGCGTCGGCCGCGAGCGCGGCGGTGAAGTCGCCGGGCAGGTTCGCGAACGTGATCCCGGTGTCCAGGTCGACCGTGTGCACCATGACCTCTCGGGCGCGCAGCCAGGCGATCTCGGCCGCGGGCACCTCCCGGCCCTGCGCGGTGACCACGGTGCGCTCCAGCGCGCGGGCGTCCAGGCCGCCGAAGCCGGCGGCCAGGGCGGCGGCGGAGGCGTGCGCCATCTCGCGCAGGCGGGCCGGGGGCAGGCGGGAGCCCTCCTCGATCTCGGCGTCGCGCCGGCCGCCGGGGTACATCGGCGTGCGCTCGCCGGTCCGCGCCCAGTGCGTGAGTCTCCGCAGCGCCTCGGCGTTGAAGTGGACGTGCGCGACGACGTGCGCGCGGCTCCAGCCGGGCAGCAGGGACGGCGCGGCGAACGCGGCGTCCGGCAGGCGGTCCACGGCGGCCAGGAACAGCCGGGTGCCTTCGGCCATCCACGTCATGGTCTGCGCACCAGGTTGCTCAGCCGGCCGATCCCGGCGATCTCGGTCTCCAGGCGCGCGCCCTCGGTGAGGTAGCGGGCCGGCGTGCGCGCGTGTCCCACGCCGCCGGGGGTGCCGGTGGCGAGCACGTCGCCAGGGTGCAGCGTGAGGATCGACGAGACGTAGCCGACCAGCTCGACCGGGGAGAACACCAGGTCGGAGGTGTCGGCCCGCTGGGTCCGCACGCCGTCCACGTGGCAGGTGAGCGTCAGGGCGGGCGCCACCTGCCCGGGCAGCTCGTCCGGGGTGACCAGGACCGGGCCGAACGGCGCGGTGGCCTCGAACGTCTTGCCCTGCAGCCACTGGGGCGAGCGATACTGCCAGTCGCGTGCCGTCACGTCGTTGAGCACGCTGAACCCGGCGATCGCCGCGGCGGCCTGTTCCGGCGTGGCCCGCCGTACCGGCGCGCCGATGACGACGGCCAGTTCGGCCTCCCAGTCGAGCGCCTCGGACTCCGGCGGCAGCTCGATGGCGTCGTCCGCGCCGATCAGCGCCTCGGGGTACTTCGCGAACAGCGTCGGGTACCGCGGCAGGTCCCGGCCCATCTCCTTGATATGGGTGCGATAGTTCAGGCCCACACAGACGATCTTGCCGGGCCGGGGTACGACGGGTGCGTACGTGAGCCCGTCGGCGCGGCGGGCGGGACCGGGCGAGGCGGCGGCCGCTCGCCAGCCGGGGCGGCGCAGCAGTTCGCCCACGTCCGCCACCCCGAGATCGACGTAATGGTCACCGTCCAGCCGCACCGCACGGGTCGTGTCCCCCTCGCGGATGGTCGCCAGCCTCATCGGGCCGCCCCCTCGACCCGCACGCGGTGCTGGCGCAACCGCTCGAAGATGGGCGTGTCGCTGAAGCGGAACAGGTCGGCGCCGGAGTCCGTCGAGAGCGTCAGCGGCTGCCACGACGGGACTACGAACAGGTCGCCGCGGGTCGCCGTCCACGCGGTGTCGCCCACCCGGACCTCCGCCTGCCCGGTGAACACCTGGTAGACCGAGGAGCCGACCTCGCGGCGGGTCGCCGTCGCGGCGCCGGGGACGAGGCGGTGAAACTCGGCCCGGATGGTCGGCATCACGTCCCCGCCGGTGGTGGGGTTGGTGAACCGCACGGCCGCGTGCCCCGGCTCCACCACGCCCGGGTGGCCCTCGCCGGCGAGGGCGAGCTGGTCGGCGAGGGCCTGGTCGGTGTGCTCCCAGCGGTAGGCCGCGATCGGGGAGCTGTCGGTACGCTCGCCCGCCGAGGAGACCGGGCGCAGCCCGGGGTGGGCCCACAGGCGCTCGGCCCGCGATCGGGCGGGGGTCTCCCGCTCGGTGACGGTGTCCGGGCCCAGCTCGAAGAACGCCGAGCCCATGTGATGGACGAACGGGATGTCCAGTCCGTCGATCCAGGCCATCGGCGCGTCGCTGACGTTGTGATGACCGTGGAAGCGCCAGCCGGGGGTGAGCAGGAAGTCGCCCCGCCGCATGGCGACCGGGTCGCCGTCGACGACCGTCCACACGCCCTCGCCTTCCACGACGAAGCGGAAGGCGTGCTGGGTGTGGCGGTGCACGGGGGCGTCCTCGCGCGGGCACAGATACTGGATCGCCGCCCACAGGGTGGGCGTCGCGTACGGCGCCCCGCCCAGCCCCGGGTTGGCCAGCGCGATCGCGCGGCGCTCTCCGCCGCGGCCGACCGGCACCAGCTCACCGGCCCGGCCGGCCAGCGGCAGCAGGTTCTTCCAGCGCCACAGGTGGGCGCGGGCCGCGGGTGCGGGCTGCGCCGGCATCAGGTCGCCGATCTCGGTCCACAGCGGCACCAGCAGCTCGTCCTCGAAACCGCGGTACAGCGCGTCCAGCTCGGCGCTGCGCGCGGGCTGACCGGGAGCATCGGTGGCCTCGATGCGGACCGGACTCTCGATGGGTGTCATGCCTCACACTATGGGGATATTCCGCAGTAAGGGATACAGTTTTCTACTGTGAAGAATAAGCCTCCCTATGCGATCGACTCCGTGGATCACGCCCTGCTGCTCGCCCAGACCCTCCAGCAGGAGGGCCGGCTGCGCGTGACCGACGCGGCGGAACGGCTCGGCGTCTCCAACTCCACGGCCCACCGGCTGCTGGCGATGCTGGTCTACCGCGACTTCGCCGAACGCACGGCCGACCGCAGGTACGTCCCCGGCCGCATGCTCCGCCCCACCCAGCGGAGCGAGGCGCCGCTCGCCCTGCTGCGCCACGTGACGCTGCCGCACCTGCGCGCCCTGACCGACAGGCTCGGCGAGTCGACCAACCTCGTGGTGCTGGTTGGCACGGAGGTGCGCTTCGTCAGCACGATCGAGTGCACCCGGCCGCTCCGGGTGGGTGACCGGGTCGGCCAGGCGCTGCCCGCGCACCTGGCCTCGGGCGGCAAGGTACTGCTGGCCGCGGCGCCGCCCGGCGAGCTCGACGCGTTGTACGACGGCGCCGTGGAGGTCGACCTGCCCCGGCTGCGCCGCGAGCTCACGCTGGTGCGTAAGCGCGGCTTCGCGGTCAACGACCAGCTCACCGAGACGGGCGTCACCGCCATCGGCGCCGGGGTGCGCGACGTGGCCGGCAGGACGGTGGCCGCGATCAGCCTGGCGATGCCGACCGTCCGGTTCGACCGCGACCGCCTCGCGGGCTGGGTCACCGAGCTGTCCACCACGGCGGCCCTGATCGAACGTGACTTCGCCGCACGTCATGAGGGGTGAGCGGCGCGACGATTCTGGATAGCAGAATCTTGTAGTCGTTCTGAAGAACCGGATGCATCCTTGGACTCTCACTCCAGGAGGACAAGTGGCAACCGGAAAGCCGCGCCTGATCGACGGCCTGATGCGCTTCGGCATCATGTGGCCCAACACCCCGTCCCAGAACGTCATGTCCCGCACCGTGGCCGGGCGCAACCCCGACGTCCTCGACCTCGACGTGCACATGGAGCTGGCGAGGACCTGCGAGCGCATCGGACTCGACTTCGCCTTCTTCGCCGACAGCTACACCGTCAACGGCCCCGCGAGCATCGCCGCCGGGCACGGCGAACCGCGCCTGTACGCGCCGGTCTGGGCCGCCGTGGTGATCGCGGCGACCAGGCGCCTGGGAGTCGTGACCACCCTCCACACCCGCTACCTGCCCGTACCGGTGATCGCCCGGCTGGGCGCCAACCTCGACGCCATGAGCAAGGGCCGCTGGGGCTGGAACATGGTGCCCGGCGTCAAGCCCGCCGAGGTGACGCTGTTCGGCCTGGACGGCGAGCTGCCGCACGAGCGCCGGTACGAGCAGGCCAGGCAGGCACTCGGCGCGGTCAAGGCCCTGTGGTCGGCGGGGGCGCTGTCGATGGCCGGCCCGTCGCCGGTGCAGCGGCCCCATCCAGTGATCTTCAACCCGGGAGTGTCTCCGGCGGGCCTGGATCTGATCGCCGAGGAGTGCGACTTCGGGTTCTCCGCCGTGGTGGACGACCGGGCCGAGGTGCGCGGCGCCGTGGACCGCCTGGCCGGGCGGGCGGCCGCCGCGGGGCGGGCCGAGGGCGAGGTGGCGCTGGTCGGCTCGATCGGCGTGGTCCTCGGCGGCAGCGCCGCCGAAGCCGAGGACCGGCGGGCCTGGTTCGAGGCCGGCGTCGACCTGCCCGCCGCCTCGGGCTTCGCCGAGTTCTTCATGCGCGGCAGCCAGACCTACCAGAAGCTCTTCATGGGGCAGGACGCCGAGACCGTGGCGCGCAAGATCGGCTTCGGGGTGGGCAACACCGTGCTCGCCGGCACCGCCGAACAGGTCGCCGAGCAGTTCATCGAGCTGTTCCGGGCGACGGGCCTGCGGCACTTCCTGCTGCTGCCGTTCCTGTGGGCGCCGCAGGAGGTCGCGGCCTACGGCGAGATCTTCGGCCATCTGCGCAAGGCCGGCGTGTGGCTGCCGCCCGAGGAGCGGGGGTGGTCGTGGTGACCGCCATGCTCCAGGTGGAGGACCTCTCACTCAGCTTCGGCGGGCTGCGGGTCCTCGACGGGCTGAGCTTCTCGGTGCGCCCGCGCGGCATCTGCGCCCTCATCGGCCCGAACGGCGCCGGCAAGACCTCGCTGTTCAACTGCGTGAGCCGGCTGTACCGACCGGCCGCCGGCCGTATCTTCGTGGACGGCGCGGAGATCACCTCCATCCGGCCGCACGAGGCAGTCCGCTACGGGGTGGCCAGGACGTTCCAGAACCTGGCCCTCTTTCCCACGCTCTCCGTCAGGGAGAACGTGTTGTGCGGCGCGCAGGGCCGTACCCGGTCGGGAATGCTCGCCGCGATGGTCAGGACGCCCGCCACGCGGCGCGAGGAGGCGCGGCTCGGCGAGGAGTGCGAGCGCGCGCTGGCGGTCACCGACCTGGGCGCGGTCGCGGACGTGCCGGCCGGGGCGCTCCCCTTCGGCGTGCAGAAACGGGTGGAGCTGGCCCGCGCGATCATGGCCGCGCCGCGCCTGCTGCTGCTCGACGAGCCCGCCAACGGGCTCGACACGGACGAGGTGGGCGCTCTCTCGCGGATGCTGCGCTCGATCGCGGCCGACCTCGGCGTCACCATCCTGCTGGTCGAGCACCACATCGGCATGGTGGTGGGCCTGTCGGACCACGTGGTGGTGCTCGACCTGGGCCGCAAGATCGCCGAAGGAACCCCCGGCGAGGTGACCACCGACCCCGCGGTGGTCGACGCCTATCTGGGAGACGCGCTGTGACGCTGCTGGAGACCAGAGGACTGAGCGCCGGCTACGGCAGGGTCGAAGTGCTGCGCGAGGCCGATCTCACCGTCGCCCCCGGCGAGGTGGTCGTGCTGCTCGGCGCCAACGGCGCCGGGAAGACCACCCTTCTGCGCGCCATTTCGGCAGTGATCCCCTCACGCGGGGAGATCCTCCTGTACGGCAGGCCCGTCGCCGGCCGGCGCGCCGACGCGGTCGCCCGGCTGGGCGTCGCGCACGTGCCCCAGGGCAGGGGGACGATCGCCGAGATGACCGTGGAGGAGAACCTCCGCGTCGGCGGATACACCCGCCCCCGGGCCGAGATGCGCGCGGACCTGGACAGATGGCTTGAGTTCTTCCCCCGGCTCGGCGAGCGCCGGCACCAGGCCGCGGGCAGCATGAGCGGCGGCGAGCAGCAGATGCTGGCCGTCGCCCGCGCGCTGATGTCCCGGCCGTCGCTGCTGCTGCTCGACGAGCCTTCGCTCGGTCTCGCGCCGATGGTCGCCCGCGACCTGTTCTCCAGGCTGGCCGAGCTCAACGCCGCGGACTCCCTGGCGATGCTGATCGTCGAGCAGGCCGCGCACCTGGCCCTGGGCATCGCCGCACGGGCCTACACCCTCACCGCCGGAGTGCTGTCGGAGCCGGCCGGCGTGGGCGAACTGGCGGACCGCGAGACCCTGCGCCGCCTCTACCTTGGAGCCGGGTGATGGACCTCCTCCTCCAGCGCGTCGTCGACGGCGCCGGCAACGGCTGCGTCTACGCCGCGCTCGCTCTGGCCATCGTGCTGGTCTTCCGTACCAGCGGCGTGGTCAACTTCGCCCAGGGCGAGATGGCGACGCTGTCCACCTACCTGGTGTGGTTCCTGCTCGCGTGGGACCTGGGCGTCTGGGCCGCGCTGCTGGTCGCGGTCGTGACCGCCTTCGTGCTGGCCGCCGTGCTCGAACGCACGCTGATCCGGCGCCTCGACGTCGGCGACCATCTGTCGATGGTGCTGGTCATGACCGGCCTGTACACCTTGTTCGGCGCGCTGGCGCTCCTGCTGTTCGGTTCGGACGGCCGGCCTCTGCCCTCCCTCTTCCCGGAGGGGTCGGTCCAGTTCGGGGGCGTGGCCCTGCCGTACGCGACCGTGGGGGCCCTGGGCGCGCTCGCGGCCGTGGGCGTGACGCTGGCGCTGTTGTTCCGCCACACCAAGCTGGGGCTGGGGTTGCGCGCCGTCGCGCAGAACCGTGACTCCAGCGCGCTCGCCGGGCTGCCGATCGGGCGGCTGCTGGCCGTCGGCTGGGGTCTGGCGGGCGGGCTCGGGGCGCTGTCGGGCGTGCTGGTGACCTCCCTCGGGCTCTACCTCGAACCGGGTCTCATGCTGCCGGTGCTGGTGTACGCCATGGCCTCGGCCACGCTCGGCGGGTTCGACAGCCCGGTCGGCGCGGTCGTGTGCGGCCTGCTGCTGGGCGTCTGCGAGTCGGTGGCCGTGGGCTACCTGCACTTCGTCGGAACCGAGATGACACTCGCCGTCCCCTTCGCGGTCATGCTCGCCGGCATGGTGCTGCGGCCCGCGGGCCTGTTCGGAAAGGCGTCGGTGCGCCGCGCATGACTCTCACCCTTCGCCGCCGCGCCTTCCGCCTCCTGTGCGTGCTGCTGCTGGTGGCGGCCGCGCTGATCCCGTTCGTCAACCCGCCGTACGTGGTGCAGGACTACACCCGCATCTGCGTGGTGGCGCTGCCGGCCATCGGGCTGAGCCTGCTCACCGGGTACGGCGGGCTCATCTCCCTGGGGCAGGGCGCCTTCTTCGGCATCGGCGCCTACACGACGGCGATCCTGGTCGCCGACCACGGCTGGGCCTGGTGGGCGACGCTCCCGCTCGCGCTCGTCCTCGCGTTCGCGGCCGGCATGCTGGTGGGCACGCCCGCACTGCGCATCCGGGGCGTGTACCTGGCGATCATCACGCTGGTGCTCGGGGCGCTGTTCCCCTCCGTGGTGATGCGGTTCGGCGCGCTCACCGGCGGCAACCAGGGCAAGCCGCTCAGCGCCATGGCCGCGCCGCCGTGGCTGCCCCTGGCCGCCGACCAGTTCCGCTACCTGGTCTGCCTGGCCGCCCTCGTCATCGCGCTGGTGCTGACCCGCAACCTCACCCGCGGGCAGGCGGGACGCGCTCTGGTGGCGATGCGCGACGACGAGACCGCGGCCGCGCTCATGGGCGTGGACGTGGCCCGCACCAAGCTCGCGCTCTTCGGGATCAGCGCCGCGCTGGCCGGTCTGGCGGGGTCCCTGTTCGCGGCCACCCACGGGATCGTCTCCTCCGAGACCGCCTACGTGACGCTCACCGGATCCATCCAGTTCCTGTCCGCCATCGTCATCGGCGGCGCCACCACCGCGCTGGGGCCGCTGATCGGCGCGGCCGTCACCGAACGCCTGCCCGACCTGCTCTCCGACGTCGATCCCGTGCTGGCGCCCGCCGTCTACGGCGCGCTGCTCGTCGTCGTCGTGCTCGTGATGCGCGACGGCCTCGCCGGGTTCGCCGGCCGTGTCTTCGACTCGATCACCCGCTCCAAGAAGGAACGCCGATGAAAATCCGCGCCGCCACCCTTGCCCTGTTGCTCGGGCTGACCGCCTGCGGCGGCCGGGGCCCGGCCCAGCAGCCCGCCGACGTCGCCAACGTCTCCGGAGCCAAGGTCGAGGCCGTGGTCCGCCAGGATTCCTGCCAGGACTACGAGCCCTCCCCCGGCATCACCGACACCACGATCAAACTGGGTTCGAGCTATCCCAACAGCGGGCCGCTGGCCTCGATCGGCGAGACCAACGTGGGCATGAACGCCTACTTCGCCCACCTCAACGAGAAGGGCGGCATCAACGGCCGCAGGATCGAGCTGATCGGCAAGGACGACCAGTACGACCCGACCAAGGCCGCCGCCAACATCAACGAGCTGCTGCAGCGCGAGCGCGTCTTCGCCATCGTCGGCGTCCAGAGCACGACCGGCGCCATGTCGGCGTGGGACACGCTGGCCCGGCAGTGCGTGCCGATCCTGGAGTCGACCATCTCCTCCGCCTCGCCGCGGGAACGGGCCGCGCATCTCAACGCCATCGACGGGCTGGTGCCGTACGCGCTGGAGGGGTACGCCCTCGGCACCTACATGGCCAGGACCCAGGGCCGCAAAAGGGTCGCGCTGATCGCCCAGGACGGTTCCTTCGGCCGGTCGGTCAGGTCCGGCGTCGAGGCGGGTCTGGCAGAGCACGGCGGGCGACTGGTCGCCGCGCAGACCTTCCAGGTGACCGACCCCGCCGTGCGTTCCCAGGTGACCACGCTGAAGGCGGTCGGCGCCGACGCGCTCATCGTGGTGGCGGCCGGGACCAAGTGCCCCCAGATCTTCGACACCGTGGCCGCATCCGGCTGGAAGCCGGCCATCGCCACCACGTTCACGTGCAGCAACACCACGCTGATGAACCTGGCCAAGCCGGGCAGCGTCGACGGCGTCGTCAGCGACGCGTGGGTGCGGCAGCGCGTGCCGGGGGACGCCGAGTCCGACGCGTTCTTCGCGGCGCTGAAGAAGCACGCTCCCCAGGTCAACGCCGGGTCGGAGAACGTCGCCATCGGGTGGGCCCAGGGGCAGATCGTCGCCGAGATCCTCACCCGATCGGCCGCCCTGACCAGGCTCGACGTCATCAACACGGCGCTCGCGCTGAAGGACGTCAAGGTGCCCATGGCGGCCGACGGCCTGCTGCTCAACACCTCCGCGACCGACACCGCGCCCGTGGAGAGCGTCCGCATCACCGTGTACGACTCCGCCGCCGGCCGGTGGCGGCCGGCCGGCAAGGACGACCTGATCGACATGAGCGGCAAGCTCCCCCAGATCATCCGATGAAAGGAGACACCATGACCTGGCGTGACACGCTGTCGCGCAGCCGGCGCACCGTGCACTGGCCGCAGGGGCAGTACGCGGCGGCCACCATCGGGGTCGCGCTGGAGGCGTTCGAGAACCAGTCCCAGCTCCGCCTGGCGGGCCGTCCCGGTCAGCGCGACTCCTTCTCCCTGTCCTACGGCGAGTACGGGGTCCGGGTCGGGGTCTGGCGGCTGCTTGAGCTCTTCGACGACCTGGCGGTGAAGGCGTCGTTCTCGGTGTCGGGCAGGCTGGCCCGCGACTGGCCGGACGTCGTGAAGGCGGTCGCCGACGCCGGGCACGACCTCGTCGGGCACGGCTGGGTGAACGACGTGTTCCTCAACGAGGCCGACGCCGGCGCGGAGCGCGACATCATCGTCCGCACGCTCGACGCGATCGAGAAGGCCGCGGGCACGCGCCCCACGGGCTGGGCCAGTCCGGCCAACTCCAGCACCGAACGTACCAAGCAGATCATGGTGGACAGCGGCCTGACCTGGTCGGGAGACGATGCCAGCGACGACCTGCCGTACGTGGAGCCGGTCGGGGACGGGCGGCTGGCCGTCCTGCCCAAGACGAATCTGTCGGCCAACGACCTGATCCACTGGATCCTGCCGACCAACAGCCCGCAGGTGTTCGCCGAAGGGTTCGCCGACACCCTGGCCGTCGCCTGGGCCGAGGGCGAGGCGGGGCGGCCGCAGTGGGCGGACATGGTGCTGCACTGCCACATGGCGGGCCGGCCGGCGTTCCTGCCGACCCTGCGGCGCTGCCTGCTGGAGGCCCGGCGGCGCGAGCGCGTCTGGTGGACGACCAAGGACACGCTGGCCGCGTGGACGCTCGAGAACGGCTTCGCCCGATGAGCGCCGTGCCCGGCTACGCCGAACTGCCCGCGGGGTCGTGGCTGGAGGTCGCCGGCGTCCGGACCTGGCACACCGTCCAGGGCGGCGGCACACCCGTGGTCTTCGTGTACGGCGGCAGCTTCGGCACCGCCGGCTCGGCCGGCGGCGCCTTCGCCTGGGCGCCCGCCTTCCACGGGCTGGCCGCCGCTCACCGGGTCATCGCCTACGACAAGCCGGGCCAGGGTTTCAGCGGCAAGCCGCCCACCCCGGCCGACTACACGATGGGGGCGGTCGTCGACCACCTGATCGCGTTCCTGGAGGCGCTCGGCCTCGGCCCGGTCCATCTGGTCGGGCACTCGCGCGGCGGTTTCGCCGCCACCAGGGCCACGCTGCTGCGGCCCGACCTGATCGCCTCGCTGACCATCGTCAACAGCGGAACCCTCAGCCCCGGCGTCGGCACCAACGAGGTGGTGCTCGGCGCACCGCCGATGGCGCCGTCCCGGCAGAGCGTCCGCTGGGTCTACGAGCACTACATGCACGACCCGGCCGCGGTCGGCGACCTGTTCGTGGAGCAGGCGTGGAGCGTCGTGCAGAGCGCGTCCTACCAGGAGGCGCTGGCCGAGGTCCGGGCCGGCGACCTGATGGCGGAGCTGTTCCTGCCCCGGCTGGCCGAGGACAAGCTGGAGACGCTGACCTGGCTGGCCCAGGGCAGGCTGCAGCGGCCGACGCAGGTGGTGTGGGGCCGCGACGACCGGACGGCGTTGCTGAGCCGCGGGCTCGCGCTCTTCGGCGAGCTGGCGCGGTGGGAGCGCCGGACGACGTTGTCGGTAGTCGACAAGTGCGGACATTTCCCCTTCCGTGAGCATCCGGGGTGGTTTGTGGATGTCGTCGGATCCTTTCTCGAAGAGGTGGACGCCCATGTCGTGTGAGATCCGGGAGCCCGGCACGGAGACCAGGTCCCCGGTGCTGCTGCTGCACGGGGACAGCGTGCGGGTCTGGGACCCGATCTCCGGGGTCGTCGCCGCCGCGGGCCATCGGGTGATCGCCTGGGAAGGCACCGCAAACGGCCACCCGGACGAGGCGTCCGCCGCGCTGGCGGCCCTCGACGAGCTGGGAGTCTCCGCCTTTCACGTCGTCGGCCACGGGGCGGGCGCCTTGACGGCACTCCACCTGGCCAGGACCGTACCCGCGCGCGTCCTGTCGTGCGGCGTGATCGCCGGCCATGAGGCGGCACCGACCGGCGACGCTCCCGCCGGCGTCCGGCTCGCCTGCCCGCCGGCCGATCCGCGGCGGGCCCGGGCGTGGGCCCTGGATCGGCTGTCGTACACCCCGCACCACATCGACGACGCGCTCCTGGACGCGGCCGTCCACCCCGCGCCCGGACGCTCCGGCACGCTCGCGGCCAAGGACGCCCTGTACGCGCACGCCCGCGACCACGGCTTCCAGGTGCCCATCATGCTGATCTGGGGCTCGCACGACCCGCTCAGCGAGGTCGAGCGCGGGGTCGCGCTGTTCGACCTGCTCGCCTCCACCACGGCCCCGCTGTCGCTGCACGTGGTCAACCGGGCGGGTCACTTCGTGTTCAGGGAGCGGCCCCGCGAGGTGCTGCGGCTGCTGCTGCCGTTCCTCGCCCGCTCGGAACGCCCGCAGGAGGAGCGATGAGGACAGCGCTGGTCACCGGGGCGGCCGACGGGCTCGGAAAGGCCATCGCCGCCAAGCTGCTCTCCCTCGGCGACAGGGTGGCGCTCCTGGACGTCAACGCGGAACGGCTGGAGCGGACCAGGGCCGAGTTCGCCGCCTCGGGCGGGCAGGTGCTGGCACGCGTGACCGACGTCGCCGACGCCGCCCAGGTCGACGCCGCGCTCGACGCCGTCGCCGCCGCCTGGGGCCCGCCGGAGGTCGCGGTGAGCAACGCCGGGATCGCGCCCAGCCAGGACCTGCTCGACATGTCGCCCGCCGACTGGCGGCGGGTGCTCGGCGTCAACCTGGACGGCACCTTCCACGTCGCCACGGCCGCTGCGCGGATGATGGCCGCGCACGGGGTGGCCGGGGCGATCTGCTGCGTGGCCAGCGGCGCGGCCTTCGCCGCCCGCCTGCGCGCCGGGCACTACTGCACCTCCAAGGCCGGCGTCGTGATGCTGGCCAAGTGCCTGGCGCTGGAGGTGGGCCGCAGGGGCATCAGGGTCAACGCGGTGGCCCCCGGGCTCATCGACCACGGTCACCGCGAGGGATTGGGCGAGTTCGTCCCCCGCGACTACGCCACGCGGATGCGCGCCAACACGCCGCTCGACCGGGTGGGCACCGCGGCGCACGTGGCCGACGCCGTCGCGTTCCTGTGCTCCGACCAGGCCGCCTTCGTCAGCGGAGACGTGCTCATGGTGGACGGCGCCAGCGGCGCGGGAAGGTTCAACCTGCCGTGGAGCTGACCGGTGTGCACGACGAGCACTTCTTCCGCCGGGTTCTCGGCCGCTACCCGACCGGGGTGGTGGCCGTGACCTCCCTCGACGCCGGCGGCGAGCCGCTCGGCATGATCGTCGGCAGCTTCTCCTCGGTGTCGCTCGAACCCCGTCTGGTCTCGTTCATGGCCGCCAAGACCTCCTCCTCGTACGCCCGCCAGCGCACCCGCGACCGCTTCTGCGTCAACGTGCTCAGCGACCGTCAGGAGGACGTGTGCCGGGCGCTCGCCGTCAAAAAGGGCGTCGACAAGTTCGCCGGCGTGACCTGGCGCCCCTCGCCACTCGGTTCGCCCGTCATCGACGGCGTCGTGGCCTGGATCGACTGCGTGGTCGTGGACGAGATCGAGGCCGGCGACCACTACATAGTCCTCGGCCGGGTCGTGGATCTGGAGGTCGCCGGCCCCGGCCTGCCGCTGATCTTCCACAACGGCGGCTACGGCAGCTTCATCCCCCGTTCCCGGGTGATCCCGGCCAGGCCCGACCTCATGGCGCACGTGGTGCTGGCGGACCTGGCCAGGCGGGTGGTCGAGCCGCTCACGCGCGAGCTGGAGATGGAGTGCGCGATCATGACCACGATCGGCGAGCACGTGGTGCGCGTCGCCGGGGTCGGGGCGCCGCCTGTGGGCGCGGCGCCCATCCAGGTCGGGCAGCGCATGCCGTTCTGGGCGCCGCTCGGGGCGCTCATGGTGGCCTGGCGCGAACGCCGTACCCAGGAGGAATGGGCGCGGCGCGGGGCGGGCGGCGGCGACCCGGCGACCGTGGCGGCGCACCTGGGCGCGCTCGATCGGGTGCGCGAGCGCGGGTGGGTGGTCAGTCTCGGCACCGACGCCTACCGCGCGCTGGACGACGTGCTGGCCCACCAGCCCGACGGCCCCGCCAGGGACGGCAGGGTCCGCGAGCTCGAAGCGGCGCTGGGCGGGCCACGCGCCTACTACCCGGAGTCGCTGACCGGCGAGGGGAGCTACCGGGTCCGCAACGTCTCCGCACCGGTCTTCGGCCCCGGCGGCCAGGTCGTCCTGTACCTGTCGCTGTTCGGCTTCCCGGAGGCGTCCGCCGGGCGCGACGTCGTGGCCGTGGCCGAGCGGCTGCGCGCGTGCGCGGGCGAGATCGGCGAGCTGGTGCCGAGGTGAGAAGATGGTTCTGTGACGCAGACACCGGATCCGCAGCGCGCTCTGCCGCACTACCCCATCGAGTCGGTCGACCGGGCGCTGCGGCTGCTGGCCATGCTGGGCGCCACGCGTGAGATCCGGCTGTCCGACGCCCGCGACGCGCTCGGAGTCGGGCAGTCCACGGCACACCGGCTGATGGCCATGCTCGTCTACCACGGCTTCGCCGCGCAGGATCCGCTCAGCCGCGCCTATCGTGCGGGTCCCGCGCTGGTGGAGGTCGGGCTGTCCGCGGTCAGGCAGCTCGACCTGCGCTCCGTCGCCCGGCCCGTCATGCAGGCGCTGGCGGCGGAGACCGGCGAGACCATCCACGTGGGGCTGCTGGAGCAGGACAGGATCCGCTATCTGGACACCGTGGAGAGCTCGCACGCGCTGCGCGTGGGCGGGCGCGTGGGCCGGCTGAGCCCCGCCCACGCCACCAGCATGGGCAAGGCGATCCTGTCCCGGCTGGACGACCGGCAGGTGCTCGCCCTCTACCCGGGCAGGACCTTGGAGCGGGTGACGGACCGGACCACGGCCCGTCGTGCGGACCTGCTGGCGGAGTTGCAGGAGGTCCGGCGCACGGGCTACGCGGTCAACCTGGGCGAGAGCGAGGAGGGCGTCACCTCGGTGGGCGCGGCGATCATGCATCCGGGCGGCGGGCCGGTCGGCGGGCTCAGCATCGCCGCGCCGCTCAGCCGGATGACCAGGCAGAAACGCGAGATCCACGCCGCGCTGCTGGTCGAGGGCTGCGCCAAGATCACGGTCGCGCTGGGGTGATCCGCTTCCCGGGTGCGGATCCGTCATCTGCCCAGCGGAAGTCCGTGCTCAGCCGAGCATGATCGCCCCGCCGTCGGCGCTGATCGTCTGACCCGTCACGTAGCGGGACGCCGCGGACAGGAAGAAGAGCGCCGGGCCGGCGATGTCCCCGGCCTCGCCGACGCGTCCCAGCGGAACGCCGTCCAGGAAGGCACGGCGTTCCCCGTCCGGCAGGCCCTCCCAGTCGGCCCGGGTCGGGTCGGCGAGGATCAGGCCGGGCGCCACGCAGTTCACGCGGATGCCCGCGGGCCCGAGCTCGCGGGCGAGTTGCCTGGTCAGGCCGATCACGCCGGCCTTGGCCGCGGCGTACGCCTGCACGCCCGTGCGCGAGGTGGTACGGCCGGCGCCGGAGGAGATGTTGACGATGGCCCCTCCCCCGCACCGCTTCATCGCGCCCACCGCGGCGCGCGAGCAATGGAAGACGCCGTCCAGGTTCAGCGCGACGACCGCCCGCCAGTCCTCGTCCGGCACCCGGTCGATGGGGTCGCGGCGGGCACCCGGCCCGCCCGCGCAGTTGACCAGGAAGTCGAGCCGGCCCTCGGCGGCCTCGATCTCCGCGAAGGTCCTGGTGACCGCGGCGGAGTCGGTGACGTCGACGCGGCGGCCGGCCGCTCCGTCCGCGTCCGGCTCGCGCACGTCCAGCGCCCACGCGCGTGCCCCCTCGGCCACGAGCGCGGTGGTGATCGCCCGCCCGATGTCTCCCGCCGCGCCCGTGACGACGGCCACCGCGCCGCTGATGCCGGTCATCGTTCCTCCTGTACGCGCCCGGTGAGGCGGCGGAAACGGCTGCCGTGGAAGACCAGCGGCGAGGTCCCGGGGAAGGAGCGCAGGGCGCGCACGTGCAGCAGCACGATGCGATGGTCGCCGGCGGGGACCTCCTCCGCCACGACGCACTCCAGCCAGGCCGCCGCCCGGTCGATCAGCACCGCCCCGGCGGAGGTGTACGACCAGCCGACGCCGGCGAACCTGTCACCGTCCTTGGCCGCAAGGCTCCTGCAGGCCCCCTCGTGGCCCTCGGCGAACACGCTGAGCCCCAGCGCGGGCAGCGCGCGCAGCCTCGGCCAGGTGGCGGACTCGTTGGCGACACAGATCGAGACGAGGGGCGGGGCGAGCGAGACGGAGGTGAAGGAGCTGGCGGACATGCCCGCCGGCTCGGTCCCGTCGAGCCCGCAGAGCGCGACGACGCCGCTGGGAAAGCAGCCGTAGGTCCTGCGCAGGGTCGCGGGGTCCACCTCGGTCAGCAGGCCGACCCGTTGAGCCGCGGCAGTGCGTGTGCCAGCCATCGGTCGTACACCTCCTCCTTGTCGTGTTCTGTCTCCAGGACGTACAGGGCCCTGGTGGGGCACGTGGCGCCCAGCTCGACCAGGACCGGTCTCAGCAGCAGTTCGGGGGCGAGGGCGTGGGCTTCGGTGGCCCCCACCATCAGGGGCACCGCCACGACGCCGGCGAGCCCGTCACCGGGCAGGCGGTCGAGGAAGAGCTTGAGCAGGCCGCTGTAGGTGGCCTTGAAGGTGGGGCTGGCGACGACGGCTATCCGGGCCGCGCGCACCGCCGCGATCGCGGCCTCGACCCGCCGGTCACCGGCTTCGAGCAGGGCGGGACCCAGTTCGGCGAGCTCGACGCTCAGGTCCGGCGCGCCCGGGTCCCCGGCGATCCGGCGGGCGAGACGGCGGGCGGCGGCGGACGTACGCGAGCCCGGCCGGGGGTTGCCCACGACGGTGACGATCACCGGGCCGGCTCCCGCCAGCTCCGGCGCAGGACGCGCAGCACGTTGCCACCGGTGACCTTGGCGATCTCCTCGTCGCCATACCCGTGCTTGACCAGCCAGGCGACGGCGTTGCGCAGGCTCTCTCCGGGGTTCTCCATGCCCGCGCAGTACTCCACCCGCTCAGGCACCGGGTTCTCCACCCCGATCTTGGTGAGCGGGTCCGGGTCGCGCGGCGGCGCGGGCGGGTCGCCGGCGCCGAACAGCGAGGCGAAGACCCGGTGCACCCCGACGTGGTCGCCGAAGAGCGTGTCGGGCCCGAAGGTCACATGGTCGATGCCCATCAGGTCGACGCAGTAGGCGAAATGGTCCATCACCGACTCGATGGAGTGCCGGGGATGAGCCTGGGAGACCGTGGAGTGCGGGGCGGCCTCCACACCCAGCAGGCCGCCGGACTCGGCCAGGGCGCGCAGGACCACGTCCGGCTTCATCCGCTCGGTGGGCCACACGGCTCTGGCTCCGGCATGTGTGATCATCACGGGCGCGCCGGACGCCTCGATGGCGTCCAGGGACGTGCGGTCCCCCGCATGGGAGAGGTCGATCGACAGGCCGAGCCGGTTCATCCGCTCGACGACTCGCCGCCCGAACCTGGTCAGGCCACCGTCGCGGTCCTCGGCCAGCCCGCCGCCGATCTGGTTGGCTCCGTTGTAGACCAGGCCGAGCTGGCGTACCCCGAAGCCGTAGAGCAGGTCGAGCCGGTCGAGTTCGTTCTCGATCGGCGTCGCCGCCTCGATGGCCAGGACCAGGGCGATCCGCCCGCTGGCCCGGCAGTCGAGGATGTCGCTCACGCTCCGGGCGATGCGGACGTGGTCCTGGTGCGCCACGTCCGCCAGGCGCATGCCGACGTCGTGCACCACGTCGTCCCATTTCCAGCCGTGATGACTGGCGATGCACCCGGTCGGTCCCATCATGTTGTCGAAGATCGCGTCCACGCCGGAGGCGGCGAGCGCGCGGTAGGCGAGGTGCTCGCGGCCGGAGCGGGCGTAGGCGGGCGCCTGGTCGATGTCGCGCGGGTAGATCTGGGGGTGCTCGTGCAGGTTGACGATGAGGTTTTCGCGCAGGAACCGCTCGGCCCGCTCCGCCTGTTCAGGGCTCAGGCCCAGGTCGTACGGCTTCGCGCGGTCGAACTCGGTGTCCAGCTCGACAGGTGTGTATCGCTCGCCGAGGTAGGCGAACGAGGTGTAGTCAGCGGGCATCGAGCCTCCTGCGGGTGAGATGGGCGAGCACGGTCACCGCGTCCTCGATGAGGGCGTCGTCGAAGCGTGCCCGCGGGCTGTGGTTGCCGGGGGGCGGCTCGGCGTCGTCGGCGGGCGCCGCCCCGAACAGGGCGAAGGCGCCAGGGACCACGTCGAGCACGCGGGCGTAGTCGTCACCGGCCGGCAGCGGGTGCGGCAGCGGCGCGTAGCGATCGGCGCCGAGCGTCTCGCGCACCACGCTCTCCAGCAGGGCGACCTCGTGGGGGTCGTTGATCACCGGTGGGTAGCCCTCGTTCCAGCGCACGTCGGCCGCCAGGCCGTGCGCCTCGGCGACGCCGCGGGCGATGCGGTGCACGCCCTCCGCGACCAGGCGGGCGGCGTCGGGCGAGAACGCGCGGGCGGTGCCGGTGAGGGTGACGTGGCCGGGGATCACGTTGTGCGCCTCGCCGCCGTGCACGCTGCCGAAGCTGACGACGGCGGGATCGGTGGGGCCGAATCGGCGGGCCGCGAAGACCTCGACGGCGGTGACGATCTCCGCCGCCACCGGGATCGGATCGCGCGCCAGGTGGGGGAACCCGCCGTGTCCCCCGGCTCCTGTGACGCGGACGGCGAACTCCGCGGCCGCCGCGTGGGAGGCTCCCGCCCGGGTGCCGAACACCCCGTGCGGCAACGTCCCGGACAGGGCGTGCACGCCGTACGTCGCGACAGGGGGCGCGCCCGCGGCTTCGAGCAGTCCTTCGCCGAGCATCAGCGCCATGCCGTCCTGCCCCTCCTCGCCGGGCTGCCAGGCGAGGACGACGGAACCGGCCAGGCTCTGCCTGGCCGCGCACAGCGAACGCGCGACGCCGACCAGGATGGCGCTGTGCAGATCGTGCCCGCAGGCGTGCATCGCCCCGGCGACCACCGAGGAGAACGGCTCGCCGGACTCCTCGGTCAGCGGCAGCGCGTCCATGTCGGCCCGCAGCAGGACGGCGGGGCCGGGGCGGGCGCCGCGCAGTACCGCCACGATCGAGCTGAGCGCGGCGCCGTGCCGGATCTCCAGCGGGAGGCCGGCCAGGGCCTCCGTGACGCGGCGCTGGGTCGACGGCAGCCGCAGCCCGACCTCCGGCTCGCGGTGGAGGTCCCTGCGCAGCTCTCTCAGTGCTCGCACGTGAGCAGCCGCCTGCCGTTGTCCACGAAGATCGCGCGCCGCTGCTCCTCGGTGAGCAGCGGGGTGGTGCGCAGCTCGGCGACGAGTTCGGCGCCCAGGCCGGTGTGCGTGAACGGCCAGTCGCTGCCGAAGACCAGACGGTCCGGTCCTGCCAGCCGCAGGATCGCGGGAAGCTGGTCCGGCGTGACACTGCCCGCCAGGTCGTAGTAGAAGCTCTTCAGCGAGGTGAGGAAGTCGGGGATGTCCCGGCCTTCCGCGTTCGCCCGCCAGACGTTGCGCGCCACGCGCCGCGCCAGCATGGGCAGCGCCGCGCCCGCGTGCGGGACGATCAGCCGGATGCCGTCGTTGCGCGCCATCGTCCCGGAGAAGATCAGGTTGATCACGGTGCGGGTGGTGTCGAAGAAGTACTCGTACATCGTCCGCGACCAGCCCTCCATGACGCCGGGCACGAGCGCTCCGGGGCTGGTCGGGTGGAGGCGGACGAGCACGCGCCGCCGTGACAGCTCGGCGAGGACGGGCTCCAGCCTCGGGTCCCCGAGGTAGACGCCGTGGGTGTTGGTCAGCAAGTTGATCCCGTCGGCGCCGAGCGTGTCGAGCGCGTACTCCAGCTCCGCCAGCGACCCGTCCACGTCGGGCAGGGGCAGCGTCGCGAAGAAACCGAACCGACCGGGATGATCCTGTACGGCGCGCGCCCCGCCCTCGTTGGCGACCCGCGCCGTGATCCTCCCCTCGGCGAAGTCGCCGGTGAGCTGCACGCCGGGTGTGGAGATCGACACCACGGCCTTCTCGATGCCCCACTCGTCCAGCACCTCCAGGTGCTGTCGCGCGCTCCACTCCGGCAGTCCGCCGACGTGCCCGTCCGGCCTGTCGTGTCCGGCGGCCAGCGCCCGCTCGCGGTACTCCGTCGGGATGTAGTGCACGTGCAGGTCGATCGCGCGGAGGGTGTCGCGGCCGGCGGCCAGCGCCTCGGCCAGGTCGGGCGCCGTCCAGGTGCCCATCGCATCCGTCATCGGGACCAGCCCCCGGCGTTCATCGCATCCGTCACCAGGACCAGCCCCTTTCCGCGGGCGGCGTCCACACGCCGGCCTTCTTCAGGTGCGGGAAGACCGCGCCGAGCCGGGCGACCTCCTCGGGCGCCCACATCAGGTTGAGGATCATGAAGCCGCGCAGGCCGGTCTCACGGTGGATGTGGAGGAACTGCTCCGCCACCTCTTCCGGAGTCCCGACCAGGACGCTGCTGCCGGCCGCCATGCCGATCTTGCGGGCGGCCTCGTCGAAGTCGCCGCCGCCGTAGGTGGACTGGTAGGTCTGGCTGCCGCCGAGGAAGCCCTTGGCCCAGCCGCGGGCCGCCTCCATGTCGATCGAGTCGCGGATCCACGCGTACTTGTCCTGGGCGTCCCGGTGGGTGTCGCCCAGGACCACGCCGATCGAGCCGGCCATGTTCACTTCGAGTGGCGAGCGGCCCTTCGACTCGGTGAGCGCGGACAGCCGCTCCACGGGCTCGCGTACCTTGGCCAGGTCGTCCACGACCGCGAAGAAGGCGTAGTCGCAGGACTGGGAGATGAACTCCTGCCCCGCCGGCGACACACCCGCGTTGAACAGCAACGGCCACGGCTCCTGCACGGGGTAGGGGCCGCGCGGCGTTCCGCGGAAGCGGTAGTGCTCGCCCTCGAACGTGACCGGCTCGCCGCGGGCCGCCCACAGCGCCTTGACCGCCTCGACGGCCTCGGCGGCCATGGCGTAGCGGGCGTCGTGCTCCACCAGGTCGATGCCGAGCAGGTCGGCCTCCGAGCCCTTGGAGCCCGGCACGACGTTCCACCCCCAGCGCCCGCCGCTGAGCACGTCCAGGTTCGCGCCCAGGCGGGCGATCACGGCCGGCGGCAGGTAGCGGGTGTGGACGGTGGTGACCACGCCGACGTGCCGCGTGGCCGCCATGACGATGGGGGCGTAGATCGGCGCCGAGACGCAGGGCTCCCCGTGACCGACGCGGGCGTTGCCGGGGCCGTGATGCGTGTAGCCGTCGGCGAAGAAGACGAAGTCCACGCCGGTGTTCTCCGCGATGCGGGCCAGCTCCGCGTGGGTGTCGGCGTCCAGCACGTCCGGGTTGCGGTCCGCCATCGCCTTCGAGGTGATGTTGGGCGTCGGCGAGTTCATCCACATCATGCCGAAGCGCAGTTGCCCGTCGGGCTTCCTGGGCTTGGCTGTCTGGCCTTTCACTGGTCTGTTCTTCCTTCCATGTCGTCGAGGAAGGCGCGGACGGTGGCGAGCCACGCCGTACGTTCCTCGATCTGCGGTGAGTGACCCGAGTGCTCGAAGATCACGAGCCGGCTGCCGGGGATGCCGTCGGCCAGTTCCCGGCCGGCCTCCACGGGGGTGATCCAGTCGGCCCGGCCGACGGTGATCAGGGTGGGGCAGCCGATCTCCCCCAGCCGGTCCCTGATGTCGTAGACGGGCATGTCCGGCCCGAACACGCGGCGGTGGGTCGCGGCGTGAAAGCGCATCGTGACCGGTTCCGCCCGCCCTGTGGCCGGGTCGTGGTCATGGGTGTAGAGGGGCTGGATGTTGAGCCACAGCCGCCTCAGGTCCGCGTCGTCGCTCACCTGGCCGGTGAACATGCGGTCCAGTTCGGCCAGGTCGACGCCCCGGCCCATCTCCTCCGCGCGGCGTCTGGCCCTGGCGCGGAAGTCGTCGGTGGCCGCCGTGTCGCGGAGCAGCAGGGCCCGCACCCGATCCGGGTGACGCAGGGCGTACTGCAGGGCGATGAAGCCGCCGTAGGATCCGCCGGCCACGACGACCCGGTCCACGCCCGCCCAGGCGCGCAGCGCGTCGACGTCGGCCACCCACTGGTCGTGCGTGAGCGGCGGGGCCGAGCCGCTCTCGCCGCTGCCGCGGGCGTCGAACACGATCACGCGGTAGGTGTCCGCGAGCGCGCCCCAGGCGGCCTTCGGCTCGGCCCGGGTGCTCAGGCCGGGCGCGCCGTGGTGGGCGATGATCACCGGGGCGTCGCGGTCGCCGAGGTCCTCGACCTCCAGCTCGTTGCCGTTGATCAGGAGGCGCACGTCTCGTCCTTCCTGAGCAGGAGGACCAGGAGGGCGCACACCGCCATCAGCGTCGCGCCGATCGACCAGACCGCGACGAACGCCGACTCGGCCGGCACCGGCCGACCGCCGGCGACCAGTGTGCTGAGGATGACGCCGAAGACCGTCGCGCCGACGGAGGCGGCGGCGCTGCGCAGCAGGTTGTACATGCCGGAGGTCACCCCCGCCTCCGTGGCGGGGCTGCGGGCGAGCAGCATCGACGGGATGATCGCGAAGACGATGCCGCTGCCGAACCACTCCAGGCAGGTCCCGATCAGGAAGGCGGGCACGGAGCCGTGGGCCAGGGTGAGCTCCAGGTAGCCGGCCGCGATGACGAGGGCTCCGGCGGCGAGCGTGGCCCGGTCGCCGTAGCGGGCGGCGAGCCTGGCGGTGACGGCGGAACCCAGGGAGGCCGCGCACGAGGAGGGGAACAGCAACAACCCGATCTGCGCGGCGCCGAGTCCGAGGCCGTAGCCGAGGTCGTCGTTCAGCCCCGCGTAGATCGACCGCATCGCGTTCTGCCCGAGCAGGACGAAGCCCATGAGCGCGGTGATCGCCAGCAGTGGCGCGATGGACCTGCGGCCGAGCCGTCGCAGGTCGACCAGCGGCTCACGGGTGCGCAGCGCGTACCAGCTCCAGAACGACAGGACCGCCAGACCGGCCAGCGCCCAGCTCCATTCCCGCTTGGACACCCCGAGCAGGAACGTTCCCAGCCCGAGCCCGATGAGCAGGGCGCCGGGCCAGTCGACGCGTCCCTCGGCCCTGGTGGTGGTCTCCGGCACCAGGCGGAACGGGATGATCAGGCACAGTGCCATCAGCAGCGCGGGTACCCACAGCGTCAGCGTGAGGTCGCCGGTCCACGCCAGCGTCGCGCCGCCGAGCAGCCCGCCGACGGCCGAGCCGAGCGTGAGGCTGGCGACGATGACGCCGATGCCGGCTGAGCTGCCGCCGGCGGAGCTGTCACGGACCATCGCGAAGTTCAGCGGCAGGAACGTGGTCATGGCGCCGACGAGGACGCGTCCGGCGAGGAAGAGCCCGTAGTCGGGCGCGACCGCGACGACGACCAGGCCGACCGTGGCCAGGGCCACCGCGATCTGGAGCATGCGCCGGTGGCCGTACCGGTCGCCGAGTTTCGTCAGGATCGGCACGTAGAGCGCCGAAGCCAGCAGGTTGGCGGAAATCGCCCAGCTCAGCCCGCCGGCGTCCACACCGTAGCGTTCCCCGATGGCGGGAAGGACGGGCAGGAGCCACGACTGGTCGAGTCCGTTCGCGAACTCGAGAACAGCCAGATATCGGATGGTACGGCGGGCCTGAGGTGCGGAAACGATAGGTGCCACAGCGGTCTCCTCGTGTGCTCGCCGCCATGTTTTGCGAACTAGTGCACCGTTGTCACCTAATTGACCTGTTCTGCGGCTAACATCAGCAGCATTCGTCACAGGGAGGGCAAGGATGCGGGATTCCGTCACGCTTCCGGAGGTGGACTTGAAGCTGATCCACGCCCTCCAGGTGAACGCCCGAGCGAGCTGGTCCGCGATCGCCCACACCCTCGACGTCGACCCCGCCACCGCCGCCCGCCGCTGGGCCCGGCTGGAGTCCTCCGGCGACGCCTGGGTGGCCGCCTACCCGCTGCGCGAGCCGGCCCACGCCGGCGCGATCGTCGAGGTCTGCTGTACGGCGGGGCGGGCCATGGCCGTCGCCGCCAAGCTCGCCGACGACCCCCACTGCATGAACCTCGACATCACGACCGGGGCGCGCGACCTCATGCTCACCGTCACCACGAGGTCGGCCGCCCAACTGTCGGAGTACCTCCTCCACCGGTTCGACGGCCTCGAAGGGGTGCGCACGGTCACCGGGCACCTGACCTTCCGCGTCCACACCAACGGCGGCCATTGGCGCATGGGCGTGCTGACGCCGCGCCAGGAGCGCACGCTGACCAAGACCTACGCGGCCGTCCCCGCCCCGGTTGCGGGCCCGCCCGAGTGGGCCATGGCGGTCGCCCTCGGCCAGAACGGGCGCCGCGCCGTCACCGACCTGGCCGCCTCGTCCGACGTGAGCGAGGCGACGATCCGCCGCAGGCTCCCGGCGTTGCTGGGCAGCGGCCAGCTCATCCTGCGCTGCGAGGTCGCCAGGGAACGGTCGGGGTATCCGGTGGGCGTGTGGTACTTCCTGCGGGTGGCCGCCGCCAAGGCCGATGAGGTGGGAGCCACCATCGGCCGGTTGCCGCAGGTCAGGCTGTGTGCGACCGTCGACGGCCCGGCGAACCTGATCGTCCAGGCCTGGGTGCCGTCGCGCGAGCGGATCACGAACTTCGAGTCGCTGCTCTGCCGCTCCCTTCCGGGCGTGGAGGTGATCGACCGCTCGGTGATGCTGCGCACCGCCAAGCGCGTCGGCCGGCTGATCGGTGAGGACGGCCGCGCCGTCGGGATCACGTCCACCGACATCCGCCTGCCGATTCCGCGCACCTCTGAACAAGACTGAACAAGACGCCCACGTCTCCGGCGGCGGCCTCAGCGGGACTGCCGCCGGCGGATCGACGAGGCGGTCAGCTCGGCGCGTCCCAGATGGGCCGGATCTCGATCCCCGCCCCCAGCGGGCAGCGCCGCGCGATCTCCTCGGCCTCCCGCGCTCCGGCGCACTCGATGACATAGAAGCCGGCCAGATCCTGGCGCAACTCCACCATCGGCCCGCGCCGGGAGATGGGACCCTGCGGCGAGGGACGCAGCGACCAAGCCTCCGCGGCGGGCTTGACCGCCTCCCCGGAGAACGCCACACCCTTCTCCCGCAGGTACGCGGCGAACGCCGCATGCTCGGCCACCGCCGCGCCCATCTCGTCCGGCGAGACCCGGTCCCAGTAACCCTCCGCGTCGAAAAGCAACAAAGCGAACTTCATCATCGACCTCCTTCACCCCCATGACGTTCGAGCCCAGCCGAAATCGACAGACCATCCCCCATCGTGTGATGAAACGATGACAACGCGGCTGACCCGTGGATTCGCCTGGTTGCCTGCTGCCCATGCACACGACGAAGTTCTCTGCCCTCCTGGCCGTGGCCGTAGCCGGGGTGGTCACGCTCTCAGGCTGCGGCGACACCTCCACCGCGCACACCGAACCGGCCGCGAACGGCGTCAGGGTGTTGTGGATGGGCGACTCCATCGCCGGCGCGCAGGCCCCCGCCCTGGAGGCGGCGCTGAAGGCGGGCGGCGCCGCGTTCAAGGACATGTCCTCCGCCGGCGGCGGCAACGTCGTCACCGGCGACCACGAGGTGACCGCCATGGGCGCCAAGGACACCTGGAAGGCACTGAAGGACAACCTGGCCTCCTTCAAGCCGACGGTGGTCGCCTACCAGATCACCTCCTACGACTGGGGCACCGAGCAGCAACAACTGTCGGCCTACCGGAAGCTCGCCAAAACCGCCCAGGACGGCGGCGCTCGGCTGGTGCTGGTGTCGGCTCCGCCGTTCAAGATCGACGAGTTCTTCAAGCCGCACGAGAGCGCGATCAGGAGCGCCCCGGCGATGGCCGCCAAGGCGGCCGGGGCGGCCGGCGCGCGGTACCTCGACGCCGCGCCGCTGTGGGGCCGCGACCACGCCGACGCGAAGGCCCAGCGGGCCAAGGACGGCATCCACTCCTGCCAGCAGGGGTCGGCGGCGTTCGCCGCCTGGTTCGCCAAGAGGCTCGGCGAACTGGGCGGCTTCACCCCGGCCGCGCCCGGCGCGTGGGCGAAGGGGCCGTGGACGGGTGACGAGCGGTTCGCCAAGCTCGGCTGCGGCTGATGGCCGTCGACCGTCCGCACATCGGGGCGCTGGACGGGCTGCGCGGGCTGGCGGTCGCCGCGGTCCTGCTCTTTCACGCCGGCCATCTGCGCGGCGGGTTCCTGGGCGTCGACCTGTTCTTCGTCCTGTCGGGGTTCCTGATCACCGGTCTGCTGCTCGACGAGCTCGGCAGGAGGGGCCGCCTCGACCTGGCGGCCTTCTGGGGGCGCCGGGCCCGGCGCCTGCTGCCCGCGCTGACCCTCGTGGTCGCCTGCACGCTCGTGCTGACCTGGGCGCTGGGCAGGCGCGACCTGCTCGCCACCGCTCTCCAGGACGCGCCCTGGGTCGCCGCCCAGAGCCTGAACTGGCACTTCATCGGCGAACGGATCGGCTACTGGAACGCCTCCGGCACCCGCGTGTTCGCCCATCTGTGGAGCATCGGCGTCGAGTGGCAGTTCTACCTGCTCTGGCCCCTCGTGGTCGCGCTGGCCGGAAGGGGCCGGGCCGGGCATCGCCGGGTCGCGCTCATCGCGCTGGCCGGGGCGCTCGTCTCCCTCGTGCTCATGATCCGGCTCGGCGCCGCCGTCGACACCACCCGCGCCTACGAGGGCACCGACACCCGGGCCTTCTCCCTGCTCCTGGGCGCGGCCGCCGCCACCGCGCCCGCCCGGAGCGCGGTGGCCCGTCTGCCGCGTACCGCGGTGAACGCGGCCTGCGCCCTGGTGACGACCGCGCTGGCCGTCTCCTGGCTGGTGACGAACGGGGAAAAGGCGCCGGCGCTCTTCCAGGGCGGGATGTTCGCCCACTCTCTGGGCGGCGCCGTCCTGATCGCGCTGCTGGCCCACACCCCCGACGGTCCCGTGGGCCGGGCGCTCGGCGCCGCCGTACCGCGTGAGCTGGGAAGACTGTCCTACAGCCTGTATCTGTGGCACTGGCCGGCCTACCTCCTGCTGCCCCGACCGCCGACCGGGCTCGGCGGCTGGGCGTGGACCGCCGTCGCGGTCGGGCTGTCGCTGCTGGCTGCGGTAGTCTCGAAGGTCGCCGTCGAGGATCCGGTACGGCGGCGCGCCGGGTGGACCCGCGGCCGACGCGGCTGGACGGCGCTGGCCGCCACGGGGGTTCTGGTGGCGGGGCTGTGGACGGCGATGCCGCGACCCGAGCCCGGCGCCGGGACCGTGGACGTGAGCCGGCTCACCCAGCCATGACCGGAGCGACCAAGCCATGACCGGAGCGACCGAGCCAGACGTCCAGGGGAGCGAACACATGCGACAGCCACGGCGCCGCGTGGCGGCCATCCTGGTCGCGGCGGCGACGCTGGCGGGCTGCGGGATCGGCGACACCGACGCGCGCCCCGCCGGACCGCCGGCACGCGGCGGACTGACCGAGGCCGGCAGCCGGCTGCTGCGGGTGTACTTCGTCACGCCCCAGGGCACCTGGCCCGTCTCGCGGCCCGCGCCGGCCGGCGACCGGCTGCAACCGGCCATGGACGCGCTGCTGGCCGGCCCCACGGCGGCCGAGCGCGCCCGCGGCCTGGTCTCGCAGGTGCCCGCGGCGACCCGGCCGATCCGCGCCACGATGACCCGAGGCGGCGTGGAACTACGGGTGCCGTGGCTGGTCAGCGACCTGCCGCCGATGGCGGTGAGCCAGGTGGTGTGCACGGCCGCCGCGGTCCCGGGCGCCGGCTCCGAGCCCGTCGTCAAGGTGTTCGAGGCCGGCCTGGCCGGTCCGCCGTGGCCGGTCCGGTGCGACGAGAGCGGCACCGCCGTCCCTGCCCAGCTAGGCGCCTCATGACCCGCGTCCTGGTGATCGAGGACGACCCGGCCGTGCGCCGCGGCGTCAGCGTCGGCCTGCGCCACCGCGGCCACGAGACCCTGCTGGTGGCCACCGGCGAGGACGGCCTGGCCGAGCTCATCGCCGGCGCGCCCGACGTCGTGCTGCTCGACCTGATGCTGCCCGGCATGAGCGGCCTGGAGACCTGCCGCCGCATCCGCGCGTTCAGCCAGGTGCCCATCGTCATCCTGTCCGCGCGCGACGACGACGTGGACGTGGTCGTCGGTCTGGAGGCCGGCGCCGACGACTACGTCATCAAGCCGGCCAGCGCCGAGGTCATCGAAGCGCGCATGCGCGCGGTGCTGCGCCGTACCGCCCAGCCCGCCTCCCCCGGCCAGGCACGCATCACCTACGGCGACCTGTACGTCGACCGGATCGCCCTGCGGGTGCTCAAGCACGGCGAGCAACTCGCGCTGGCGCCGACCGAGCTGAAGCTGCTGCTGTTCCTGTCGGCGGCGCCGGAGCAGACCTTCAGCCGCCAGCAGCTCCTGGAACAGGTGTGGGAGCACTCCTTCCACGGCGACTACCGGCTGGTCGACGCCTGCGTGATGCGCCTGCGAAGCAAGATCGAGGACGATCCCCGCGAGCCGCGCTACATCCAGACCGTGCGGGGCTTCGGCTACCGGTTCGGGCCGCTGTGATCCGCCTGCGGCGCGGGCTGCGTGCCCAGCTCGTTCTGGTGTTTCTCCTGGTCACCACGCTGGGCGGGGTGACCGCCGCCGCGCTTACCTTCCGGCAGGGCCGTACCGCGATCGTGGAGCGCGCCGAGGCCGACGCGCTGCGCGAACTGCGCGCGCATGTCACCGCCCGCGCGCCCGACCTGCCCGCCGATCCCGGCCAGGCCGACCTGCGCGCGCTGGCAGTGCAACTGGACCGCGCGGCGGGCCCGCGCGAATGGCGCACCGCGCTGTCCTACCGTGGCGGACCGCTGGTCACCGGCGGAACGCAGGCGCCGCCGCTGCCCGCGCGGCTGCGGGATCGGGCCGCCTCGGCGCAGACCGCGCTGACCCAGCGCTTCCACCACGCCCAGACGCCGTGGCTGGCCGTCGCCCTGCCCGTCACCGCCGCCCGCGCGCGGGGGCCGGCGCCGGTCGTGGTGTACGCCTCGTTCTCGCTGGCCTCCCAGCAGCAGGACGTGGAGTCCCTGGCGGCGGCCGCCCGGGCGGGAGCCGTACCCGTCGCGCTGGCCTCCATCATCCCCGCGCTGCTGGCCGCGCGCAGGCTGCTGCGGCCGCTGCGGCGGCTGCGCACGGCCGCCGAGCGCGTGTCCGGCGGCAGCCTCGACACCCGCGTCGACATCACCGGCGACGACGAACTCGCCGAGCTGGGCCGCACCTTCAACACCATGGCCGCGACCCTTCAGGCCGACGCGGCCGCGCTGCGCGCCATGGAGGCGCGGGCGCGCCGCTTCGCCGCCGACGTCTCCCACGAGTTGCGTACGCCACTGGCCGCCATGGGCGCCGTGACCGAGGTCCTCGACGCCGACGCCGCCTCCGGCCGCCTGGCCCCGCTGACCGCCGAGGCGCTGAACCTGGTCTCCGACGAGACCCGCAAGCTCACCCGCCTGGTCGAGGACCTGATCGAGGTCTCGCGCTTCGACGCGGGCGCCGCCGTACTCCATCTCGACGAGGTCGACCTGGGCCGGCTCGTCACCAAGACGCTCGCGCTGCGGCACTGGCAGGACCGCGTCCACACCGACCTGCCCGCGGGGCTGCGCGCCCGCGTCGATCCGCGCCGCCTCGACGTCATCCTCGCCAACCTCGTCGGCAACGCCCTCCAACACGGCGGTACGGCGGCGCGCATCCGGATGCGGGCCGGCACGGACCTGGTCACCATCACGGTCACCGACGACGGCCCCGGCATCCCGGCCGACCTGCTGCCCCACGTCTTCGACCGCTTCACCAAGGCCGACACCGCCCGCGCCAGAACCGAGGGCAGCGGCCTCGGCCTTGCCATCGCCGCCGAGAACGCCCGCCTGCACGACGGCACCCTGACCGCGGCCAACACCCCCGAGGGCGGCGCCGTGCTGACCCTGACCCTGCCGCGACGAACCACCTGAACCCGGCCTGCTCGCGATGACAAAGCCCCCACCTCCGACCACTGCGGGGCTTCCTCCTGCGGTGGTCGGCGGGCGGCGATGACATCAACGGTGCGGGAGTACGCAGGCTGCTGCGGCACACCGGATACGTGGGCAGGGTCGGGTCATCCGATCCCGGGGTGGCCAGATGGCTGGAACCATGGCAGTCGGGCTCGGTGTGGATGACGACCAGCCGTGACGTGCGATTCCTGACCGGCTGAAACCAGCCATCCCCATAGCACCCGCCGTGGAGGGCGGGCCAGAAGGGCACGGCATGCGGGCCTGAGCACCCTCATTCCCTTCTCCGGTTGAGCACTCAGCATGGGCTGGCAGTCAGGTTGATGAACCAGACCGGGTCCCAGTCCACTCCGATACCGGAAACTCCGGCCGGGATACAGCCGATCTGTACCTGGTTTCTGTTCTCGAGGCGCATGGCGGCACCGCCGGTCTGGCTGTTGGCGGCGATTCCTCTACCAAGCCAGTCGCTCAGGCTGTAGCGGCCGTACCTGAAGAACTTGAAGACGTAGGCCCCATTGCCATAGGGCACCGAAGCACACGCGTACTGCGACTGACAGGTGACACTCCCGCCTCCCGAGATGAACTGGCGCGACGCAGCGGCGGGCGACGTGTTCGGCGCCGCCGCGGACACCTCCGCCCCCGCGGCTACCGCCGGTCCGCCACCCAGTAAGACTCCTACTGCGGCCATCGTCGTGAGTGACCTTTTCAGCGCTGCCATGGAACGACCCTTCTCCTCGATGTGAGTGCTTCTTGACAGAAGAAGCACCTCTTCTGGTTCTGGGATACAGCGCCGTAGTTGTTCAGATTCAGCGGGAACGAAAAATCAATCAATCGCCAACAATCGGCCCCGCCCGAGAAACCTGGGCCATGACATGCCGCGAAGGGAATCGAGGTGGTCGAGCCCGCGCCTTCATGTCAACGTGCCGCACCGGCTTTCGAGTACGTCTTCGAGAGCGGGCGAAACCAGGGCGGCCAGTTTGTTGAAGTTCGCTTGCGCGTCAGTCCGGCAGCCAGTGCAACTCGTGCGCCAGGGCTTTGGCGACGGCGCGGATGCGGTGGTGCAGCGGCGACTGCTCGCGCGGGAGGACCAGGTGGATCGTCAAGCCGGGCGCGCCCCGCAGCGGCCGCCAGGTGAGACCGGCCGGCTGCGCCGTGGCCGCGGCCTCTCCGGCCGGGGCGAGGGTGACCCCGTCGAGCAGGTCGCGCTGGGACAGGTCGAAGGAGACCGCGGGCGTGTGGAATCGAGGGTGCGGCCGGGCGTCTCGGAACAGCGCGGACAACTGGTCGTGGATCACGGGGTTGGCCGCACGGTCCGGGAGTCGCAGCGGATACGCGGCCGCGTCGGCGATCTCGATCTCCGGGTGTTCGGCCAGCGGATGGTGCCGCGCCAGTTGGACCCCCACGCGCATGCGCCGCAGCAGGAACCGGCGCACGCCACGGCCCGGCTGTTCGCCGCGGGTGATCCCGGCATCGATGCGGCCGTCGGCGACCGCCGGGGAGATCTCCGGTGTGGCCATCGGGACCGCGCCGACCTCGAGTCCGCTGTTGCCGCGCGTCAGCCTGTCCACCAGGGCCGGTACCGTCTCGGCCCCGGCGCTGAGGCTGTATCCGAGGCGCAGCGTGCCCAGTTCGCCGGCCGCCGCGCTCCGGGCGGTGTCCCATGCCCGGTCCAGCGCCGCCAGCGCGGGCGGCGCGGACTCCGCCAGGGCCGCGCCGGCCGTGGTCAGCACGACGCTACGCGTGTTGCGGACCAGCAGGGCCGTGCCGAGTTCCGCCTCCAGCCGGCGCATCCGGGCGCTGAGGGCGGGCTGTGCGATACCGATCCGTGCGGCCGCACGGGTGAAGTTCAGCTCCTGCGCCAGCACCAGGAAGTACCGCAGGCTCACCGTGTCCGGCGCCACGTGTCCTCCCCGCCGATTGATAACGATCCGTTCTGAGTCTAGCCAGAACCGATCTTTCCCTCGACCCCACATCAAGCCCTAACCTGCGCATATGGCGATTCAGGCAACCGCTGTACCTGTCGCCTGAGCGTGTATTTCGACGTCGGACGTGTCCGGCCTGACGCAGGAGGTTTCCATGGCCAAGGGTTACTGGGTCAGTGTCTACCCCGCCGGTTCCGACTCCGGGAGGCTGGCCGCCTACGACGAGCTGGCCGGTCTGGCTGTCGAGGCCGGGGGCGGGCGCGTCCTGTCCCGGATCCCGTCCCGTGGCGGTCGAGTGGTCGCCCACGAGGCCGGGATCACGCAACGCGTCGTTCTGATCGAGTTCGACAGTTTCGAACAGGCCGTGGCGACATACGAGAGCGAGGCGTACCGGAAGGCGCTGGTGGCCCTTCCCGACGGTTTCGAGCGCGACTTCCGCATCATCGACGGCATCGACTGACCCACAGGCTCGGCCGATGACCAGGCCGGGGCCATTCCGAGTTTGGGATTTCGAGCTGCGGTTCTCCTGCTGTTGAAGTGGCCCAGGGACGCGCCAGGACGGCGCAGCGGGTCCTGACTCCGGGCCTGGCGTCGCGACGCGGTCGGCAGGCCGGTGAGGTCCACGCGGATCTCGCCGTAGGGCGTCAGGCTGGCGTGGAACAGCGGGGTGAGGCCGCCGGGCCCGCGCGGGGTCCGTGCCGTGCCCGCACCACCAGGCCCGCGGCGACTCCGGACGCCGGGCACATCGGACTCGGGAAAAGCAACCGTCCCCCAGCGCGTCTTTGGACGCAGATTCTCCGGCGTGATCGGGATGTACTTCCCTGCGGACAGGGGGCCGATCACTCAACAAGGAGAACCATGAGACTCAAGCGCGCACTCACCACGGGGGCACTGCTCGCCCTTCCCCTGACGGCCGTGTTGGCCGGCCCGGCGATGGCGGCCACCAGCGTGAGCGGCGTCGGCGGCCAGCTCACGATCAACTCGGGGAACGTCGGCGACGAGATCAACATCAGCCTCGAAGGGGGATTCCTGGTCGTCCGGAACTTCAAGGACACCATGAACACCCCCAGCTTCAACTGCCAGCGGCTCGACAGCCGCACCGTCCGCTGCCCCAGCGCCGGGATCACCAAGATCCAGGTGCAGACGCAGGGCGGCGGCGACGTCGTCCGCAACAACACGGCGCTGCCCACGCGGGCCTTCCTCGGCCCGGAGGGCGATCAGTACTCCGGCGGCAGCGCCCGGGACTTCGTCAACGGCGACGAGGGCAACGACCTCATCGACGGCAACGGCGGCAGCGACATCCTCATCGGCGACAGCGGGGGCTTCGACCAGGTCTTCGGCGGCGCGGGCATCGACCTGTGCGACGCCGAGGCGGAGAACTCCTGCGAACAGCAGGCCTGAAGGAGCCGGCATTGAAGACCAGACACGCGATACTCACGGGGGCCCTGCTCGCCATGCCTCTGGTGGCCGTCACGGCCGGCCCTGCGATGGCGTTCACCAACGTGAGCGCCTCCTCGGGGCAGCTCTCCGTCAACTCGGCGAACGTGGCCGACGACATCAGCATCAACCTGGAAAACGGGTTCCTGGTCGTCAGGAACCCCGCGGACACCTTGCTCGCGGGCAGCGCCGTCTGCTCGAAGGTGGACGATCACACCGTCAGGTGCCCGAGCGCGGGGATCACCAACATCCTCGTCAACAGCCAGGGCGGCTCCGACACCGTGCGCAACAACACCTCGCTCAGGTCGCGGGCCTTCCTCGGGCCCGGCCGTGACACCTTCTTCGGTGGCTCGGCTCAGGACTTCGTCTCGGGCAACACCGACAACGACGTCCTGAGCGGCAACGGCGGCGCCGACATCCTGCTCGGCAACGAGGGTGGATCCGACCAGGCGTTCGGCGGCCCCGGCAGCGACTTCTGCGAGGCCGAGACCGAGGGCGGCTGCGAGGAGTGACCGACCTGTGCGGGGCGGCGCCGTCGGACCGCCCCGCACAGGACTGTTCAGGACAGGAGCTGCGGCGACTTTGCGGAAGCCATCGCCGCCCATCAGGACGTGGCCGCCCGGTCTCACCGAGCTCGGGCATCGCACGGGGCGCACGCTTTGACCAGCCGGACGCCTCCGTCAGAGAACCGCATCCCCCGAACCCGCGAACGGCGCCCCATGCCCCGGCACGATCGTGTCGGCCGCTGCGAGGACCCGCTCCCGGCTGCGCCGCAACTGCTCCCGGTCCGGCGCCACCGGATCGTCCGCCGGCCCGTCGGCCCGCCACCACAGGTCCCCGGCCAGGGCGACGACACCGCCTGCCGTACCCACGAGCAGGGTGATGTCCTGGGCGCTGTGCCCGGGCGTGGCCAGCAGCTTGAGCGAGTCGGTCAGCACATGCCCATCCGGGTCCCGGTCCGTCCGCGTGTGCCCCTGGTAGATGGCTTTGTGGTCGTGCATGCGAGCCTGCGGGAAGAGAGCGGCGTTGACGATGTTGTCGGGGTGGTGATGGCTGAGGATCACGTCTGTGATGTCAGCGGGCGTCAGCCCGAGCGCGGCCAGGGGCTCGAGGATGGCCGATGGGCCGGGCACCATGCCGGGGTCGAAGATGATGCGCAGGTCACCGTCCGCGACGTAGGACACGGTCGCGGCCACGCCGGGACCGGTCGAGCTGGTGTAGCCGATGTGCAGGACGTGGTGGGTGGCGGAACGGCCCGAGGGGGCTTCTGTCGTGGTCACCAGGAAAGAGTGCCGGGAGGCGACCTGCGTAAACAGTGGCCAATACGCCATTAAGGGTGGTAGTTGTGCCACTTGTGGGATTCAAGACAGTTGCGGCGTACGCGCCCGACGGGGTGACCGCGCTCGCTCTGGGTGTGGTGGGCGAGGTGTTCGGCGGGTTCGACTTCGCGGTGTGCGGGTTCCGGCCCGGCCCCGTGCGGACCGATCTGGGGCAGAAGCTGGCGGTCGAGCACGGGGTGGAGCGATTGCTGACGGCCGACCTGGTGTTGTCGTTGCCGGGTGACGCGTTCCGCACGCCGCCGCCTGAACCGGTGCGCGCGGCGTTCCGGGCGGCCTGCGGCAGAGGGGCGATCGTGGCCGCCCACTGCGTCGGGGTGTTCGGGCTGGCCGCCTCGGGACTGCTTGACGGGCGGCGGGCCACCACGCACTGGCGCTTCGCCACAGAGCTCGCCGCACGCTATCCGGCCGTGACCGTCAGTCCCGACGAACTGTACGTTGACGAGGGGCGGGTCCTGACCGGCGCGGGCGCGGCGGCGGGCATCGACCTCGGGCTCCACCTGGTACGGCGGGAGCACGGCCCGGCCAGGGCCAACGCCATCGCCAGGGAACTGGTCACGCCGCCGCACCGTGAGGGCGGGCAGGCGCAGTACATCGCCACCCCGGTCCCCGCCGACGGCGGGGACGAGCGGCTGGCGCGCGTCCTCCAATGGGCCCGCGACCGGTTGGATCAGCGCGTTTCGGTGGACGAACTCGCGGCGCGGGCGCTCATGAGCCGCCGTACGTTCGCCCGCCGTTTCAGGGCCGCGACAGGGGGTTCTCCGCAGGCCTGGCTGCGGGACCAGCGACTCAACCTGGCCGAGGACTTGCTGGTCACCACCGACCTGCCGATCGAGGAGGTCGCCAGACGGACCGGGTACGGCAGCGCCGCCCTGCTCAGGGAGCGCTTCGTGGAGCGACGCAAGATCTCTCCCCGCGAGTACCGCCGAACCTGGTCCACCTGACGATCACCCGGTCCTGCCGGTTACCTGCCGCCCACGACCTTCAGGACATCTCCCTCGGTGTCGGTGAACAGCGCGTACATCATGCCGATCTGTACGCGGGACCACGACTGCCCGCCCCACCGCAAAGATCTCTTCTTCGGAGCCGCGCCTTCGGCTCGCGGGCGGCGGTGCGCAGGTCGGCTTCGGCGGGATCTCGCGCCGGCGGACCTCGGAGTTGCGGACGATCTTCGGCAGCACCAGGGCGTGACGGCTAAGGAACGTTCAGCGGGGAGTCAAGCGACCCGAGCTGATTCCCGCATGTAACTGGAGAAAGCGGGCGTCTGATCTCATGTCCCCTTACGAAGCTGTTCCGTGATGCGGCGTCCGACGACCGTCGAGTACGGCGCGTCCTCGTCCAGGAGGCCGAGGGCGCGGGCGAGGTCGCGATGACGCAGGTCGACGACCGCCTCGACCAGGTCGGCCAGTTGTGCGGCGGCCCGCAGCCCCCGGCGCGCGCCCGTTACGATCACGACCGCGCCGATTACCCCGCCGGGCCACCACACGACGGCGAGCGCGGCGTACAGCGCGCCCCACGCGGCGAGCGTGGTCGCCGTGTCGAAGCCGCGACGCGCGGCGGCGACCGTCTGCCGCGTCGCGTCGTCCACGACGAGCCAGAGGCGGGGCCAGGCGGTGGCCAGGTCTAAGCCGTAGTGCTGCCAGACGCGGTTCTGCGTCGCGCGCAGGCGATCGCCGATCCGCGCCGGCAGCACCGGCCGCTCCAGCCCGATGCGGTTACGAACCTCGGCGAGCGCGTGCGCTTCAGCCGGTTCGGCTTGGAGGAAGCGCTTGTGGGCGGCGTCCCATTTGCGGGCACGGCGTTCGACGAGCTTGTCGCCCAACAGACGAGCCGGGCCCCTCGACCAAGACACCGTCCAGATCCGCTCCGTCAGACCCGCGAGGCCCTGGGCCAGCAGCCCGGCGGCGGCGGCCGCGAGCACGATGCCGAGCAGAAGCAGCGCCAGCGCGGCCGGCCGCCCATCGAGCTGCCCGGCCAGGCCCTCCATACGGCCGACCAACTGCTCCGTGCCGTACCAGAGGCGCTGCCCGAGCACGACGGCCGCCGTGAGCGTCGCCACGTAGAGGAGCCCGGGCAGGACCAGGAGCGTCATCCACCGCTCGGCGATCTTCTTGCCGAGCTCGTCCAGTACGGTGCTCACGCGCCCGACCCGAACGCCGGCGAGAACTGCATGTCGCGGCCGTGGACGCCGCAGTAGGGAAGGCCTTGCGCCGGGCCGCGCACCACCTCGCGCGGGCAGGTGCCTCCGGGACACACGTAGGCGCCATTCGCCACGTGCCCGAACGCTCCGGGCAGCGCCGCGTACGTCTCCCGTGTGGGGTCAGGCGCAGTGGCGGCCGGCAGTTCGAGCAGCGCGGCCAGGCTGTCGGCGACCTCCTCACCGTCGCGGGCGAGCGCGATCAGCCGGTCGAACTCGGGCCCGAGGCGCCTGCGCAGCGCCAGCCTGCGCAGCCCGAACCAGTCGCGGCAGATCGTACCCAGGGTCAGCGGATCGCTCATCAAGGTCCCAGGTGGATGTGAGAGGCCCACAGGTGTGGCTGGTCGGGGGCGGCGGCGCGGACGTGGCGGAGCACGTCGTGCAGAGCCCACGCTGCGTCCGCGGCGATCAGACCGTCACCCGACGTCGCGAGCCGGTCGTAGACCTGCTCGGAGATCGTGGCGGCGACTGGGTCGAGCACCGCCCACAGCGTGCCCACGACCTGGCGGAATCCCGCCAGGTGCAGCGCGCCCGCGAGATGCACGGCCTCCTCTTGCAGGACCAGGCCGGGGCGAGCGGTGTGGCAGGCGGACAGGAACGCGAACTCGGCCCGGTCGAGGCGCATCCGCGACAAGTCGGGAACGGTAAGCCGGTCGTCGTGCAGCACGAGCGCCGCGCCGGAAGGGCTCTCGATGGCTTGGTCGCCGTGGCACGCGAAGTGCACGGCACCGCAGTGGCGCAGCGCCTCCAGCACCGCCTCCCGAGTGGCGCCGGCTCCGACCAGTGCCTGTGCCCCGGGGAAGCGGTCCAAGACGGCCGTCACCTCCCGCAGTGCGTTCGGCAGCCCCTGATCGGGCAGGGCGACGACGGTGGGCGGGCCCGTCGACGTGCGCGGCCGGTCGCGCATGTGGTCGAGCGACCTGATCGTGGGTGTGTAGGACGACACGACCCGGTCGAGCACGCTGTCGTGGCCGTCGCCGGCCGCGTGCAGCGGCAGGAACGCCAGTGGGCCCGTGGGCAGCCACCACACTCGGGGCTGGTCCTGGGCCGGGCCGTGGCCGAGCTCGTCGAGCACAGGCCGCGCGACCGCCTTCCACAACCACGCGAGTACGTCGTTAAGCAGCAGGCGAGCACTGGACGTGGTGGGGTCGCCGAGCGCGGTCACGCTCAGGAAATCGGCGACGTTGTCATACAGCGCGTCGGAGGTGAGGCCGGGCAGCGGCAGCGTGCGCACCTCGTCCGGGGTGACGATCAGTGCGTCGCTGCGTAGTTCGCACACGTTGAGGTAGATCAGGGCGCCTTCAGCCGCCGTGCGCTTCATTCGTCCGGCGTCCAGGGGCCGCAGGAAGTCGTGGAAGCCGTCGAGAGCGCGGATCTCAGTGACGAGGTCGTCCCAGCGGGAAGCGAGGCGCTGCCGGCGGTCGGCGTCGCGGGACGGGTCGTCGACGTCGCTGGGGGGCCGTTCGACGAGCAGTGTGTCGAGCGCGCGGCGGACCTCGTCAAGGCGCCGCGCCAGATCCGGGTGCGCCGCCGCGAGTTCAGCCGCGTCGGTGCGGGTGTCGAGCGCTTGGGCGAGCAGGACGCCGCGTCCCTGCTCCAGGATCTCGACCGCGGCCTCCGGCCGGCCCGCTGAGAGCGCGCACGCCGCGCCCACCCTGGCCATGCTGCCGACGTCGACGAGGTGCCGCTCCTGGTCCTGCCGGGCCAGGCCGCGCCAGGCCAGCAGAGGCAGCAGTTCCGCACAGGCCGTGGCGGCCGTGGCGGCGGTGTCCCAGTCCTTGCGTTCGATCTCCAGCGACGCCCACGCCAGAGCAGCGTCGACGCGGCTGCTCACCGGAGCGCTCGCGCTCCGGCTCGCGGCGCGCAGCGACGCGCTCGCCTCGTCCAGCAGAGCTTTCTCCCCAGTACGCTGCGCCTGCCGCATCAGGGCGGCGGCCAGCACGCTCAGGGACTCGTGGCCCAGTTCCTCCCGGCCCGCGGCCTCGCGGGCGAGTTCGACGGCTAGATCCCCGTCCGCCTCGCCCATGAGGAGTACAGCCACGAGGTTGTTGACGACAACGACCCGGTCGCGCCGCTCGTACGGCGTCGCCGCCAGCGCCGCCCGGCCCAGGCGGACGGCCTCGGCGAGGTCGGCGGGATCGCCCAGCGACTGGTATCTGCTGCCGTGCAGGAGACTGAGCAACGAGACGGTCCAGGCCCATCGGGGGTTCGGCTCGGCGAGGTCGGCGACCACCCGCGCGGCCAGGCCGATCGCCTCGTCGAGGTCCTCCCGCCTCCCGGTGGCCGTGTGCCTCGCCCGCAAGATGACGGCCAGGTGCGCCTCGAAGGCGGCACGCCACACATGGCCGGGCGGCATGCGTTCCACGGCCTCCCGGCAGGCCCTGACCGCCTCGTCCAGGTCGGCGGCGGCGCCGTTGCGCAGGTACCTGGTGAACAGGCCCACCCCCAGGTTGAACCGGTAGGCCGGGTACTCTGCGTGCGTGGCGGGGCAGTCCTCCACGGCCGCACGTTGCACGGCGATCGTCTCGCGCAGGTCGGCGAAGGCGCCGGTGACCTCGTACCGCAGGCTCAGCGCGTCGGCGAGGGCGGACAGGCGGCGGGACCAGAGCGGGACTACCTTTGGCGAGCGGCGCACGGCCTCCTCGGCCAGCTCGACTATCTCGTCCAGGATCGCGTCGCCGCCGCCGTGGTTGAACCGTGTCCTGAGCACCGCGACCAAGGTGGAGAGGAAGACCGCGCGTTCCGGGTGACCGTCGCCGGCGAGGAGCAGGACCCGGCGCGCGTGCCGTTCGGCGTCGGCGAGGTCGGCGGGGTCGCCGGCGCGCTGGTGACGCAGGAGCAGCGCGGCGTCGAGATGGGAGAGCGTCGCGATCTCCTCGGCCGACCCCGGCTCGGCCAGCTCGTGCCCCTCGCGGGCCTGGCGTGCGGACTCGTCGAGGTCGTCCAGATCGCCAGAGAGCTGGAAGCGCGTCCGCATCGCCTGCGCCAGTACCGTGCGCGCCCGCGCCCGCGCCGGATCGGCCGTCACCGTCGCGACCGCCTCCCGGCCCAAGGCGATCGCCTGCTCCAGGTCCGCGCGCTCGGCGTGCGCCTCGAACCGCCACAGCAGCGCCTGCGCGTGCTGGAACAGCCGGGCGGGACGGTCGGGGTGGCCGGGTGGCAGCTCGGCGACCTGACCCTCGGCGACCTCGACGGCGAGATCGTCGAGGAAGCGGTCGCGCTCGGAGGAGCCGGCGTGGGCCTCCCGCTCCCTGTCCTCGAATCGGGCCACGGCGGGCTCCGGCTCCTCCTGCCTGCCACGCGTCAACTGGCGGAACGACTCCTCCAGATGCTCGGGCACCTCCTCGGGCGGCACGCCGAGCCGCAGCAGGGTGATCTCGGACAGTTGCATCGCGTGGACGAGCCGCTCCCCCGGCGTCACCACGTGGGCCCCACGAGCCGCCAGCACCGAGCTGACCAGCCGGCTGTCGGCCTCATCCGCGCCCGCGACGATCAGATGACACATCATCACGTGGATCTGGTCGCCCTTGAGGTGGCGGGGATCGCCCGTACGCGCGTAGCGGTTCCATCGCGCCCGCAACCGCCCGCGGATCCACCTCGTCACCATACGGCCTCCGCCGCCTACTCTCGATGCCGCCGATGGCGAAATCAAGAGGCGCGCATGCCCTCCTCGACCGCCCTCGACTCCGAGCGCGCTACCTCTCCGGGATGGCCACGATGAACTCATCAAGACACCCGCGGACGAGTGATCGTTGTGCCGCTCGTACGGCATCTTCGAGGGCTCGTTCACATGCCGACCTCCGCCCCAGGAGGCGACTCCTGTGCACGCTGGTCAGAGCGGCACGCCTCGTCACCGTCGTCGGGTTCGGCACGTCGTTCGGCATCTCCATTGGCGCGAGGACGGCGAGTGGAGCCCGCAGGGCCCGGACGGCGTGATCGACGGCGTCACGGACCTCTTCAACCAGCACGTTTTCAGGGCTCGCCCCAAGCCGGTACAACGCCGCCGCCGAGGTCTTCCGGGTCCACAACCAGCGGGCTGCAATGGGAACGGGCGGGACTCCGGTGAGACTGGAGGCCCGCCCGTTTCTGCGATGTTCGCCCTGGTCAGCGGCCGGAACCGCTGGTCAAGATCGTGTGCCCCTGCGGGGGACCGCGCAAACGGGCACCGCAACGAACTGCGGGAAGTGAAACCGACCGTGGTTGTTACGGATGATATTCGGCCGAGGCCGGAGACCTGAACGGCGATCCGCCGACCGCTGATTCCGGGTGTCGATTCGTATCAGCGTGGCAGGCATTGGGTGGTTTTGCGGTCGCCTGGTGCCGCGCATTGACGGTGGATGTCAGGCGGACCCGGTCGGGGCGGTACAGGTCGCGGGCGTGCTCCACCGGCACGCCCGTGGCCGTGTAGGCCGCGCCAGCGGCGCCAACAGATGCGGCGACGGAATGATCAGTCTTCTGGCTCAGGCTGGCCTTCTCGGCGAGCGCCTCTTGCGACAAGTGCTGTTCGCGTCTCCTGGGAGCGCGGGACGGTCGCCTAGGTGGTATGCCGATCACGTTCCGTCGCTACGCAGGAAGGCCATCGTGAGAGGCAGACGGCGTTCAGCCTCGGCCCCGTCCTCACAGTCCCACTTCTCGCCGAGCCACTCATAGCCCGACGGGCGCTGCTCAAAAACGGCAGCGGAAAACGCCTCCCCGACACCCATCTTCCGGCAGGCGCGCATCGCCACATAGTCAAGGCGTTCGAACTCCGGCCGCTCCTCGTCGGTCCAGCACCATAGGTTGGCGTAGGCCGCCACCACCTGGGGTAGCGTAGTCAAAAGGTCCGGCTGCTCGACGACCTTCTCGTACGGCTCGCGCCCCAAGCTGATCAGCCAGCTCACCCCGTAATGGAAGCCGTTGATCGACGACCCGAACACCTGCCAGTAGGCGCCGAGCATGTCGTCGCTATGGCCCCGGCCACGCGTCGTCTCGTAGTGGACCTGGTATTCGACGATCTCCTGCAGCGGCAGGCGGGTGAGTTCGTTCTCCAGCCACTCCAGGCGTGCCTGGCGGGTGGCGTGCCCGACACCGGAGCGTTCGATGAGATCCCAGAAGGCCGAGATGTCTATACCCGGCATGATGGCACCCGCGGCAGGCCGTTCTGTCCCGTAGACACGACAGCAGAGAGACGGCCGAGACGTCTCACATCAGCCGGCACCTGACGCCGGCGAGGTTACCGGTCAGGACGAAGAAGAACGCCGTCTCGCACCGGTAGTGGCCTGCGGCGGGGCCCGCCTTGATGTGGACATCGACGTCGCCGATACCGGACCCGCCGCAGAGCCGCCCACCCAGGTAGTATCCGGCGCCTGTCGGGTCCGGGGTGCGGTCGCCGTTCGCGCAGTCGTAGACCCCGCCCGCGTAGGCGGGGGCAGCCATCAGAGGTACGGCCAGCAGAGCCGTGCCGAGCAGGGTTGCCACGCGTCTGAGGAGCATGCCCTGACGATAGGTCTCCCGCCTGGACGCTCCTAGGTGCTGCCATCACCATCAGATGTGCGTTTCTCACGACTTGCCGGGCGGCCATGCCTGATCCGGTGCTGGACATCCCCGTAGGCGCCCTGCGGACAGCACATCACCGCCGCCATGCCACGCTGTCGCATCCGGGCATTGCGCCTGCCGATAAATTCCATCCGTCCAGGTCACGGCCACACTGCTCTCTTTACAGGCAGGCTCCGGCCCTTACAAAGCCAGTGCGGCAGGATGACCGGTCGTACTCCTTCGCCTGGCACCGGCACCCGGGTGAGGTTCGATCCCGAGGATCGAGCCTTCCTGGCTGCTCTCCTGGCGCCGCTGCCCCGCGATGTCTTGCGCCGGCTGAGGCTGCTCATCCGGCCGGACACTGTCGTGCGGTGGCATCGTGATCTGACGAAGCGGCGTCATGCTCGTGCCTACGCGCCGAAACGGTGCGGGCGCCCGCCAACCGTCCGTTCCATCCGCGCCCTCGTCTTGCGTCTGGTACAGGAAAATCCGTCCTGGGGGTACCGGCGGGTGCATGGAGAGCTCGTCACGCTCGGCATCAAGGTGGCACCGTCCGCGGTCTGGGAGATCCTCAAGAAGGAAGGCATCGATCCCGCGCCTGAGCGGGCGTCCACCACCTGGGCCGACTCCTGCGCTCCCAAGCCGATGCACTGCTGGCCTGCGATTTCATCGAGACCGTCACTCTCGGTGGAAGGCGTCGGTACATCCTGGCCGTCATCGACCCAGCCACCAGACGCATCCGGGTGCTCGGCACCACCACACACCCGACCGCGAGTACGACGGATTCGCTCGATCGTGGCGGCCCAGCCGGCATGGAGCTGACGCGCCGCCTCGCGCAGATCGGCAGGGTCCTCGGAGCGGATCAGCAGCCGCACCGGATTACGCCGGTCGAGCTCTGCCTCGACGTACTCGGTGACCTCGACCCCGTTCACCACGAGGTTGGTGACAAGCCCGTCGATCACGGCGTCCTGCATGACGACGCCGATCAGGCGTGCCCCGGTCAGATCGCACTCGCGAAACTCCGCACCGTGCAGGTCCTCGTCGACATACCGCTTCATGTTCATGCTCCGCATGCTAGGGCCGAGTACCGACAAGCCGGCCTCCCTGACCCCGCGACCTCCATCCCATGGTGCGGTCGGCTCTCCCGAACATCGATCATGGTTCCAGCCCTCAAGTGCGGTCTGAACTCACGAACAAATGCGGTCACTTCTCACGAACGAAACCAGTGTTCCCCAGCGGCGTAGTGAGTCCATGCTCCGCCGCTCTCCCTGAGAAGGCGTTCGGTGGTCTTGTCGTGGCAGCCGAGGGCATCAGCGACAACGGGAGCCAGGGGATCTCGAGGAGTTGCTGTTCGAGTTCCACAGCGCAACCGCATTGACGACCAGGCCGAGCGCGGCGAGTTGATCCTCCTGGCCCTCCGATACGTCTTCCGGATCTGCCGCTGCGCCGTGGCAGATCGTGCGGGCCAGTCGGTGCCGCGACTCCTGCACGGTGAGCTGCTTGTTGAGGTTGCGCCGGTAGGTGTCGTCGATCGGGTCCAGGATGGACTGCGGGTGCAGGGTCTTGTCGATGCGGCCGTATTCGGCGAACGCCTGCCCCAGCGGGGTCGGGCAGCCGTTACGGGCGAACATGCGCAGCAGGTCGCGCACCTGGTTGGTCACCAGCGATCCGGCGACCCCGTCTTTGATCACCGGGGGTGAGGCCGACGTTGCAGGCCTCGCTGATCAGCAGCGCCGCCAGCGATCTCGGCAGGTCGGGCAGGTCGATGCGGGGCAGCATCGTCTGACAGGCGCCGCGCAGCCACTTCAGCGAGGCGCTCTCACCGAGCGCGCCGAGCTTTCCACCGACAACCGGGCGTGCCCATCGGCCGGCCACCCGCTGCGGCTCCCAGCGACTTCGATTGGCCCAGCAGCTTCAAGAACGGCCGCACGGTGTTGAACTTGTCCACCAGCGCGGCGCGCAGCGCCGCCTCCGCGGCCCCGTCGTCTTCCGGCACGAGCTCTTCCACTGACTCCAGCGCGGCCAGCACCTGCTTCTTGCTCGCGCCGGCCACGTGGCCTGGCGATGAGCTGAAGCCTGCTGCGCCCGGGGCGGGCCGGTGATCGTGGAAGGGACCCACTGCCAGCAGCGCCGGCGCGTCACGGTCCGTGCCGTTGCGGCCGCGCACGGCCTGCCTACCCTCGTCATCGCCTTCACGCCGCCCCTACAGGTGTGCCTGCGGTGCCAGGGCCAGCGCGGCCGCCGTGTCCCGCCGACGTCGCCCGCCAGCACGCCGCGGTGCGGTCCGCTCTGCCCGCCCTGACACGGGAGGGACACGCGGCCGTGCTGTTCGCCGGCGAGATCGGCGACCACTCGCCCGAGAAGGAAGTACGGGCCGAGAGGCTGGAAAGATCGTCGTGGGGCGGTGTCTGCCGGGCTGGTCAGCCGAGGAGGAAGGTGCGGGCCTGGTCCGCGACGGGTTCGGGGGCCATCCAGAAGGCGGAGTGGTCGTGGTCGGCGAGGGTCAGGACGGTTACGTCCGGCAGGATGGCGGCCAGTGCGTGGGCTCCGGTGCGGATGAAGGGCTCGCCGTTGCCGCCGACGGCGACCGCGATGGGTGCCTTGATGGACCAGCGGTCGGTGGGCAGGGGCTTGCCGTCTTGGAGGCCGCGCATGATCTGGCCGTCGTAGGCGTAGGTGTGGGCGTAGGCGGCCATGGCGTCCCAGGAGGGGTCCTGTTTCATCGCCGGGATGTACTCGGCCGGGACGCCGATCATCTCGGTCATGAAGTATTCGACGGCTTCGCTGCGTTTGCCCGCGGCGACCAGGGCGCTCTGGTGCTGGACGTAGTCGGCGGGCGCCGGGGGCTTGGAGTCGTCGACGATGAACGGCGGTTCGTACAGGTAGAGTCCCGTGATCTTGTCGCCCAGCGCGCTGGCGGCGTCGAGGGTCAGCCCGCATCCGCCGGAACCGCTGGTCAGGGCCGCGGAGCCGCCCGCGATCTCGATGAGGGCGGCGATGTCGTCGATCTCGCGGGCGGGGTCGTAGGGCTGGGGGTCGCCGCTGGCGCCGCGGCCGCGCCGGTCGAAGCTGATCACGGTGAAGTCTTTGGACAGCGCCTCGGCGATGCCGGCGACGCCGGTGTGGTCTTCGGCGACGTTGCTGATCACGATGATGGCCGGGCCGGATCCGGTCTTCTGGTAGGCGATGGTGGTGCCGTCGGCGGAGGTGAGGGTGGAAAGCTCGGACATGATCGTTTCTCCTTCGTGGGTGGGTGAGTGGTCGAGCAGGCCGCCGAGCCGGTCGAGCGCTTCGGCGTAGCCGTCGGCCATCTGCAGGTCTACGGCCCGTTGCAGGGCCTGGCCGTCGGGGAAGTGCGCGGTGACGGAGGCGTTGCAGCCCTGGCCGGTCGGGGTGAAGGTGACCGAGGTCGGGAAGGCACCGCTGTCGGGCTGCCACGCCGCGTCGGCGAACGCGTCGTCGTAGGCGAGCTCGCGATGGTCGGCGACGGCGGTGTAGGTGGCGATGCTGCGTACGGGCTCGGCGGAGGCGTCCACCGGTGCGATCTCGAAGCGCCAGCGTCCTCCCGGCCGCACGTCCATCTCGTAGACGGTCGCGGCCCAGCCTTGCGGTCCCCACCAGCGGGTGAGCGCCTCGGCGTCCGTCCAGGCCCACCACGCGCGCTCGACCGCGGCCGTGTAGGTGCGGCTGATGTGCAGGGTGTTGGCCGACCTGTCGACCACGATCCCATCCGCGGTTTGCGGGGACATGCTCACGCTCCTCATTGATCGGTGGTGTCGTCGAGAAGGGCGCCGAGGCGATCCATCCGCTCCGACCACAGAACGGCGAACCCTTGCGCCCAGTCGCTCAGCTCACGCATCGCGCCCGGGTGCAGCCGGTAGATCCGCTGCTGTGCTCGCTTGGTCACCTCGACCACGCCTGCCTCCGACAGCAGCCGCAGATGCCGGGACACCTGCGGCTGGCCCAGGTCCAGCGCCTCGACGATGTCACCCACCGCCCGCGGGCCGTCCCTGAGCAACTCGACGATCCGGAACCGGTTCGGCTCCGAGATCGCCGTCATTCGCAGTTGCACGTTGTTGACCACACCCAGAACATACACCCTTGTGTATATACACGCAAGTGTATGTATGAGACTGATTCAGGGGCGGCGGTAGCACAAGGAGACGGCGCCGGTGGCGGGGATGGTTGTGGCGTGGGAAAGCTGCCACGTCGACGTGAGTCCGTCGGGCAGCAGGCGTACTCCGCCGCCGAGGGTCGCCGGCATCACGGCCATGTGGAGTTCGTCGATCAGGTCGGCCTGGACCAGGGCCTTGATGATGCTGGCGCTGTTGATGACGAGAATGTCGCGGCCCGGCGCGCCCTTGAGCGAACGCACCTCTTCTTCGAGGTCACGGGCGACGCGGGCGTTGCTCCATTGGGTCGAGGAAGCCGTGGGTGAGCCACTCGACCTAGGAGCTGTTCGGGGTTCGGATCATGTAGGTGAGGTGAGGAGTTTCAGCCACATGATCGAGCCTCGGAGGTGAAGTCCTGCCTCGTAGCTTT
>NZ_JBITGF010000018.1:0-144586 GCF_044456745.1 Nonomuraea sp. NPDC050790 | reverse complement strand
GAAAGCTACGAGGCAGGACTTCACCTCCGAGGCTCGATCATGTGGCTGAAACTCCTCACCTCACCTACATGATCCGAACCCCGAACAGCTCCTAGCAGCAGGCTGACCGCCGTCCCCGCGACCAGCGCCGCTCCCGTGACGTCGAGCCCGGCGCTGGTCACCGGTCTGGGCAGGCGCAGCGCGTACCCGGCCAGAGCCATGCTCACCAGGCTCAGCGGCAGGTTGACGTAGAAGATCCACCGCCAGCCCGCGACGTCGGTGATCAGCCCTCCCACCAGCGGACCGCCCACCCCGGCCAGGGCGAAGACCCCGCCCGTCAGACCCTGGACGCGGCCACGCAGGCGGCGCGGATACAGCTCGGACAGCGCCACGGCCGGGATCACGAACAAGGCCCCCGCGCCGACGCCCTGCAGCGCCCGCGCCGCCACGAGCTGGGGCGTCGTCTGGGCCAGGCCCGACAGCGCCGACCCGGCGGCGAACAGCGCCAGCGCGGCCACGAACACCGCGCGACGGCCGAAGCGGTCGCTGACGCGGCCGTAGAGGGCGCCGGTGGCGGTCGAGGCCAGGACGTAGGAGGTGACGATCCAGCCGATGGCGTCCAGGCCGCCCAGGTCGGCGGCGATGTCCGGGAGCGCGACGGCCACCACGGCCTGGTCCAGGACCGACATCAGCATGCCCAGCAGCAGACCGGCAGTGGCCAGCGGGACGTTCCCCGCCTTCGCGGTGATCGTCACGACCGCTCCTTCCCCGCCGCGAACGCTGACCGGTTCGTGGTGATCGTCACGGCCCGGTCCCTCCCCGCCGCGAAGGCGGGCAGGTCGAAGTCGGCGCTCAGGAGGTCCTGGTCGATGGCGGCAGCGGCGACCGTTCCCGAGGCGGCCGCGGCGATGACCGCGGCCAGCGGGACCGGGACGGTGGCCCGCCTGGCCAGATCGCCCGCCGCGTAGACGCCCGGGACGCTGGTCCTGCCGAACTCGTCCACCTCCAGGCAGCCGTCGCCGAACGCGGCGCAGCCCAGCCGGGCGGCCAGGTCGCCATCGGGCCGCCGCGGCACGTTGACCACGAACACCGCCCGTCTGGGCAGCGGCGGGCCGTCCTCGAACACGATCCGCGCCAACCGCCCTCCCGACGCCTCCAGCCGGACGATGCGCTCCTCCCGTACGGCGACGCCGCAGCCCGTCAGCTTCGCCCTCGCGGCAGGGTCGAGCGGTTCGCCGCCGGTGCACAGGGCGACGTCGGCGAAGCGGCTGAGCTGCAGCGCCAGCCGTACCCTGGAGGGGGCGGCGCCGACCACCGCGACCGGCAGGCCCGTCACCTCGAACCCGTGGCAGTACGGGCAGTGGAAGGCCGAGCGCCCCCACAACTCCTCGACCCCGGGCGGCCCGGGAAGGTCGTCGGCCAGCCCCGTCGCCAGCAGGAGCCTGCGCGCCGTCACCCGATCGCCGCCCGACAGGCCGACCAGGAAGCCGGGACGGACGTCGGTGACCGTTTCATCCCGCAGCTCCACGGACGCATAGGCGGACAGCTCCCGCCGGGCCAGCGCGCGCAGCTCGGCGGGCGGCGTGCCGTCCCGTGTCAGAAAGTTGTGGACGGCCTCGGCCGGGGCGTTGCGGCCCTGCCCGGTGTCGAGCAGGAGCACCCGCCGGTGCGCCCGTCCGAGGGTGAGCGCGGCGGCCAGCCCAGCAGGGCCGCCACCGGCGATGACGACGTCGTACACGTGATCGCTGATTGACATGCCGGAAAGTCTGCAAGTTAATGTCAACATGAAGTCAAGCGACGACCTGCGCATCGGGGAACTGGCCGACCGGTTCGGTCTCGGCACGCACGTGCTGCGCCACTGGGAGACCATGGGCCTGCTCACCCCGGCCGCCCGCGTGAACGGCCGCCGCCGCTACACCCGCGACCACGTCATCCGGGTCATGACGATCATCCGCGCCAAGGGCGGCGGCATGAGCCTGGAGCAGATCGGCGAGGTGCTGTCGGCGACGGGCAAGGAGGAACGCCGTAACCTCCTGGAACGCCACCACGCGGACCTGGAGCGGCGGCTCGCGGAGATCACGACGTCCAAGCGGCTGATCGAGCACCTCATGGAATGCCGCGCGGAGGACTTCACCCAGTGCCCCGACTACCGCCGCATGGTCGAAGCCGAGACCGGCGCCTGCGTCGTCGGGTAGCGGCCACTTCCCGTTCGGAGGTCCCCGCCCTGGGCACGATGATCGCGTCGGCGGGCGGAAGCGTCCCAAGGTCATGAACAGGCGCTTCCTATAATTCAAGGGCACCGAGAGGGGGCGCGATGACTCGGCTGGACCCTCCGCCGCACGACCACGCACACGGCCACGGACATGGCCACGGCAGGTCAAGGCTGGCCCGCCTCCTCAAACCCCACAGCCACGACACGGCCGACAGGACCGACGAGGCCCTGGAGTCCAGCACCCGCGGCATGCGCGTCCTGGCCATCTCCTTCGCGGTCCTCATGGCCACAGCCCTCGTCCAGGCGGTGATCGTGGCCCTGTCCGGCTCGGTGGCCCTGCTGGGCGACACCCTGCACAACTTCGCCGACGCGCTGACCGCCGTCCCGCTGGCGATCGCGTTCTCCGTGGGCCGCCGCACCGCCACCCGCCGCTTCACCTACGGGTACGGCCGCGCGGAAGACCTGGCCGGGATCATCATCGTCGCCCTGATAGCCGCCTCAGCGGCGCTGGCCGCCTACGAGGCGGTGAAACGCCTGATCACCCCCGAGGACATCCGCGCCCCGGCCCTGGTCGCCGCCGCGGGCGTGGTCGGCTTCATCGGCAACGAGTGGGTGGCCCGCTACCGCATCAGGGTGGGCCGGGAAATCGGCTCGGCGGCCCTGGTGGCCGACGGTCTGCACGCCCGCACCGACGGCTTCACCTCCCTGGCCGTCCTCCTGAGCGCGGGCGGCGCCGCCCTGGGCTTCCCCCTGGCCGACCCGATCGTGGGCCTGCTCATCACGGCCGCGATCTGCTTCGTCCTGCGCGACGCCGCCAGGGAGATCTACCACCGCCTGATGGACGCCGTAGACCCGAACCTGATCACCCAAGCCGAGAGAACCCTGGCCGCGGTCCCGGGAGTGGTAAGTGTCGGCTCGGTCCGCATGCGCTGGATAGGCCACACGCTACGCGCCGAAGTGGACATCAAGGTCAGCCACCAGATGACACTCATAGAGGCCCACAAGGTGGCAGTGGAGGCCGAACACCGCCTGATCCACGACCTGCCCCGCCTGAAGGCCGCCACCGTACACGCCGACCCCGACGGCCCCTCCGACACCGACCACCACGCCCCCTTGCAGACCCACCGGTAGCCATGCCTTCACACCTGCTTGGCATACCAGTTGTTCCGCACAGTTCTCAGGACCCGCTGACGGTCATCTCGGCGCCAAAGCCCAACCCCATCGTCCTTCGCCTGCACACCTAATGGTTCGGTCGAAGCGCGCCCGATCGGGCAGCTGAGGACCTATCGGCCCCGGGGTTTCCAGTGGCGGTGGGCGCGGGTGCACGGCATGGCGACAGTCCGGCTGCCTAGGAGGTTTTGAACCGGGGTGGGATCCAGGGGGCTGACCACTTAGGTGGGCAACGGGCGGGATTTTGGAAGGCAGCCCGAGCGGAGCGAGGTCCTTCAGGGGTCGAACTTCGGCTCGACTGGGGCCCCTACGCCCGAAGGGCGCTCAAGGGCTGGAACGTGTTTGTGGACGATACTGGGATTGAACCAGTGACCTCTTCCGTGTCAGGGAAGCGCTCTCCCGCTGAGCTAATCGTCCTGGGTATTCAGATGTGGAGGTGGAGACGGGATTTGAACCCGTGTGGACGGCTTTGCAGGCCGCTGCCTCGCCTCTCGGCCACTCCACCGAGTCGCAAGCCCCGAGCGGAAGACGGGATTTGAACCCGCGACCCTCACCTTGGCAAGGTGATGCTCTACCACTGAGCCACTTCCGCGTCCGCCACGTTCAGCGGCGACGAGAGAACTGTAGCGAATCTTCCCCCTCTCCCCAAACTCAGTTTCTCGCCCGTGCCCGGAAGGCCGCCGTCTTCACCCTGTTCTGGCAGGCCGTCGAGCAGAACCGTCTGGTGCCGTTGCGGGAGACGTCCACGTACACGCGGTCGCAGGCGGGGGCCGTGCACACGCCCAGCCGGTCGGCGAACTCGCTGCCCAGCACGATCGCCAGCGCCGTCGAGCAACTGGCGCCCCAGTCTCCGGCCATGGTGCCGCCGGGGCCGTGGAAGTGCAGGTGCCACGGCTCGCCGTCGTGGCGGTCCAGGCGGGGGCGGGCGTTGTAGTCGTCCAGGAGGCGGTTGACCTCGGTGGCGGCGGTGTCGGGGTCGTCCGCGGCGACGGCCTCGAAGACGGTGCGCAGGCGGACGGCCACCTCCGCCATCTCCGCCGCCTCGGGGGCGGGGAAGGGCGGATGTGACGGGTAGACCTCGCGGGCGCTCGTCGTGGCGGCTTCGTCCAGGCCGGCTGGCGCGAAGGGGCGGCCGCGCCGCATCCCCGGGGTCAGCGCGTTGACGAAGCTCACCGTCACGCGCGCGACACTGTCCGTGTGACTGTTGAAGTTCACTTGACCGGTTACAACCTCTCGGTTAGCTTGTGACTATCCAAAGTGTAGACGACAGTTACAAGGAGCCGGTTGTGCTTACCCATGAAGCCGCGCGTGAGTGGATCGACCGCTGGGACCTGCAGCAGGCCGGATACCTGCCCGACCGCGAGGAGCGCTTCACCGCGCTGATCGACGCCGTCGAGGCGCTCGGCCGCCCCGACCCCCTTGTGCTCGACCTGGGCTGCGGGCCCGGCTCCTTGTCCGCGCGTCTGCTGGACCGCCTGCCCAAGGCCACGGTGATCTCCATCGACGCCGACCCGCTCCTGCTGGGCCTGGGCCGCGCCGCCTATCCGCGGCTCACGTTCGTCTCGCGGGACCTGCGCACCCCGGGCTGGAGCGACGGGCTCGGACTGGACCGCCCGGCGGACGCCGCGGTCAGCACGACGGCCCTGCACTGGATCACCGGCTCCGAGCTGGCCGGCGTCTACGCCGAGGTCCACCGGGCCCTGCGCCCCGGCGGCGTACTGCTGAACGGCGACCACCTCAACACCGACGACGCCACCCCCGCCCTCGCCGAGCTGGAGCGCGCGATCCACGAGATGGAGACCGAGCGCACCTTCCGCGAGAACCGGCCGGAGGACTGGCAGCAGTGGTGGCAGGCGGTCGTCGCCGACCCCGACCTGGCCGAGCTCAACACCGCCCGCCACGACCAGGGCAGCACGCACACCGGGGAGGAGTCCGAGCTGCTGTCCACGCACGCCGGCGCCCTGCGCGCGGCCGGGTTCGCCGAGGTCGGCACCCTGTGGCAGCGGGGCAACAACCGGCTGCTGTGCGCGGTGAAGGGCGTCGATGCTTAGACCGAGACCGAAACATCGATGGGCTAGCGTCGCATCATGGCCGCAGAACACCTCACCCGCGACGCCGACATCGCACCGGTGGCCGCGCTCATCGCCGACCCGACCAGGGCCGCCATGCTCACCGCGCTGCTCGACGGCCGAGCCCTGGCGGCCGGGGAACTGGCCAGGCTGGCCGGAGTGAGCGCCGCCACCGCCAGTTCCCATCTGGCCAAGCTGCTGGAGGGCCGCCTCGTGGAGGTGGTCAGCCAGGGCCGCCACCGCTACTACCGCCTGGCGGGCCACGACGTGGCCGAGGTCCTGGAGGTGCTGGCCCGGGTCAGCGCGCGGCCCGCCGTACGCTCGCTGCGCCAGTCGCGCCAGGCGCGGCTGCTGGAGGAGGCCCGCACGTGCTACGACCACCTGGCGGGACGGGCGGGCGTGGCGCTGCTGGACCGGCTGCGCGCCGACGGCCACCTCGACGGCGGCGAGCTCACCCCGGCGGGGGAGCGGGCGCTCAAGCTGCTCGGCGTGGACGTGGACGCGGTGCGCAGGACGCGCAGGCGGTTCGCGCCCGACTGCCTCGACTGGACGGAACGGCGGGCCCACCTGGGCGGAGCGCTCGGTGCCGCGCTGACCGAGGCGCTGTTCGAGCGTGGCTGGATCGCCAGGGGGAACATCCCCCGCGCGGTCACCGTGACGGACGAGGGCAGGAGGGAGCTGTTCTCCGGTAAGGAGCTAACATCGCATACGCCGGTTACCTAACAGCCCGATACGAGAGAGTGGCAGCATGCGCGACAACGTAGTCGTGAACGTCGGTCCCGAGCCGCTGAGCTTCGAGGACGTCATCCGGGTGGCCCGTCACGGCGCCGCCGTACGCCTGACCGACGACGCGATCGCGGCGATCTCCGCGGCCCGCCAGCGGGTGGACGAGCTCGCCGAGAGCCCGACGCCCGCCTACGGGGTGTCGACCGGGTTCGGCGCGCTGGCCACGCGGCACATCGACCCCGCGCTGCGCGCCCAGCTCCAGCGCTCGCTCGTGCGCTCGCACGCCGCGGGCAGCGGCCCCGAGGTCGAGACCGAGGTCGTGCGGGCCCTGATGCTGCTGCGCCTGCACACGCTGGCCACGGGCCACACCGGCATCCGCCCGATGACGGCGAAGACGCTGGCCGCGCTGCTGAGCGCGGGGATCACGCCGGTGGTGCACGAGTTCGGCTCGCTGGGGTGCTCGGGCGACCTGGCGCCGCTGGCGCACGTGGCGCTGACCCTGATGGGCGAAGGCGTCGTACGCGACAAATCCGGAAATGTCACCCAGGCGGCCGAGGCGCTCAAGCAGGCCGGCATCGAGCCGGTCGAACTGGCCGCCAAGGAGGGCCTGGCCCTCATCAACGGCACCGACGGCATGCTCGGCATGCTCATCCTGGCCATCGACGACCTGTCCAGGCTGCTGAAGACCGCCGACCTGAGCGCGGCCATGAGCGTGGAGGCGCTGCTCGGCACCGACCGCGTCTTCGCCCCCGAACTGCAGGCCCTGCGCCCCCAGCCCGGCCAGGCGCTCGCCGCCGCCAACATGGTCAGGATCCTGGCCGGATCCGGCGTCATGGCCAGCCACCGCGACCCCGAGAACTGCGCCCGCGTCCAGGACGCCTACTCCCTGCGCTGCGCCCCGCAGGTCGCCGGCGCCGCCCGCGACACCGTCGCGCACGCCGCCAACGTCGCCACCTGGGAACTGGCCAGCGCCGTCGACAACCCCGCCGTGCTCGACGACGGCCGCGTGGAGTCCAACGGCAACTTCCACGGCGCCCCCGTCGCGTACGCGCTCGACTTCCTCGCCATCGTCGCCGCCGACGTGGCCTCGATGTCCGAGCGCCGCACCGACCGCTTCCTCGACGTGGCCCGCAACCACGGCCTGCCCGCGTTCCTGGCCGACGACCCCGGCGTGGACTCCGGCCACATGATCGCCCAGTACACCCAGGCCGCCATCGTCTCCGAGATGAAGCGCCTGGCCGTGCCCGCCAGCGTCGACTCGATCCCGAGCTCGGCCATGCAGGAGGACCACGTCTCCATGGGCTGGTCGGCCGCGCGCAAGCTGCGCCGGTCGGTGGACGGCCTGACGCGGGTGCTGGCCATCGAGATCCTCACCGCCGCCCGCGCCCTGGACCTGCGCGCCCCGCTGACGCCCGCCCCCGCGACCGGCGCCGTGGTCTCCGCGCTGCGCGACACCGTCCCCGGCCCGGGCCCCGACCGCTTCCTCGCGCCGGAGATCGAGTCCACCGTCCGCCTCGTCGCCGACGGCGCTCTCCTCTCCGCCGCCGAGGCGATCACAGGCCCCTTGTCGTAAACCTCCCGCCGAAAACTCCCGCGGGCCCTCTGTCGTAAGAATCCCCATCCCGTACGGCCCAGCCACAGCCACCCCCACCCGCCGCACAGGGCTGGGCCCAGTCCAGGGAGACGGCCGGCGGGCGCGCGCGGTCCCCGCCGCGACGCCCGCCCGTCGCCCATCCGCCGCTGCCCCACGTCAGCCCGGCAGCGCCACGATCGCGTCCACCTCCAGCACCAGCCCCGGCATGAACAACCGGGACACCTCCACCGTCGTGCTGGCCGGAGGCGTGCCGGTGATGTGGCGCCGCCGCACCTCCCGGTAGGCGGGCGCCTGCCCCATGTCCGTCAGGTACGACCGGATGAACGCGATGTCACCGAACCCGGCCCCCTGATCGGCCAGGATCTTCTCCAGGCAGCCGAAGACGTGCTCGGCCTGCGCCGCCATGTCCCCGGGCGCCACCACGTCCCCGTTCTCGTCGAAGGCGGCCTGACCGGAGACGTACAGGGTGTTGCCCGCCCTGACCGCGTGCGAGTACATGCCGTTCGTCGCCGGAACCGTCCCCGGGTTGACCGGCGTGACCCTGGACGGTTGTGCCGCCGCCGCCACGTGCCGCGCGATGGCGGTTACGTCGTGCTCGCCGAGACCGGCCGCCTCGGCCTCGCGCAGGCGCAGGCGGGCGGCGGTGGCCAGCGTCCCGCCCTCCCAGGCGGCCAGCTCCAGGTCCTTGGCGGCCAGCCCCAGCGCGAACCGGGTCTCCGCGCCGGGATCGCGCAGCCGCTCGGCCAGGCGCGCGGACAGGCCGCCGAGCGGGGTGCCCGCCAGCACGTCCAGCACCGCCTCGCGGGGGACGCCGTGGGCCTCGCCGTACGCGAGGGACTCGGCGAGGAGCACCTGGGCGGGCAGGAACGCGCTCATGACGGCGAGCTTCAGCGCCGCCCCCGACCCCGGCGGCCCGCACTCGCGCACGGACCCGAAGACCGACAGCAGCTCGCGCACCCGCGCCACCGGGCCGCCCGCCAGCACCGTGAGCGTGCCGTCGGCGGCGGGGCCGACGCTGCCGAGCACCGGCGCGTCGACCAGCTCCACCGAGGCGGGCAGCAGCTCGCGCACCCGCGTCACGGCCAGCGGCCCGATCGTGGACATCTCGACCACGGTCGCGTCCGGCCGCAGCCCCGGCAGGGCCGCCGCCAGCACCTCCAGGACGGCCGGGCCGTCGCGCAGCATCGTGATGACGACCGAGGCGCCCTCGACCGCCCGCGCCACCGGCGTCCCGGCCCCGCGCCGCCACACCGTCACCTCGTGCCCGGCCGCCTCCAGCCGCCGTGCCATGGGGACGCCCATCCGCCCCTGTCCAAGAAAAGCAATCATGTCCCCCTTTATAGGGAGATGCGAGTCATTCCACCACCGACTAGATTGCATACCAGCCATGCTTGAGACGAATGACTTGCGGCTGTTCGACGAGGTCGCCCGGTCCGGCTCGTTCACCGCCGCCGCCGAACTGCTCGGCTACACCCAGTCCGCGGTCTCGCGCCGCATCGCCGCTCTGGAGCGCGAGGCGGGCGGCCCGCTGTTCGAGCGCCAGGCCCGCGGCGTACGGCTCACGCCCGCCGGCCACGCCCTGCGCCGCCACACCCGAGCCGTCCTGGAACGCCTGGACCAGGCCGGGGAGGAACTGGCCGCCATCCACGCGGGAGGCGGCGGCAGGCTGCGCGTGGGCGCGTTCGCGACCGCCAACGTCGAGCTGGTGCCCGCCGCGCTCGGCCGGTTCGCCGCGGCCAACCCCGGCGTCGAGGTACGGCTCGCGGAAGGGCTCAGCCCCCGCCTGGTCGAGCGCCTGGAGGCTGGAGAGCTGGACGTCGCCGTGATCAGCGACTACCCGGCCGGGCTGCCCGAGGGCGGTCACACCGTGCCGCTGGGGGAGGACCGGCTGCTGGTGGCGCTGCCGAGCGGCCACCCCCTCGCCGCCCGGGACGCCGTCGACCTGGCCGACCTGCGCGAGGAGACCTGGATCGAGGCCGCGCCGCGCGGGCAGCCGACGCTGCTCGTGACCGCCTGCGCCGCGGCCGGGTTCGTGCCGCGCGGCGGGCTGCGCGTGGCCGAGTGGTCGGGCAAGTTCGGGTTCGTGGCCGCCGGGCTCGGCGTCACGCTCGTGCCTGAGCTGGCCGCGCGGGCCGTGCCGCAGGGCGTGGTGCTCCGGCCGCTGCGCCCGCTCGGCACCGCCGTACCCGCGAGGCGTTACTACGCGGCGCTGCCCGGCCTCCCGCTGCCCGCGGCCCTGGCCTTCGTGGACTTGCTGTGCGAGGTGGCATCACGTACTGGGACAATGGGCGCGTGCACGACAGCTTCGCCCACGTCGGCGGGCGGCTCGCCACCGGCCTGCGCGACCTGACCACGGACCTGGCCGCCCTCGACGGCGAGGGCTGGTGGGCCGTGGTGGTCGACTACGAGGGCAAGGTGAGCTGCGCCCGCTTCGACGAGGTACGCCACGCCCCGCTGCCCCCTGCCGGACGCTGGCACGGCCCGGCCGCCCGCCACTGGCGCAGTTCCCTCGACCAGGCCGCCTACGAGCGCGGCGTCCAGGCCATCCGCGAGTACATCCGCCAGGGCGAGGTCTACCAGGCCAACCTCACCCGGGTCCTGACCGCCCCGCTGCCGCCGGACGCCGACCCGCTCGCCCTCGCCCACCTGCTGGCCAGGCGCAACCCCGCCGCGTACGCCGCGGTGATCAGCCTGCCCGGCCGGGCCGTGGTCTCCGCCTCGCCCGAGCTGTACCTCTCCCGCGACGGCGCGGTCGTCGAGTCCCGGCCGATCAAGGGCACCGGCGTCACCGAGGCCGACCTGCTCGACAAGGACTACGCCGAGAACGTCATGATCGTCGACCTGGTCCGCAACGACCTCGGCCGGGTCGCGGCGGTCGGCTCGGTGACGGTCCCCGCGCTGTGCGTGCCCGAGACCTACCCCGGCTCGGTGCACCTGGTCTCGACCGTCCGCGCCCGGCTGGAGCCCGGCAAGGGCTGGCCTGAGCTGTTCGCCGCCACGTTCCCGCCCGGCTCGGTGACCGGCGCGCCCAAGTCCTCGGCCCTGCGCATCATCAATGAGCTCGAACCCGAGCCCCGCGGGCCGTACTGTGGGGCCGTGGGCTGGGTCGACGCCGACCGTGGCACGGCCGCGCTGGCCGTGGGCATCCGCACCTTCTGGATCTCCGGCCAGGAGATCCGGTTCGGCACCGGCGCGGGCATCACCTGGGGCAGCGACCCCCGGCGCGAATGGCTGGAGACCGAGCTGAAAGCATCCAGGCTCATCGCACTCGCATCTCGCTTTGGAGGAGATAGATGACAGTCCCTGTCTGGGTCAACGGGGAGATTCTCGAACCCGCCCGAGCGAGCGTCTCGGTCTTCGACCACGGCCTCATGGTCGGCGACGGCGTCTTCGAAACCATCAAGATCGTGAACGGCCAGTCGTTCGCCCTCACCCGCCACCTCGACCGCCTCCGGCTCTCGGCGCAGCGCATGGACCTGCCCGAGCCGGACACCGACGCCATCGCCGACGGCATCGGCAAACTCCTGGCCGTCGCGCCGGCCTGGCCGCTCGGCCGCATCCGCGTCACCTACACCAGCGGCCCCGGCCCCCTCGGCTCCGACCGCGGCGACCAGGGCGGCACCTCCGTCGTGATCGTGGACGAGCAGAAGCCCTTCCCCGGCACCGCCGCCGTCACCGTCGTGCCCTGGCCGCGCAACGAGCGCGGCGCGCTGTCGGGCGTCAAGTCCACCTCCTACGGCGACAACGCCAAGGCCCTGGCCTACGCCAAGGCGCGCGGCGGCGGCGAGGCGATCTTCGGCAACCTCGCGGGCGACCTGTGCGAGGGCACCGGCTCCAACATCTTCATCGTCCAGGACGGCCGCCTGATCACGCCCACGCTGGAGGCGGGCCCGCTGGCCGGGGTCACGCGGGCGCTGGTCGTCGAGTGGTGCGGCGCCGAGGAGGCCGACGTGCCGCTGGGGGCCCTGTACGAGGCCGAGGAGGCGTTCCTCACCTCCACCACCCGCGACGTGCAGCCGATCAGGCTCGTGGACCAGACCGCGCTGCCGGTCGCGCCGGGCCCGATCACCTCCAAGGCCATGCAGGTCTTCGCCGAGCGCGCTGCCGGGGACCTCGACCCGTGAGCTAGTCTCGTGCCCCGCATACCGATCATGTGAGGCATTCGTGGACATCGGCCCGTACCGCATCCTGCGCGAGCTCGGCCGCGGCGGTCAGGGCACCGTCTACCTGGGCCGCGACGAGCGTGGTGAGCTCGCCGCGGTCAAGGTGGTCCACGCCGTGGACCGCGCCTTCGACCGCGAGCTCGCCGCCGCCCGCCAGGTCGCCGAGTTCTGTACGGCCCGCGTCCTGCGTGCCGACCTGGACCACGACCCGCCCTACGTGGCCAGCGAGTACATCGACGGCCCCGCGCTGCACCAGGTGGCGCCGCTGCGCGGGGCGGCGCTGACCCGGCTGGCCATCGGCACCGCCACCGCGCTGACCGCCATTCACCGGGCCGGAGTCGTGCACCGGGACTTCAAGCCGGGCAACGTCCTCATGGGCCCCGACGGCCCCCGCGTGATCGACTTCGGCATCGCGCGGCTCGTGGACCTGTCCCAGTCGCAGGGCTCGGCCGGCACGCCGCCGTACATGGCGCCCGAGCAGTTCGCGGGCGGCGAGGTCGGGCCCGCCGCGGACGTCTTCGCGTGGGGCGCGACCATGGTGTTCGCCGCCTCGGGCCGGCCGCCGTTCGGCTCCGACACGCTCGCGGCCGTCGCCTACCGCATCATCCACGCCGACCCCGACCTGGGCGAGCTGCCCGAGCCGCTGCGCGCGATCGTCCTGCGCTGCCTGGCCAAGCACCCCGCCGCCCGGCCCACCGCCCGCGACCTGCTGTTGAGCCTGCTGGGGGAGCGGGCCCCCGCGCAGCCGGAGGCCGCCCTGCACCAGGGCATGGCCGCCGCCACACAGCCCGCCGCCTGGGGCCCCGGCGCACCCACGGCCCCGGGTCCGGGAGGCGCCGCCGTACCACCCACCCCGCAAGGACCCGGCCAGAGCCCCCACGCGAGCAGACCCCCGAGCCAGGCCCCCTACGCGAGCGGACCCCCGGGACAGAACCCCTACGCGAGCGGACCTCCAGGACAGAACCCCTACGCGAGCGGATCTCCAGGGCAGAACCCTTACGCGAGCGGACCCCCGGGCCATGGCCCCCACGTCGGTGGAGCTGCGGGCCAGGGCGGGTCCGCGGGTGGGGTGTCGCGGCGGGTGGTGGTCGTGGGCGGGGTGGGAGTGCTGGCGGCGGCGGTCACCGGAGTGCTGCTGTGGCGCGGCGGGCTCGGCCAGGGCACGCGCGCCAACCCCACCCCCGGGCCCACGCCGCCCGGCCCGTCCACCACACCGCCGCGCAGCGGCACCCCCAGCCCCTCGGCCACGCCCACGCGTAGCCGCACCCCGCCGGCCGCCGCGCAGCTCGCCGACGTCATGGAGAGCGCGGTCGGACTGGCCCCGCTGGCCGACTTCGGCTTCGACGCCCGCATCACCCAGGGCACCTGGCACACCACCGCCACCGGCCGCCTGGCCTACGACCCGCAGATCTCCGACGTGCGCATGGACATGCGGGTCACCGCCGAGCACATGCAGCCCGCGCTGACCCGCCGCGTGCTGATGGCCGAGAACGACTACGTCGGCGGCAAGCTCGTCACCGACCCGGCCAAGACCCCGATCATGCTGTACGCCCGCTTCGTCCACGTGGTCGCCTCGATCGCCAACGTGGCCGACCTGGCCCGGCTGACCGAAGGCGTGCAGTCCAAGGGCCGGACCTACACCGGCTCGCTGCCCACCACCAAGGGCCCCGAGTCGCTCTGGCGGCAGATCAGCGCGATCAACAACGACGAGATCCCCGAGGACCAGCTCGCCAGGACCACGCTGTCCTGGGTGCTCAAGCTGGACGAGAGCAACCGGCCGCGCTCGCTGGGCCTGTCCTGGCACATGCTGCTCGACCAGGGCGCCAGGCTGACCTCCCCGTTCGACGTCACCTACGAGAACTGGCGCGAAGGGGAGATCGGCGAGCCCGGCTAGTACGACTTCTGCGTCTGGACGTTGAAGTCGTCCATCTTGACCTGCTTGGCCGGGTCGGTCAGCGGGTCGTCGATCTGGATGACGTCCAGGCCCTTGAGGATGTCGCTGGAGTAGATGTAGCCGTTGTAGTAGTACGCCGACCAGGAACCGGCGATCGAGTGGTCGCCTCCGGCCGGGCCGCGGTCGAAGAAGCCGATCTCCCGGGGGTTGTTGGAGTCGGTGAAGTCCCAGACCGAGACGCCGCCCTGGTACCACGCCTGGACCATCACGTCCTTGCCCTGGATCGGCAGCAGCGAGCCGTTGTGGGCCACGCAGTTCTCGTTGTCCGTCTGCTCGCGCGGCATCTTGAAGTAGCCCCGGCGCTCCAGCTTGCCGTCCACGATGTCGTAGATGGCGTTGGCGCCCTTCGTCTTGGGCGTCTTGCTGTCGCAGGTCGCCATCCCGCCGCCGCCGAGCTCGTCGCTGAAGACGACCTTGGTCGCGTCGTTGTTGAACGTGGCCGAGTGCCAGATCTGGAAGTTCTCCCTGTCGCGTACCTGCTGGAGGACCTTGGGCTTGACCGGGTCGGCGATGTCGAGCAGGACGCCGTCGCCGAAGCAGGCCGCGGCGGCGAGGTTCTTCTCGGGGTAGGCGGTGATGTCGTGGCATCCGGCGGCGAACATGCCGTCGCCCTGGCCATCAGGGAAGATATCCGGCTTTGCCACGATTTTTGCGGACTTGGGGTCCTTTACTGGGATTTCTACGATCTGGATGAGCTCGTGGGGCGGCGGGCAGGTCTTCGAGTCCGGCTCCGGGCCGGGGGAGGAGACGTACACGTACAGCGTGTCCGGGTTCTTGCCCGGCACCATCGTGTGGGTGTGCGAGCCGCAGTCGGTCTGCACCGCGGAGACGTACTTGGGGTCCTTCTTGTCGCTGATGTCGAAGATGCGCAGGCCCTCCCAGCCGCCCGAGGACGGCCCCGTGCCCTGTCCGGACTCGCACGTCTCCCCGTCGCGCGGCTCGTCGATCGACAGGATCAGCAGGTCGCCGTAGACCGAGACGTCGTTCTGCTGCGACGGGCAGGAGACCTGGCTGACCGGCTTCGGCCGGGCGGGATCGCTGATGTCGAAGACCGAGAACCCGCCGAAGTTGCCGACGAACGCGTAGTTGCCCTGGAAGGCCAGGTCGGAGTTCCAGCTCATCGGGCCGTCCAGCGGCGCCGTGCGCGGCATGTTGGCGAGCAGCTTCACGTTGGGGCTGGTCACCACGTCCGCCATGGTCTTCGGCGAGGACTGGGCGCTCGACGGCGTCTTGCTCGCCGGACTCGGACTGGGCCCGGCCGCCTGTGTCCCGGCGCAGGCCGCCACCAGCATGACAGCCGCGCCGACCGCCGCCGCTCTGAGCTTCGCAGGGATCACGCGCACACTCCTTCAGTTTCGTGGCCCAGTATGGACGCTATGTCAGTACAGTTCCGGCCGCGTCTTCTCCAGATCACAGTTCTGCTGACATTCGCCCTGACCGCCTGCGCCGCGGAGGACGCCGGACCCTCCCCCGTAGGCACCGACGCGCCCGTCCTGGTCCCGCACGGCCCGGGAACTCCCGCCCGTACGGCCACGCCCGGCGAACGCCTCCCGCGGCCGGAGCGGCAGCCCTCCGCGGCGGACGTGCGATTCGCCGAAGGCATGATCCCGCACCACCGCCAGGCCCTGGAGATGGCCGGCCTGGTCGCCGAACGCACCCGCAGCCCGGAGGTACGCCGCGTCGCCGACCAGATCGTGCTGACGCAGGAACCCGAGATCCGCATCATGTCCGGCTGGCTGCGGGCGCTGGGCCGGGCCGTACCGCAGAGTCACGACCACCCCACGGCGCGGCCGGAGAACGGCATGGCCACCGCAGCCGACATGAAGGCGCTGCGCGCGGCCCGCGACGGCGCGTTCGACCGGTTGTTCCTGCGGCTGATGATCAGGCACCACGAGGGCGCGCTGACGATGGCCGACGCGGCGCTGCGCGAGGGCACCGACCAGCGCATGCGGATGATGGCCAGGGACGTCTACTCGGGCCAGAGCATCGAGATCGCCCGTATGCGCGCGGCCATGCGCTCATTACCTGCGCTTTAACCTCCTACCCATAGGGTTGAAGCATGGCAATCTGGCGCACTTCCGACGGGATGCAGGTGGAGGCGGTCGTCGTCGACGACCAGCCCGTCCTGCGCGTGTCGCGGCGCGTCGAGGACAAGGTCTACTTCCGCGGGTACGTGAGCGGCGTCGACGAGCTGCACAAGCACGGCGTGGACCTCGCCGACCTCACCGAGCACCCGGCCGCCTGACCTCTGGCGGAGCGCGGGCCCTTGCTGGTTAAGTGGTGGGCCGCGCGTCCCGTCCGCCAGGAGGCCCCCCGATGTCCCAGGTTCCGCGCACGCGACTCGGCATCGCCGCCGCCGCGCTCCTGCTGGCCGTCCTGGCCGGGGCCTTCTTCTTCCTCAGGTCCGGCGCGTCCGCGGGCGTCGGCGAGCCGGTCATCGACGGCGGCTTCACGATGACCGTGACCAAGGTCGAGCGCCTGGCCAGGATCGGCAGCGAGAGCCTCGGCAAGGCCGCCAAGGGGCAGTTCGTCGTCGTCCACCTGTCGGTGAAGAACAGCGGCACGCGGGCGCAGGCGTTCATCAGCGACTCCCAGAAGCTGCTGGCCGGCGGCGAGGAGTACCCGGCCGACCCGGGCGCCGCCGTCTTCGTCGACGGAGCCGACTCCAAGCTGCTCTACGAGAAGATCAAGCCGGGCGACACGATCACCGGCGCCGTGGTCTTCGACGTGCCGAAGGGCGTCCTGCCCGACGGCGTCGAACTGCACGAGCGCGCCTCCTCGGGTGGCGCCGAGGTGAGCCTGCGGAGCGGGCGCTGACCGCTGTTGCCGTTGGTCTGTGTCGAAACCGGACAAGGTGCGCCGTCGCTGAGAGCGCCGCGGCCCCCGGCGTCCTGGCCGCAGTGGGCCTGCCACCCTTGCGCGGTTCCGACGCGCGGTGGGTCTGCCGCCTCTGCGTGGTGCCGAGGTGCCCACGGCCTTCGACTTCGCGGGCGCCGTGTTGTTCGGGGTGACCGTCGCCGCCGCGGTGACCGCGCTTGGGCTGGCACTGCGGTATGTGCCTTACCCAGCGAGGCGGGGCGGGGGCGGCGTTGTTCAGCACGACCCGGATGAGCTTGGAGACCCTCACGCCGCCACCGGGGTGATGGCGGCCCCGGGTCCGGCGGCGGGGGATGGCGCTGGCGGGAGCCGTGTGCCTGGTGGCGGGGTGGTGGTGCGGCGGGCCGTACCGGCTGGTGGTGGGGGATAGGGCCGGGCGTGGGTGCGCCCCGCGAGACATGCCTCGCGGGGCGGTTCACCATCGGTCGGTTGGTTTCTAGTGATGCTTGCGGTCCTTGCACCACTGCTTCACCCAGCGGTGGTGCTTCCAGCAGTACCAGCACTTGCGGTCGTGCTTGTCCCAGCGCCACTTGCACTTGGGCTTCGCCGCCGACGTCGTGAGCTGTGAGGTGGAGGCCACCGCGCAGCTTGGCTGGGTCGACGCGCTTGCCGCCTGCGAGGTGACCGTTCCGGTGACCGCGAACGCGGACGCTGCGATCGCGGCGCCGACGATAATGCGCTTGAGCATCAGAGATCCATCCCTGATCTGAGGGCCCAGGAAAAGTCTGGGCAGGTGGAAGCGCCGAATTCCGGTCAACTGGACACGCGAGAACGACGCTGATGGAACGATTCGACGTTATCCGGGAATGCCTGGCGCGGTCTCCCGCTGAAATGCAAAGCCTTATTTCCGACATTTCACCATTTATCCTAATACCGCAATTCTCGGCCATGGCGGCTGATCGGAACCTCGTCTGACCTGCTCCTTTGTCGCGGAGGCGGGGTGTGGGGAGCGCCCATGTACCCCTATGTCGTGAAAACAACCGCATCCCCTTCGACAAATGCTGGGAAAATGCGACGCAGACCTCTGCGCGGTTCCTGCACGAAAGCGAGATCTCGCGGTGATCTTCGTCGGCCATGATGCGGCCTCATGATGAAGACGATCGCGGCCGTCGTGGCCGCCGGCGCGGTGCTCACCGGCGCCCTCCCGGCCCAGGCCGCGCCCAAGGACCCGGTCAGGGTGCTCAAGTCCCTGGTGAAGCCCGGTGCCGGCGTACGCGTCACCGCGACCTCGACCATCACCGACGACGGCACCACGATCGACCTGGTGAGCAGCAAGGCCGCGTTCGCCCTCGGCAAGAGGACCGTCGGCGCCTCCGACATCACCTCCAAGCCGATCTCCCCGACCATCCAGATGAAGGACGACCGCGGGCCCGAGCGCGTGATCAGCATCGGCAAGGACGTCTACATCAACGGCGGCCCCATGGCCGACGACCTGCCGAAGGGCAAGACCTGGACGAAGACCACGGCCTCCTTCCTGAAGGCCGGCATCTACGGCAGGTACGGCCAGCCCGTCAACCCCGCCGAGCCCGGCACCCTGGCCGCCCTCCTCAAGCGCGCCAAGCGGGCCGGAAACGTCTACACCGGCACCATCTCGCTCCAGGAGCTCTACAAGATCTCCCCGTGGTTCTCCAGCACGAGCCAGATCGGCCGCGAGGACGTCCCGCTCACCTACAGGATCAGCGTCACCGGAGCCGGCTTCGTGAGCAAGGTGACCAGCACGTTCCCCGGCGACACGGTCACGATCCAGCCCGGCTTCGACGACGAGAAGGTCGTCGTGGTCAGCTCGTACACCGGCTGGGGCAAGAAGGTCTCCATCAAGGCGCCGCCCGCGTCGAAGGTGACCACCAAGTAGAGCCCCCGGTCAGGCGGCTTCCGCGGCGGCCTTGAGGTCGCGGAGCCAGGTTTCGAGGCCCATGTCCGAGCCGGGGTTCGCCTGCGGGCCGGTGTGGCTCTCCTCGGTGCGGACCAGGACGCCGCCGTGGACCCGGGTGAAGCTCCAGACGTGGACGCCGTCGATGTGGAACCCGGGACCGACCGCCGGGCCGGTCCAGCGGACGCATCTGCCGTACTGGATCTGCCGGACGGTGGAGGTGATGACGACCGAGCCGGCGGGAAGCCGGATGGTGGCCTGGAACCGCGAGCGCTTGCGCAACGGGCCCGGGTCCAGGCGCTCGACGGTCATGGGTGCGGCGGGCTTCTGCCAGGTGGGCCAGGCTTCCACGTCGGCCTGGAGGTTCCAGATCGTGCGCAGCGGGGCCTTGATGAGAATCTCGGCCCGGTGCCTGGCCTTGGCGGACGGGTCGACGCCTCTGTCCTGGCAGGTGAGTGAGGTGCCGTGACCAAGGGTGGCGGCCTGGGCGGGCGCGCCGACGCCGAGCATCCCGGTGACGGCCAGCGGGACCGCGAGCAGCGCGGCACGCCTGCCGATGCGACCGCGGAAGGCCGTGGGGGCACTGAACATGAGCATTCTCCGATGACGTTAGGGGGGCTTGTGTTGGTTAGAAGCTATAACTCAAAGTCGTGATCGTCAATAGCGAGAGTGAGAAGTTCTAACGGGCGTGACTGTATGGTGCGGGCTACAGGCCGATCACCGGCTCGCCCCCCTCGTCCACGAGGCGGCTGAGGCGATCCACGATGGTGTAGTTCAGCCCGAGACGCCCGGACGGCCCGGCATGGCTCACGTCGACGGTGACCACGGGCGCCACCCCGTCGATCCGGAAGCACGCCTGCGTCGAGCGCGCGGACAACCGGATCCCCAGGAGGTCGCCCGCCCACGAACGCGCGTACACGGTCCAGGGATCCAGACCATAGGCGATCATCTTGATGATCCAGGCGTGCTGGACCAGCGGCGGGTCGTCGTCCGCGGGCATGCCCAGGGTCCCGTCGTCCGGAGGGGCCGCGCGGAGCGGGACGCCCTGCGCGGCGAGTTCGTCGCGCAGGGCCTGCCGTGAGGGGAGCGAGTAGCCGACGTGACACTCGACGGCGGGGCCGCCGGCCGGGATCACCGTGCATCGGCCGCCGTCGCCGCCCAGCCGGATCGAGGCGAACCGCAGTCCGTCCGCGGCGTTGGCGCGCTGGGTCGCCGCCAGGTCGTACGACAGTCGTAACCGGGCGACCAGCTCGGGCTGGTCTTCGGTTCTGGCGTCGATCCGCATGATGAGAGTTCCTCGGTTATCCGGGAATGGGCAGCAGAACGGCGCCGAACGTGGACCAGATCGCCGCCGGGCACCGCGTCACGACAGGTGGCGCTGCTGCCGCCGGCCACCGGATCGTACGGTCGGCGGCGTCGTCGGTGAATTCGACCAGCGGCTCGATCCCGCCCCTGGAGAAAGCCGTCGAATTCTTGGCGGCCTTGGGCGTCAGGCGCCCGTTCCGGGCCACCAGATTAGCGTCGATCGGCACATAATCCGTCCGGCATCGTGTAAAGCGTGGAGTCCGCACGTCTGGCCGAAATCGCCTCGACCCGTGCGCCTTTCGCCTTGGCGGCCGCGAGGGTGGCCGACGGCTCGCTCCGCGCGGGCGCAGGGGTGGGCTCAGCGGTGACCGAGTGTCGTTGACCAGCAGTGCCGCGACGAGCACGGCGGCCAGCGCGGGTGCGCGGCGTTCGCTGGATAAGAGGGGTAAGCTCACGCGCTCGAACCTCCTGAGAATGCGGTGGTGATTTTTCGCCGGTGAACGCTCGCACTATCTTCCGGACGTCGCGTGGGAAAGAGTTCCGTCCCGATACTCGGTTCCGTCGTGACCAGCGCGGTGTGTTTCATGTCACAGCGCGAAATATGAGCGCTATTCAAATGTAGCCGCGCCTCTTCCTGCGCGGTGGGCGCGGATACCACGCAGGGTGGACGCCCCGGGGAGGGCTACCACGCGGGGTGGATCATCGCGGTGGCGTACACCCCTGGGTGGACGGTCGCTTTCAGTTCCTGGGTGGACGACCGGCGAAGAGGCCCGCGGATACCGTGACGCCGAATGTCATACCTCCTGACGGTGTCACGTGGGGGACTGCGCTCGGCCGTACAGGACTTCGACCTGGGGAGATTCGATGCGATTACTCGGTACGGGCGCGGCCGCGCTCGCCCTGCTCGCGAGCATGGTGGTGGTCACGGAGAGTGCGGCGGCCAGACCGGCCACGGCGACCGCCGCGCCACCGGGCGCCTCCACCACGTCGTACCCCATACCGGCGGACGCGATCTTCGTGGCGCCCACCGGGAACGACGCCGACGCCGGCACCCAGGCGGCGCCGCTGCGCACCGCGGCGGCCGCGGTCGCGAAGGCGGGCGCGGGGAAGATGACCACGATCGTGTTCCGTGCGGGGGAGTACCGCGAGCGGCTCGGCTACGTCGCCGCCCCGGTCACCCTCCAGCCCTATCCGGGGGAGCAGGTCTGGTTCAAGGGCAGTTCGGTGGTCGAGACCGGCCAGTGGGTCGCCGACGGCGCCGCCTGGCGGCTGGACGCCTGGAACCCGGCCAGCGTGTGCAGGGCGAGCGCGCCCGCCTACGACGAGTGCATGAACCCCCTGCACTTCAACGACGACAACCCGGTCGGCGGCGACCCGCAGATGGTGTTCGTCGACGGGGAGCCGCTGCGCCAGGTGGCCACCAGGGAGGAGGTGCGGGCCGGCACGTTCTTCCACGACGGACCGGCTGACAAGACCTACATCGGCGCCGATCCCGCGGGCCGGCGGGTCGAGGTCACCGCGCGCAAGAGCGGCATGCACTTCTTCGCCGGGGCCGACGGCTCGGTCGTGCGCGGGCTCGGCTTCGCGCACTACGGGTCGAGCCAGAACCAGACCAAGGAGCCTGCCGCGGTGATCGCGCAGGCCAAGGGCATGGTGTTCGAGAACAACACGATCATCCACAACGCGGCGACAGGGCTGCTGGTCAACGCCGACGACATCCGGGTGAGCGGCAACGCGATCACCGACAACGGCTACCTAGGCATCCAGGCCCACCGGGCGGCCAACCTGGTCGTCGAGCGGAACCGCGTCTCGCGCAACAACACCGAACAACTCGGCTACTCCGTCGGCTACAACCTGTCCGGCGCCGGGATGCTCGCCACGCGCGTCCACAACGCGGTCGTGCGCGACAACGTCTTCGAGGGCAACCAGGGCAACGGCCTGTGGTGCGACCTGTCGTGTCACAAGCTGACGGCCGTACGCAACCTGATCAGGGGAAACTCCCGGCACGGGCTGCACTACAAGGTGTCGGGCGAGGCGCTGCTGGCCTCCAACGTGCTGGCCGGCAACGGCGTGACCGGGCTGAGCGTCCTGGGCTCGAACAAGGTGCGGATCATCAACAACACCTCGGTGGGCAACGGGCAGGCGATAGCCGTACAGGAAGACGCCCGGCCGACCTGTCCGGGGGATGACGACGACTGCCCGACCGACGCCGAGCGGGCGCTGGGCATCACCTGGGACACGGCCGACACCACGCTGATGAACAACGTCATCGCCGCGGACGCCGGCACGGCGCCGCTGGTCAACACCACCGACAACAACACCGGTGAGTCCGGGCGCAGGGTCGGCGGCGACGGCATGATCCCGGCCGCCCAGATGCACCACAACGGGTACTCGCGCGAGGTGGCCGGCACTCCCGGCACGCTGGTGCAGTGGTCCCGGGTGACCGGGTCGAGCCTGCACTTCGCCTCGCTAGCCGAGTTCCAGGCCGCGACCGGCCGCGACGCCGGTTCGCGCTACCAGGAGTCCAGCTACCTGGTGAACGCTCCGGCCGGCGACTACCGGCTGCTGCCGGGCAGCCCGGCCGAGACGGCGGGCGCCGCGCTTCCCGCCGACGTCGCCGCCGCCGTCGGGGTGCCCGCGGGCGCTCCGGTACGGCTGGGCGCGCTCACCTGGCCGGGCGAGCCGCTGCCGGTCGAGCACCTGCGCAACGGCAGCGCCGACGGCCCCTCGACGACGCCCTGGTGGAGCGCCGGCGCCCAGCTCGCCGTCGCCGACGGGGAACTGCGCGCCACGGTCGCCGACGGTACGGCGGAGGCCGTGCTCGCCCAGCGCACCGCCCCGCTGGTCAGCGGCCGCACGTACACGCTGTCGTTCGACGCCAGGGCCTCCGCCGACGTGGCGGTGCAGGTGGCCGTCCAGGAGGGCGAGGCCCCCCACAACGCCACGCTCGCCCAGGACGTCGAGCTGGCGACGGCCGCCGAGCGCTTCTCCTTCCCGTTCACGGCCACGACCGACACGACCACGGCCGAGGTGGCGTTACAGCTCGGCGGCAAGGGCGCGCTCACGGTCCACCTGGACAACGTGTCGCTGGTGGAGAACACCTGGGGCGTGTCGAAGGAGCCCAAGCCGACCGAGGCGGAGGCGCTGGCGACGGCCGCCGCCACCGGACGGCTCGTGGAGGTGCTGTCGGAGCGGGGCGAGACCCGCGAGGTGTACGCCACTCCGGACGGCAGCTTCACCTCCAAGGAGCACTTCCAGCCGGTCCGCGTCTTCAAGGACGGCGGCTGGGTGCCGCTCGACACCACCCTGCGCAAGCTGCAGGACGGCTCGATCGTGCCCGGCGCGGTCCCGACGGCACTCAAGCTGTCCGGCGGAGGAAGCGGCCCGCTGGTGACGATCAACCGGGCGGGCCGGCCGATGACGCTGACCTGGCCCACCGCGCTGCCCACGCCCTGGCTGGACGGCGACACGGCCGTGTACCCGCGCGTGCTGCCCGACGTCGACCTGCGCGTACGGGCGGAGCCCGAGGGCTTCTCCCACGTCCTGGTCGTCAAGACCGCCCAGGCGGCGAAGGACCCGCGCCTGGCCACCATCAAGCTGGGGCTCTCGGCGCCCGGCCTGACGGTACGCGAAGCCGGGGACGGCACCCAGGAGGCGGTGGACGAGGCCACCGGCGCTGTGGTCTACGAGGCCCCGGTGCCGATCATGTGGGACTCCACGCCTCCGCCCGCGACCATGAGGGCCCTCGCCGCCGACCTGCCGGAGTCCGACGAGCCGGACGGCAACGTCGGCGCCGACGCCTCGGCCACCCAGCCCGGCGACACCTCCAAGATCGCCGCCGTGGCCACCACCGTGGCGAACGGCGAGATGACGCTCACCCCCGACGCCTCCCTGCTCACCGGGGCCGACACCACCTACCCGGTCTACATCGACCCGATGTGGGACACCCCGCGGGCCTCGGCCCGGCTGATGGTCTCCAGCGCCGGATGGGCCAAGTACAACTTCACCAAGAACGAGGGCATGGGCCGGTGCCCGCGCGACTACCCGCCCTCCGGCCGCTACTGCAACGGCTGGTACGAGAAGCGCTTGTTCTACCGCGTGCCGACCGCCCGGTTCGCGCACAAGCAGATCATCTCCGCCGAGTTCCACGCCAAGGAGACGTTCGCCACCTCGTGCAGGAAGCGCATCGTGGACATCCACCTGGCCACCGCCTTCGGGCCGGGCTCGACGTGGAACTCCACCAAGGACAACTGGGGACGCAGGCTCGACAGCAGAAACGTGGCCAAGGGCTGGAGCTCCGGCTGTCCCGGCGGTGACGTGCTGTTCAACGTGACCAGCGCGGTCCAGGAGGCGGCCAGGAAGGGCTGGTCGAACACCACCTTCGGCCTGCGCGCCCGCGACGGCGACGACCAGCTCGCCTGGAAGCGGTTCGACCGCGACGCCTACGTCCGCGTCCACTACAACAGCCCGCCGCCGCAGCCGAAGATGAGCCAGTTGTCCTCCAGCCCCGGCGGCCCGTGCCGCGGCCCCGGCAGCCCGGCCACCTTCAACCGGCTGCCGACCCTGTTCGCCAAGAACCTCACCGACCCCGACAACAAGGGCGTCGAGGGCGAGAAGCTCAAGGCGCAGTTCCAGGTGAAGTGGTACGTCGGCGGCGTCCTGAAGACCAGGAACCTGGGCACCGTCAAGAAAATGTCGGCCAGCGGCCCGCGCCGCGCCTCCTTCAGCGTGAAGGTCCCGACCGGGGTGGTGCCCCAGGGAAGCGTCGCGCACTGGGAGGTACGCGCCTACGACGGCCGGGCATGGAGCCCGTGGAGTTCGGCCGGCAACGCGACGGCCTGCTACTTCCTCTACGACGCCAGGGCGCTGCCCGAGCCGACGATCACCTCGGCCGCCTACCCGGCGCTCGACCCGGCCAACCCCGGCCAGACCCCCACCGACGGCGTCGGCAAGTACGGCGCGTTCAGCATCAAGCTGGACACCCGCGTCGCCAAGTACGCCTGGGCGATGAACACCGACCCGTCCGAGGGCGCGGCCAAGGCCAAGACGGCGGCCACCGAGTCGATCACGGCGATGCCCTCGCACGCGGGGCTCAACACCCTGTACGTCACCGCCTGGGACGCCGCCAACAACTGGTCCACCGGCACCTACGAGTTCTGGGTCGCCGAGGGCAAGGGGCCCAGGGCGCACTGGAAGATGGACGAGGCGGCCGGAGCCACCCAGCTCGCCGACTCCGCCGGCGCCCACCCGGCGACGCCGTACGGCGGCGCGCAACTGGGCGTGACAGGCGCCCTGGGCAGGGCCATGAACCTCAACGGCACCACCGCCTACGCCGCGACCAGCGGCCCGGTGCTCAACACGACCCAGAACCTGGCCATCTCCGCGTGGGTGAAGATGCCGGCCACACTACCCACGGCGCACTTCGCCGTGGCCACCCAGACCGCCACGCAGAACTCCGGCTTCTACCTCAAGTACGACGGAACCGACAAGAAGTGGAAGCTCTGGCGGATCCATTCCGATGCGAACACCACCGGATCGGGCACCGCCTACTCCCAAGGCCCGGCCAAGCCGGGGGTGTGGACCCACCTGGTCGGCGTACAGGACGTGGTGACCAAGAAGCTCCGGCTCTACGTCAACGGCGTTGAAGGGGTGGCGGGCGACATGACCTCGACGCCCTGGGCGGCGGGCGGCGCCTTCCAGATCGGGCGCGGCATCTACAAGGGTCAGTTCACCTCCTACGCCCCGGGCCCCATCGACGACGTCCGCGTCTTCGACCGGATCGTGACGGCCGACGAGGTACAGGACCTGTTCACGATCAAGCCCGTGGTCGAGAGCAAGTGGCACCTCAACACCGCGCCCGGCACCCCGGCGAAGAGCCCCGACACGGGCCTGGGCGTGGCCTATCCCCTGACGCTCAACGGCGCCGCGAAGATCACCACCGACTTCGCCAAGGTGCTCGTCCAGTCCCCGGCCGGGACTCCCAGCGGAGCGCTGGAGCTGCCGGGCGGGAACAATGACTACGCGGCGGCTACCGGAGCGGTCATCGACACCCGCGACAGCTTCACGGTCTCGGCATGGGTGTCCACCCCGGGAGAACCCAGCAGATCGATGACCGTGCTGGGCCTGGCCGGATCACACAACAGCGCGATCACGGTCAGGTACGACCCGGCCAAGAAGCGGTACGTCCTCGACGTACCCGACAAGGACGGGACCGGATCGACCACGGCCAGCGTGGAGCACTCCATGTTCCACCAGGGCAACTTCGGAGACTGGGACCACGTCGCCATCACCTACGACGCGATCGAGGCCACGGTCACCCTGTGGGTGAACGGGATCAAGGAAGCCGTGAGCGGAGCGGACAGCCTGTCCTTCCGCCACCGCACCCGGCCCTTCGGCCCCATCGCCTCGCTCCAGGTGGGCAGGAGCCTCGTCGGCGGCGCCTACCCGGCAGGCAAGACCTGGGCCGGAGTGGTCGATGACGTCTGGATACTGCGCGGCGTGGCCTCGCAGCAGCTCATCGACATGCTGGCGGTACCGACGGAGATCGCCTCGATTCCCGGCTGACCGGTCGCGGGCCGGTGGCCTCCCCGCCACCGGCCCGCACTCTGCCCGACTCCACGACTCGCTCGGAGGTTTCCTCATGACTGTCCGCGGTCTCACGACGTGGGTGGGAACCGGGCCGGTCCGCCGGCTCCTTTCCTTAGGTCTCACGGCCACCCTCGCTGCCGGGCTGCTCGTGACCATGCCGGTGTACGGCACGGCCCGGGCCGCCCTCAAGGACCCGCCCAAACCGGTCGACCACGAGATCGTGGTGCCCGGCACATCCCTGAAAGTCACACCACGCGAGCTCGCCCCGCGGGCCGCGGACCCGGTCGTGCGCTGGCCCGCCGCCGGGGAAGCCGACGTCGCGCTCGGCGGCGCGAGCCGTACCCGGGGCGCGCGTGACGCGCGGCAGGCGGGCCGGCTGCCGATCTGGGTCTCCGCCCCAGCGCGGGCGGCCGGCACGCCGAACTCAGCCGCCGAGCCTGGCCAGGTCCGGGTGCGGATGCTGGAACGCGCGGCAGCGGCGCGCGTCGGCGTCACCGGCGTGATGTTCACCGTCGGCCGGTCGGGCGGCCCACCGGGCAAGGTGGGCCTGCGGCTGGACTATTCGGGGTTCGCCGAGGCCTTCGGCGGCGCGTTCGGATCACGGATGCGGCTCGTGCGCCTGCCGGCGTGCGCGTTGAGCACCCCCGACCTGCCGGAATGCCGGGCGGCGGCGTCGCTGCCGTCGGCCAACGACGCCCGGGCGAAGTCGATCGCCGCCGAGGTCGACGTCGCCGCCGAACCGGCTGTGTTCGCGGCGACCTCGGGCGCGGAAAGCTCGAAGGGCGACTACAAGGCGACCGACCTGGCGGCCTCGGCCACCTGGCAGGTCGGCACGCAGACCGGCGACTTCACCTGGTCGTATCCCCTGCGGACGCCCCCGGTCCCCGGCGGGCTCACCCCCGGGCTGGCCGTGGCCTACTCCTCCTCGTCCATCGACGGGCGTACCTCCAGTGCCAACAACCAGGGCTCGCTGCTCGGCGACGGCTTCGACCTGTGGCCCGGCTACATCGAACGCAAGTATCGCCCCTGCAAGGACGACGGCGTACCCAAGGACAGCACCTACGACGTTCACCCGATGGACCAGTGCTGGGGCTACGACAACGCCGTGATGACGCTCGGCGGCAAGGGCGGCGAGCTGGTGCAGTCCGGCGCGAACGAGTGGAAGCCGCGCAAGGACGACGGAACCCGCGTCGTGAAGATGTCCGGGTCGGACACCGACACCGGTAACGGCGATGACAACAACGAGTACTGGGTCGTCACCGCTCCCGACGGCAAGCGCTACTACTTCGGCAAGAACCGGATGAAGGGCTGGACGTCCGGCAAGACCGAGACCAAGTCCACCTGGACCGTGCCCATCTTCGGCGACGACTCCGGCGAGCCGTGCCACGGCGACACGTTCGCCAAGTCGTGGTGCCAGCAGGCATGGCGGTGGAACCTCGACTACGTCGAAGACCCGCACGGCAACGCGATCGTCTACTACTACGGGCAGGAGGCCAACCGATATGGCCGCAACCTGCGGGCCGAGGACGACACCCCCTACGTCAGGGGCGGGTATCTGAAGAGCGTCGAGTACGGCCTGAACAGCGGCAACCCCTACCCGGCCAACGCCCCGGCCCGGGTCGACTTCAAGGTCGCGGAGCGCTGCCTGCGCTCAGCCGAGGACTGCGCCGAGTCGAAGATCGACGACCACCCGGCCTACTGGGAGGACGTCCCCTGGGACCTCAACTGCAATGCCGGTACCAAGTGCGAGGACTACAAGGGGGCCTCCGCGCCCACGTTCTGGACTCGCAAGAGGATCGTCGAGGCGGCTACCAAGGTGGTCGAGAGCGACGGTTCCGGTCACCGTACCGTCGACTCCTGGTCTTTCACCCACGACTGGGGCACCGCGGACGTGGACCGGCAGTTGCTGCTGCAGACGATCGTCCACAAGGGCCACGCCGGGACGGCGCCGGTGACGATGCCGCCGGTGAGGTTCGCCTACTCCCCGATGCCCAACCGGGTCGACACCCTCGGCGACGACGTGGGCCCCTTCATCAAGAACCGGATCGGCTCCATCACCAACGAGACCGGCGGCGTCCTGGACGTCAATTACTCCGGGCCGGACTGCCGCGTCGGCGACACGCCGAGCCCGTCGACGAACCGCCGCCGCTGCTTCCCCGTCATGTGGGAACGCACCAGCGGCGATGCCAACCCGACGCTGGACTGGTTCCACAAGTACGTGGTGACCCAGATCGCACAGACCGACCTGACGGGCGGCTCGCCCGACATGGTCACCGACTACGACTACAGCATCGGCCGGCCGGCCTGGCACTTCACCGACGACGACGGGCTCACCAAGGAGAAGTACCGCACCTGGTCGCAGTGGCAGGGCTACGACAAGGTCCGGGTACGCTCCGGCGCCACCAGCACCGCGCCCGCCCAGACCGACCACTGGTTCTTCCAGGGCATGGACGGCGACCGTCTGAACGCCGACGGCGGAGCGAAGGACGTCAGCGTCAGTGACGGTGAGGGCGGTACCTACCCCGACCACGAGTCGCTCCAGGGGCTGACCCTCAAGACGATCGCCTATGACAGGGCCGGCGGCGAGGCGGTCGGCAAGACCATGAACAAGCCCTGGCATCACAGGACCGCCTCCCGCACCCGCACGATCGACAAGGGCACGATCACCGTGACCGCCAACCTCACCGGTGTAGCCGGCACCCGGAACATGGAGAAGGTCGACGACGGCTGGCGGGAAACCAGGTCGAGCGCCGGCTCCTTCAACCTCACCACCGGCGCTCCCGGTCAGGTCGACGACGAGGGCGACGTGGCCGTCACCGGCGACGAGAGCTGCGTCACCACGACGTTCACCGCCAGCGGCACGCTTGTGCTGGCCAAACCCGCCCAGGTCAGGACCGTGGCACGGCGCTGCGCCGCCACCCCGGACCTGGTCAAGGACCTGATCTCGGAAGAGCGCGTCACCTACGACAACGGCGCCTTCAAGGCGGCGCCGACCCACGGCTCCCCGACGCTCGTGGAGAAGGCGAAGGAGGCCACGGCGACCACCGTGACGCCGCTCGCCGTGACACGCACCAAGTACGACGGGTACGGCCGGCCGCAGGCCGTCACCGACGCCGGGGGCAGGACCACGACCACGAAATACACCGAGACCCACGGCCTGACCACGAAGGTCGAGGTGATCAGCCCGCCCGCGACGGCCGGCGACACCTCGACGGCGCACACCAGCGTCAAGGTGCTCGACCCGGCGTGGGGCAGTCCGGTCACCGACACCGATGCCGGAGGCAAGACCACCACCATTCACTACAACGCGGCCGGCCACCTGATCAAGCTGTGGCTGGGCGGTCGGCCCAGCTCGGCCGTACCTGACAAGGAGTTCGACTACCTCATCCGGCCCGACGCGGTCGTGGCCGTCTCGACCAAGTCCCTCACCGCGGAAGGAACGCAGGAACAGTCCTACATGCTTTACGACGGGTGGCTTCGCGAGCGGCAGCTCCAGGCAGCGGGCCGGGACGCGGCCACCAAGGGGCGGCTGATCTCCGACACCTTCTACAACGCCGCCGGCCAGGTGGACCGCACCTACGAGAGCTACTACGCCGACGGCGAGCCGAGGGCAGAGGTCTTCGGCGTGGCCAATCCGGGCAAGATCGAGACCCAGCACGTCTACGAGTACGACGGCCAGGGCCGAAAGACCGCCGACCGCCTGCTGGTGGGTAGCAGCGACGCGCAGGAGAAATGGCGCACGCGCTACGAGTACGGCGGAAACTGGACCAAGGTGATCCCGCCGGCGGGCGGCACGCCGATCACCACCTTCACCGACGCGCACGACCGCAAGACCGAAGTGCGTGAGCACCGGAACGGCGGCCACGTCGCCACACTCTTCCGCTACGATCACCGCGGGCGCGAGTCCTCGGTCACCGGCCCCGGCAACCATGTCTGGACCACGACCTACGACCTGCGCGGGCGCAAGATCCAGACGTCGGACCCGGACAAGGGTGTCACCAAGTTCGCCTTCAACGACCTGGACCAACTGGTCCTCACCGAGGACGCCCGGGGCAAGAAGCTCTCGGTCTCCTACGACGGCATCGGCCGCAGGACCGCCTTGTACGACGCCACCGCGGCCAGTCCTGGCGTCAAGGTCGCGGAGTGGGTCTACGACACGGTGCGGAAGGGGCAGCTCACCAGCTCCACGCGCATCGCGGGCACGGCAAGGTACACCTCCCAGGTCGACATCTACGACAATCTGAACCGGCCGACGCGCAGGCGCATCCTGTTGCCGGCCACCGAGGGAGTGCTGGCTCCCGAGGGCGGCTACGTCTTCGACACCACCTACAACCTGGACGGCAGCGTCAAGGCATCCAGCAGCCCGGCCGCCGGCGACCTGCCGGCGGAGAACACCGCCTTCACCTACGACGACCTCGGCCGCCTGGTCGCGACCGGCTCCAACCTGTCGACCTACCTCGTCGGCGTGGACTACACCAAGACCGGCAAGCAGATCGGCCAGCGGTTGTCGATCGGCGGCGCCGGCAAGCAGGTGGACCAGACCTTCACCTACGAGTACGGCACGCAGCGGCTGCAGAAGGCCACCACCGTGCACGCCGGTATGGCCGGCACCGACCGGAGTGTGGAGTACCGCTACACCGATTCCGGCAATCTGCTGCAGGCTGTCGACACCTCCAGGGACGGAGTGGACAACCAGTGCTTCCGCTATGACGACCTGCAGCGGCTCGTCGACGCCTGGACCCAGGTGGACGCCACGTGCGCGGCCGACCCGGGTCAGGCCTCCATCGGCGGGCCGGCGCCGTACCGGGTGAACTACACCTACGACGACAGCGGCAACCGGACGGGGGAGACGCACTACGGCGCGGGCCCCTCAGGCGGCACGCAGACCGCGACGCGCGGATACCGCTACGCCGGCAACCCCGGCGTCGACCCGAGGTTCAAGGGACACCAGCTGTCCGACGTGAGCGGCAACGCCGAATCCTACGCCTACGACTCGGTCGGCAACGCCACCGAGCGAAGGACCGCCTCCGGCAACCAGACGCTGCACTGGGACGCTGAAGGCGAGCTGGTAAAGGTCGTCGACGACAAGAAGGGGGAGACCACCTTCCTGTACACCGCCGACGGCGACCGGCTGCTGCGCCGCGACCCGGCGGGCACCACCCTCTACCTGCCCGACTTGGAAGTACGGCTGGCGAAGGGCCAGAGCACGGCCAAGGCCATCAGGTACAACCGCAACGCCATGCGCACCGGCGCCGGTGTCACCTTCCTCGTCAACGACCACCACGGCACCGCCGAACTGGCCGTCAACGCCAGCGACGGTTCGGTGAGCCGCCGCCGCTACACCCCGTTCGGCCAACTCCGTGCCGGCAACGGCCAGTGGCCGACCGGCAATGAGAAGGGTTTCGTCGGTGGCATCGTCGATGCCAGCACCGACCTGACGACGCTCGGCGCGCGCGGCTACGACCCGAACACCGGCCGCTTCGTCTCGGTGGACCCCGAAATCGAAATGGGCCGTTCGCAGCAGATGAACGGCTACAACTACGCCGACAACAACCCCACCACTCTGTCCGACCCCGACGGACGCTTCCCCTACTACACGTACTACGAGATGAACCGCCGCGAATTCTGGGTGCGGATGGGCAACTACAACGTTCTCCTGCGGAACGTTCTCAACCTGGTTCACGAGTGGGTGAACATCTTCACCCAGCGCTGGCATCTGAGGTGGACCGGGTGGTTCATCGCCGCCCGCGAGTGGGCCTACCGCCCCGGGCCGGTGGTGCCGGGACAGAAGCCGCTGCTCCGACGGCCCGGCCTCCCCGAGGCGACCATCCAGCCACCCGCTCCGGTGGCCAAGCCCCCCGCGCCGAAGAAGCCGAAGAAGATGACCACGGGAACGTGCGTGGGCTTCGGACTCAAGCTGGGCGGATCGATCGGCCTGGAGGGGTGCCTGGTCTTCGACGGCAAGGACATCGGCCTGGCCGGCACCTACAAGGTCGGTATGTCCACCTCGATCGGCGCGGAGGTCAATAGCGGCAGGTTCCTGAAGTTCACCGACATCAAGGGCATGAACACGAAACCAGGCACGTGGGACTACTACTACTCGATCGGCTACGAGAACCAGAAGTACGGCTGGGGCGGCAGCGGCTATCTGGTCACCGACAGCACAGGCAAGTTCAAGGGCGGCGGCATCGAAGGCTCCTACGGTGTGTCGAAGAGCCTCCACCACGCCACCGAAGGTCAGCTTCCGGTCGGAGTCGCCGCCGAACGGGGCGTCACCAGGTCCGTACGGCTGCGTGACCCGGTGAACTGGTTCCAGAAGAAGTTCCAGGAGAAGGTGAGCGCTTTCGTCTGGAACTCCTACCACCCGGGCGGTTGACCGGGAGTCCGCGCGCCCGGGTGAGCATCGCTCGGGCGCGCGGACGACCTCCGCTCGTCATCGTTCTCTCGCGCGCCCGCGGACCGAGCGGCCGCATACGCCCGACGATGTCACGGAGCCCTGGCAGGGCAATGTCCAGGACTCCACCACGAGAGCCGGCCTCACGTTCGGCCAGGGCCTCCGTTCAGGTTCTTCCAGGGCGCGAGGATCCTCGAACCACCCGGTGTTACGCGCGCTCGGCCGGGTGTGTGATGCGTGGGCAGTTCGAAACGATCACGCGCCAGGCGCGCATACGTTACCTCGGCAAGCGAAAATCCCCGGAAGATGATCTCTTCCGGGGATTTCTGAGCTGGTGGGCGATACTGGGATCGAACCAGTGACCTCTTCGGTGTGAACGAAGCGCTCTCCCGCTGAGCTAATCGCCCGCCCCATCAGGCTCCTCGCGGTGCCCGACGGGGAAAACCATACCGCACTTCCGGAGCGGGATGCGAAGCGACGAGCCGCCCCAAGAGGATTCGGGAGGAAACGCGGTGGTTGCCCATCGTCGTGGTGGCTGGTTGGCATAGCATCGGGGATGTTCGGAAGGCGATGGGAAGGGGATCTTTCGCCCGATAGGTGCCGAGGGCTCGCCGGGGTGGGCTCTACAGCTCGCAAAACCCTTGCAAACACGGCCCGATTGATGCCGTTTAGCCTGGTAGATGCCCAAATGTCCTGCTGTGATGTGCGTTACAGAAGGCCTCAGGAGCGGAATCTTTCCTACAGGTTTCTTCGTTCCGCGTCATAGCTCAGGACGAAGTCCGTCAGAGCAGTAAGCCCCGAAGAGGGGACCCTACGACGAAAAGGTTTGGCTGACGATGAACAGCACCACCGTCTCTGCCGAGCTTGGCCTTCGGCTTGTGGTCCCCGACCGTACGACCGTCCCCCTGCTCGCCGGACTGAGCTACACAGCCGACGACCCGTATGCCATCCGCATGGCCTTCCACGTAGGGAACGACGAACCGGTCGAGTGGATCTTCGCCCGCGAACTACTGACAGTAGGCATCGTGCGGCGTGTCGGCGACGGCGATGTGCAGGTCTGGCCTGCCCGCGCCGACGGCGAGCGCACCCTGCACATCAGCCTGACGTCACCGTTCGGGCAGGCGCTCTTCGAAGTCCCGCTGGCACCTCTCACCGAGTTCCTGCACCGCACCTACGAGAAGGTGCCCGCGGGCAGGGAGACCGACTTCATGGACCTTGACGCCGAGCTCACCAACATGCTCTGGCCGTCCTGACCCCGCTCGGCCGCGCCTGCCCGGCCGCACCGAACCCCCGTGGCAGGATGAGAGGCGCCGTGGACCTCTTCGATCTCAGCGAACCCGCCACGCGTGAGCACGTGGTGCGCTGCCGCGCGTGCCGGCACGTGCTGCGCGCGCCCGAGTCGCGCTGGGCCAGGATCGGCCCGGAATGCGCCGAACGCCTCGGCCTGGCCAGGCGCAAACCGGTGCGGATCCGGGCCACCGCGGACCACTGGATGTGCGAGGGCCAGCTCGACCTCCTGGCCCAGCCCTAGCGCAGCCGTACCACCGAGGGGTCGAGGGAGCCGCCGAGGAGCTGGATCGTGCGGATCAGCTCGGCGCGGACCAGGTCCAGCACGCGGTCCACGCCCGGCTCGCCCGCGGCCATCAGCCCGTAGAGATAGGCGCGGCCGATGAAGCACGCGCGTGCCCCCAGGGCGAGCGCGGCGGCGACGTCGGCCCCGCTCCTGATTCCGCCGTCCAGGTAGACCTCTGCCCGGTCGCCCACGGCCTCGGCCACCTGGGGCAGCAGTTCCAGGGGCGTGGCGGCGCGGTCGAGCTGGCGGCCGCCGTGGTTGGAGACCGCGATGCCGTCGATCCCGGCCTCGGCCAGGGCGACGGCGTCGTCCACGCGTTGCACGCCCTTGACCACCAGCGGCCCGCCCCAGGCCGCGCGGATCCACTCCAGGTCCGCGAAGGTCACGCGGGGGTCGAACATGAGGTTGGTGATCCCGGCCAGGTCGCTGCCGCCCATGGTGGCGAAGGTCAGGGGTTCGCTGGTCAGGTAGTCGAACCACCAGGCCGGATGCCGGATCGCCTGCAGCGCGCTGCGCAGCCTCGGCGGCATGGTGAGGCCGTGCCGTACGTCGCGCAGGCGGGCGCCCGCCACCGGCACGTCGGCGGTCACGACCAGCACGTCCATGCCCGCGTCGCGGGCGAGGTCGAGCGCGGCGCGGCTGCGGCCGCGGTCGCGCGCCACGTAGAGCTGGAACCAGTTCCATCCGCCGGGCGCGGCGCGCGTCACCTCGGGCGCGGGCGTGGTCCCCATGGTCGACAGCGTGTACGGCACGCCCGCCCTGGCCGCGGCCCGAGCCACCGCCCGCTCCCCGTCACGGTGCATCATGCGCGTGAACCCGGTCGGCCCGAGCACCAGCGGCATCGCGATCTCCCGCCCCAGCACCCGCGTGGCCGGCGACACCTCGCCGACGTCGCACAGGATCCGCGGCCGGAACTCCACGCGGTCGAACGCCTCGCGCGCCCGCGCCATCGACACCTCGCCCTCCGCCGCGCCGTCCACGTAGTCGAAGACGAGCCGGGGCGCCCGCCGCCTGGCCATCAGCCGGAGGTCGGCGACGTCGGCCGCGCCGAGCAGCCGGTCCCGCCTGCCGAGGGGCGGCAGCACCGCCCGCAGGTCGCGCCATCGTGGAACCCGCCGCCGCTCATCACCCATCCGACCATTACACGAAATTTGCCGTCACTCGCGATAGCGTGGAGCCATGATCGGGGAGCTCGTCGCCGACACGCCCGCCGCCCAGGCGCTCCACGCCGAGCTGGTGGCCCGCTGGTCGGAGCCGCATCGCCGCTACCACACGCTCGATCACCTGGGCGCGGTGCTCGCCGCGATCGACGACCTCGCCGACCTGGCCGACGACCCCGTCGCGGTACGGCTGGCCGCCTGGTTCCACGACGCGGTCTACGACGGCCGGCCGGGATGGGACGAGGAACGCAGCGCCCAGCTCGCCCAGCGCCGCCTGCCCGCCTGCGGCCTCGCGCCGGGGCGGGTGGCCGAGGTGGCCAGGCTGGTCCGCCTGACCGCCGCCCACGACACCCTCACCGACGGGGACGCCAACGGCGCGGTCCTGTGCGACGCCGACCTCGCGGTGCTGGGCCGGCCGGGATACGGCGAGTACGCCGCCGCCATCCGCGCGGAGTACGCGCACGTGCCCGACGACCTGTTCGCCGCCGGACGGGGGGCGGTGCTGGCGAGGCTGCTGGCCGTACCGGATCTCTATCGGACCGCACGCGCGCGGGCGCTGTGGCAGGAGCACGCCCGCCACAACATGCGCGCCGAGCTGGAGGAACTCGGCGGCTAGGCGCGGCGCTTACGGCGACGATCGTTTACGGCGGCGCAACCCGCCCTCGGTCAGCCGGCGCAGCAGCTCGCGGCTGCCGACCGCCTCGGCGCCGAGCGAGACCGCACGGGCGTGCACGGTCTCCGGCACGTCGTAGTGGTCGCGGTCGAAGGCGCGCACCGGCACCCCGAGGCGCGCCGCGAACGCGTGCAGCTCCTCGAGGGAGGTGTCGCTGACCAGGTGGGACCACATGAGGCCACGCGGCCCCGGCCAGTTGGGTGGATCAATGAGGACGGCCATCCCTCACATTGTCTACGAAACCGGGACGCGCCCGCGTACCTCCAGCTCGCTCAGGTCGCCCACCACGAGGTCGGCGCCCAGCTCGCGCATCTCCGGCGCGCGGCCGTTGCGCTCCACGGCCACCAGCAGCCCGAAACCGCCCTTCCTGCCCGCCTCCAGGCCGGGCAGCGCGGCCTCCACGACGGCGGCGCGCACCGCCGGCAGGTCCAGGCGGCGGCACGCCTCCAGGAACAGGGCGGGGTCGGGCTTGCCGGGCAGGTTCATGAGGGCCGCGTCGTTGCCGTCCACAACCAGGTCGAACAGGTGGGCGACGCCCGCTCCCGTGATCAGCCTGCGGCCGTGGGTGCTGGCCGTCACCGCGGCGGTGCGGCAGCCCCGGTGGCGCAGCTCGTGCAGGAGCGCGACGGCCGAGGGGAAGGCGGCCACACCGTACTTCTCGACCTGGGCCTGGAACTCCAGGTCCTTGGCCCGTCCGAGGCCGTGCACGGTCGGCGTGCCCGGCTCGTCGTCGGGGGAGCCCTCGGGCACGGTGATGTCGCGCGAGGCCAGGAAGGTGCGCAGCCCGTCCAGGCGGGGCCGTCCGTCGACGTGGCGCACGTAGTCGGCGCGGATGTCGAACGGCGCGGAGCGGCCGCGCAGGAAACCGTCGAAGACGTGCTTCCACGCGGCCGCGTGCACGCGCGCGGTGTCGGTCACGACGCCGTCGCTGTCGAACACGACGGCGCCGATGGCGCTCAGGTCGATCGCGTGTCCGTTCACATACGTGACGTTACGCCGCCGACCAGCCGTCTACCAGGCGACAGGGAGCTTCTCCAGGCCGTACACGATCGCGAGCTTCCTGAACGGCACCTCGCCGTCCACCCGGAGGTTCGGGAAGCGGCGCAGCAGCGCCGGGTAGGCGATGCGCATCTCCATCTGCGCCAGCGGTGCGCCGATGCAGCGGTGGATGCCGTGCCCGAAGGCCAGGTGGGACCCGGCGCTCTCGCGGGCGGGCACGGCCTTGTCCATGTTCTCGCCGAGCGCGGGGTCGCGGTTGGCGGCGGTCAGCGAGCACAGCACGAGCTGGCCCTTGTTGATCGGCGTGCCGAACAGGTCGAGGTCGCGGCGGGCGAAGCGCGGGAAGGCCACCTGCACGACCGTCATGTAGCGCAGCAGCTCCTCGACGACCTGGTTGACGTAGCCGTCGTCCTCGCGGACCTTGGCGGCCTCGTCCGGGTTGTTCATCAGCCAGAGGGAGCCGAGGGCCAGCATGCTGGTGCTGGTGTCGTGGCCGCCGGTCAGCAGGCCGTCGGCCATGCTGGCCAGCGTGCGGTCGTCGAGCTCGTCGCCGTGCTCGCGCAGCAACTGGCCGAGCAGGCCGTCGCCCGGGTTCAGGCGCTCGCGGGCGACCAGGTCGGTCAGGTAGGTCATCGCGTCGTTGATCGCCTGCAGCGACGCCTCCGGTCCCGCCGTGAAGTCGAAGCGGTCGGTGCTGAGCTTGAGGAAGTCGGACCGGTCCGCGTACGGCACGCCGAGCAGCTCGCACACGACCAGCGACGGGATCGGGAGGGCGAACGCCTCGACCAGGTCGGCGGTGTTCCCGCCCGCCTCCATGCGGTCCAGGTGCTCCTCGACCATGGCCTCGATCCGGGGCTCCAGCCTGCGCAGGCGGCGCATGGTGAACTCCGGCGTGAGGTACTTGCGCAGCCGCGTGTGCTCGGGCGGGTCGCGGAAGCCGAGGCCGCCCGGGTCGTCCTGGTTCGAGCCCAGGCCGATGACACCGGCGAAGTCGTTGCTGAACCGCTCGTGGTCGCTGAGCACGGCGCGGACGTCGTCGTAGCGCGTCACGAGGTACACGGTCTGGTCGCCGGGGATCTCCATCGGGAACACCGGCTGTTCTGTGCGGATCCGGGCCAGCTCGGCCACGGGGTCGAAGCCTTCGCGCATGAACTGCACGAGGGGAAACTCAGACTCAGACATCAAACCCATCCTGCCGGAGGCGTCATCGCATTTTGTCGGGATTAATCCCGTTTCTAGATGGTCCCACCTGCTGACGGGCCTTCGTCACCCCCATCCACAACCCGCGGAGTCCGGTACGGCAGGGCGCATCCGCACGACACGTTACGCACGCCCTGGCGGTATTCGCCTCCGGGGTGCCCGCAAGCCCGGGGCATCTAGGGGGAACCGCGGGGCGAACCGAGGGTCGCGCCGGGGTTTACCCCGACCCCCGCTCGCGTGACCAACCTCTCATGCCCGCGACGGGGGAGGAGATCCCATGGTACCGGGCACCCCCTGTGACGGGAGAAAATGATGGGGCGAGACCGGTTTGGCGTACAAGAGGGCGACATTCTGCGATGATCTCGCTGTATACAGTCGGACATCCAACCTGACGGACAGTGACTGATGCCCCCATTTGAGGAAATCGCCGCTTTTGTCGCGGAAAAGCCGGTCGTGACGGTGATCATCTCCGTGCTGGGACTGATCGCGCTCGCGCTGGCCTTCATGCTCATCAAGATCGGCTGGCGGGCGGGAGCGTGGTTGTTCAACCGCTACGTCGCGCCACGGCCGATCGAGGACGTCCTCACGGTCGTGGCCGCGTGCATCGCCACGGGCGTGTCGGCACAGGGCATGTGGCGCTTCTCCGGTGACGTCCTGGGGCTCGACGGGCCGCTGCGGCTGCTGCTGTTCGCCTTCATCGAGGTCGCGATCATCACCTCGGCCGTGCGGGCCAGGCGCAACATGCGCGAGAACTACTCCGCCGGCATCGACGGCATCGCCGTATGGGCGCTGACCTGCCTGACCGCGGTCCTGTCCAGCATGGACGCGCGCAGCCTGCCCGAGGCGATCTTCCGCCTGGCCGCCCCGCTCGTGGCCGCCTGGCTCTGGGAGCGCGGCATGGCCATCGAGCGCCACCGCATCCGCGGCACCGGCCGCATCAACTGGCGCCTGACCCCCGAACGCCTGCTCGTGCGCATGGGCCTGGCCGAGGTCAGCGACCGCACGGCCAGCGAGGTCGACGCCCACCGCCGCCTCACCCGCGTCGCGCTGGCGGCCAAGCGGGCCAAGGCGCTGCGCGAGGGCGGAGGCTCCGAGCGCAAGGTACGCGCCGCGCTGGCCAAGCTCGACAAGGCCATGGACCAGGCCGTCGAGCACACCGGCCTGGCCGTCGACCAGCAGCGTCAGGAGGCGCTGCTGGCCCAGATCGCCGCGCTGTACAACACCTCCAAGCTCGTCGACGCCGACCCCCGGGTGCCGTGGGAGCCGGAGCAGGACCACCAGCCGGTGCCCGCCCGCCCCGCCCTGCCGCCCGCGCTGGCCGAACTCGTCGACGAGGAGGACGACGACGTGTTCGACGCGACGCCGCAGGTGCTCGACACGGCCGAGCGCGCCCGGCTGATGCGGGCCGCCCGCCGCTACTGGGACCGGCAGATCGAGAAGCGCATCGTGCCCCGGACCGTGGACATCGCACAGGAGGTCGGCATCGCGGTCGGCACCGCCAGGGAGTGGCGTGCGCTGTGGAAGCTGGAGCCGCAGGCGCACGCCATCATCGAGGCGCTCTACCAGGAGCACGGCATCGTGGACACCGGTTCCTTCCCCGCCGTCAAGGACGACGACCGCATCCTCACCAACACCCCCTGAGGGCCTCAGGCGAGCGCGGCGGAGACGACCGCTCTCGCCTCCTCCTGCACCTCGCCGAGGTGGTCGGCGCCCTTGAAGGACTCGGCGTAGATCTTGTAGACGTCCTCGGTGCCCGAGGGCCGGGCGGCGAACCAGGCGTGCTCCGTCGCGACCTTCACCCCGCCCAGCGCCGCCCCGTTGCCCGGAGCCTCGGTCCGCACCGCCGTGATGGGGTCCCCGGCCAGCGCGCGGGCCGTGATCTGGGCGGCAGACAGCTTGCCCAGCACCGCCTTCTCCTCGCGCGTGGCGGGCGCGTCCACCCGGGCGTAGGCGGGCGCGCCGAAGCGCTCGGTCAGCCGCTTGTAGTGCTCGCTCGGCGAGGAACCGGTGACGGCCAGGATCTCGGCGGCCAGCAGCGCCAGGATGAGCCCGTCCTTGTCGGTCGTCCACACCGACCCGTCGCGGCGCAGGAACGACGCCCCGGCGCTCTCCTCACCGCCGAACCCGATGGAGCCCTCCAGAAGGCCGGGCACGAACCACTTGAACCCGACCGGCACCTCCATCAGCCGCCGCCCCAGCGACTCCGTCACCCGGTCGATCATGCTGCTGCTGACCATCGTCTTGCCGACCCCGGCGGCGTCCGGCCAGCCGGTGCGGTGCTCGTACAGGTAGGAGATGGCCACGGCGAGGTAGTGGTTCGGGTTGAGCAGGCCGCCGTCGGGGGTCACCACACCGTGCCGGTCGGCGTCGGCGTCGTTGCCGGTCGAGACGTCGTAGCGGGTGCGGTTGTCGATCAGGGAGGCCATCGCGTAGGGGGAGGAGCAGTCCATGCGGATCTTGCCGTCCCAGTCGAGCGTCATGAACCGCCAGGTGGGGTCGACCAGCGGGTTGACCACCGTGAGGTCGAGCCGGTGCCGGTCGGCGATCTCGCCCCAGTAGGCGACGCTCGCCCCGCCGAGCGGGTCGGCGCCGATGCGCACGCCCGCGCCGCGGATGGCGTCGAGGTCGATGACCGAGGGCAGGTCGTCCACGTACGCGCCGAGGAAGTCGTGCCTGCGCGTCGTCTCCGCCTTCAACGCCTGGGTGTACGGCACCCGCAGTACCCCCTTGAGGCCCTCCTCGAGCAGCGTGTTGGCCCGCTCCTGGATCCAGCCGGTGGCGTCGGTGCCGGCGGGGCCGCCGTTGGGCGGGTTGTACTTGAACCCCCCGTCGGGGGGCGGGTTGTGCGACGGCGTGACCACGACCCCGTCGGAGCCCGGGTGGGTGAGGATGGCATGGGAGACGGCCGGCGTCGGCGTGTAGCCGTCGCGGCTGTCGATGCGCACCTCCACCTCGTTGGCGGCGAAGACCTCCAGCGCGGAGACCCGGGCGGGCTCCGACAGCGCGTGCGTGTCGATGCCGAGGAACAGCGGGCCCGACACGCCCTGCGCGGCGCGGTACTCGCAGATCGCCTGGCTGGTTGCCACGATGTGATCTTCGTTGAACGCGCGGTTCAGCGCCGACCCGCGATGTCCGGAGGTGCCGAACGCCACGCGCTGCGCGGGATCGCCGGGATCCGGATGCAGGGCGTAGTAGGCGGTCACCAGCCGGGCGACGTCGACCAGGTCGGCCGGCTGAGCGGGTTGTCCTGCGCGATCGTGGGTCATGGGACCAAGCCTATGATGGCCGGAAAAACTAGAATGGAGTTCGGTAGCGATGCGGATCGGACTGTTTTTCAGCGAGCCCAGGGGCGATGACCCCATCGCCGAGCTGCGCGAACGCCTGGCCGGCGCCGCGGCCGACGGCTTCGCCTCCGCGTGGATCTCCCACATCTTCGGCCTCGACGCGCTGACCGCCCTGGTCGCCGCCGGGAGCGCCGCGCCGGGCATCGAGCTCGGCACCTCGGTCGTGCCCACCTACCCGCGCCACCCGGCCGCCCTCGCCCAGCAGGCGCTGACCGCCAACGCCGCGCTCGGCGGCCGGCTGACGCTCGGCATCGGCCTGTCGCACAAGGTCGTCATCGAGAACATGTACGGCTACAGCTACGACCGGCCCGCCCGCCACATGCGCGAGTACCTGTCGGTGCTGCTGCCGCTGGTGCGCGAGGGCGAGGTCGGCTACCAGGGCGAGACGCTCAAGGCCGAGATCCGGCTGAGCACTCCGGGACGCGGCCTGCCCGTCCTCATCGCCGCCCTGGCCCCGCGCATGCTCCACCTGGCCGGCGCCGTCGCCGACGGCACCGTCCTGTGGATGACCGGGCCCAAGACCGTCGTCGAGCACGTCGCGCCCGCCGTGACCGCCGCCGCGCAGGAGGCCGGGCGTCCCGCCCCGCGCATCGTCTGCGCCCTGCCCGTCTGCGTCACCGACGACCCCGCCGCCGCCCGCACGCGCGCCGACGAGATCTTCTCGGTGTACGGCCAGCTCCCCTCCTACCGGGCGATGCTCGACAAGGAGGGCGCCGCGGGCCCCGGCGACGTGGCCGTGGTCGGCGACGAGGACGAGGTCCGCGCCCAGATCGAACGGCTCGCCGAGGCCGGCGTCACCGACTTCGTCGCCTCTGAGTACTCGGAGCGGGAACGCACGCGACAGTTCCTCAAGGGCCTAGTTCAATAGGGCGTACGGCGCGGCGCGGGGCGGGCCGGAGGATGGCTCAATAAGATCCGGCAAGGTGAGCGGGCAGAGCGGGGCAGGCTTCGCCGCCGACGAAAGGGGCGCGGTGAAGCGCTTGCTGCATGGGATCGACGTGTCCAACTGGCAGGGGACGGTGGACTGGGGCGCGCACGCCAAGTCCGGAGTCGCCTTCGCCTTCGCCAAGGCCAGCGAGGGCGGCGACTGGACCGACCGCTTCTTCCGCCGCAACTGGAACGGCATGCGCGAAAGCTGGATCGTCGGCGGCGCCTACCACTTCGCCCGCCCCAAAGGCGACCCCGCCGAGCACGCCCGCCACTTCCTGCGCACCGTCCAGGCCGCCGGCGGCCTGCGCAGGGGCGACCTGGTCGCCCTCGACCTGGAGACCAACGACGGGCTGCCGCCCGAGCGGGTGGCGCGGTACGCGCGCCGCTGGTGCCGATTCGTCGAGCGCGAGGCGGGCGTGCGGCCCTTCATCTACACCTTCCTGTGGTTCGCCAAGTCCGGCAACTGCGCAGGTCTCGGCGAGTACCCCCTGTGGATCGCCTCGCCCCAGCAGCCGCGCGGCCGCCCGATCGTGCCCGCGCCCTGGCGCGACTGGACGATCCACCAGCACTCCAACAGCCCGCTCGACCGCAACGTCTTCCACGGCAGCCGGGAGGAGCTGACCAGGCTGGGCTTCGACCCGCGATAGCATTCGGTGACCCGTTTCACCACCATCCAAGGGAGTCACCGTGTCAGCCGAGCTACGCATCACCCTCGCCGGAGCCGAGCGTGTGGTCGCGGCCGGCACGACGTACGGCGAGGCCCTGGAGGCCGACGGCCGCACGGTCGTCGCGGCCAGGGTCAACGGCGAGCTGCGCGACCTGGCCGCCCACGTGGCGGCCGGCGACCTGGTCGAGCCGGTCGAGATCGGCAGCCCCGACGGCCGCGCCATCGTCCGCCACTCCACCGCGCACGTCATGGCCCAGGCGGTCCAGGAGCTGTTCCCCGAGGCCAGGCTGGGCATCGGCCCGCCGGTCGAGAACGGCTTCTACTACGACTTCGACGTCCCGCAGGCCTTCCAGCCCGACGACCTCAAGCGCGTGGAGAAGCGCATGCGGGAGATCGTCAAGCAGGGGCAGCTCTTCTCCCGCCGCGTGGTCTCCGACGAGGACGCGCGGGCGGAGCTGGCGGCGGAGCCGTACAAGCTGGAGCTGATCGGGCTCAAAGGCGGGGCGGCGGACGAGGAGAGTGTCGAGGTCGGCGGCGCGGAGCTGACCATCTACGACAACCTCGACCCCAAGACGGGCGAGCTGTGCTGGAAGGACCTGTGCCGCGGGCCCCACGTGCCCTCCACCCGGTCCATCCCGGCCTTCAAGCTCATGCGCACCGGCGGCGCCTACTGGCGGGGCAGCGAGAAGAACCCGCAGCTCCAGCGCATCTACGGCACCGCCTGGGAGTCCCGCGACAAGCAGGAGGAGTACCTCAAGCTGCTGGAGGAGGCCGAGAAGCGCGACCACCGCCGCCTCGGCGCCGAGCTCGACCTGTTCAGCTTCCCGCCGGAGCTCGGCTCCGGGCTGCCGGTCTTCCATCCCAAGGGCGGGATCATCCGCAAGGAGATGGAGGACTACATGCGCCGGCGGCAGTCGGAGGCGGGCTACGAGTTCGTCAACACGCCGCATCTGACCAAGTCGTCGCTGTTCGAGACCTCCGGGCACCTTCCCTGGTACGGCGAGGACATGTTCCCGCCCTTCGAGCTCGACGGCACCGAGTACCGCGTCAAGCCGATGAACTGCCCGATGCACAACCTGATCTTCCGTGCGCGCGGGCGGTCCTACCGGGAGCTGCCGCTGCGGCTGTGCGAGTTCGGCTCGGTCTACCGTTATGAGAAGTCCGGGGTGGTGCACGGGCTGACCCGCGTACGCGGGATGACGCAGGACGACTCGCACATCTACACCACCAAGGAGCAGATGGGCGACGAGATCAAGTCGCTGCTGGCCTTCGTGCTGAGCGTGCTGCGCGACTTCGGCCTGGAGGAGTTCTACCTGGAGCTGTCCACCCGCGACGACTCCGACAAGTTCATCGGCGAGCAGGCCGACTGGGACGAGGCCACCGAGGCGCTGCGCCAGGCGGCCGAGGAGTCCGGGCTCGACCTGGTGGCCGACCCGGGCGGCGCCGCCTTCTACGGTCCCAAGATCTCGGTGCAGGCCAAGGATGCCATCGGGCGCACCTGGCAGCTCTCGACCATCCAGCTCGACTTCAACCAGCCCAAGCGCTTCGGCCTCGAGTACCAGGCCGCCGACGGCTCCCGGCAGACGCCGGTCATGATCCACCGGGCGCTGTTCGGCTCGGTCGAGCGGTTCATGGGCGTGCTCGTCGAGCACTACGCGGGCGCCTTCCCGGCGTGGCTGTCGCCGGTCCAGGCGGTCGGCATCCCGATCGCCGAGGCGCACGTCGCCTACCTGCAGGACGTGGCCAAGAAGCTGCGCGAGCGCGGCATCAGGGTCGAGGTCGACGCCGCCGACGACCGCATGCAGAAGAAGATCAGGAACGCGCAGAAGGCCAAGGTGCCGTTCATGCTGCTGGCCGGCGACGAGGACATCGCCGCCGGCGCGGTCTCCTTCCGCTACCGCAGCGGCGAGCAGAAGAACGGCGTCCCGGTCGAGGTGGCCGTCGCCGAGATCGTCGACGCCGTGGAGCGCCGCATCCAGGTGTGACCAGCCCGGGCCCGGCCGGTCACCGCGGGTGGCAGTGGCCGGTCGAGCGCGGCACGTCCAGCGTCGGGTTGCGGTCGAAGAAGCCGGTCGGCTTGAGCGTGAACCCGATGTGGTCCACCGGCATGACCGGCCAGTCCTCGGTGCGCGGGAAGTGGGTCACGCCGAAGGTGTGCCACAGGACGATGTCCTCGCCGTCCAGGCTCCGGTCCGCGGCGGTCCAGGCGGGCAGCCCGCCGCCGCCCGGATGCTGGTTGATCAGGTCGCCGGCCGGGAAGCGCTCGTCGTCGGCGTGCCGGGTGACCCACAGGTGCCGGGTGGCGAAGGCGGCGCGGGCGGCGATGGAGGAGGCCGGGTCGGCCAGCAGCGTCGGGCGGGGCTCCGGGATCAGGGTGTAGCCGACCGGCGCGCCCAGGCGGTTGGTGATCTCCGGGTTGACCACCTGCCAGACGCGGCCACGCGACGGGTCGGCCAGGCGCTGGGCCTGGCTCTCCGTGGCCAGGCGGGTGACCTGGCGGGCGAAGGCGTTGCCGTACGGGTTGCCCTCGCCCATCGGCACGCTCACGGCGTCGATCTCGTCCACGGCGTTGGCGTGGCCGTCGACCGCCATGTCCAGGCGGGCCGAGAACAGGTGCTGGTGGAAGGGCGCGGCCAGGCCGGGGGCGACCTGGGCGGCGTACGCGCGGCCCTCGGGCGGGTAGGCGGAGGTGAACAGCACACCGGTCGCCTTGCACTCGCAGCCGATCGTGCCGTCCAGGTAGAGGTACCAGTAGAAGCCGTAGTCGTAGTTGCCCACGGTGGTGAAGAACGAGATCACCAGGCGGCGCTGGCGGCGGGTCTCGTTCGAGCCGGCGAACATGTCGGAGTGCTTCCACAGCACGCCGTAGTCCTCCTCGTGCATGCAGATCGCGTTGCGGATCGTGGCCGGCTCGCCGTGCTCGTCGGCGACGACCACGTCCGTGTAGTGGATCTCGCCCACGCAGTCGCAGCCCAGTTCGAGGGAGTTGGTGAAGCGGCCGAACAGGTACTCGCCCTGGTCGAAGTAGTTCTGCCAGAACCGCACCGGTGACGGGTCGGCGTACGGGACGACCATCTCGGCGATCGAGGCGCGGTGCACCACCGGCCGGTCGCGGCCCTGGTCGCGGAAGCTGATCTGGTGCAGCGTCAGGCCCTCGCGCACGTTGAAGCCGATGCGCAGGCTCCAGTTCTCCCAGTGCACGAGGCCGTCCTCGACGGTGAAGCTCGGGCCCTCGGGCTGGGTGATCTCGATGGGGCGCAGGCTCGTGCGGGCGGGGCCGGTGAAGCCCTCGTCCTGGAAGTTGCCCGGCTCGCGCGGGACCTCGGTCAGCTCCTCGTCGATCACCTTCATGACGGTGCCGGCCACCAGATCCACGTAGGCGACCAGGCCGTCGATCGGGTGGGCCCACGGGTGGTCGTGCTCGTGGTCCTGGTGGAAGCCGAAGCTGCGGATGACGCGGCGGCCCGACTCCTCCGGGTAGGCGTAGTGGCCCGCCGACAGCGGGCACGCCCGCACGGTCTCCGGGGTGAGCCCGCGCCGGGCCAGCGCCTCGCGCCAGGCCGCGTCGTCGTCGAGGATCCGCTGCACCGCCTCGAACTCCTCCACCAGGATGGGCGGCTGCCCGGACGCGGCGGGGTCGAGCTTCTCGACGTGGTCCACGACGCCGCGGGTGACCGAGACGACCAGGGCGGTGGCGGCGCCGGTGGCCCGGTCGAGCAGCAGCACGCGCACCCGGCGGTCCACCAGGTCGCCGGGGTTGTGGGCCAGCAGGTCGGCCTTGGCGGGCTCCTCCGGGCCGAGGTAGGCGAAACGCACGTCCGGTCCCAGGTGCCCCGCCGTACCCAGGATGTGGCGCGCGGCGCGTACCTCGTCGGCGGTGAGCATCGCAAGCGGGTGCGCGGTCATGGGGCACTCCTCACGTCATTGGGACTTCCATCGTGCGCGAAAGGATGTTCGCGGTGAAGCGCCAATTGCCGCGGGTTTTGAAGAACGCCCGCTCTGGGGCCGCGATCGGCCGCGACCACGACCACCGGGAGCGCTGCGAAGGGCCCGCGGTGGTGACGCGGCACCCCGGACCGGGCGAGGCCGTGCGGACCCGCGGCGCGGCCCAGCCCGGGGAGGTCGGTCGGTTGAGAGTGGCCGGTGGCGTGGGCTGGGCGGTGGACTTAGCGGGGGTAGAGGCGGAAGGTTACGGCGGGGCGGCCGCCGAAGAGGGGGGCGGCTTGCTTGGGGTAGGTTTCGACGGTCTTGCGGGCGTAGGACTCCACGTCCTCGTCGGTCAGGGCCTCGATGTAGGCGCGGTGCTCCATGAGGGAGGCGACGCCGCGCTCCAGGCTCGTGGTGACGTCCACGGCGTGGGTGGGGTCGAGGGTGCCGTTGACGGCCACCCAGCGGACGCCGTTCCAGCGCTCCCCGGCGTCGGGGAAGATCCAGCGGTTCCCTGCGTCGCCCGCCGCGTCCAGGACGGCGCGGCCCACGGCGCGGTGGTCGGGGGTGTTCCAGACCGTGCCGCCCCAGGTGTCGTCGGGGTTGAGCGTGATCACCAGCTCCGGACGGTGCCGCCGGATCGCCGCGGCGATGTCCCGGCGTAGCTGGAGGCTGTACTCGATCACCCCGTCCTGGTAGCCCAGGAACTCCACGCTGGACACGCCGACCACGGCCGCACTGGCTCGTTCCTCCTGCTCACGCAGTGGCCCGGACTTGGCCGGCTCGATCGAGTCGATCCCGGCCTCGCCGCTCGACACGATCACGTACGCGACCTCCCGGCCGCCGTTGGTCCAGTTGGCGACTGCCGACGCGCATCCGTACTCAAGGTCGTCGGGATGCGCCACGATCGCGAGCGCACGGGTCCAGTCTTCGGGCATGGGCTCAAGCTGATCAGCCATGCCAACACACTAACCGCCCCAAATCCCACCCACCCAACCACCCCACCACCCCGCCGACCGCCTGTCCGCACGCTGTCCTGGCGTTCCGGACCGAGATGGTGCGCGGGCCCCGGCGGGCGTGACGACCTGGGTGACGACCGGCCACGGCCGTGGGTCCCGTGCCGCGTTACGGCGCCGCGGCGTCATCACCGGAGGAGCGTGGTTCGGCAGGGCCCGGCCACGGTCGGCGGGAGGCGCCAAGGTGGCTTGCCGTAACGGATGGGTGGGTGGACGGGGTGGCGTGCAGGACGGGGTGGTGTGCGGGACGAGGTGGCGGCGTGCGGGGAGGGGGCGTGCGGGGCGGGGTGGCGTGCGGGGCTACGGCAGTGCGCGGCTTACGGCGGGATTGGGGCGGCCGGGCAGGAGAAGCCGCGGACAGCGGGAAGTAGCAGCAGGAACCAACAGCTAGGAGAGGTCGTCAGAGGGTTCGGGGGTGGGGCGGGGCTCGCCGGTGAGGCGGACGTCGTCGACGGTGACGTTGACCTCGGTGACGCGCATCCCCAGCATGCGGCCGACCGTGCGCGCCACGTTGGTCTTGACCTCGGCGGCCACCTCCATGACCACGTGCCCGTACTCCACGACGATCACCAGGTCGACCGCCACCTGCCGGTCCTGGATCTCGGCGCTGACGCCCTGGTTGCCGCGGCGGGAGCCGATGCCGATCCTGTCGCGTACGGACTCGAACGCCCTGGCCAGGTCGCCGCCCATGTCGGCCACGCCGGGCACCTCCAGGGCGGCCAGCGCGGCGACCTTCTCGACCACCTCGTCGGCCACCTTGATGCGGCCCTTGACGGCGGGCGCGGGCGTGGCGGGGGTGGCGGCGCCGGGCATGGCGGCGGGAGTGGGCTCTGTCTGTTCCGCTACTGCTTCGCTCATGGGTGGATTGTGGCGGATATGTGCCCCAGTTGTCCGGTAACCCGGGGGCCTATGCTGCTACCTATGCACGATCAGGCAGGGGCCGGGGAGCCCGACAACTTCCAGCGGCTGTGGACCCCTCATCGCATGGCCTACATCAAGGGCGAGAACAAGCCGTCCGGCTCCGGCCCCGGAGACGGCTGCCCGTTCTGCGAGATCCCCAAGATGAGCGACGAGGACGGCCTGATCGTGGCGCGCGGCACCGTCGTGTACGCGGTGCTGAACCTCTACCCCTACAACTCCGGCCACCTGATGGTGGTGCCCTTCCGGCACGTGTCCGACTACGACGAGCTCGCCCCGGCGGAGGTGGCCGAGCTCGGCGACTTCACCCAGCGCTCGCTGCGCGCCCTGCGCAAGGCCAGCGGCGCCCAGGGCTTCAACGTCGGCATGAACCTCGGCCACGTCGCGGGCGCCGGCATCGCCGCCCACCTCCACCAGCACGTGGTGCCCCGGTGGGGCGGCGACACGAACTTCATGCCGGTCGTCGCCCAGACCAAGGTCCTGCCGCAGATGCTGCGCGACACCCGCGAGCTGCTCGCCGACGCCTGGAACGCCTGAAGCCTCAGGTACGGCTGGCCGCCAGATGCCCGTCGGGATCCTCGACGGGCTCGCGCACCTCGGGCAGCACGGCGATGCCCACCGACAGCAGCAGCGGGATCGCCATGGCCAGCGCCATCGACAGGATCGCCGCCCCCGAGTCGTTGACCAGCATGCCCACCACGCCGCTCACCAGCGTCCCGATCAGCCCGGCCTTCAGCGCGGGCGAGTAGGTGAAGGCCGCAGGGACCACGCCCGCCGACGCCTTCTCCGGACGCAGGATCGCGTAGATCAGAAAGCCGAGCGCCGCCAGCACGATCGGGACCAGGTTCGGGTTGATGAGCGTGCTGATCATCGCCTCGAACTTGCGCCAGACCACCTCGACGGCCTCGCCGTTCAGCACCTGGCCGACGAAGCGGCCGAGGTGTGACTGCTCGCTGGCCGGCCTCAGGTAGTTGGCCACCGCGAACGCCGTCACCGCCAGCCCGCCGGCCACGCAGAACAGCGCCAGCTTCAGCACCGAGACGCGCTTGCCCAGGATGAGCAGCGCGGTCACCGCGATGCCCGGCACGAACGCGATGACGCCGCCGAAGTCGCTGCCGAGCCCGGAGCCGCCGAGCACCATGGCGAACGCGCCGAACACCGCCACCACCGCGGCCCCGATCCTGCCGGGGAAGCGGTGGGCGACCACGGTCGTGGTCAGCAGGGTGCCCGTGGCCAGCAGCGCGAACGGGATGTTGCCGAGCCCGTAGTAGCGGGCGCCCTGTTCGGCGCTGAAGCCCATGAAGCTGTTGAGCTGCAGGGTCGTGCCGGTCAGCAGGTCGCCGGCGAGCGTCAGCGTGGTGACGCCGGCGACGACCGCCAGCGGGCCGAGCGGGTGGCGGCGCCACGGGCCGGCCAGCGCCAGCACGGTGAGCGCGGCCCAGAGGGCGGCCATCCCGCCGAACAGCTCCACATGCGACGACCACGGCAGCAGGTTCACCAGGAACGAGGTGACCGGGAGGGCGGCCAGCGCGACGGCGGCCAGCCGTACCCAGGAGAGGCCCTTGCGGCGGCGCAGCAGGAGGAAGGCGAGCACGTAGAACAGGACCTGCAGCACGGCCAGGAACGTGAAGTAGGGGCCCTTGACCGAGCGCATGGTCTGAGCGCTCTCGTCGGCGTCGGCCATGTGCTGCGGCGTCGCGCCCGTGCCGCCCGTCTCCCACATCTGCCCGATGATCGCCGCCGGTACGGCCACGCCCAGCTTGGTCAGCACGGTGGTGGTCAGGTCGGGCAGGATCGAGATGTCGTCGCGCCGGGTGGAGGCGGCGCCGAGCGAGCGGCCCTTCGCGCCCGGCTCGCTCAGCATGGCGGCCCGCAGGTGCGGCACGCTGCCGTGGTCGGAGACGCCCGCGAGCATCACCGTGGTGTCGGCGGGCAGGATCGACAGGAGCGCCTCGGCCTTGGCGTCGGCCAGGTGGAGGGCGTTGCGGCGGTCCTCCGCGCCGAGCAGGTCGGGCACCCGCGCGATGCGGCCGCCGGGCAGGTAGGGGCGGATCAGGTCGTCGACGTCCATGGCGACGAGCCGGGCGCTCTGCAGGTCGGCCGCCTTCACCTGCAGCGGCGAGGAGTGGTAGACGGGCACCGCGCCGCTCGTGTCGGCGAGGGCCACCGCGGCGCCGGGACCGATCGCGATCGTCGGCGTGCCCGCCTTCTTCAGCGTCTCGCCCAGGGCGCCGGCGTTCTTCTGCTCGCCGACCTCGATGAGGGAGCGGAAGCCGGGCACGACCGCGCCCGCGCCGCGCTGCTCGGGCGCCGGCGGGGCGCCGCAACTGCCGCCGGAGGCGGAGCGGATGCCCGCCGAGACGGTCAGCCAGCCGTCGTAGGGGCAGGTGACGCTGCCGACGGTCCTGACCGACATCGAGCCGATCGCGCTGTTCTGGGAGAGCCTGAACAGGTTGGGGGTGTCCTGCGGGGTGATGTCGTTCCAGTGCAGGCCGGGGATCCCGATCAGCGCCACCCGCGCGGCGGGGGGCGGGGCCGCCAGTCCCGCGGGGGCGAGCGCCCCCGCCAGCAGCAGCTGACCCAACAGCATGGTCGCGATGACCAGCGCCCGCCTCACCGTATGTCCTCCCGCGGTCGAGCCCGTGTGTGGCACGACATAGTCTCACGCATCGCCGGGGGACGCGGGCTCACCGCGAGACTCGTGCGAGGTCAGACCGGGGACACCGTGACCTTCACCGGCTTCGACTCGTTGTGGAGGCGGTCGAGCGAGGTGATCAGGTACGTGCCGGGCCGCGCCGCCGCGAAGGACGGGGCGGTGACGACGGCGGCCAGGCTCCGGGCGTCGGCGCCCTGGCAGACCTCGCCCTTGTCGGGCACCCGGTAGACCGCGTACGCGCGGGCGCCGGGCGAGGCGGTCCAGGTCAGGGTGCCACCGGCGGCCTTGGCCCCGGAGGGCTTGGCCGGCGCCTCGCCGCCGCGCTCCTTGATGAGCGGCAGCAGGGCGGGCCGCGCGTAGTGGTCGGCGGCGACCTTGTCGATGGCCTTCAGCGGGTTGGTCAGGAACTGCTTGGCGCTGAAGTAGACGTCGCCGTCGATCTGCGGGTGCCTGCGGTTGAGCGTGAGGTGGGCCGACAGCTCGCCGGGCCTGGTCCACGCCTTGTCGTCCTTGGCGCCGACGCGGTAGAGGGCCTGGCCGATGTAGAGGTCGACGCCGGTGCCCTTGACCTCCTTGGCCCACCAGGGGGCCAGTGCCTTGTAGTCGGCGACCTTGAGCCCGCGCGGCCAGTAGAGCTGCGGCATCACGTAGTCGACCGTGCCGTTCTTGATCCAGTGGCGCGCATCCGCGTAGATCGAGTCGTAGGCCGACATGCCGGAGGTGGCGGAGCCGGTCGGGTCCTGCGCCTTGTTGCGCCAGATGCCGAACGGGCTGATGCCGAACTTCACCGACGGCCGGATCTCGTGCACGGCCTTGTCGACCTGGGCGATGAGCTTGTTGACGTTGTCACGGCGCCAGTCGGCGAGGCTCTTGCCGGACCGGTACTTCGCGAAGGCGGCCTTGTCGTTGAAGGTGCCGCCGCCGCCCGGGTAGGGGTAGAAGTAGTCGTCGAAGTGGACGCCGTCCACGTCGTAACGCTTGACCACGTCGCTGATGACCTTGGTCACGTGCTCGCGCACCTGGGGCAGGCCCGGGTTGTAGTAGAGGCGGTCGCCGTACTTGACGATCCAGTCGGGGTGCACCCGCGCCGGGTGGTTGGCCGGCAGCTTGGCGGCGTTGGCGTCGTAGGAGGCGCGGTAGGGGTTGAACCAGGCGTGGAACTCCATGCCCCGCTTGCGTGCCTCGTCGATGAGGAACGGCAGCGGGTCCCAGCCGGGGTCCTTGCCCGCGGTGCCGGTCAGGTACTGCGACCAGGGCTCCAGCGACGACTTGTAGAGCGCGTCGGAAGCCGGGCGTACCTGGACGAAGACCGCGTTGAGCCGCCGCTTGGCCGCGGCGTCCAGGATCTTCACGTAGTCGGCCTTCTGGCGGTCCGGGCTCAGACCGGCGCGCGAGGGCCAGTCGATGTTGCGCACGGTGGCGATCCAGACGCCGCGCAACTGCCGCTTCGGATAGCGCGCGTCAGGCGTGCAGGCGGCGGGTACGGCGGCCGTGGTGGCCTTCTTCGCCGCGCCGCTGGCGGTCTTCTCCGCGGTCCCCGGCCCGAGGGCGTAGGCGGCGCCGGCGGTGACGACGGCGATCGTGACGGCGGCAAACAGAGGTCGTCCGGTTCGCATGGTTCCTCAGTCTGACATCGCCACTGACGTGCTTTGGCCCAAAAAACGAAATGGATTCGTGATGCTTGTGTGACTGTTGGTACGGCCGTGACGCAGGTGACGACGGCCGGCCGTACCAACAGACACACCGAGCCTCATTCGGCGGCGGCCATCTTGCCCGCCAGGTGGGACGGCAGCGGTTCGTAGCGCAGGAAGGTGCGCGTGAACGTGCCGGTGCCGTGCGACATCGACCGCAGGTCGATGGCGTAGCGGACGAGCTCCAGTTCGGGGACCTCGGCCTTGACCAGGGTGCGGCCGGTGCCGACGGGCTCGGTGCCGAGGACCCTGCCGCGCCGCGAGGACAGGTCGGACATCACGGAGCCGACGTAGTCGTCGGCCACGAGGACGGCGAGTTCGTCCACGGGTTCGAGCAGGAGGGTCGGGACCTTCGTCGCGGCCTCCTTCAGCGCCAGTTGCCCGGCGATCTGGAAGGCCATGTCGGAGGAGTCGACCGAGTGCGCCTTGCCGTCGTAGAGGGTGACGCGGACGTCGACCATCGGGTAGCCGGCGACGACGCCCCGCTCCATCTGGGCCCGCACGCCCTTCTCGACGGAGGGGATGAACTGCCGGGGCACCACGCCGCCGACGATCTTGTCCACGAACTCGAAACCCCCGCCGCTGGGCAGGGGCTCGACCTGGAGGTGGCAGATGGCGTACTGGCCGTGACCGCCGGTCTGCTTGACGTTGCGGCCCATGGCCTTGCACTGGCCGCCGAACGTCTCGCGCAGCGGCACGCGCAGCTCTATGCGTTCCACCTCGACGCCGTGCCGCTTGGCCAGGCGGTCGAGCAGCACGTCGGTGTGGGCCTCGCCCATGCACCACAGGACGAGCTGGCGGGTCTCGGCGTTGTTCTCCAGGCGCAGCGTCGGGTCCTCGGCGACCAGGCGGCCCAGCGCCTGCGAGAGCTTGTCCTCGTCGGCCTTCGACCTGGCCTGGATGGCGACGGGCAGGAGCGGGTCGGGCATCGTCCAGGACGTCATGAGCAGCGGGTTGTCCACCTCGGAGAGCGTGTCGCCGGTCTCGGCGCGCGACAGCTTGGCGACCGCGACGATGTCGCCCGCCACGCCCTTGTTCACGCCGCGCTGCTGCTTGCCCAGCGGCGAGGTGAGGGTGCCGATGCGCTCGTCGACGTCGTGGTCCTCGTGCCCGCGGTCGGCCAGGCCGTGGCCGGAGACGTGCACGGTCATGTCGGGACGCAGGGTGCCGGAGAAGACGCGGACGAGGCTGATGCGGCCCACGTAGGGGTCGGAGGTGGTCTTGACCACCTCGGCCACCAGCGGGCCGTCGGAGTCGCAGGTGATGCCCTTGACCGGCTTGCCGTCCAGGGTGGTGATCTCGGGCATCGGGTGCTCGGCGGGGGCGGGGAAGCCCTGGGTGATGATCTCCAGGAGCTCGATCGCGCCGACGCCGGTCCCCGAGCACAGGACCGGGTAGAAGCTGCCGCGGGCGACCGCCTTCTCCAGGTCCTCGATGAGGACCTTGGTGTCGATCGGCTCGCCCTCCAGGTAGCGCTCCATGAGCGACTCGTCTTCGCTCTCCTGGATGATGCCCTCGATGAGCGAGTCCCGGTGCTCGGCGATCTGCGCCTCGTACTCCGGGCCCGGGTCCTTCTCCGAGCGGCTGCCCGTGGCGTAGTTGAAGAACTTCTGCGACAGCAGCCCGATGAGCCCGTTGACGTGCCCGTTGGTGATGACGGGCAGGTAGAGGGGGGCCACGCCGTCGCCGAAGACGTCCTGGCAGGTGGCCAGGACCTCGTCGAAATCGGCCCGCTGGTGGTCGATCTTGGTGATGACGACCGCTCTGGGCATCCCGACCTGGGCGCACTCCTCCCAGAGCATCTGCGTCAGGCCGTCGACGCCCTCGGCGGCCGAGACCACGAACAGTGCCGCGTCGGCGGCGCGCAGCCCGGCGCGCAGGTCCCCGACGAAGTCGGCGTATCCGGGGGTGTCCAGAAGGTTGATCTTGATGTCGTTGTAGACCAGGGGCGCCAGTGCGAGGTTCACCGAGCGTTGCTGGCGTACCTCAACCTCGTCGAAGTCCGTGACCGTGTTGCCGTCCTCGACCCGGCCGGTGCGCTGGATGGTGCCCGTCGCCGCCAGCAAGTGCTCGACCAGGGTCGTCTTGCCCGCACCTGAATGGCCGACCAGCACGACATTGCGTATCGCGTCCGCACTGTCGGCCGTGGGTGCCCTGCCCGCGGCTCCCGCATGGCCGCCGGGGTTCTTTTCTGCCACATCGCCTCCCGCGTCGTTGGGTGGGGGTTCCAACGCCGCGCCCGCGCGGAAGGGTTCAGAAACCGCATGGACGCGGTGTGTTCACCAAATACCCCTGTGGCGAATATCACAAGGGGGGTGAGGCAAAGAAAGTCCAGTGGGCTCTTATGGCCTACGATCGGAGCGCGATGCTCAAACTCCTGCGCCCGGCCATGACCCGGATCCTCACCCCGCTGGGCAGGGCTCTCGTCCGCCGCGGGATCGGCCCTGACGCCGTCACCGCGATCGGCACGCTCGGCACCGTGGTGTCGGCCCTGTTCTTCTTCCCGATGGGCATGCTCACCGCGGGCGCCCTCGTGATCACTGTTTTCGTACTGTTCGACCTGCTCGACGGTGTGGTCGCGCGCCTGGGCGGCGCGGGCGGCACCAAGTGGGGCGCCTTCCTGGACTCCACGCTCGACAGGGTCGCCGACGCGGCCATTTTCGGGGGGCTTACGCTCTATTTCGCCATAAATGGTGATATCACCATGGTCGCGGTCACGTTGTTCAACGTGATCGCGGGCGTGCTGGTGTCCTATGCCAAGGCGCGGGCCGAGGGGCTCGGCATCGAGTGCGACGTCGGCCTGGCGGAGCGGCCCGAGCGGCTGGTCGTCGGGCTGGTGGCGGCGTGCTTCTGGTTCGTCCCCTTCGTACTGGCGATCGGCATGTGGGTGCTGGCCGTGGCCAGCGCGATCACCGTGGTCCAGCGGGTCGTGCACGTCTACCGACAGACGGGGGTGTCATGAGCGAGAAGACGTCCGTCGCCGACAAGGCGGTCGCCGCCGGGTTCGCCGCGGGGTGGACGCTGGTGCCGTACCTGCCGCAGAAGCCGACGGCGGCGGCCTTCCGCTTCATGGCCGACCGGGTCTGGCACAGGCGCGGGCGCTCGGTGCGCCGCCTGGAGTCGAACCTCAGCCGCGTCACCGGCCTGCCGGTCGGCAGCGCGGAGCTGGGCGAGATCACCCGGGCGGGCATGCGCTCCTACTTCCGCTACTTCCACGAGATCTTCCGGCTGCCGTCGATGGACCGTGCCGAGGTGGTCAGGCGTACCCACGTGACCGGCGCCGAGCACGTCCACGACAACGTGGCCGCGGGGCGCGGCGTGGTGCTCGCGCTGCCGCACATGGGCAACTGGGACCAGGCGGGCGCGTGGCTGGTCGGGGTCGGTCACCCGTTCACGACCGTGGCGGAACGCCTCAAGCCCGAGTCGCTGTTCCGCCGCTACGTGGCCTTCCGCGAGGGGCTGGGCATGGAGGTGCTGCCGCTCACGGGCGGTGACGGCCACAACTTCGGCACCCTGGCGACGCGGGTACGGCGGGGCGGGGTCGTCTGCCTGCCCGCCGAGCGCGACCTGACCAAGAGCGGCGTCGAGGTGCGCTTCTTCGGCGCCGTCACGAAGGTGCCCGCCGGGCCGCCGCTGCTGGCCGTGCAGACCGGCTGCGCGCTGCTGCCCGCCATCGTCTACTTCGACGGCGACGACTGGGGAATCGACATCCACCCCGAGGTGCCGGTGCCCGCGCAGGGCACCCGCCAGGAGAAGGTGGCGGCGCTCGCGCAGGGGCTGGCGGACGTGTTCGAGAAGGGCATCGCGCAGCACCCGGAGGACTGGCACATGCTGCAGCGGTTGTGGCTGGAGGACCTGACGCGATGAGAGCCGCGACCGGACACGAGAAGGGGTGACGGGAGCCATGAAAGTCGGCATCGTCTGTCCTTACTCGTGGGACATGCCCGGCGGGGTCAAGCAGCACATCGACGACCTGGCCCAGGCGCTGATCGCGCAGGGTCACGACGTGTCGGTGATCGCGCCGGCCGCCGACGACGACGAGCTGCCGCCGTACGTGACCGGGGCGGGCCGGGCGATCCCGGTGCCCTACAACGGGTCGGTGGCGCGGATGTCGTTCGGGTTCATCTCGGCGGCGCGGGTGCGCAGGTGGGTGCGGGACGGCGGGTTCGACGTGCTGCACATCCACGAGCCGCTGATCCCGAGCCTCGGCGTGCTGGCGTGCTGGGCGGCCAAGGGGCCGATCGTGGCGACGTTCCACGCCTCCTTCAGCCGCTCGCGGGCGATCGCGGTGGCCGAGCCGTTGCTGCGCAGCGCGCTGGAGAAGCTCCACGGGCGCATCGCGGTCTCCGACGCGGCGCGCAAGAGCCTGGTGGAGCAGTTCGGCGGCGACACGGTCCTGATCCCCAACGGCGTGACGGTCGCGCGCTACGCCGAGGCCGAGCCGCTGGACGGCTGGGGCCCCGACGGTTCCACGATCGGCTTCCTCGGCCGGGTGGACGAGGAGCGCAAGGGCCTGCCGATCCTGATGGAGGCGCTGAAGTCGATCCCGGAGGCCAAGCTGCTCATCGCCGGCCCCGGCGAGGTGAAGGTGCCCAAGGAGCTGCGTGAGCGGGTGACGGTGCTGGGCATGGTGAGCGAGGCGGACAAGATCCGCGCCTACCACTCGGTGGACGTCTTCTGCGCGCCGAACACGCGCGGCGAGAGCTTCGGCATCGTGCTGGCCGAGGCCATGGCCTCGGGGGCGACGGTGCTGGCCAGCGACATCCCGGCCTTCCGCCGGGTGCTGGGCGAGGGGCAGGCGGGCGCGCTGTTCAGGAACGGCGACCCCGCCTCGCTGGCCGAAGAGGCGCGGGCGCTGCTGGCGGCGCCGGAACGGCGGGCCAAGCTGGCCGCGGAGGCGCTGGTGGCGGTGCGCAAGTACGACTGGTCGACGGTGGCGCGGGACGTGGTGCGGGTGTACGAGACCGTGACGGCGGGCGGCGCCGGCCGGGTGGAGGAGGACGCGTCGTGACCTCCACGGTGATCATCCTGGTCGTGGGCATCGTCGTGGTGCTCACGGCCGTCTACATCTCCTGGCGGGCCGGCCGCCTGGACCGCCTGCACATCCGGCTGGAGCTGGCCGGGGAGGCGCTGGACGCGGCGCTGCAGCAGCGCCGCTCGGCGGTGCTGCTCATGGCCGGCTCACGCATCCTGGACCCGGCCACCTCGCTCATGCTGGCCACCTCGGCGCAGGAGGCCAGGATCGCCGGTCCCGAGGAGCGGGAGCGGGCCGAGAGTGACCTGTCGCGCACGATCCGCGCGGTGGTGGACCAGGACCGCTTCCGGGAGAAGCTGGCCGAGGCCCCGGGCGGGGCGGACCTGCTGGAGGACCTCGACGCGGCGGTGGCCAAGGTGGTCTACTCGCGCCGCTTCCACAACAACGCGGTCGGTGTCACACGTACGGCACAGCAGCGCTGGCTGGCCAAGACCCTGCGCCTCGCCGGTCACACCGATTTTCCCCGATTTTTCGAGATTGATGATGATCCGCCGAAGAGTATGGCAACTGAATGACCGAATTTGTTCATCGCCGGTAAGCTTCGTCCGTTCTAGGAGCTGAAGGCGGAGGAGTGGACAGGTGCGGCTACCGCGGATGATCACCGTGACGCTGGCGGGAACGGCGGTCCTGCTGCCGGTCGCGGCGTGCTCGTCGGAAAAGCCCGCCCCGCCCGCGGCGCCGCAGGCCGCCACGGCCACGCCCAGCCAGACCCCGGACGCCGGGCCGGGCCACCCGTTCACCGGGCTGCCCGACGAGGCGCGCAAGCCCGTACTCGCGGTGAAGATCGAGAACACCGCGGCCGGAAAGCCGCAGATGGGCCTGAAGAGCGCGGACATCGTCTACGTGGAGCAGGTCGAGGCGGGGCTGACCCGGCTCATGGCCATCTTCTCCTCGAAGATCCCGGCCAAGGTGGGCCCGGTGCGCAGCGCCCGCGTCTCCGACCTGCACATCGCGCCGCAGTTCGGCAAGCCCGCCTTCGCCTACTCCGGCGCGCAGACCAAGATGCTGCCGCTCATCGCCGAGGCCTCGCTCTACGACGTCGGCGACAGCAGGAACGCCGGCGCCTACTTCCGCCAGCCCGGCCGCTTCGCCCCCTACAACCTGTTCGCCAACACCAAGAAGCTGCTGTCGGCCGCGCCCAAGGCGTCCAAGGCCAAGGACATCGGCTTCACCTTCGGCGACGCCCCGGCCGAGGGCGGCGTGGACAAGAAGTCGTGGACGGTGCGCTGGCCCGCGGCGCGCTTCACCTTCAACTGGTCCGAGGCCAAGAAGCAGTGGATGATCTGGCAGGACGGCAAGAAGGACATGGCGGCCGAGGGCGGGCAGCTCAGCGCGCCGACCATCGTGATCCAGTACACCAAGACGGTCCGGTCGCAGTTCCACGACAAGAACCAGAGCTATACGCCGCTCGTGCACACCACCGGCAAGGGCTCGGCGATCGTGCTGCGGGACGGCAAGGCGTACAAGGCGAAGTGGGAGCGGGAATCGGAGGAGTCGGGCACGACGTTCACCACTCCGGAGGGCGAGCCGATGAACTTCGCGCCGGGACAGGTGTGGGTCGCGCTCGCCAGCCGCAAGCCCGTCATCCCCTGACGCCTGCCGACGATTGGGCGGGCCGTACAAAAGAGCAGATAAATCCTGACATGCTGGCATGTCGGGGGAGGGGTGCTCCAGGACCTACGATGGGCTTGATAGCTTACCGTTCGCCCAGGCGGGTGCGCCCGGGCGCAACCAGCCGACAGAGCCCGTGAGGAAGACCGTGTCCAGCAGCACGCCAGAAACCACTGCCGTCACCGGAACCGCCCGCGTCAAGCGTGGGATGGCCGAGATGCTCAAGGGCGGCGTCATCATGGACGTCGTCACCCCCGAGCAGGCGAAGATCGCTGAGGACGCCGGCGCCGTCGCCGTCATGGCCCTTGAGCGCGTGCCCGCCGACATCCGCGCCCAGGGCGGCGTCTCCCGGATGAGCGACCCCGACATGATCGAGGGGATCATCAGCGCGGTCTCGATCCCCGTGATGGCCAAGGCCCGCATCGGCCACTTCGTCGAGGCGCAGCTCCTGCAGGCGCTCGGGGTGGACTACGTCGACGAGTCCGAGGTCCTGACCCCGGCCGACTACGCCAACCACATCGACAAGTTCCGCTTCACGGTGCCCTTCGTCTGCGGCGCCACCAACCTCGGCGAGGCCATGCGGCGCATCACCGAGGGCGCGGCCATGATCCGCTCCAAGGGCGAGGCCGGCACCGGCGACGTCTCCAACGCCGTCACCCACATGCGCACCATCCGGGGCGAGATCAAGCGCCTGACCACGCTGCCCGAGGACGAGCTGTACGTGGCGGCCAAGGAGTTGCAGGCCCCCTACGAGCTGGTGGCCGAGGTCGCCAAGACCGGCAAGCTGCCCGTCGTGCTCTTCACCGCCGGCGGCATCGCGACCCCCGCCGACGCCGCCATGATGATGCAACTCGGCGCCGAGGGCGTCTTCGTGGGCTCGGGCATCTTCAAGTCCGGCGACCCGGCCAAGCGCGCCGCCGCCATCGTCAAGGCCACCACCTTCTTCGACGACCCCGACGTCGTGGCCAAGGTCTCGCGCGGGCTGGGCGAGGCCATGGTGGGCATCAACGTGGACGAGATCCCGCAGCCGCACCGCCTGGCCGAGCGCGGCTGGTAGAGCGTCGCCGCGGCCCCGCCCCCGGATGGGGCGGGGCCGCGCCGTGCCTACGAGACCTGGCGCGCGAACTGGGTCAAGGCCCCGCGCCAGTGCACGCCCAGGCTGTAGAGCACGCGTGAGCCGGGGGCGAGGAGCGGCCCGGCGTGGTTCATGACTCCTGTCGGCCCGATCTCCCTGCACAGGGCGGGCAGGCCCTCTCCGGCGCACCCCGCGTAGGTGAGGTCGCCGTTGGGCGAGCGGCGCAGGTGCGTGGCCGCGCCCCAGGCGAACGACGGGCCCTGGGCGCTGCCGTAGACGCCGGCGCCGTCGGGGGAGACCACCACGTCCACGTACGTCCCGCGCGGGCCGTCACCCCGGCACCCGGTGGCGTACCCGATGCAGCCGTGGTAGGCGAGGTCCCCGTTGACGGTGTTGCGGCGCAGGTGGGTGACGCCGCCCGCGCCCGCCACGTAGAGGCTGTCGCCGGCCGGGGTGATCGCGCCGCGGGTGACGCGGTAGAGGCCGTGGGTGGCGGGCACGTTGCAGCCGCCGGTGCCCGTCTCGGAGATGCACCCCACCTCGGCCAGTGAGCCGGTGGCGAGGTCGCGGCGGAAGTGCGTGACCGAGCCGGGGTTCCTGGCCACGACGTAGAGGCTGCGCCCGTCGGCGCTGAGCACGGCGTCGCCCGAGGACGTCAGGACGCCCGTGCGGCCGATCGGCGTGCAGCCGGGCATCGCCTCACCGATGCAGCCGTGGAAGGCCAGGCGGCCGGTGCCGCCGTCGCGGCGCAGGTGGTAGACCGCGCCCCGGCCGGAGCCCGAGGCGTAGAGGTACAGGTCGCGGCCGTCGGCGCTCGTGGTCAGCGCGTGGTCGGAGGTGGACCAGGAGGCCAGTCCGGGCAGGGCCGCGACGCCGCCGCAGCCGGGGTCCCAGACGCAGAAGTCGGTGTCGAGTCCGCCGCTCGCCGTCGTGCGGAACGCGGCCACCTCCGACGGCGTGGCGACGTAGACGTGGGAGCCGGCGGCCACCACGGCGCTGGCGGCGTACAGGTCCGCCACGCTCGTGGGGCGGCAGCCCGTGAGCTCGCCCATGCAGCCGCTCAGGGTCAGCGTGTCGTCGGCGGCCCGGCGGAAGGACGAGATCGCCGGTACGGCGGTGCCCGACCCTCCGTCTCCGCCGGCCACGACGTAGACCGTGTCGCCGTTGGGCCGCGTCGTCGCCGCCGACGCCCAGTCGAGCGGGTTGACCGGGCCGATGTGCACGGCTCCCGGCACGTTGTAGGAGATCGTCCGGACGAAGCCGAGATCGCCCGGCGCCGCCAGCGCGCCGGTGGGAAACGCCAGAACCAGTGCCAGTGCCGCGGCGATCCCCGCGGCCCACCGTGATGTACGGCCAGTTGCCAGCACGTCGTGCTCCTTTCGTCAGCACGACGATCGGCGACAGGGCGGGCGGTTAGGAACGCGCTGCGAATTATCCGGACAAGGCCGTACAGCCAGTATCGTCGGGGGTGGTGCGGCCACCGAGATCTTGAGGATGCTTGATGCAGGTACGTCCGCTTCGCCCATCCGACCCCCGGGAAGTGCACGGCTACACGCTGCGCGGCAGGCTGGGCGAGGGCGGCCAGGGAACGGTCTACCTCGGCGATGCACCGGACGGCTCGCCCGCCGCGGTCAAGGTGCTGCACGCCCGTTTCGCCGAGGACGGCGAGGCCAGGCGCTACCTCCATCGCGAGCTGAGCGCCCTGCGCCGGGTGGCCTCGTTCTGCACGGCCCGCGTCCTGGCCGCCGATCCCGACGCGGACCCGCCGTACGTGATCAGCGAGTTCGTCGACGGCCCGTCCCTGCAGGAGGTGATCAGGCAGCGGGGGGTCCTGGCGGGGCCCGAGCTCGACCGGCTGGCCGTCGCGACCGCCACCGCGCTCGGCGCCATCCACGCCGCGGGCGTCGTGCACCGCGACTTCAAGCCGGGCAACGTACTGCTGGCCGCCGACGGCCCGAGGGTCATCGACTTCGGCATCGCCCGGCCCATGGACGCCACCTCCGCCACCGTCAGCTCCGCCGTCGGCACCCCTGCCTACATGGCGCCCGAGCAGTTGTCCGGGCACCCGGCCGGACCGCCGATGGACCTGTTCGCGTGGGCGTGCACGATCGCGTACGCGGCCAACGGCCGCCCGCCGTTCGGCGACGAGACGCTGCCCGTCGTCATCAACCGGATCCTCAACGCCCCGCCGGACCTGGGCCGGCTGGACGGTCGGCTGCGCGGGTACGTGGCCGCGTGCCTGGACAAGGACCCGGCGCGGCGGCCGTCGGCCAGGCAGGTGCTGCTCGGGCTGATGGAGCAGGTTCCCGGCGGGACGCTGCCACCGCCACCGGCCTTCGCCCAGCCGATCGCGGGCGGCCCGCCGCCGCCCAGGCCGGTGCACGGGCCGCACTCGCTGCCGCCGCGGCCCTCCACGCAGACCCGGCCGGGCAACAGGGCGGCCCGCGTGACGGTGGGCGCGGCGGTGGCGGCCGCGCTCGTGCTGGGCTCGGCGACGGCGGTCTACGTCGCGACCAGGCCGGACGGCACCGGCACCCGGGTGACCACGAGCGGCACACCGGTCACGAGTTCCAGCCCGAGTCCCAGCGCCGGCCAGGACACCGCCGCCCCGGTCGGCGACGTGACCCGCTCGCCCCGGCTCGGCATGGAGATCTGGCAGGACGGCAAGCCGGCGGCCCTGTCGCTCGACGACCTCGACTCCCCGGTGACCTCGGCCCGGCTCAAGGTGGCGCCATTCGAGCTGCGCTTCCCCAAGCTGCCCGAGGGGCGGGCGCTGCAGATCTGCGCGTGGACCGGCAAGTCGGTCTTCTCCATCAAGGACGGGGCCAAGGTCGACAGCCATCCGTGCTTCCGTCCCGGCACCGGCGTCGCCGACTACGAGTACGGCTCGGGCACCCTGTACCTGAACGACAACGACGGGCACAACCACCTGGTCGGCAACCGGGTCGCCGCGCAGTCGGCCACCCAGGACAAGGTGTTCGTCGCCAAGGTCTTCCGCGACGGCGCCGACACGCCGCTGGCCGACTTCACCGGGACGCTCTACCTGGCCGCCTTCATCGACCTGAACGGCGACAAGGCGTTCAAACGGGCGGGCGAGGGCGAGTACGACTACCTCGCGCTCACGTTCGCCCCCTGAGCCGCCCGGCAAGGTTGGGCAAAGATCGCAATTCAACCGGAGTATCCGGGCGCTCGCCAAGGAATGACCCCCTGAGGTGGACGGGGGTGGGCGATGGCGCAGGAGACGGCCCAGAAGTTGTCGCTGCCGACGCTGACCGCGATGGTGGTCGGGTCGATGGTCGGCGCCGGCGTCTTCTCGCTGCCGCGCAACTTCGCGCAGGCCACCGGGGTGCTGGGGGCGTTGATCGCGTGGGCGGTGGCCGGGGTCGGCATGCTCATGCTGGCCTTCGTCTTCCAGGCGCTGGCCGTACGCAAGCCGGAGCTGAACGCGGGCGTCTACGCCTACGCCAAGGCCGGGTTCGGTGAGTTCCCCGGGTTCCTGTCGGCGTTCGGCTACTGGGCCAGCGCCTGCGTGGGCAACGTCTCCTACTGGGTGCTGATCAAGTCCACGCTGGGCGCGGTCCTGCCGGGCTTCGGCGAGGGCGACACGATCCTGGCCGTGATCATCAGCGCGCTGGGCGTGTGGGCGTTCCACTTCATGATCGTGCGCGGGGTGCGCGAGGCGGCCGCGATCAACAGGATCGTCACCGTCGCCAAGCTCGTGCCGATCGTGCTGTTCATCGTGATCGTCGCGATCGCCCTGAAGTCGGGCACGTTCTCGGCGAACTTCCGCGGGGACATGGGTAGCCTGTTCGACCAGGTCAGGGCCACGATGCTGGTGACCGTCTTCGTCTTCCTCGGCGTGGAGGGCGCCAGCGTCTACTCGCGGTACGCGCGCCGCCGCGAGGACGTCGGACGCGCCACCGTGCTCGGCTTCCTCAGCGTGCTCGCGCTGTTCGCCGCGGTGTCGATCTTCTCGTACGGCGTGCTGCCCCAGGGCGAGCTGGCCGAGGTCCGCCAGCCGTCGATGGCCGGGGTGATGGAGTCGGTCGTGGGCCCGTGGGGCTCGGTGTTCATCAGCGTCGGCCTGATCGTTTCGGTGCTCGGCGCGTACCTGGCCTGGACGCTGATGGCGGCCGAGGTGCTGTTCGTGGCGGCCGGGGACGACGACATGCCGCGCTTCCTGCGGCGCGAGAACCGGCAGGGCGCCCCGGTGAACGCCCTGGTCATGACCGGCATCCTGGTCACGGCGGTGCTGGCGGTCACCCTGTGGTCGGACGACGCGTTCACGTTCACGCTGAAGCTGTGCAGCTCGCTGTCGCTGGTGCCGTACCTGCTGGCCGCGGGCTACGCGCTCAAGCTGCGCGGCACCGCGGGGCAGGTGACGGTCGCGGCCCTCGCCGTCGTCTACACCGCCTTCCTGATCTTCGCGGCGGGGCTGGAGTTCCTGCTGCTGTCCTGCATCATCTACGCCCCCGGCACGATCCTGTTCGTCATGACCAGGCGCGAGCGGGGCAGGCGCGCGTTCACGCTGCCGGAGCTGGCGTTGTTCGTCCTGGTCGCCGTGGGCGCGGTGGTCGGCGTCGTCGGCCTGGCGACGGGCGGGATCACCATCTGACGGGCATTGAAGAACAAGATTCCAGAATGTCATTCTGATTTCATGACCGTCGACAAGCCCGCCCTCCGCGCCCGATACCGCCAGGAACGCGACAAGCGCCTGCGCCCCGACGGCAACGACCAGTACCTGCGCCTGACCGGTCGCTTCGCCTCCTACGCCGACGACCCGTACACGCCCAGGGCCCCGAGGGAGCCGAAGGACGACCACGTCACCGTGGCCTTCGTCGGCGGCGGGTTCGCCGGGCTGGTCACCGGGGCGCGGCTGAGGGAGGCGGGCGTGGCCGACGTCAGGATCGTGGAGAAGGGCGGCGACTTCGGCGGCACGTGGTACTGGAACCGCTACCCGGGAGCCCAGTGCGACACCGCCTCCTTCGTCTACATGCCGCTGCTCGAAGAGCTGGGCCACATGCCGACGGAGAAGTACGCCCACGCGCCGGAGATCCTGGAGCACTGCCGCCGCATCGGCAAGCACTACGGCCTCTACGACCACGCGCTCTTCCACACCGAGGTCACCGGCCTGGAATGGGACGACGAGCGCGCGCTCTGGACCGTCGCCACCGACCGCGGCGACCGCTTCACCGCCCGCTTCGTGGCCATGGGCATCGGGCCGCTGCACGTGCCCAAGCTGCCCGGCATCCCCGGCATCGACGCCTTCGGCGGCCACTCCTTCCACACCAGTCGCTGGGACTACGACTACACCGGCGGCGACCCGGCGGGCGCGCCCATGGACGGGCTGGCCGGCAGGCGGGTGGCGATCATCGGCACCGGCGCGACCGCGGTGCAGTGCGTGCCGCACCTCGCGCGGGCCTGCGCCGAACTGTACGTCTTCCAGCGCACGCCCTCCTCGGTCGACGTACGCGACAACCGGCCGACCGACCCCGAGTGGTTCGCCGGGATCGCCACGCCCGGCTGGCAGCGGCGCTGGCTGGAGAACTTCACCGCCAACCAGGCCGGCGGCGGCGCCGAGGAGGACCTGGTCATGGACGGCTGGACCGACATCGCCCGCCGCGTGCGCGAAAGGATCGCCGCCCTGCCCGAGGGCGAGCGGACGGCCGAGCGGATGCTGGAGGCGTTCGAGGACTCCGACTTCGAGAAGATGGAGGAGATCCGCGCCCGCGTCGACGCCGTGGTGCGCGACGCCGCGACCGCCGGGCGGCTCAAGGCGTGGTACCGGCAACTGTGCAAGCGGCCGTGCTTCCACGACGCCTACCTCCAGGCGTTCAACCTGCCCGGCGTCCACCTGGTCGACACCGACGGCAGGGGAGTCGAGCGGATCACCGAGACGGGCGTCGTGGCCGCGGGACGGGAGTACGAGGTCGACTGCGTCATCTACGCCTCCGGCTTCGAGGTGGGCACCGGCTACACGCGGCGGGCCGGCTACGACGTGGCCGGGCGGGACGGGGTCAGGCTGTCGGCGTACTGGGAGGAGGGGATGCGCACGCTGCACGGCACCCACGTCCACGGCTTCCCCAACGCCTTCGTCGTCCAGCCGACCCAGGGCGCCAACCTCATCTCGAACATCCCGCACAACCTGACCGAGTCCGGCCTGACCATCGCGATGATCGTCAAGCACGCCCTCGACGGCGGCTTCACCCGGGTGGAGGCGAGCAGGGCGGCCGAGGACGCGTGGATGGACCTGCTGATGTCCGGCGCCGGCTCGCTGCTGGGCGGCGCCGACTGCACCCCCGGCTACTACAACAACGAGGGACAGGACCCGGGCAAGAACGGCTGGCTCAGCGTCGGCTACCCGCTCGGCCCCTCCGCCTATTTCGCCTATCTCAACCAATGGCGTACGGCAGGCGACTTCGCCGGACTCGACTTCACATAGCCGGATCTTTACCCGAACGCCGGTACCTTTACCTGCCGCCGGGCAGCTCACCCCGTGTGAGCCGGGAGAGCGACGACGTCACGGCCAGGATCAGGGAACGGCTGAACGCGCTGCGCGCCCGCATGCGCCGCGAGGCCATCCTCGACGAGGCCGTCAGCCGCATGGCCGTGCGCGAGAACATCCGCCCCGAGGAGGCGGTGCGCCACCTCAGCCGGCTCGCCGGGCTCTCCGGCATGGAGCTGCTCGACCTGGCCGCCACGATCGAGCCCGCGCCGCCGCCGCCGACGCGGCCGCCGGTGCCCGGGTGGGTGTTCGCGGTCCTTCAGGCCCTGCACGTCTCGGCCGCCTACCTGGTGCCGGTCACCGACGACGACGACCGGCCGGTCGACTTCGTGATCGCCGCGGTCAACGAGCAGGTCCGCGACGTCACCGGCCGCGGCGCCATCGAACTCACCGGCGAGCGCCTGCTCCAGGCCTGCCCGGGGGTGGTGAAGTCCGGGCTGCTGGAGGCGTACTTCCGGGTGCTGCTCGAAGGCCGCCCGGTCAAGCTCGACCCGGTCGAGTACGTGGAGGTCCGCGACCGCCAGCTCTGGCCGGCCTCGCTGACCGTGCGGGCCGTACCTCTGCACGAGGGCGTCCTGGCGAGCTGGCGCGCGCTCGACGAGGACGAGCGGCTGATCAGCCGGTGGGACCGCGCCCAGCGCGAGGCCGAGCTCGGCTGGGCCGAGTGGACGCTGGCCACCGGCCGCACCTACTGGACCGCCCAGCTCTACGGGATCTTCGGCCGCGACCCCGCCGACGGCCCGATGCCGCTGGAGGAACTGCCGGGCGCCGTCGCCGACGCCGACATGGCGCTGGTGGACGAGCTGATGTCCACCCTGCTCGTCCATGGCGAGGCGGCCGACGCCGAGTTCAGGATCAGGCAGCGCTACGGCGTACGGCAGGTGCGCACGGTCAGCGAGCCCGTCCTCGACGACACCGGCACCCCGGTGCTGGTCAGGATGCTCGTCCAGGACATCACCCGCGGACGGCGGCGCGAGCGCGCCCTGTCGGCGGCCCACGCGCAGGCGATCACGCAGCGCCGCCGGGCCGAGGAGGAGCAGCGCGTCGCCCACCGGCTCCAGGACGCCATCCAGCCCGGCCGGCGCGGCGCCCTCGACCTGCCCGGCGTCCGCGTCGCCATGCGCTACCTGCCCGCCGAGGACGTGGTCAGGCTCGGCGGCGACTGGTTCAAGGCCAGGCGCCTGCCCGACGACCGGGTCCTGGTGGCCATCGGCGACGCCATGGGCCACGGCCTGGCCGCCGTCGGGCTGATGGCGCAGATGCGCTTCGGCCTGGCCGGGCTCGCCTACACCAAGGCCGACGCCGCCCAGCTCGCCACCTGGCTGAACGACCTCATCTACCACAACAGCGAGACCGTGACCGCGACGGGCACCGCCGTCATCGGCCACTTCGACCCCGGCAGCAGGCTCCTGACCTGGACCAGCGCAGGACACCTGCCGCCGCTGCTGGTGCGCGACGGCATGGCCGCGCTGCTTGAGCCGCCGCCCGGCCTGATGCTCGGCGCGCTGGAGTCGGTCGCCTACGAGCTGACCACCACCCAGCTCCACGCGGGCGACATGCTGTTCCTCTACACCGACGGCGTCGTCGAGCGGCGCGACAAGGACCTCGACGCCGGGCTGAAGGCGCTGCTGGAGGCGGCCGACGACTGCCCGCGCGACGACCCGGAGGAGGCCATCGCCTGCGTCCTGGACCGCATCGGGCTCGACACCCACGACGACGTCTGCCTGCTGGCGCTGCGGATCCGGTGAACGGACCTACCGGTGGCCGATGACCAGGTGCTTGTCCCTGGTGCCCTGCCGTACCTCTGGGTCGTGGAAGCCGGCGGCCGTCAGCAGGGCCGCGAACTTCGACGGGGTCCGGTGCCTGCCGTCGGTCTCCATGAACATGACCAGGTTCATGACGGCCGTGGCGACGGGACCGGTCCGCCCGCGGTGAAGTCCAGGCGGCTCTCCAGGCCGTGGCGGCGGCGGGACTCCTCCAGGGGTGGCCGCACCTGTTCGAGGTCGAAGACGGTCGCGGTGAGGGCGGGCGCGCGCCGCAGCGCGGCCACGGAGAAGGGCCCGTTGGCGCCGCCCACGTCCACCAGGCGCCGGTGGCCCGACAGGTCGAGCAGCTCGGCCAGCTCGTGGGAGACGCCGAAGCTGAGGCCCCACATCGCGCTCACGAAGTCGCGGGTGGCCCGCTCGTCGCGGTAGAACCCGGCGTAGGCGCCGGCCGCCTTCCTGCCCTCGCGCAGGTGGTCGTCCAGGGCGGGCAGCCGGGCGAGCGTCTCGGTCATGAGGTGCTCGACGAAGCCGCCAACGTAGTCCGGCCCGCCCTTGGTCAGGTACGGCCGCGCGTCCGGTACGACCAGGAACCGGCCGGCGGCGTCGCGGGTGAGCAGGCCGAAGGCGGCCAGCACCAGCAGGACGCGCTCGACGGCGTCGGCGTCGAGGCGGCGGGCGGCGGCCACCTGCGCGGCGGTGGACGGGCCGTGGTCGAGCAGGTGGCCCGACAGGTCGTGGCGGATGGCCAGGTGGAGCGCGGGAGTGGCCACCAGGCCGTAAACGGCGGTCTCCATGGACATGAGAACCACGGTAGCGAGGGAGATCTCGCCGTAGATGATCCCTTTTAGCGCAAATCCGTGCTCACCCATGCAAGATATGCCGAAAGAGATGACTTCCCGCTGGATGTCGTCTTTTTCGTGTTAGGTGGCGTTCACCCGTCAGTCATGCACCTCAGTCAGGCTACGGGCGTCCCTCACCCTTGATCGACAGGGAGCCACCCCCGTGCGCAACCTCAACCGCCGCCACTTCCTCGTCACCGGCCTGGCCGCGGGAGCCGCCGCCGGGCTGCCCACCGCCGCCGAGGCCGCCACCCGCGGCAGGGAACCGGCCGCCAACCCCTTCACGCTCGGCGTCGCCAGCGGCGACCCCGACCATCAGGGCTTCGTCATCTGGACCAGGCTCGCCGTCACCCCCATGGCCGAGGACGGCATGGGCGGCATGCCCGCGCGCCCGGTCACCGTCCAGTGGCAGATCTACGCCGACGAGCGCGCCAGGCGCACCGTGCGCGCGGGCGTCACCCGCGCCGTCCCCGAGTGGGGCCACAGCGTGCACGTCGAGGTCGCCGGCCTCGCCCCCGGCCGCGAGTACTGGTACCGCTTCAAGGTCGGCCGCCACGTCTCCCCGCTCGGCCGCGCCCGCACCGCCCCCCACCCCTTCCAGTACGGCGGCGCCCTGTCGATGGCCTTCGTCTCCTGCGCCCAGTACGAGCACGGCTACTTCACCAGCTACCGCCGCCTGGCCGAGGAGAACCCCGACCTGGTCCTGCACCTGGGCGACTACCAGTACGAGTACACCAAGAACACCTACGTGATCCCCGGCGGCAACATCCGCCACCACGACGGCCCCGAGACCGAGACGCTGGCCAACTACCGCCAGCGCCACGCGCAGTACAAGGCCGACGCCGACCTGCAGGCCGCCCATGCCGCCGCCCCCTGGCTGGTGGTGTGGGACGACCACGAGCTGGACAACAACTGGGCCGACGAGGTCCCGGAGAAGCCCGAGATCCCGCAGCCGAACTTCCTGCGGCGCCGCGAGGCCGCCTTCCGCGCTTACTACGAGAACATGCCGCTGCGCCGCAGCTCGGTGCCGCGCGGCATCGACATGCAGCTCTACCGGCGGGTGCGCTGGGGCCGCCTGGCCACCTTCCACATGCTCGACACCCGGCAGTACCGCGACGACCAGGGCTGCGGCGACGGCTACCGCGACTGCCCGGCCGCCGTCGACCCGGCCCGCTCGATCACCGGCGCCCCGCAGGAGGCCTGGCTGCTGGACGGCTTCCGCCACTCCCGCGCCCAGTGGGACATCCTCGGCCAGCAGGTCTTCTTCGCCCAGCGCGACAACAACGCCGGACCCCAGAAGATCACCTCGCAGGACGCCTGGGACGGCTACGTGGCCTCGCGCCAGCGCATCACCCAGGGCTGGCTCGACGCCAAGGTGCGCAACCCCGTCGTGCTCACCGGCGACGTGCACGCGCACTGGGCCAGCGACCTGAAGCTGAACTACGACGACCCGACGGGCCCGTCGGTCGGCTCCGAGCTGGTGGCCACCTCCATCAGCACCGGCGGCGACGGCAGTGACTCCGACCCGCAGACGCACCCGTTCCTGAAGATCAACCCGCACCTGAAGTTCTACAACAACCAGCGCGGCTACGTGCTGACCAAGATCGAGCGCGACCTCATGACCGCGGACTTCCGCGTGGTGCCGCGGGTGCAGACGCCGGGCTCGGGCGTCCACACCAAGGCCACCTTCGTCATCGAGGACCGCGTCCCCGGCGTGAAGCAGACCTACCTGCGCCCGGTCGACCCCGCGCTCAAGGCGCTGGGCGAGATGACCGTCGAGGAGACCGTCCGCCTCGAGACCGAGCGCCCCTAGCCGTCGGACGCCCCGGCCCCCCAAGCCGCAAGGGGGCCGGGGCGTCCGGCTTCCTCCGGTTGGATACTTAGCTCAACTAAGTTAGTCTGGCTAAGTATGAGGGACGATTCCGAGACGCTGGCCGAGCAACTGTCGGTGGTCCTGCGGCACGTGGTGCTGCTGCTGCGCCGTACCGTCGCCGGCCAGCCCGTCACCAGCCAGCAGTACGCCGTGCTCGGCTCGCTCAAGCACGGGCCGCGCCGCATGACCGAGCTGGCCGAGGAGCACGCCGTCCAGCTCCCGACCATGACGGTCCAGATCAACCGGCTCGAAGAGGCCGGGCTGGTGGCCAGGGGCGGCGACCCCGCCGACGCCAGGGTCAGGACGGTCGAGCTGACCGGCGAGGGCCGCACGCGGCTGCTGGCCGTACAGCGCGCCAGGATCGCGCACCTCGCCCACGAACTGGCCGCGCTCACGCCGGACGAGCGCGCCGCCCTCGCGGCGGCGCTCCCGGTGCTGGCCAAGCTCGGCTGAGACGCACGAAGGAGAGTCATGTCATCCGGTGGCGGCATCCTGCGCCAGCCGATGTCCGTCTGGGCCACCGCGTTCGCCGCGGTCGTCGCCTTCATGGGCATCGGGCTCGTCGATCCGATCCTGCCCTCCATCGCCCAGGGGCTGAACGCCGGCCCCAGCCAGGTTTCCCTGCTGTTCACCAGCTACTTCCTGGTTACCGCCGTGGCGATGCTCGTCACCGGCTGGGTCTCCAGCCGGATCGGCGGCAAACGAACGCTGATGGCCGGCCTCGCACTGGTCGTCGTCTTCGCCGCGCTGGCCGGGACCTCCGGCAGCGTGGGCGAGCTGATCGGCTTCCGCGCGGGATGGGGCCTCGGCAACGCGCTGTTCGTCGCCACCGCGCTGGCCGTCATCGTCGGCGCGGCCAGCGGCGGCGCCGAGGCCGCGATCATCCTGTACGAGGCGGCGCTCGGCCTCGGCATCTCCCTCGGCCCGCTGGCCGGAGCGCTGCTCGGCGACTGGAACTGGCGGGCGCCCTTCTTCGGCACCGCCACGCTCATGGCCGTCGGCTTCGTCCTCATCGCCACCCTGCTGAGGAACACGCCCAAGCCCGAGATCCCGACCCGGCTCAGCGCCCCCATCAGGGCCCTGGCGCACGGCGGCCTGTCCACGACCGCCTTCACCGCGCTGTTCTACAACTTCGCCTTCTTCACCGTGCTGGCGTTCACCCCGTTCATCCTGCACATGTCGCCCTACGGCATCGGCGCCGTCTTCTTCGGCTGGGGCGTGCTCGTGGCGCTGGCCTCGGTGTTCGGCGCGCCGCCGCTGCAGCGCCGGCTCGGCTCCGTCAACGTCCTGCACCTGGCGCTGGCCCTGCTCGCCCTGTGCCAGCTCGGCATCGCGCTGTCCGGGCACGCGGGCGTCATCGTGTTCACCGTCCTTTCCGGCATCCCGATCGGGCTGAGCAACACCGTCTTCACCGAGTCGGCCATGGAGGTCTCCGACGCGCCCCGCCCGGTCGCCTCGGCCGGCTACAACTTCGTGCGCTGGATGGGCGGCGCGCTGGCCCCCTTCCTGGCCACCAAGATGGGCGAGGAACTCGGGATCGCGGTGCCGTACGTCGTCGGCGCCGCCTGCTGCCTGGTGGGCATGGCCATCCTGTACGGCAGGCGTCACCACCTGACCGCCCTGCGGCGCGTCGACACCGACCACGCCCTGGAGGACGCCGTGGTTGCATAGCGGGCATGCTCGGACACGCCATCCTGGCGGCGGGACTGGCGCTCAGCCCCGCCGTCGCCGCCCGCCCGGAGATCTCGGTCATGACGTGGAACGTCTGCGCGGGCACGAACCCCTCCTGCTCCCTGTACCGCCGCACCGCCCCGGAGATCGCCCGCGCCGTCGGCGCCCAAGCGGGCCGCGGCACCGACGTGCTGTTCCTCCAGGAGTTCTGCACCGGCGCGGACGCGGCGCTCGAAGGCTGGCTGGAGAACGCCACCGGCCGCGCCTGGACCGTGCGCTCGTGGGGGCTGGTCTCCCAGCGCGGCACGCCGTACGCCTGCCACCCCGACCTGCTCGGCCGCCCGCGCGGCGCCCAGAGCGTCACCGTCGCCGTCGCCGGCCGAGCCGCCTTCCACGCACACGCGCTGAGCTCGCCGCCCTGGTCGGTACGGCGGGCCGCGCTCTGCGCCGACCTGCCGAGGGTGCGCGCCTGCACCAGCCACCTGTCCGTAGGGCTGCCCTACGACGACCGGGAGCCCGGCGCGCCGTACCGGACGAAACAGGTGCGCGAGCTGTTCGCGCTCGCGACACCCGGCCGCACGCCCGTCTTCGGCGGCGACCTCAACCTGCGGCCGCACAGCCGCGCGCTCGCCCCCGTCTACGCGCGCCACCAGGAGTGCGACCCGCGGCGGCGGCCGACCATGCGGGCCAAGAAACTCGACTACCTGTTCACGACACGGGTGCTCGGCTGCCGCGTCGACACCCGCACCAAGGTCTCCGACCACCAGCCGCTGCATCTGCGCGCCGCCCTGTAGGAAGACGGCGGGCCGTCGTGGTGTTGAATGATGCGAACCCCGGACCATGACGGAAGGACCAGCGTGCCCACGATCGGTGTACTCGCCCTCCAGGGAGACGTGCGCGAACACGTCGCGATGCTGGAGGCGGCCGGCGCCCGCGCCATCCCCGTGCGCCGTCCCGCGGAACTCGAGGCGGTCGACGGGCTCGTGATCCCCGGCGGCGAGTCCACGACGATGTGGAAGCTGGCCGAGATCTTCGAGATGCTCGAACCCCTGCGCCTGCGGATCAAGGAGGGTCTGCCCGCCTACGGCTCCTGCGCGGGCATGATCATGCTGGCCGACCGGATCGAGGACGGCGTCGAGGGCCAGCAGACCATCGGCGGCCTCGACATGGTCGTGCGGCGCAACGCCTTCGGCCGCCAGGTCGACTCCTTCGAGGCCGACCTGACCTTCGCCGGCAGTCCCGTCCACGCCGTGTTCATCCGCGCGCCGTGGGTGGAATCGGTGGGTTCGAAGGTCGAAGTGCTGGCTACCGCGCCGCCGGGGGATAGGATCGTCGCGGTCCGCCAAGGGCCTCTGCTCGCGACATCGTTCCACCCCGAGCTGACTGGAGATGTTCGCGTGCATCAATACTTCGTGAACCTGGTAAACACAGTGAGGGATCATTAGCTGATGTCCGGCCACTCCAAATGGGCTACGACGAAACACAAGAAGGCCGCGCTCGACGCCAAGCGGGGCAAGCTTTTCGCGAAGCTCATCAAGAACATCGAGGTGGCGGCCCGGACCGGCGGACCTGACCCGGACGCCAACCCCACCCTCTTCGACGCCATCTTCAAGGCGAAGAAGAACTCGGTGCCCAACGACAACATCGAGCGGGCCCGCAAGCGCGGCGGCGGCCTGGAGGCCGGCGGCGCCGACTGGCAGACCATCATGTACGAGGGCTACGCGCCCGGTGGCGTCGCGGTGCTCATCGAGTGCCTCACCGACAACCGCAACCGCGCCGCCTCCGAGGTGCGCGTCGCGCTGACCCGCAACGGCGGCTCGCTGGCCGACCCCGGCTCGGTGTCGTACATGTTCAACCGCAAGGGCGTCGTGATCGTCCCCAAGAACGGGCTCGACGAGGACGACGTGCTGACCGCGGTCCTCGACGCGGGCGCCGAGGAGGTCAACGACCTGGGCGAGTCCTTCGAGGTCGTCTCCGAGGCCGGCGACCTGGTCCCGGTGCGCAAGGCGCTGCAGGAGGCGGGCATCGACTACGACTCGGCCGAGTCCGGGTTCCTGCCGACCATGAGCGTGCAGCTCGACGAGGACGGCGCGCGCAAGGTCTTCCGCCTCATCGACGCGCTGGAGGACAGCGACGACGTGCAGAACGTCTTCGCCAACTTCGACGTCTCCGACGAGATCATGGAGAAGCTCGACGCCTGACCCCTAGGGTGGTGGGCCATGATCCCGGCCCCTCCCGTCACGCGTCCGCCCGCCGCGCTCGGCTGGTTACTCCTGGCGCCCGCCGTGCTCGCGGCGGTGGCCTGCCTGGTCGTGCCGAGCGTCCACACCGTCTGGATGAGCCTGCGGACGAGCCGCCTGATCTCACGGCGCACCGACGAGTTCGTCGGCCTGGCCAATTACCTCACCGTGCTCGGCGGCGAGGGGTTCTGGCGGGCGGTGGTCTTCTCGCTGCTCGTGACCGTGATCCCGATCCTGGTCGCCGTGCTGGTGGCGCCCCTGCTGGCGCTCGCCCTGGACCTCGGCGGCACCGTGGTGCGGCGTACCGGGGCGGTCGTGCTCTCGCTCGCGGTCATCACCTTCTCCCCGATCGCGGTCGTGGCCTCCTGGACGCATGGGCTGCGCCCCGACGCCACGGGCCTTGACACGCTGGTCCGCGGGATGGCGGAGGGGGCGCCGCTGACGTTCCCGCTCCTCGTCGGCGCGATGACGTTCGGCGTGGTGTGCGCGCTTTCGACCCTGGCCTTCCTGCCCGCGTTGCGCGGCGGCACGGTGACGGTCTCGATGCTCGCCGTGGCCGCCCTGGTCGTGCTCTGCCTGCTCGCCGCCGGGCTGCAGGCGTTCACGTTCAGCTCGGCCCTGTCGCGGGGCGGGCCCGAGGGGACGCGGACGCTGGGCGCGTACATGGTCTTCGAGGGGCTGGCGGCGGGGCGGCTGGGCCCGGCCACGGCGGCGGCGACGCTGACCGGGCTGCTGCTCGGCGGGCTCGGCCTCGCCGCGGTGCTGCTCGTGGTGCTGGGCGGGATGCGCCTGCACCTGTCGCCCGGCGTCCGCGGGCGGACGATGCCGCTGGCGGGCGTGCTCGCCCTGACCGCCGTGACCGCCGCCGGGGTGGTGCTGGCCTGGCCGTGGCTGGCCGCGCTGGGCGGGGCGGAGGAGGCGCTGCCCGTGACCCTGGGGACCCACGTGCGGACCTGGCTGCCCGCCCTCGCCGGAGCGCTGGTGTCCGTGGGCGTCGCGTACGCGGCCGCGCTGGGCATCGGCGGCCTGCGCCCGCTGGGACGCCACAGCGAGTGGCTGCTGGTGCCGTTCGCGCCGTGGGCGCTGGCAGGGGTCGGCCCGACCGCGCTGGCGACCTGGACCTACGTCCGCGACCTCGGCCTCATGGGCACGTTCCCGGCCCTCCTGCCGCCCATGCTCGTCAGCGTGCCCGCCCTCGTCGTGCTCACGCTGCTCTGCCGCGGCCTGGCCGAACGCGCGCGGGCCGGATTCCTGCGCGGCGTCGTGCTGCCCTCGCTGCTCATGGCCGGAGTCCTCACCGGAGCCGTCACGCTCGTCAACGCCCAGGACGGCCTGTGGCCCCTTATGGTCTCGCCGCGGGCCGCCGACGCGCCCGCCACCGTCCTGCTGAGCCAGAGCCTCGCCTCCTACCGCGGCGCCGGCGTGGACGTCGCCGTCACCACGCCGCTGCCCGTCATGCTGCTCGCCCTGGTCGCCGTCGTCGCCGCGCAATTCCTCTACCTCGACCGGCTGGCGATCACCATGGGCCAGGAACGCATAGGTTTGTCCGGTGGACACACGTGAGCTGACCCTGGACGACCTCGACGCCGTCCTCGACATCCGCAAGCGCTCCTTCGGCCTGCTGTCGCCGGGCGAGCGCGAGCAGTGGCTCAAGGCCATGCCGCCGGTCATGGCCGAGGGCCGCTACCTGGGCGTCTTCGACGGCGAACGGCTGTCGGCCGCCGGCCGCATCCGCCCCTTCACCCAGTGGTGGCACGGACGGCCGCAGCCGATGGCCGGGGTCGCCGGCGTCACCGTCAACCCCGAGGACCGGGGCCGCGGCGTGGGCACGCTCCTCATGACCGCCCTGATCGACCGGGCCGCCGCGCTGGGCGACGCCGTCTCCGCCCTCTATCCCGCCACCACCCCCATCTACCGCTCGCTCGGCTACGAGCACGCCGGCGCCCAGAACCTCGTCACCCTGCCCACCGAGGCCCTGCGCCGCATCCGCCACTCCGGGCAGGTCAAGCTGCGCCGCATGGGCCCCGACGACGCCCCCGAACTCCTGTCCGTCCTCGGCCGCGCCCACGCCGCCTCGCGCGCCAGCGGCCCCATCACGTGGGACGAGCGCACCTGGCGCGTCTGGCTGGCCGAGGAGGACGACTTCCTCTACCTGGCCGACGACGGCTACGCCGTCTACCGCTGGTCGGAGGGCGGCATCGAGGTCGACGCCGTGGTCGCCGCCTCCGCCGAGACCGGCCGCGCGCTGTGGTCGCTCATCGGCAGTTCCTCCTCCATCGCCGCCCACGTCACCGCCGCCGTCGCCCCCGACGACCCCGTGCTGTGGCTCGTGGGCGAGCGCGCCAAGGAGACGGTCAAGCAGGTCCGCTGGATGCAGCGCCTCATCGACCTGCCCGCCGCCGTGGCCCGCCGCGGCTACCCGGCCGCGCTGTCCGCCTCCGCCGTCGTGCACGTCACCGACCCCCAGCGCCCCGGCAACTCGGGCGCGTGGCGCCTGGAGGTCTCCTCGGGATCCGGTACGGCTACCGCCGCCCCCACCGCCCCCGGCCCCCACCTGACGGCCGGCGGCATGGCCGCCCTGTACACCGGCGTCCCCACGGCCACGCTGCGCCGGGCCGGGCTCATGACCGGGCCTGACGACGCGGACGACACCCTGGACTCGGTGTTCGCGGGCCGGCCGTACATGCTGGACTACTTCTAGACGTATCGCCCAGCACCCCCGCCGCCCGCGCGTGTTCCCGGTGCGCGGGCGGGGGAACAGGGGTAGAGTTCCGTGCCGAACAGGTGTTCGGCGGTTGAGGGGGCTGCGGGTGCGGGTGATGGGCGTCGATCCCGGGTTGACCAGGTGCGGCCTCGGGGCCGTCGAGGGACGGCCGGGCGCCGCGCTCTCCCTGGTGGCGGTGGGAGTGGTGCGCACCTCGCCCGACGACGACCTCGGCACCCGCCTGGTCGGCATCGAGGAGGGCATCGAGCGGTGGCTCGACGACGTCCGCCCCGACGCGGTGGCGGTCGAGCGCGTCTTCAGCCAGCACAACGTGCGGACCGTGATGGGCACGGCGCAGGCGGCGGGCATCGCCGTCCTGTGCGCCGCGCGGCGCGGCCTGCCCGTGGCGCTGCACACCCCGTCCGAGGTCAAGGCCGCCATCACCGGCAGCGGCACGGCCGACAAGAAGCAGATCGGCGCCATGGTGACGCGGCTGCTGCGCCTGTCCGAGATGCCCAGGCCCGCCGACGCCGCGGACGCGCTCGCCCTGGCCATCTGCCACGTGTGGCGCGGCGGCAACCAGCAACGCCTCGCGCAGGCGGTGGCCAAGGCCCAATCCCACCGCCGCCGCCCCCAGCCCGGCATCCCCACCCAGCCCCGCCGCACCCCCACCCCGCCTTCGCCCACCCCGGGCACACCCACCAGCGCCCCGCCTCCGGCCCCCTCGGGCACACACGCGACCGCCCCGCCTCCGGCCCCCTCGGGCACACCCGCCAGCGCCCTGCCACCGGCTCCCACGGGCACGCCCACCAGTGCTCCGCCTCCGGCCCCCACAGGCACGCCCATCAGTGCTCCGCCACCCGAGGCCGCCGCCTCGTCCGCCTCGTCCGTCTCGCGTGCGCCGCGTGCCGATGCGGCCCAGCCCGCCTCGGCCGCCTCCGCCACTGCCTCGGCCGCCCTGTCTGACGGTGCCGGTGACGTGTCTGTCCCGTCGGCCGGTTCCGGGGACGGGCCACGGGGGGCGCGTGGCTCCGCCGGGTCGTCGCGAGGCGGTGTGACGGGTTCTGGCACGGCTGGGGGCGTGGGGTCTGATCAGGGCCTAGGCTCGGGGCCGGGTTCGGAGGGCACCGGCCAGAGCTCTGCGAGCCGTACCACCGGAAACCGGACCACTGGGAACCGGGCCACCGGAGGCCGTACCACTGGAAAGGGTGTGGGGTTGTGATCGCGTCCGTGGCGGGAAAGGTGGCGGCGCTCGCCCCGGACGGCGCCGTCGTCGAGGTCGGCGGGGTGGGGATTCTGGTGCACTGCACGCCCGGCACCCTCGCGAGCCTGCGGGTGGGGGAGGAGGCCAGGCTGGCCACCTCCCTGGTGGTGCGGGAGGAGTCGCTGACCCTGTTCGGGTTCGGCAGCGACGACGAGCGGACCGTGTTCGAGATGCTCCAGACGGCCAGCGGCGTCGGCCCGAAGCTGGCGCTGGCCATGCTGGCCGTCCACACGCCGAACGCGCTGCGCCTGGCCGTGGCCGGCGCGGACCTCAAGGCGCTGACCCAGGTGCCGGGCATCGGGCAGAAGGGCGCCCAGCGCATCGTCCTGGAGCTCAAAGACCGCCTCGGCACCCCGGAGGAGACCGTCAACGCCGCGATCGCCGGCCCGAACGCGGGCAAGCCGGCCTGGCGCGAGCAGGTCCACTCCGGTCTGGTCGGACTCGGCTACTCCAGCAAGGACGCCGACGAGGCGGTCGCCGTCGTGGCGCCCGAGGCCGACGTCGCGCTGGCCGAGGGACGCCAGCCGCAGGTGGCCGTGCTGCTCAAGGCGGCGCTGAGGGCGTTGAGCGTGCGATGAGCGACTGGGACGACCTGGGCGAGTTCGAACGCGAGCTGGTCGCGCAGGAGGCGGGCGGCGACGAGCACCAGATCGAGGCGGCGCTGCGGCCCAAGCGGCTGGCGGAGTTCATCGGCCAGGGGCGCGTGCGCGAGCAGCTCTCGCTGGTGCTCGAAAGCGCGCTCAGGCGGCAGCGCCCGCCCGACCACGTGCTGATGAGCGGTTCGCCCGGCCTCGGGAAGACCACGCTCGCGATGATCATCGCGGCGGAGCTGGGCGCGCCGCTGCGCATCACCTCCGGCCCGGCGCTCGAACGCGCGGGCGACCTCGCGGCGATCCTGTCGACGCTGGCCGAGGGCGAGGTGCTGTTCATCGACGAGATCCACCGGATGGCCCGCCCCGCCGAGGAGATGCTCTACCTCGCGATGGAGGACTTCCGGGTCGACATCGTCGTCGGCAAGGGCCCGGGTGCGACCGCGATCCCGCTGGAGATCGCCTCGTTCACGCTGGTCGGCGCGACCACCAGGGCCGGTCTGCTGCCCGCGCCGCTGCGCGACCGCTTCGGCTTCACCGCCCACATGGACTTCTACGAGGTGCCCGAGCTCGAGCAGGTGCTGGCCCGCTCCTCCCGCCTGCTCGGCGTCCACCTGCCCGACGACGGGGCGCACGAGATCGCCCGCCGTTCGCGCGGCACGCCCCGCATCGCCAACCGGCTGCTGCGCCGGGTGCGCGACTTCGCCGAGGTGCGCGCCGACGGCGTCATCACCCGCGACCTGGCCGCCGCCGCGCTCAACCTCTACGAGGTCGACGCCTGGGGCCTCGACCGGCTCGACCGGGCGGTGCTCGGGGTGCTGCTGCGCAAGTTCGGCGGCGGCCCGGTCGGCCTGTCCACGCTGGCCGTGGCGGTGGGGGAGGAGCCGGAGACGGTCGAGGTGGTGGCGGAGCCGTTCCTGGTGCGTCAGGGCCTGCTGGCCCGCACCCCGCGCGGCCGCGTCGCGACCGCCGCGGCCTGGACCCACCTGGGTCTCACTCCGCCTCCTGACGCGTTCGGCGCGCCCCTGTTCGGACCCGCGGACCTGTGACACGGTACGGCGTCCGCCCGGCCCGCCCCAGGGGGTCACAGAACGGTTGCAACCATTGCGAATTGGGAACTTCCCCGCGCGCCGAATCGCTGCCTCGTTGCCGCGTTTCGCAACAACCGCCTACACTCCGTGGCTTGGCTGGCTGTGTAGGCTGACGGGCTGAGCGGCGCGGCCCCGAACGCAACGCACGGAATTTCCGGCGCGAGGCCGGTGTCAACTTCTTGTACGACAATGGAAGGTCGCCCCTTATGGACATGGGATCCCTCGGAAGCATCCTGCCGCTGGTACTTCTGGTGGTGGTGTTCTATTTCCTGCTCATCCGCCCGCAGCGCAAGCGGCAGCAGGAAGCCGTCAAGATGCAGAACTCGCTCACCCCGGGTACGCGGGTGATGACCACGACAGGTCTGTTCGGCACCGTGGTGGCGGTCGACAATGAGGACGTGATCCTTGAGGTGGCGCCCGGCATCGAGACCCGCTGGGTCAAGGCGGCCATCGGCCGTGTCCTGACCCCGGGCGACGCCCCTGTCGACGACGAGCCCGTCGTGAGCGACGAGCCCGTCACCGACACGGCGGACGAGGTCAAGACCGAGGACGTCAAGGACGGAACGAAGAACGGCGACTCGAGCACGAAGCAGTCCTGACTAGGCTGCGACCGACACCTCTAATCCGAAAGAACTGACGACCCGTGGCCCGACCGACCAGCCGCCACAGCAATCCGGGGCGCACGCTCCTGATTCTCCTGGCGCTCATCCTCGCCCTGGGCGGGACGATGCTCCTGCAGAAGGCGTTCACGCCCAAGCTGGGCCTCGACCTCGCCGGCGGAACGACGGTGACCCTGTCACCCGTAACGCTCAGCGGCGCGGCTCCCTCCCAAGAGTCGCTCGACCGTGCTGTCAGCATCATCCGTGACCGGGTGAACGGCACCGGAATCTCCGACGCGGAGGTCGCCAAGTCCGGCGACAACATCATCATCTCCGTTCCCGGCAAGGGCCAGGAGGAGGTCATCAAGCTGGTCGGCACCACGGCGGAGCTGCGCTTCCGCCAGGTGCTCGCCGTGGAGGCCGCCGCCCCCGAGCAGCTCACCACCGAGGCGCCCAAGCCGAGCAGCAGCCCGTCGGGCACCACGGCGCCGTCCAAGGAGCCCAGCGCGAAGCCGACGGCCGGCGCTCCGAAGGAGACCCCCAAGGCCACCCCGACCGGCAAGGCCCTGTCCTCCGCGCTGACCTCGCCCACGACGCCGACGCCGTCGGCCAAGGACGACAAGAAGAAGGACTCCAAGGCCACCCCGACGCCGTCGGGCTCGCCCTCCGCGCAGCCTTCTCAGCCACAGCAGGAGCAGCAGCCGCAGATCGACACGAGCGGCGTCGACCCGGCGGTGCTGAAGCAGTACCAGGGGCTCAACTGCACCGACCCCAAGACCCGCGGCCAGGGCGTCCAGGACGACCCGAAGAAGCAGTTCGCGGCCTGTTCCGACGACGGCTCCGCCAAGTACATCCTGGACGTGGCCAAGGTCGTCGGCACCGACATCGACACCGCGACCGCGGGCGTGCGCCCGGGCAGCACCGACTGGGTCGTCCAGCTCGACTTCAAGAGCGCCGGCGCCTCGGAGTGGAGCAAGCTCACCTCGGTCGCGTTCAACTCGCAGCCCCCGCGCAGCCAGGTGGCGGTCGTCCTCGACGGCCTGGTCATCACCGCGCCGGTCATCCAGGGCCCGATCCCCGGCGGCCGCGCCGAGATCACCGGCGGCTTCAACCAGAAGAGCGCGACCGACCTGGCCGACCAGCTCAAGTACGGCGCGCTGCCGCTGAAGTTCAACCGCAGCTCGGTGGAGACGATCTCCTCGACGCTCGGCTCCGACCAGCTCATGGGCGGCCTCATCGCCGGCGCCATCGGTCTGGGCCTCGTGGTCCTGTACTGCCTGCTGTACTACCGGGGCCTCGGCCTCGTCGCGGTGCTCAGCCTCGTCGTGGCCACCGTCCTCACCTACCAGTCCGTGGTGGTCCTCGGCGCGAACGGCGGCTTCGCCCTCTCGCTGCCGCACATCATCGGCCTGGTGGTCTCGATCGGCATCACCGCCGACTCCTTCATCGTGTACTTCGAACGCATCCGTGATGAGATGAAGGAAGGTCGGCGGACGCTTCGCGCGGCCGTCGAGGTGGCCTGGGTCCGTGCCCGGCGCACGATCCTGATCGCCGACGCCGTGATGTTCATCGCCGCGGTCGTGCTGTACTTCCTGGCCGTGGGCGGCGTGGCCGGGTTCGCCTTCGCGATGGGCCTGACCACGCTGATCGACATCGTCGTGGTGTTCCTGTTCACGAAGCCGTTCATCGCCCTCCTGGCGAGGTTGAAGTTCTTCGCCAAGGGGCACCCGCTGTCCGGTCTCGACGCCGAGCGCATGGCCGCCGAGCCCGCCCGCTCCAACACCCCGCAGGAGGCCTGACATGGGACTCGGGCGTCGCCTCTACCGCGGCGAGATCGATGTCGACTTCGTCGGCAAGCAGAAGCTCTGGTACTCGCTGTCGGGCCTGCTGCTGCTGTTCTCGATCGCCGGTCTGGTCTTCAGCGCGGTGAACACGGGCAGCCCCCTCAACCTGGGCGTTGAGTTCAGGGGCGGTTCGGTCTTCTCCTTCAAGGCCCCCGCGGCCAACATCGAGCAGGTCCGTTCGACCTTCCTCGACGAGGGCGTGCACCAGGCCATCGTGCAGACGGCCGGCGACCGGTGGCGGGTCACCACCGAGACGCTGTCGGAGTCCGCGGTGACCAAGGTGCAGAACGCCGTCGTCGCCGACTACAAGGTCCCGGTCTCGCAGGTGGACATCCAGTCCATCGGCGCCTCATGGGGCGGTGAGGTCTCCCAGAAGGCCATGATCGGCCTGGGCGTCTTCATGCTGGCGATCATCCTTTATCTCAGCATGGCGTTCGAGCCGAAGATGGCGCTGGCCGCCATCGTGGCGCTGGTGCACGACCTGGTCATCACCGCGGGCATCTACGCCTGGTCGGGCTTCGAGGTCACCCCGGCGACCGTACTGGGCTTCCTGACGATCCTCGGTTATTCGCTGTACGACGCGGTCGTCGTCTTCGACATGATCAAGGAAGTCACGGCCAAGCTGGGCACCACGTCGAAGAAGACCTACACTCAGGCGGCCAACGACGCGCTGAACCACACGCTGATCCGATCGCTGAACACCTCGCTGGTGGCCATCCTCCCAGTTGCGGCGATCCTGTTCATCGGCACCACGCTGCTCGGCGCCGGAACGCTGAAGGACCTGGCGCTGGCCCTGTTCGTCGGCATGCTCGTCGGCACGTACTCCTCGCTGTGCGTCGCCACGCCGCTGCTGGTGACGCTGAAGGAGCGCGAGCCGAAGTACCAGGCGATCGCCAGGAGGCTGGCCTCCACCGGCGGCAAGGGCCCCAAGAAGGCCGCCGCGGCCAAGGGCTGACGTTTGTCCGGCATCGCCCCCGCCCCGCTTCGACGGGGCGGGGGCTTCGCTTGTCCCACAGGAGGAGATTTCATGATGGAGCGGACCCTTGGCCTGATCAGGGACGTGCCCGACTATCCCCAGCCGGGTGTGCTGTTCAAGGACATCACGCCGCTGCTGGCCGACCCCGCCGGGTTCGCGGCCGTGGTGGACGAGATCTCCGGGCTGTTCGACTCCGACAAGATCGTCGGGATCGAGGCGCGGGGTTTCATCCTGGCGGCGCCGGTGGCGTACAAGGCTCAGGCGGGGTTCGTGCCCGTCAGAAAGAAGGGCAAACTGCCCGCCGAAACCCTGGAAGAGTCCTACGATCTGGAGTACGGCTCGGCCACCATCGAGGTGCACCGGGACGCCTTCGCACCGGGTGACCGGGTGCTGATCGTGGACGACGTGCTGGCCACGGGCGGCACCGCCGCCGCCACGGTGGAGCTGGTACGACGTGCCGGAGCCGAGGTCGTGGGCGTGGCCGTGCTGATGGAGCTTGCCTTTCTCAAGGGGCGTGAGCGCCTGCCGGGAGTAGAGGTACGCGCCCTGCTGACCGTCTGAGTTCGCCACCTGGATACACTGGGGGGCCTGGACTCACACGTAAAGGAGTCTGTGTGCCCCGTGATGTGGTCGTGCCCGACGTAACCGAGTCTTCGACGCGTCGGCGGCGGTTTGGGGGTGGGGCCATGAACCCGGTGCTGGAACCCTTGTTCCGGACGGTCAGGGCGACCCATCCCAAGGCCGACCTGCGCCTGATCGAGCGTGCCTACGACGTGGCCGCGTACCATCACCGCGACCAGAAGCGCAAGAGCGGCGACCCGTACATCACGCACCCGCTCGCGGTGGCCACGATCCTGGCCGAGCTCGGCACCGACGACGAGACCCTGTGCGCCGCGCTGCTCCACGACACCGTCGAGGACACCGCCTACGGCCTGGAGGAGCTGCGCGGCGACTTCGGCGACACGATCGGCTCGCTGGTCGACGGCGTCACCAAGCTGGACAAGGTCAAGTTCGGGGACGCCGCCCAGGCCGAGACCGTGCGCAAGATGGTCGTCGCCATGTCGCGCGACATCCGGGTGCTGATCATCAAGCTGGCCGACCGGCTCCACAACATGCGTACCATGCGCTATCTGCCCGAGCACAAGCGGCAGCAGAAGTCCCGCGAGACGCTGGAGATCTTCGCGCCGCTCGCCCACCGCCTGGGCATGAACACGATCAAGTGGGAGCTTGAGGACCTCGCCTTCGCGATGCTCTACCCCAAGCGCTACGACGAGATCGCGCGCATGGTGTCGGAGCGGGCGCCGCGGCGCGACCTGTTCCTGCAGGAGGTCATCGAGAAGGTCTCCGGCGACCTGCGCGAGGCCAAGATCCGCGCGGTGGTCAAGGGCCGGCCCAAGCACTATTACTCCGTCTACCAGAAGATGATCGCCAGGGACGTCGCCTTCGACGACATCTACGACCTGGTGGGCATCCGGGTGCTGGTCGACAGCGTGCGCGACTGCTATGCGGCGCTCGGAACGATCCACGCGCGATGGAACCCGGTGCCCGGCCGGTTCAAGGACTACATCGCGATGCCCAAGTTCAACATGTACCAGTCGCTGCACACCACGGTGATCGGTCCCGAGGGCAAGCCCGTCGAGCTGCAGATCCGCACCCACGCCATGCACCATCGCGCCGAGTACGGCGTGGCCGCCCACTGGAAGTACAAGGAGGAGGTCGGCGCCGCCGCCCCGCCCGGCAAGGTCAAGCCGGGCAGCGACATGGCCTGGCTGCGCCAGCTCCTCGACTGGCAGAAGGAGACCTCCGACCCGGGCGAGTTCCTGGAGTCGCTCCGCTTCGACCTTTCGGTCTCCGAGGTCTACGTCTTCACCCCGCGCGGCCAGGTCGTCGCCCTGCCCGAGGGCGCGACCCCGGTCGACTTCGCCTACGCCGTCCACACCGAGGTCGGCCACCGCTGCATCGGCGCCCGCGTCAACAGCCGCCTCGTGCCGCTGGAGTCGCGGCTGGGCAACGGCGACACCGTCGAGATCTTCACCTCCAAGTCGCCCGACGCCGGGCCCTCGCGCGACTGGCTGAAGTTCGTCAAGTCGGGCCGTGCCCGCAACAAGATCCGGCAGTGGTTCTCCAAGGAACGCCGCGAGACCGCGATCGAGGCCGGCAAGGAGGCCATCGGGCGCGCGATGCGCAAGCAGGGGCTGCCGCTGCAGCGCCTGATGTCCGGCGAGGCGCTGCTGGCGCTCTCCCGCGACCTGCGCTACCCCGACGTCTCCGCCCTCTACGCCGCCGTCGGCGAGGGCCACATCGCCGCGCAGTCGGTGGTGCAGAAGCTCGTGGCCTCCATCGGCGGCGTCGAGAGCGCCGAGGAGGACATCGCCGAGACCTCGCTGCCCACCCGCCTCAAGGGCCGCCCGCGCGGCGGCGGTGGCGCGGGCGTGGTCGTGGCGGGCGACGCCGACGTGTGGGTACGCCTGTCCAAGTGCTGCACGCCGGTGCCCGGGGACGACATCGTCGGCTTCGTCACCCGCGGCCACGGCGTGTCGGTGCACCGGGCCGACTGCACCAACGTCCAGCAACTCAAGGAGCAGCCCGACCGGCTGGTCGAGGTGAGCTGGTCGCCCAGCGAGGACTCGGTCTTCCTGGTCGCCATCCAGGTGGAGGCCCTCGACCGTCCCCGCCTGCTGTCCGACGTCACCCGCACGCTGTCCGACCAGCACGTCAACATCCTGTCGGCGTCGGTGACCACGTCGCGGGACCGGGTGGCGATCAGCAAGTTCACCTTCGAGATGGGCGACCCCAAGCACCTGGGGCACGTGCTGAAGGCGGTCCGCAGCATCCAGGGCGTCTTCGACGTCTACCGCGTCAGCGGCGCCGGAAGCTGACCCCAGAGGTACGGCCCGGCCCGGGGTCACCCGCGGCCTACGGCCCGTCCTGGGGTCACCCGCGGCCTACGGCCCGTCCTGGGGTCACCCGCGGCCTATGGCCCGGCTCGGGGTCACTCGCGGCCCCAACCACCGAACCACCTCCGGAGCGCGCCCACACGCCGCTGTGGAGGCCGCTCGCGCTGCGGTCAACCCACACTGCGTCAGAGGCGTCGAGCCTTCGAAGGCATCTCGGAAGCAGCGCCCGCCGCCTCGGCCATGGGCGACCGGGAAGGGGTTGACGGCGTCCCGGCTCTGCGGGGTGAAGGGTTGTCGTCGCGATCGAGGGGCGGGGCCGTACCTGCTAGTCGGGGAGGAGAGGGACGGCGGGGCCGTCGTCGCGGCCGAGCAGGACCGCGCGCGTCACCGCCGCCGAGCCGAAACGCAGGCGGAGCGAGTCGACCGTGGTGTCCAGAGCGCGGGGCTCGTCGAGGGGCAGGGCGAGCTGCAGCGCGGCGGAGTCGCCGAGGTTGGTGAGCGCGAAGCCGAGCAGCGTGATGCCGCGCTCGTCGATCATGGGCGCGGCGACGGACAGGAGGCGGCGGGCCGTCGCGAGCAGGGGAGAGGTCTCGTCGGTGGCCTGCGCCAGGGTGTGGGAGCGGGTCACGCGGGTGAAGTCCTCGAAGCGCAGGCGCAGGACCACCGTGCGGGCGCACCTGTCGGCCGCGCGCAGGCGGCGGGTGACGCGGTCGATCAGGCCGACGGTGACGGCGTCGAGCTCCTGACGGGTGCGCCGGGTGCGGCCCAGAGCGCGCTGGGCGCCGATGGAGCGCCGGCGGCGGCCGGTCTGGACGGGGCGCGGGTCGCGGTTGAGCGCGAGGGCGAGCAGGTGGCGTCCGGCGGCGGGCCCGAGGCGGGCCGTCAGCGTGGACTCCTGCAGCGCCGCCACCTCGCCCACGGTGGTGATGCCGAGGGCGTGGAGCTTGCGGGCGGTGACGGGGCCGACGCCCCACAGGCGTTCGACCGGGAGCGGATGGAGGAAGTCCAGCTCGCCGTCGGGCGGCACGACGAGCAGGCCGTCGGGCTTGGCGACGCCGCTGGCCACCTTGGCCAGGAACTTGGTGCGGGCCACGCCGACGGTGATGGGCAGGCCGACCTGCTCGCGTACGTCGCGGCGGAGCTTGGCGGCGATGCGCTCGGGCGAGCCCGAGATCGCGCGCAGGCCGCCCACGTCGAGGAACGCCTCGTCGATGGACAGGCCCTCGACCAGCGGAGTGGTGCGCTCGAAGACGTCGAAGACGGCCTTGCTGGCCGCGGAGTAGGCGGACATGCGGGGCTCGACGACGATCGCGCGCGGGCACAGGCGGCGGGCCTGGCCGCCGCTCATCGCGGTGCGCACCCCGCACGCCTTGGCCTCGTAGCTGGCGGCCAGGACCACGCCGCCGCCGACGATGACGGGACGGCCCCGCAGGCGCGGGTCGTCACGCTGCTCGACGGAGGCGTAGAAGGCGTCGAGATCGGCGTGGAGGATCGTCGCTTCGCTCACGAACACATGTTCGCATGGAAGGCAAGATCGGGGCTACCGCAGGCCGGGCAGGTTGACGACGACCGCCTCCTGGGTGCTGCGGGCGATGACCACCACGGCCTCGCGCGACGGGTCGGGGTTCTCCTCGCGGTGCGGGACGAACGGCGGCACGTAGACGTAGTCGCCCGGCTTGGCCTCGATGCGCACCTCCTCCCCGCCGTCGGGGTCGAGAAAGACGAAGCACGGGGCGCCGCTGACCACGTAGATGGCGGTCTCGGAGTCGCCGTGGTGGTGGTCGGCCGAGACCGTGGAGGGTGCGACGTGCGTCTGCCCCATCCACAGGCGGCTGGAGCCCACGGAGGCGCCGCTGACGGCGGCCAGGCGGCGCATGCCCCCGGTCTGCGCGGTGTCCGCCGTCAGCATGCCGGGGGCGATGTGGTGGAGCTTGCGGTGGAAGGCGTCCATGCCGGCCACCATCTCACGCAGCCGGAAACGCAGCCGGAAACGCAGCCGGAAACGCCGTCGCAAACGCGGTCGGACCGCGCGCTCGGACCGCGCGCTCGGGCCGTGCGGTCGGAACTGTGCGGTCGGAACGCGCGCTTGAAACGCGGGCTCAGACCTCGACGCCGTTGACGAAGACCTTCCGCAGGCGCAGGCCGTCGGTGAAGGCGATCTTGTCGGGGCCGGTGATCCCGGTGAACACGCATCTCTCCAGCCGCACGTCCCGCAGATGGTCGGTCTCGAGTCCCACGAGGTTGAGCACCGCGTCGGCGCCGTCGATGCGGGTGTCGCGCATGGTGATGTTCCGCACCGACACCGGCAGCGTGCCCGGCTCGGTGCTCGCGTAGTTCATGTTGACGAAGATGATCTCCCGGTCCACGCCGGAGCCGGTGAAGCCGCGGACGTGGACGCCGTCGACGAACGAGCCGCGCTTCTTGCTGGCCTTGATGTAGACGGGGTACTTGACCGGGTAGTTGCCGGGGAAGGCGGGGGAGTTGATCACGCAGCGCTCGGCGAAGACGTCGCGCACGCCGCCGGACATCTCGCTGCCGACGGTGATGCCGCCCCAGCGTCCCGAGAACAGGCAGTCCCGCACGACGATCTTCTCGCTGGGTACGCCGACCCGCCGGCCGTCGGCGTCACGGCCGGACTTGACCGCCACGCAGTCGTCGTTGGTGTTGAAGCGGCAGTCGTGGATGTGCACGTAGGAGCAGGACTCGGGGTCGCAGCCGTCGGTGTTGTAGAGCGTGCTGACGACCGTGATCCGGCGGATGGTGATATTTCGGGACAAGACGGGGTTCACCGTCCACATCGCCGGCTCCAGGATCGTCACATCCGAGACCAGGATGTTCTGGCACTGGACGAACTGGATCATCGCCGGGCGTAGGTAGTGGCCGGCGCCGAAGACGCGCTGCTCCACCGGCACGCCGTCGTCGCCCATCTTGCGCAGCGCCCGCTGGTCCGCGCCCTGGGGGCCGCCGCCGGCGTACCAGCTCTCCCAGGGGCCCTGGCGGGCCTGGCCGTCCAGCGTGCCCTTGCCCGTGACGGCGATGTCGCGCTGGCCGCGGGCGTAGATGAAGTGGGAGTAGTTGTAGCACTCGGTCCCCTCCCAGCGGGTGAAGACCACCGGCAGGTAGGCGTTCGGATCGGTGCTGAAGGCGATCGTCGCGCCCTCCGAGACGTGCAGCTCGACGCCGCTGCGCAGGTGGATGGCCCCGCTCAGGAAGCGCCCCGGCGGTACGACGACGCGTCCGCCGCCCGCGCGGTTGCACGCGGCGACGGCCAGGCGGAAGGCGGCGGTGCAGTCGGTGACGCCGTCGCCGACGGCGCCGAAGGCGGTGATGTCCCACGTCCTGCGGGGGAAGCGGGGCGGCCGGATCCTGCGAAGAATGTGAGGTACGCGCTGCCAGGGGTCCGATGAATCGGCGTGAGCCGTACCGGGAATCATGCTGGCTGCGGCGAGAAGTAGGACGGAACGGCGCGAAGGCATCAGTCCTCCACCGGAATGGGTCGGATGTCTGGAGCCTAAATCACATTCGCTTCGTGAGGAAGTTAATTCGGCGGAGCACACGGAAAACGCCGGCCGGAAGGATCCGGCCGGCGTTCTTCGCGCGAAAGGGTCAGCTGAACTCGGCGAGCGTGCGCTCGGCCTCCTCCAGCCAGGAACGGCGGGCCGTCAGCGCCTCCTCGGCCTCCTTGACGTCCTTGGCCCGGCCCGCGGCCTCGGCCCTGGCCAGGCGCTTCTCCAACTGCGCGATGGAGGTGCGGAGCTGGTCGACGGTGCTCTGGGCACGGGCTCGGGCCTCGGGGTTGGAGCGCTTCCACTCCGCGTCCTCCGCCTTGCGCACGGCCTCGTCGATCTTGCGCAGCCCGCCTTCGAGCCGGTCGCGCTGCTCGCGCGGCACCGGGCCGACGGCCTCCCAGCGCTCCAGCAGGGCGCGCAGCGAGCCGCGGGCGGCCCGCGCGTCGGTCACCGGGAGGATCTTCTCGGCCTCGACGAGCAGGACCTCCTTGGCCTCGGCGTTGGCCGCGAGCGAGGCGTCGCGCTCGGCGAAGACGGCGGAGCGCGCCTGGAAGAAGACGTCCTGCGCGGCCTTGAACCGGCCCCACAGCTCGTCCTCGGCGTCGCGCGAGGCGCGGCCGGCCGCCTTCCAGCGCTGCATCAGCTCGCGGTAGACCGAGGCGGTGGGGCCCCAGTCGGTGGAGCCGGCCAGCGCCTCGGCCTCGGCGACGATGCGCTCCTTCTCGGCGCGCACGCCTTCGCGCTGCTCGTCGAGTCCGGCGAAGTAGGACTTGCGGCGCTTGGCGAACGCGGTGCGGGCGGCCGACAGCCGCTTCCACAGGCCCGCCTCGGTGGCGCGGTCGATGCGGTCGGCCGCCTTCCACTCCTCGACGAGCTGGCGCAGCCGCTCGCCGCCGGACTTCCAGTGGGTGGTCTCCTCGGCGATGCGCTCGGCCTCGGCGACGATGCGCTCCTTGACCGCCTTGGCCTCGACCCGCGCGTGCTCGCGGGCGGCCTTGACCTCCTCGCGGCGGTGCGCGACCAGCTCCGACAGCCCGTCCAGACGGGCCGTCAGCGCGGCCAGGTCGCCGATGGCGTGGGCGTCCGCGACGGCCTCGCGCAGCTTGACGATGCTGGCCTCGGCCTGGGCCGGCGCCAGGTCGGTGCCCTTGAGGCGCTGCTCCAGGAGCTGCACCTGCCCGGCCAGCTCGTCGTACTTGCGATGGAAGTAGGCCAGCGCTTCCTCGGGTTCACCGGCCTGCCAGGAGCCGACGGCCCGCTCTCCCTCAGCCGTACGCACGTAGACGGTGCCGTCGTCGTCTACCCGGCCCCACGGGTCGGTGCTCACCGTGTCCTCCCGCACTTTCCATCAGACCCTTCGGGACTACCCGTCCCTAGTTGTATTACGTCAGCTCTTGCCAGAGATTGTCACGTCTTTGAGTTGGAGGGTTTCCTTGGGCGCTCCCGTTCCGTCCGGACCCGGCGTGATAACGCCCGCCTTGTTCACCTTGTCGAGAATGTCGAGCCCCTTGGTGATCGTACCGACTGGCGTGTAATCCGGGGTGAGTCCGATGTCGCCGTATACCAGGAAAAACTGGCTTCCGGTGGAACCCGGCGCGCTCGTCTTGGCCATGGCCATGACGCCGCGCTTGTAGGTGGCGCCCTGGAGGTTCTCCTCGGCCATCACGTAGCCGGGCCCGCCCATGCCGTCGGTCTGGCTCTTGCCGTCGGCCTTGGCCGTCGGGTCGCCGCACTGCAGCATCGGGAACTTCTCGTTGCCGAGCCGGTGGCACTTGCTGCCGTCGTAGTAGTTCTTCTTCGCCAGGTACTCCAGCGAGTTGACGGTGCACGGCGCCTTGGCGTTGTTCAGCTCCACCTGGATGTCGCCCAGGCTCGTGGCGAACGTCAGCGTCTTGGTCTCCGGCTTCACGCTCGCCTTGGCCGGCGGCATGCCGACGTCCTTCACCGTCCCGTTCTTGTCGGCCACGTAGCCGCACTTGCCGGTCTTCGGATCGAACGGCGCCGCCGCCGCGACCTGGCTCGGCGAGGTGCTCGGCTGGGCCGAGTCGGAGGCCGCGGGCGTGGGCGACGCCGCCGCCTCGGTGCCTGGCTCCCCGTTGAACAGGGCCACGGCGGCGACGATGCCGCCGACCACCACGACGACGCCTATGCTGGAGCCGATGATCGCAGTGCGCTTGTTCCGCTGCTCGCGCTCGATGCGGCGCTGCATCTGCCGCTCGTAGTGCTCACGAGCCAGCTGCTTCTGCCGGTCCTTCCCCGTGGCCACCGCTTTGCCTCCCATAGTCAATCAACTGAGGTGGGCGAATCGTATCGGCCAATGGGTAATGGTTCGCAGCCCGGCGACCCGCACCGGTACCCTTCGGTTACATTCCCATTGGCTTTTTCAACGAGATCAGCTGAGGCAGATGCTCATCGCAGGGTTCCCCGCAGGGGCCTTCCAGACCAACTGTTACGTCGTCGCGCCCGCCGCCGGCGAGGAATGTGTGATCGTCGACCCTGGTCAGGACGCCGTGGACGGCGTCGACGAGCTGCTGCGCGAGCACGGGCTCAAGCCGGTCGCGGTCCTGCTGACCCATGGGCACCTCGACCACGTCTGGTCGGTGGCCCCGGTGTGCGGCGCGCGTGACATCCCCGCGTGGATCCACCCCGAGGACCGCGATCTGCTCAGCGATCCGGCCAAGGGCTGGTCCGACACCTCCGCGCAACTGTTCGGCGGCATCACGCTGAGCGAGCCCGACGACGTCAGGGAACTGGCCGACGGCGCCGTGCTGAAGCTCGCGGGCCTCGAGCTCGTCGTGGACCACACCCCCGGCCATACCAGGGGGTCGGTGAGCTTCCGGCTGCCGGAGGACGAGATCATGTTCTCCGGTGACCTGCTGTTCGCCGGCTCCATCGGCCGCTCAGACCTGCCGGGCGGCGACTATCCGACGATCCTGCGCAGCCTGGCCGCCAAGTGCCTGCCGCTGCCTGATGAGACGATCGTCCTGCCGGGCCACGGACCACAGACCACGATCGGCCGCGAGCGCGCCACCAATCCTTATTTGAGGGAAGCAGCGCCGCACGCCGGTCCCACACGAGGGATCTAATGAGCTTCCAAGCACCAAAGGGCGTCAAGGAGTACATTCCTCCGCAGGCCGCGACGTTCTACGCCATCCGCCAGGCGTTCGCCGAGACCGCCAGGCGCGCCGGCTACTCCTATATGGAGACCGCGGTCTTCGAGGACACCCAGTTGTTCGCCCGCGGCGTCGGCGAGTCCACCGACGTCGTCTCCAAGGAGATGTACACCTTCACCGACCGCGGCGGCCGCTCGCTCACGCTGCGCCCCGAGTTCACCGCCGGCGTCCTGCGCGCGATCCTGGAGTACGGCCTGCACCGCGGCCAGCTCCCGGTCAAGGTCTGGACCGGCGGCCCGGTCTTCCGCGCCGAGCAGCCCCAGGAGGGCCGCTACCGGCAGTTCTACCAGCTCGACCTGGAGGCCGTCGGCAGCGAGGACCCGGCCGTCGACGCCGAGACCATCGCGCTGGCCTGGCAGTGGTACCAAGCGATCGGCCTGACCCAGGTGCGCCTGCTGCTCAACTCGCTGGGCTGCGCCGAGTGCCGGCCCCTCTACCGCGCCCGCCTGCAGGACTTCCTGCGCGGCCTCGACCTCGACGAGGCCACCAGGGCCCGCATCGAGATCAACCCGCTGCGCGTGCTCGACGACAAGCGGCCCGAGGTGCGCAAGCAGCTTGAGGACGCGCCGCTGATCGGCGACCACCTGTGCGCGGCCTGCAAGGCCTACCACGACCGCGTCAAGCAGCACCTGGCCGACCTGGACATCCCGTGGGAGGACGAGCCCAGGATGGTGCGCGGCCTCGACTACTACACCCGCACCACCTTCGAGTTCGACCACCCGCTGCTGGGCGCGCAGTCCGGCATCGGCGGCGGCGGACGCTACGACGGGCTGTCCGAGGCCATCGGCGGCCCGCCGCTGCCCGGCATCGGCTTCGGCCTCGGCCTGGACCGCGCCGTCATCGCGCTGGCCCGCGAGGGCGTCGAGCCCGCCACCCCGCCGCGCTGCGAGGTGTACGGTGTGGCGCTGGGCGAGGAGGCCGCCAGGACCATGTTCAGGCTTGTCGGCGACCTGCGCGCGGCCGGCGTCGCCGCCGACATGTCCTTCGGCGGCAAGGGACTCAAGGGCGCGATGAAGGGCGCGGACCGCTCCGGCGCCCGTTTCGCGCTGATCCTGGGCGAGCGTGACCTGGCGGCGCAAGCCGTACAACTGAAAGACCTGACCACCGCTGAGCAGACCGAGGTGCCTCTGGCCCAGGTCGTGGACGTTCTGAAGGGGAAAGTGCAGTGATCCGCACGCATAAGGCCGGGGAGCTCCGCAAGGAGCACGCCGGGCAGCAGGTGACGCTCGCAGGATGGGTGGCCCGCCGCCGCGACCACGGCGGCGTCGTCTTCATCGACCTGCGTGACGCCTCCGGCTCGGCGCAGGTGGTCTTCCGCGAGGAGGACCACGCCCACGACCTGCGCGCGGAGTACTGCGTGAAGGTGGTCGGCGAGGTACGCGTGCGGCCCGAGGGCAACGCCAACCCCGAGCTGCCCACGGGCGAGATCGAGGTTGTCGCCACCGAGGTCGAGGTGCTCAGCGAGTCGGCGCCGCTGCCCTTCCCCATCGAGGGCAACGCCGGGGTGTCGGAGGAGGCGCGGTTGAAGTACCGCTACCTCGACATCCGCCGCCAGCAGGTCGGCAACGCGATGCGGGTGCGCTCCAAGGCCACCTTCCTGGCCAACCAGGTCATGGACGAGCTCGGCTTCGTCTACGTCGAGACGCCCACGCTGACCCGCTCCACCCCCGAGGGCGCCCGCGACTTCCTGGTGCCGGTGCGCCTGCAGCCGGGCAACTGGTACGCGCTGCCGCAGTCGCCCCAGCTCTTCAAGCAGTTGCTGCAGGTGGCCGGTCTCGAACGCTACTACCAGCTCGCCAAGTGCTACCGCGACGAGGACCTGCGCGCCGACCGGCAGCCGGAGTTCACCCAGATCGACATCGAGATGTCCTTCGTCGACCAGGAGGACGTCATCGCCGTCGGCGAGGCGCTGATCGGCCGGGTGTGGAAGGAGATCCTCGGCTACGAGATCCCCGTCCCACTGCCGCGGATGACCTACGCCGACGCGATGGCCCGCTACGGCTCCGACAAGCCCGACCTGCGCTTCGGCCAGGAGCTCGTCGAGGTCACCGAGTACTTCGAGGACACCACGTTCCGCGTCTTCCAGGCCGAGTACGTGGGCGCGGTCGTCATGCCGGGCGGCGCCTCCCAGACCCGCAAGGAGCTCGACGGCTGGCAGGACTGGGCCAGGTCGCGTGGCGCCAAGGGCCTGGCGTACGTGCTGGTCCAGGAGGACGGCACGCTGGGCGGCCCGGTGGCCAAGAACCTGTCGGAGCGTGAGCTCGGCGGGCTCGCCGACCTGGTCAAGGCCGCGCCCGGCGACGCGATCTTCTTCGCCGCCGGGGCCGGAAACTCCTCCCGCGACCTGCTCGGCGCCGCCCGCCTGGAGATCGGCCGCCGCTGCGGGCTCATCGACGAGTCGCAGTGGGCGTTCCTCTGGGTCGTGGACGCGCCCATGTTCGAGGAGGACGGCGAGGGCGGCTGGACCGCGGTCCACCACCCCTTCACCGGACCCAAGCCGGAGTACGCCGCCGACTTCCAGGACAAGCCGGGCGAGGCCCTGGCCTACGCCTACGACATGGTCTGCAACGGCATGGAGATCGGCGGCGGCTCGATCCGTATCCACCGGGCCGAGATGCAGCAGCGCGTCTTCGACGTGCTCGGCATCTCCAAGGAGGAGGCGGAGAGCAAGTTCGGCTTCCTGCTCGACGCCTTCCAGTACGGCCCGCCCCCGCACGGCGGCATCGCCTACGGCTGGGACCGCATCTGCATGCTGCTGTCCGGCGGCGAGTCGATCCGTGACGTGATCGCCTTCCCGAAGACCGCCTCCGGCTTCGACCCGCTGACCGGCGCTCCCACGGCCATCACGGCCGAGCAGCGCAAGGAAGCCGGCGTCGACGCCAAGCCCAAGGAGTAGGGGCACCCGGGGGAAGGCCCGCATGCGCTATGCCGATCTCGCCGTCCCCAAGCCGCTGCGCCGCCACCAGTCACACGCCCTGAGCGAGCTGGAGGCGGCGCTGGCGGCCGGACGGCGCCGGGCCTGGGTCGTGCTGCCACCGGGCACCGGCAAGACGCTCACGGGCCTGGAGGCGGCGCGCAGGCTGGACGCCCCGATCGTGGCTTTCGGCCCCAACACCGCCATCCAGGGCCAGTGGCTGGCCGAGTGGCGCGCCTTCGGCGAGAAGGCGCGCGCGGGCACCTCCCGCGAGCTCGACCAGGACGTCACCGTCCTGACCTATCAGGCGCTGGCCAGCTTCGACCCCGACGCCGAGATCGACGAGGACGGCGGCAGGCGGCCCTCCCACCTCGACCGGCTGCGCCCGCAGGGCCGCGAGCTGGTGGACCGGCTGGCCGCGCTCGGCCCGGTGACGCTGCTGCTGGACGAGTGCCACCACCTGCTCGACACCTGGGGCGAACTGCTGGCCGAGGTGCTGCGGCGACTGCCCGAGGCCACCGTCATCGGGCTGACCGCCACCCCGCCGGACCGGCTCACGCCGTCGCAGGCGGAGCTGGTCGGGGAACTGTTCGGGCCGGTGGTGCGCGGGCCCTCGATCCCGGCGGTGGTCCGCGAGGGCCACCTGGCCCCGTACGCGGAGCTGGCCTGGCTGACCTGCCCGACCGCGCACGAGCAGGCGTGGCTGGCCGCCGAGGCCGAGCGCTTCGCCGAGCTCACCACCGGCCTGCTCGACCCCGGCTTCGCCACCGTCGGCTTCCTGCAGTGGCTCGACACCCGCCTGGTGCACCGGGGCGAGGACGTGATGACGTGGCAGCGGCTGGAGCGCCGCGATCCCGCGCTGGCCGCCGCGGCGCTGCGGCTGCACCACGCCGGGCTGCTGCCGCTGCCCGAGGGCGCCAGGGTCCGCGAGGAGCACCGCCACCTGCCCACGGCCGAGGACTGGGTCTGCCTGCTCGACGACTACGTGCGCCGCTGCCTGCGGCGCAGCGGCGAGCCTGCGGACGAGGCCGCCGTGGAGGCGATCCGGCTGGCGCTGCCGTCGATCGGCTACCAGCTCACCGCGCGTGGCGTGCGGGCCGGCCGTACCCCGGTCGACCGGGTGGTGGCGCGCAGCGAGGCCAAGACGGTCGCGGTGGCGGAGATCCTCGCGGCCGAGCACGCCGCGCTGGGGGAGCGGATGCGCGCGCTGGTGCTGTGCGACCACGAGCGGGCCACCGCGACGCTGCCCGCGCGCCTTTCAGGCGTGCTGGACGAGCAGGCCGGGTCCGCCAGGCTGGTGCTGGAGACGCTCGCCGCCGACCCGCGCACCGCGCGGCTGCACCCGATGCTCGTCACCGGCCGCACCGTCGCCGCTCCGGCCGCGACGGCCGCGGCCTTCGCCGCGTTCTGCTCCGGTACGGCCCGCCTCGACCCCGTCCCGCCCGGCGCGGACGGCGTCGTCGAGCTGACCGGCTCCTGGAACAGCCGCGCCTGGGTCGCCCTCGCCACCCGCTTCCTGGAGTCGGGCGGCTGCTCGGTCCTGGTCGGCACCCGGGCGATGCTCGGCGAGGGCTGGGACGCCAAGGGCGTCAACACGGTGATCGACCTCACCGAGGCGACCACGGCCGGCGCGGTCGTGCAGATGCGCGGGCGCGGGCTGCGCGCCGACCCGTCGTGGCCGGAGAAGGTGGCCAACACCTGGTCCGTGGTCTGCGTCAGCGCGGAGCACCCCAAGGGGTCGGCCGACTGGGACCGGTTCGTCCGCAAGCACGACGGCTACTTCGGGCTGACCGACTCGGGGACGATCGCGGCGGGGGTCGCGCACGTGCACCCCGAGCTGTCGCCGTACGCCCCGCCGCCGGTCGCCGACTTCGACCGCTTCAACGTGTCGATGCTGGAGCGGGCGGCCGACCGGGCCAGGGTGCGGGAGCTGTGGCGGGTCGGCTCGCCGTACGAGGACCTGCCGGTGCACAGCCTGCGCGTCGAGCCCGCCCGCGCCGCGGCCCGCCCGGCGGCCGGCCGTCCCGAGCCGCCGCGCGCGGTGCCCGCCGAGCGCGGCATCAGCCCGCGGCCCCGGCTGTCGCGCCGCCCGCACCTGCTGGCGGGCGCCGCCGGATGGGCCGCGGGCACCGCGGGCTGGCTCGCCGCCGCGCTGCCCGCGCTCGCCGACGCCCTCCCGCCGGCGCTGCCGGGCGGGCTGCCGCTCGGCGCCGCCGCCTTCCTCCTGGTACGGCGGGCCCGCCGTACCGGCGTGGGACAGGCGGCGCTGCGGGAGGTGGCGGAGCAGTTCGACCTGCCCGCGATCGCCTGCGCCGTGGCCGAGGCCCTGCACGAGACCGGGCAGGTGCCCGAGGGCGCGCGGGCGGTCCACGTGGAGCCGGACGGCGCGGGCGCGTACTGGATCGAGCTGCGCGGCGTGCCCGAGCCCGCCTCGCGCCGCTTCAGCCTCGCGCTGGACGAGGTGCTGACCGCGCCGGTCGCGCCGCGCTACCTGGTGCCCCGCTACCTCGTCGAGCCGGGGCCGCGGCAGGGGCGGGCGCTCATGGCCGGGCGTCCGGAGCCGAACGCGGTCGTCCACCACGCGGTGCCCGAGGCGCTGGGCGAGCGCAAGAAGGACGCGCGGGCGTTCGCGCGGGCGTGGAACCGCTGGGTCAGCCTCGGCGAGCCCGTCTACACGCGCTCGCCCGAAGGGGCGGGGATCCTGGCCGCGCAGGCGGGCGGCTCGCCGCTGGACGTCGCCACCGCGCTGCGCGTCACCTGGCGCTGACCACCGCCCGCCGGTGCCGGTGGGCGGTGGCCGTACCGGCGCTCAGAAGCGGACGGGAAGGCGCGACAGGCCCCGCACCACCGAGCCCGCGGGCCGCCACGCCAGCTCCTCCTCGGCGCAGTCCAGCGCGAGGCCGGGCAGGCGGGCCAGCAGCGTGCCGATGGCGATCCGCCCCTCCAGGCGGGCCAGCGGCGCGCCCAGGCAGAAGTGGACGCCGTGCCCGAAGGCGAGGTGACGGTTGTCCTGGCGGGTGATGTCGAGCTCGCCCGGCGAGGCGACGGCGGCGGGGTCGTGTCCCGCGGCGCCGAGCGAGATGTGCACCATCGCGCCGCGCGGCACGGCCACCCCGGCGATCTCCATGTCCTCGGCGGCGAAGCGGGGAGTGGAGCGCTCGACCGGCCCGTCGAAGCGCAGGAACTCCTCGATCGCCTCCGGCAGCAGCTCGGGCTCGCCGCGCAGCAGCGCGAGCTGGTCGGGGTTGCGCAGGAGCGCCAGCATGCCGTTGCCGATGAGGTTGACCGTCGTCTCGTGCCCGGCGATCAGCAGGAGCGTCAGCGTGGACAGCAGCTCGCGCTCGTCCAGCTCGCCGCCGTTGGCCAGGGCGCTGACCAGGTCGTCGCGCGGCTCTGCGCGCCGCTCGGCGACCAGGCGGGAGAAGTACGCGTGCGTGTCGCGCGCCGCCTGCTGCCGCACCCGGGTGCCCTCGGGGTCGAAGCTGGGGTTGACCAGCCGGCTCGACCACTCGCGGAACCGCTCGCGGTCCTCGGCGGGCACGCCCAGCAGCTCGCAGATGACGATGATCGGCAGCGGGAAGGCGAACTCGTCGATCAGCTCGGCGCTGCCGTTCATCTCCATGGCGTCGATGAGCTCGTCGGTGATCTCCTGCACGCGCGGGCGCAGCGCCTCCACGCGGCGCGGCGTGAAGTCCTTGGCCACCACGCGGCGCAGCCGGGTGTGCTCGGGCGGGTCGACCTGGAGCATGTTCGACTGGAAGAGCAGGTCGTCGGTGTCGGCGAGCTTGCGGAAGTAGTCGCCGAAGACCGCGATGTCCTTCGACAGCCTCGGGTCGTTGAGCGCGGCGCGCCCGACTTCGTGGTCGATGATCAGGAACGCGGCCATCCCGGGCGGGAAGTCGATGGGATGCACAGGGCCCGCGGCGCGCAGCGCGTCGTAGGCGGTGTACGGGTCCCGGCTGAAGCCGGGGCTGAAAAGGAACTCGAACGGTATTTTCTCCGGCACGGAGATCACCCTAGAACGCCTCGGGCAGGGCCGGAAGCGAGCTGCGGGGCCGGATCCGCTCCGGCCCCACAGGAGTGTCACTTCGTGGACATCTTCACGTCCTTGATGATGAACGGGTTCTTCGGCGCCGTGGAGCCGCCGTCGCCCGTGACGTCGTCGGGGTTGACGATGAAGCCCTCCTTGGCCGCCTTCTCGATGATCTCCAGGCCGCTGGTGACCATGCCGAGGATCGAGTACGCCGGGTCGAGCTGCGTGTTCTCGTTCGACATCGAGATGGCGAACTGGCTGGAGTTCTGCCCCTGGGCGTCGGTGGGCTGGGTCAGGAAGACCACGCCCCTGCTGTACGGCATGGCCCCCGCGGCCTCGTCACCGTAGACGTATCCCGCGGTGCCCTGCCCGTCGGTGGGGTTCTTGCCGTCGGCCTTGGCCAGCGCGTCACCGCACTGCAGCAGGAACAGGCCGGAGTTCTCCGGCACGACCAGGCGGTGGCACTTGGTGTTGTCGTAGAAGTTCTTCTTGGCCAGGAACGCCATCGAGTTGACCGTGCACGGCGTGAACTTCGGGTCCACCTGGATCACGATGTCGCCGCGGTTGGTGACCACGGTCATCGTCTTGATCTTCATGGCGTCGCCCGGCTTCTTGGGCGGGAAGCCGACGAACTTCTTGGGCACGTCCTGCGTGTCCTTGGTGTACGTGCAGCTGATCGGGCCGGTCTTCGGCGTCATCGACGGCTCGGGCTCCGAGGAGACGCTGGAGCTGGCGGACGGGCTCGGCGAAGAGGCCGCCGAGACGTTCTTGGAGTCGCCGCCGCCGAGGAGGGTGGTGGCGGCCACGATGCCGCCGGCGACCAGGACCACGGCCACTCCGGCGCCGATGAAGGTGTTGCGCCTGCCCTTGGCGTTGTCCTCAGCAGCGCGCCGCGCCTGCCGCTCCTTGTGCTCTCGCGCCAGCTCGCTCTGGCGGTCGTCGCCGCTCACGGATATGTCCTCCATCTTTGCCGACACATGACCAAACAACTTCGCGCATGCTACCGGCCCGCCTTATGTGGTGTACGTAAGTGACGGAAGGGACGGGAACCAGGTCCTTGCCTCATACGTAGTTGAAATGAGAACGGAGTGCTGCCATGTTCAACGAGATCCTCGGGCTCCCCGCCCACCCCCTGATCATCCACTTCGCCGTCGTGCTGACCCCGCTGCTCGTGGCCGTATCGGTGGCCTACGCCGCGGTGACACGCTGGCGGCCGCAGCTCGCGTGGGCGGTGGTCGCCCTGTCGGTTGCGGCGCCCGCGGCGGTCTTCGCGGCGCGGCAGAGCGGCATGGCGCTGAAGGAGGCCCGTTTCGCCACCGCGGAGGGCGACCTGGGCCGGCGCATCGCCACCCATGAGAGCTTCGCCACCCCTTTGCTGCTGTCCACGCTGGCCCTCGGCGTGCTGTCGTTGCTGCTGGTCTTCGCCGCCCGCAACAAGACGGCCGGGCTGGTCCTCTCCGTGCTGACGGTCGTGGCCGCGCTCGTGGCCGCGTACTACGTCTTCAGGGCGGGTGACTCGGGAGCGAGGGCCGTGTGGACCCTGTAGTCTCGGTTTGTGGATAGCCTGTTCGATTCGGCGGCTGAAGAGGCCACTCCTCAGCCGCTCGCGGTCCGGATGCGGCCCCGCACGCTCGACGAGGTGATCGGCCAGCGCCACCTGCTCGGCCCCGGCACGCCGCTGCGTCGGCTGGTCGAGAGCGAGGCGCCGATGTCGCTGTTCCTCTGGGGCCCGCCGGGCACGGGCAAGACCACGCTCGCGTACGTGGTCTCCAACGTCACCAAGCGCCGCTTCGTCGAGATCTCCGCCGTCTCGGCGGGCGTCAAGGACGTGCGCGCCGCCATCGACAACGCCCGCCGCGAGCTCGGCATGACCGGCCGCCAGACCGTGCTGTTCGTCGACGAGGTCCACCGCTTCAACAAGGCCCAGCAGGACGCCCTGCTGCCCGCCGTGGAGAACCGCTGGGTCACCTTCATCGGCGCCACCACGGAGAACCCCTACTTCTCCGTCATCTCCCCGCTGCTCTCACGCTCGCTGCTGCTGACCCTGGAGTCGCTGTCCGACGACGACGTCCGCGCCGTCCTGGAACGCGCCGTCGCCGAGGAGCGCGGCCTGGCCGGCCGCGCGAGCCTGGCCCCCCAGGCCCTCGACCATCTCGTACGGCTGGCGGGCGGCGACGCCCGGCGCTCCCTGACCTACCTGGAGGCCGCGGCGCTCCTGGCCGACGACATCACCGTCGAGGTGGTCGAGAAGGCCGTGGACAAGGCGGCCGTCCGCTACGACCGCCAGGGCGACCAGCACTACGACGTCATCAGCGCCTTCATCAAGTCGATGCGCGGCTCCGACGCCGACGCCGCGCTCCACTACCTCGCCCGCATGGTCGAGGCCGGAGAGGACCCGCGCTTCATCGCCAGGCGCATCGTCATCTTCGCCTCCGAGGACGTCGGCATGGCCGACCCCACCTGCCTGCAGACGGCGGTGGCCGCGGCCCAGGCCGTCCAGCTCATCGGCCTGCCCGAGGGACAGATCAACCTCGCCCACGCGGTCATCCACTGCGCCATGGCCCCCAAGTCCAACGCCGTGGTGAAGGCCATCGGCGCCGCCGCCGCCGACGTGCGCAAGGGCCTCATCGGCCAGGTCCCCGGCCACCTGCGCGACGCCCACTACCCGGGCGCGGCCAAGCTCGGCCACGGCGACGGCTACAAGTACCCGCACGACTTCGACCACGGCGTCGTCCGCCAGGACTACGCGCCCGAGCAGGTGCGCGAGCGGCGCTACTACGAGCCGACCAAGCACGGCGCCGAGGCGCCCGTCGCCGAGCGGTGGGCCAAGATCCGCGCCTTCCTGCGCGGCGAATGAGCACTGTGCACGGCGCCCTGCACCACGTCGAGCTGTGGGTGGACGACCTCGCCGAGATTCTGCCCGGCTTCGCCTGGCTGTTCGGGCGGCTCGGCTACTCGGAGTTCCAGAGCTGGGAGGGCGGGCGGTCCTGGCTGCTCGGCGCCACGTACGTGGTGCTGGAGGAGTCGCCCGCCCGCGTCCCCGGCCGCCATGACCGCCTGCGCGCCGGGCTGAACCACCTCGCCTTCCACGTCGACGACCCCGACGCCCTGGCCGAGGAGGCCCGCGAGCACGGCTGGACGCTGCTGTTCGCCGACCGCCACCCCTATGCGGGCGGGCCCGGCCACCACGCGGCCTACCTGGAGAACGCCGCGGGCTTCGAGATCGAACTGGTGCGCTCAGCCGGCTGACGGCCATCCCGGTCTTCTCCCGGATCGAGGTCTGCCGTAAGGTTTGAGCGTTCGATTAAAGCATTCGGTCAAAGGAGCTGCGATGGGCACACGCATGGCCTTGGTGGGAGTGGTGAGCGCGCTGTTCGCGGCGATGCTGGCCTACAAGCTGCTGCACGCCGGAGGGCTGGAGCAGACGGCGCTGTTCTACGTGGGCGTCCCGGCGATCATCGCGATCACCGTCGTGCTGGTCGCCAAGCCGCGCTCGGCCCTCGGGCTGGTGATGGCGGTCATCACCGTCGGGCTCGCGCTCTCCGGCCCGCTGCTGGGCGAGGGGATCGTCTGCCTGGTGTTCGCCGCTCCGCTGTTCTACCTGGTGGGAGCCATCTTCGGGGCGTTCACCGACTACCTGCGCGCCGAGGGGCCCAAGGGCCCGCAGATGCTCGCCGCGCCGCTGCTCCTGCTGGCCGTGATCGAAGGGAGCGGCGAGGTCACCTCGCTGCCGCGCGAGGAGGTCGTCAGCGCCTCCGCGGCCGCCACCGGGGACGTGGCCGCCGCCCTGGCCGCCCCGCCCCGCTTCGCCCCTTACGCCTCCACCCTGCTCAGGCTCGGCTTCCCCCGGCCGCTGTCGGCGAGCGGCACCGGGCTCGCGGTCGGCGCCACGCGGGAGATCGTCTTCACCCCGCGCCGGTCCCTGGGCATCGGCGCCCGGCCAGAGCCGCGCTCGATGACGCTGCGGGTGAAGGAGAGCGGCCACGGCCGGGTGGTGTTCGAGGTGGTCCGCGACACCACGCTGGCCCGCTGGCTGGATCTGCGCGAAGCCGCGTTCACCTGGACCGGCGGCCGGCTCACCGTCGCGCTCGGCTACCGCAGGACCTTCGACCCGTCCTGGTACTTCGGCCCCATCCAGCGCTACGCCGCCACCGAGGCCGCCGGATACCTGGCCGCCACCTTCGCCGGTGCCCGGTGACCGCTGTCCTGGTCAGGGGTATCGGCCTGATGCTGCCTTTGGCCGCCGTCCTCGTGGCCGCCCTGGCGGCGTCGCGGGCCGGCCGGCTAGGGCCGCCGCGCATCGCCGCGGCCGTCCTCGCCACCGCGTGGAACGCCATGGTGCTCATGGCCGTCAACCAGGGCGGCTGGTGGACCTTCCACGCCGAGGGCGGCATGCTGGCCGGGGTCCCCCTCGACCTGCTGCTCGGCTGGGCGCTGCTGTGGGGCGCGCTGCCCGCGCTGGCCTTCCCCGAGGCGCCCGTGGCGCTCGTCGCGGCCGGGCTGGCCTGGCTCGACCTGGCGGTGATGCCGCTGGCCGAGCCGGTGGTGCTGCTGGGCGAGCACTGGATGGCCGGCGAGGCGGTGGCGGTGGGACTCGCGCTCGTGCCGGGGCTGCTGCTGATCCGCTGGACCGTCCGGGGAAGGCTGCCGATGGTCCGCGCCGGGTTCCAGGTCGTGCTGGCGGCCGGGCTCGGGGTCGTGGCGCCGGTGCTCCTGATGGAGGTCTGGCGGCAGCCCGCCTGGGTGCTGGCGCTCATGGCGCAGGCGCTGGCGGCGCCGTTCGTGATGGGGGCCGCGGCGGTGCGGGAGTTCGCGAGGACGGGCGGGGGCACGCCCTTTCCCTACGATCCGCCGCTGCGGCTGGTGACCGGCGGGCCGTACGCGTATGTGCGCAATCCCATGCAGGTGGCCATGACCGCCGGGTACGTGCTGCTGGCCGTACTCGACGTGCGCTTCCTCGCCGCGGCGGCGATCAGCTTCGCCTACGGCGCGGGGCTGGCCGCCTGGCACGAGGGCGAGCAGCTCACCCGGCGCTTCGGCGCCGACTGGGCCGCCTACCGGGCCGGCGTGCGGGCCTGGTTGCCGCGCCTGCGGCCCGCCGTCCACCCCCTGACCGTCCACGCGACCCTCTACGTGGCGGCCACCTGCGGCCAGTGCTCCCAGGTCGGCGCCTGGATCACCAGGCGCCGGCCGATCGGGCTGCGGATCGCCGCCGCCGAGAACCACCCGGCGGGCCTGCGCCGCATCACCTACGAGCGCGCCGACGGCCTGCGCGCCCAGGGCGTCACCGCCCTCGCGCACGCGCTCACCCACATCCACCTGGGCTGGGCGCTGGCGGGCTGGCTGCTCCATCTGCCCTGCCTGAACGGCTTCGCCCAGCTCTGCGTCGACGCGCTGGGCGGCGGCCCGCGCCGGCCGCTCTGACACGGTCCCCGGACCCACCGCCGCTCGTCATGCCCTCTTCTGCCGGGCGGACGCGATAGGGTCTTGGCGTTCCGGCCCAGCGTAAGAGGGAGATGAGCGGAGTGCTTACCGCTGGAGAGGTCGCCGGGCTGATCGCCGCCACGGGCTGGATAGTCCTGGTCTGCGTGCTGGCCATGGTGCTCGTCAAGCTCGCCCGGCTGCTCACCGAGACCACCAAGATGGTCTCCGACCTGAGCGAGCGGGTGGTTCCGTTGCTCGAGGACGTCACCGTCACCGTCAACGAGGCCAACCGCCAGCTCGTCGCGGTCGAGGCGATCACCCAGGACGTCAAGCAGGTCAGCTCGCACGCGGCCAAGCTCAGCGGGGTCACGCAGACCATCTTCACCGGCCCGCTGATCAAGGTCTCGGCGCTCAGCTACGGCGTGCGCAGGGCGATCCAGGCCCGGCGCCCGCGCCGCGCGGTCAGGCGGCACCGATGATCAGACGCCTGTTCTACCTGTCGCTCGGGGCGTTCACCGCCGTCTGGGTGATGCGCAGGTTGCAGGCCCTGCGACCCGACCACGTCGCTCGCCGTACCGCCGACAACGCGGTCGGGCTCCTTGAGCAGGTGAGAGACTTTACCTCGGACGCGCTCGGCGAGGCCGCCGAGCGCGAAACCATGTTGCGCGCCCGCTATGGGCTCGACAACAGTGACAACCACCACTGATTGCAAAGGATGGCTGATATGGAGTCGGCAGAAATCGCTCGCCGCTTCCTGCGCTTCTTCGAGGAGCGTGGGCACAAAGTAGTGCCCTCGGCCAGCCTGATCGCCGAAGACCCCACGTTGCTGCTGGTTCCCGCGGGCATGGTCCCGTTCAAGCCGTACTTCCTGGGGCAGCGCAAGCCTCCGGCGGCCCGGCTGGCCAGTGTGCAGAAGTGCGTGCGCACGCCCGACATCGAAGAGGTCGGCAAGACCACGCGCCACGCGACGTTCTTCCAGATGCTCGGCAACTTCTCCTTCGGCGACTACTTCAAGGATCAGGCGATCCCGTTCGCCTGGGAGCTGCTGACCAACGCCGAGTCCGACGGCGGCTTCGGCTTCCCCGAGGAGAAGCTCTGGGTGACGGTCTTCCTCGACGACGACGAGGCGATCGACATCTGGCACAACAAGGTCGGCGTGCCCATCGACCGCATCCAGCGCCGCGGCCTGGAGGACAACTACTGGCACATGGGCGTGCCGGGCCCCGGCGGACCCTGCTCGGAGATCTACTACGACCGCGGCAAGGAGTACGGCAGAGACGGCGGCCCGGTCGCCGACGAGGACCGCTACCTCGAGGTCTGGAACAACGTCTTCATGCAGTACCAGCTCAGCGCGGTGCGCTCGAAGACCGACTTCGACGTCGCCGGCGAGCTGCCCGCCAAGAACATCGACACCGGCATGGGCCTGGAGCGCATGGCGACGATCCTGCAGGGCGTCGACAACCTCTACGAGATCGACACCACCTACAAGATCCTCGACAGGGCCGCCGAGCTCACCAAGACCCGCTACGGCCGCGACCCGCGCGCCGACATCAGCCTGCGGGTGATCGCCGACCACGTCCGCACCGGCACCATGCTGGTCGCCGACGGCGTCGCGCCCAGCAACGAGGGCCGCGGCTACGTGCTGCGCCGCATCCTGCGCCGCTCCATCCGCAACCTGCGCCTGCTGGGCTCGGGTGAGGAGCGCTACATGCACGAGCTCACCGACGTCACCATCGACGCGATGGGCGAGACCTACCCCGAGCTCAAGGCCGACGCGCCGCAGATCCACGCGGTCGTCGACGCCGAGGAGGCCAGCTTCCTGGGCACGCTGCGCACCGGCACCGCGATCTTCGACGTCGCGGTCGAGGAGACCAAGCGCAAGTCCGGCAGCACGCTCTCCGGCGACCAGGCCTTCCAGCTCCACGACACCTACGGCTTCCCCATCGACCTCACCCTGGAGATGGCCGCCGAGCAGGGGCTCAAGGTCGACGAGGACGGCTTCCGCCGCCTCATGAAGGAGCAGCGCGAACGCGCGAAGGCCGACGCGAAGGCCAAGAAGACCGGCAACGCCGACATCTCCGTCTTCGGCACGCTGCTGGAGAAGGCGGGCAAGGTCGAGTTCCTCGGCTACGACGCAACCGAGGCCGACTCCGCCATCATCGGCATCCTGGTCGACGGCGCCACCGTGCCCGTCGCGGGCAAGGGCACGACGGTCGAGATCGTGCTGGGCCGTACCCCCTTCTACGCCGAGGGCGGCGGCCAGCTCGCCGACCAGGGCGTCATCCGCACCAGCGGCGGCGAGGCCGAGATCCTCGACGTGCAGTCGCCCATCGGCGGCCTGGTCGTCCACCGCGGGCGTGTGCGCGAGGGCGAGATCAGGGTCGGCGACGAGGCGCACGCCGAGATCGACATCGAGCGGCGCCGCGCGATCTCCCGCAGCCACAGCGCCACCCACCTCGTCCACCGCGGCTTCAAGAACGCGCTCGGCGAGACGGCGGCGCAGGCCGGCTCGGAGAACTCGCCCGGCCGCTTCCGCTTCGACTTCACCGCCGCCGGCGCCGTGCCGCAGAGTGTGCTGCGCGACGTCGAGGACGAGGTCAACGCCGTCCTCATCAACGACCTCCAGGTCAACGCCTTCTACACCACGCAGGCCGAGGCGCGCGCGATGGGCGCCCTGGCCATGTTCGGCGAGAAGTACGGCGACGAGGTCCGCGTCGTCGAGATCGGCGACTACTCGCGCGAGCTGTGCGGCGGCACCCACGTCCACAGCTCGGGCCAGCTCGGCCTGGTCAAGGTGCTCGGCGAGCAGTCCGTCGGCGCCGGCGTGCGCCGCGTGGAGGCGCTGGTCGGCATCGACGCCTTCCGCTTCCTGGCCCGCGAGAGCCTGCTCGTCGCCCAGCTCAGCGAGCAGCTCAAGGCCCGTCGCGAGGAGCTGCCCGAGCGCGTCGAGGGCATCGTCTCCCGGCTGCGTACCGCCGAGAAGGACCTGGAGAGGCTGCGCTCGGCGCAGGTGCTCCAGATCGCCGGCGAACTCGCCTCGCAGGCTCGTGACCTGCACGGAGTCTCCTTCGTCGCGCACCGCGCGCCTGATGGAACCGGTGCCGACGATCTGCGTAAGCTCGCGCTTGATGTGCGCGGCAGGTTCCCGGCCGACCGCCCCGCGGTCGTCGTGATCGCCGGGGCCCCCACCGAGCGGCCCGTGGTGGTTGCCGCGGTCAACGAGGCGGGACGCGAGCGTGGACTCAAGGCCGGGCGACTGGTCGGCGTCGCCGCCAAGGCACTTGGGGGTGGCGGTGGCGGCAAGGACGATGTCGCGCAGGGCGGTGGCACCGACGCGGGCGCCGTCGCCGAGGCGCTGCAGGCTGTCGAGCGGTCCGTCGGTGAGCAGCTCACCTGACATGAGGTTCGGCACCAGGCTCGGCGTCGACGTCGGGTCCGTACGCATCGGCGTGGCCCGCAGCGACCCCTCGGGGCTGCTGGCCACCCCGGTGGAGACCGTCAGGCGCGGCAAGGGCGACCTGGTCAGGATCGCGGCGATCGCCGCCGAGCACGAGGCGATCGAGGTGATCGTGGGCCTGCCCACCTCACTGTCCGGCCGCGAGGGGCAGGCCGCCGAGCTGGCCCGCGCCTTCGCCCGCTCTCTCGCGGTACGGCTGGCGCCCACGCCCGTCCGGCTCTACGACGAGCGGCTGACCACGGTCGCCGCTCAGCAGGGGCTGCGGGCCAGCGGGGTCAAGGCCAAGAAGCAGCGCGGGGTCGTCGACCAGGCGGCGGCCGTGGTGCTGCTGCAGGACGCGCTGGACCGGGAACGCGCCACCGGCGAGCCACCGGGCAGACCCGTCGATCCGCCCGCCGGGGCGGACGACGGGACCGCCCGGTGACCGGATCAGAACCCCCGGCCGACCCGACCCCGGACCCCCGGCCATCCGACCCGCCTCCCAACACCCCACCCACCGACCGGCCCGCAGCCGCCGCGTCGCCAGACTCACCGTCCTCGGGCACGCCGTCCTCGGGCACGCCGTCCTCGGGCACGCCGTCCTCGGGCACGCCGTCCTCGGGCACGGCGTCCGAGGGCTTGCCGCGCGCGGGCACCATGCCCGCGGATGCGCGGCCTTCCGACGGCGCCTCCGAAAGCGCGCCATCCCAGGGTGCGGCGACCGAACACTCGCCGTCCCGGGGGGCGGCTTCCGTGGGTTCGCAGTCCTCGGGCCCTGCGCCCGCTGATCCGTCGGCCTCAGGCGTCGCGCCTCAAGGCTCGCCGTCTCTGGGCGCCAAGCCCGCTGACTCGTCGTCCTCTGGCACTGCGTCCGTGGGGCGGTCGGGTCCGGGTGCGGAGGGTCAGGGGGAGCGGGGCGGGGCGTTCGTGCCTGAGCAGGTGGCGCCGGGTGGCAGGGCGGAGCGGGGCTGGGAGGGGAGTTCGCTGGCCGCCGCCGTACCGCCGCAGGGCGGGGCCAAGGACGACTCCCTGGCCGCCGAGTTGCTGGGCGGCGGGGAGATCGACGTGGCCGAGGAGGTGGGGGCGGAGACCGTTCCTCTGCCTGCTCAGCGTGGGCTCACGCGGCGGACCAAGGGACTTCTCGTGGCCGGGTTCGCGGCTTCGGTGGTCGCCGTTGGGGCCGGGGGGTACGTGGTGGCGAAGCCGTACCTGATGCCCGACGACTTCGACGGGCAGGGGAGCGGCGCGGTCACGGTGCGCATCCAGCCCGGCTCCAGCGCGGGCGAGGTCGGCGCGGCGCTGACGGCGGCGGGGGTGGTGGCGAGCGCGCGTTCGTTCATCAACGCCACCGAGCAGAAGGCGGTCGCCGCCCGGCTGCGGCCCGGGCACTACAAGCTGCGCAAGGGCATGGCGGCGGGCGCGGCGGTGGACATGCTGCTCCACCCGGGCTCGCGGGTCGTGCGGAGGGTGTCGGTGCCGGAGGGCATGCGGGCCGAGGAGGTGTTCAGGCGGCTGGCGGCCCAGGGCGGTCCGGCGCTGAGCGAGCTGCGCTCGATCGACACCGATCTGCTCGGGCTGCCGGAGTACGCGCGGGGCGTGGAGGGATTCCTGTTCCCGGCGACGTACGAGATCGAGCCGGACTCCTCGGCCACGGACGTGGTCGCGGCGATGGTGGAGCGCTTCGCGGCGGCAGCGGAAGAGGTGAAGCTGGCCGAGCGGGCCCCAGAGGTGAACCTGACGCCGCTGGAGGTCGTGACGGTGGCCAGCATCGTCCAGGCCGAGGGCGGCCGAGACGCCGACTATCCCAAGATCGCCCGGGTGATCTACAACCGGATGGCTCAGGGCATGCCGCTGCAGCTCGACACCACTGTCCTGTACGCCCAGAGCCGCCGGACGCTCAAGGTCTCGGAGAAGGACACGAGGGTGCGTTCGCCGTACAACACCTACCTGCGCGAGGGGCTTCCGCCGGGGCCGATCTCCAACCCCGGAGAGAAGGCGCTGATGGCGGCTTTGAACCCTGCCGAGGGTGATTGGTACTGGTTTGTCACCACCGATCCGGAGCATAGAATCACGAAATTCACCGACAAAGAGAGCGAGTTCGTGAGATACCGGGAAGAGCTGAACGAATACCTCGGGACCAACTGATGCTCGTCGGGACACCCCCCGTCCCGCAGGGACTGACCCTGCGCCGCCCCGCCGAAGGGACGCACGCACTCTCCGCGTCCCCTAGCATGGCTACCCAGAGTGATCACCGCTGGTCACCCGCACGTGACCGTCGGTGCCCCCCGTTCCGCTCGGTAACCCTCGCCGGTCTTGACGCCAGGCCGGTCCTACCGGGAGATTGGCCATCGCAGCTATGAACGATCTCGACATGGACCTCCTCCTCGGCTCGGAGGACGACAACGGACGCTCTCGCCGCCAGAAGGGCAACGGCAGGCGCGGGCGACGCCGTCGTCGCCGCCGCAACCGCGGCGGCTTCCTGGCGCCCATGCTCGCCCTCATCGTCCTGCTCGGCATCGTCGGTGGCGGCGGCTACTACGGCTACCTGTGGCTGAGCGACCGCCTCGTGCCCGGCGACTTCCCCGGGCCCGGCAGCGGCTCGGTCGCGCTGGAGATCCGGCAGGGCCAGAGCGCCACCGACGTGGCGGAGGAACTGGAGCGCCTCGGCGTCATCAAGGACTCCAGGGCGTTCATCAACGCCGTCACCAACTCCGGCAAGAGCGCCTCGCTCGTCCCCGGCCACTACACGCTGCGCAAGCAGATGCGCGCCGCCGACGCCGTCACCGAACTCGACTCCAACAACCGGCAGTACACCGAGGTGACGCTCAAGGAGGGCCTGCGGCTCACCGACACCTTCACGAAGCTCGCCGAGTCGACGAAGGTCCCGGCCAAGGAGTTCACCGCGGCCGCCAAGAAGGGCGACGAACTCGGCCTGCCCGACTACGCCAAGGGCCGCCTGGAGGGCTACGCGTTCCCCGCGACCTACCAGTTCCCGCCCAAGGCGAGTGCGAGCGCGATCCTCACCAAGATGGTCGAGCGCTTCAAGCAAACCGCCGAGCGGACCGGCCTGGAGGCGGGCGCCAAGGACCTCGGCCGCACGCCGCACGAGATCATGATCATCGCGAGCATCATCCAGGCCGAGGCCGGGCGCCAGGAGGACATGGGCAAGATCTCCCGCGTCGTCTACAACCGGCTCTCCCACAAGCCCGAGATGCACCTGCGGATGGACAGCACGGTCATGTACGCGCTCGGCAAGTACAAGACGGCCGCCACCTTCGCCGAGACGAAGACGCCGTCAAAGTACAACACGTACCTGCACCTCGGGCTGCCGCCCGGCCCGATCGCCAACCCGGGCGACCACGCGATCGAGGCGGCGCTCAACCCGACGCCGGGCTCGTGGCTGTTCTTCGTCGCCACCGACCCGAAGAGCCCGGTCACGAAGTTCGCCACCACGGAGGCGGAGTTCCAGGTGCTGCTGGACGAGTACAAGCGAAACGGCGGCTGACGGGCGCGGCGCCGGTCAGGTTCCGGACGTTCCGCGGTGGCCCAGGGTGCCACCGCGGGGGCCGAGGCGGGCCGTTGCGGCGGGGCGTGTGTCCGACGTGAGAAGCGATCCCCCCGATCTGCGCCCGCCCACGGCGGCGGGTGGCGGTGGGGTGGCTTGCCGTAAGGGAAAAGGGACGGAAACCCGCGCGACGGCGCCGGCCGTGACGCGAACATGGAGTCGGAGGGAGAGGCATGCGGGCAGCGGTACTCGGGTCGCCGATCGCGCATTCGTTGTCGCCGTACCTGCATCGGGCGGCATATCAGGCGATGGGGCTGGATGACTGGACCTACGACGCCTTCGAGTGTGACGAGGCCGGGCTGCCCGGACGGCTGGCGGGCGTGCGCGATGACGTGCGGGACTGGGCGGGGCTGTCGCTGACGATGCCGCTCAAGCGGGCCGTGCTCCCGTTGCTGGACACCGTGTCTGAGCTGGCCGTCGAGGTGGGCGGGGCCAACACGGTCGTCTTCCGGGACGGCGCGGCCCACGGCGAGAACACCGACGTCTACGGGATCGAGCGGGCGCTGGCCGAGGCGGGCGTGCCTCGGCCGGGTTCGGCGCTGGTGCTGGGCGGCGGGGCGACGGCCGGGTCCGCGCTGGCGGCCCTGCGGAACCTGGGGCTGGACCGGGTGACGCTGGCCGTGCGGGATGCCGGACGGGCGGCGGAGACGGCCGCGGTGGCCGGGCGGCTGGGCGTGGCGCTGCGGGTGGCGGCCCTGGACGACCTAGACGACCTGCTCGGGGTGGACCTGGTCGTGTCCACGCTGCCGGGCGGCGCGGCCGACGGCTACGCAGGGGCGCTGGCGGGCGTGCCTGCGTTGTTCGACGTGGTGTACGCGCCGTGGCCCACGAAGGCGGCGGCGAGCGTGCGGGAGTCGGGCGGGCGCGTGGTGGGCGGATTCGCGATGCTGCTGCACCAGGCGGTGCGGCAGGTGGAGCTGATGACCGGCCGCGCAGACGTGCCCGTGGAGGCCATGCGCACGGCCGGCGAAGCGGAGATCCTCAGACGGGCCGGTCGAGCGGCCTAGCGCTGTCGAGGCGCTGTGATCTCAGGTGAAGTGCTGCTTGGCTTCCTGGAGCTGCCATGAGGGCATGGGGCGCACCTCCTCTGGATTGCGAGTCGGCCCGGTAACAGACAGTGATAGCAAGGGCGTGGGCCCGGCGCGGGATGATTCGAGGAACTCGGTGTGTTGTGGTAACGTAACTCCCTGATCGGTCCGGCATGCCTTGCTGGACGCGCAAGCGGAGGTCTCCCTCCCACCCGAGTCGCCGCCGGTGGCCGGGTTTAGGATCACGCCGGACTACTCCGGGGAGCTTACGGCCACGAAGCCGACGAGCTCAGTGGCCCCGCATGCGCGACGTGCGGGGCTTTTCGCGTGTACAGACCCGTACGTGCGAAGCTCTCGGCACGACGAGCACGTAGGGACGCAAACCTAGGAGGCCCCATCAGCACTGAGCCCCGCATCAACGAGCGTATCCGAGTTCCCGAGGTTCGCCTCGTGGGCCCGAACGGCGAGCAGGTCGGCATCGTCTCCATTCACGACGCCCTCAAGCTCGCCCAGGAGGCCGACCTCGACCTCGTCGAGGTCGCGGCCACGGCTCGACCGCCCGTGTGCAAGCTCATGGACTACGGAAAATTCAAGTACGAGTCCGCGATGAAGGCGCGCGAAGCGCGCAAGAATCAGGCGCACACGATCATCAAGGAGATCAAGCTCCGGCCGAAGATCGACCCGCACGACTATGAGACCAAGAAGGGTCACGTGGTGCGGTTCCTCAAGGCGGGGGACAAGGTCAAAGTCACGATCATGTTCCGCGGACGTGAGCAGTCGCGTCCCGAGCTGGGCTTCCGGCTCCTGCAGAAGCTGGCGGAGGACGTCACGGAGCTCGGCTTCGTCGAGTCCCAGCCCAAGCAGGACGGCCGAAACATGATCATGGTGATCGGTCCGCACAAGAAGAAGGCCGAGGCCAAGGCCGAAAAGGCGGCGGCCAAGGCACAGCGTGGCGGCGAGGAGCCTTCCGCGAGCGAGGAAGTTTCCGCACAGGAAGCGTGACCCGCGGTTCGGGTTAGCCTTACACGGCAACCCCCGAACGACGCCACTGCCGTAAACGAAGACGCCGCGACCGGGTCGGTCCGCACCGACCCGGCCACCGGCACGGACGAATTGAGGGAGAGACGGCGAGATGCCGAAGATGAAGACGCACAGCGGTGCGAAGAAGCGGTTCCGGCTGACCGGCACCGGCAAGGTCAAGCGCCGTCGTGCCGCCCGCGCGCACTACAACGAGTGGAAGTCGTCCACGCTGACGCGCCGTCTCAAGAACGAAGTCGTGGTTTCCGACAACGACGTCAAGAAGATCAAGAAGCTGCTCGCTAAGTAGCGCGAACCCCCGGGGAGATACAACATGGCACGCGTGAAGCGGGCGCTCAACGCCAAGAAGAAGCGCAAGGTCGTCCTCGAGCGGGCGGCGGGCTACCGCGGCCAGCGGTCGCGGCTCTACCGCAAGGCCAAGGAGCAGATGCTCCACTCGATGACGTACGCCTACCGGGACCGCAAGGACCGTAAGGGTGCGTTCCGTCGTCTGTGGATCCAGCGGATCAACGCCGCGGCCCGCCAGAACGGCATGACCTACAACCGCCTGATCCAGGGTCTGCGTCTGGCCAACATCGAGGTCGACCGCAAGATCCTCGCCGACCTCGCGGTGAACGACAGCCAGACCTTCGCCACGCTCGTCGAGGCCGCCAAGAAGGCGCTGCCGGCGAACGTGAACGCGCCGGCCGCGAGCTGAGGTCTTACGGACAAGGGGCCCACCACCGGTGGGCCCTTTTTGCATGGCAGTGAGGGACTACGTGGAGCTGACCAACATCAGGGCGCCGCGGGTGAAGGCGGCCAGGCGCCTGGCCAAGCGGTCCTTCCGCGACCAGGACCGCAGGTTCGTGGCCGAGGGCCCGCAGGCGGTGCGCGAGGCGCTCAGGCTCGACGGCGTCGCGCTGGAGCTGTTCGCCACCGCGGAGGCCGAGCTGCGCCACCCCGACCTGATCGGCGAGGCGCTCGAACGCGGGCTGCCCGTCCACCGCGCCAGCGGCGAGGTGATGGCCGAGCTGTCGCAGACGGTCACCCCGCAGGGCCTGCTGGCCGTCTGCGGCTTCGTGCACGTCCCGCTGGAGAAGGCGCTCGACGGCGACCCCCGGCTGGTGGCGGTGCTCGCGCACGTGCGCGATCCGGGCAACGCCGGCACCGTGATGCGGGCGGCCGACGCCGCGGGGGCCGATTCAGTGGTTTTCACCGACGCTTCTGTGGACCCCTACAACGGCAAGTGCGTACGCGCCAGCGCCGGCAGCCTGTTCCACCTGCCGGTGGTGATCGGCAGCCCGGTGGCGGCAGCCGTACGGGAACTCAAGGACAGGGGACTGAGGGTGCTGGCCGCGGACGGCGCGGGCGAGCGCACCCTCGACGACGTGGACCTGTCCGGCCCGACGGCGTGGATCTTCGGCAACGAGGCGTGGGGGCTGCCGGAGGAGGTACGCGCGCTGGCCGACGACGTCGTCAGGGTGCCCATCTACGGGCAGGCCGAGAGCCTCAACCTGGCCACCGCCGCGGCGGTGTGCCTCTACGCCTCCGCGCGGGCTCAGCGGGTGCCCTAGGGGCGCGGAAACCCGCTATTGTCGGCCATGTAGTCGAGGAGGCGGGGTCGTGCACGGCGAAGACAGCGAAGGTCGGGTGGTGGCCTCCGTGTGCACGATCGGCATCGACGACCTTCCTGACGGGGTCATCGTGACCGACCGGTTCGGCATGGTGCGGGCGCTCAACCGGGCGGCCGCGCGGCTGACCGGGGTGCCCGTCGAGCGAGCGGTCGGCCGGCACATGAACGACGTCTTCCCGCTGCGCGACCACGACGGCCGCGAGTGGTGGAAGGCGCTCGATCCCGAGGGCGGGCTGCGCACCCGCACCCGCGTCCCCGAACGCCCGCTGCACCTGCCCGGCGGCCAGGAGCTCTACGTCACCGCCCGGCTGGTACGCGAGCCGGAGCGCGGCGGCGACGTCGAGCGGGTCACGATCGTCCTGCGCGACGGCGGCGCCCGCGCCCGGCTAGAGCGCAGCCGCGCCGACCTGGTCTCCACCGTCGCCCACGAGCTGCGCTCGCCGCTGACCAGCGTCAAGGGCTTCACCGCGACGCTGCTGGCCAAGTGGAGCCGCTTCACCGACGAGCAGAAGCGCGTCATGCTCGACACCATCAACACCGACGCCGACCGCGTCACCCGGCTGATCACCGAGCTGCTCGACGTCTCGCGCATCGAGTCGGGCCGCATGGAGGTGCACCGCCAGGTCGTCGACGTGCCGGCGCGGGTGCGCAGGATCGTCGCCGGGCGCGTGGCGGCGGGCGAGCCGGAGGACCGCTTCCGGCTCACGGTCACCGGCGACCTGCCCGAGACCTGGCTCGACCAGGACAAGATCGACCAGATTCTCGGTAACCTGGTGGAAAACGCTTTGCGGCACGGTCGCGGAACCGTGAGCATTGACGTCCAAGCCGTCGACTATGGAGTGGCCGTGTCCGTTCGTGACCAGGGTGAGGGCATCCGCCCGGAGCTGGCCACGCGCGTCTTCCGGCAGTTCTGGCGCGGCAACAGCCGCCGGCGCGGCGGCACCGGGCTGGGCCTGTTCATCGTCAAGGGCCTGGTCGAGGCGCACGGCGGGACGATCGCCGTGCAGCGTGCTCCCGAGGGCGGGGCCGAGTTCCGATTTATGTTGCCCACCGGCACGCCTGACTTCGCGTAGGTCATCGGCTCCGGTGGGCCAGCACTAGACTCAGTCACGCTCAAGCCCTGGATACGGAGCTCTCTCTTGTCTGACTACGACCCCGTCGAGGTCACGCCCCTGCATGCCGACGAGCTGTCGCGCATGGAGGCAGACGCCGTAGCGGCGATCAAGGCGGCCGGCAGCCTCGACGCACTCAAGCAGGTACGCCTGGCCCACGCCGGCGACCGTTCGCCCATCGCGCTGGCCAACCGCGAGATCGGCGCGCTGCCCCCGGCGGCGCGCGCGGAGGCGGGCAAGCGCATCGGCGCCGCCCGCAGGGCCGTGGGCGAGGCGCTGGCCGCCCGCCAGGCCGAGCTGGAGGCCGAGCGCGACGCCCGCGTCCTCGTCGAGGAGACCGTCGACGTCACCCTCCCGTGGGACCGGCGGCCACGCGGCGCCCGCCACCCGCTGACCACGATGCAGGAGCGCATCGCCGACACCTTCGTCGCCATGGGCTACGAGGTCGCCGAAGGCCCCGAGCTCGAAGGCGAGTGGTTCAACTTCGACGCGCTCAACATCTCCAAGGACCACCCGGCCCGCTCCGACCACGACACGTTCTTCGTGGAGTCGGCCGACTCGGGCATGGTGCTGCGCACGCAGACCTCCCCGGTGCAGATCCGCGCGCTGCTGCAGCGCGGCGTCCCGTGCTACGTGGTCTCGCCGGGCAAGACCTTCCGCACCGACGAGCTCGACGCCACCCACACCCCGGTCTTCCACCAGGTCGAGGGCCTGGCGGTCGACGAGGGCCTGACGATGGCGCACCTGAAGGGCACGCTCGACCGCTTCGCCGAGGTCATGTTCGGCGAAGGCATCACGACGCGCTTTCGCCCGCACTACTTCCCCTTCACCGAGCCGTCGGCCGAGATGGACCTCAAGTGCTTCGTCTGCCGCGGCGCCAGTGCCGTGCCGGGCAACCCGCCGTGCCGTACCTGCAAGAGCGAGGGCTGGATCGAGTGGGGCGGCTGCGGCATGGTCAACCCGCGGGTGCTCGTCGCGGGCGGCGTCGACCCGGCCCGCTACAGCGGCTTCGCCTTCGGCATGGGCATCGAGCGCACGCTGATGTTCCGCCACAACGCCGAGGACATGCGCGACATGGTCGAGGGTGACGTCCGCTTCTCGCTCCCGTTCGGAATGGAGATCTGATGAAGGCCCCGCTTTCCTGGCTGCGGGAGTACGTCGATCTGCCGCCGGTCACCGCCCACGAGGTCGCCGAGCGGCTGACCGCGGCAGGGCTGAAGCTGGAGCGGATCATCTCCCACGGCCACGACGTCAAGAACGTCGTCGTCGGCGAGGTCCTCGAGTTCGAGGAGCTCGCCGAGTTCAAGAAGCCGATCCGCTACTGCAAGGTCGAGGTCGGCGAGGCCACGCCGCGCATGATCATCTGTGGCGCGTTCAACTTCGAGGCCGGCGACCGCGTCCCGGTCGTGCTGCCCGGGGGCGTGCTGCCCGGCGGCTTCGAGGTCGGCTCGCGCAAGACCTACGGCCGCCTGTCCGAGGGCATGATCTGCTCCGAGCGCGAGCTCGGCCTCGGCGACGACCACCACGGGATCATGGTCCTGCCGCCGGAGACGCCCATCGGCACCGACGTGGTCGAGCTGCTCGGCCTGCGCGACGACGTCATCGAGCTGGAGATCACCCCCGACATCAGCTACGCGATGTCGATGCGCGGCGTGGCGCGCGAGGCGGCCATCGCCTTCGACGTGCCCTTCCACGACCCCGCCGACCTCCAGCCGCCCGCCGCCACCGAGGAGGCGTGGCCGGCGTGGATCGCCGACGCCACCGCCTGCGACCGGTTCGTGCTGCGCGAGGTGCGCGGCTTCGACCCCGACGCGCCGAGCCCCCTCTGGATGCGGGTACGGCTGACGCGCGCCGGCATGCGCCCGGTCTCGCTGGCCGTCGACATCACCAACTACGTGATGCTGGAGATGGGCCAGCCGCTGCACGCCTTCGACCGGGCCAAGCTCACCGGCGAGATCGTCGTACGCCGCGCCGAGCCCGGCGAGCGCCTGGAAACCCTCGACCACGTGGTACGCGACCTCCACCCCGAGGACATCCTCATCACCGACCAGTCGGGTCCGATCTCGATGGCCGGCACCATGGGCGGCCTGTCCACCGAGATCTCCGAGACGACCACCGACGTGGTCATCGAGGCGGCGCACTTCTCCGCGCCCGGCATCTCGCGCGAGTCGCGCGCCCACAACCTGGTCTCGGAGTCGTCCAAGCGCTTCGAACGCGGCGTCGACCGCGAGCTGCCGCTGGTGGCCACCTGGCGGGCGGTCACCATGCTGGCCGAGCTGGGCGGCGCCGCCATCCAGCCGGGGCTCACCCACGCCGAGGTCGACGTGGAGCCGGCCCGCATCGCCATCCCCGCCGCCTACCCGGGTCAGGTGGGCGGCGTGCCGTACCCGAAGGAGACCGTGGTACGGCGGCTGGAGCAGGTCGGCTGCACGGTCACCGACGGCGACGACCCGGCGATCCGCCGGGGCGGCGTCGCGCCGACCGCGGTGGTCACCGGCGGCGAGATCGCGGCCAGGCTGGCCGTCACCGGCCCCGACATGATCACCGTGACGCCGCCGTCGTGGCGCACCGACCTGACCGATCCGGCCGACCTAGCCGAGGAGGTCATCCGGCTGGAGGGGTACGAGGGGCTGCCGTCGGTGCTGCCCAAGGCGCCCGCGGGGGCCGGGCTCACCGAGAGGCAGCGGCTGCGCAGGCGCGTCGGCCGGACGCTGGCCGACCACGGCTACGTCGAAGTGCTGTCCTACCCCTTCATCGGGCCGGCCGACCTCGACAACCTGCAGCTCCCCGAGGGCGACGACCGCAGGCGGGCCACCCGGCTGACGAACCCGATCTCCGACGACGAGCCGTACATGCGCACCACGCTGCTGCCCGGCCTGCTCAAGACGCTGGTACGCAACGTGGGCCGGGGCTTCCCCGACGTGGCGCTGTTCGAGTCCGGCCTGGTCTACCGGGCCAAGCCGGACGCGCCCGCCGCCGCGCCGGTCTTCGGCGTGGAGCGCGCTCCCGTCCAGGAGGAGCTGGCCGCGCTGGAGTCCGCGCTGCCCGCCCAGCCGGAACGGCTGGCCGTCGTGCTGGCCGGCGAGTTCGAACGCTCCGGCTGGTGGGGCAAGGGCCGCCAGGCCACCTGGGCCGACGCCGTCGAGGCGGCCAGGCTCGCGGCCGCGCAGGCGGGGGTGGAACTGCGGATCGCCGCCGACCAGCACGAGCCGTGGCACCCGGGCCGCTGCGCCGCCCTGTACGGTGGCGACACGCTGGTGGGTCACGCGGGCGAGCTGCATCCGCGCGTCATCGAGGCGTACGGTCTGCCGCCGCGCACCTGCGCGATGGAACTGGAACTGACCCGCCTCGACCTGAGCGGCCCGGTCGACGCGCCCGCGGTGTCCGCCTACCCGGTGGCCACCCAGGACGTCGCCCTGATCGTCCCCGCCGGCACGCCGGAGTCCTCCGTGGCCGCCGCGCTGCGCGAGGGGGCGGGCGAGCTGCTGGAGTCGATCCGGCTGTTCGACGTCTACACCGGGACGCAGGTGGGCGAGGGGAACAAGTCGCTGGCCTACACGCTGCGCTTCCGCGCGCCGGACCGGACGCTGACGGTGGAGGAGACGACTGCCGCCCGCGACGCGGCGGTAGCCCTGGCCGCCGACCGCGTGGGCGCGGCCCTGCGCGGCGCCTGACGGATTTACGCGAGGGGCGGGCACGGCCGTGCCCGCCCCTTTTCAGATCTGGTCGATCTCGGTGAGGTCGATGTCCATGGGGAACGGGACGGTCAGTCTGAGCCGCTCGTGGAAGATGCCGGTGACGACGTAGGTCTTGGTCGCGGGTTCGAGTTCGTAGACGCAGACCATGAGCTGGCCGTCCTGATCCTCGACTCGCCAGAAGTGCGGAATGCCGGCTGTGGCGTAGAGGACGGGCTTCCGCTCCCTGTCACGCACCCTGGAGTCCGGAGAGACGACCTCGACGGCCAGGACGACGTCGTCGGCGTCGTAGAACGTCGCGTCGGGCTGGATGCGAGCTCCCGGGCCGAGAACGATCAGGTCGGGCTCCGGGCGCTGGTCCGAGGACAGCCGCACGCTCATCTCGCGTCGCACCCTGTGGTCGCTCGGCGCCGCACCGCGAAGCGCCTTCTCCAGAAGGTAGAGCGCGGCGGTGTGGAAGTCTCGCTGGGGGCTCACGAAGACCAAGCTTCCGTCAATCAACTCCGTGTGCGCAGGCAGTTCCGGAATGTGATCGAGATCCTCCGCGACGAAGCCTTCCGGGGGAGGAAAGACCCAGTCGGGAAGCGATGGTGGTTTTTCAGGCATGTCCCTGCTCACCGCTTCGGCCGTCATGGTTCTACGGTAGCAATCGACGAAGGAGGGAGCAGTGCGAAACCTGCTGGTGTTCGCCGAGCGTGACGACGCCGAAGAGGTGGCGGAGACGCTGGGGGAGTGGCTGGGGGAGGTGCCGAGGGTGGTGCGGGAGACGCTGGCGGGCGAGGACGACGCCGAGGACGCGCAGTGGGTGGTCGTGGTCGAGGACCTGCCCGCCGAGCTGGCCGGGAAGGTCGATGCGCTGGCCGAGGAGCACGACGGGTGGCGGGAGAGCCAGTGAACGGCAGAGCTTGTCAGCTCGTGGTGGCTGGCTGGCGGCGGGCCTTTTCCGCCAAAGCGTGTTCGTCGGTACGGGCGTCGTAGCGGCGGAACTTGGGCAGTGCCGCGGCAAGGGCGGCCACCGCGCCCACGCACAGCAGGCCGCCCACGCCCAGCGCGAAGCGGGCGCCGCCGAAGGAGGCCATCGCGCCGGCCCTGGCGTTGCCGAGCATGGGGCCGCTGGCGTACGACAGGAGTTCGATTCCGGCCAGGCGGCCGCGCAGCTCGTTCGGGATGGTCTGGTTCCACATGGTCGAGCGGAAGATGCCGCTGATCATGTCGGCGGCGCCGGCCAGCGCGAGGCAGAAGAAGACGGCGAACAGGTTCGGCAGCACGGCGGCCAGGGCCACGGCCACGCCCCAGAGCGCGGCGGCCACGATCACGCCCAGGCCGTGCCGGTGTACGCGGGCGGTCCAGCCGCCGGTCAGTGAGGCCACCAGGGCGCCGGTGGCGCTGGCGGAGTAGAGCAGGCCGACGGCCTCGGGCGCGCCGTACTGCTTGGCGAGGAACGGGAACAGCGCGGTGGACATGGCGAAGACCATCGCGGCGATGTCCACCAGGTAGGTGCCCATGAGGTCGCTGCGCCGCCAGGCGTAGCGCACGCCCTCCGCGAGCGTCTTCAGCGAGGCCGGGCGGGCCTCCTCGTGCGGCGGCACCGCGCGCATCCGCCACAGCAGCAGCAGCGACAGCGCGAAGGAGGCGGTGTCCAGGCCGTAGGCGAGGGCGGAGCCGTAGGTGGCCACGAGCAGGCCGCCCAGGGCGGGCGCGGCGATCGCGCCGATGTTCCAGCGCAGGCTGGCCAGCACCGCCGCCGACGCGAGCTGGTCGTGCCTGACGACCTGCGGGATGAGCGCCTCCAGGCTGGGCCGCTGCAGGCAGGTGATGCCCATCGCCATCGCGCCGACCACGTACAGCACCCACACCTGCGGCTGCGGCAGCAGCGCGTTGATGGTCAGCAGTCCCGAGGTGACCAGCAGGCCGATCTCGCTGAACAGCACGATCTTGCGCCGGTCGAGCGAGTCGGCGATCGCCCCGCCCCACAGCCCGCACACCACCATCGGCACGAACTCGGCCAGGCTCATCAGTCCCACGGCGACGTAGCTGCCGGTGAGCTCCATCATCTGGAACGGCAGCGCCACCATGGTGACGAACGTGCCGAACATCGTGATCACCCCGGAGACCATCAGCAGCCGGTAGTCGCGCGAGTCGCGCAGCGGGCCGAGGTCGGGTGCGATGCGTCTGATGAGGGAGAACACGAGGTGACATTGTCGGCCCAAGGCGCCCATCAGCTCAAACGGTTTTAGGCTCACGGCTTCACCCGGGAAGCGGCCGCACACGGAAAGGCCCTCCCGGCGACCGGGAGGGCCTGGCCAAGGGGTTCAGGCGGGGACCCTGTCGAAGAAGCCCAGGACCCGGCGGATCCTGCCGTCCTCGTCCAGCTCCGCCACGTCGAACCCGTCGGCGATCGGCTCGGCCCCTGGAGCGCCGAGGTGCCAGGTGAAGCGGGCCACGTTGTGGTGGGTCTCGAACATCTCACCCGGGGTGAAGACCATGCCGGGAAACATCTCCCGCGCCCCGGCGATCACCGCGGCGATCGCCTCGTGCCCGGTGACGGCGGCCAGCGGGTCGGTGTAGGCGCCGTCCTCGGCCCACAGCTCGGCGACGGCCTCGGCGCGGGCGCCGGCGTCGGCCTCGTTCCAGGCGGCCAGGTAGCGCTTGACCAGGTTCTCCATGGTGTCTCGTCCTCTCTCAGACCTGGCGGCGGGCCTTGCGCAGGCCCATGATCTGCAGCTCGGCCAGCGCGCCGACCGTCAACGCCTGGACGATGCCCCACACGGCGCCCATCGTGGTGAACGCCAGCATCCCGAACGCCACCGCGGCCACGCTGGCCAGCGTCCAGACGATGTTGACGCCGATCACGGCCTTGGTGCCCGCGGGGCTGATCTCGCGCCTGGTGCCGAGGACGGCCACGGCGGCGCCGTACGCGAGCAAGAAGGCGCCGAGCGCCCGCAGCAGTCCGGTCTCAGGGCCCAGGAGCTCGCTCAGCAGCGGCGCGGCGACCAGGTAGGCCAGGCCGTTGGCGCCGGTGACGGCGGCGTCCAGGACGAGCACGGTGCGCAGGAACTTGGTCCGGTCGGCGGTGACGGGTACGGCGGTCATCTCGGTTCTCCTCGCTGGTGGTTCCGACACGAGAACCGTGCCATCGACGGCATAACCTGCGCGATTACGCGCGAGGTAATGGAGGCGACATCCCTGGAGTAATCGGGAACGTGGCCCGCCGCGCCGTCCTCCTCGTTACTGTCTCTTTGCCATCAACCCGACACGAGGAGTGAACGATGGAGCTGCTGGCCCGCGCGCGGGAGCTCAAGTCCGAGCTGGTGCACTACGCGACGTCCGGCAGGTTCCAGCGGGAGCTGACCGCCGTGCTCGACCGCTTCTACGCCGGCGAGCCGCCCAGGGACGAGGCCAACGCCTTCCTGCCCATCGACTACTTCGTGCACCAGCACCGGCTCGCCGGCGGCGGCACGGTGCTCGACCGGTTCGTGGACGAGCACCCCGGCCTCGACCAGACCGACCGCGAGCTGCTGCTGGGCTGGAAGGACGTCGTGGAGGGCGTCCTGGAGGTGACGGGGTTCGACGGTCCCGCGCTCATCCTGTTCAACCACGTGGACGAGCTGACCTACCGCACGCTGTCCAACCTGGGCGAGGAGGCGTTCGCCCCGCTGGCCGAGGGCATGTTCGTGGTCGGCAGGCTCATCCCGCTCGGGCCCGGCTGGCTGATCAGCGCCACCCCGTCGGTCCACACCGCGCAGGCGCGCGGGACGCTGCTCGCGGCGGCCGCGCACGTGGCGCTGGAGAACCCGGCCGCCGCCTACCGCAACCCCGGCCTGCTGGCCGCCGCCCGGCGCACGCAGGCCGAGCAGCGCCGCTGCTTCATCTCCTACTTCGGCTCCGACCAGGTGGTGATGGCCGGGGCGGAGGTGGCGGGCAAGATCCGCGGCTACCTCGGCTACCAGGCCGAACGGCTGGGCGGGCGGGCCGACGCCGAGATCCCCGAGCACGTGTCGCGCGCGGAGAGCGTGGCCCTGATCTTCGACGAGAACGACGGCCTGGGCTACTACGCCGAGTTCGCCCGGCTGGCGGAGATCTTCGAGCGGCCCGGCCTGGTGGTCAGGCGCGAGGGCCGGGAGCTGGTGACGTCCTACCTCAAGGGGGACGCGGTCTCGCCGGTGCCGATCGTCCGCCTGGCCGAGCGCGACCCCGCCAAGGCCGGGGCGGTGTTCGCGGGGCTGCTGGGCCGGCCCGGGTTCCTGTGGGAGCGCAGCGGGCAGGCGCTGCTGCGCACGCACAAGCCCGGCTACTTCGACGGCCCGCGCCTGCCCACGGTCGTCCCGCCCACCCGGGCGGTCGCCGAGCACGCCGGAGGCTGAGCGCCGTTAGGCTGCGGGGCGTGCGGCTGACGATGAACAGGCTGAACCGGGCGACGCTGGCCAGGCAACTGCTCCTGCGCCGCGAGCCGATGACCGCGGCCGAGGGCGTGCGCAGGGTCGTCGCGTTGCAGGCCCAGGAGGCGGCCTCGCCGTACCTGGCGCTGTGGAACAGGCTGGCGGGCTTCGACCCGGCCGGGCTCGACGCGGCCTTCGCCGGGCAGGAGGTGGTCAAGTCCACGCTGATGCGCATCACGCTGCACGCCGTCCACGCCGGGGACTACCCGGCCTTCCACAACGCGATGGCGCCGAGCCTGCGCGGCGCGCGCCTGGGCGACCGGCGCTACACCGGCGAGGGGCTGAGCGTCGCCGACGCCGACGCGCTCCTGCCCCACCTGCTGGAGTACGCCGCGGCGCCGCGCACCAAGCCGGAGATCGAGGAGCTGATCCGCGAGCGCCTGGGCGAGCACCGGCCGCGCATGTGGTGGGCGCTGCGCACGTTCGCGCCGCTGCACCACGTGCCGACCGGCGGCCCCTGGTCGTTCGGCGCGCGGGGCGCCTTCACCGCGACCCGCCTGCCGCGCCTGGCCGCCGAGGAGCGGCAGCAGTCGGTACGCCACCTGGTCCACCGCTACCTGGAGGCGTTCGGACCGGCGTCGGTGGCCGACATCGCCCAGTTCACCCTGCTGACCAGGCCGGTGATCCGCGCCGCGACGACCGGCTTCGAGCGGTTCGAGGGCCCGGACGCTACCGTCCTGTACGACGTGCCCGGCGGCGACCTCCCCGAGGAGGACACCCCGGCCCCGCCGAGACTGCTGCCCATGTGGGACAGCGTCCTGCTGGCCTACTCCGACCGCAGCCGGGTCATCCCGCCGGACCTGCGCCGCCTGGTCACCCGCCAGAACGGCGACGTGCTGCCGACCCTGCTGGTCGACGGCCGGGTCGCCGGGGTCTGGCGGCCGGCCGAGGGCGGCATCGAGGCGACCGCGTTCGTGCCGCTGCGGGAACGGGACTGGTCGGGGCTGGCGGCCGAGGCCGAGGACCTGGTGAGGTTCCTGGCCGGGCGCGACCCCGGCGTCTACCGCCGGTACGCCCACTGGTGGGCCAAGCTCCCCCAGGGCGAGACGCGCCTGCTAGCCGCCTAGGACCTCGCGCCGCAGGTGCGTCTTGAGGATCTTGCCCCCCGGGTTGCGGGGCAGTTCGTCGTCCCTGAACCAGAAGTGGGCCGGGATCTTGAACTTGGCGATCCGCTCGGCCAGGAACGACCGGATCTCCTCCGGCGTGGTGGCGGTGCCCGGCTTGAGCCGTACCACGGCGCCGACCTCCTCGCCCAGCTCGTCGTGGGGCACGCCGATGACCGCGGCGTCGTCCACCGCAGGGTGCTCGAAGAGCGCGGCCTCGACCTCGGCGCAGTAGACGTTCTCACCGCCCCTGATGACCATGTCCTTGGCCCGGTCGACGATGTAGACGAAGCCGTCCTCGTCGATCCTGGCCAGGTCGCCGGTGTGGAGCCAGCCGCCGACGAAGGTCTCGGCGGTGGCCTGCGGCTTGTTCCAGTAGCCCATGATGACGTTGGGTCCGCGTACGCACAGCTCGCCGACCTCGCCCGCGGCCAGCGTCGCGCCCATGGGGTCGACGACCCTGACGTCCACGACCGCGGAGGGCAGGCCGATGCTGTCGGGCCTGGCCTGGTAGTCGGGGCCGCCGTTGCCGATGGCCAGCGCGGTGGTCTCGGTCATGCCGTAGCCGTTGGAGGCCGAGCGTTCGGGCATGTTCTGGTTGATGCGCTCCAGCAGCTTGGGCGGGGCGGGGGCGCCGCCGTAGCCGAGCGTGGTGAGCGAGGACAGGTCGCGCTTGCCGAAGTCGGGGTGGGACATGAGCTGCCAGGCGTTGGTCGGCACGCCGATCATCGCGGTGACCTTCTCGCGCTCGATGAGCTGCAGGGCCTGGCCGGCGTCCCACTTGTACATGAGCACCAGCCCGCCGCCGCTGAACATGGTCGTGGTCAGCGCCGAGAAGCAGCCGGTCACGTGGAACAGCGGCACCGTCAGCAGCGTCACCCTACGCACCCCGGCCGCGGCGCCGACGTCCTTGCCGGCCAGGGCGACCGCGCGCAGCAGCCCGTAGGCGACGGTCATGGGGGACTGGCCGAGGTTGCGGTGGCTGCCGAGCGCGCCCTTGGGCTGCCCGGTCGTGCCGGAGGTGTAGAAGATCGTGGCCGGGTCCTCGGGGCCCAGCTCGACGGCGGGCAGCGTGACGCCGGCGTCGACCTCGCCCATCACCTCCTCGAAGGAGCGCGTTCCTTCGGGCGCCTCGCCGCGTGCGACGATCAGCGGGACGCCGGTGCCGGTCAGCCGCGCCGCGCGCTCGCCGTCGGCGATGAGGACCTTCGCGCCGGAGTCCCGCACGCCGTAGGCGAGCTCCTGCTCGGTCCACCACGCGTTCAGCGGTACGGCAATCGCCCCGGCGGCCAGGGCCGCCGAGAAGGAGACCACCCATTCCGGGTAGTTGCGCATGGCGATGGCCACCCGGTCGCCCTTGGCCACGCCGTAGTCGGAGACGAGCCGGCCGGCGAGCGTGGCGGCGCGGCGGAAGTGCTCCTCGAACGTGATGTGCTCGTCCTCGTAGACGAGGAAGACCTTGTCCCCGTGGAAGCGGCTCATCTCCAGCAGCGCCCTGAAGTGAGCGGGCGCGTGCTTCCACGTGCGGACGCCCGTGTCGCCGATCTCCTCGGTCTCGAAGAGCTGGCCGGGGCCGGTGAGCTGGGCCTGGACCTGGGCGTGGCTGATGGACATGCGCAGAACTCCCGCGTGGCTCGGCGATCCGGACATTCACAGTACCGACCAGTAGGTACGTAAGGCTAGAGCCTTGTTCTGTGAGTGGTTATGCAGGATATGGGTGATTTGTCCGATCTCACCATGTGGACCGGAAGGCCGATCTCACTTGCATGTTCATCCTCTGTTGTGCATCATCTTTCTAAGCAAGAACATGAGTTACAGTGCATGAACATGCAGGAGGACGGATGAGGGCGGCCATCGCCGGTGCCAGCGGCTACGCCGGCGGAGAACTCCTCCGCCTGCTGCTCGGCCACCCCAAACTGCGGATCGGCGCGCTCACCGCGGCCGCCAGCGCGGGCACCCCGCTCGGCGCCCACCAGCCGCACCTGCCCCAGCTTGCCCACCGGATCGTCGAGGAAACCACCCCGCGGACCCTCGCCGACCACGACGTCGTCTTCCTGGCCCTGCCGCACGGCCGTTCGGCCGCCGTCGCCGCCGAACTCGGGCCCGACACCATCGTCGTCGACTGCGGCGCCGACCACCGGCTCACCGACCCCGCCGCGTGGCGCGAGTTCTACGGCGGCGAGCACGCCGGTAGCTGGCCGTACGGGCTGCCGGAGCTGCCCGGCCAGCGCGAGGCGCTCAAGGGCGCCCGGCGCATCGCCGTACCCGGCTGCTACCCGACCGCCGTGACTCTCGCCCTCTACCCCGCCTTCGCCGCCGGCCTGGCCGAGCCCGACGTCGTCGTGGTCGCCGCCTCCGGCACCAGCGGCGCCGGCAAGTCGCTCAAGCAGAACCTGCTCGGCAGCGAGGTCATGGGCTCGGTCAGCGCCTACGGCGTCGGCGGCGTCCACCGGCACACCCCCGAGATGGAACAGAGCCTCGGCGCGGTCGCGGGCACCGGGGTGCGGGTCTCCTTCACCCCGACGCTGGCCCCGATGAGCCGCGGCATCCTGGCCACCTGTACGGCTCCCGCCGTACCCGGACTGACCAGGCAGGCGCTGCGCGCCGCCTACCACGAGACGCTCGCCACGGAACCGTTCGTGAACCTGCTGCCCGAGGGCGTCTGGCCCGCCACCGCGATGACCTACGGCGCCAACACCGCCGCCCTGCAGGTGACGCTCGACGAGCGCGCCGGGCGCGTGATCGCCGTCATCGCCATCGACAACCTCACCAAGGGCACCGCCGGAGGCGCGATCCAGAGCGTCAACCTCGCCTGCGGCCTGCCGGAAGAGCTCGGCCTCCCCCTGACAGGAGTTGCTCCATGAGTGTGACCGCCCCGCTCGGCTTCAAGGCCGCGGGAATCGCCGCGGGCATCAAGGCAAGCGGCAACCGCGACCTGGCCCTCGTCGTCAACGAAGGACCCGCGCGCGCCGCCGCGGGCGTCTTCACCGCCAACCGCGTGAAGGCCGCCCCCGTGCTGTGGTCGGAGCAGGTCCTGCGCGGCGGCAGGGTCCGTGCGGTCGTGCTCAACTCCGGCGGCGCCAACGCCTGCACCGGGCCCGAGGGGTTCCAGGACACCCACGCCACAGCGGAGAAGGTGGCCGCGGCGCTCCAGGACTCGGCCGGCGAGATCGCGGTCTGCTCGACGGGCCTGATCGGCGAGCGGCTGCCCATGGACGCGCTGCTCGGCGGCGTCGAGACGGCCGCCGAGCAGCTCTCCCGCGACGGCGGCCTGGCCGCCGCCGACGCGATCAGGACCACCGACACCGTCTCCAAGATCTCCTTCAAGCGCGGCGACGGCTACATGGTCGGCGGCATGGCCAAGGGCGCCGGCATGCTGGCCCCCGCGCTGGCCACGATGCTCGTCGTGCTGACCACCGACGCCGACCTGACCAGCGCGGAGCTCGACACGGTCCTGCGCGGGGCCACCGCCAAGACCTTCGACCGGCTCGACGCCGACGGCTGCATGTCGACCAACGACACCGTCCTGCTGCTGGCCTCCGGCGCCGCGCAGGTCAAGCCGCCGCTGAAGGAGTTCGAGGAGAAGGTCACCGAGGTCTGCGCGGACCTGGCCAGGCAGCTCCTCGTGGACGCCGAGGGCGCCTCCAAGGCCATCGCCATCGAGGTCGTCGGCGCCGCCTCCGAGGACGACGCGGTCAAGGTCGGCCGCACCGTCGCCCGCTCGAACCTGCTCAAGTGCGCCATCCACGGCGAGGACCCCAACTGGGGCCGCGTCCTGGCCGCCGTCGGCACCACCGACGCCGTCTTCGAGCCCGAGCGCCTCAACGTCGCCATCAACGGCGTGTGGATCTGCCGGGGCGGCGCCGTCGGCGACGACCGCGACAAGGTGGACATGCGCCCCCGCGACGTCACCATCACCATCGACCTGTCGGCGGGCGCGAGCACGGCCACGATCCACACCACCGACCTGACCGCGGACTACGTCCACGAGAACTCGGCGTACTCCACATGAGGTCGGCCTCCGCGCACACCAAGGCCGCCGCCCTGATCGAGGCGCTGCCCTGGCTGGCCCGCTTCCAGGGCGCCACCGTCGTGATCAAGTACGGCGGCAACGCCATGACCGAGGACTCGCTCAAGGCGGCCTTCGCCGAGGACGTCGTCTTCCTGCGCTACGCCGGCCTCAAGCCAGTCGTCGTCCACGGCGGCGGCCCCCAGATCAGCAAGGCGCTCGACCTGCACGGCATCGAGTCGACCTTCACCGCCGGGCTGCGCGTGACCTCCCCCGAGGCCATGGAGGTCGTCAGGATGGTCCTCGTCGGCCAGGTCAACCGCGAGGTGGTCGGCCTGGTCAACCGGCACGGCCCGTTCGCGGTCGGCCTGTCGGGCGAGGACGCCAACCTGTTCACCGCCGAGCGCAAGCACGCCGTCGTCGACGGCGAGAAGGTCGACATCGGCCAGGTCGGCGAGATCGTCCACGTCGACGCCGGCGCCCTGAGCGCGCTCCTGGACGACGGCCGCATCCCGGTCGTCTCCAGCGTCGCGCGCGGCGAGGACGGCGAGATCTTCAACGTCAACGCCGACACCGCCGCCGCCGCGCTGGCCGTGGCGCTCAAGGCCGAGAAGCTCGTCGTCCTGACCGACGTCGAGGGCCTGTACGCCAACTGGCCCGACGACAGCGACGTCATCGGCAAGCTCAAGGCCGCCGAGCTCGAAGAGCTGATGCCCACCCTGTCCAGCGGCATGGTGCCCAAGATGGGCGCCTGCCTGACCGCGGTCCAGGGCGGCGTGAACCACGCCCACGTCCTCGACGGCCGCGTCCCGCACTCCCTGCTGCTCGAGATCTTCACCGACGAAGGAATCGGAACCATGGTGATGCCCTGATGTCTCTCTTCGAGAGGTTCGAGAAGTCGTTCATGCCGAACTACGGCGTCCCGCCCGTCGCGCTGGCGCGCGGCGAGGGCAGCGCGGTGTGGGACGTCGACGGCAGGCGATACCTCGACTTCATCGGCGGCATCGCGGTCAGCTCCCTCGGCCACGCCCACCCGGCCCTCGTCGAGGCGGTCTCCAAGCAGGTCGCCACCCTGGCGCACACCTCCAACCTCTTCCTGCACGAGCCCGAGATCCTGCTGGCGGAGAAACTGCTCGGCCTGCTCAAGGAACCCGCCAAGGTCTTCCTGGCCAACTCCGGCGCCGAGGCCAACGAGGCCGCGTACAAGCTCGCGCTCAAGCACGGCCGGCGCGAGGGGCGCCGCTACTTCGTCGCCGCCGAGAACGGCTTCCACGGCCGCACCATCGGCGCCCTGTCGCTGACCGGCAAGAAGGCTATCCGCGAGCCGTTCGGCCCGTTCCCCGTCGAGGTCAGGTTCGTCCCCTACGGCGACGCCGCCGCCCTGCGCGAGGCGGTCACCGGCGAGTGCATCGCGGTCTTCATGGAGCCCACCCAGGGCGAGGCCGGCGTCGTCCCGCCGCCCGACGGCTACTTCCAGGCCGTCAGGGAGGTCTGCGACTCCACCGGCGCGCTCATGGTCGCCGACGAGATCCAGTCGGCCATCGGACGCACCGGCCACTGGTTCGCCCACCAGGCCGACGGCGTCGTCCCCGACATCCTCACACTGGCCAAGGGCCTGGGCGGCGGGCTGCCCATCGGCGCCTGCGTCGGCTTCGGCGAGAGCGGCGACCTGTTCGCCAAGGGCGACCACGGCTCCACCTTCGGCGGCAACCCCGTCGCGTGCGCGGCGGCGCTGGCCGTACTGGAGAACGTGGACCTCGAACACGTGCAGAAGGTCGCCACCCAGCTCCGCACCGGCCTGGAGGCGATCGAGCACCCGCTGCTGAAGGGCGTGCGCGGCCGCGGCCTGTGGCTGGCCGCCGTCCTGACCTCCGACGTCTCCGCCGCCGTGCAGCGGGCCGCCGCCGACGCCGGCTTCCTGGTCAACGCCCTGCAGCCCGACGCGGTACGGCTCGCGCCCCCGCTCGTGGTCACCGACTCCGAGGTGCAGTCCTTCGTGGCCGCCTTCCCCAAGATCCTCACCGAGGCCACCCCATGACCAGGCACTTCCTTAAGGACGACGACCTCAGCCCGGCCGAGCAGGCCGAGGTGCTGGACCTGGCCGCCGCCATGAAGAAGGACCGCCACGGCTACCGCCCCTTCGAAGGGCCGAAGACCGTCGCCGTCCTGTTCGACAAGCCCTCCACCAGGACCCGCGTCTCCTTTGCCGTCGGTATCGGCGAGCTGGGCGGCCTGCCCCTGATCATCGACGGCGGCTCCTCCCAGATGGGCCGCGGCGAGCCGATCGAGGACAGCGCCCGCGTCCTGGAACGCCAGTGCGCCGCCATCGTCTGGCGCACCTCCGGCCAGGAGCGCATCGAGGCGATGGCCGCGGGCACCGCGGTCCCGGTCGTCAACGCGCTGACCGACGCCTACCACCCCTGCCAGATCCTCGCCGACCTGCAGACCGTCCGCGAGCGCTTCGGCACCGCCAAGGGCCAGACCCTCGCCTACGTCGGCGACGGCGCCAACAACATGGCCCACTCCTACCTGCTGGGCGGCGCCACCGCCGGCATGCACGTACGCGTCGGCGCGCCCAACGGCTACCAGCCCGACGCCGTCGTCCTCGACCGGGCCGCCGCCATCGCCGCCAGGACCGGCGGCTCCGTGCTCTCGCTGAGCGACCCGGCCGCCGCCGTCCAGGGCGCGCACGTCATCGCCACCGACACCTGGGTCTCCATGGGCCAGGACGGCAAGGACGCGCGCGTCGCCGCCCTCATGCCCTTCCAGGTCAACGACGAGCTCCTCGCCTACGCCGCGGGCGACGCGATCGTCCTGCACTGCCTGCCCGCCTACCGCGGCTACGAGATCACCGCCGACGTCCTCGACGGCCCGCGCAGCGCCGTCTGGGACCAGGCGGAGAACCGCCTGCACGCCCAGAAGGCGCTGCTGCACTGGCTGGTGGGCAACTGACATGACCATCCCGATGACCAAGGTCGCCCGCCAGGCGAAGATCACCGAGCTACTGCAGCGGCAGGCCGTCCGCTCGCAGCCCGAGCTGGCCAAGCTGCTGGCCGAGAGCGGCGTCGAGGTCACCCAGGCGACGCTCTCGCGCGACCTCGACGAGCTCGGCGCGCTCAAACTGCGCGCCGAGGACGGCTCGCTGGTGTACGCGCTGCCCGGCGAGGGCGGCGGCCGCATCCCGCTGGCCAGGCTCGGCACCGGCGAGACCCCGGCCGCCAGGCTCCACCGCATCGCCGAGGAGCTTCTGGTCTCGGCCGAGGCCAGCGCGAACCTGGTCATCGTGAAGACCCCGCCGGGCGCGGCTCAGTTCCTCGCCTCGGCCATCGACCACGCCGACTGGGAGTCGATCCTCGGCTGCGTGGCCGGCGACGACACCGTCCTGGTCATCGCCCGCGACCCGCAGGGCGGCGCCGGCGTCGCGCAGTCGCTGCTCAAGGTGGCCGACCGACGAAGCTAGCCCGCGTCACCGCGGGCTGTTCACGCCATCGTCAGCGACCAACCAGGAGACATCACCATGACCGAGAAAGTGGTCCTCGCCTACTCCGGCGGCCTCGACACCTCCGTCGCCATCCCGTACCTCGCCGAGAAGATGAACGCCGAGGTGATCGCCGTCGCGGTCGACCTCGGCCAGGGCGGCGAGGACATGGACGTCATCCAGAAGCGCGCCCTCGACTGCGGCGCGGCCGAGTCCGTCGTCGTCGACGCGAAGGAGGAGTTCGCCGCCGACTTCTGCCTGCCCGCGCTGCGCGCCAACGCGCTCTACATGGACCGCTACCCGCTGGTCTCCTCGCTCTCGCGCCCGCTCATCGTCAAGCACCTGGTGAGCGCCGCCAAGCGCTACGGCGGCACGATCGTCTCCCACGGCTGCACCGGCAAGGGCAACGACCAGGTCCGCTTCGAGGCCGGCCTCGCCGCCCTCGCCCCCGACCTGCGCGTCGTCGCGCCCGCCCGCGACTTCGCCTGGACCCGCGACAAGGCCATCGAGTACGCCGAGTCGAGGAACCTGCCGATCGAGACCAGCAAGAAGAACCCGTTCTCCATCGACCAGAACCTGTGGGGCCGCGCCGTCGAGACCGGCTTCCTGGAGGACATCTGGAACGGCCCCACCGAGGACGTCTACGCCTACACCGCCGACCCGGCCCAGCCGCGCGCCGCCGACGAGGTCGTCATCACGTTCGAGGCGGGCGTGCCGGTCAAGCTCGACGGGCGGGCGCTGACGCCGTACCAGATCGTCGCGGAGATGAACGCCCGCGCCGGCGCGCAGGGCGTGGGCCGCATCGACATGGTCGAGGACCGCCTGGTCGGCATCAAGTCGCGTGAGGTCTACGAGGCGCCGGGCGCCCTCGCCCTCATCGCCGCCCACATGGAGCTGGAGAACGTCACCGTTGAGCGGGACCTGGCGCGCTTCAAGCGGGGCGTGGACCAGCGCTGGAGCGAGCTCGTCTACGACGGACTGTGGTTCTCGCCGCTGAAGGACGCCCTGGACGCGCTCATCGACGAGGCCCAGAAGCACGTCAGCGGCGACATCCGGATGACGCTGCACGCCGGCAAGGCCGTGGTCACCGGCCGGCGCTCACAGGAGTCGCTGTACGACTTCTCGCTGGCCACCTACGACACCGGCGACACCTTCGACCAGTCGCTGGCCAAGGGATTCGTGCAGCTCTTCTCGCTGCCCGCGAAGATCGCGGCCGCCCGGGACGCCAACCGGGCCTGAGGTGCACTATGGTCGCGGAGGACTTCGCTGTGGAGATTGAGGAGCTGACGGTGAGTGATGGAAAGCCGATGAGGCTGTGGGGCGGACGCTTCGAAGGTGGTCCGGCCGACGCGCTGACCCGGCTGTCGGTGAGCGTGCACTTCGACTGGCGGCTCGTGCCGTACGACCTGGCCGCGTCCAGGGCGCACGCGCGGGTCCTGCACCGGGCGGGGCTGCTCACGCAGGACGAGCTCGAGCGCATGATCGGCGCGCTCGACGACCTGGAGGCCGCCTGCAAGTCGGGCGAGTTCCGGCCCACCGTCGCCGACGAGGACGTGCACACGGCCCTGGAACGCGGCCTGCTGGAGCGCCTCGGCGCGCTCGGCGGCAAGCTGCGCGCGGGACGCTCGCGCAACGACCAGATCGCCACCGACCTGCGGCTCTACCTGCGCGACCACGCCCGCACGATCGTCTTCAGGCTCGTCGAGCTGGAGACGGCGCTCATGGCGCAGGCCGAGCAGCACGCCGAGACCGCCGCCCCGGGCATGACGCACCTGCAGCACGCCCAGCCGGTCTCCTTCGGCCACCAGTTGCTCGCCCACGTGCACGCCTTCGCCCGCGACATCGACCGCCTCACCGACTGGGACAAGCGCGCCGCGGTCTCCCCGCTCGGCGCCGGCGCCCTGGCCGGCTCGTCGCTGCCGCTCGACCCCGAGGCCGTCGCCGACGAGCTCGGCTTCTCCTCGGCCGCGCCCAACTCCATGGACGCCGTCGCCGAGCGCGACTTCGCCGCCGAGTTCCTCTTCGACGCCGCGATGATCGGCATGCACCTGTCGCGGCTGGGCGAGGAGATCGTCCTGTGGGCCTCGCAGGAGTTCCGCTGGATCGAGATGGACGACGCCTACTCCACCGGCTCCTCGATCATGCCGCAGAAGAAGAACCCCGACGTGGCGGAGCTGGCCCGCGGCAAGTCCGGCCGCCTGATCGGCAACCTCATGTCGCTGCTGACCGTGCTGAAGGGCCTGCCGCTCACCTACAACCGCGACCTGCAGGAGGACAAGGAGCCGGTGTTCGACTCCGTCGACACCCTCCTGCTCGTGCTGCCCGCGATGGCCGGGCTCGTGGCCACCATGCGGGTCAACACCGCCCGGCTGCGGGCCACCGCCTCCGACGGCTTTGCCCTGGCCACCGACCTGGCCGAGCTGCTCGTCCGCAAGGGCGTCGCCTTCCGCGACGCCCACGAGGCCGTCGGCCACCTGGTCGTCTACTGCCAGGTCAACGACGTCGAGCTCGGCGACGTCAGCGACGAGGACCTGCTCAAGGTCTCCCCGCACCTGACCCCCGACGTGCGCGACGTCCTCAACGTGCCCGGCGCCCTGGCCGCCCGCAAGGCGCCCGGCGGCACCGCGCCCGACCGGGTCCGCGACCAGCTCGTCACGCTGCGCGAGGCCGTCGACGCGCAGGCCGCTTGGGCGGCCGGATCCTGAAGCCGCTGCCGCGCTCCTTCTTCGACCGGCCCTCGCACGAGGTCGCGCCCGACCTGCTCGGGCGCGTCCTCGTCCACGGCCCCGTCGCCCTGCGCCTGACCGAGGTCGAGGCGTACGGCGGGCCGGGCGAGGACCCGGCGGCCCACACCTACCGGGGCAAGACGCCGCGCAACGCCGTGATGTTCGGCCCGCCCGGCCACCTGTACGTGTACTTCACCTACGGCATGCACTACTGCGCCAACCTGGTCTGCTTGCCCGAGGACCACGGCTCCGCGGTGCTGCTGCGCGCGGGGGAGATCGTCGAGGGCGCGGACACCGCCCGCTCGCGGCGGACCGCCCCCGGCGCGGCGGCCAGGCGGCTGCCCGAGCGCGACCTCGCGCGCGGCCCCGCCCGGCTCGCGGTCGCGCTCGGCCTGCACCGCGAGCACAACGGGCTCGACGCCATCCACACCGGCTCAGGCGCCCTCGCCGTGTACGCGGGCGAGCCGCCCGAGCCCGGCCTGGTCAGGTCCGGGCCGCGCACCGGGATCTCCACCGCCAAGGACGTGCCGTGGCGCTTCTGGATCGACGGTGACCCGACCGTCTCGCCCTACAAGGCTCACGTACCCCGGCGGCGCAGCGCGGCGGCCACCTCGGTGGGGGACACGCCCAGCTCGTGAGGGCTGAAGATGTGCAGGTTGTCCCCGGTGTCGATCTCCAGCATCTCGCTGCGCAGGCCGAACCGGGTGCGCACGTCCACCTTGACGTCCTGGATCTGCTCCCACGGCACGTGCCTGTGGCCGGCGTACCCCTGGACGACCGTGATGCCGCTCTCGTCGGCGCTCAGCCGTACCGGGACCAGGAGGTCGCGCAGCGCCATGGCGCCGACCAGCAGCGTCGCGGGGACGGCCAGGATCATCCCGCGGGTGTCTCCCGCCAGCCACCAGTAGACGGCGAGAGCCGCACACACGACAGCCCCTAGGATCTTGAGAGCGGCCAGCTCGCGACGGACCTTCCACATGGAGACCGAGCGTATCCAAGTGGCGCGCATCCGTATGGATCGGGCAGGCTGGTACCCACAACCACTACCTGGAAAGCCGAGATCGTGACCGACATTCTCGATGACCTCGCCTGGCGCGGCCTGATCGCGCAGTCCACCGACCTCGACGCCCTGCGCGCGTCGCTGGCGACGGGTCCGATCACGGCCTATTGCGGGTTCGACCCCACCGCGCCCTCTCTGCACGTGGGCAACCTGGTGCCGCTGTTCACGCTGGCCAGGATCCAGCAGGCGGGCCACCGGGCCATCGGCCTGGTCGGCGGCGCCACCGGCCTCATCGGCGACCCGGGCGGGCGCAGCACCGAGCGGGCGCTCAACCCGGCCGAGGTCGTGGCCGAGTGGGTGGCGAAGATCCGGGTGCAGGTGGAGCGCTTCCTCGACCTTTCCGACGAGGCGCGCGGCGTCATGGTCAGCAACCTCGACTGGACCGCCGGGCTGTCGGCGATCGACTTCCTGCGCGACGTCGGCAAGCACTTCCCGGTCAACCGCATGCTCGCCCGCGAGGTCGTCGCGGCGCGCCTGGCCGGCGAGGGGCTCAGCTACACCGAGTTCAGCTACCAGTTGCTGCAGTCCAACGACTACCTGGAGCTCTACCGCCGCTTCGGCTGCACGCTGCAGCTCGGCGGCAGCGACCAGTGGGGCAACATCACCGCGGGCGTCGACTTCATCAGGCGGGTCGAGGGCGCGCACGTGCACGCCCTGACCGTCCCGCTGATCACCAAGGCCGACGGCACCAAGTTCGGCAAGACCGCCGGCGGCGCGGTGTGGCTCAACTCCGAGATGACCTCGCCCTACGCCTTCTACCAGTTCTGGCTCAACTCCGACGACCGCGACATCGTGAAGTTCCTCAAGATCTTCAGCTTCCGCTCGCGCGAGGAGATCGAGGCGCTGGAGAAGTCCGTCGCCGAGCGGCCCTTCGCCCGTGAGGCGCAGCGGGCGCTGGCCGAGGAGTTCACCACGCTGCTGCACGGCGCCGACGAACTGGTCAAGGTGCAGGCGGCGTCCAAGGCGCTGTTCGGGCAGGGCTCGCTGGAGGAGCTCGACGCCGCCACGCTCGGGGCGGCGCTGTCGGAGGTGCCCAAGGCGGCCGTGCCCGCGCTCGGCGCCCCGTTCGTCGATCTGCTGGCCGAGAGCGGGCTGGTGGAGTCGAAGTCGGCGGCCAGGCGCGCGGTCAAGGAGGGCGGCGCCTACCTCAACAACGTGAAGATCACCGACGAGGCGTACGTGCCCACGGCCGACGACCTGCTGCAGGGCCGCTTCCTGGTGCTGCGCCGCGGCAAGAAGTCGATCGGCGGCGTCGAGGTCGGCTGAGACGCGGACGGGCCCGCCCCCAGCACAGGGGGCGGGCCCGTCTCTTTGCCGTCAGTGCCGCCCCTCCTCGGGCTCGTCGGCGTTGAGCGGGGCCAGCCGATCGGCCGGGGTCTGCCCGTGCGGCCGGGTACGCTCGCCGCGCGCCAGCGCCGCGGTGTCCGGGTAGTCCGTGACGAAGGCGTCCACGCCCAGCGCCAGATGCGCCCGGTACTCCGCCAGCGCGTCACCGTGCTCGGTCGGCACCGCGCCGCGCCGCAGTTGCAGCGGCAGGTACTGGTTCTCGCTCCGGAACGTGTACACGCCGATCTTGAGGCCGGCCTTGTGCGCGTCGGCGACGAGCGAGGTGGGGGCGCCGGTGCTGCCGTCCGGGTTCAGGGGGATGGCCGAGGACTTGTCCGGTCCGATCCACTGCGCGTAGTCGGCGATCTTCGCCAGTCCCTCGGGCTTCATCATGTCGGCGTATGTCGTCGGGTCGCCCTCCGCCTTCAGGTCGTACGGCTGGCCCGTCGTCCCCAGTGCCTGCCACAGCGGCACCCGCAGCGCGCCGGCCACCCGCTTGAGGCTCGACGGCTCGAACGACTGCACCACCACGGGCCCGCGCGGCCGGTTCAGCCCGTTGCGCCGGACCGTCTCGATCAGCTTCTCCTCCAGCGGCAGCCCGATCGAGCGGAAATAGGTCGGATGCTTGGTCTCGGGGAAGACGCCGACCTCGCGGTCGTACTTCTTGGAGAGCTTCTTGGCCAGGTCGAGCACCTCCTGGAAGGTCATGACCTGGTAGTAGCCGTTGTAGACCGTGTTGCGCTGGCGAATGGCCGGCAGCCGCTCCACCGCGCGCAGCGTCTTGAGCTCGGCCAGCGTGAAGTCCTCGGTGAACCAGCCGGTGACGTTGCGCCCGTCGACGACCTTCGTGGTCCTGCGCCCGGCGAACTCCGATCGCGCCGAGACGTCGGTGGTGCCGGAGATCTCGTTCTCGTGCCGCACGACCAGCACGTGGTCCTTGGTCGGCACCAGGTCGGGCTCGATCCAGTCGGCGCCCATGGCCACCGCTAGCTCGTAGCTGCCCTGGGTGTGCTCGGGACGGTGCCCGGCCGAGCCGCGGTGGCCGATGACCACGACCTGCTCGGGACGGTGGTCGTCGGCGGAGGCCGCGCTCGCTCCCGCTCCGGTGAGAGGGGTCAGGACGGCGAGCGTGGTCGCTGCGATCTTTCGCACGTGGAACTCCCTGCGGCGCCAGCGCCGGAGACTCTCACCGGTCGATCACCGCGGCGATTATGGTATGGACCGAAACCTCGATTTGGGCCAATAACCGCGAAACTTCGGATGACAAGCTCGCTCAGGGTTCAGCGACGCGTGAACAGCGCCACCGTGATGCCGGGGATCTCCGCCGAATGCCAGGCGGAGGCCTGCTCGAAGCCCGCCTCCCGCACGGCCGCGATCCGCGGCAGCTTCGCCGTCCTCGCCCCGCGCCACAGCATCCAGACCCGCTCGCGCCCTTCCAGCGCGGCGGCCACGTCGTCACGCTCCGGCCAGGCGAAGCCGTGCGCCTCCGGCTCCGGGGACCCCAGGAGCACGTCGTCGGGCAGCGGCTTGTCGGCGTAGTAGAGCACGCCCTTGCGCTCGGAGCTCTGGCCGTAGACGAGCGCGTCGCCGGGCCGCGTCTTGATCCTGGCGAGCGCTCCGGGGAAGTCGGCATAACGCCCGTTGTAGTCGCGCACGTCCAGATGAGCCGGTACGGCCAGCGCGATCGTCACCCCCGCCAGCACCGCCCCCGCGACGACGGGAAGCCGGGGCACGCTCGCCGCGGCCAGCCCCGCCAGGAGGGCCAGCGCCGGAGTGGTGACAAAGAGGTAGCGGTCCACGTACACAGGTGTCACCAGATGGGAGACCGCCAGCAGCAGCACCGGCGGCAGCACCAGCCAGGCCAGCAGCGCGGGCGTCTCCTTCGCGCGCCACGTCAGCGCCGCCCCGGCCAGCGCCACCGCGAACAGCAGCAGACCGACCTCCATCGAGTCCGCCGCCATCTTGGGGAACTTGAGCAGGATGTCGGGGCCGCGCTGGGGGATCCAGCTGATGGCGTGGCGCTCGCCGTACCCGATCAGACCGAGGGCGACGGCGGGCAGGCCGCCTATGGCGAGTGCCGCCAGCATGCGCACCCAGGTCGCGCGGCGCGCGAGCAGCAGGTGCGCGGGCAACGTGAGCACGGCGAACAGATGGGTGCAGCACACGAGCGCGACCGCCCCGCCGTAAAGGACCCAGCGTCCGGTACGGCGCGGCTCCTCGATCGCCCGGTGCAGTGCCCAGAAGGCGAAGACCACCGCGGCTGCGGCGAACGCGTAGGACCGGGCGAAGGCCCCGTAATACGACACGGAGGGTAGCGCCGTGAAGATCACCGCGGCCGTCACGCCCGCGGTCGTCCCGCTCAGGCGGCGGCCCAGATCGGTCAGGAACCAGGCGGCGACGCCGATCGCCAGCGCCGAGGGCAGGCGCAGCCACAGCTCCGCGGTGCCGGCCTTCACCCACAGGTGCATGAAGAGGTAGTACGGCAGAAAATGGCCGTCGATGTGCTGCGACAGTTCCCACAGCCCGGCCAGTGAGCGCCGCGCCGCGCTCACCGTGGCGAGCTCGTCGCCGTTGAGCGAGGCGACGCCGGAGCCGGACAGCGCCACGGCGGCTGCCAGTGCGGCCATCGGCCAGGGGAGCCAGGCGTACGCGCGGGTCGCCGGCGGGGCTGGGCGGATGATCGTGGCAGTCACCGGGGAAGAATACTGTCGAAACATGAGCGACGTGATTCTGTTCGACCTTTATGGGGTTATCGCCCGCACACAGACTGAGCAGGCGCGGGAGCGGATCGTGAACCTGGCGGGGGTGCCGGGGGAGCGGTTCTGGAGCGCCTACTGGGACTGCCGTCCCGAGTACGACGCGGGGCTGGGCAGCGAGGCGTACTGGGCGAACGTCGCCACGCGCCTCGGGACCGCCTTCGCCGACGTGCCCGCGCTGATCGAGGCCGACCTGGAGAGCTGGTCGCAGTCCGACCCCGAGATGGTGGCGCTGGTGAACGAGCTGGCCGACGCCGGCCGGACCCTCGGCCTGCTGTCGAACATCATCGAGGACCTGGTCCCGGTGTGGGAGCGCAGCGCCTGGCTGGAGCGCTTCGCCGCGCGGACGTTCTCCTGCCGGATCGGGGTGGCCAAGCCGGACCCGCGGGCCTACGAGGTCGCGGCCGAGCAGCTCGGGGTGCCGGTGGAGCGGATCCTGTTCCTCGACGACAACGAGGTGAACGTGCGGGCGGCGCGGGAGGTGGGGATGGCGGCGGCGGTGTTCACGTCGGCCGCGCAGGTCAGGAAGCTGGTCGGCGCCGCGCCGACGTGGTGATTTGACGTCGCGCCGATCGCGACCTAGTCTTTGTTTTCGCCCCGGGAGCGATCCGGACGCCGTGTCAGGCGGACGGGCCCCAGGGCACAACCCCTTGAGACTCCGTCTCGGGTACGCGTAGAGCCACCGGAAAATCCGTTGATTCGACACGCCCATGATGGCACGGTAAGTTTTAAGGGCTTCTTGCTGCTCGGAATTTGTGAAACGTCGAATTCAAACGATTTGACAGGAAACAAGCCGGGTGAAAGAATAAAGGCACAACGGAACACCGTTTCTTGAGAACTCAACAGTGTGTTAAAAGCCAGTGCATGAAGTTTCATGCAACACCTCGTCTGTATTGATGAGATTTGCTTGGTTCA
>NZ_JBITGF010000017.1:0-172425 GCF_044456745.1 Nonomuraea sp. NPDC050790 | reverse complement strand
CGCCAGAATCGGCTTCGACCCCGACCTCGACCGCGAGCTCTACACCGTCACCGACAACGGCATCGTCGTCGTCGGCAGCCAAGGCGCCCGCCGGCCCGCCGACCGTGACGCGGCGCTGACGCGGTGAGGAAATTCCCGGAGCGGAATCCGCTCGCAAATCCTAAAAACTGCGAAGATCACCCGTTTCCGGCCCTCGGCCGGGGTATGGCTGAACGCGCAGTCATCTGAATCATCTTATTCGGGGGAGAAAGATGTTCACTAGCAGCAAACCCAACAGGATGGGGCAGGTGGAGGTTCTCTTCACGCTCCCCGCCGAGGTCGGCCCGGTCTCCGTCGTCGGCGACTTCAACGGCTGGGACCCGCTCGCACACCCGATGCGGCTGGGCGACGACGGTCACTACAGGGTGGCGGTGGCAGTACCGCAGGGCGAGGCGTTCGCCTTCCGCTACCTGGGCGAGGGTGGCCGCTGGTTCGACGACGAGGGCGCCGAGGAGTACGACCACCGTGGCGCGATCTTCCGCGTCCCCGCGCCCAAGCGCCGCGCCACCGCGACCGCCACCACCGCCAAGCCCAAGCCGCGCGCCGCCGCGGCCAGGGCCGCACGCTGACCTTCACGCGGGCCCGCCGGTCGGATCCGGTCACGACCGACCGGCGGGAACCCACACCGGCCGACCGCGAGAAACCGAAGAGCCACGCGGGGGCGAAGGCCCGGACGCGGGGTGCGAACAGCCACGTGTGAGAGGCCGAAGAACCGGACGGCGAGGGCCACGCGGAAGCGAGGGGCCGCACAAGGGGTGTGAAGGCGCGCGTGGGAGCGAAGAGCGCGCGCGTGGGAGCGGCGAGCGCGCGCGTGGGGTTGAAGGGGCGCGCGTGGGAGCGAAGAGCCGCGCGTGAGGGCCGGAGGCCCACGCGGTGAGGACCGAAGGGCCGCGGGGGGCGAAGGCCCGCGCGAGAGCGAGGGGCCGGCCCGGGAGTCGGGATTGGCGCGATCCGGGGAAAGGGCTGGACGCGGACCGAGCGGGCACCGCAGATTAAGAGGCATGTCGATCAGAGCAGGCGGCCTCGCGGCCGCCGCCGCGGCCTGTGTCCTGGCCACCCCCGTCGCCGTGTGGTGGCTGGTCGGGGACCTGAGCGCGGACGTGCCGCCGGGCACCGGACTGGACTACGCGATGCGCCCACCGGCCATCGGCCCGGGGGCGGAGCGGGTGATCGGACTGGGCGCGGTGGCCGTGGTGGTGCTCACGCTCGCCCTCCTGATCTGGGCCGCGCGCGGACGCCGCTTCGACGGCCGCTGGTGGGCGGCGCTCGTACCCGCGCTGGTGGCGGGGGCGATCGCCGGGGCGGGGGCGCGCGTCGTCACCGCGGGCACCATCGGCGCCAACATCGGGGCCGGGCTGACCATGGTCGGCGGCGGCGTGGTCGTCGGCCTGCTCCTGCTGTGGTCGGCCGGATGGTCGGCGCGGCTGCTGCTGGCCCGCTGACAGGCGAATTCGACTGACCGTAAACGGCGACTCTCCGCAAACCCTGCCGGAAAAATTGGACAAGATCTGCTTTTAGTTTTCCCCGCCTTCGCTTCATTGTTAGGTCGTCGGGCGAACCTTGCCACCGCATTCCCCCCGCACCCCCCGTGCAGTGAAAGCAGGTTCTCATGGTGAGACGGTCCCTCTTACTCTCGTTATCCGCCCTCCTGTCCGTGGCCGCCTTCTTCGGATTCGCACTGCCGGCCCACGCGGTGACGCCGGAACAGAAACTCGCCGCGCTCTCCACCTTCTCCCAGCCGACCGCGGGCAGCGCCTCCGCCTGGCGCGCCGCCTGGCAGAACCAGGCCGCATGGGCCGACTACAACTTCGACTGGTCCACCGACCTGTGCTCCAGCAGCCCTGACCAGCCGCTCGGCTTCGACTTCAGGATGTCGTGCCGCCGCCACGACTTCGGCTACCGCAACTACAAGGCGATGAACGCCTTCCCGGCCAACAAGCCGCGCATCGACGACGCCTTCTACTTCGACATGAAGCAGGTGTGCAACGGCTACTCCGGGCTCTCCCGCTCCACCTGCAACGGCCTGGCCTGGACGTACTACCAGGCGGTCAAGGAGTTCGGCGACCTGCGCGTCACCGACCAGCAGATCCAGCAGGTCAAGCAGCAGGCCGAGCTGAACCACCAGAACGCCGCGGCCTGAGCCCCACCGGAGGCGGGGATGCCGGAGCGGCGTCCCCGTCACCGTGCCGAGGTGGTCTCGCGGACCCAGGGCAGCGCCAGCCGTTCCACGACCAGCAGCCCGAAGTACAGGACGATGCTCATCGCCGCCACCAGGATGATCGCCGCCCAGGCGGTGGCGACGTCGGCGATCCCGCTGTACTGGACGATCTGGTAGCCCAGCCCGCCCTCGCCCGCCTGGAACTCGCCGATCACCGCCCCGATCGCCGCCAGCGGCATGGCCACCTTGAGCCCGACGAAGATCTGGGGCAGCGCGGCCGGCAGGCGTACCTTGCGGAAGGTCTGCCAGCGCGAGGCGTCCAGTGAGCGGGCCAGCTCGGCGAGGTCGGCGGGGGTGGTGGTCAGGCCGGTGGCGGTGGAGAGCACGATCGGGAAGAAGCAGAGCAGGAACACCATCGCCAGGATCGGCCGCTGACCCCAGCCCAGCGAGACCACGAGCAGTGGCCCGAGCGCGATCTTCGGCACCGCGTTGACCGCGACCAGCAGCGGCGAGAACATGCGCTCCACCACCCGCGAGGCGGCCAGCGCCAGCCCGATCAGCACCCCGGCGGCCACCGAGATCGCATACCCGGCGACCGTCTCGACCGAGGTGGCCAGCAGCCCGCCGAGCAGTTCGCCCGGCCGGGCGGCGAAGGCGGCCAGCACGTCGCCCGGCGGCGGCAGCACCGCGGGATGGACCAGCGGGACCGCCGCCGTCACCAGCCACCACGCGGCGAGCGCGACCAGCAGCCCGAGCGCCGGCCAGGTCGCGGCGCGCACGGTGGTCAGGACCCCTTCACCAGGTTCGCGTCGACGACCTGCTCGGGGGTCAGCCCGGCGGGGATCGCCCCGGCGTCGCGCAGCGTGGCGATGCAGCGGGCCAGCCTGGCGGTGTCGATCGCGCCGACGTTCCCCGCGGCGGGTCGTACGAACGCGGCCATCAGCCTGATCTCGGCGGCGGCCGGGGCCGCGGCGGCGGAGGGCACGTTCTTGTTCAGGATCTGGGCGGCCTCGTCGGGGTGGTCGATGGTGTAAACGAGCGCCTTGGTCAGCGCCTGGCTGAAGCGGCGGACCGTGTCCGGGCCCTCCTTCGCGATCTTGGTGGAGGTGACGAGCACGTTGCCGTAGAGGTCGCTGATCACGTCGCTGTAGGGCAGGACCACCGCCTTACGGCCCTTGGCCGCCGACTCCACGGTCGGCCGGCCCACCACGAACTGGCCGATGCCCGCCACCGTCCCGCTGGCCAGCAGGCCGATGAGGTTGGCCGGAGCGCCGTTGACCCAGGTGACCTTCGCGGCGTCGATCCCGGCGAGCTTGGCGTAGGTGGGGAACAGGTTGCGCACCGCCGAGCCCGGCGTGTCGGCCAGCGTCTTGCCCTCCAGGTCGCGGGGCGTGGCGATCCCGTTGCCCTCCAGGGCGACGATCGCGGCCATCGTGCGCTGCTGGATGGCGGCGACGGCGACGGTGCCGCGCGCGCCGCCCTTGCCCCGGGCCAGCAGCAGGCCCGTCATGTCGACCGGGGCGAACATCGCGGTGCCCGCCTCGATCTTCGCGATGCTGTCGCCCGTGCCGCCGCCGGGCTTGATGTCCACTTCGAGGCCGGCCTCGCGGAAATAGCCTTTGTCCTTGGCGACCCACGCGTACGCGTCCCTGCCGAAGTTTCCGAAGGACGTTAAGTAGGTCACCATTGTGGACCCACCGGAATCACCGCATGCGGTCAAGGAAAGCGCCAGGACAAGAACGGCGAGAACTCTCATCTGGATCACCGCCTTTTGACCTAGGAAACACGAGAGTAACGTCGAGGACAACACCGAGTCCGGGAGACCGTTCGATGATCCGACTGGCCGGCGTCAGCCGTACCTTCACCGGACGGTCGGGCACCGTCGAGGCGCTGCGCGAGATCGACCTGGAGGTGGCAGAAGGGGAGTTCGTCGCGGTGATCGGCCGCTCGGGCTGCGGGAAGTCGACGCTGCTCAGGATCATCGCCGGGCTGCTGCCGGCCACGCGAGGCGAGGTCACGGTGGGTGGGGAGCGCGTCACCAAGGCCAGGCGCGACATCGCGATGCTCTTCCAGCGGCCCGCGCTGCTGCCCTGGCGCACGGTGCTCGACAACGTGCTGCTGCCCGTGGAGATCTACGGCCGGCGGCCCGCCGAGCACCGCGAGCACGCGCGGAAACTCCTCGACATGACCGGCCTGACCGGTTCTGAAAAACGCCTGCCGCACGAACTGTCCGGCGGCATGCGGCAACGGGTGGCGTTGTGCAGGGCGCTCATCGGAAATCCGCGCGTGATGCTGATGGACGAGCCTTTCTCCGCGCTCGACGCGCTCACCCGGGAGGAATTGTCGGTCGAACTCCAGCGCCTCCACATGGAGAACTCCGCCACGGTCGTCTTCGTCACCCATTCGATCGACGAGGCGGTCCTGCTGGCCGACCGGGTCGCCGTGCTCACGCCGCGCCCCGGCAGGATCCGCGAGGTGGTCAAGGTCGGCATCCCCCGGCCGCGCTCGCTGGGCCGTAACGCCCACCTGGCCGACGTCGCCCGGTGCAGCGCCGACCTGCACGAACTGCTGGTACGCCGATGAGCACGCGGATCGGCCTGTTCGCCGAGCCGCACCGCGGCGCGACCTACGACGACCAGTCGCGCATGGTCAGGGCGGCCGAGCGGTGCGGGTTCGAGAGCTGGTTACGCGCCGACCACTACCAGACCACCGACGTCGGCGTCCGCGGCGAGCCCGGCCCCACGGACGCGTGGGTGACGCTGGCGGGCCTGGCGAGGGAGACCTCGCGGATCAGGATCGGCACCCTGGTCTCGTGCGTGACGTTCCGCCCCGCGAGGGCGCTGGCGATGCTCGCCGCCCAGGTGGACCGGATGAGCGGGGGCCGCGTCGACCTGGGGATCGGCGCCGGATGGTACGAGCGCGAGCACCGCGCGTACGGCATCCCCTTCCCGCCCAGAGCGGCCCGCTTCGACATGCTGGAGGAGCAGTTGGCCACGATCACCCGGATCTGGCCCTCGGCCACGCGTCCGCCGATCATCGTGGGCGGGCGCGGCGCGCGGCGCACCCCCGAACTGGCCGCCCGCTACGCCGACGAGTTCAACATGCCGTTCGCGAGCGTGCCGCAGACCGCGCGCGCCTTCCGGCGGGTGGAGGAGGCGCGCGGCGGGCGGCCCCCGCTGGTGCTGTCGGCCGGGATCGTGGCGGCGGTCGGGCGGGACGCCGCGCAGATCAGCCGCCGGGCGGCGCCGCTGCACGCGCCGAGCGCGCTGCCGCCCGAGGACCCGGTGATCGGCCCGCCCGGCCTGCTCGTGGAGCGGATCGGCGAGCTGGCCGCCGCCGGCGCCACCCGCGTGTACGTCCGGCTGAGCGACCCGGCCGACCTCGGCCACCTGGAGCTGATCGCGGCCGAGGTCCTTCCCCAGGTGAGCTAGCTGTCACAACCGGCCCCGCCGTCCCGTCCTTGGGATGTTCACCTAGGAAAGGGCGGGGTTCGATGAAGGTTCTCCTGGCGGGCGCGACCGGTGCGATCGGGCTGCCGCTGCTGTCGGCGCTGGCCGCGTCGGGGCACGAGGTGATCGCGCTGGTCCGCGATCCCGCCAAGCTGCACCTGGTCACGGAGCGCGGCGCGGTCGCGGTGCGGGCCGACGTGCTCGACCGGGAGGGGCTGCTGCGCGCGGTCGACGGCCTGGCCGCCGACGCGGTCATGCACCAGGCCACCGCGCTGCGCGACGCCCCGCGCCGGCTGACCCCCGCCGACCGCACCCTCGCGCTGCGGGTCAGCGGGACCGAGCACCTGCTCGCCGCCGCGCGGGCGGTCGGCGCGCGCCGCTTCGTCACCCAGTCGCTGATCACCGGGTACGGCTACCGCGACCACGGCGGAAGGATCCTGACCGAGGCCGACCCCTTCGGCGTGCGCGTGGGCAGCGTGGCCGACCTGGTCACCGACGCGAGCGCGGCGACGGAGGAGCAGGTGTTCTCCGCCGCCGGGATCGAGGGCATCGCCCTGCGCTACGGCATGTTCTACGGCAGGAACGCCTTCAGCGACATGTTCGCCGCCCTGATGAGGAAGCGGGCGCCGATCCTGCCGCGCGGCACGACCGGCACGACCTCGTTCGTCCACGTGGACGACGCGGCGGCGGCCGCCGTCGCCGCCATGGAGAGGGGGCGGGGCGGCGAGGCGTACAACATCGTGGACGACGAGCCGGTGAGCTGGCGGGAGTTCCTGTTCGAGGTGGCCAGGGCGCACGGGACGCCGCGTCCGGTGGTGGCGCCGCAGTGGGTGGTCCGGCTGGCGGTGCCGTACCTGGGACATCTGCTGATCGACACGACGCTGCGGGTCTCCCACGCCAAGGCCACGGACGAGCTCGGGTGGTCGCCGAGCCACCGCACGCTCAAGGACGGGCTCGCTACGGCTTGCGGGCCACGGCCCCGTGGGCGTCGATGAACGGGCCGTCGGCGTCGCGCCACTGCGAGATGGGGGCCAGGCCGGGCTCGACCATCTCCAGCCCCTCGAAGCAACTGGCCATCTCCTCGAGCGAGCGCAGGTAGTAGGGGACCGCGCCGGTCTCGGCCAGCTTGTCGCTGCCCTCCGCGACGGCGTCGCCGGTGGCCGTGCCGTCCCAGAGCACGAGGTAGCTGCCCGAGGGGACGCTGTCCATGACGCGGTCCACGATCGAGCGCATGAGCGCGAAGTCCTCGACGTAGCCCAGCACGCCCATGAACATCACCGCGATGGGCTTGGTGAAGTCGAGGACGTTGTGGGCGTCGGAGACGATCAGCTCGGGCTCGTGGTAGTCGCCGTCCACGTACGCGGTGACGCCCTCGGGCGTGGTGTTGCGCAGCAGGGCGCGGGCGTGGACGAGCACCAGCGGGTCGTTGTCGACGTAGACGATGCGCGAGGCCGGGTTGACCGACTGGGCGACCTCGTGGGTGTTCTGCATGGTCGGCAGGCCGGTGCCGATGTCGAGGAACTGGGAGATCCCGGCCTCGGCGGCCAGGTGGGTGACGGCGCGCACCAGGAAGCCGCGCGACTGCACGGCCATCTTCACGATGTCGGGGTAGACCTGGGCCACCGCGTCGCCGGCGGCGCGGTCGGCCTCGAAGTTGTCCTTGCCGCCCATCCAGTAGTTCCAGATGCGGGCGGCGTGCGGAACCTCGGGCTGGATCTTCGCGGCGAGGTCGGAACGCTCGTGGGTCATGGCAGTGCTTCCTGTGAGGGGTCGCGTGGGAAGATCGTACGGCGGCGCCGTTCAGCGGTACACGGCGACCGCCGCCTCCCCGATCATTGTCTCGACCAGGCCGACGAGTTCCTTCACCTGCGGCGAGTGCTCGTCGACGAGGGTCCGCAGGGTCGTGGTGAGCTGGGCGGGCGACTGGCCGATGTAGAGCTCGGTGTGCACCTGGAGGGCCAGGACGAGGCCGCAGAGCGCGGCACCGCGGGCGTCCATCTCCCGCCAGCCGCTCACGGCGGAGCGCACGTCGGTCGAGGCGCGCACGATCGAGGCCATGTCCGCTCGGTAGCGACGGTACGGCAGCATGCCCAGCCGCCGCCCGGTCACCTCGACGAGCAGGCCGATGCGGACGAGCTGGCGCCTGGCCCGGTCGTAGCTGTCGGCCGCGACCGTCTTGGCCCAGGTCACGGCGTCCAGGTTGGTCTGGCTGCGCAGGAACGCCGCCGCGTACGCGTCGACGACCGGGTCGCCGGTGGGCGTGCGGTCGGTGACCGCCACGGCCCTGCCGCCGACGAGCCGGACGCGCCCGTACAGGGCCAGGTCGATCAGCACCGCCCCGGCCAGCCCGAGGGAGATGGAGGAGCGGTGGATGAGCGGCTTGCCGTTCTCCTGGTGGCACACGACGAACAGGTCCTGGTAGAGCGGGGGCGGCACGTCCGCGCTCACACCGGCTCCTTCACCAGCGGGGTGGGCCGCAGGGAGGGAGGCCGGCCGAGCAGGTAGAGCGCGCCGAGTACGACAGCGCCCACGCCGAGCCAGATCAGTCCGACGACCTGGGCCATCACGTTGGCGTGGATCACCACGAAGACGAGCACGCCGAGCCCGATCAGCGGCGCGAGCAGGTGCGACCACGCGTTGCCGGAGCGGCCGCGGATCGTGTAGTGCACGATCACCGACAGGTGCAGGACGATGAAGGCGACCAGCGCGCCCATGTTGATGAGGCTGCTGAGGAGGTCGACGCCGTCGGGGCGGGTGGCCATCCACAGTCCGAGGCCGACCGAGAGCGCCGAGACGAGGAGGATGGCGTTGGCGGGCACGGCGTTCCTGACCGAGATCCTGGCCAGGAACGAGGGGAGCTGGCGGTCGCGGGCCATGGCATACAGCAGGCGGGAGACCGCGACCTGGGCGACCAGCGTGTTGGCGATGCCCCAGGAGACGGCGGTGGCGGTCGAGGTGACCTGCCTGAGCCACTCGCCGCCGGCCACGGCGGCGGCGTCGTAGAAGGCGGTGCCACTGGCGCTGGTCAGCAGACCCTGCGGATCGGGTACGAGCAGCGCCGCCACCCAGACCTGCGCGATGAACAGCACACCGGCCAGCAGGAGCGCGATCCGCATCGCCTTGCCCACCTGCGCGGAGCCGCCGGTGGACTCCTCGACGAGCATGCTGATCCCGTCGAAGCCGAGGAACGACAGCACCGCCACCGACACCGCGGCGAACACGATCGGCCAGGAGAAGGTGTCCGGGTTGAACAGCGGCGCCAGGCTGAACCCGCGCCCGTACCCCTGCGTCAGCGCCCACACCCCGGCCGTCATGAACAGGGCGAGCACGGCCAGCTCGGCGACGATCATCACCTTGGTGAGCGAGATCGTCATGCGGATGCCGCGCAGGTTGATCACGGTGTTGAGCGCGACGAAGAAGACGAGCCAGGCCCAGACCGGGATACCGGGCAGGCTGGCGTTCATGGCGATCGAGGCGACCAGGTAGAGCAGGCTCGGCACCAGCAGGTAGTCGAGGAGGATCGCCCAGCCGGTCATGAACCCGACGGGCGGGGCGATGCCGCGGCCCGCGTAGTTGTAGACCGATCCGGACAGCGGGAACGCCCGTACCATCTGGGCGTAGGAGGCGGCGGTGAACATCAGCGCCACCACGCCCACCAGGTACGCCATGACCGGCATGCCGCCCGAGCGCGAGTAGACGAGGCCGAAGATGGCGAAGGGCGCGATGGGCACCATCATCACCAGCCCGTAGAAGACCAGGTCGGCGAGCCCTACCCCGCGGCGTAACTCCTGCTGGTAACCGAAACGGTCGATGCCGGCCTGGGGCTCCACAACAGCCTCCTCGCTGCTGGTCTTACGTAGTTGTGTGATCCTTCCGTAGCTCTGGGTCGCATCGCAAGACGTATCGGCCCGCTTCGCCCTCACAGAACCTCGACAACCTGGGTCATCCGGACACCTGTGCGGTACGCCGAAGCCGGGCGTCAAGCTTCGGCCACCGCGACAAAGCCCGCCGCCCGCCCGGAGTGACACGCTGCGACAGGGCCAACGGAAGGAGAACGTTCAGTGCGGGTTTACATCTCCATCGACATGGAGGGCATCTCCGGCATCGCGACCATGGACCAGATCGTCCGCGGCGGGCACGGGTATCCGCGCTCGCAGCGGCTGATGACCGCCGAGGCCAACGCCGCGATCGAGGGCGCGTTCGAGGCGGGCGCCGACAGCGTCCTGATCAACGACAGCCACGGCACCATGGACAACCTGCTGCACGAGGAGCTCGACCCCCGCGCCCGGCTGATCTTCGGCAGCCCGAAGCTGGACTGCATGGCCGAGGGCGTCTCGGCCGAGCACGACGTGGCCATGTTCCTCGGCTACCACGCCGCCGCCGGCTCGCCGGGCGTGCTCTCCCACACCTTCTCCTCGCACTTCTACGAGGTGCGGCTCAACGGCAGCCCGGTCTCGGAGGCCGAGGTCAACGCGTTGCAGGCGGCCGCGGTCGGCGTCCCGATCGGGTTGCTCACCGGTGACGACGTCATCTGCGGGGTCGCGGAGAAGGTCTTCCCCGGCGTGCGCACGGTCGCGGTCAAGGTGGCGCACGGGCACACCGCGGCCGACAGCCTGTCCCCGTCGGAGGCCAGGCGGCAGATCAGGGAGGCGGCGGCGGCGACCGTGCGCGGGGCCGGGGAACTGGCGCCGCTGCGGCTGCCCGAGACGCTGGAGCTGGAGATCGACATGCCGAGCACGCCCGCGGCGGAGCTGGGCGCGCTGATCCCGGGCGTGCGCAGGATCGCCGACAAGACGCTGGCCGGCACCTTCGCCACGCCCGCCGAGGTGCTCGGCTGCGTGACCGTCTGCTACCACCTCGCCGCCGACGCCATGATCAGCCGGATGGCGTTGTTCGGCCGTCGAGGGTAGGCACGACCATCGGCGTGCCGGTCACCGGGTCGGGCACGACGACGGCGGGCAGGTCGAAGACCTCCTTGATCAGCGCGGCGTCCACGACGTCGGCCGCCGCGCCCTCGGCGACGACCCGCCCGTCCTTCATCGCGATCAGATGGTCGGCGAACCGGCACGCCTGGTTGATGTCGTGCAGCACGGCGACGACCGTGCGCCCCTGCTCGCGCAGCCGCGCGAGCAGCGCCAGCAGCCGGTACTGGTGCGCGAGGTCCAGGAACGAGGTCGGCTCGTCGAGCAGCAGGTACGGCGTGCGCTGCGCGAGCACCATCGCCACCCACACCCGCTGCCGCTGCCCGCCGGACAGCTCGTTCACCGGCCGGTCGGCCAGTCCTTCCACGCCGGCGGTCGCCATGGCCTCGCCGACCGCCTCCTCGTCCTCGGCCGACCACAGCGACAGCAGCGGCTGGTGCGGGAAGCGCCCGCGCCCGACGAGCTGCCTGACCCTGACGTCCTCGGGCGCCAGCGGGTCCTGGGGCAGGAACCCGAGCGAGCGCGCCAGCGCCTTGGCCGGGTAGGAGCCGACGTCGCGCCGGTCGAGCAGCACGCTGCCGCCGGCCGGGCGCAGCAGCCGCACGAGCGCGCGCAGCAGCGTCGACTTCCCGCACGCGTTGGCGCCCACGATCGCGGTGAACGCGCCGTCGGGCACGTCCAGGCTCAGCCGGGTCGAGACCACCCGGTCGCCGTAGCGCAGCTCCAGGTCCTGGGCGCGCAGCCGTACCTCGCTCACGTACGCCTCACCTCCTTGGCCAGCAGCCAGATCAGATAACAGCCGCCGATCGCGGTCGTGACGACGCCGACCGGCAGGGATTCCGGGGCCAGCAGCATCTGCGCGGCCAGGTCGGCGGCCTGCAGCAGCACGGCGCCGGTGAGCGCGGCCGGCAGGAGCGGAACCCCGGCCGCTCCCGCCAGCCGGCGCCCGATCTGGGGGGCCGCCAGCGCGATGAACGCGATCGGCCCCGCCACCGAGGTGACGGTCGCGGTGCAGCCGACGCCGACCAGCACCATGAGCAGCCGCAGCCGGCGCAGCTCGACGCCGGTGGCGCCCGCGACCGCCTCGCCCAGCGCCGCCTGGTGCATGGCGTGCGACCAGGCCGCCATCACGACCAGCAGCAGCGCGATGATCGTGAAGGGGAGCGGCAGGTCGGCCCAGTCGACGCCGTTGAGCGAGCCCGCGTTCCAGCCCACGGCCGCGATCGCCACCTCCAGCTCGGCGCGCAGCACGATCCAGGAGTTCAGGGCGGTCACGATCGCGCTGACCGCGATCCCGATCACGACCAGGCGCAGCCCGGACAGCCCGCCGCCCGAGGACAGCAGGTAGATCACCGCGGCCACGGCCAGCCCGCCGGCCACCGAGCTGGTGGCCAGCACGACCGATCCGCCGGAGAAGACGGTGAGCGCGACCAGCGCGCCGGTGTACGCGCCCGCGTCGAGGCCGATCACGTCGGGGCTGCCCATGGGGTTGCGGGTGAGGTTCTGGAAGATCGCCCCCGCCACGCCGAGCGCGAGGCCGAAGACCATCCCGGCCAGCACCCTGGGCAGCCGCCAGTCCCTGATCACCACCACGGACTCGCCCCGCCCCGCCAGCGCCGCCAGCGCCTCGCCCGGCGTCGCCCACGAGGCGCCGTGGCACAGGCCGAGCAGCCCGGCCCCGAGCATCGCCGCGACCAGCGCCGCCGTCAGCACCAGCGTGCGGCGCTCGACCCTGACCCACCGGCCCGCGGCCCGCAGCACGACGACGCTCACAGCGTCCCCGCCCCGTAGCGCCGCACGGCCCAGATGAGCACCGGGCCGCCGAGGAAGGCGGTGACGATCGCCACCGGCACCTCGCCCGTCGGCAGCAGCACCCGCGAGCCCATGTCGGAGACGAGCAGCAGGATCGGGCCGAGCACCGCCGCGTACGCGGTGAGCCACGGGACCGAGCCCCGGGCCAGCGGGCGCACCACGTGCGGCACGATCAGGCCGACGAACAGGATCGGCCCCGCCGCCGCGGTGGCCGCTCCCGCCAGCGCGGTGATGCACAGGAGGGCGGCCAGCCGTACCCGGGTGACGCTCGCGCCGAGCGTGCGCGCGACCGTCTCGCCGAGCGCGACCGCGGCGAGCGGACGGCTGAGCAGCAGCGCGCCGGCCACGGCCAGGACGATCAGCACCAGCGCGAGCGCGAACGGGTCCTTCTCCCGACCGGCCAGCGAGCCGATCGACCAGAAGCGGAAGCGGTCGAAGACGTCGGGCAGCATCAGCCGCAGCCCCAGCGACAGCCCGGCCAGCACCGCGCTCAGCGCGACGCCGGTCAGCACGAGGCGCAGCGGCGAGGCGCGGCCCACCGAGTACACCAGCAGCGCGGCCAGCGCCGCGCCCCCGCCGGCCAGCAGCAGTTCGGCGACGGGCGCGGCGGCCAGGCCGAGCGCGGCGCCCACGGTCATGGCGAAGCCGGCGCCGGCGGTGACGCCGAGCACGCCGGGCTCGGCCAGCGGGTTGCGCGACAGGGTCTGGATGAGCACGCCGGCGACCGCCAGCGCGGCGCCGACGCCGATGCCGAGCACCGCGCGCGGCAGCCGTACGTCGCGCACGATCGAGTGGTCGGGCGAGCCGTCGAAGGACAGCAGCGCGCGCACCACCTCCTGCGGCGCGACGGCGTGGGCGCCGACGCCCACGCTGACGACGGCGACCAGCGCGAGCAGGGCCACCCCGGCGACGAGCACCGCGCCGCGCCCGGTGCGCAGGGCGAGCGTCACTGCGCGGCCAGCGGCGCCAGCGACTTGTCGAGCGCGTCCAGGGTGAGCAGCGCCTGCCCGTAGGTGGCGGCCTCGGTGTAGCGGATCGCGAAGGACTTGCCCGCCTTCACCGCGGGCAGGCCCTTCCACAGCGCGGAGTCGAGCACGTACTGGACGGCCTGCAGCGGCGCGCCGTCCGGGCCGACGGAGTAGGTGATCGCGTCGGCATCGCCGAGCGCCGTGGGCAGCTCCTCGATCGACGGGTACTCGCTCACGTCCTTGCTGCCGCCGCCCTTGACCTTCACCTGGCCGTAGTAGGTGGCGCCGATGTCGTTGGCGATGTTGGTGCCCCACGAGCGGTCGAACTCGCGCTGGAAGGTGCCCTTCCCGACCTCCCCGTACGCGCCGACGTGGGCGAGCTTCAGCCCCGGCAGCACCTTCTCGTACTTCTTCCTCAGCTCGGCCGCCCTGGTCTCGTAGGCGGTCTTGGCGGTGTCGAAGCCTTCCAGCGCGCCCGCGGCGTCGGCCTGGCGCTGGGACAGCTCCCGCCACGCCGAGGGGACCGTCGGCCCGATCGCCACGACCGGGGCGATCGCCTGGAGCCGCTTGAGGTCGATGTCGGCCAGCACCGGCGTCGGCACGCCGATGACGATGAGGTCGGGCTTGGCGTTGGCGATGGCCTCGTAGTTGGTCTCGGCGGCGGTGTCGCCGGCGACCTTGGGCAGCTTGTCGTAGGCGGCGCGGGTCTTGGCGTCCATGAGCGGCACGCCCCGCTTCCACGTCGAGATCCCGGTCAGCGGCGCACCCGCCTCGATCAGCACGGGGACGGCGTAGCCGGTCGCGACCACGCGCCGGGGGTCGGCGGGGATGGTGATGTCGCCGTTGGCGGCCTTGAAGACGCGGGTGGCGCTCCTGCCTTCGGCCGGGGCGTCGCTCCCGGCGTCCGCGGCGCAGCCCGCCGTGGCCAGGGCGAGTGCGAGCATGGCGAAGCCGAGCATGCGGCCAGTGGACATGGGTGGTTCCTTACCGTGGGTGGATCAGTGTTCGTGGTCGTCGTAGTCGGCGGCGCCGCGTTTCCAGTAGCCGGTGATGTCGTGGTCGTCGGCGCCGAGCCCGAGGTGGTCGCGGACCCAGCGGCGCAGCGGCCTGAGCGTCTCGGCCTCGCCCGCCATCCAGGCGAAGATCCGTTCCCCCTCGGGGACCGTGATCTCCTGGACGGCGGGGGCGAGTTCGCCGTTGCGCAGCCAGCGGACCTCGACCCCGGCGGGGGCGTCCAGCTCGATCCGCTCGCCGTCGTCGGCCACCTCTACGAAGGCCCATCCGGCGGCGGTCCGCGGCAACTCCTCCAGCCAGCGGGCGATCGCGGGCAGCGCGGTGAGGTCGCCGGCCAGCAGGTAGCGGTCGTAGGAGTGCGGCACGATGAGCCCGCCGGGCGGGCCGGCGACGTGCGCGGTCGCGCCGGGGGCGGCGTTCCTGGCCCAGTCGGCGGCGACGCCCTTGCCGTGCAGGGCGAAGTCGATGTCCAGTTCGCCGGCGGCCGGGTCGTAGCGGCGCACGGTGTACTTGCGCGTGGTGGGGAACGGCCGGGGCCAGCTCAGCATGAGCCCGTCCGGCTCGGGCAGGCGCAGGCCGCCGTCGGTCTCGGGGAAGATCAGGCGGACGTGCTCGTCGGGGGAGTGGGCCTCGAACCCGGCCAGGCCGGGGCCGCCCAGCGTCACCCGGATCAGGCCGCTGCCGACCATGGCGGTGCGCAGGACCTCGACCTCGCGGATCCGGATCGGGTAGGCCACCTTGCGGGCGACCGTCCCGGCTCTGACCTCCGCGATCCGTTCCAGATACCGCTCACGGTCGTCGATCCGCTTCACGAAGTACATCCCTTCTGGGTGAATTAGGCAAGGCTAACCTAATCACACATCATGGGAACGGCCGCGCCCGGGGCAGGCCGGGCGCGGCCGTCGTGCGGAGGACCGGTCAGGGGGCGTCGTAGCCGAGGGTGTAGGCGCCGGCGCCGCTGTAGGCGTGGACGCGGTAGCGGTAGTAGCCGGCGGTGCCGGAGTAGGTGAGCGTCTCGTCGGCGCCGGCGGTGGCGCCCTGGGCGACGTTCGCCCAACTGGAGCCGTTCCACTTCTGCAGGTACAGGTCGTAGTCGGTGCCCGCGGGCCCGTCCAGGCAGGCGCGGTGCGGCCCGGTCACGGTCGTCTGGAAGTACTGGCCGTCAGGCTGGTACTGGCTGGCGCCGCTGGTGAGCGAGCCGGTCTTGGTCGTCTCGAATCCCGGGCAGCCCTGCGGCGGGCCGCTGCCGAGGGTCAGGGTGAAGGTGGCCGAGCGGGTCACCGACGCGCCCGTGCCCACGACGGTGACCGTGTAGCTGCCGGTCGCCGCCTGCGCGGTGGTCGAGAGCGTCATCGTCGAGGACGCCCCGGCCTGGATGACCGGCGGCGCGAACGAGGCGGTGACACCCGAGGGCAGGCCCGCCGCCGCGAGCGTGATCTGCTGCGCGCTCCCGCCGGTCACGGCGCTGGACACGGTCGAGGTGGCCGACTGCCCCGGCTGCACGGTGGCGGAGGTGGGGGACAGGGCCAGCGAGAAGTCGTTGCCGCCGGTGGGCGGGTTATTGTCGATCATGCTGGAGATCTCGTTGTAGACCTCGGTGATCCGCGTGCCCCAGTTGGGGCAGCCGCCCAGGTGGTGCAGGGCGATCACCTTGTGGCTGGAGCCGGCCAGCACCGGCGAGCCCGAGTTGCCGCCCGAGGTGTCGCAGCGGTAGCCGGTGTTGACGCCGGAGGACACCACGTCGATCTTGCAGGTGGCGCCGCCCTGGGTCTCCTCGAACAACGACAGCCGCTTGGGCCGCGCGTCGCCGTGGCCGGGGATGTAGATCCGCTCGCCGGCGACGGGCGGGCGCGGGTCGAGGTACAGCGTGCCGTACTGCTGGATGGCGGCGAAGTCGGAGACGCTGAACAGCGTGTAGTCGAGGGCGTTGAGCCCGCTGGTCTTGAGGAACTGCCCGCCGCCCACCTTGGTGCCGGCGCGCGGGTCGTTGCCGCCGCAGGTGGCGCACTGGTAGTCGAACTGGAACTCGCTGCTGGCCAGGTCGGCGGCGTTCTCCATGCAGTGGTTGTTGGTCAGCATGCGGTTGGTGTTGCCGACCCGCCACGCGGTGCAGTGGCCCAGGCCGTCGAGGAGCTGGCGGGCGACCGCGTTGCCCCTGGCGTACTCGGTGGGGTGGCTGTCGCGGTAGCACACCACGTCGCGCCGGGCGTCGGTGCCGCAGACGGAGAAGCTCTTCGGCGCGCGGGCGGCGGCCTCGTCGCCGGTGAATCCTCGGTAGTAGCGGTCGATGACGGCGCCGTAGCCCTGCCGGGTGAGCCGGTCGGCCGCGCGCGCTCCTGTCGCGTGCAGGGTGACCACGGCGGTGTCGCCGTCGACCGACAGGGCGGCGAAGCCCGGCGTGCCGTGGACGGTGTGCCCGGAGCCGCGCGCGCCGCGGGTGGGATCGCCGTAGTAGGTGTGGACCTCGCGTCCGTCGGGGCCGGCGACGGTCACGTAGTCGCCGGGGACGAGCTTGAGGGCGGCGAAGTGCACCTTGATGTAGCTGGAGCCGGGTCGCCTGATCTCGGTCGTGCGCTGGGCCGCGCCGTAGCGCAGCGTGAGGTCGGCAGCGTGCTGCTCGCCGGCGGGGGTGACCGGGTCCGCCTGCTGCTGTGCCGGTGGTGGGGTCGCTGACTGCTGCTGGGGTACGGCTGCCGCGGCCGGAACGACCACGGACGCCGCAGCCGGAACGGCTACGACTGCCGCGGCCGGGACGGCCGTCGCGAGGATCGTGGCTAAGGCCGCGATCGCAGTCCAGGGCTTGTGACTCATGCCGATGACACCTCCGCCTGGGGGGAAGACGGTTGGCCGAGGCTAACCCCGGAGGTGCTACGTACCGGTATCCGTCATCGCTACTGAAACGTGGCTCTCACCAGTTGGCGGGCAGGCCGGGGACGTTGGCGGGCAGCCGGTGGCCGGGCGGGCGGATCACGTAGGCGATGCCCGCGCTGCTGGAACTGCGCAGCCACACGTTCTCGAACGCGGCCCTCGGGTAGACCCGGCGCGCGTCGTCGTTCGTCGGCGCGTTGGCGGGGTCGTTGACGATCACGTTGCCCGCCCGGGTGAACCCGATGACGACGAACAGGTGGCCGTCGGTCCCGTACCCGGCGCCCGGCAGCTCCTCCTTCTTGAACGACTGGGAGGTGATCACCGGGATGCCGGCCTTGATGAACCGCTCCAGCTCCGTCAGCGACCGCAGCCGCGTGACGAAGCCGTCCAGCCCGTACCGGCCGGCGTAGGCGGTGTTGAACGGCCAGTTGCCCGCCCCCTCGTAGGCCAGGTCGTAGACGAAACGGGCGGCGTAGTCGACCTCCGGGCTCGGGTCGCTCGGGTCGACCCAGGCCAGGTCGGCGGCGCTCGGCCCCTTGCCCCAGTAGCCCAGCACCATCGCGGTCGAGGTGGGGCTGCACCACGCCTGGCCGCCGCCGTCCCACTCGGGGTAGTGGCCGAGGTGGATGCCCTGCGAGCGCCGCGGCACCTTGAGCTCGACGCCCCACGCCCCGCCGCCCGGACTGACGGGCACGCTCGCCCGGTTCGGCACCGCCGACGCCATCGCCCCGAGCGTGCGCACCGTGGGCCCGCCCGCCTGGCCCGGCTTGCGGTACAGGGTGACCCGGAGCTGGTAGGAGTCGACCGGCCGGCCCTTCGCGGCGGCGAAGGTGTCGACGTTGACGGTGCCGTCCGCGTCGGCCTGGCCGGGCACGGAGGTGCGGCGGATGTCGGCGTCGCCGTAGGCCCACCGGCCGAGCACGTACCACTTGGTGTCGGGCGCGGTGCCGCGCAGCTCGATCTGGATCCAGGTGCCGGCGGGGGTGTCGGCGGTCCAGGAGCCGATCAGCTCGGTGGCGCCGAATCCGACCCGGGTGTCGGGGCCGGTCCAGCGGGCGTACTCCCAGCTCGCGCCGGCGTACTCGGTGACGCCCGCGGGGGCGGCGAAGGTGAGGGCGGCGCCGGGGGCGACGCCCTCGGGCGTGCCCGCGCCGAACGCCGCCCGCTGGTAGACCACCGGGGGAGGTTTCGCGACCGCCGCCGCGTGGAGCGGAGCGGTCGTCATCACGAGCAGGGTCACGAGCAGCACAGCCAGCTTGCGCATCGGGCCTCACCTCCCGCGGAAGGTAACACCGGGATTGACACCGCCACATCGGACGAGTTACGTACTTCGCCTCACAGGGTGTCGAGGAAGTCCTTCAGGATCCGGTTGCAGTCGGCCGGCCGTTCCATGTTGGGGTGGTGGGCGGCGTCGGCGATCGTGACCGCGCGGCCGTGCGGGACGCTCGCGGCGAGCCGTTCGGCCATCCCCACGAGGTCGGGCGAGTCGAGCGCCCCGCTGATCGCGAGCACCGGCACCTCGATCTTGGCCGCCCGCTCCCACGTGTCGCGCACGGGCACGAGCACGTTGGGCTCGCCGGCGGCGTGCTTGGACATGGTGCCCGTGGCCATCGCGCGCAGCCGCCGCGCGACCTCGGGCCCGAGCCCGTCGGGCCCGAGGTGCGGGCCGGCGGCCAGCGTCATGAACCCCTCGACGGAGCCGCACAGGTCCCCCTCCGCCATGGCGGCCTGCCACGCCGTCAACTCCCGGACGGTCCACGGATCGTCGTAGTACGGCTCGCTCGTCCCCGCGCCGCTGACCACCACCGCGCTGACCAGATCGGGATGCTCGATCGCGGTGTCCACCGCGATGCCCGCGCCCATGGACACGCCGGCCAGCACCGCGGGCCAGGCGCCGAGACGCCGCAGCAGCTCCGCGAGGTCGTCGGTCTGCCGGTACGGCCCCGCCGCGTTGGCCGAGCACCCGTGCCCCCGGGCATCGGGCGCGACGACCCGGTGGCCGGAGGCGAAGACCGGAATCTGGTCGTCCCACATGTGGTGGTCGAGGAAGCCGCCGTGCAGCAGGACGAGCGGGCGGCCACGGCCCTGGTCGGTCCAGAAGATGTCATTCATGACACCTAAGGTGTCATTCTTGCGACAAGATGACAACCTAGGTGTCATCATGGGCGGGTGAGCGAGACAGACAGGGCCGAGCGGCTCGTGGCGGTGTTCGACCTCGTCGGCCCCCTGTACCGGCGGGCCTGGCGGCAGGTCGAGCAGGACGCGCCCGTCGAGGGGCTGACCGTGGGGCTGCGGGCCGTGCTCAGCCTGCTCAGGCAGCACGGGCCGGCGACCGTCCCGCAGCTCGGCAGGACGCTGGCGCTCAGCCGCCAGTTCGTCCAGCGCACCATCAACGACGGCGCCGCCCTCGGCCTGGTGGAGCCCGTGCCCAACCCGGCGCACCGGAAGTCCTCGCTCATCCGGCTCACCGACCGGGGCGGTGCCGCCATGGACGCGCTGGTCGGCCGCGAGCGCGCGGTCCTGCGGGAGGTCGGCCGCGACCTGAGCGACGACGACGTCGAGGCGTGCGTCCGCGTGCTCGCCCGCCTCCTGCGCCACCTCGACGACATGGGTCACTGAAGCGGGTCCGGCGAGGCGTGCTCACCACCCCGGCTCGGTGGTGGAACGGCGTTGGTTGGAGGGAGGGCATTCCCGCAGGTCGGCGGAGGGATGCCGGGGGGCTGGGTCGTCATTCGGCCATGTGCCGGACCTCGCATTCCCTGTCACATCGCCCGAACGACGCGTGGACGACAACGAACCGAAGGGAACACCAGGATGAGCGTCAACGACTACACCGCCCAGCTCGACCGGCCGCTGCGGGAGATCGCCGAGAAACTGACGGAGCTGATCGACGCCGCGCTGCCCCAGCCCGGGGCGGTCTGGCACGGGCACCCGGTCTGGAGCCTCGGCGGCGCGCCCGGCAGGACGCCGGTCGCGTTCTTCAAGGCCTACAAGAGCTACGTCACCTTCGGCCTGTGGCGCGGGCAGGAGATCGCGGATCCGTCCGGGCGGCTGGAGAAGGCCAACCGGCAGATGGCGGTGGTGAAGCTGCGGAGCGTGGAGGAGATCGACGCGGTGCTGTTCTCCGGCTGGATCGAGGCGGCTCGCGCGCTTGAGGCATAGCACGCGGGTTATAGCTGGTTGCGCATTGTTGGGGGCGGGCGGCCGCCGTACCGTCGGAGGTATGGCGTTACGGAGCATCACCGTGAGCCTTCTGCTGGGCTTGGGGCTCATCACCGCACCGGCGGCCTACAGTGTCCGAGGTGGCGACGCGTTCTACGTCGGGTCGTCACGCTGCTCGATCGGAGCGGCCGTTCAGGGCGGCTACGTCACCACCGGCGACTGCGGAAGCGCGGGGTCGGCGGTGACCGGGTTCAACCGGATCGCCCAGGGCACCGTCCAGGGGACCGTCTTCCCCGGCAAGAACATGGGCTGGGTCCGGGTGAACGCGAACTGGACGCCGCGCGGCGTCGTCAGCGACGGCCGGGGCGGCGAGGTCCGGGTGATCGGCGCGCAACAGGCGCCGGTCGGCGCCACGGTCTGCCGGTCGGGCTCGACCACCGGGTGGCGCTGCGGGACGCTGCTGCGGCGCAACGTGTCCGTCACCTACCCGCAGGGGACCGTCCACGGGCTGATCGAGACCAACATCTGCGCCGAGCCCGGCGACCGCGGCGGGCCGCTGATGTGGAACGGGCACGTCCAGGGCGTCCTGGTCGGCGCCACAGGCAACTGCACCAGCGGCGGGCGCACCTTCTACCAGCCGATCATCCCGATCCTTCAGACCTACGGCCTGACGCTCCTGTCGTCGTGAGCTCGCGGGTGACCAGGACGTCCAGCTTGGCGGTCAGTGCGGCGAGCTCCTCCCGCACCGCCCTGAGCTCCTTCTGGGTCTCGGCCTCCGCGGGGGAGGCTTCCGCCTCGTTCATGGCGTTGACCACCACCGCGATGAAGAGATTCAGGGCGACGAAGGTGGACATCAGGATGTACGCGATGAAGAACACCCATGCCCACGGCTTGTGATCCATGACCTCCTGGGCGACGTTGCCCCAGTCGTCACCGGTCATGATCTGGAACAGCGTGAACAGCGAGCGCGGCAGCTCGTCGAAGCGCTCGGGCATGATCTCGCCGAACAGCTTCGTGGAGATGACGGCGGCGATGTAGATCAGGAGCACCAGCAGGCCCATGATCGAGGCCATTCCCGGCACCGCCGCGAGCAGCGCGTGCACCACGCGGCGCATGCTCGGCACCGCCGAGATCAGCCGCAGCGCCCGCAGGATGCGCAGCGCGCGCAGGATGGAGGTCGGGCCGCTGGCCGGGATCAGCGAGACGACCACGATCACCGCGTCGAACCAGTTCCACGGGTCCTTGAAGAACGAGCGCCCGTTCGCGTAGAGGCGGGCGGCGATCTCGACCGTGAAGATCGCCAGTGCGACGTGGTCGATGGCGACCAGGACGCCGCCGATGTGCCGCATCAGGTACGTGCTGGTCTCGCAGCCGATGGTGACGGCGTTGATCACGATGACCCAGACGATCGCCCGCTGGACGATCCGTCGTTCGAGAAAGGCGCGCACCTGCGCTCGCCTTGTCACCTGTTCCGCTCCAGGGGTAGGAAGAATGCCGCGAAGATCATCCCAGGGCGGATCCCACGATGTCCGGAAATCAGGCGACAAGCAGGTGTTAGTCGCGTACGTGTTCGGGGCGCACGCCCAGCCCGATGAAGCGCCCCGCCAGGTGGCGCAGCGGCGGCAGGGCGCGGAACAGCGAGAAGACCGCGGGCACGTGCCCGGTCGTGTCGTCCGACAGCCGCTTCGGATACAGCTCGCGCAGGATCGAGGTCTGGAACGCCTGCGTCACCTTCGCGGGGAACTGCCTGCGCGCCTGCACCGCCGCCAGCGCGGACTCCGGGGGCGGTCCGGTACGGCCGCGCAGCACGGGCCCGACCAGGTTCGCGGTGGCGACCGCGTCCTGCACGGCCAGGTTGATGCCCACGCCACCGGCCGGCGACATGGCGTGGGCCGCGTCGCCGACGCACAGCAGGCCGGGCCGGTGCCAGCGGCGCAGCCGGTCGACCCGGACGGCCAGGTGGTGCACGTCGTCCCAGCCGAGTCGCGTGACCTGCTCGCGCAGGTCCGGGACGAAGGCGGCGATCCGCTCGTGGAAGGCCGGCAGGCCGTCCGCCTTGAGCAGGTCGTAGGCGCCGGGCGGGATCGTGTAGGCGAACTGCCAGAAGTCGCCCCGGTCGATGGCCACCAGCGCCCCTCTGCCGCCCTGGAAGAACGGCACCCGCTCGCCCTCCCGTCTCGGCAGCCGGAACCACAGCACGTCCATGGGCGGCGAGCCCGCCACGGGCCGCAGCCCGGCCTGTTCGCGCAGCGCGGAGTGCCGGCCGTCGGCGGCTACCACGAGGTCGGCCCCGATCTCGATCGGGCCCTCGGCCGTCGTGGCCCGCGCACCGGCGACCCGGCCGTCCTCGACGATCAGGCCGGTCGCCTCCGCGGAACGCATCAGGCGGAAACCGGGGTAGGCGGCGGCCTTGCCGTACAGAAAGTCGAGAAAGTCCCACTGCGGCATGAACGCGATGTACGGATGACGCGCCTTCAGCCGGGAGAAGTCGGCGATGGTGACAGTCCGGCCGCCCATGCGCACCGACACCTCGCGCATCCTGTCGTGCGGCAGTGCCAGGAACTCGCGGCTCCAGCCCAGCTCGGCGATGATCTCCAGCGTCGAGGGGTGGACGGTGTCGCCGCGGAAGTCGCGCAGGAAGTCGGCGTGCTTCTCCAGCACGGTCACCTCGACACCCTGCCGGGCCAGCAGCAGTCCGGCCATCATGCCGGCGGGCCCGCCGCCGGCGACGAGCACTCTGGTACGCACACGCCTCACCTTTCCTCGGGATAGAGCAGTTCGACCAGGGCGGGGACGTCGATCGGCGAGCCGGTGGCCCGGTTGACCGCCACGGTCGCGAACAGGGTCCTGGCCGCGGTCCCCGTGTCGTGCGGCGGCAGTTCGCCCGCCGCGACCCGATCGTCCAGGAACGCGCCGATGAGCCGCTGACCCTCGCCGGTCAGCTCGGCCAGCGCGGCCCGCGCCCTGGCGGCGCTGAAGAAGACCGCCATCAGCTCGGCGTTGCCGGCCAGCAGCGCGTCGAAGGAGACGAGCAACTCGACCAGAACCTGTCTGGCCGGTCGCCCCGAGCGGTCCGCGGTCAGCAGCTCGCGCAGCCGCGGCATGAACCCGCGCTCCCTCAGCACGGTCTCGACCAGCGCCTCCTTGCTCACGAAGTACCGGTAGAGCAACCCGGGCGTCACGCCCGCCGCCTCGGCGAGGTCCTTGACCGACGCGCCGTCCACGCCCTTGGCGGCGAAGACCCGCAACGCCGCGTCCAGAAGCTGCTCGCGCCGCCACTCCGCCTGTTCTTTGCGTGTCCCCATGATCTCCGCAACTCATTGAATAAACGTTTACTCAACGAAATCTAGAGCATCGGGTACGGCTCCGCAAGCCGCACGTCATTCCCCCGCCCCACACCGGAGAAACGACGGTTCCGGGGACTGGAACGCCACATTTCACTTTCGGTAGCCGGGAGATAACTTCGCGTCGCACTCCTTCTCCGAAAGGCAGGCTTCATGTCCGTGGTCATCACCAGCCCGTACCAGCACTCCGTGGCCGACTACTGGAACCGCGAGAAGAACGCCGTCAACCTCCGGCTCGGGGAGGTCTCCGGCACCTACCACCACCACTACGGCATCGGCGCGGTCGACTGGTCCGTGCTGGACGAGCCGGAGGAGACCCGCGAAGAGCGGATGATCGCCGAGATGCACCGGCTCGAGACCGCACAGGCCGTACTGCTGCTCGACCACCTCGGCCCGGTCCAGCCCGCCGACCGGCTGCTCGACGCCGGATCCGGCCGCGGCGGCACCAGCTTCATGGCGCACGAACGCTTCGGCTGCCGCGTGGACGGCGTCTCGATCTCACAGAAGCAGGTGGACTTCGCCAACGAGCAGGCCCGCCTGCGCGGAGTGCAGGACAAGGTGGAGTTCCACTTCCGCAACATGCTGCAGACGGGCCTCGAACCCGGCACCCTCAGAGGCATCTGGAACAACGAGAGCACGATGTACGTCAACCTCTCCAAGTTGTTCGCCGCACACTCCCAGTTGCTCGTTCCCGGCGGCCGGTACGTGACGATCACCGGCTGCTACAACGACGTGTACGGGCTGCCCTCCAAGGCCGTCAGCGAGATCAACGCCCACTACATCTGCGACATCCACCCGCGCAGCGCCTACTTCAAGGCCATGGCCGACAACAACCTCGTGCCGATCGACGTGATCGACCTGACCGAGGCGACCATCCCCTACTGGGAGCTGCGCGCCCGCTCCTCCGTGGCCACCGGCATCGAGGACGCGTTCCTGTCGGCGTACAAGGACGGCAGCTTCCACTACCTGCTGATCGCCGCCGACCGCGTCTGACCCCTCCGCCCAGCGAAAGGAACGTCATGCCCAACCCCTCCGCGTTCCTGCCCGGACCCTCCGGGCTCGGCACCTCCGCCGCCCGCCTGTTCGCCCAAGGGGCGGGCGGCCTCGCCGTACCGCAGGACCTCGGGTGTGTGCCAGGTCCACGGACCGTCAGACAGCCGCCGCTGGTGTTCACGCAGCGGCCCTGGGCCGACGGCAGCATGCCCCCGCTGTACTGCCCGCTCGCCGTGCGCGTGGACCACGCGCTCGGCGAGGTGGTCAACGAGCGGCTGGTGGAGTGGGCGGAGAAGATCGGCCTGCACGAGGGACGCATCGAGACGTTCCGGCAGACGGGCTTCGGCCACCTCACCACGCTCGCCCACGCCGACGTCGACGACCCCGACCGGCTGCTGCTCGCCGCCCAGATGAACGCCGCCTGGTGGGCCTGCGACGACTACTACGCCGACGAGACCGAACTCGGCGCCGACCCCCAGCTTCTGGCCAGCCGCCTGGCCCTGGCGATGTCGGCCCTGGACGCGCCGCCGCCGGCCGACGAGTTCGGCGACGAGCTGGACGTGCAACTGACCGGCGACCCGGTGCTCGTCTCGCTGACCTCGGCCCGCGAGCACGTGGCCGTGCACTCCACGCCGTCGCAGCTCGCCCGGGTCAACCTGACGTCGTTCCAGATGTGGGTGAGCTGGAACGCCTACGGCGCCTGGCGGCAGAGCGGCGAGCCCGTGGAGTCCTGGCGCTACCTCGCCGCCCGCCAGCACGACAGCTTCTACACCTCGATGACCCTGGCCGACATCGTGGGCGGGTACGAGGTGCCCGGGAACCTCTTCTACGAGCAGCGCGTGCACCGGGCCGCCATGCGAGCCGGGACCGCGGCCGTCATCGTCAACGACCTGCACTCGGCGCTGCGCGAGGCGGCCGACGAACTGCCGGACTGCAACCTGGTGCTGCTGGTGGCGGCCGAGCGTGGCTGCAGCCTGCGCGAGGCGGCGGAGCGCGCGGTGGCCCTGCACAACGACCTCGTCTCGGCCTTCGAGGCCGACTGCCACGAACTGCGGGGGCTGCCCTCGCCCGAGCTCCACCACTTCCTGTGGGCCCTGGGCGCCTGGCTGGGCGGCGGCCTCGAATGGCACAGCACCACCAACCGCTACACCACCACAGAACCCTAACCCCACCCCAACCCCCGACCCCTTGACCCGCAACCCCCGCGACCCGCAACCCCCGCGACCCGCAACCCCCGCGACCCCGCGACACCCCTGACCTGCGCCCCCGACCCGCCACCCCTGCGACTCCGAGCGACGCGCGACGCGATGCGCGATGCCGCCGGGCCCTGACCTGCGCGACCCCCCTGACCCGCGTGCCGCGCTCCCGACCCGGCACCCCCGCGACTCCGAGTGACCCGCGACGCGATGCGCGCTGCCCCCGAGCCCTGACCTGCGCGACGCCCCCGCCTGCGCCCCGCGAGGCCCCGCGCCGCGCCCCAGCTCCCGATCGCGGCCCAACGCGGTCCGCCCTGGCCGGGTCTAGCCGCCCTTGGCCCGGCCCGTGTGGGGCCGCCTTCCGATGGTCGAGCGGTAACCGGGTCAGGCCCCTGGGCGGGCTCGTCCTCAGTGCCGCCTGCTCATGGGGATGCACGCGTTCCCAGGTGCTTCCCGGGTGTGGGAGTGCGGCCGGTCCCAGCTTGCCGCTCCTCGGGCCGTCGGGGTGGGTCTGGGTGTTTGGGGTGTGGTGCCGGGTGGTGGGCGGGAAGTAGTGGGTGGTCAGGGGGTGAGGGGTGGCAGGGGCATTGACCGGCTTCTTCTAGAGTCTGGGTGGCGCGCCACGACGACCCCACTCGTTCCGAGGGGTGGATCTTGTCGTATACCTCCATACCTGGATCGCCGGAATGTGATGTGGGATCGATGCCATGAAGAACGCGGGAGACCTGGCGAGGGTGAGCGTGTTCGCCGCGCTCATCGCCGTGCTCGGACTACCGGGCACGCTCAACGTTTTCGGCAACGCCGTGCCGATCACCCTGCAGACCTTCGGCGTCATGCTCGCCGGAGCCATCCTGGGCACCTGGCGGGCGGCGCTCGCCGTGGGCGTGCTGCTCGCGCTCGTCGCGGTCGGCCTGCCGCTGCTGGCGGGCGGGCGGGGCGGGCTGGGGGTGTTCGCCGCCGCCTCGGCCGGCTACCTGGTCGGCTGGATCCCGGGCGCCGCCCTCACCGGCTGGATCGTGCAGCAGGGCGGCCGCAACCCGGGCATCGTCCGGCTGCTGCTGGCCTGCGTCGCGGGCGGCATCGGGGTGGTCTACCTGTGCGGCGTGCCCGTGCAGGCGCTGGTGACCGGCATCCCCCTGGGCAAGACGGTGCTGCTCAGCACGGTGTTCCTGCCCGGCGACCTGATCAAGGCGGTCCTGGCCGCCGTGGTCGCGCGGGGTGTGCAGCGGGCCTATCCCGACGCCGTGCCGGCCGTCTGGCAGGAGCGGCACGCGTGGCGGTAGCGGCACACGTCCTGGAGCACGCCGCGCGCAGCCCCGGCCGGGTGGCGCTCGTCGGCCCGGAGGAGGAGGTCACCTACGCGGAGCTGGCCGAGCGGGTCAAGGCGCGCGACGTGCGCGCCGCCGCCGGTCCGGCCGTGATCAGCGTGAAGGACCCGGTGGCCGCGCTCACCCAGGCACTCGCCGCGGACCTGGCCGGCATCACACCGCTGGTCTGCGACGACCGCGCTGCCCGCCTCCTGGACAGCACGTCGCCCTCCGTAAGCCTTGGGCTGCTCGCGGAGGGTGGGTGGGCTTGTTTCACGTCCGGCAGCACCGGTCGTCCGCGTGCCGTGGTCCGGTCGCGTGCCTCATGGACCGACTCCTTCCGGCATCTCGACCGGCTGTCCGGCATCGGTCCCGGCGACGTGGTGCTGATCCCCGGCCCGCTCGTCACCTCCCTGTACGCCTTCGCCGCCGCCCACGCCCTCGGCACCGGCGCGACCGCGATCGTCCCCGGCCGGTGGTCACTGGAGCACCTGGACAGAGCCACCGCGGTCCACCTGGTACCGCACCAGCTCCCCGCCGTCCTGCCCAAACCCGCCTCCCTCCGCGTGGCCGTCGTAGGCGGCGCGGCACTTGACCCAGCGGCCCGCGACCGCGCCACCCGGGCAGGTCTGCGCGTGCTGTCCTACTACGGTGCGAGCGAGCTGTCCTTCGTCGCCGCCGACCCCGACGGCACCGGGCTGCGCGCCTTCCCCGAGGTGGAGATCGAGGTCAGGGCGGGCGAGGTGTGGGTGCGCTCGCCGTGGCTGGCCGACGGCTACCTGGCCTGCGCCTCCGGCCCACTGCGCAGGGACGCCGCTGGCTGGGCGACGGTGGGCGACCTGGCGGAGCCGTACCGGCCGGGCGGGGTGTTGCGGGTGCGCGGCAGGGGGGACGGCGCGATCCAGACCGGCGGCGCGACCGTCGTGCCCGAGGACGTCGAGGCGGTGCTGCGGCGGGTGCCGGGCGTGGCGGACGCGGTCGTCGTCGGCGCGCCGCACCCCGACCTGGGCGCCGTCGTCTGCGCGGTCGTCGAGGGTCCGGTACGGCGGGCCGCCCTGGAAGCCGCCGCCCGCGAAGGGCTCGACCGGGTCCAGCGGCCCAGACGCTGGTACGCAGCGGAGTCCCTGCCCAGAACCCCCTCGGGCAAGCCCGCCAGAGCGCGGATCGCCGAGACGCTGACCGGTTTCCGGAGGCTGGCATGAGTGTGCGGCCGGTGGTGGTGGCGGCCCGCCGTACCCCGATCGGCACGGCGGGGCACGCCTTCAAGACCCTGACCGCCGACCGGCTGGCCGCCCCGGTGCTCGCGGCGGTGCTCGCCGACGTGCGCGAGGCAGGCGGGCGGCCAGAGGTGGACGACGTGGTGCTCGGCAACTGTATGGGCCCCGGCGGGAACCTGGCGAGGGTCTCGGCGCTGGCCGCCGGGTTCGGGCACGAGGTGCCCGGCCTGACCGTGGACCGCCAGTGCGGCAGCGGCCTGGCGGCGATCCTGCTGGCCGGGCAGGCGGTGGCCGCCGGTGAGGCGGAGCTGGTGCTCGCCGGCGGGGCCGAGAGCGCCTCGACCGCTCCGCTGCGCACGCATCGGGGGGCGGCGGGGCCGTACGAGAGGGCGCCCTTCACCCCGGACGGGCATCCAGACCCCGATATGGGACCCGCGGCCGAGGCGCTCGCCCGCGCCCGCGGCGTCACCCGCGAGCGCCAGGACGCCTACGCCATCGACAGCCACGCCAAGGCGCTGGCCGGGGACTTCACACGGGAGATCGTCGCGGTCGGCGAGCGGGACGGCGACGAACGGCCGCGCGTCCTGCGCGAGCGCTCGCTGGCCAGGCTGCCGGCGGCGTTCGTGCCCGGCGGCACGGTCACCGCGGGCAACTCCTCGCCGATCAGCGACGGCGCGGCGGCCGTGGCCGTGGCCGACGAACGGCTGGGGCTGCCCGGCCTGCGGCTGGTGGCCGGCTCGGTGGTGGGGTGCGACCCCGAGCTGCCCGGCTGGGGGCCGGTGCCCGCGGTGCGCAGGGTGCTTCAGCGCGCGGGGGCGGAGATCGGGCAGGTGGCGGCGGTGGAGATCGTGGAGGCGTTCGCCGCGCAGGTGCTGGCGGTGACCGACGCGCTCGGCCTCGACCCGCTGGGCGAGGACCGCGCCCGGGTCTGCGCGGACGGCGGCGCTCTCGCCCTGGGCCATCCGTGGGGCGCCAGCGGCGCGGTCGTGGTTACGCGGCTGTTCAGCCGGCTGGTCGGCGCGGGCGCGCCGCGTGGCACGCTGGGGCTGGCGAGCGCCGCGGTCGGCGGCGGGCTCGGGGTCGCGGCGTTGTTCGAGGTGGTTTAGGTGATCGAGCTGACCGGCGTCGGCGTACGGCTGGCCGAGCGCGACGTGCTGGACGACCTGACGCTGACCCTGACCGAGCGGCGCGTCGGCGTGGTCGGCGCCAACGGCTCCGGCAAGAGCACCTTCGCCCGCCTGCTGAACGGCCTGGCCCTGCCCACCTCCGGCACCGTGCGCGTCCTGGGCATGGACACCCGCCGCGAGGCCGCCAAGATCAGGCGCCGGGTGGGGTTCGTGTTCACCGACCCCGACGCGCAGATCGTGATGCCCACGGTCGCCGAGGATGTGGCCTTCTCCCTGCGCAGGAGGGGCCTGGCGAAGGCGGAGGTGGCCGCGCTCGTGGACGAGGTGCTGTCCCGTTACGGCCTGGCCGCCCACGCCGACCACCCGGCCCACCAGTTGTCCGGCGGCCAGAAGCAGTTGCTCGCCCTGTGCTCGGTGCTGGTCCTCGAACCCGACATCCTGGTCATGGACGAGCCCACCACCCTGCTCGACCTGCGCAACTCCCGGCAGGTGGCGCGCATCCTGCGCGAGCTGCCGCAGCAGCTCGTGGTCGTCAGCCACGACCTCGCGCTGCTGGCCGACTTCGACCGGGTGCTCGTGCTCGACCAGGGCAAGCTGGTCGCCGACGGCCCGGCGCGCGAGGCGCTCGACCACTACCGGGACCTGATGGCGTGACCGGGCTCAAGCTGCTGGGACTGGCCGCGGGATGCACCGTGCTGGTCCTGCTCCAGACCCCGGCGGCACTGGCCGGCGCGGCCTTGGTGGTGCTGGCCCTGTACGCCGTGGCCAGGGTGCGCCCGGCCGCGGCGTGGGCGCAGGTGCGGCCGGTGCGCTGGTTCGCGGTGGCGCTGTTCGGCACCCAGCTCCTGCTGGCCGACCTGCCCGCCGCGACGGTCACGACGATGCGCGTGGTGCTCATGGTCGCGCTGGCCGGGCTGGTCACGCTCACCACGCCCGCCTCGGTGATGCTCGCCGCGCTGGAACGCGGGTTGCGGCCGGTGCGGCTGCTGGGGGTGGACCCGTTCCGCGTCTCGCTCATGCTCACGCTCACCCTGCGCAGCGTGCCCCTGCTCACCGACCTCGCGCGCCGGGTGAGGGAGGCGCAGCGGGCGCGCGGGGTCTCGTGGAGCGTGCGGGCGTTCGCCGTACCGCTGGTGGTGGGTGCGCTGCGGCACGCCGACGCGCTCGGCGAGGCGCTCAGCGCCCGCGGCCTGGACGACTGACCCCCTACCGCGCCAGCGGGAAGACGGCGCGGAACTGCGCGCCCGGCCCGTGGCCGGTGACGGACAGGCTGCCCCCGTGCACGGCGGCGATCTGCCGCGACAGCGCCAGCCCCAGCCCGCTGCCGCCCTGGTCCCGCTCGCGCCCCTCCCACCGACCCGCTCCCGCCCGGCGGCCTGTCCGCGCGCCAGCTCGCCGAGGTCCACCCGCTTCCTGTCCGGTACGGCTCCCGCGTCCAGCCTGGCCATCATCAGCAGCTCGTCGATGATGCCCGCCAGCCGGTCGGCGGCGTCCAGTGAGCGGGCGGCCACCCCGGGCCAGTCGGTGTCGTCCGGGTAGGCGACGGCCAGTTCGAGCTGGGTGCGCAGCGCGGTGATGGGGCTGCGCAGCTCGTGGGAGGCGTCGCTGACGAAGTGGCGCTGGGTCTCGCTGGAGCGTTCGAGGCGGGTGAGGGTGTCGTTGGTGGTGGTGGCCAGGGCGGCGATCTCGTCGCCCGTCCCCGGCACGCTCACGCGCCGGCCCAGGTCGCCGGCGGTGATGGTGGCGAGCTGGGTGCGGATCCGCTTCACCGGGCGCAGGGCCTGGCCGACCGCGCTCCATGCGGCCAGGCCCACCATGAACAGCAGCGTGGGCAGCGCGACGGCGAGCGTGAAGTAGAGCAGGCGGATCGCCTGCCGGGTGGCCGAGACGTCCTCGGCGGCGTAGACGGTGACCAGGCCGCTCGGGGTGGTGGTGCTGAGGGCGGCGATCGCCGGCCCCCGGCATGACCTTCATGGGGAGGTCGTTGCCGTGGCCGGTTCGCGGCAAAGCCAGCAACGCTGCCGCATTCGCCAAAAGCGGCCCCCTGACGCCGGTCGCCGCCGCGGCGACCGGCCCAGGTGCGGCGCGCTACGCCTTGGGCTTGTAGACCTGCACCTGGACGCCGGACTTCAGCGGCGTCGACCTCACGAAGTCCAGGTGGGTGAGGTCCACGCCCTCGAACAGGCGCTGGCCCTCGCCGGCGACGACCGGCATGATCCAGAAGTGGAACTCGTCGACCAGCTTGTGCTCCAGCAGCGTGCGGTCGAGCTCGCCGGTGCCGTACTTCAGGATGTTCTGGCCGGGCTCCTGCTTGAGCCTGGTCACCGCCTCGGCCACGTCGCCCTCGATGAGGGTGGCGTTCCACGTGGTCTCCTTCAGGGTCCTGGAGGCCACGTACTTGGGCAGGGCGTTCATCCGCACGGCGTACTCGCCCTGGGACGACTCCATCAGCGGCCACACCTCGGCGAAGCCCTCGTAGGTCTCCCGGCCCAGCAGCAGGGCGTCGGCGCCGTAGAGCAGTTCGCTGGCGTAGCCGGCATAGGCGTCGTCCCAGTAGGGGGCGCTCCACTTCTCCGGCGAGCTGATGACTCCGTCGATCGTCATGAAGGTGGATTCGATGAGCTTGCGCATGTCCGGCGTCCTCTTTCGGGTTGTTCGCTGTCGATGAGGTAACTCTGCCGGATCGGTCTTACCGTTTCTTTTCCGTCCGCACGTAACGTGCCGGTAGTCAGAGGCCGCGCAGGACCTCGCGCAGCCGTACGGCGAAGCCCTCCGCGTCCTCGGTCCAGGCCACGTGCCCGCCGGGGAACATCGTGGGCTCGGTGCCGAGCGCGGCGGCCAGTTCCCTGGAGGCCCGGTCGCAGAGCTCGCCGGCGGAGTCCTCGCCCAGCCCGATCAGCACCCGGACCGGCCCGTCGCGCAGCGCGGCGACGTCGGGCTCGAAGCGGACGGTGCCCCGCATCATGTGCAGGAACGCGTAACGCTCGTCGGCCAGGTCCTGCGGGTCGCGCTCGGCGGGGAACATGTGCTCCAGGGCGCCCTCCGGCAGGTGGATGTTGGCGTTCTCCATGAAGATCGCCCATGCGGTCCTGGTGTCGCCGGCGGCGTAGGTGGCGACCATGTCCTCCATCCTGGCGTCGAGCTTGTCGCGATCGGGCAGCCGCGTGTAGTGGGGCGGCTCGTGGGCGATGACGGCGCGTACCCCCTCGGGGTGGTCCTGGGCGAGGGCCAGCACGCTCACGGCGCCGCCGCTGCTGCCGAAGACGATCGCGGGGCCGGCGTCCACCTCGGCGAGGAGCAGCGCCAGGTCCCGTCCGCGCAGGGCGGGCGTGGAGTCCTGCTCGGGGTCGTCGAGCACGCTGCGGCGGATGCCGCGCGGGTCGGTGGTGAGCACGGTGTGGTCGGTGGCGAGCAGGTCCGCCAGGGTCTCGAACGCACCGGCGTTCATGGGGGCGGCGAACAGGACGACGAGCGGGCCCTGGCCGCGCAGCTCGTAGTGCAGCGTGCCGTCGGGGGTCTTCAGCGTGGCCATGTCGTTTTCTCCTCAACTCGGGTACTGGACGGTACAGTACTGGATTGGGTACTGGACAGTCTAGTACTATTTCTTCATGGACATCCCTCAGCAGGACGGGCGCACCGCCAGGAAGCGCCACGCGATCGTCGACGCCGCACGCACTCTCTTCCTGCGCAACGGCTACGCGGGCACCAGCATGGACGAGATCGCCGCGCTGGCCGAGGTCTCCAAGCAGACCGTCTACAAGCACTTCGCCGACAAGCAGCGGCTGTTCACCGAGCTGATCACCCTCGACATCTCGCAGATCGACGTCGAGGCCCACCCGCTCGAAGCCGCCATGCCCGACACCGACGACCTGGAGCGCGACCTGCGGGAGTACGCGCGGGCGCATCTGGCCGTGGTCATGCGCCCGCACCTGCTGCGCATGCGCCGCGTCCTCATCGGCGAGGCGGACCGCTTCCCCGACCTGGCGCGAGCCTGGTACGAGAACGGGCCGATGCGGTCGAGCGAGATGTTCGCCGGCTGGTTCGAAGCGCTCGGCCGGCGCGGGCTACTCGACGTGCCCGACCCGATGCTGGCCGCCCAGCACTTCAACTGGCTGGTGCTGTCGATCCCGCTGAACCGGGCGATGTCGGTGCCGGTCGAGGCGGCGCGCTACGACGAGAAGGAGCTGAACCACTACGCCGACGAGGGCGTGCGCGTCTTCCTCGCCGCCTACGGCCGTCAGGACAGCGGCACCGCCGCCTCCGCGGTGAAGGGCAGGAAGGTGAACGACTCCTGAAGGTAGAGCGTGACCGTGTCGGCCGTGTGCGTCAGGTATCCGATCGACAGGTCCTGGCCCAGGTGCAGGTCGTAGTCGCCGCCGCGGGTGGTCAGCACCAGCGCGCCGGCCAGCGCGGGCGCCCAGATGATGTCGCCGTCCACCATCCGCTCGATGTGCGAGCGCACCGGGTAGCCGTGGTCGCTGGTCTCGGTCACGCCCGTGTACGCCTCCGGCCCCAGCAGGACGGTGTACGGGCCGTCCACGCCCGCCACGCGCAGGGTGCTCAGCGCCTGGGCGATCGCCTCCGGGTAGCCGGTGAAGTCGGCGGGCAGCGGGATCGGGCGGTGCGAGCTGGCCGGGACGATGCCGGTGATGCCGGCGGCGCCGTACCCCTGGAAGATCGCGCGGTCCTCGGCGATGGCGAGGGCGGTCGCGGCGTCCTTGGCGGGCTGCCAGTCGGAGTCGCCCGAGCCGCGCTCGACGTCGTCGATCGCCTCCCTGCTCAGCTCGAACGGCCGGCGCAGCTCCACCAGCGCGGCCACCCCCCGCTGACGGGCCTGGACGCCGTCGCCGGGCGGCTGGATCACGGTGACGTGGCCGGTGCCGACGGCCGAACTGGCCTCGCCGCTCGGGCCGTGGGTGTCGACCACGCGGCGGCCGGCGAGGTTGCGCTTGAACGTGCGGGCCACCTCCTCCTCGATCTGCGCCCAGGCGGCGTCGGAGATCGGGGCGAGCTCGCGGTGCAGGTTGTTCATGACTGCGGGACTCCTTTGAGGCTGCCGATCTCCAGGGCGCCCGGCGCCGGCGGTTCCGCCAGCCGTTCGAGCAGGTCGGGCGTCGGTACGAAGTAGGTCGATCCGGTCAGGGCCGTGGAGAAGTCCAGGATCCGGTCGTAGTTGCCGGGCGGGTCGCCGGCGAACATGTTGGTGATCATCCGGTCAAGGACGTCGGGGGTCCTGGAGTAGCCGATGAAGTAGGTGCCGAACTCGCCGGCCGCCGCGTTGCCGAACGGCATGTTGTCCCGCACGATCTTCAGCTCCCTGCCGTCCTCCTCGATGACGGTCAGTGCGTTGTGCGCCCAGGTCGGCTTGGTCTGGTCGTCCAGCTCGACGTTGGCCAGCTTGGTGCGCCCGATGATGCGCTCCTGGTGCTCGACGGGCAGCGCGTTCCAGGCCGCCAGGTCGTGGACGTACTTCTGCACCGTCACGTACGTGCCGCCGGCGAACAGCGGGTCCTCCTCGCCGATCAGCACCGAGTCCGCGGCCGGCTCGTCCTCGGGGTTCTCCGTGCCGTCCACGAAGCCGAGCAGGTCGCGGGCGTCGAAGTAGCGGAAGCCGTGCACCTCGTCCACGTCCGACAGCACGCCGGACAGCCGGTCCATGACCAGCGCGGCCAGCTCGAAGCACAGGTCCATGCGCTCGGCCCGCAGGTGCAGCAGCAGGTCGCCGGGGGTCGAGGGCGCGTGGTGGACGCCGCGGACCTCCGGCATCGGGCGCAGGCTCGCCGGGCGCGGCAGGTCGAACCACCGGTCCCACGCCTCGGCGCCGATGCCGAGCACGCAGGACAGGTTGCCCTCCAGGCTGCGGAAGCCGACCGTGCGCCGCAGCGCCGCCAGGTCCCCGCAGAGCGACCTGACCGCCTCGCGGCCCGCGGCGTCGTGCCTGACCGTCGCCACGGTGAAGACGGCCGCCCTGCTGAGCGGCCCGAGCACCGCCTGCAGTCCATGCTGTCGTGAGCTCACCTGTCGAGCCTTGCCGCCCGGCGGTAAGGCCAATCTCACGGCTGGGCCAACGGAGAGAATGTCAGGTTTCCGCAGGTCTGTGGCGGACAAGGGGCCAGCGTGAGACGACTGCCCGCCCTGGGTGTCTGCCTGACGGCCGCGTTCATGTCCGGTCTGGACGTGAGCATCGTCAACGTGGCGCTGCCCTCCATCGAGGAGAGCCTGCAGGCCGACGAGGACGGCCTGCAGTGGACGCTGTCCGGGTACGCGCTCACGTTCGGGCTGCTGCTCGTGCCCGCGGGCCGGCTCGGCGACGCACGCGGCAGGCGGGGCGTCTTCATCACCGGCGTCGCCCTGTTCACGCTGGCCAGCACCGCCTGCGGGTTCGCGCCCACCATGCACTTCCTGATCGCCGCCCGGCTCGTCCAGGGCCTCGCCGCCGGCATGCTCAACCCGCAGGTCTCCGGGCTGATCCAGCAGATGTTCCAGGGACAGGAACGCGGCAGGGCCTTCGGCGCGTTCGGCGCCACGATGGGCATCGCGACCGCCGCCGGGCCCACGATCGGCGGCGCGCTCGTCACCGCCTTCGGGCACGAGGCGGGCTGGCGATGGGTCTTCCTGGTCAACCTGCCGATCGGCGTCATCCTGCTGCCGCTGGCCTGGAAGCTGCTCCCGCCCGCGGTGAAGGGGCGGCAGGAGAGCATGGACCCCGTCGGCGTGCTGCTGCTCGGGGTCGGGGTGTTCGGGCTGCTCCTGCCGTTCGTGCAGCAGCACCAGTGGGAGGGCCAGGCCAAGTGGCTGCTGGTGCCGGCCGCGCTGGCCGTACTGGCGATCTTCGTGGCGTGGGAGCGGCGCTACAAGCGTGAGCCGCTGATCCAGCTCGGCCTGTTCGCCAAGCGCTCCTACAGCCTCGGCGCCGCCATCGCCCTGTTCTACTTCGCCGGCTTCACCGGGATCTTCTTCATCTACACCCTCTACCTGCAGAACGGCCTGCACTACACCCCGCTCCAGGCGGGGCTGGCGATCACCCCGTTCGCCATCGGCTCCGCGCTGGCCGCCGTCGCCGGCGGACGCCTGGTCGGGCGGGCGGGGCGGCTGCTCGTGGCGGCCGGGCTGGCCGTCGTCATCGCCGGGCTCGCCGCCACCATCGTCGTTACCGGCATTTTCACCGGTCCGGAACTCGGCTGGGCCAACGCGCCCACCCTCCTGCTCGCCGGGCTCGGCAGCGGGCTCGTCATCGCGCCCAACCAGGCGATCAGCCTGTCGGAGGTGCCGCCGGTCAACGGCGGCAGCGCCGCCGGCGTACTCCAGACCGGACAGCGGCTCGGCTCCGCCTTCGGCATCGCCGCCACCGGGTCGATCTTCTTCGGCGCGCTCCACGACGGGTGGCCCTCGGCGTTCCGGCACGGGCTCCTGGTGGTGATCGCCTTCGTCGCCGTCGCGCTCGCCGCGGCCCTGTTCGACCTCGCCCGCAGCAGGAGTACGGCCCGCCGCACCGGATAGCCGGATCTTGCAACCAACCCCCCGAAACCCACTCTGACCTGCGACTATCGCCGCGCGTTCCGGGCGATAGCGAAACGGTAGTGGGACGATGCCCGCCCGCTTGAGCCTGAGGCCAGTTGATCCACAGGAACCAGCCCAAAACGGGTGAGGCGAAGGAGACGCAGGCCATGTTCACCGCCAAATTGACTCGCACCCTCCGGCTTCTGGTATCGCGCTCCGCCAACAACCCGTGGGAATAGAGGTGTCGATCCACGTAGAGGTGCCGGCCTCCACCGGGGCGCTCGGAACCGGGCAGGCGTGCGGCACCTTCGGCGAACTCCTCCAAGGCGCACTGGCAGATCCCCAGGTCGACTTCCTGGTCACGCTGCCGATCGAGGCGGGCAGCACCGCCCGCTTCCGCTACGACCGGCGCACCACCGACATCCGGGTGGTGCCCGGAGACCGGGAGAAGGCCAGGTCGCTGGCCCGCTCGATGCTCACGGTCCGCGGCTACCGCGGCGGCGGCGACCTCCACGTCGACACCGATCTGCCCATCGGCAAGGGGCTGGCCAGCTCCTCCGCCGACCTCGTGGCCACCGCGTGGGCCGTGGGCAGGGCGCTGGGCGAGCTGCCCACGCCCGGCGAGATCGAGGAACTGCTGCGCGCGATCGAGCCCTCCGACGGCGTGATGTACCCGGGCACCGTGGCCTTCCGCCACCGCGACGTCCGGCTCCTCGAACACCTCGGCTACCTGCCCGACATGACCATCGTCGGCGTCGACGAGGGCGGCAGCGTGGACACGGTCGCCTTCAACCGCGGCCACCGGCGCTTCCCCGACTCCGCCCGGCAGGAGTACCAGCGGCTCCTCGACACGCTGCGCGTCGCGGTCCCGGCCGGCGACGCCGCCGAGATCGGCCGCGTGGCCAGCAGGAGCGCCGCCATGCACCAGCGGCTGCACCCCAAGCGCATGCTCGGCGCCGTCCTCGGCATCTGCGACGTCGTCGGCGGCCTCGGCGTCGTCACCGCGCACAGCGGCACCATGCTCGGCATCCTGCTCGACGAGGCCGACCCCGACTTCGCCGTCAAGCTGCGGAAGGCCATGGGCGAGTGCGCCGCGCTGGCGGGAAGCTCCCACCTCTTCCGCACCGCCCGCAGGCCAAGGAGGCCCACGTGAGTTCCCCCAAGCGGCGCGTCGAGCTGCGCAGCGACACCTTCACCCTGCCCTCGCCGCGGATGCTGGAGGCGATGGTGGCCGCCGAGCTCGGAGACGACGTCTACGGCGAGGACCCCACGGTCAACGCGCTGGAGGCGCTGGCCGCCAGGCTCCTCGGCAAGGAGGCCGCGTGCTTCATGCCCAGCGGCACCATGAGCAACCTGGCGAGCATCATGACCCACTGCCCGCGCGGCTCGAAGGTCATCGTCGGCGAGGAGTCCGACATCTACGTGTACGAGGCCGGCGGGGCCTCGGTGTGTGGGGGAGTGATCTACCACCCGGTCCCCAACAACCTCGACGGCACGATGGACCTCGACGCGATCGCCGCCGCCTTCCCGCCCGACCCCGACGACCCGCAGTTCGCCCGGCCCGCGCTGCTCTGCCTGGAGAACCCCCAGAACCACCGAGGGGGCAAGGTGCTGCCGGCGGCGTACCTGCGTGAGGTCACCGACTTCGCCCGGCAGAACGGCCTGACCGTGCACCTCGACGGCTCGCGGATCTTCAACGCCGCGCTGGCCGCCGACGTGCCCGTGTCCGAGCTGGCGGGCTACGCGGACTCCGTCATGTTCTGCCTGTCCAAGGGACTGGGCGCGCCCGTCGGCTCGATGGCCGTCGGGACCGGGCCGTTCATCCGCGACGTGCGCCGCCTGCGCAAGATGCTCGGCGGCGGGATGCGCCAGGCCGGCGTCCTGGCCGCGGCCGCCATCGTCGCCCTGGAGAACAGCGGCCGGCTGGCCGAGGACCACGACAGCGCCCGGCGGCTCGCCGACGGCCTGGAGACCATCCCCGGCATCGCCGTCGACCGCGCGGAACCCGGCATCAACATGGTCTTCTTCCGCATCCTCGCGCCCAACCTGGACAACCAGGCGTTCATCGCCGCCGCGCAGGCCCAGGGCGTGGCGCTGGCCGAGCTCGGCCACGGGCAGATCCGGGCCGTGACCCACTACGGAGTCGAGCCCGAGGACATCGGCTACGCGCTCGACGTGATCCGTTCGATCCTCACCGACTCCACCAGGAGGAGCCATGCCGATCACAAGCCAGTACTCGCCGGTTGACGTCCGGCCGCGGTTGTCGGCCGAGGAGTTCTACGCCGAGTACGTCAACAAGAAGCCGGTCCTGATGCCCGGCGCCCTCGCCGGCCTGCCCGCCGCCCAGCGCTGGTCGCTGCCCTACCTCGCCTCCATCGCGCCCGACCTGCCGGTCCGGCTCAAGACCGGGCGCGTGGCCGAGGGCAGGACCACGACCGTCCGGCTCGACGACTACTCCAAGACGGTCACCGCCTGGGAGCAGCGCGGATCCGACGACGTCGAACGGCCGGCGTACCTGCACGACGTGCCGCTGCTCACGTTCATCCCCGAGCTGCGGCAGGACCTGGAGCCCTTCCCCGGCCACCTGTTCCCCAAGTTCTTCCGCGACAACTGGTCCGTCTTCCCGCAGTTCTTCGTCGGCCCCTCCCAGGCCGTCACCACGCTCCACTTCGACACCCTGCTCACCCACAACCTGTTCTTCCAGCTCGACGGCAGCAAGCGCTTCGTCATGGTCGCCAACGAGCACCGCGACCGCTGCTACACCTACAACTGGCGCTGGGCCGAGGTGAACCCCGAGGACCCCGACTACGACCGCCACCCCGACTTCCGCGGCGTACCCGTCATGGAGGCGCGCGTCCAGGCCGGCGACCTGTTCTACATGCCGCCCGGCACCCTGCACCAGGTCTCGTCGCTCACCTCGTCGGTGTCGTTCAACATCGACTGGCACGACAAGGTCAGCGCCCTGCGCGGCATCGCCGCCGTACGGCACGGCATGCCGCGGCAGAACCTGCGCTACAACCTGCTGCTCGCCCTCGGCGTCCACGGCCGGGTGCCGCTCAAGGCGCTCATGCCGGCGCTCCGGTCGTACTTCACCTACATCTCCTAACCCCATGCTGTTCAGCCAAGACCTGATCCGCTCGCTGGCCACGGCGGTCGACCTGGTCAACACCCCCCTCGCCACCGTCGCCGACCTGGTCGCGCTCGTCGAACGCCGCCAGGTCTGCAACCCCGACGAGCTGACCGGGGCCGACCTCGAAGCCGTGCGCGGCTCGCGCGAAGAGTTCCACCGCGTGTTCACCGCGCCGGACCAGGGCGTCGAACGCCTCAACAAGCTGCTCGGGCAGACCACGATCACGATGCGCCTGTCCGAGCACGACGACCAGCGGCTGCGCCTGGACCCCACAGCCGGGCAGGCGCCGGTCGCCGAACGACTCACCGCCGACTGCGGGCTCGCGCTCGCGTACCTGTTCGTCCACGGCGAGCAGGCCCGGCTGCGCACCTGCGCCGCCGAAGGCTGCTCCCGGGTCTTCGTGGACGCCTCGCGCAACCGGTGCCGGGTGTACTGCGACAGCCGTACCTGCGGAAACCGCGCCCACGCGGCGGCACACCGAGCACGTCGCCGGACCTAGGGACGATATGAGCGCCCATGCCTTCCCGCCCTCGCCCAACCTGGCCCTCGACGAACTCGTCACCCGCAGACGTCGGGCCGGGCAGCCGCTGATTCACCTGGGGTTCGGCGAATCGCGGCTGCCCGTGCCCGACTTCCTCGCCGACCGGCTGCGCACCGGCGCCGCCAGGAACCGCTACGGCCAGATCGGCGGCGAGAGCGACTGCCGCGAGGCCGCCGCCGGCTACTTCACCCGGCGCGGCCTGCGCACCCACGCCGAGCAGGTCGTCATGGCCCCCGGCAGCAAGCCCGTCCTGCTCGCCCTGATGGCGGCGCTGCCGGGAGCCGTCGTGCTGCCGCGGCCCTGCTGGGTCACCTACGAGCCACAGGCAAGGCTGTTCGCACGCGAGGTCGTCGGCGTGTCCGCACCGCCCCAGTGCGGCGGGGTACCCGACCCGGACCGGCTCGTCCCCGCGTTGCGGGCGGCACGACGAGCCGGTCTGCGACCCCGTTCCCTCGTGCTCACGATGCCCGACAACCCGACCGGCACCCACGCGCCCGCCGCCGTCGTGCGGCGCCTGGCGGAGATCGCCGAGGACTGGGACCTGCTGGTCATCTCCGACGAGATCTACCGCGACATCCTCCACGACCCCGCCGACCGCGTCACCAGCCCGGCCGAGTACGTGCCCGAGCGGACCGTCGTCACCTCGGGCCTGAGCAAGAGCCTGGCGCTGGGCGGCTGGCGGATCGGCTTCGCCCGCTTCCCCGATACGGTGGACGGGCTGGCGTTGCAGAGCCGGGTCATCGGCCTGGCCAGCGAGATCTGGTCGTCGCTGGCCGGTCCCATGCAGGAGGTGGCGGGGTACGCGCTGTCGGAACCGCCGGAGCTGAGGCGCCACCTGGCGGCCAGCACGAGGCTGCACGGGGCGGTGGCGGCGGCGGTGCACGAGGTGGTGGCGGGGACAGGCGCGATCTGCCGCCCGCCGACAGGTGGCTTCTACGTATACCCGGACCTGACGCCGCTGCGAGGACGGTTGGCGAAGCTAGGCATAAGGGACTCCCAGACCTTGGAACGCCATCTCCTCGACCGGTTGGGTGTGGCGGTGCTGGGCGGCCACCACTTCGGCGACGACCCGGCGGCCCTGCGGTTCCGGGCGGCGACCAGCATGTTGTACGGCGAGAGCGACGAGGAGCAATGGCTGGCCCTGGAAAGTACGGATCCAGTGGCATTACCCCACATAGAACGCCTCCTGGACACCCTGAGCGACGCCTTCACATCGTTGACCGACCACACGGCCCGTCCCGCTGAAAAGGCAAGGCGTTCCGCTGCGCTCCACACGTTCTGCTGAAGGCCCGCCCGTGGCCCAGCCAAGTGGTTGGGCGGTTGGAGCCCACCCAAAAGGCATGGTGTTCCGCTGCGCTCCACCCGTTGCTTCCAGTCGAGCCGGGGGCTCGACCCCGCGTCGGCCCTCCCTCCGGTCGGACTGCTTTTTCGCCCGCTTTCGCCCTGGCAGGACCACCTGGCCTTTCGCAAATTTCGTGGTCATCGAGGGCGGGAGCCTGGGACCGTGTACCCGGTGGGATCGCTTGGTTGGGGAACTGGAGGCAGTTGTGGCCGAGCCCATCGCGTACACGGTCACCTTCGAGGAAGGCGGCTGGACCGCCCGGGACCACTCCAGGCGGGTCCGTGGCGTGGCCGTAGCCGGATGCCTCTGTGAACGAAGTCGAAGGGATGAGGCTTCGGCACATCCCAGCATTGAGCGCCTGTCGATGATCAGTGGCACGGAAGGAGATGTGCGAGTCGACCGGCGGCTGAGCTCTCAAACCGTAGGCACCCTGCACCTGTCGCTAGGCGCCGTGAGCCCGGCGACATCCCGGCCGCTAGGTGTTAACACCACGTGAGTATTGCCAATGCGCTTGTTCCTCATGCGCCACAAGGTCTACTCTTCCCGCGAAGGGTGTAATTCCGGGCCCGGAAATAGCCGTGCCCCGGGCGGCATGCTCAGTGAGCAGAGGCGGACCCGGGGCTTACCTTTTCACGTTATCACGTCGCGTTCCGGCCGAGCCTGCCCAGGAGCCCTAATGAACGCCGATCTGCCGCAGTGGATGCGCCGGGCGCTGTCTGATCCACGTCTGGCTCCCTACCTGCGCAGTTCTGGTGCCGACGCAGCTCAGGCCGAGCGCCTCTACTACTGGAATCTGGAAGCCGCCGCCGCGTTCTACGGGCCGCTGCATTTCCTTGAAGTCTCCCTGCGCAACGCGTTCCATCGAGCACTGTGCGTGAAGTACAGTCGTCCCAACTGGTGGGAGGCGGCGCCGCTGTCGTCGCATGGCGCCCGCCACGTCCGCAAGGCCGCCGAGCATGCCGCCGACAATGTGGGCTCTCGGCGGCTTGTCGTGTCTGACGACATCGTCGCCGAACTGACCTTCGGCTTCTGGGTCTACCTCATCAGCCGCCGCTACGACCGCCATTTCTGGGTTCCGGCGCTGCATGCCGCATTCCATGACTGCTCCGAGACACGCCGGGATCTGCATGACGGTCTGACGTCACTCGTCCTGTTCCGGAATCGGATCATGCACCATGAACCGGTTCACAGCCGTGACCTCGCCGCTGACTACGCAAAACTCTGCCGCATGCTCGGTTACGTCGAGCCGGAGGCCGCCGGAGTTCTGCCGCAGATGGATCGGGTCGCCGAGGTTCTGAGCCGCCGCGCCGACGTCTGCGCTGGCTTGCTCACCCCGCGTCTCTAAGGGGGCATGGTGGACCTCGTATCAGCGGCCGACATCGCGAGAGCCTTGGGCGTCAGTCGTGCGGCGGTCAGCAACTGGCGGCGCAGACACTCGGATAGCTTCCCGCAGCCTATAGAAATGGAGGGTCGGCGTCTTTTCCGTGCTGAGGAGATCGAGGGCTGGTTGAAATCCCACGGCATCAGAACGTCGGGGTTCTTTCCGCACCGGCCGGACAATCGGCCTTCGGGTGACAGCGACGCGCGGAATCCGGCGATCCAACAGTTGACCGTTCGGTTGGCCGAACTGCTGAAGGCGCCAGGGTTTCTGGCGCTGGCCGACACACCCGCGGTAATCGTCGAACTGCTGGCGAAGCGCTTGCGAGACCCAGTTGCCTGGGACAGGCTCATTCAGAAAGCGGCGAACCCTCCCGCTGACGCAATCGCCTGTCTCCTCGTGTCTCATGGAGTTGATCCATCCACTGTGAAGGACGACGTCGCCTCGCTCAGACATTTGCTCACCAAGCTGGATGATCTGCCGTCACCCCAGGGCGACGTCGAATGGGCCGAGCTTGCTGAAAAGCTCATGGCATTGTTGTCGAAGCATGCGCCGCGAGCAACGGGCGAATTCTACACGCCTCGTTCAGTCGTCAACCTGATGGTGTCGATCACGAAAGTCAAGGCTGGCGAAGTGGTCCTCGATCCCAGTTGCGGCGCAGGGAGTCTGCTGGCCGGGGCGGCAGAGGTCGTGGGAAACCGAGTTCAGGGCAGCGCGCAAGGGAACGAGTCTGCGGCTATGGCGCGTGCCTTGTTCGGACTACGGGGAATTCCTGTGGACATCGCCGAAAAGCCGACACTTGAGGCTGAACCGACCAAGGTTTCCGTTGTCTTGTCCAATCCTCCATTCGGGCGCCGGCTTAGTGCTCCCCGAGACTCCTGCTTCGGGCGCATACCTGCGACCACCGCGGATTTCGCTTGGCTGTGCGAGGCGTACGAGAGGCTCGAGAAGGGTGGGCGTGCGGCTATCCTGATGCCGAATGGCACCACCTTCCGCCGTGGCGCAGAACGCCACCTCCGAGCCGCGATGGTGGAGTCCGGAGCGGTCGAACGGATTGTCGCCCTGCCCGCCGGGTTGTTCGCTCCCTACACCGGGATTCCGGTGACCTTGTGGGTACTGCGGCGCGACGCTGCTACCAGGAACGTCGTCATGGTGGACGGAGTCGACCTCGGACATTGCGCCGACGGGCCTCGCCGTGTGCTCAGCGAGAATGACATTTCGTTGCTCGTGTCGACCAGGCCAAGGGGCCGGGTGAGAGTTGTCTCGCCAGAAGAGATCGAGCGGAACGGCTATGATCTGACGCCCGCCAAATACGTGGCCCGCGAAGTGGCGTCGGCTGAGGACACACTCACGGAACGGATGGACGCCCTGGAACGCGCGGAGCGTTCGGCCCGACTGGCCGATGCCCGTGTACGCGAACAGTTGAAGAAGGTAATCGGGAGCGTGCCATGACCGAGGCATTTCCACGGGAGTGGCCGCGAGTCCCTCTCCGGGAGATCGCCGACATCCAGGCCGGCCCGTCCAAAATTGCCGCGTCTTTTCTGCCGCTCGGCGAGCGAGGCGTGCCGGTATTGTCGCCCGGAGAGATCCGCTGGTTTTCGGTGAAGACACAGGCGGCGCGGGCCGTCGCACCCCAGTCCGCCGCCGAACTTCATCGTTATCGGGTCAGAACTGGGGATCTGGTGTGTGTGCGGACCGGCGATATGGGCCGTGGCGCGGCCGTTCGCGCAGAGCAGGACGGGTGGGTGCTGGGTACTTCGTGTTTGCGACTACGCTTGAGTCGGCCCATCAATTCTGGGTATTTGCTCCGTTACCTGGCTCACCCCGAGACGCGCGGCTGGATTCGTGCCCACGCGCCGTTTTCCGCCATCCCCAGCCTGAGCACTCAAGTGCTCGGTGACCTTCCTGTTGTGCTCGCACCCGACCACGTTCAGTCGATGGTCGACGACGTCCTTGGCTCAATCGAGGACAAGATCGCCGCTCATCGGGAGGTGGTCGCCGAGACCGAGCGACTGCACGCCTGGTTGCTGCCTCATTTGATGGCAGGGCGTTCAGCGAAGGACGCATAGGGGCCGAATCTGAGAGGTGAGACACCGCCTGCCAGGCGGACAGTCATCCTGAGCCCGTAACGAGACGTGCGGGGCGTTCAAGGGCCGGGGCGCAGTATGCCCTCAGCGTCTGCTGCACGCGTCACGTGTCGTGCGGGCGTGGCGGGGTGCTTGCCGGTTTCCTGCCTTCCCTGCAGGCGCGTTACTTGGAGGTGCGTCCTGAGCTTTTGTAAGGCCGGTCCCTAGGGTCTCGGCCATTGGGTTCGAGACGTGAGGAGACTCACCTACCTTTCGATGACGCCGCCGGGCGGGCCGAGGTGGAAGCAGTGGGGCCGTGGGAGGGTGCTGCTGGAGTATTTCTAATAGGGGTCGGTGTTTCTGCTCTCGGTACCTGTCATGGTTCTTCTGCTGGTTCTCGGGTCGGTTCTGCTGCTGCCGGAGCACCGTGATCCGCGGCCTGCACGGCTGGATGTGGCGAGTGCGGTGATGTTCGTTGGTGGCGGCGCTGGCTTTGGTGTACGGCATCAAGGAGATCGCCATGGACGGCTTCACCTGGGGCCGGTGGCCGCCGGCGTTGCCCGGGGTGGACGGTGGTGTGCTGTTCGTGGTGTAGGCAGCGGCGGATCGATTGGCCCCTGCTGGACCTTCCGTTGTTCTCCAGCCGGAGCTTCACCGTCTCGCTCGGCACGCTGGCCGTCACCGTGATCTTCATGCTGGGCAAGCAGTTCGTCATGGCCCAGTACATGCAGATGGTGCTGGGGCTGTTCCCGGGCAGGCTGTCAGTCGTTCACGGTGAGGCCCATGGAGCGGGCCGTGCCGGCGATGATGCGTTCGGCTTTGTCGAGGTCGTTGGTGTTGAGGTCGGGGAGTTTGGCCTGGGCGACCTCGCGGAGCTGGGCGCGGGTGATGGTGCCGCCGCTGACGTGGCCGGGGCGGGGGCTGCCGCCGGGCAGGCCCGTTACGCGGCGGATCAGGGAGGCTGTGGTCGGCTGCTTGGTGGCGAACTCGAACGAGCGGTCCTCGTACACGGTGATGACCGCGGGGATCACGAAGCCGCGCCGGTCCTGGGTCTGGGCGTTGTACTGCCGGCAGAACTCCATGAGGTTGATGCCGAGCGGGCCGAGGTCCTTGCCCACGCTCGCCGGGTTCGCGCCGCCGGCCTCCAGGTGCATGGTGACGACTCTGGCCACCTTGTTCTTCGCCATGTCGGGTACGCTAAAGTCTCCAGTAACTGGAGACTCAAGGGAATTATGAGCTACACGATCGGACGGCTGGCGAAGCTGACCGGGATGTCGGTGAAGACGATCCGGTTCTACTCCGACTCGGGGGTGCTGCCGGAGCGGGAGCGTACGGCGTCCGGGTATCGGATATATGGGGATGAGGACCGGGCGCGGCTGGAGTTGATCCGCACGCTTCGGGAGATCGGGGTCGATCTGGCCACGATTCGTTCGCTGGGAGATCGGCGGCTGAGGAGCGTACTCGATCTTCATCTCAAGGCGGTCGAGACGCAGCTCAAGTCGCTTCAGCGGACCAGGACGGTGCTCAGGGCGGCGCTCGCCGGGGAGGGGGATCCGGCGGAGGACGATCTGCGCAGGCTGCATGCGCTCAGCCGGATCGGGGCGGTGGAGATGGGGATGCTGCTCGACGAGTTCGTGGACGAGGTGGGCGGCGACATCGAGGCCAGGCACACGTGGCTGGCGCAGATGCGGGATGCCATGTTTCCCGAACTGCCGGAGGAGCCGACCACGGCTCAGCTCGACGCGTGGCTCGAACTGGCCGATCTGCTGGCCGACGAGGACTACCGGGCGAGTCTGCGGCGGCAGAGCAGGGAATTCTGGGAGGGGGACAGGGACTTCGAGGCCTGGGCGGAGATGAACGTCCAGATCATGCGGGAGGGGCTGGCCGCCGCGCGGGGCGAGGTGGAGCCCGGGTCGCCGGAGGGGGCGGCGATCGTCCGGCGGATTCTGGGGATCATGGGGCAGACCCGGGATGAGGTGCTGCGCACGTTCGAGGAACACGATCCTCGGGCGGCGCGGCAGTGGGAGCTGGTCTCGATCATCCAGGGGACGCCCTGGCCGTCGGAGCAGACGATCGCCTTCGAGTGGATCGGCGCCGCCCTCTGCCACCTGCCCCCCACAACCCCATAACCCCTCCACACCTGGCCAACGGCATCCGCCGACGAACCGATCCCCAGCATCGGGCCCACGGCAAGGGCCAAGGCGGGAAGCTTGCGGCGAGGGGGGCCAAGGCGTGGGGTGGGTGGGGTTGGCACGGTGGGGAACGGGGTGGAACGCCTTCTGAGTGACATCAACCGGAAAGGACATCGCATGTCACTCAAGAAGCTCCTCGTCGGCCTGGCCGTCACCGCCGCCGCCCTGGGCACGGCCGCGATCCCGGCACAGGCCCAGACCCAGGCAGCCGAGACGTTCACGGGTCACGGCTCCGGGCTCAAGCCTCCGCCCGCCCGCTCCATGGCCCGTGCCAACGCCTACGCCGACGCCTCCGCCGCCGGCTACGGCGCGCACCGGTGCCACGCCATCGACTCCTCGCTCACCTTCGAGAACGGCATCTACGACGCCACCCTGACGATCTCGTGTAGCTGAGCGGCTCAGTCGAGCCCGCGTACGCAGACCAGCCCGGTCAACGCGACCAGCGCCATCACGGCGAACAGGGGCCGCAGGCCGATCTGCTGGGCGAGCAGGCCGCCTGCCGCGGCGCCCAGCGGCATGGTCCCCCACGCGATCAGCCGGTAGCAACTGTTGACCCGGCCCAGCATCGCGTCGGGGGTGATGCGCTGGCGCAGCGAGACCATGACCACGTTGGCCACCACGATGCCGATCCCGCCGACGACGAAGCCGGCGCCGACCAGGTATGGGCTGGTGGTGATCGCGGGGGCGCCGATGAGCAGCGTGCCCGCGGGCACGGCGAGGAAGAGTGTCCGGGTACGGCCCAGCCGCCGCTCCACCCAGGCGCCGACCAGCGAGCCCACCAGGCTCCCGGCGGCGATGGTGCCGAGGAGCAGGCCGTACCCGGCTTCGGGCAGGCGCATCGGGCCGGTGGCGTAGAGGACGAGTACGGCGGTGGCGGCGTTGCTCGCGAAGTTGAACAGGCCGGTCAGCGTGGCGAGGCGGCGCAGCACCTTCTGGCGCCAGAGGTAGCGCAGGCCGGCGGCGATGTCGGCGCGGAGCGTGGCGGGCTCGGCGGGTCGCTCCACGCGGTAGGAGCCGCGGATGAGGAACAGCGCGGCGAGGGCCAGCAGCCACAGGGCGGCCGGGGTGGCGAAGGCCAGGGCGGCTCCGGTCGCGGCCAGCAGGCCGGCGAGGGGCGGGCCGGCGAACTGGTTGGCGGTGAGCTCGGCGGCGAACAGGCGGCCGTTGGCCTGGGTGAGCCGTTCGCGGGGGACGATCTGGGGCACGATCGACTGGGCCGCGGTGTCGTAGACGGTCTCGGCGGCGCCGATGAGGAAGGCGGCGCCGTACAGGAGATAGATGGAGCCCCAGCCGAGCAGGACGGCTGCCGTGACGGCGGCGAGGAGGGTGGCGCGCGCCAGGTTGGCGGCGAGCATGGCGCGGCGGCGGTCGAGGCGGTCGACGAGGGCGCCGGCGGGCAGCGCGCACACGAGCCAGGGCAGCGTCACGGCCACCGCGAGGCCCGCCACGAGCGCGGGCGAGCGGGTGAACTGGACGGCGACCAGCGGCAGCGCGACCTTGAGTATGCCGTCGGCGAGGTTGGACAGGGCGGATGACGTCCACAGCCGCCAGTAGGCGCGCGACACCGGTGCAGGCTTTCACGAAGATCTCCGGTCGTGCAATGGCCGGGCGATAGGGCGGCAATAGCGACGTTTGGCGTAGTGGCCTCATCACGGGATGGAGGCCGGCCTTGACAGAAGCGACCGCGGCATACCAGAACCCCCGCCTGGTGCGACTGGGACCGAACCTGTGGGCGGCGTGCTTCACGCTGATGAAGCTCATCCCCGCGCGCTACATCCTGCGCAGGGCCGCCGAGCAGGGACTGCTGACACCGGAGACGGTGATCGTGGAGACCACCTCCGGCACGTTCGGGCTGGCGCTGGCGATGCAGGCGGTGCACCTGGACCGCCGCCTCGTGCTGGTCAGCGATCCGGCGATCGACGAGCGGCTGTACCGGCGGCTCACGGACCTGGGCGCGGTCGTGGACCGGGTGCCCAAGGAGGCGGGCGACGGGCCGGGCGGGTTCCAGACGGCTCGGCTCAACCGGCTGGCCGAGGTACGCGCGGGGCTGGAGCACTCCTTCTGCCCCGAGCAGTACACGAACCCCGACAACCCGCGCTCCTACGCGATCGTCTCCGAACTGCTCCAGGAGCGGCTCGGCCGGGTGGACTGCGTGGTCGGGCCGGTGGGCTCGGGCGGCTCGATGTGCGGGACCGTCACCCATCTGCGGCGCACCCACCCGCACTGCCGCGCGATCGGCGTGGACACGCATGGCAGCGTGCTGTTCGGCCAGCCCGAGGGACATCGGGAGCTGCGCGGGCTCGGCATGAGCGTGCTGCCCGCCAACCTCGACCACCGCGTCTTCGACGACGTCCACTGGTGCTCGGCCGCCGCGGCCTACCAGGCCACCCGCGACCTGCATCGGGGCCACGCCCTGTTCATGGGCCCGACCAGCGGCGCCGCGTACCTGGCCGCGCGCTGGTGGGCGCAGCAGAACCCGGACGCGCGCACGGTCGTGATGATGCCGGACGAGGGCTACCGCTACCAGGACACCGTCTACGACGACGCCTGGCTGGCCGAGCACCGCCACGACCGCCTGCTCCTGCCCGCGGAGCCCAAGATGGTCGACCTGGCGGCCGCGGCGGACGCCACCTGGACCGGGTTCGCCTGGGGACGGCGTTCCTACGGCGAGGTCGTGGGGTCGTGAACAACGACTCCGGGCGCATCCACGGCGAGCTCGGACTCAGGACCAGGCAGGTCGTGTACGGCACGGCCGCGCCCGACGAACTCCCGATGATCATGAAGGTGGACCGGGCCCACCTGGTGATGCTCGCGGAGCGGCGGCTCGTCGACAGGAAGGCGGCGGCGGCCCTGCTGCGCTGCCTGGCCGACCTGACCCCGGAGGAACTGAGCGGGCGCCCGGCCCCGCGCGGCGCGTACCTGATGTACGAGGGATACCTGATCGAACGGCTCGGCCCCGACGTCGGCGGCGTCCTGCAGACCGGCCGCTCGCGCAACGACCTGAAGGCCACCATCACCTCGCTCCGGTGCCGCGCCTGGCTGCTGGACTTCGCCGAGCAGGCCATCCGGCTGGAGGCGATCCTCCTGGCTCGGGCCAGGGCGCACCAGCCGGTGGTCATGCCGGTGTACACGCACTTCCAGGCGGCCATGCCGATCACCTACGGCTACTACCTCCTGGGAGTGGCGCGGGCGGTGGGCAGGGAGATCGACGCCCTGGCGGCCGCGGCAGGCGGGCTGCACATGTGCCCTCTCGGGGCCTGCGCCGTCGCCGGCACGGACCTGCCCATCGACCCGTCGCGCACCGCCGGCCTGCTCGGCTTCATCGACGCGAGCAGGCACGCCCTCGACGCCGTGGCCAGCAGGGACGCCGTGCTGCGCATGCTGGCCTCGGCCGCCGCGCTGAGCGTCGTGCTCAGCAGGCTGGCCACCGACCTGCAACTGTGGAGCACCGCCGAGTTCGGCTTCATCGCCTTCCCCGACCGGCTGGTGGGCGGCAGCTCCGCCATGCCGCAGAAGCGCAACGCCTTCCTGCTGGAGCACCTCAAGGCCAAGCCCGGCCGGGCGATCGCCGCCTGGTCCGGGGCCGCGGCGGCCATGGCGGCCACGCCGTTCACCAACACGATCGAGGTCGGCACCGAGGCCATGGAGTGCGTCTGGCCCGGTCTGGCCGCCGTCGAGCAGGCCGTGCAGCTCGCCCAGGTCGTGGTCAGCGGGGCCAGGCCGGACGCCCGGCGGATGGCCGAGCGGGCCGCGGGCGGCTTCACGACCGCGACCGCGCTGGCCAACCGGATGGTCCGGGACGGTGTGCCGTTCCGTACCGCGCACCGCAGGGTCGGCGCGGCGGTGCGCGAGGCGCTCGACGCGGGCGTCACCTCGCTGGAGGACCTCGACCTGGCCCAGGTCGTCCGCGAGCAGACCTACGGCGGCGGGCCCGGCGCCTTTGCCGAGCCGTACCAGCGCGCCTACGCCTCCTGGGTACGGCACCGCCGCTGGTGCCTGGACTGGCGTGACTCGCAGGCCGAGGCCGACGCCACGCTGGCGGCGGCCGTGACGAGGGTGATGGAGCAGCAATGAGCTGGTTCGTGCTCGTCGAGAGCAACACCACCGGTTCCGGACGGCTCTTCTGCGCCCGCGCCCGCGAGATGGGGCTGCGGCCGGTCGTGCTGGCCCGCGACCCCGCCCGCTACCCCTACGTCGCCGCCGACGGCCTGGACTCCAGGCAGGTGGACACCGCCGACCCCGCGCTCGTGCTGGCCGCCTGCCGCCGGCTCGGCGCCGAGATCGCGGGCGTGACCAGCAGCTCTGAGTACCACATCGCGACCGCGGCCGAGGTGGCCGCCCGGCTCGGCCTGCCGCACCCCGACCCGGGCGCGATCCGCGCCTGCCGCGACAAGGCGGTCCAGCGGGCCGTGCTGCGCGAGGCCGGGGTGCCGAGCGCCGCCTTCGCCCCCGCCCGCACCCCCGCCACCGCGGTCGAGGCCGCGCGGCGCATCGGCTTCCCCGTCGTGGTCAAGCCCGTCGCCGGGTCGGGCTCGGTCGCCACCCGGCTGTGCCAGGACGAGGCCGAGGTCGCGGCGGCCGCCGACCACGTGCTGAACACCGACGGGCTGCCGCCGCAGAGCGCGGTCATGGTCGAGGAATACCTGCGCGGCGCCGAGTACTCGGTCGAGACCTTCGACGACCAGGTCGTCGGAGTCACGCGCAAGCACCTCGGCGCGGAGCCGTACTTCGTGGAGGTCGGGCACGACTTCCCCGCGCCGCTCGACCCGGCCGCGCGCGCCGCGGCGGGCGAGCTCGCGCACACGGCGCTGAAGGCGCTGGAGCTGTGCTGGGGTCCCGCCCACGTCGAGATCAGGTACGGCGCGGCCGGCCCCCGCATCGTCGAGGTCAACCCCCGGCTGGCCGGCGGCATGATCCCGCGCATGGTCGAGGAGGCCACCGGGATCGACCTCGTCCGGCACACCGTCGCCAAGGCGGCGGGCCGCGACGAACCCCTGCGGGCCACCCGGGAGCGCGCGGCCGCGATCCGCTTCCTGGTGGCCGGCGAGGAAGGGACGCTGGCCGGCGTCGACGGCCTGGAGGAGGCGCGAGCCGTGCCCGGCGTGGTCGAGGCCGGCCTCATCAGGCAGCCGGGCCAGTACGTGGTGCTGCGCCGCTCGTTCCAGGACCGGCTGTGCCACGTGATCGCGGCGGCCCGTACGGGCCCGGCGGCCGCGCAGGCGGCCACGACAGGACTTCAAGCACTCAAGGCGCACATCACGCGATAGGGCGCCGATAGCGAGATGAAGGGCGGTCCGACCACCGTGAACGCAGCGAACGGAGGAGTGGTGAAGACGGTAACGGCGCTGGTGGAAGCGCGGGTGGCGGCCTCGCCCGACGCGATCGCGATCGTGGACTCGACCGGTGAGACGTCGTACGGCGAGTTGAACCGCCGGGCGGAGGCGCTCGCGGCGGGGCTGCGCGCGAAAGGCGTGGGTCCGGGCTCGATCGTCGGCGTCCGGCTGGAACGGTCGGCGGCGATGGTCGCGGCCTGGCTCGGCGTCCTGAAGGCCGGGGCGGCCTACCTGCCTCTCGACGGCTCCCACCCCGAGGCGCGGCTGCGCTTCATGCTCGAGGACTCGGGCGCCGACCTGGTCCTCTCCGAAGCCGACGCCCCTGGGACTCACAGGCCCGAGGCCCCCGGACCCGACGCGACCGCAGCGCGCGTCGGACCCGGGGACCTGGCCTACGTGATCTACACCTCCGGGTCCACGGGCCTGCCCAAGGGCGTCATGATCGAGCACGGCTGCATCGTCAACACCCTGGAGTGGTACGCCGGCGTCATGGGCATCGGCCCGGGAGACCGGGTCGGCCAGACGGCGGCGAGCGGGTTCGACATCGCCGGATGCGAGATCTGGGGCGCCCTCGTCGCCGGCGCCGAGCTGCGCATCGCTCCCGAGCCGGCGAGGAAGTCGCCGGAGGAGCTGTGCCGCTGGGCCGCGGACAGCCGCCTGGACGCGCTGTTCATGGTGACCCCGCTGGCCCAGCTCGCCATCGAGCACGGCTGGCTGGCGGGCTCGCCGCTGCGCGTGCTGGCCACCGGCGGCGAGCGGCTGCTGGTCGCGCCGCCGCCGGACGCGGGCTACCGCTTCCTCAACATGTACGGACCCACCGAGACCGCCGTGGTGGCGACCTGCACCGAGGTGGCGCCGGGAGCGGAACTGCCGCCGCCGATCGGGAGGCCGATCGCGAACACGACCGCGTACGTGCTGGACGAGGACGGCGAGCCGGTGCCGGACGGCGCCGAGGGCGAGCTCTACCTCGGTGGCGCGGGCGTCGGCCGCGGCTACCTGGGGCGGCCCGAGCTGACCGCCGAGCGTTTCGTGGTCCGCGGCGGCGAGCGGCTCTACCGCACCGGCGACCTGGTGCGCCGGCGCGCCGACGGCGACCTGTGCTTCGTCGGCAGGACCGACGACCAGGTGAAGGTCCGCGGGTTCCGCATCGAGCTGGGCGAGGTGGAGGCGCAACTGCGCGCCTGCCCCGGCGTGGGCGAGGCGGCCGTGGTCGTGTGGGAGCCGGAGCGCGGCTTCCCCCGCCTGGCCGGTTACGCCTGCGGTGACTTCGACGCCGCCGAGGTGCGCTCCCGGCTGGCCGAGCGGCTGCCCGAGCATATGGTGCCCGCGGTCGTCGTGCCCATGGCGAGCCTGCCGCTGACCCCCAACCAGAAGCTCGACCGCGCCGCCCTCCCCGACCCCGCCGACCACGTCATACGGCCCGCGGTCTTCGATCCCGCCCAGGCGGCGCTGGCCGAGGACTGGCGGCAGGCGTGCGGGGTCAGCGCGCGCGACGCCGGCGACAGCCTCGTCGTGCTGGGCGCCGGCTCCCTCGACCTGATCATGCTGCAGGCCCGCGTGGCGGCCAGGATCGGGTCGCCGATCCCCGCCGGGCTGCTCAACCTCTCCCAGCCGCTCCAGGAGCAGGCCCGTCTGCTGGCCGGGCTCGAACCCGGCGCCGCCGTACCCGAGCGGGCCGCGCGCACGCACGAGGGGCCGGGCAGCCTGGGACAGGAGGCGGTCGTCTTCCTGGAGGAGCTGACCGGCAGCGGCATGGGCTACCAGTACCAGATGATCCTGGAAGGCCCCGGCACGCCGGACGTCTCCCTGCTGGAGAAGTCGCTGCTGGCGGTCCTCAGGAACCAGGCCGCGCTGAGCTGCCGCTGGCGGATCACCGCCGCGGGGCTCGAAGGACGGCGCGAGGAACCCGACACCGTCCCGCTCGCCCTGCACCGGGTGGCGACGTCCGAGGTCGAGGCGCTGGTCGCCAGGCTCGTGGACCGGCCCTTCCGCTACGACGACTTCCCCCTCGTCGGCTGGGACCTGATCCTGCACCCGGGCGGCACCATCCTGCTCCAGCGCGAGCACCACCTGATCCACGACGGCTGGTCGGTGGGCGTCTTCCTCGGCGAGCTGCAGGCCGCCTACGACGGCACTGAGCCGCAGGAGAGCCGGTTCAGCTACTTCGACTGGGCCAGGGAGCAGCGCGCCTGGGCCGACGGCGACCGCAGCGCGGCGACCAGGGCCTACTGGCGGGAGCAACTGAAGGACTGGCGTCCCGACTCCGACCCGCCCGCCGAGCTGCGCACCCACCTGAGCCTCCAGCCGCTCGGCGAAGCGCGCTCGGCGCTGCTGGAGGCCACGGCCGCCCGGCTGGGCGTCACGCCGTACGCGCTGATGCTGGCGGTCTTCCGCCGGGTCACGGCGGAGAACGTGGTCGGGGCCAGCTTCGCCAACCGCGACGCCGACACCCAGGACCTGGTCGGCCTGTTCGTGAACGTGCTGCCCCTGGTCAGGGCCGGGCGCGAGGACGAGAGCCCGGCGCGGGCGGCCCGCGAGGAGATGGCCCTGGTCGTCGCGGCCGACCGGCACCAGCGGCTGCCCACGCCCGAGATCCTCAGGGTCAGCGCCCCCGGGGCCAGGAGCCCGCTCTACCCGATCATGTTCAGCCAGCACGACTCGCCGCTGCCCGAGCTGCGCCTGGGCGAGTGGCGGCCGAGCGTGCGCGAGCTGGGCAACGGCCGTGGCAAGACCGACCTCAACGTGATCGTCATGAACCGCGGCCTCCAGCACGGCAGGAGCACCGGCCGCCGTGCCGAGAGCGCGTACGCCCTGCGCTGGGAGCACGAGCTCACCCGATTCCCCGACCACGTGGTCACCGAACTCCAGCGGCGGTTCACCCGGCTGCTGGACCACGCCTGCGCGCACCCGGACCAGCCGTGGCCGCCCGCCGGCGACAACCGGAACGGAGAAGCCAGATGATCGAATCACAGGTCGCCGAGATCGTCCGCAGGCGCTGGTGCGAGGTTCTGGAGACCCCGCAGGTCGCGCAGGACGACGACTTCTTCCTCTCGGGCGGGCACTCGCTGCTGGCCGTGCGGCTGACCGCCGCGCTCAGGGAGGACCTCGCCGTCAGGATCCCCGTCTCGGTGCTGTTCGAGTCCAAGACCCTCGGCTGCTACGCCGGGCGGGTCGCCGGCTACGTCCAGGCGGAAACCTGAGCGATGGACGAGCTGACCACGGCCGTGCGGGCCGCCTGGGAACAGAGCCTCAACGTGTCCGTCGGCGACGACGCCGACTTCTTCCGCCTCGGCGGCGACTCGATGAAGGCCATCGCCATCTGCGCCAAGGTCGAGGAGTCGTGCCAGGTACGGCCCAGGCTCCGGGTGCTGTTCGACAACCCGCGCTTCGACGCCTACGTGAGCGCGGTCTCCGACATCGTGCGGGAGAAGCGGCGATGAACGACTTCGTGCCTTCGACGTCACCGGAGGAGATGCTCAAGGACCCGTGGGTCTCCCGGGCGATCCTCACCGAGGTCCTCGACTGGCTGCGCGCGCACGCGGCGCAGCGGCCCGAGCGGGAGCAGCGGGCGCTGGCCCGCGCCGCCGGGGTCGCCTCCGGGCTGTTCGCCGCCGAGTTCCCCGAGAAGTACGGCGGCTGGTCGCTGCCGGAGCTGGTCGTCGCCGAGCTGCGGGAGGAGGCGGCCGCGAGCGGCCTGCCGTACTCGCGTCACATCCTGTCCTGCCCGGACGGGCCGAGCAGGATCGTGCTGTGCGGCACCCCCGAGCAGCGCGAGCGCTGGCTGCGTCCGATGATCGAGGGACGCATGCGGCGCTGCCTGGCGATGACGGAGGAGAGCGGCGGCTCGGACGTGTCGGCCATGAGCACGACCGCGACCCGCACGCCCGGCGGCTGGGTGCTGAACGGCCGCAAGTTCATGATCAGCAACGCGGAGACCGCGGACGCCGCGGTCGTGCTGGCCAACGTCGCGGACGAGCGCGTGGCGGGGCCGACGTTCTTCATCTTCACCACCGACGTGCCGGGCTGGCGGATCGTGCGCAGGCTGCCGGGCATGGAGCCCGGCTACGACCCGTACGAGGTCGAGCTGGACGGGCTCGAAGTGGGCGAGGACGCGGTGCTCGGCGGCCCCGGCCAGATCGGCGGCGCGAACGGCATGGCCATCGAGTGGCTGCCCTACGGCCGGGTCTCGCTGGCCGCGCGGGCGATCGGCCTGGCCCGCTGGGCGCTCGGCGTCGCGCGCGCCCACGCCGCGCAGCGCAGGATCGCCGGCGGCAGGCTCAGCGACAAGCAGTACATCCGCGAGTTCATCGTGCGCTCCGACGTCAAGATCGAAGCCTCCCGCGCGCTGATCAGGCAGGCCGCCCGCGCCCTGGACGAGGGCCGGATCGCGGTGCGCGAGGCGGCCATCGCCAAGCTCCACGCCACCGAGTCGGCCTGCGAGGTCATCGACGACGCCATGCAGACGCTCGGCGGGCGCGGCTGGCTGCAGGAGTACGGGCTGGAGCGGGCCTACCGGGAGGCGCGCGTCTTCCGCATGGTCGACGGCGCCTCGGAACTGCTCAAGGAGACCATCTTCCACATCCCGGGCGGAGACTGATCATGAGCGACTGGCTTCAGCCGATCCGCGAGCAGGGCAGGGACCGGTTCGTCTTCTTCCCCTCGGCGGGTTCGAGCGCCTCGGCCGCGATGGCCCTGGCCCACGCCGTGCCCGGCGGGTGGTCGCTGTGGAGCGTGCAGTACCCGGGACGCGGGCCCCGGCTGCGCGAGCCGCAGGCCGGCTCGGTCAGGGAGATCGCCGTGGGCTGCCTGCCCGAGCTGCTGCGGGCGCCCGGCCGCGTGCTGCTGTTCGGCCACAGCTTCGGCGCCTTCGCCGCCTACGACACCGCCCAGTTGCTGGCCGCCAAGCAGCGGCCCGCCGCAGGGCTGCTGGTCTCCGGCTCGGCCGCGCCCGGCTCGCCCATGCCCGACCTGTCGCCGGAACGGCTGAGCGCCGGATCGCTGATCGCCTCGCTGACCCGGCAGGGCGGCACCGCGGCCGAGCTGCTCGACAACGAGGAGCTCATGGAGCTGGTGCTGCCCGCGCTCCGCGCCGACCTCGCCCTCGGCAGGGAGTACGTGGACGACCACCCCGAGCCGCTGTCCATTCCGGTGCTCGCGCTGGCCGGACGGCACGACCCGGTCATGACCGAGGCGCACCTGGCGACCTGGCGCCGGCACACCGCCGCCTGGCTGGGTTGCGAGGCGGGCGAAGGCGATCACTTCTTCTACCTCCAGGACCCGGCGGTGCTCGCCGGGGCCGTGGACCGGCATTGGCGGGCGGCATGATCTACGACCAGGTGATGAGCTGGGTCGGCAAGGACCCCGAGGCGCCCTGCGTCCTGGAGGCTGGCAGGGTCTACACCTGCGGGCGGATGGCGCGGGACGTGGAGGAGTTCAGGACCGAGCTGGCCCGCGCCCGCGTCGGGCCGGGCGACCTCGTGGCCGTGGCCTGCGCGAGCCGCGGGCCGGCGATCGCGGGCATGCTCGCCGCCTGGTCGGCCGGCGCCGCCTACCTGCCCCTGGCCCACGGACAGCCGAAGGCCAGGGTGCGCACGATCCTCGACACCGCCCGGCCGGCGGCCGTGCTCACCGACGACGAGGGCGATGGGCCCGGCTCGGGCCGGTGCCGGCTGCTGCCCGATCCGGCCCCGATCGACCCGGCCGCCGCGTACGTGATCTTCACCTCGGGCTCGTCGGGCAAGCCGAAGGGCGTGGTCGTCGGCCACGCCGGGCTCGGCCCGATGACCCGGTGGTACAAGGAGATCACCACGCTGGAGCCCGGCGACGTCGCGGGACAGGTCGCGCAGCTCAGCTTCGACGCCAGCGTGCTGGAGATCTGGGGCGCTCTGGCCAACGGCGCCGCGCTCGCGGTGCCCTCGCTCGACGCCGTCCTCGACCCGCTCGACTACCAGGAGTTCCTGCGCGCGCACGAGGTCAGGGCGTCGTTCGTGCCGACCGGGATGGTCGCGGGCGTCCTCGACCAGGAGTGGCCGGCCGGCTTCCCGACCCGCATGTTGTTCACCGGCGGCGACCGGCTCACCCGGCGGCCCGAGCCGCGCCACCCGTTCGTCTTCTACAACATCTACGGGCCGGCCGAGTGCACCGTCGCCGCCACCTGCCAGCGGCTCGGGCCGGGGGAGGGGCCGCCGCCGATCGGGCGGGCGCTGCCGTACGTGCGGACCCGCGTCGCGGCGGACGGCGAGCTGTGGCTCGGCGGGCGCGCGGTGGCGCTCGGCTACCTCGGCGCGGGCGACGACGCCTTCGTCCGCCACGACGGCGAGCGCTGGTACCGCACCGGCGACCTCGTCTCCGAAGGCCCCGACGGGGTGCTCCACTACCTGTCCCGCGCCGACGACCAGATCCAGATCGGCGGGCGCAGGACCGAGCCCGCGGAGATCGTCCACGCCATCCTGATGCTCGCCGGCCTCACCGACGCCGTCGTCTACACCCGCGAGACCCCCTCGGGAGAGGTACGGCTGGCCGCCGCTGTCACCCCCGCCACCGCGAACCGGCAGGACATCCAGCGCCACCTCCAGGACCTGCTCCCGGCGTACATGATCCCGTCGGAGATCGCGGCCATGGACGCGCTCCCGCTCACCCGCCACGGCAAGATCGACGTCGACGCCCTGAGGGGAAGCCCGTGAACCACGTCCGCGTGCCCCGCGTCCAGCACCGCCTCTGGCTGGCCGACCAGCTCACCCCCGGCGAGGCCGGCTACCTGGGCAGCACGTTCCTGCGCCTGCGCGGCCCCCTCGACGCCGGGCGGCTGGAGCGGGCGCTCACCACGATCGTCGCCCGGCACGAGGTGCTGCGCACCTCCCTGGACACCCGCGACGGCGAGCTGGCAGGGGTGCTGCGGCCCGCCTCGGGCTTCCGCCTCGACGTGCGCACGGTCGCCGAGGACGACCTCGGCGCGGCGCTCGCGGCGGAGTCGGCGACGCCGCTGGACATCTCCGCCGGGCTGCCGCTGCGCGCGTTGCTGCTGCGCCTGGCGCCGGACGAGCACGTGCTCTGCCTGACCGTGCACCACCTCGCCTTCGACCGGGGCTCGGTCGGCGTCCTCCACCGCGAGCTCACCGAGCTGTACGCCGGGCGCGAGCTGCCGCCGATACCCCGGCAGTTCCGCGACCTGGCCGCCGCCGACGACGCCGCCTACGACGCGGGCGAGCTGGCCCCGATCGTGGCGGAGCGGCGCGCGGCGCTGGCCGACCTCAGCCCGTTCGAGCTGGCCCCCGACCATCCACGGCCGCAGATCCGCGGCGGCGAGGGAGCTCTGCGCCACGGGTTCGAGCTGACGGACGAGACCGCCCGCGCTCTGTCCGAGCTCGCCCGTGGCCAGGGCGCCTCCCTCTACATGGTGCTGCTGGCCGGCGTGCACGCCCTGCTCTACCGCTACAGCGGGCGCGACGACGTCACCACCGGCGCGTCCTCCTCGACCAGGCGCGAGCCGGTCATCGGCCCGTTCTTCAACATGCTCGTGCTGCCCGGCGACGTCTCGGCGAACCCGACCTTCGCCGAGCTGGTCGGCCGGGTGCGCGACGCCGCCCTGGACGCCTACGACGGGCGGGCGCTGGCCTTCGACTCCCTGGTCACCGAGCTGCGCGTCGAGCGCGACCCGTCCAGGACGCCGCTGTTCCAGATCCTCGTGGACCTGACCGCCCCGGTCGCGCCGCCCGAGCTGGACGGCGTCGAGGTGAGCGAGATCCTCACGCCGGGCGGCGGCTCCAAGTACGACCTCACGATCGAGTTCCGCCGCGAGGGCGACGGCGTCGCCTACTCCGTCGAGTGGGACACCGCGCTCTACGAGACCACCACGGTCATGCGGCTCATGGCGCACCTGCGGGCGGTGCTCGACGCGGTCGCCGCCGACCCGTCGCTGCGCGTGGACGAGGTGCCCGTGCTCGCCGACTCCGAGGTGATCGGCCTGCGCGCGCACGCCGAGCCGGGCCGGGTCGAGCTGCCCGATCGCTGCCTGCACGAGCTGTTCGCCGAGCAGGCCGCCCGCACGCCCGATGCCCCCGCGGTCGAGGACGGCGAGCTGACGCTGACCTACGACGAGCTGCGGCAGCGGGTCGACGCGGTCGCCCGCGCGCTGGCCGCCCGGGGCGTCGGCCCCGACACGCCGGTCGGCGTCATGCTGGAGCGCTCGGCCGACCTGGTGGCCGTGGTGCTCGGGGTGCTGAAGGCCGGCGGGGCGTACCTGCCGATCGAGCCCGACACCCCGCCCGCCCGCGTGCGCAGGCTCCTGGAACTGGCCGGCGCGCAGGTCTGCGTGAGCGCGGGCGAGGTCGCCGAGCTGCTGCGCGGCGAGGGCCCAGACCCCCAGCCGGTACGGCCCGGCCACCTGTGCGCCGTCTACTTCACCTCCGGCTCGACCGGCGAGCCCAAGGGCGTGGCCTGCACCCACCAGGGCTGGACCGGCCAGATGGCCAACCTCCAGGAGCGCTACCAGCTCGCCCCGGGCGAGGCCGTCCTGCTGAAGACGCCCCTGACCTTCGACGACGTGGCCAGGGAGATCTTCTGGCCGCTCATGGTCGGGGCGCGCGTGGTGGTCCTGCCGCCCGGCCTGCACCGCGACGCGCAGGCGCTGCTGCGGGCGGCGATCGAGCACGAGGTGGTCTGGCTGCAGTTCGTGCCGAGCATGCTGGTGATGTTCCTGGACGAGATCGGGCCGGGCGCGCGCGAGGGCCTGCACGCGCTGCGGCACGTGGTCTCCGACGGCGACCGGCTGCGCCCCGAGACCGTCGCCGCCTTCTACGACCGGCTCGGCTGCCGGCCCAGGCTGAACAACCACTGGGGCACCACCGAGGTCTCCATCGACTCCACGCACCACGTCTGCACCCCGGCCGACGCCGACGGCGGCGAGGCGGTCTGCCTCGGCCGGCCGATGGAGAACCACGAGGTGTACGTGCTGGACCACACCCTCCAGCCGGTGCCGCACGGCGCGGTCGGCGAGCTGTGCATCGGCGGCCTCGGCCTGGCCCGGGGCTACGTGGGCGACCCCGGCAAGACGGCGCGGGCCTTCGTCCCCCATCCGTGGCGGGCGGGCGAGCGCGTCTACCGGACCGGCGACACCGGCCGGCTGCGCCCCGACGGCTCCCTGCAGTACCGCGGCCGGCGCGACCACCAGGTGAAGGTCCGGGGCGTGCGGATCGAGCTGGGCGAGGTGGAGGCGGCCCTGCGCGCCTTCCCCGGCGTGACCGACACGGTGGTCGCCACCTGGGAGCCGGTCGCGGGCGACAAGCGCCTGGCCGCGTACGTGACCTTCGACGGGCCCGCCCCTACGACGGCCGAGATTCGGGCGTTCCTGGGCGAACGGCTCGCGCCGCAGGCCGTGCCCAGCGCGATCGTCGCGCTGCCGAAGCTGCCCAGGATGCCCAGCGGCAAGGTGGACCGCAGGTCGCTGCCCGAGCCGGACCCCGGCTCGCTGAGCGACGAGCCGTTCGTGCCCCCGCGCACCGACACCGAGCGGGCGATCGCCGAGGTGTGGGCGGCCGTGCTGGGCGTGCCCAGGCTGGGCGCCAACGACGACTTCTTCGCCATGGGCGGGCACTCCCTGCTGGTCACCAGGGCGGTCAACAGGATGCGCGAGTCCTTCGCCCTCGACATCCCGCTGCGCCTGGTGTTCGAGCACTCCACGGTACGCGCCGCGGCCGCCCGCATCGAAGAGCTGATCTTCGCCGAGATCGAGGCGATGAGCGACGACGAGGCCGCCCGCCTCATGGTCGCGGAAACGTGAGGAGGCACCCGATGTACAAGGTCGTCGTCAACGACGAGGAGCAGTACTCCATCTGGCCCGCCGGCCGGGACGTGCCGGCCGGCTGGAAGGAGGAGGGCACGAGCGGCACCGAGGAGGAGTGCACCGCCCACATCGAGCGGGTGTGGGTGGACATGCGCCCGCGCAGCCTGCGCACGTGAGTCCGTGAGGGAGCGACGATGAACATCGACAGCCTTTCGCCCGAGAAGCAAGCCCTGCTGCGCAGGCGCCTGCAGGGCCGGGCCGGGGGCGGCGACGGGGGCATCCCGCGCCGCCCGGCCGGCGCCGCGCCGCTCTCGCCGGTGCAGCACGCCATGTGGGTCACCAACCAGTTCCTGGACTCGAACGCGGTCTACACCGTCCCCCGGCTGCTGCGTCTCCCGGGCGAACTGGATGTCGACGCTCTGCGCCGCGCCCTCGACGCCCTGGTGGAACGGCACGAGATCCTGCGCACCGCCTACCGGGGCACGCCGCCGCTCCAGGAGGTCGCACCGCCCGCCCCCGCCGCGTTCCGCCTGGCCGCCGCGGCCGGCAGGGACGAGGCGCTCGCCCTGGCCATGGCCGAGATCGCCACCCCCTTCGACCTGGCAGAGGGCCCGGTCTTCCGCGCGCTGCTCGTGCGCGTCGCCGAGCCCGGCGAGCACCTGCTCGCCCTCACCACCCACCACGTCGCCTCCGACGGCTGGTCGTGCACGCTGATGCTGCGCGAGCTCGACGAGCTGTACGGCGCCGCGGTGGCCGGCCGCGCCCCGTCCCTTTCCCCGCTGCCCGTCCAGTACGCCGACTACGCCCACTGGCAGGCGCGCAGGGTCGCCGAGCGCGAACCCGCCCAGCTCGCCTACTGGCGGCAGGCGCTGGACGGCGTCCCCCAGGTGCTGGAGCTGCCCACGGACCTGCCGAGACCGGCGGCGGAGTCGCACGCCGGCGACGCGGTCGGCCTCGAACTCGACCCCGAGCTGAGCGGCCGGGTCCGCGCCCTGGCCGCCGCCCACGGCGTCACCGTCTACACCGTGCTGCTGACCTGCTACGCGATCGTCCTGAGGCACTACAGCGGGCAGCGCGGGTTCGCGATCGGATCGGTGCTGTCGGGGCGCAACGCCGCCGAGACCGAGGCGCTGCTCGGCCTGTTCGCCAACGCGGTGGCGCTGCCCATGGACCTGTCGGGGGAAGCGGCGTTCGCGGAGCTGCTGCGCCGTACGCACGAGGTGGTCCTGGGCGCCTTCGACCACCAGGACGTCACCTTCGACCAGGTGGTGGCGGCGGTGAAGGCCACCAGGTCGGCCGCGCGCAACCCCGTCTACCAGGTTCTCTACCAGTGCTTCGAGACCGGCGAGCGGGCCGGTGAGCTGCCCGCGCTGAAGGCCGAGCCGGTCGGCTTCGCCGACCCCACCGCCAAGGTGGACCTGACGCTGATCGCGGTCAACGGCGGCGCGGGCATCGAGCTGTCGCTGAACTACGCCACCGACCTGTTCACCGCGGACACCGCGCGGCGGCTGCTCGGCTACCTGGTCAACGTCGTGGAGCACGTGGTCGCGCGGCCCGGCGAGCCCGTCGGGAGCGCGGCGGTCATGGGGGACACAGAGACGCACCTGCTCACCCGCACCTGGGCCGGTTCCGCCGGAGGGGAACCACCTACCGGGACGGTGGTGAGCCTCTTCCGGGCGCAGGCGGCGGCCTCGCCCGGGGCGACCGCCCTGGTGTGCGGTGAGCAGGTGTTCGGCTACCGCGAGCTGGACGTGGTCACCGACCGGCTGGCGCGCGGGCTGCTGGCGCGAGGGGTGCGGCCGGGTGACGTGGTCGGGCTGGCGTTGCCCCGGGGTGCGGAGATGGTGCTGTCGGCGCTGGCCGTGATGAAGGCGGGCGCCGCCTATCTGGCGCTGGATCCGGCCTATCCGGCGGCGCGGCTGGCGTACATGCTGGAGGACGTCGAGGCGGCGCTGGTGATCGGCGACGGCGAGACGTCCGGCGTGCCCTTCTCCGACGTGGGTGCGGATGAAGGCGAGTTGCCTGGGCCTCGGCCGGAGGATCTGGCCTACGTGGTGTACACCTCCGGCTCCACCGGGCGGCCCAAGGGGACCGACGCCACCCACGCCGCCGTGGTGAACCTGCTGCACGGCGCCCGCGACCACCTGGGCGCCGGCCCCGGCGACCGGTGGCTGCTGCTCGCCTCCATGGGCTTCGACGCCTCCACGCTGGAGCTCTACCTGCCGCTGATCTCCGGGGGCCGCGTGGTCGTGGCGCCGGAGTCGGTCAGGGCCGACGGGGCGGGGCAGTGCCGGGTCATCCGCGAGCATGGGGTCACCCACGTGCAGGCCACCCCGTCCGGCTGGCGGCTGCTCATGTCCGGCGACGTCGGCGACTCGCTGCGGGTGGCCCTCTACACCGCGGAGCCGATGCCCGAGCCGCTCGCCGCCGAGATCAGGGCGCGGGCGGAGCGGCTGGTCAACGGCTACGGCCCGACCGAGACCACCGTCCACACCACCTACGCCGACGTGCCCGAGGGCGCGCCGCCCTTCCGCATCGGCCGGCCCATCGCCGGCGCCGCCGTCTACCTGCTCGACGAGCGGCTGCGGCCGGTGCCGCGCGGCGCGCTCGGCGAACTGTGCGTCGGCGGGCGCGGGCTGGCGCTCGGCTACCACGGGCGTCCCGGGCTGACCGCGCGCCGGTTCGTGCCCGACCCGTTCGGCCCGCCCGGCGCGCGCATGTACCGCACCGGCGACCGCGCCAGGTTCCTGCCCGACGGGCAGCTCGAACTGCAGGGCAGGATCGACGACCAGGTCAAGATCCGCGGCAACCGGGTCGAGCCGGGCGAGGTCGCGGCCGTCCTGCTGACCCACCCCGGCGTACGGCAGGCCGCCGTCGTCCCCGTCGAGGGGCCGGGCGGGCTCCGGCTGGCCGGATACGTCGTGCCGTCCGGCCAGGTCGAGGTGGCCGAGCTGCGCCGCCACCTGGCCGGGGCGCTGCCCGGGTACATGGTGCCGGCGACGCTGGCCGTACTGGAGGAGATCCCGCTCACCCCGAGCGGCAAGCTCGACCGCGCGCGGCTGCCCGCGCCGGAGGACGGACCGAGCGCCGCCGCGGAGCCCGCCACCGACGCCGAGCGTGCGCTGGCCCGCGTGTGGGCGGACGTGCTCGGCCGCGAGGCGGTCGGCGCCGGCGACAACTTCTTCGACATCGGCGGCGACTCCGTGCTGGCCATCTACGTCGTGGCAGGGGCACGCGCGGCCGGGCTGGAGATCACCCCGCGCCAGGTGCTGTCCCGGCAGACGCTGCGGGAACTGGCCGCCGTGGCCGTGCCCGCCGTCGAGCAGCGGGACGACACGGCCGCGCCCGAGACCTACCCGCTCTCGCCGCTGCAGGCCGGAATGCTCTTCCACACGCTGTTCGAGCCCGAGAGCACCGACTACATCGTGCAGTTCGTCCACACCGTCGAGGGCGAGCTGGACGTCCCCGCGCTGCGCCGGGCCTGGGAGCACGTCGTCGCGCGCCATCCGATCCTGCGCACCACGTTCGCGTGGGACGGCCTGCCGGAACCCATGCAGATCGTCCACCCCCACGCCCCGGTACGGCTGCGCGAACTCGACTGGACCGCCCTGCCGATGCCGAAGGTCGCCGAGCGCCTGGCCGCCCACCTGGCCGACGAGCGCGCCCGCGGCGTCGACCTTGAGAACGAGCCCCCGCGCCGCTTCGACCTCATCCGGCTGGCCGACGGCACGCACCGGCTGATCTGGCACGGTCACCACGTCCTGCTGGACGGCTGGAGCGTCCGCCTGGTCCTCGACGAGGTGCGGGAGGTCTACCGGAGCCTGCGCGAGAGCGGCGAGCCGCCCGCGCTGCCGGAGCCGGCGCCGTTCAGGAAGTACATCGAGTGGGTGCGCGGCCACGACCGGGCCGCCGCCGCGGGCTACTGGCGGGACATGCTCGCCGACGTCACCAGCCCCACCCCGCTGACGATCCTGCCGCCCGAGCGCGCCGACGGCCACGGCGCGACCAGGCAGGACGTCGCCCTGCTGCACGAGCGGCTGTCCGAGCGGGCCACGCGGCGGCTGCGCGAGCTGGCCCGCGAGCACCGCATCACGGTCAGCGCGATCGCCCACGCCGCCTGGGGACTCCTGCTCAGCCGCCACTCCGGCGGCCGCGACGTCGTCTTCGGCTCGACCGTGTCCGGGCGCTCGGGCGGGCTGCCCGGCGTCGAGCGGACCGTCGGGCTGCTGATCAACACGCTGCCGGTGCGGGTGCGCGTGCCCGAGCGCGCCACGGTCGCCGGCTGGCTGCGCGAGGTCCACGAGCAGCTCGTCGAGCACCGCGACCACGAGCACTGCGCGCTGGTCGACGTGCGGCGGCAGTCGGGGGTGCCCGCGGGGCAGCGGTTGTTCCACACGATCCTCATGTTCGAGAACTTCCCCCGCAAGGAGCGCGCGCCCGGCGGCCTGGAGATCACCGCCGCCCAGACGTGGGAGCAGACCGGCTACCCGCTGGTGCTGAACGTCGGGCTCGACGACGAGCTGCGGCTGCGGCTGGACTACCAGCCCTCCCGGGTCACCGCGGACGGCGCCCGGCGGCTGCTGGCCCACTACCGGATGCTGCTCGAAGAGCTGGCCGCCCGGCCTGGCGCGGCGCCCGCCGATCTCGCGCCGCTGCCCGCCGAGGAGTGGCGGGCCGTGGTCGAGGAGTTCAACGACACCGCGGCGCCGTACCCTCGGGAGCGTTGCCTGCACGAGCTGTTCGAGGACAGCGCCGAGCGGGCGCCCGGCGCGGTCGCGGTCGTGTGCGGCGGGGCCGGCGTCACCTACGGCGAGCTGGACGCGCGGGCCAACCGGCTCGCCCACCACCTGCGCGAGCTCGGCGTCGGGCCGGAGACGCTGGTCGGCATCTGCGTCGAGCGCGGCGTGGAGATGGCCGTGGCGGTGCTCGGCGTGCTCAAGGCCGGCGGCGCCTACGTGCCGCTCGACCCGGAGTACCCGCCGGAGCGGCTGGCGTTCATGCTGGCCGACACCGCGGCGCCGGTCGTGCTCACCCAGGAACGGCTGGCCGGACGGCTGCCCGAGCACGACGGGCGGGTGGTCGTGCTCGACGGCGGGCCGGACGCGGCGCGCATCGCCGCCCAGGACCCGGGCCGCCCCGAACGCTCGGCCCGTCCGGGCAACCTGTCCTACGTCATCTACACCTCGGGCTCGACCGGGCGGCCGAAGGGCACGCTCATCAGGCACCAGGGCATCGTCAACTACATCTGGTGGATGGTGCGCGGCTTCCCCCTCGGCGACGGCGACAAGGTCCTGCAACTGGCCGGGCTGAGCTTCGACATCTCCGTCTACGAGATGTTCTGGCCCTGGGCCTCGGGGGCGGCGGTCTTCCTGGCCAGGCCGGACGGCTACCGCGACCCGCACTACATCGTCCAGGTCATGACCGGCGAGAACGTCACCGCCGCGCACCTGGTCCCCTCGATGCTGCGGGCCATGCTGCCGCTGGTCGAGGAGGGCGGGCTGCCGCTGCGCTGGCTGTTCGCCAGCGCCGAGGCGCTCACGCCCGACGTGCTGCGCGAGTGGGGCAGGCGCTGCCCGGACACGCGCCTGCTCAACCTCTACGGTGCGACCGAGGTGTCCGTGGACTCCACCGCGTGGGTCTGCGACCCCGCCGCGGAGCGGGTCTCGGTGGGCGCGCCGATCGCCAACACCCGCGTGTACGTGCTCGACCCGGCCGGCGATCCGGTGCCCGTCGGGGTGGCGGGGGAGGCGTACCTGGCCGGGGACAGCGTCGGCCGCGGCTACCACGGCCGTCCCGGGCTGACCGCGCGGCGCTTCGTGCCCGACCCGTTCGGCCCGCCGGGCGGACGGCTCTACCGCACCGGCGACCTGGTCCGCTGGCTGCCCGAGGGGACGCTGGAGTTCCTGGGCCGGCTCGACCACCAGGTGAAGGTACGCGGCTTCCGGGTCGAGCTGGGCGAGGTCGAGGCGGTCATCGAGGCCCACCCGCTGATCGGCCAGGCCGTCGTGGTCGCCCGCGAGGAGGAGAACGCGCCCAAGCGGCTCGTGGCCTACGTGGTCGCCCGCGGCCGCCGGCCGACGACCTCCGAGCTGCGCGCGCACGTGCAGTCCCGGTTGCCCGACTACATGGTGCCGAGCACCTTCGTCATGCTCGACGAGATGCCGCTGAACCCGAACACGAAGGTGGACCGGCTGGCGCTGCCCGCGCCCGACGCGGTCCGCCCCGAGCTGGCCGCGGCCTTCGTGGCCCCGCGCACCGAGGTGGAGAAGATCCTCGCCGAGGCGTGGAGCGAGGTGCTGGGCGTGCCCGACGTGGGCGTCCACGACAACTTCTTCGACCTCGGCGGCGACTCGATCCTGTCCATCCAGGTCATGGTCAAGGCCCGCCGCGCCGGGCTCGCCCTCACCCCGCGGCAGATGTTCGCCGACCCGACCATCGCCGAACTCGCCCGCGCCCTGGAGAGCGCGGAGACCCCCGCCGCCACCCACGCCGAGCAGGGCACGGTCACCGGGGCGGTCCCGCTCACCCCCATCCAGCGCTGGTTCACCGCGCTCGACTGGCCGCACGACCATTACCACCAGACGGTACGGCTGCGCTGGACCGAACCCCCCGACCCCGATCGGCTGCGCGCCGCGCTGGCCAGGCTCACCGCCCACCACGACGCCCTGCGGCTACGGCTGCGCAGGACCCCGGCCGGCTGGACCCAGCACCTGGCCGCGACCGAGGACGCCGACCTGCTCCACACGGGCCGGGCGCCCGAAGAAGGGCTCGACCTGGAGCGCGGCCCGATCGTCCGAGCCCACCTGGACGGCCGCGAGCTGACCGTCACCATCCACCACGTGGCCGTGGACATCGTCTCGTGGGGCATCCTGCTCGACGACCTGGCCACCGCCTACCAGGGGCTGCCGCTTCCCCCGAAGACCACCTCCTTCCGCCACTGGGCCGTGAAGCTGGCCGAGTACGCGCAGTCGGCGGAGTTCGCCGCCGAGGCCGCGTACTGGAGGATGCCGCGGCCGCAGGCGGCGCCGTTCCCGGTGGACCTGCCGGGCGGCGACAACGTGGAGTCCTCCACCGCCACGGTGGTCCGCACGCTGGACGCCTCTTACACGCAGGCGCTGCTGCGCTCGGCGCACACCGCCTACCGCACCTCCGTGCACGACCTGCTGGTGACCGCGCTGGCCCAGACGGCGGCCGACCACACCGGCAGCCCCGACGTCCACATCGACCTGGAGGGACACGGGCGCGAGCCGCTCTTCGACGACGTTGACCTGTCCAGGACCGTCGGCTGGTTCACCGCGCTGCACCCGCTGCACGTCCACCTGCCCGACGCCCTCGACACCGGGCGCTGCGTCAAGATCGTCCGGGAGCACCTGCACACCACGCCGCACCACGGCATCGGGCACGGACTGGCGTGCGCGCACGAGGCGGCGCCGATCAGCTTCAACTACCACGGCCAGGTCCGCACCGCCGCCGAGACCGGGCTGTTCACCCGCATCAGGTCGGCGGGAGGCGGCGACCGCGCGCCCGCCGGACGCCGTCCCCACCTCATCGAGATCAACGGGGCCGTCGTGGACGGCGTCTTCCAGGTCGCCTGGAACTACTCGGCCAACCTCCACCGCGAGGAGACCGTGGGCGCGCTGGCCGACCGCTTCCTCGACCGGCTGGTGGCGCTGCTCATCCCCGCCCAGGGACACACGCCGAGCGGGCGCGCGTTCCTGGACCGGTTCTTCCCCGGCATTCCGGCCACCCGGCTGCGGCTGCGGCGCCACCGGGTGCCGGGCGCCGCCGTCGCGCTCGTGGCCGACGGCTCGGTGGCCGAGGCGTGGGGCGAGGGTCTCGCCTCGGCCGCCACCGGGGCGCTGGTCAGGCCGGACACCGTCTTCCAGGCGGGCTCGGTGAGCAAGCACGTCACCGCGGTCGGCGTGCTCAGGCTCGTCCAGGAGGGCCTCGCCGACCTCGACGAGGACGTCAACCACTACCTGCGCGGCTGGCGGCTGGCGGCGTCCGGTGTGACGCTGCGCGGGCTGCTGGCCCACACCGCGGGGCTCACCCGGGACGAGTTCGGCGGGGCGGGCGCGCGGCGGCCGGACGAGCCGGAGCCCGGCCTGCTCGACGTGCTGGACGGCCGCCTGCCCGCGGCCACCGCGCCGATCCGCGCCGAACTGGCGCCGGGCGAGCGCTACCGGTACTCGGGCAACCACTTCGTGGTGGTCGAGCAGGTGCTGCGCGACCTGACCGGCCGGCCGTTCGGCGAGCTGATGCGCGAACTCGTCTTCGGCCCGCTCGGGATGCGCGACAGCGGCTACGGTACCGCCTACGCCCGGTCGCTCGGCGAGCGCGCCGCCGTCGGCCACGACCAGGAGGGCCGCCCGCTCGACGGCGGCTGGCGGGTCTACCCGAGCGCCACGGGCGGGCTGTGGACCAGCGCCGCCGACCTGGCCAGGGTGGCCGCGGAGATCCAGCGGGCGCACGCGGGAACCGGCCGGCTGCTCGACCGGTGGGCCGCCGGGCAGCTCCTCACCCCGGGCTCCGGGGCCGCGTACGGGCTCGGGACCGTCGTCAGGGAGGTGGACGGTATCCGCTGGTTCGGGCACACCGGGGTGGCCGCGGGATACCGCTGCTATTCGGGTGTCGGCCTTGAATCGGGGGCCGGAGTGGTCCTGATGTCGAACGGGGAATCGGGGACGGACTTCGCCATCGACCTCCTCGTGGAACTCGACGCGGGATTCCACGCCTGGGCCGAACAGTAGTCAGACCTTGACGGGTGCCACCCTTGGATTTCAGCGGGTGGCACCCGTGCCGTTATCCCGATTAACTCGTATGTTGGCATTTGTGCTGGCCGAAACCCTGCCCCCGAATCGGGGTTCTCCCCAACGTCATATTTCACGCATATAGTGACCTCTGCAGATCAACGGTAACTCGTTGTCAAGTGAGTAGGTGGGCGTTGATCCTCGAGTTTCGGGTGCTTGGGCCGCTCGAAGTATTCGCCGGAACCAAGGTGGATATCGAGGGCCGCCGCCGCCAGATCGTGCTGGTGATGCTGTTACTGGAACCCGGCAGGGTGGTCACCACCGGCCGCCTCGTCGAGGCCCTGTACGGCGAGGAGCCCCCGAAGACCGCCGACGCCCAGGTCCAGATCTGCATCTCCCAGCTACGCGGCTGGTTCGGCAAGTACACCGACGCCGAGGTCATCGTCACCCACTCGGCCGGATACCTCATCAGGGTCCCGGAGGACTGCCTCGACCTCACCCGCTTCCGCCGCCACGTCACCCGGGGCCGCGAGGCAGCCCGCGCCCAGGACCTCGAAGGAGCGGTCAGCGAGTTCCGCGCCGGCCTGGCCCTGTGGCGGGGCGAGGCGCTGGAGGGCATCAACAGCCGCCGCGTCGAGGCCGCCGCCACCCGTCACAACGAGGAACGCTTCGCCGCGCTCCAGGAGTGCATCGAGCTCGAACTGCGCCTGCAACGCCACCACGAGCTGCTCGGCGAGCTCAAGGAACTCGTCGCCGTCCACCCGCTGCGCGAGGAGCTGCACATGCAACTCGCCCTCGCCCTCTACCGGGCCGACCGGCAGGTCGAGGCGCTCGAAGTGCTGCGGAACGTGCAGTACACGCTGGTCGAGGAGCACGGGCTCAGCCCCGGCGAGGAACTGCGCCAGCTTGAGCAGGCCATCCTCTCGCAGGACCCCGGCCTGGCCGCCGCGCCCGTGGCCGAGCCGGAGAAGATCGTGCCCCACCAGTTGCCCGCCGCGCCGTCCAACTTCGTCGGCCGCGACGAGGTCATCGCCGACGTGCGCGACCACCTGGTCGACTCGCGGCAGATGCACCGGGCCGCCGTCGTCATGGTCACCGGGCCGGGCGGAGTGGGGAAGACGGCGCTGGCCGTACACGCCGCGCACAAGGCCCGCGAGGCCTTCCCCGACGGGCAGCTCTACGCCCACCTGCGCGACGCCGACGGCCACCCCGTCCCCGCCGAGCAGGTGCTCGAACGCCTGCTGCGCTCCCTCGGCGTCGCCCCGTCCGTGCTGCCGAGCGGCATCGTCGAACTCGGCACCATGTACCGCAGCGTCATGGCCAACCGGCGCGTGCTCGTCGTCCTCGACGACGCCGCCAGCGCCCGCCAGATCCTGCCGCTGGTGCCCGCCGAGCCCCGCTGCGCCCTGCTCGTCACCAGCCGCCGCTCCGTCATCGGCCTGCACGGCGCCCACCACGTCGACCTCGACGTCTTCGACGAGGACACCAGCCTCGAACTGCTCTCCCAGGTCATCGGCCAGGGCCGGGTCATGACCCAGCACGCCGCCGCCAGGCGCCTGGCCGAAGCCTGCGGCCACCTGCCGCTCGGCCTCGGCATCGTCGCCGCCAAGCTCTCCATGCGCCAGCACTGGCAGATCGACCAGATGGTGCGCAGGCTCGCCGACGAGCGGCGCCGCCTCGACGAGCTGATCCTGGGCGACGCCAGCGTCCGCGCCACGATCTCCATCTCCTGCCAGGAGCTCGACCCGCCCGCCGCCCGGCTGGTGCTGCTGCTCGGCGCGCTGGACGAGGTGGACTTCGGCGGCTGGATCGCCGGGCCGCTGCTCGACATGGACCCCTACGCGGCCACCGACATCCTGGAGACCCTGGTCGAGGAGCGCCTGGTCGACCTCGTCGTCCGCGACGACCAGCAGGTCCGCTACCGGCTGCACGACCTCACCAGGACCTATGTACGCGAGCTGCTGGCCAGGGAGATCCCGGTCCAGGAGCAGGAGGAGGCGCTGCACCGGCTGCTGCGCTGCTGGCTGCACCTCGCCGGCCGGGCGCACCGGCAGGCGTACGGCGGCGACTACACCATCCTCCACTCCGGCGCCGAGCCGTGGCCCCTACCGGAGGAGCTGGTGGAGAGCCTGATCGAGGACCCCATCGAGTGGTTCCAGACCGAGCTCACCAACCTCGTCTCCAGCGTGCACCAGGCCGCCCGGCTCGGCCTGCACGAGATCTGCTGGGACCTGGCCGTCACTTCCGTCACCCTCTTCGAGACCCGCTCCTACCGGCAGGCGTGGCGCGAGACGCACGAGATCGCCTGGGGCGCGGTACGGCGGGCCGGGGACAGACGCGGCGAGGCCGTCGTCCGGTACTCGCTCAGCGGGCTGGAACTGGTCGAGCAACGTCTGGCCGAGGCGCAGCAGAACCTCGAGGCCGCCCGCTCCTGGTTCGAGGCCAGCGGCGACGTGCACGGCAGAGGGCTCGTGCTGCGGCACCTGGCCTTCATCGAGCGCACCAAAGGCCAGTACACGGTGGCGCAGGAATGGTACGAGCAGGCGCTCGAAGACCTGCGCTCGGTCGGCGACCCGGTGGGGGAGGCGCACGTGCTGCGCAACATCGCGCAGATCCACCTGGAGTCGGGGCGGGCGGAGGAGGCGGAGCCGTACCTGCGGGAGTCGCTGGCCATCTGCGTGCGTACCGGGTCCAGCCGGATCGAGGCGCAGGTGCGCTTCCGGCTGGGCGAGGCGCTGCTCACCCGGGGGCGGCTGGAGGCGGCCGAGGAGTCGTTCGACGCCGCCCTGCATACCGCGACCAGCATGAACGACTCCATCGGCGAGGCGTTCGCGCTGCTGGGGATCGGACGGGTGCGCCTGGCCCAGGGCGACCTCGTGGGCGCGAAGCCGCTGCTGGGCGACGCGCTGATGGCGGCCTGCCTGGGCGGAAGCCAGCAGTGCGAGGGGCAGGCGCTGCTGGCTCTGGCCGAGCTGGCCCTGGCCCGCGACGAGCCGGAGATGGCGGCGGTGCGCCTGGAACGCGCGGAGGCCATCTTCACCGACAGCGAGGCGAAGGTCTGGCGGGCCCGCGTGGACGAACTCCGCAGCAAGTTCTGAACGGTCAGGCGGGGCCGGTGCTCTCTCTGATCACCAGCTTGGTGACCAGCTCGACCCGCATGGTCTCCAGCTCCTCGCCGGCCAGCAACTGCAGCACCATCCGGGCCGCCATCGCGGTCATCTCCGACAGCGGCTGGCGGACGGTGGTCAGGCGCGGGGTGACCCAGTCGGCGAAGGGCAGGTCGTCGAAGCCGACCACGCTCACGTCGGCCGGCACGTTCAGGCCGCGCTCGCGCAGCGCGCGGTAGGTGCCGAGCGACTGGTGGTCGCTTCCGGCGAAGATGGCGGTGGGCGGGGCGGGCAGGGCCAGCAGGTCGAGGGCGTGGCGGTAGGCCAGCTCGTGCTCGAAGTCGCCGTGCCGTACCAGTGCCTCGTCGTAGGCGATGCCCGCCTCCTCCAGCGCCGCGCGGTAGCCGTCGTGGCGGGCGCGGGCCGACAGGCGCTGCGGCGGGCCGCCTATGAGGGCGATGCGGCGGTGGCCGAGCTCGATGAGGTGCCGGGTCGCGGTGTAGCCGCCGGGCCAGTTGGTGGCGCCCACGGAGGGCACGTCGGGGCCGGGGTCGGCGGCGGGGTGGACGACGGCGAAGGGGATGTCCAGCTTGCGCAGCGCGCTCTCCTGCTCGGGCGACAGCTCGGAGATCACCAGGATCGCGCCGAGCGAGCCCCGCCTGGCCAGGGCGTCGACCCACTGCCTGGCCAGTTTGGAGCGTCCGTGCACGGCCGAGACCACCAGGCCCATGCCCGCGCGCTGCACCACTTCCTCGGCCCCGCGGATCAGCTCGACCGCCCACGGGCTGTCCAGCTCGTTGACGACGAACTCCACCAGCCCGCCGGAGCCGCCGGGCTGGATGTAGCGGTGGCGGTCGAGCAGCCGCTGGACGCGGGCGCGGGTCTCGGCGGAGACGTCGGAGCGGCCGTTGAGGACCTTGGAGACCGTCGAGATCGACACACCCGCCTGTGCGGCGATGTCGGCCAGCCGTGCCATCTTTCGAAACCTCCCGAAACCAGGTCGCCCGAGGATCGCACGGGCAGGGTCCCAGCGACAACCGGCTCTTGACGACATCCGATGTCTCGGCCTACGGTACCGGCACGCTCAGGATTTGCGAAACTTATCGCAACTTTCCGATCCGAGGTGCACCATGAAACACGCCCTGACAGCGGCGGCCCTGGTGATGAGCATCGCGGCGTGCGGCGGCGGATCGCCGGCCGGCAACAAGGAGGAACTGCTCGTGTGGGTGGACAACACCCGTACGGCCGCCGCGCAGGAGTACGCCAGGGCGCACCGGGACCAGAACATCAGAGTCGTCACCATGCCACCGGAGGCCGGCTACGTCCCCACCAAGGTCTCGCTGGCCAACAAGACCGGCAAGGGCTGGCCCGACGTCGTCTTCCTGACCAACCCGGCCGAGGTCGCCACGCTGGCGGCCCCGCCGTTCGACTTCGCCGCCCCGCTCGACGAGGTGGTGCCCGCGACGGTGCGCGCGGCGTTCACCCCGGGCGCGCTCGACGCCTGCGCGTTCGGCGGCAGGCTCTACTGCCTGCGCAACGACGTCGCGCCCACCGTCCTGTGGTACGACGCCGCGCTGATGAAGGAGTTCGGCTACCAGGTGCCCAAGACCTGGCAGGAGTACACGAAGCTCGGCGAGCGGGTCGCCAAGGAGCACCCCGGCCACCTGATCGGCACCATCAACGGCAAGTACGGCGCCGGCGTCTTCTTCGCCAGCAGCGGCTGCCCGACCAGGGACGCGCGCAGCCTGAGCGAGGTGCGCATCGATGTGCGCGACCCGTCCTGCGTCCGGGTGGCGCAGGCGTTGCAGCCGCTGACCGCCAACAAGACCGTCACCACGATGAGCCCGACCGATCCGGCCTTCGCCAAGCTGGGCCAGAGCGGCAAGATCCTCATGCTGCCCGGCCCCGCCTGGTTCGGCGACTTCCTGTTCAAGCCGTCCTTCAAGCTGGCGCCCGGCCGCCTGGCCGCCGCCCCGATGCCGCTGTGGGAGGGCGACGACCGCCCCTACAGCGGCCAGGTCGGCGGCGGCGTGTTCGTCGTCTCCAAGCACGCGGGGCAGCGGACCAAGGCGGCGGCCGACCTGGTCACCTGGCTCACCACCGACCAGAAGCTCCAGGCCAGACAGCCGACCTTCCCCGCCCACGGCCCCTCCGCCCAGGCGTGGGGCGAGGCCAAGGCCGCCGACCCCTTCTACGCCGAGAATCCGGTGCCCGTGCTCACCGAGGCGGCGCGGAACATGCGGCAGGGCTTCGGCTTCGTCCGCTACGAGGCCGCCTGGCAGAGCAGCTTCAACGAGATCGTCGTGGCCGCGGTGACCGCGGGCGAACCGCTGGCCGGCGCGCTGCCCGACTGGCAGGACCGCCTCGCCCAGGCCGCCACGGCGACCGGATACACGGTCAAGTGAGGACCGCCGCCGCCTGGCTGCTCCTCGGTCCCTACGTGCTGTTCCTGCTCGCGTTCGGGATCGCGCCCGCCGGCTACGGGGTCTGGACGGCGCTGGCGGAAGGCGGATTCGACGGGCTGTTCGCCGACTACCGGCTCGCCGACGCCGCCCGCAACGTCGCGCTGTACCTGGTGCTGTGGCTGCCGGTCCTGGTGCTGCTCGTGCTGTCGCTGGCGCTCACCCTGCACGCCCGTCCCGACCGGTTCGGCGGCGTCATGCGGTTCGTGTACTACCTGCCCGGCGCGGTGACCGGCGCGGCGGCGGCCCTGCTGTGGTTGTTCATGATCTCTCCGGACATGTCACCCTTCTGGTTCCTGCTCTCCGGTACGGCCAGCGAGTACCTGGAGGGCGACAGCCTCATCGGCGTCCTGGTGGTGATGGGCGTCGCGATCCACGCCGGCGGCTGGGTCGTCGTCCTGTACGGCGCGCTGACCGCGCTGCCCCGCGAGGTGGTCGAGGCGGCGGCCGTGGACGGCGCCACCACCTGGCAGACCACGCGCCACATCAAGCTCCCGCTGGTCAGGCGGTACGTCACGTTCATCGTGATCAGCAGCTTCGCCAGCGGCAGCCAGGTGTTCGTCGAGCCCACGGTGCTCAGCACCGGCGCGCCCGGCCAGATCAGCCCCACCTGGTCGGTCAACCAGCTCGCCTACTTCTACGCCACCCAGGAGGGCGACTTCGGCAGGGCCGCCGCCCTCTCGCTGGTCATGCTGGCCGTCGGCCTCGGCGCGGCGCTGCTCGTCATCCACCGGACGGGCTTCTACCGATGATCAGACGAGCCGTCCTGGGCGTCTTCGCCGTCTTCTTCGCGCTGCCGCTGGTGTGGATGGTGCTGGCGCCCACCCGCACCGCCGAGGACCTGATCGGCGGCCCGCCCCTGAGCTTCGGCTCCCTCGGCAACGTCGTCACCGCCTGGGGCGACCTGATGACGTTCAACGACGGCGAGCTGACGCTGTGGATCGTCAACTCCGTCTGGTACGCCGCCGCCTCCGTCGTCCTCACCCTCGTGCTGTCGCTGCCCGCCGGCTACGCGCTCGCCGTGTACGTCTTCGCCGGTCGCCGGGCCGTCCTGACCGCCACCCTGATCGGGATGATCCTCCCGCAGGCCGCCCTGGTCCTGCCGCTCTACCTGGAGATGACCTCGGTCGGGCTGACCGGGACGCCGTGGTCGGTGATCCTGCCGCTGGCGTTCTACCCGTTCGGGGTCTACCTGTCGTACCTGCACTTCGCCGAGTCGCTGCCCGGCACGATCCTGGACGCCGGCCGGATCGACGGCGCGGGCGAACTGCGGCTGTTCTTCGTCATCGGACTGCCCCTGGCCAGGCCGGCGATCGGGCTCATCGCCTTCTTCGCCTTCGTGAACGTGTGGACGAACTTCTTCCTGCCGTTCGTGATGCTGGACGACGACCGGACGTTCACCCTGCAGCTCGGGCTGATGACGCTCCTGCAGTCCACCGGCGCGATCAACGCCTCCAGCGGCTTCTCCACCCTGGACATCCACCAGCCCGAGGCCGCGCTGGCCGGGCTGGTGGCCTGCGCGCCCACGCTGGCGGCCTTCCTGGTCGCCCAGCGTTTCCTGCGCGCGGGACTGCTCGCCGGCGCGGAGAAGGGGTGAGCGTGCGCGAGCACCTGCAGACCTGGACGCGCGAGCTGGTCTCGCCGCTGATCCCCTACTACAGCCCCGGCGGGGCCAGGGTCCGGCTCGGCGTGAACGCCGCGCTCCACGACGACGCCGCCGCCGAGCTGGAGTCCTTCGCCCGCCCGCTGTGGGGCCTGGCCCCGCTCGCCGCCGGCGGCGGCCGCTTCGACCACTGGGATCTGGTACGGCGCGGCCTCGCCTCCGGCACCGACCCCGCCCACGAGGAGTACTGGCGCGAACCGCGCGACAGCGACCAGCGCATCGTGGAGATGGCCGCCATCGGCTTCGCCCTCGCCCTGGCACCCGAGCGGCTCTGGGACCCGCTGAGCGGCGGCGAACGCGACCGGCTCGCCGCCTGGCTGGCCACCGCGCTGGCCCGCGACACCTCCGACAACAACTGGCGCTTCTTCGGCGTGCTCGTCTCGCTGGGCCTGTCGCGGGTGGGCGTCCGGCACGACCGGGCCGCCGTCACCGAGCGGCTCGACCGGCTGGAGACCTACGCGCTCGGTGACGGCTGGTACTCCGACGGCCCCACGGAACGCCGCGACTACTACGTGTCCTTCGCCATGCACTTCTACGGCCTGGTCTACGCCGCGCTCTCGGCCGACCGGGCGCGGGCCGAGCGGTTCAGGGAACGGGCCGCGGTCTTCGCCCACGACTTCCAGCACTGGTTCGCGGCCGACGGGGCGGCGGTGCCGTACGGGAGGAGCCTGACCTACCGCTTCGCGCAGGGCGCCTTCTGGGGCGCGCTCGCCTTCGCCGGCGTGGAGGCGCTGCCGTGGGGCGTGGTCAAGGGGCAGTTGCTGCGCCACCTGCGGTGGTGGCGCGCGCGGCCCATCTTCACCGCCGACGGCCTGCTGTCCGTCGGGTACGGCTACGCCCAGCCCATGCTGGCCGAGCAGTACAACGCGCCGGGCTCGCCGTACTGGGCGATGAAGGCGATGCTGCCGCTGGCGCTGCCCGCCACCCACCCCTTCTGGACCGCGCCCGAGCTGGCCGCCCCCGACCTGCCGGGCGTGCGCGCGCAGCCGCACGCCGGCGCGGTGCTCATGCGTGCCGAGCGGGGGCGGCACGTCGTGGCCCTGTCCGCCCGCCAGCACCACATGTGGGTACGGCACGGCGCGGAGAAATACGCGAAGTTCGCCTACTCCACCCACTTCGGCTTCAGCGTGCCAGGCGGCTACGCCGGCCTCGAACACGGCGCCCACGACAGCATGCTGGCCCTGAGCGAGGACGGCGTCCACTACCGGGTCAGGGAGGAGCCGCTCGACCACGCCGTGGACGGCGACACCCTGTACTCGCGCTGGCGGCCCTGGCCCGACGTCGAGGTGGAGACCTGGCTGACCGCGGCGCCGCCCTGGCACGTGCGCACCCACCGCATCGTGACGGCCAGGGCCCTGCACACCGCGGAGGGCGGCTTCGCCATCGACCGCGAACCGCCCCTGGAGCGCGAGGCGGCACCGGGGCGCGCCTGCGCACGGGGGCGGTCCGGGGTGTCGGCCATCGAGGACCTGTCGGCCTGCCGTACCGGACGGCTGGTCGTGGCCCTGCCCGGCACCAACGTGGCGGCGCCGCGCACCGAGATCCCCACGCTCGTCGAAGACCTTCCTCCCGGCGAGCACTGGCGCTCCGCCGCCGTGCTCGGGCTCACCGACCCCGGCGCCGACGTGCCCCCTCCACCCGACGCACCTGTGAGGAGAGTTCCGTGAGAAGAATCCTGCTCTTATGCGCGCTGCTGATGGCGGCGACCGGGCTGGCCGCGCCCGCCCAGGCGAGCGCCGCCCGCCACCTGTACGTCGCCACCTGGGGTGACGACCGCGCGCCGGGGAGCGCGTCGCGGCCGTTCCGCACCCTCCAGCGCGCCAAGGCGGCGGTCCGCGCGCTCAACGACGACCAGCGCGGCGACCTCGTCGTGCACGTCCGCCGCGGCGACTACGAGCTGGCCGGCGGCCTCGACTTCACCGCCGAGGACTCGGGCGGCAACGGCCACCGGGTCGTCTACCAGGTGTGGGGCGGCCCGCCCGGCTCGGCGCGCCTCATCGGCGGGCACAAGGTGACCGGCTGGAGCCGCTACCGGGGCGAGATCTTCAGGGCGCCGGTCAGCGAGCGCTTCGACACCCTGTACGAGGGCGCGGAGCGGGCCGTCAAGGCACGCACGCCCAACCATGCGCCCAGCCCCTTCGCCACCGCCAAGGCCGGATACTTCGTGGCCGAGCCCGGCGAGGTCGGCAACACCGTGCTGAAGTACCGCGACGGCGACCTCGACCCGACCGGCTGGGACCTCACCGACGCCCAGGTCTACCTGTGGCCGAGGGCCAATTGGTTCGCCGAGCACAACCCGATCGCCGCGATCGACCCCGCCACGCGCACGATCACGCTGAAGAACCAGACGCGCTACCCGATGGGCGTCGCCAACTACAACTCCCGCTTCTACGTCCAGGGCATGCTGTCGATGCTGGACCAGCCGGGCGAGTTCCACTACTCCACCACCGAGAAGATGCTCTACTACTGGCCGCGCGAGAGCCTGCGCGAGGTGATCGTCCCCACGACCAAGAGCCTGCTGCGGCTGTCCGGCGCCCACCACCTCACCTTCGACGGGCTCGGCTTCGAGGCCACCGACTTCTCCGCCTCCTACCGCCACGGCATGCTCGCCGCCGGGGACTCGGGCGAGACGCACCAGTACCCCATCTACGACCGGCAGATCAACCGCGTCGTGGACCGGATCGGCATGATCTTCATGACCGGCACGCACGACGTCACGATCAGCCGCTCCCACCTGCGCAACAGCGGCCACTCCGCGATCTACATGCTGTTCGCCAACACCCGCAACCGCATCGAGTCGAACTGGATCGAGCGCACCGGCCACACCGGCGTCTTCCTTGAGGGCAACTACCCCGCCGAGGGCGACACGCTGACCGGCAACGTCCTGACCAACAACCTGATCCACGACGTCGGCGAACTGCTCGGCCACGGCGCCGGCTACTGCCTCATGCAGGCGTCGGGCAACGAGATCTCCTACAGCGAGATCTACAACAGCCCCCGCTTCGGCACCTACATCGCCGGATACCGCGAACTGCCCAACGAGACCCTCTACGCCCGCGACAACGTCGTGAAATATCTCAACATCCACGACGTCATGCAGGACAGCCGGGACGGCGGCGCCGTCTACACCTTCGGCATGAGCACCGCCCCCGACGGCCCGTTCCAGACCAACACCTACGACCAGATCGTGGTCAACCAGTCCGCCAACCACCCCGAGGCCAACAACAGCCAGTCGGGCGCCAGCACCAACCCGGCCGCCGTCTACCTCGACGAGGGCACCTACGGCCAGCCCGTCAGCAACGTCGACGCCGCCAACATCCAGCGCACCCCGCCGTTCAAGACCAACAAGAGCGCCGGAGTCGTCACCAACAGCAGTTGGCTGCCCGGCTTCGACCCCTCCAAGGTCCACTACGGGCAGATCGGGCTGCGCGCCGACTTCCCCTACAAGACCCGCCACATCGCCGCGGGTTCGACCTCCGACCGGCAGTTCATCCACGGCACGAAGTCGACCTTCGCCGACGCGGCGGCCCCGCCGTACCGGGTGGGCGCCTTCTCCTACCGGCTGCCCGTCGCCAACGGCCACCACACGGTACGGCTCCGCTTCACCGAACCGGCGCACACCGAGGCGGGCAAGCGTGTCTTCTCGGTGACCGCGGAGGGCCGGACCGTCATCCAGGACCTGGACGTCTATCGCGAGAGCGGTGGCAAGAACCGGCCGCTGGAGCGCCGGTTCACCGTCCGGGTGACCGACGGCCGGCTCGACCTGGCCTTCCTTCCCACCACGGACCAGGCCGTCCTGACCTCCATCACGCTCCACTGACCTTCTGTGGCGGGCGTCCTCCCTGGTTGAGCGGTCAGGCGGGGAGGGCGTCGGCGGTGGGGACCACCACGCCGAACAGGTCGCCGATCTGGGTCAGCGCGGCGGTGTGCAGGGTGGCGGCAGACACCACGGCACCGTCTGCGGCGGGGTGAGCAGCGCCGTCCCCGGCGGTGTCTGCGGCGGCGAGTGGTCGGGTGGCGCAGGCGTCGGCGACGACGGTGGGGCGGTAGCCCCGGTTGAAGGCGCCCTGTGCGGTGAACGCGACGCACATGTGGGTCATGAAGCCCGCCAGGACGAGGTCGGGGCCGGCGCCCAGGCCGGTCAGGACCTCCTGAAGGCTGGTCTCGTGGAAGGCGTCGGGGAACGTCTTCACCACCACCGGCTCACCGTCACGCGGCGCGACCAGCGGGTTGATCGCACCGATCTCGGCCCGGACGTCGTAGGGCGTGTCCGGGCCGCCGTCGTTGACGATGTGGACGATCCTGCTGCCCGCGGCACGGGCGCGTTCGAGCAGGCGGGCTCCGGCGGCGAGGGCCTGGTCGGCGCCGGTGAGCGCCATGACGCTCGTGGTGTAGGTGTTCTGGTAGTCGATCATGATCAGGGTGGCGTCGGCCAGCCGGGCCGGGTCGGCGGGCAGGCCGGAGACCTGGCGGAGGGTCGGAGATGCGGTGGTGCTCATGGCATGGTTCCTTTCTGGGTGATCGGTTTCACGGCACGCTCACGCCACGGGCGGTCTGATGGCGCCGCCGGTGAGTGGCGAGTTCAGGCGTTCTGGTTGTGCCGCTCCCGCGTGGCAAGATCAGGCGTTCTCGCTGTGCCGCTCTCGCGTGGCGAGATCAGGCGTTCTGGCCGAGTCGCTCGCAGGTGGCGTGGCCAGGCGTTTTGGTTGTGGCGGTTGCGGGTGGCGTGGCCAGGTGTTTTGGTTGTGGCGGTTGCGGGTGGCGTGGTCAGGCCACGGTTCGGAAGCGGCGGCGGTAGGAGCCTGGGCCGGTGCCCAGGCGGCGGCGGAAGGCGCGGTGCAGGGTCTCCACCGAGCCGAACCCGCTCTCGGCCGCCACCCGCGGCAGCGGCAGGTCGGTGGTCTCCAGCAGCCGTCGCGCCGCCTCCACCCGCGCGGCCTCGACGTAGGCCCCGGGAGTGGTACCGGTGCGCTGCCGGAACACGCGGGCGAACTGCCGCTGGCTCAGCCCCATCCTGGCCGCCATCTCCACGGCGGTCAGCTCCTCCGCGAGGTGCTCGGCGATCCACAGCCGCAGGTCGTCGATGTCGCGGCGGCCGGTGGCCGCGTGGGCCATCGGGACGCTGAACTGGCTCTGGCCGCCCTGCCGTTTGAGATACATGACCAGCTCGCGGGCCACCGCCAGTGCCGTCTCCTCGCCGTGGTCGTCGGCGACCAGCGCGAGGGTCAGGTCCAGGCAGGCGCTGATGCCCGCGCCCGTCCACACCCGGCCGCTGGACCGCACGAAGATCGGGTCGGGATCGACCGTGACCTCCGGGTGGTCGGCGGCCAGTTGCGCGGCGGTGGACCAGTGGGTGGTGGCGGTCAGTCCGTCCAGCAGCCCCGCCTCGGCCAGGATGTGCGCGCCCACGCAGACCGACGCCACGCGGCGGGCGGCCGGGGCGGTCCGCCTGACCCACGCCACCACCTCGGGGTCGGCCAGGGCCAGCGGCCCCTCCGGGGTGACGTCCACGGCACCGGGCACCAGGAGGGTGTCCACCCGGTCACCGACCTCGTCGAAGGAGAGGTCGGCGACCAGGCGTACCCCGGCGGACGTGGTGACGTGGCGTACCCCGGCGCACGTGGCACCCTGACCGTCCCCGGTGGACGTGGCGCCCTGGCGTACCCCGGCGGACGTGGCACCCTGACGTACCTCGGCGGACGTGGCACCCTGGCGTACCCCGGTGGACGTGGTGCCCTGACCGTCCTCGGTGGACGTGGCGCCCTGGCCGCCGCCCCCGGGGCCGGCCAGCACCACGTCGTACAGGGCTCGGCCGCTGACCCGGTTGGCCAGGGCGAACACCTCGGCCGGGCCGGTCACGTCGAGCAGGTCGACGTTCTGGAAGAGCGCGATCACCACGCGGTGTGCGGACATGTCCTGATTGTCACCGAATGCGATGAGTGACCGCAACGACAGTTATCTGTCATATCCGGACATGCGTTACAGCCCCTTGGCGAACTCCGCCTTGACGACGTCGAAGACGATGTCCCAGGTCTTCCACTCGGTGTTGGTGTGCAGGGAGACGACGTGGCGGCCGTCCTCGCTGCTGACCGTGCAGATGTAGGAGCCCCACAGGCTGCCGCCCACGCCGCGCAGCACCATCCCGTTGGTGATCTCCCGGTCGAACTCGAAGACGCCGAGGCCGTAGCGGGCGTACGGCATCCAGTAGCCGCCCTCGGTGGAGATCGTCGTCCACATCTCGCGGTGCTGCTCCTCGGGCAGCAGTGCGCCACTGGCCAGCGCGCCGACGAAGCGTGTCATGTCGCCGGTGGTGGAGACGACGTCGCCGGCCGACCAGCCGAGGGAGGTGTTGAACACGGTCACGTCCAGGGGCGCCATGCCCGGGTCCTCGATCAGCGACTCCCAGTTCTCGGGGGTGACCGAGGCCGGGTCCACGCCGTCCTTGAGGAACTGGGAGGAGTAGAAGCGCGGGTGCGGCTCGGCGTAGTCCGACTCGTGCCGGCCGCGCACGCGCGTGCTGCTCAGGCCGAGCGGCTCGACGATGGTGCGGTGCACCTCGTCGGCGTAGCTGTTGCCGGTGACCTTCTCGATGATCGCGCCGGCGACGTAGAAGCCGCCGTTGGAGTAGGTGAAGGCCGCACCGGGCTCGAAGACCGGCGGCTGGGAGACCGCCAGCTTCAGCAGGTCCTCCTTGGTCCACACGTCGAGGTGGTGCTCGGCGAACCCGGAGCGGGTGGCGTAGCGGTGCGAGGCCTCGGGGGCCAGGCCGGTGGCGAACATGCCGCTGCTGTTGCTCAGCAGGTGCCTGATGGTGATCTTGTTGCCGTCGTAGCCATTGGTGAGCACGCCGGGCAGGTGGCGCTCGACCGTGTCGTCGATGCTCAGCCTGCCCTCCGCCTCCAGGGCCAGCATGGCGGCGGCGGTGAACGCCTTGCCGGAACTGCCCGTGTGCAGGTTCTCGCCGGGGACGCGCTTGGCGCCGGTGGCGAGGTCGGCGACGCCGGCCGTACCGAACCACGTCTCGTCACCGTCGCGGACCTCGGCGACGATGCCGGGCACGCCGTGCTCGGCGACGGCGCGGTCGAGGGCGTTCTGGATCTCGGTGTGGGTCATGTTCGTTCCCTTGCTCTATGCAATCTTCGCGACGGGCCAAAAGTTACGTTGCATACACGGAATCGTCAATCATTATTCTGTGAAGTTGGATGCAAAGATGCAGCTCAAAGCTATCAAATCGTTGCATGGGTGCTGACGGCTAATGCAATCGTTGTTTGCACTACGCTGTGGCCAGATCCCGATCGCCCGAAGGAGCCCGATGCCAGGACAGAGGCTCACCCAGCAGGACCGCCGCCAGATCGCCGCAGGGCTGCGCGACGGCCTGACCTACGCCGCCATCGCCCGCCACCTCGGGCGGCCCACCTCGACGATCACCCGAGAGGTGATGCGCAACGGCGGGCCGAACGACTACCGGCCAGAGCAGGCCCCGAGGCCCGGCAGGCGGACCACGCGCCCGCAGGGCTCCGGCCGGTCGGCGGTGGCGGCCGACCTCGGCGCCCGGGATCCGAGGGTCGTGGAGCGGGTGGCCGCGCAGTTGACCGAGCTGCTGATCCAGTCAGGACTGCCGCAGATGATGGCCAGGGTGCTCGCCGCCCTGTTCACCACCGACGACGGCGCCCTCACCTCGGCCGAGCTCGTGCGCCGCCTCGGCGTCAGCCCCGCCTCGATCTCCAAGGCGGTCGCCTACCTGGAGGAGATGGAGATCATCAAGCGCGAGCGCGACCCGCGCGGCCGGGCCGAGCGTTACGTCATGGACGACGACGTCTGGTTCCAGGCCATGCTGGCCAGCTCCAGGATCAACACCAGGATCGCCGAGGCCTCGCAGAGCAGCGCCAGGGCGCTCGGCGCGAGCACGCCCGCCGGGGTGCGGCTGGAGAAGCTGGGCCAGTTCCTCTTCCGGGTCAGCGCCGACCTGGTCCGCTCGGCCGAGCACTGGCGGCACATCTACGCGCCCGAGAAGCTCGGCAATTAGTTGCCAACAGTTTGCCATGTGGAGTGGGGTGCGAGCCCGGCTCGATACGTCCTGCAGCCCGTTCCGCAGAGTCAGGCCGGGAAGAGGGCGTCCACGTAGGAGTTGCGGAACTTGCCGGACGGGTCCAGGTCGCGGGCCAGGCGCCCGAACTCGGCGGCCCGTTCGTACATCGCGCTGATCTGCCGGGGCCGGGCCGTGGTCAGCTTGCCCCAGTGCGGCCGGGCGCCCAGCGGCATGAGCCGCTCCTCGACCGCGGCCAGGGCGGGCATGACCGCCGCGGCGTCGCGGATCCAGGTGAAGTGCAGGGTGACGGTGTCGCGGCCGTAGGCGGGGCTGAGCCACAGGTCGTCGCCGCAGACGGTACGCACCTCCGAGACGTGCAGCACGGGCGCCACCAGCGCGCCGATCTCCCGGATCGCCTCGAACGCCTTGCCGGCCGCCTCGCGCGGCAGGTAGTACTCCGACTGCAGTTCCTCGCCCGCTCCGGGCACGAACTCGGGGCGGAAGTGCGGCAGCCGTTCGTGCCACGGCCCCGGCACGCCGAGTTGCTGCGTGCAGGACTCGGGCGACATGCCGGGCACCGGGTGCACCGGCCGCTCAGCCGCCCGCCCTCCCGCCCAACCGCTCTCCGACCACCCATCCCCGACGACCGCCCCGCCGTCGACGACCGTCCCGTCAGCGAGGGCCGTCCCGCCGTGGATGGCCGTCCCGTCAGCGAGGGCCGTGCCGCCGCTGGTGGCTGTGCCGTCTCTCACCTCGTCCAGGCGGTGTTTGAGCCACACCTCCGCCCTGCCGCCGCGCCAGTCGGTGAACGTGCTGACGCTGTACGCGGCGCCGTACACCTCGTCGAAGCGCTCGGCCACCTCCTCCAGGGGCACGTCGAGACGGACCCGCTGCGCCACGTCGAAGGCGGGCTCGATCTCCAGCGTCAGCCGGGTGACCACCCCGAGCGCGCCGAGCGCGACGACGGCGCCGGGGAAGACGCCGGGGTCGTGCTCGCGGCTCAGCTCGGCCAGGTCGCCGCCGGGGCCGACGAGCTGCAGGGCGACGACGGCGGCGGCCAGGCAGCGGCGGCTGTCGCCCGAGCCGTGGGTGCCGGTAGCGCACGAACCGGCGACCGAGATGTGGGGGAGCGAGGCCATGTTGGCCAGCGCGTACCCGGCGCGGTGCAGGTGCTCGGCGACCTCCGCGTAACGCAGCCCGGCCGCGACGGCGACGGTCGAGCGAGCGGCGTCGATCTCCATGGCGGGCGGCAGGCCGTCCAGGCGGACCAGGTCGTGGCTGGTGTCGGCGACCAGGCTGAAGGAGTGGCCGCTGCCCAGGGCCCGTACGCGCGGGGCCGCGGCCACCACGCGCCGCAGCTCGTCGAGGGTCCGCGGCCGGTGCACGCGGGCCGCGCCGAAGGTGACGTTGCCCGCCCAGTTGGTGATCGGCATGTCGGCTCCTGGTCAGCGTCGCTCGTCGCCCGCGGGCGCGCCGAGCTTGCGGGAGACGCGTTCGGCCTCGCGCACGATGGTGTCCTGGAAGCGCTCGCTCAGCCGCTGGATGGGCGGCAGGATACGGCACTCGTCGACGCTTTTGTCGTCGTACGGCAGGGCGAACCCGACCGGCGGCAGCACGTCATTGGGAGCCGGCGCGGCGAACGTGCCGCGCATGGTGTGCGGGCGCGCCCTGCACGGGATCACCATGCCGACCTTCATGCCCCCAGATTGACACGCACCCACACCGCTTGGCAATATTATGCCAAACTTGGCAAGTAAGCTGTTCGGCGACCGGCTGCGAGCCCGCAGGGCTCGGGATCGGTGGCGGAGGGGCCACGCCGTTCTAGGGTGGAGCCCGTGGAGCAGCGAGCATTTGGCAGGACAGGACGATCCGCGTCGGTCGTCGGCCTCGGCACCTGGCAACTCGGCGCCGACTGGGGCGCCGTGGACGAGAGCGACGCGCTCGCCATCCTGGAGGCCGCCGTCGCGTCGGGCGTGACCTTCCTCGACACCGCCGACGTGTACGGCGACGGCCGCAGCGAACGCCTCATCGGCCGGTTCCTGCGCGGCCACGACGGCCTCACGGTCGCCACCAAGATGGGCCGGCGCGGACCGCAGGACCCGGCCGAGTTCACCCTCAAGAGCTTCGTGGAGTGGACCGACCGCTCCCGCGCCAACCTCGGCGTGGACCGGCTCGACCTGGTGCAGTTGCACTGTCCGCCGACGCCGGTGTTCGACACCGACGAGGTCTACGACGCGCTCGACACGCTCGTGCGGGAGGAGCGGATCGCCGCCTACGGGGTGAGCGTCGAGACCTGCGACGAGGCGCTGGCCGCGATCGCCCGTCCGGGCGTGGCCAGTGTGCAGATCATCCTCAACGCCTTCCGCCGCAAGCCGCTCGAACGTGTGCTTCCCGCGGCGCGTGCGGCCGGGGTGGCGATCATCGCCAGGGTGCCGCTGGCCTCGGGGCTGCTGTCCGGCCGCTTCCGCCCGGACACCGTGTTCGCCGCCGACGACCACCGCGCGTACAACCGGCACGGGGAGGCGTTCGACGTGGGGGAGACGTTCTCCGGGGTCGACTACGCGACCGGGCTGGAGGCGGCGGCCGAGTTCGCCGCGCTGACCCCGCCGGAGATGACGCCCGCGCAGGCGGCCCTGCGCTGGGTGATCCAGCAGCCGGGGGTGACGACGGTGATCCCGGGCGCCTCCACCGCCGACCAGGCCAGGGCCAACGCCGAGACCGCCACCCTGCCCTCGCTACCGCCCGGCACCCTGACCGCGATCGAGAACCTCTACGACCACCGCATCCGCTCCCAGGTCCATCACCGCTGGTGACCGGCGAGCAGGTGGAGGGCGTCGGTGGCGGCGGGGGAGAGGGTGTCGCCGAGGTCGGCGATCGGCAGCCAGGACACCGCGTCGGTGGTGCCGTTCACCTCGGTCACCGCCGCCGGGCCAGAGGCGACCTCGGCCCGGTAGAACAGGCCGACCAGGTGCCAGCTCACCCCGAGCCGCGTCACCGCGTAGGTCCTGGCGCCGACCAGGCGCGACCCGGTCAGGTCGAGGCCGGTCTCCTCGCGTAGCTCGCGGGCCAGCGCCTGCTCCGGCTGCTCGCCCGGGTCGATGCCGCCGCCGGGCAGGTGCCACGCGCCGGGCTGGAAGATCGGGGAGCTGTCCGACAGGCGGGTCAGCAGGATCCGGCCGCCGGAGGTGACGATCGCGTACGCCGACACACGCGTGCGTACCGGGGAGGTCATGGGGAGACCGCCAGCGCGATGGTGGTGTCGAGCATCAGGCGCAGGGTCGACTCGCAGGCCGCGAGGTCGTACTCGTCGGTCATGTACCGGGTCACGATCCCGTCGAAGCCGCTGAGGAAGAAGCGGGCGATCTCCTCGGCGGGCAGCGCGAGCTCCTGCCCGGCGCGTTCCGCGGCGTCGGAGAGCAGACGGGCGGCGGCGGCGTCGAGGTCGTGGGTGAACTCGGAGGCCACCGGGCGCAGCACCGGGTCCCGCAGCGAGAACATGATCATCTCGACCAGCAGCAGGTAGCGCTCGCGCTCCTCGGTGACCGTCCGCCACAGCTCGTTGACCAGCGCGGAGACCGTGGCGGCGAAGTCGGCGCCGATGGGCGTCGCGGCGAGGACGCGCTTGAGGAGCGTGTCGCCCAGGTCCTCCAGCACCAGCCGGTAGAGCTCCTGCTTGGAGCCGAAGGTGTAGTGCACCATCGCCTGCGCGACGCCCGCCTCGGCGGCGATGGCCCTGGTGCTCCCGGCCGCGACGCCTTCGCGGGCCATGAGCCCGATCGCGGCCGCCACGATCTGAGGACGCCGCTCGGCGGCGGGAACGTGAGCCATGCCCGCACCCTATCGGCTGTGACCTGCGGGCCCGCCTGGCCGCAAAGTCTTGTTCGATCGACTTAGTCGAGTGACAAAGTCTCGTGCTAGCCTGACGGCGAAGACGTACACCCGCAGAAGGGAACGTTCACGTGTCCAGAGCCGAGATTCCGTCGCCGCCCGCCCTGCCGATCGTCGGCCACGCGCTCAGCGCGCCCGTGGACCGGCAGGTCGCCTACCTGTGTGAGCTGGCCCGCGACTGGGGCCCGATCTTCAAGCTGGGCGCCTTCGGCCAGGAGTTCGTGGTCGTCACCGGCCTCGACCTCGTCACCGAGCTCTGCGACGAGAGCCGGTTCCGCAAGAACGTCCACTCCGACCTGGTCAACCTGCGCCCCCTGGCCGGAGACGGCCTGTTCACCGCCTACGCCGACGAGGCCAACTGGCGCAAGGCGCACGACATCCTGCTGCCCGCCTTCTCCGTCTCCGCCATGCGCGGCTACCACGCCACCATGCTCGGCGTCGCCCGCGAGCTCGTGGCCGCCTGGACGCGCGCCGGTGACGAGCCGGTGCAGGTCAGCGCGGACATGACCCGGCTGACCCTCGACACCATCGGCCTGTGCGGGTTCGGCTACGACTTCGCCTCGTTCGAGAGCGAGCGGCCGCACCCGTTCATCGGCTCGCTCGTCGGCGCCCTCACGTACGCGCAGGCCAAGGGCGCCTTCATCCCCGGCCTCGACGTCCTCTACCGCGGGCGGACCCGCCGCTTCCACCAGGACGTACGCGCCATGGAACACCTGGTCGACGAGGTGATCAGGCAGCGCAGGGAGTCCGGCGACCGGAGCACCGACGACCTGCTCGGCCGCATGCTCCACAGCGACGACCCGGAGACCGGCGAGCCGCTCGACGACCTGAACATCAGGTACCAGGTGATCACGTTCCTGATCGCCGGGCACGAGACGACCTCGGGCGCCCTCTCCTTCGCCCTGTACTACCTGGCCAGGAACCCGGTGGTGCTGGCCAGGGTGCAGGAGGAGGTGGACGCGCTCTGGGGCGACGCGGAGCGGCCCGACCCGTCGTACGCCGACGTGGGCAGGCTCGGCTACACCCGCCAGGTGCTGATGGAGAGCCTGCGGCTGTGGCCGACGGCCCCGGCGTTCGCGGTGGAGGCGCTGGCCGACACGGTGATCGGCGGCGGGTACGAGGTCAAGGCGGGCGAGTCGCTCTTCGTCCTGACGCCGCAGCTCCACCGCGACCCCGCCTGGGGCAGGAACGTGGAGCTGTTCGACCCCGACCGCTTCGCCCCGGAGGCGCAGGACGCCCGCCCGCCGCACGCGTTCAAGGCGTTCGGCAGCGGCGAGCGGGCCTGCATCGGCAGGCAGTTCGCGCTGCACGAGGCGACGCTGGTGCTGGGCCTGCTGACGCACCGCTTCCACCTGACCGGCGAGCCCGGCTACGAACTGCGGGTCAAGGAGACGCTCACGCTGAAGCCCGACGGCTTCACGCTCAAGGTCGAGCCCCGCACCACCGCCGACCGTCGCGCCGCGGCGGAACCGGCGGAGAAGGGCAAGGTCCGCCCGTCCGGGACGAAGGTCGCACCGGGCTCGCCGATCTCTATCCTCTACGGCTCCAACATGGGCACCTGCTCGTCCATCGCCCACGACCTGGCCGCCGAGGCGGAGGAACGCGGTTTCGCGGCCAAGGTCACCTCCCTGGACGAGGCCGCGGGCACGCTGGCCGACGCTCCGGTCGTCATCGTGGCCGCCTCCTACAACGGCCGCCCGACCGACGACGCGGCCCGGTTCGTGGACTGGCTGGCCGAGGCGGACAAGCTGCCCGGCACGCCGTACGCGGTGCTGGGGGTGGGCGACCGCAACTGGGCGGCCACGTTCCAGCGCGTCCCGAAGCTGATCGACGCGCGGCTGGCGCAGGCGGGCGGGCGCCGCCTGGCCGAGCGCGGCGTCGTGGACGCCTCGGGCGACCTGGAGGGCGCGGTCGACGCGTGGTCGGCGACGCTCTGGGCGACCCTGACCGGAGCGGGCGAACCGGCGGGGGAGCCCGAGGGCCCCGCCTTCCTGCTGGAACAGGTCACCAGGTCGCCCGCGGAGGAGCGCGCCGAGCACCACGGCGTCCGGCCGATGCGCGTGCTGCTCAACGAGCCGCTCACCCACCCCGACGCCCGCCAGAAGCGCCACCTGCGCCTGGAGCTGCCGCCGGGCGCCACCTACCGCACCGGCGACCACCTCGCCGTCCTGCCCGAGAACCCGCCGCACCTGGTCGAGCGCGCCGCCGCCCGGTTCGGTCTCGACCCCGCCCAGCGCGTACGGCTGCGCCAGGCCCGCCGTACCAGAACCCAGCTCCCCCTCGACACTCCGGTGACGGTGCGCGAACTGCTGTCAGGCTTCCTGGAGCTCCAGCGCCCGGCGACCGCCCACCAGGTGAGCACGCTGGCCGCCCACACCCGCTGCCCCCACACCAGGGCGAGGCTGGCGGCCGTGGACCCGGCGGGTTCCACGGTCCTGTCCCTGCTGGAGGAGCACCCGGCCTGCGAGCTGCCCTTCGAGGTGTTCCTGGAGCTCATGCCGGCTCTGCGCCCGCGCAACTACTCGATCTCCAGCTCCCCGCTGGCCGGCCCCGGCGCGGTGGACCTGATGGTCTCGCAGGTCAGCGGCCCGAACCGGAGTGGAAGCGGCTGGTTCCACGGCGTCGCCTCCTCGCACCTGTCCGAGGTGGCGGCGGGCGGCGTCGTGCAGGCGCGGGTGGTGCCGGGCCCGGCCGCCTTCCACGGCCTGGCCGACGAGGGCACTCCGGCGATCCTGGTCAGCGCGGGCACCGGCCTGGCCCCGTTCCGCGGTGTCGTCATGGAGCGCCTGCACCGCGGCGCCCGCGGCACCCTGCTCTGCTACTTCGGCTGCGACGACCCGGACCTCGACTACCTGCACCGGGCGGAGCTGGAGCAGGCCGAGGCGGCGGAAGTGGTCAGCCTGCGCCCGGCGTTCAGCGAGGTCGCCGGCGACGGCCCGCGCTACGTCCAGGACCGCCTCCTGCGCGAGGCGGACGAGGTGTGGCGCGTGCTGGAGGACGGCGGCCGCGTCTACGTCTGCGGCGACGGCAACCGGATGGCGCCCGGGGTGCGGGCGGCGCTGACGCGCATCCACGGCGCGCGCACCGGCGCGGATCCGGCCGCGAGCGAGGCGTGGCTGGAGGAGCTGCGTGCCGCAGAACGCTACAACGAGGACGTCTGGGAAGGCTGAAGATTGCCTGAGGGGCGTTTTGTCCGGTCCGGCGGGTTCGCATAATGGGCGGATGACCAGTTCGGCGCGGGTGATGGTGGTCGAGGACGCGGAGGCGATCCGGCTCGCCGTGCTGTCCGCGCTGGGCTCGGCCGGGTACGTGGTCCGCGGCCTGCCCGACGGGACCGGCTTCGAGCAGGACCTCAACACCTTCCAGCCCGACCTGGTCGTGCTCGACCTCATGCTGCCGGGCCGCGACGGCTTCGCGCTGCTGGAGGTGGTGCGCGGGCGCAGCGACGCCGGGGTCATCGTGCTCACGGCGAGGGACGGGGTCTCCGACCGGCTGCGCGGGCTGCAGGCGGGCGCCGACGACTACGTGGTCAAGCCGTTCGAGCTGTCGGAGCTGACCGCGCGGGTCGGCGCGGTGCTGAGGCGGCTGCGCCGTACGCCGTCGACGCTGCAGATCGGCAACCTGATCATCGACGTGGACAAGGGGCTGGTCCTGCGCGACGGCCGCCCCGTCGAACTGACCAGGACCGAACTGCGGCTGCTCGGCCACCTCGCGCTCCACCGCGGCCAGGTGCTGAGCAAGACCCAGTTGCTCACCAGCGTCTGGGGCTACGACGCCTACGACCCCAACCTGGTCGAGGTGCACGTCAGCGCGCTGCGCCGCAAGCTCGAATGCTCGGGCGAGCGGGTCCTGCACACCGTGCGCGGCCTCGGCTACGTCCTGGACGGACCCCGATGAGACGGTACGGCCGGCCCGCCGGATCCCTGCGCGGCCGGGTCGCGGGCTCGACCCTGCTGGTCGTCGCCGTCACGCTGGTCGTGCTGCTGGTGGCGGTGGACGGGCTGTTCGGCCTGCTGGCCAGGAGCCAGGCGGAGAGCCGGCTGGTGGACCGCGCCCAGTTCGCCGTCCAGCTCGACCGGCGCAAGGTCCTGCCGGACCGGCTGGTGCGCCGGGTCAGCGGCGCCGGCATCGAGGCGGTGCTGGTCGACCTGACCGGCCGCCGCCACACGCTCGGCGGCTTCCAGGCCGACCTCGGCGACCTGACGCTGACCAGGCGGCTGCCGGGCGGCGGCCTGCTCACGCTCTACGCCGACACCGAGACCATCGACGGGCCGCGGACCACGCTGCGCATGCTGATGCTGGTCGCCGGCTTCGCCGCGCTGGCGGTGCTCGGCGTCGTGCTGCCCGTGGCGCTGCGCAGGGCGACCAGGCCCATGGACGACCTGGCCGGACTGGCCAGGCAGATCGCGCGGGGGCAGCGGGGCAGGCGGCTTTCGCCCGAGCGCACCGACACCGAGCTCGGCCGGACCGCGGCCGCGTTCGACTCCATGCTCGACGCGCTGGAGGGCGCCGAGCAGCAGGCCCGCGAGTCGGAGAGCCGCTCGCGGCAGTTCCTGGCCGACGTCGCCCACGAGCTGCGCACGCCGCTGGCGGGCATCCAGGCGACGGCCGAGGCGGTGCTCCAGGCGCCCGCCGCGATGCCGGTCGAGGAACGCGAGCGCATGCAACTGCTGCTGGTGCGCGAGACGCGCAGGGCCGGGCGGCTGGTCGACGACCTGCTCGCGCTGGCCAGGATCGACGCCGGGCTCGGCCTGCACCGCGAGCCCGTCCACCTGCGGGCGCTGTGCGAGAGCGAGGCCGACCGGGTACGGCTGCGCGCCCCCGAGATCACCGTGGCGGTCGAGGGGGAGGAGGTCACGGTGATCGGCGACGCCCAGCGGCTCGGCCAGGTCGTGGCGAACCTGCTCGACAACGCCCGCAGGCACACCCCGCCCGACGGCCGGATCACGCTGACCGTCACGAGCGAGGACGGCCAGGCCGTCGTGGACGTGGCCGACACAGGACCGGGTGTGCCGCCGTCGGCGCGGGACCTGATCTTCCACCGGTTCGTGCGCCGCGACACCGCCTCCGACGGCGCCGGGCTCGGCCTGCCGATCGCCCGTGGCCTGGCGCTGGCCCACGGCGGCACGCTGACCTGCGAGGAGTCGCCGTCGGGTGCGGTGTTCCGTCTCCGCCTGCCAGCATGGGCGGATGGCCCTGCTGCATGACATCGTGTTCGACTGCCGACACCCGGCCGGCCTGGCGAGGTTCTGGGCACGCCTGCTCGACGACTACGACGTGGCGCCCTACGACGAGGAGGAGCTGGAGAGGCTGCGCTCGCGCGGCTTCTCCGGCCCGGAGGACGACCCGACGGTGCTGGTCGAGGGCCCCGCTGGGGCGCCGAGGATCTGGTTCGTCCGGGTTCCCGAGCCCAGGACGGCGAAGAACCGGGTGCACCTGGACGTGCGCGCCGCCGACGTCGAGGCCGAGCGCGCCCGCCTGGAGGCGCTCGGCGCCACCGAGGTGGCCAGGCACGAGAGCTGGATCGTGCTGGCCGACCCCGAGGGCAACGATTTCTGCCTACACCCCGCGCGCCGCGGCTAGCTCCCTGGCCAGGTCGTCGGCGCGCATCCGGTTCTCCAACTGGTGGGGGTCCCTGCGCAGGTCGTAGTACTCGCGGAACTTCACCCCGCCGCCGCCGTCGTAGTACTCGGTGTAGATGCGCGAGCCGGTGTAGATCGAGGCCCAGACGCCGGGTCCGGCCCCGTCGGGCTGGCCGTGGAACTCCAGGAACAGGTGGCCGCGCCGGCCGCCGCGCAGCAGCGACCTGCCGTCCATGCGGGCGCGCGGCCGGATCCCGGCGGCGTCCAGGATGGTCGGGGCGACGTCGATGTTGGCGGCCAGCCGATCGTCGTCCACGCCCTTGCCGAAGCCGCCCGCCGGCCACGACAGGTAGAACGGCACGCGGAAGGCCGGCTGGTAGGGCACGCTCTTGCCGATGTGGCCGTGGTCGGCCCAGCTGAAGCCGTTGTCGCCGATGAAGATGATGAGCGTGTCGTCGAGCTTGCCCTGCGCCACGAGCTCCGCCCTGACCGCCTTGAACAGGTCGTCCACCGACTTCAGCGTGCGGAGCTGGGCCTGGCGGACCTTCCTGCCCGCGGCCAGGCCCTGGGAGGCTTCCTGGATGTAGGGCGGCTTGTCGCTCTTGTCGGTCTCGGACACCGCGGGGTTGCCGTTCCACGGGGGCACGGGCAGGTTGGCGTACTTGTCCTCAGGGGTGTTGGGGCCGTGGGAGGCGTACGGCGACAGGTACAGGAACCACGGCTGGTCCTTGTTGGCCCGCATGAACTCCAGGGCGTGCTGCCTGACCAGCGTCGTCGTGTAGCCGGGGCGGCGGCCCACGGTGCCGTTGACGTTCCACTGGGCGCGCCGGTAGGCGGGACGCATGATCGCGAAGTCGTCGAAGTTCGGCGGGGCCTGGTTGAGGTCCCAGGCGTTGAGGTACTTGCCGAACAGGCCGGTGCGGTAGCCGCCCTCGCGTAGGTGGCTCTGCACGGTGGTGTCCTGGTCGAGCCGGCCGGGGGCGGTGTTGTCCACGACGCCGTGGTTGCGCGCGTAGCGGCCGGACATGATCGACGCGCGTGAGGGCGAGCAGAGCGGCGTGGTGACGCAGCCCTGGGTGAACGACACGCCCTGCCCGCCGATCAGGTTGACGATCGACGGGATCGCCCATTCGGTCTCTCTCCTGTGGTCGTCGGTGACGATCAGCAGGATGTTGGGGCGTTTCGGCTTGGCCGCCGCGGCGGCGGGAACGCCGGTGACCGCGGCTGCGGCAGCCGTACCTGCGATGAAGGTTCGTCTGCTGAGTTGACTCACGTCGCTGACCTCCAGAAAGCGGTGGTCAGCAATTATTGGCCGCTTTTGTGGGTTGATTTCCTGCCGAATGGGGCATTCCCAGCTTTCCTTAAGAAGGGGTGGAGCATGAACGAGATCCTGGTCCTGGGGGCGACGGGCTCGACGGGGCGTCGCGTGACCGACCGCCTGCGGTCGGCCGGCCATCAGGTACGGCCGGCCTCAAGGCGCGGCGAGGTCCGCTTCGACTGGAACGACCGGGACACCTGGCGCCCGGCCCTGACCGGAGCCGAGCGCCTCTACCTGATGGCGCCGGACGACGTGCCGGTCGATCCCGAGTTCGTGGCGGCGGCGGTCGAGGCGGGGATCCGCCGCATCGTGCTGCTGTCCAGCGGCGGAATCGAGGTGATGGGCGACGAGCGGCTGATGGCCGCCGAGCGCGTGGTGCGCGGCTCCGGCGCGGAGTGGACGATCCTGCGGCCGTCGTGGTTCGACCAGAACTTCGACGAGGGGGTGATGCGCGAGGCGGTGCTCGCCGGCGAGGTGGCGCTGCCGCTGGGCGAGGCCCGCCAGGCGTTCGTGGACGCCGGCGACGTCGCCGCCGTGGCGGCCGCGGCCCTGGTCGAGGACGGGCACGAGGGGCGCTCGTACGAGGTGAGCGGCCCGCGCGCGCTGAGCTTCGGCGAGGCCGTGGAGATCATCGGCCGGGCCTCGGGGCGGACCGTCCGCTACCTCGGCTCGGAGGCGGACTACCTGGCCGTCATGACCGGCTTCGGGATGCCGGAGGCGGAGGTGCGGGCGCAGATCGCGGCGTTCGCCGCGCTGCGCGACCAGGGTGACGCGGAACCGACCGGCGTGGTGCGGCAGGTGACGGGCCGGCCGCCCAAGTCGTTCGAGGAGTTCGCGAAGGACGCACGATGGGGTTGACACCACTCCGGGCGTAGTACTACGTTGAGAGCACTTCAAACGTAGTGCTCTCAAACCGAAGGATTCACCAGATGCGAATCAAGCTCCCCAGCTCGATCACCGGCACCACCACCGAGCAGGCCAAGGGCCGGTCCGCCAAGCGCGAGCACGCGCTGCGCGACATCCAGCCCACCGGCCGCGCCAACCTGTCCCGCCGCCCCACCGCCGCCCCGCGCAGGAGCTCCTACTGAGGTTGCTCCTCCCCCAGGCGCAGGGCCTCCTCGATCAGGGTCTCCACGATCCGCGACTCAGGAACGGTCTTGATCACCTTGCCCTTCACGAAGATCTGACCCTTGCCGTTGCCCGAGGCCACGCCCAGGTCCGCCTCGCGGGCCTCGCCCGGGCCGTTCACCACGCACCCCATGACCGCCACGCGTAGCGGGAACGGGAAGCCCTCCAACCCGGCCGACACCTCCTCGGCCAGCCGGTAGACGTCGACCTGTGCCCGTCCACAGGACGGGCACGAGACGATCTCCAGCTTGCGCCGGCGCAGCCCCAGCGACTCCAGGATGCCGATGCCGACCTTGACCTCCTCCACCGGCGGGGCCGACAGCGAGACCCTGATCGTGTCGCCGACGCCCTCGGCCAGCAGCACCCCGAACGCCACCGCCGACTTGACCGTCCCCTGCATGAGCGGGCCCGCCTCGGTCACGCCGAGGTGCAGCGGATAGTCGCAGCGCGCCGCGAGGCGGCGGTAGGCGGCGATCATCACCACCGGGTCGTGGTGCTTGACCGAGATCTTGATGTCACGGAAGCCGTGCTCCTCGAACAACGAGCACTCCCACAGCGCCGACTCCACCAGCGCCCCCGGCGTCGCCTTGCCGTGCTTCTCCAGCAGCCGGGGGTCCAGGGAGCCGGCGTTGACCCCGATCCTGATCGGCACGCCCGCGTCCGCGGCCGCCCGCGCGATCTCACCCACCCGGTCGTCGAACTTCTTGATGTTGCCCGGGTTCACCCGCACCGCCGCGCACCCGGCGTCGATGGCGGCGAAGACGTAGCGCGGCTGGAAGTGGATGTCGGCGATCACCGGGATCTGCGACTTGCGGGCGATCTCGGCCAGCGCGTCGGCGTCGTCCTGCGTCGGCACCGCCACCCGGACGATCTGGCAGCCCGCCGCGGTCAGCTCGGCGATCTGCTGCAGGGTCGCGTTGACGTCGTGGGTGGGCGTGGTGGTCATCGACTGCACGCTCACCGGTGCGCCGCCGCCCACCGGCACGCCGCCCACCATCACCTGCCGCGAGACCCTCGGCCTCTTCGTCGGCATTCCGAGCTCGATCATCGGGCCAGCTCCTTCCGTACGGCGTGCGCGATCCCAGAACCGGTCAGTCCCGCCTCGGCCAGTAACCGCTCGCGCGAGCCGTGCGGGACGAACGCCTGCGGCAGCCCGAGCGCGAGCACCCGCGGGCCGCCCGCGCACGCCTGCCCGACCGCCGCGCCCACCCCTCCGGTCACCACGCCGTCCTCGACGGTGACGACCAGGCCGTGCGCGGCCGCCGCCCTGACCAGGCCGGGGGCGACCGGCAGCACCCAGCGCGGGTCGATCACCCGCGCCCCCACGCCGTCCTCCGCCAGCGCCGCGGCCGCCTCCACGCAGGCCCCCGCGCTCGCGCCGACCGCGACGAGAAGCACGTCGTGCCCGGTGTTCCACAGCACGTCCATGCCGTCGGAACGTTCCACGGCGGCCAGCTCGGCGCCCGCGGCGGCCTTGGGGAAGCGCAGCGCCGTCGGTCCGCGCGCCGCCACGGCCTCGCCGAGCAGTTCCCGCAGCCGGGCGCCGTCGCGGGGCGCCGCCACCCGCAGGCCGGGCACCGCCGACAGGATCGCCAGGTCCCACATCCCGTGGTGGCTGGGGCCGTCGGGGCCGGTGATGCCCGCCCGGTCCAGGACGATCGTCACCGGCAGCCGCTGCATGGCCACGTCCATGAGCACCTGGTCAAAGGCGCGGTTGAGGAAGGTGGCGTAGACGGCGACCACCGGGTGGAAGCCCTCCAGCGCCAGCCCGGCCGCCGACACCATCGCGTGCTGCTCGGCGATGCCCACGTCGAACATCCGGCCAGGGAAGCGCCTGCCGAACGCCTCCAGCCCGGTCGGGCCCGCCATGGCGGCGGTGATGGCGACCAGGTCGGGCCGGACCTCGCCGAGCGCGCACAACTCGGCGGAGAAGACGTGCGTCCAGGTGGGGCCGCCGCTGGACAGCGGCTTGCCGGTACGCGTGTCGCTGGCCGGGACGGCGTGCATGTGCTCGCCCAGATCCAGCTCGGCGGGGCGGTAGCCGTACCCCTTGCGGGTCTTGCAGTGCACCACGCTGGGGCTCGGCAGCGTGCGGGCGGTGCGCAGCGCGCGCTCGACGGCGGCCACGTCGTGGCCGTCGACGGGGCCGATGTAGACGAAGCCGAGGTTCTCCAGCAGCGTGCCGAGGTTGCGGGCGCAGCCGCCGTGGGTGGGGGCGTAGGAGCGGCCGTTGTCGTTGAGCACGACGACGACCGGGCGGCCCTCGCCGTCGCTCAGGTTGTTGAGCGACTCCCAGGCCAGCCCGCCGGTCAGCGCGCCGTCGCCGACCACCGCCACCACCGCGCGGCGCTCCTCGCCCTTGAGCCTGCGGGCCTTGGCGATGCCGTCGGCGTAGGCGAGCGCGGTGGAGGCGTGGGAGTTGTCGATGTGGTCGTGCGGCGACTCCTCGCGCGAGGGGTAGCCGCTGAGGCCGCCCTGGGCGCGCAGGGTGTCGAAGTCGGCCTGGCGGCCGGTGAGCAGTTTGTGGACGTATGCCTGATGTCCGGTGTCAAACAGAAGTGTGTCCTCCGGGGAATGGAAGACGCGGTGCAAGGCGATCGTGATCTCGACCATGCCGAGGTTCGAGCCGAGGTGCCCGCCCCTCGCCATGACCTTCGCGATGAGGAACTCGCGGATCTCGCGGGCCAGGGCCCCCAGGTGAGCGGCTGGAAGAAGACGCAGGTCGCGAGGACCGGAGATGGTCTGGAGCAGAGGTTCGTCAAGTCCAGGACGGGCCGCCATGGTCGCTCCACAAGGGTCGGCTGCGGTCGTGGTCGAATCCTTGCTCCGCCGGGGGACATCCGTGAACAGGGTGTTCCGGTCAATGGAACGACCGATTTCACTCTCGGTATTCGTGTCCTAGCTTCTCGTGTGTGTCCGACGATCTCGAAAGAGGAGAACGGATCATGACGGCGGAGGTTGCGGATCCCCCCGTGGAGCCGGTCGACACGACCATCCACAGGGTCAGGACAGCGGTCGACGACCTGCTCGGCGAGTTCATCGACGCCCACCCCGCTCCCGTCGCCGACCCGGAACTGGCCGAGGGCCACCGGCTTCTGCGCGAGTTCGTGGTCAAGGGCGGCAAGCGCGTCAGGCCCCTGCTCTGCTACTGGGGAGCGCGCGGCGCCGGCGGCACGGACGAGGCGGCCCCCGTCGCCGCCGGCGCCGCGCTGGAGCTCTACCACGCGGGGCTGCTCATCCACGACGACATCATGGACGGCAGCGCCCTGCGCAGAGGCCGCCCGACCCTTCACCGGAGCCTGACCCGCCCGCTGCGGCACCCGGCGGCCGAGCCCTTCGGCAACAGCGCCGCCGTACTGCTCGGGGTGCTCGCCCAGGCGTGGGCCGACGAGCTGTTCGGCGAGGCGGGCGGCGCGCCGCGGCGGCTGTTCAACCGGATGCGCGAGGAGGTGATCGCCGGCCAGTACCTCGACATCCAGGCGCACCTCGACCCGACCGCCGAGCGCGCGCTCACCGTCATCCGCTACAAGACCGCCAAGTACACGGTCGAGCGCCCCCTGCAGATCGGCGGCGCGCTGGCCGGCGCCGACCGGTCGCTGCTGGAGGCGTACTCGCGCTTCGGGCTGCCGCTCGGCGAGGCGTTCCAGCTCCGCGACGACGTCCTGGGCGTGTTCGGCGACCCGGGTGTCACCGGCAAGCCCGTCCTCGACGACCTGCGGGAGGGCAAGGCCACCGTGCTGATGGCGCACGCGTTCGCCGAGGCCGACGGCCCCGCGCTGCGGCTGCTGCGCGACTGGCACGGCAACCCCGACCTCGACGAGAAGCGCGCCGCCGACCTGCGGCAGATCATCGTCGACACCCGAGCACTCGCCCGCGTCGAGACGATGATCGACGGCCGGGTCCGAACCGGACTTGAGGAGTTGCGGACATGCGCGATCGACCAGCACGCCCGGCAGGGCCTGGCCCTGATGGCCGACCGGCTCACCCACCGCAGCGCGTGAAGCGGGTCCTGCTCGCCGCGCCGCGCGGCTACTGCGCGGGCGTGGAACGTGCCATCCGCACCGTCGAGGAGGCCCTCAAAAGGTACGGCCCGCCGGTCTACGTCCGTAAACAGATCGTCCACAACACCTTCGTGGTCGCCGACCTCACCACCCGCGGCGCGATCTTCGTGGAGGAGCTCGACGAGGTGCCCGACGGCGCCCTGGTCGTCTTCTCCGCCCACGGCGTCTCGCCCGCGGTCAAGGACACGGCCGCCGGCCGCGGCCTGCGCAGCATCGACGCCACCTGCCCGCTGGTCACCAAGGTGCACAAGGAGGCGGTCAGGTTCGCCGAGACCGGCTACGACATCGTGCTCATCGGCCACGCCGAGCACGAGGAGGTCGAGGGCACGCTCGGCGAGGCCCCCGACCGCATGCACGTGGTCGACCCGGCCCGCCCCGACGAGGTCGAACTGCCGGCCGACCGGCCGATCAGCTGGCTGTCGCAGACCACGCTGTCGGTGGACGAGACCATGGGCGCGGTCCGGCGCCTGCGCGAGCGCTACCCCGGCCTCGTCGACCCGCCCAGCGACGACATCTGTTACGCCAGCCAGAACCGCCAGGAAGCGATCACCGCCATCGCCCCCGAGTGCGACCTGGTGATCGTGGTCGGCTCGGCCAACTCCTCCAACTCCCGCCGCCTGGTCGAGGTCGCGCTCGCCGCCGGCGCCCGTGCCGGCCACCTCGTGGACGGCGTGGCCGAGGCCGAGGAGGGCTGGCTCGACGGCGTGCTGACCGTCGGCGTCAGCTCCGGCGCCTCCGTCCCCGAGCATCTCGTGGCCGAACTGCTCGGCTGGCTGGCCGAGCACGGCTTCGCCGACGTCCAGACCGTGACGCTGGCGGAAGAACGCCTGATCTTCTCCCTCCCGCCCGAGCTCCGTGAGCTCCGCTCCTCCCCGATAGGTGGTGTCCTGTGACCGAAACCGTCCTGAACAACGAGAGCCCCCTCAGCCTCGGTACGAAAGCCGCACGCAACCTCGCGACCACGACCAAGACCCAGCCGCAGATGCAGGAGATCACCTCCAGGCATCTGCTCAAGGTATTGCCCTGGGTGGAGGTCGTGGGCGGCGCCTACCGGGTCAACCGCCGGCTCACCTACACGGTCGGGGACGGCCGGGTCACCTTCACCAACACCGGCGCCGCTGTGCGGGTGATCCCCGCCGAGTTGTGCGAACTGCCCGCGCTGCGCGGCTATGACGATATAGACGTGCTGACCGCTCTGGCCGACCGGTTCACGCAGCGCGAGTACGAGCCGGGATCGGTGATCGTCGAGGCCGGTTCCCCGGCGACCGAGGTCGTGCTCGTGGCGCACGGAAAGGTCAGCCTGGTCGGCGAGGGCGCCTACGGCAAGCAGGCGGTACGCGGCGTGCTGGCCGACGGCGACTACTTCGGCGACAGGTCGCTGGCCGGCGAGTCCGGCACCCACGACCTGACCGTCCAGGCGGTCACCGCGTGCACCGTGCTCGCCCTGCCCAGGTCCGCCTTCGACGAGGTCGCCGACCAGGCGGACGGACTGCGTGAGCACGTCGAGGCGTGGGCCGCCGACCCCGACCGGTCGCTGAACGCGCACGGCGAGGCCGAGATCGCCCTGTCCGCCGGCCACACCGGCGAGCCGACGCTGCCGGGCACGTTCGTCGACTACGACGCGGCCCCGCGCGAGTACGAGCTGAGCGTCGCCCAGACGATCCTGCGGGTGCACACCCGCGTGGCCGACCTCTACAACGAGCCGATGAATCAGACGCAGCAGCAGTTGCGGCTGACCGTGGAGGCCCTGCGCGAGCGGCAGGAGAACGAGCTGGTCAACAACCGCGAGTTCGGACTGCTGCACAACGCCGACCTCAAGCAGCGCATCCACACGCTGACCGGCCCGCCCACCCCCGACGACCTCGACGAGCTGCTGGCCCTGGTCTGGAAGAACCCGGCCGCCCTGATCGCGCACCCCCGGGCCATCGCCGCGTTCGCCCGCCAGTGCACCGAGCGGGGCATCTACCCGACGAGCGTCGAGGTCAACGGGCAGAAGGCGCCCTCGTGGCGCGGCGTGCCGATCCTGCCGTGCAACAAGATCCCGGTCAGCGACAACGGCCTCAGCTCGATCATGGCGATGCGCGTGGGCGAGGCGGCCCAGGGCGTCATCGGACTGACCCGCACCGGGCTGCCGGACGAGTACGAGCCCGGCCTGTCGGTGCGCTTCATGGGCATCAACGAGAAGGCGGTCATCTCCTACCTGGTCACGACCTACTACTCCGCGGCGGTGCTCGTGCCGGACGCTCTCGGCATCCTGGAGAGCGTCGAGGTGGGCTGATGCCGTATGAGCTGCCCGACTTCTACCTGCCGTATCCGCCACGACTGAACCCGCACGTCGAGACCGCCCGCGCGCACACCCGCGCGTGGGCGGCCCGGATGGGCTTCTTCGACAACCCGGACATCTGGACGCCGGCCGACCTGGAGGCGCACGACTACGGCCTGATGTGCGCCTACACCCATCCCGACTGCTCGGCCACGGAGCTCGACCTCATCACCGACTGGTACGTCTGGGTGTTCTTCTTCGACGACCACTTCCTGCACGCCTTCAAGCGGACCAAGGACCTCAGGGGCGGGCAGGTGTACCTGGACCAGCTCGACCTGTTCATGGCCGACGACCCGCCAGAGCCGACCAACCCCGTCGAGCTGGGCCTGAAGGACCTGTGGGCCAGGACGGTCCCGGCGATGACGGACGCGTGGCGGCGGCGCTTCGTCACCGTCACCCGCGACCTCACCCAGGAGTCGATGTGGGAGCTGTTCCACATCGACTCGGGCCTGGTCTCCAACCCCATCGAGTACATCGAGGAGCGCAGGAAGGTCGGCGGCGCGCCCTGGTCGGCCTGCCTGGTCGAGCACGCGGCCGGCGCCGAACTGCCCGCGCGCGTCGCGGGCAGCCGCCCGATCCGGGTGCTCACCGAGACCTTCTCCGACGCCGTGCACCTGCGCAACGACCTGTTCTCCTACCAGCGCGAGGTGGTGGCCGAGGGCGAGCTGTCCAACTCCGTGCTGGTCTGCGAGAACTTCTTCGGCTGCGGCACCCAGCAGGGCGTCGAGATCACCAACGACATGATCACATCGCGGCTGCACCAGTTCGAGCACACCGCGCTCACCGAACTGCCGGCCCTGCTCGCCGAGCACGCGCTCGCCCCGCACGAGCAGGACCGGGTGCTGCGCTACGTCAAGGGCCTGCAGGACTGGCAGGCCGGCGGCCACGCCTGGCACCTGGCCTCCAGCCGCTACACCAAGGCACGCCGCGAGCGCGGCCCGCTCAACGTCTCGCCCGCCCACGTGAAGAGCGGCCTGCGCAACTTCACCTACCGCCCTTTCTCCGAGACGACGGTACGGCTGCCGCACTTCCCCATGCCGTTCACCGTCCGCGACAACCCGCACCTGGACCGGGCCCGTGCCCACAACCAACGGTGGTGCGTGGAGATGGGCTTCACCACCGCCCTGCCCGGCCTTCCGTCCACGGCGCTGTGGACGGAAGGCCAGGTCAAGGGCTTCGACCTGGCGTTGTGCGCCTCCGGCCTCGCCCCCGACGTCGGCGCCGAGGCCCTTGAGCTGGCGACCGACTGGCTCGCCTGGGGCACCTACGCCGACGACTACTACCCGAAGGTCTTCGGCGGCGGCCACGACCTGACCGGCGCGAAGCTGTCCAACCGGCGGCTGTGCGCGCTCATGCCGGTGGACCTGGTCCCGCTCACCCTGCCGGTCAACGCGATGGAGCGGGGGCTGGCCGACCTGTGGGCGCGTACCGCGACCCCTCTTCCCGCGGACGAGCGGAGGCTGCTGCACGACGAGATCGCGCGCATGCTCGCGAGCTGGGAATGGGAGATCGTCAACCTCATCCAGAACCGGGTGCCCGACCCGGTCGACTACATCGAGATGCGCAGGCTCACGTTCGGCACCGGGCTCACCATCCGGCTGAACCGGCTCAACAGCCCGCACCCCCTGCCCGACGCGCTGTTCGGGACCCGCGAGGTCCTGGCCATGACCAGCGCGGCGGCGGACTACGCCTGCCTGGTCAACGACCTCTACTCCGGCCAGAAGGAGCTCCAGTTCGAGGGGGACCTGCACAACTCCGTACTGGTCATGCGCAACTTCTTCGACTGCGACGTGGATGAGGCCGTCACCGTCGTCACCAAGCTCATGTGCGCCAGGCTGGCCGAGTTCGAGCACGTCGCCGCCAACGACCTGCCCGCCATGCTCGACACCCGGGCCGCAGACGACGCGGTGCGGGCCGCGGTCGGCTGCTACGTCACCGGGCTGCAGGACTGGATAGCCGGAATCCTGCGCTGGCACGAGCAGTGCTCCCGCTACTCCGAGACCGAGCTCCGCCGCGGCTCCGCCGTCCGCTGGACCCAGGGCCCCACGGGGCTCGGCACGGCGTTCAGCCGGATCCACTCCCTGCTACCGATAGGCGCGCCATGACAGAATCCCTGCTCAGCCTCGGGACCGCGGCGGCGCGCAAGCTCGCCACGACCACCAAGACCGTCCCGCAGATGCGGGAGATCACGCCACGCCACCTGCTGCACGTGCTGCCGTGGGTGGAGGCGGTCGGTGGCGTGTACCGGGTCAACCGGCGGCTCAACTACACCGTCGGCGACGGGCGGGTGAGCTTCACCACGGTCGGCGCCGCCGTACAGGTGATCCCGGACGAGCTGCGCGAACTGCCGTCGCTGCACGACTTCGAGGACCCGGCCGAGTTGCAGGCGCTGGCCGACCGGTTCGTCCAGCACGACCTGGTCGAGGGGCAGGAGGTCCCGGACGGGCAGATCGTGCTGGTCGCGCACGGCAAGGTCGCCAAAACCGGCATCGGCGGGTACGGCCGCGCCACCGTCGTCGGCATGCTGGCCGACGGCGACCACCTGGGCGACCTGACCGGCGACGGGGCCCAGCCCGCCAGGGCGGTGACGGCCTGCACGGTGCTGGTGCTCTCCCGCGAGGACGCCGACCGGCTGCGCGAGCGCTCCGACGGCCTGCGCGAACACCTCGACCGCCCGGCCAGGACCGGCCCGAGCAACAAGCACGGCGAGGCCGAGATCGCCATGTCCGCCGGGCACCAAGGCGAGCCGACGCTGCCCGGCACGTACGTCGACTACGACCGCGGCCCCCGCGAGTACGAGCTGAGCGTGGCCCAGACCGTGCTCCGGGTGCACACGCGGGTGGCCGACCTCTACAGCGACCCGATCGACCAGACCCAGCAGCAGCTCCGCCTGACCATCGAGGCGGTGCGCGAGCGCGAGGAGCACGAACTGGTCAACAACCGCGAGTTCGGGCTGCTGCACAACGTCGACCTCAGGCAGCGCTTCCAGACCCGCACCGGCCCGCCCACCCCGCACGACATGGACGAACTGCTCTCGCGCCGCCGCAGCACGCACTACTTCTTCGCCCACCCCCGGGCGATCGCCGCCCTCGGCAGGCAGTGCACCGCCCGCCGGATCGTGCCGGACGTCGCCGAGGTCAACGGCGCCAAGGTGATGGCCTGGCGCGGGGTGCCGATCCTGCCCACCGACAAGATCCCGATCAGCGACCGGGGCCTCAGCTCCATCCTCGTCATGCGCACGGGTACCGAGAAGCAGGGCGTCATCGGACTGACCCGCACCGGGCTGCCCGACGAGTGCGAGCCCGGGGTGTCGGTGCGCAAGCTGGGCATCGACGACAAGGCGATCATCAGCTACCTCGTGACCACCTACTACTCGGCGGCGGTCCTGGTGCCCGACGCGCTCGGCGTGCTGGAGAACGTCGAGGTCTGACTACACCGGCGCGATGACGTCCGGGGTCGGCCGTCCGGCCGGCCCTCCGGGCGCGATGCTGGACAGTCCGGACGGCCCCGCCCCCGCCTGCACCAGCACGCCGCCCGGGGTGAGCCTCTAGGATCGTGGCCCGTGAACCAGATCGCCGCGTTCGGAACCCAGCTCATCGAGGTGCACGACTGGCTGCGGGAGGAACTCCGCCGACTCCGCGACGACCTCGCCTCAGGTGGCCGCCCAGCCGACCTGCGCGCCCACTGCCTGGCGTTCTGCACGGCGGTGACCAGGCACCACACCGGCGAGGACACCGTGGCCTTCCCCGCCCTCGCCGACCGCCATCCCGAACTCCGCCCGGTCATCGCCCAGTTGGAGGAGGACCACCAGTTGGTGGCCCACCTCCTGGAACGCGTCGCCTCCCTGGACGGCACCGACCCGGAAGCCGCCCTGGCCGAACTGGACGGCCTCACCGCCATCCTGGAGTCACACTTCACCTTCGAGGAACGCCGCATCGTAGCCGCCCTCGACGCGCTTGACCTGCCAGAATGGCGCGACCACCGCCCCGACTACCTGCTCCGGGACGAAGCGTGAGCACCGAGATCGAGGAGCTTGCCGCCCGCTTCCGCACCTTCGTGGAGGCCCGGGACTGGGAACGGTTCCACACCCCCAAGAACCTGGTGATGGCCCTGGCCGGCGAGGTAGGCGAACTGGTGGCAGAGTTCCAGTGGCTGGCTCCCGGCGAGCCGCTGGACGAGGAGACAACGGCCCGAGTCCGGGCCGAGCTGGGCGACGTAACCGGCTACCTGGTGAGATTGGCAGACGTCCTGGGAGTGGACCTCATCGCAGCCGCCCACGCCAAGCTGTCCGAAAGCGAAAAACGCTACGACCCAGCCACCTACCGCGGCTCAGCCCGCAAAGCCCCGCCCCTACCCCCCTAGCCCACCACCCGGCCGAGCCTCACTCCGGACTCGAGCTCCCGCGCTTGACGGTGATGTCGATCAGCCCGTCGGCGGCCTTGTCCACCGCGTACGCGGGACCGCCGAGCAGCAACGGCACGGCCACAGCCACAGCGGCGGCGATGGCCTCGGTCACCTGTCACCTGTCGAGAACGCAACGGCCCTGACCGCGATCCGGCGGCTGCCGAGACAGGCACGCCATCCCATATACCAAAGTCAGCCAAATGGAGACAAAAGTCGAGCGGATACTCTAATAATCTGCACATGTGAAATCTTCCGCATATGCACCTGTGATCGCTCTCCTGGTGTTGTCGCCAATCGGGGCGGAGCTATTGAGCGCCTATCTGGGTTTGTTCGTGGATCCGGTCGGCCTGCTGATCCAATTGGCGATCGCTATCCCGCTCTATGGCACGGCGGCGATCCTGATCCGGGAACTGACCTGTCGTGCCGGTCGCGGCTGGCCGACGATGCTGCTGCTGTCCGCGGCCTTCGGACTGATCCAGGCCGGGCTCATTGACCAGGGATTGTTCAACCCCCACTACATCGACGACCCGAGCTGGATGGCCGACCGGCAGCCGACGCTGATCCCGGAACTGGATCTCAGCATCAGCTATCTGGTGACGTTCGTCGGAGGTCACATGCTGTGGAGCTTCGGCGCGCCAATCGCCATCGTCCAGGCCGGCGCCCCGCGCTCGGCGCACCGTCCATGGCTGGGTCGCTTCGGCCTCACCGTCACATTCGTGGCATATCTGCTGAGCGCGGCCCTCATCTTCGCCGAGCACACGGCCGACAAACAGTTCGTCCTGTCCCCACTTCAGCTCGGCTGCACCGTCGCCGCCGTGATCGTTCTGGTCGTGACCGCGTTCCTGATCCCCCGCCGCTCCGACCGGCGTCCCGGACGCGTGCCGCCTCCCTGGCTGGTCGGCGGCGCGGCACTCCTGGTCGCCGGCGTGCTCACCCTGGCTCCGCCCGTGTGGCCCGGGGTCATCGCGAACATTGCGGCTCTGAGCCTGCTCGGAGCACTTCTCCTGGTGTGGTCGGGTCGCGAGGGGTGGACCGGTTCACACACCCTGGCAGCAGGATCGGCACCGCTGGCGAGCAATGTCCTGATCGCGTTCACCGTCGCCCCCGAAGGCGTCACCGACCTGACGACCAAGTACGTCTCCAACGCCATCGTGGCAGCCGCCGTCCTCGCCCTGCTGGCCTGGGTGTGGCGCCGTACCCGCCAGGCAGAGGCCGCAGGCCACGGCGGAAACCGGGACGCCCGATAGCGGACAGCCGCTGACGCTGGTGCCGCATCGGGGTGACGCGGTGTGCTGTTCGGCTCTCCCGAAACTTACCGGCCAATCAATCGATGCATAAAACGGATTTATGACAGAAAGGACTGCTTGCGTTCGTCCTAGTGGCGGCGAATGTCCCTGTTCCAGTGCACGGATAAGTCACTCGTGGTTGCCGTCGATCTTCCGGGATTTCTTCAGTACGCGCAGGCCGCACCGGAGGCGCACGATTAAAGCGTCCGAGCCTTTAGAGGCCCGTGGCCTCCAGGCGGGTGGTCAGGGAGGTGTTGCGGCGGTGGCCCAGGCGGTGGACGGCCAGGTCCAAGGCGTTGCGCTGGCCCACCAGGACCACCCAGGCTCGGGCCCGCGTGACCAGGGTGTACAGCAACCTCCGCCGCAACATGATGCCCCCCGACTCCGCCACCAGTGGCGCCACCACGATCGGGTACTCGCTGCCCTGCGCCCGGTGCACGCTGATCGCGTAGGCGTGGGTGAGGTCGTCGAGTTCGTCGAAGGTGTAGGTGACCAGGTCGCCGTCGTCGATCTGGACGTCGGCCTGGCGTTCCTCCGGGACCAGGCGGGTCAGGGTGCCGGTCTCGCCGTTGAAGACGCCCTTGTCGTAGTTGTTGCGGATGGGCATGACCCGGTCGCCGACGCGGAAGACGGTGGAGCCTGACCAGTGTTCCGGCTTGTCGTCGGCCGCCGGGTTGCGTACTTCCTGGAGGCGGCGGCCCAGCTCGGTGGTGCCGGTCGTGCCTTTGCGCATCGGGCTCAGGACCTGCACCTGGGCCGGGCTGATCTGCTGTTTGCGGGGGATCGCCACCGTCGCCAGGTGGACCACGCGGTCGGCGATCGCCTCGGGGTCGTCGAGCGCCTCGAACCAGAAGCCGCCGCCGCCCGGAAGCTCCGGCAGGTCTCCGGTCCTGATCCGGTGGGCGGCTCTGATGATCGCGCTGCCCTCCGCCTGGCGGAAGACGCGGGTGAGGCGTACCCGGGGAATGCTCTCGACGGCGAGCAGGTCGGCGAGCACGCTGCCGGGACCCACGCTCGGCAACTGGTCGCTGTCGCCCACCAGCAGCAGGTGCGTGCCGGACGGCAGCGCCGCGGCCAGCCTGGTGGCCAGCCCGAGGTCGAGCATGGAGACCTCGTCCACGACGACGAGGTCGGCCCGGACGGGCGTCTCGTCGAACAGCGCGTCGGGGTCGGGTTCGTGGGCCAGGGCGCGGTGGATGGTCATCGCGGGCAGCCCGGCCAGCTCCGACAGGCGTTTCGCCGCCTTGCCGGTGGGCGCGCAGAGCGTGACGGCGCCGCCCATCGCGCGTACGGTGGCCGCCAGCGCCCTGACCGTGTGGCTCTTCCCGCAGCCGGGGCCGCCGGTGAGGATCGACAGCGTGCTGGTCAGGGCCATGGTGACGGCGGCGCGCTGGTCGTCGTCGAGGCTTTCGTCCTCCTGGTAGGAGCGCAGCGGCAGCGTGGAGCGGGCACGGGCCAGGCGGGCGAGTTCGGCGGTGAGCCGCAGCTCGCGGCTGTGGAGCTCCTTGGGGTAGACGGCGTCGGACTCGCGGACGACGCGGCGCTCGGCGGTCAGCGCGTCGAGGCCCTGCCTGATCAGCTCCTCGTCCTGCTCGATGAGGGCGATGGTCTGGGTGACGAGCGCGGTGGGCGACAGGAAGCAGTGGCCGCCGCCGCTGGCCGCGGCGTCGAGCCGGTCGAGCAGCGCCGCCTGGATGCGCTGCGGGCTGCTCTCCGGTACGCCCGACCGCAACGCGATCCGGTCGGCGGTGGCGAACGCGATGCCCCTGACCCGGCCGATCAACTGGTAGGGGTCCTTGGCCAGCACCTCGCCCGACTCGGCCCCGAACACCTGGTAGATCTTGGCCGCGAGCAGCGGGCTGACCCCGAAGCCCTGGAGCACGACCATCAGCTCGGCGACCGCCTTCTGCTCGTGCCAGGCCTCGACGATCTGGGCCTGCCGGACGGGGCCGATGTTGATGACCTCGCGCAGCCGTCCGGGCTCTTCGTCGATGACGGCGAGGCTGCGCTCCCCGAAGTGGCCGACGATGGCCTGCGCGAGCCTCGGGCCGATGCCCCTGATCAGGCCGGAGCCGAGGTAGATCTGGATCGCGCGGACCGTCGAGGGGGTGACCCGCTCGCAGCCGGTCACGGCGTAGCGGCGGCCGTGGCGCGGGTGCTCCTCCCAGGCCCCGGCCAGCCTGACCGTCTCCCCGGGCTGCACCCCGCCCAGCGCCCGCCCGGCCGCCACGAACCCGGCCCGGCCGTCCGCGCTCATGCGGGCGACGGTGTAGGCGTCGTCACGCACGAAGACGAGCTGCTCGACGGACGCTTCCACGTTTCGAACCCTAGGCCATGCCACCGACAGCCCCGGAACCCGTGACTATTCATTCTGATATATCCATGCGACGATCGAGGTCTCAGTCGATTCGGGCGAGGTGGCCGTGCTCAACGGTCGCGACATCCTTCGCGGCAAAGACCGCACGCTGTTGCCCAATCACCTCAGAATCATCCGGGCGCTCATGTGCGCACCGATGAACCAATTGGATCTGACGCACCATTGCGGCGTCGCGCAGCCGACCATTTCCAATGCTCTCGGCGCGCTCCGGGAAAGGGGAATAGTCGCCGCCGCGGCCGGACGCAATTCCCCCGCGCGGCTGCACCCGATGACGGGCGTGGCGGTCGGCGTCTCGCTCGACGCCACGGGCTGCACGGTCCTGGCCAAGCGCCTGGACAGCCACGCCGCCGCCGATCCGGTACGGCTGCCGCACGGCCTGGAGGGCACGACCTGGCCCGACGCGGTCCTGGAGACGACCGGCAGGCTCATCGGCGAGTTGGGCGAGGCGGCCACGCACCTGGCGGCGATCGGCGTGGCCGTACCCGTCGCCGTCGATCCCCGGTCCGGCCGTCCTGGCTCGCTGCCTCCCTGGTGGCCCGGCGACCTGGACCCGGCGGCCGTGCTGTCGGCCCGCCTTCCCGAGGTGTGCGGCCCCGACGCGCCGCGGGTGCTGCTCGACCGGGCGAGCACGCTGGGCGCGCTGGCCGAGCACATCCACTGCTTCCGGCGTGCCCCGCTCGTGGTGTTCGTGGACGTCTCCCGGCACGTCAGCGCCGGGATCAGGACCTCCGACCGGATCGAGCGCGGGGCGCACGGCCGGGCGGGCGCGGTGGGCCACCTGGTGGTCAGGCCGGACGGCCGGCCGTGCTGGTGCGGCAACCGCGGCTGCCTGGAGACCTACCTGAATATCGATCTGATGCTGGCGGACGCCAGACGCGCGACACGGGCGCCGCACGCCTCCCTGGCCGAGGTGGCCGGCGCCGCCGCGGGCGGTGACCGGAGCTGCCGCCGCATCCTGCGGGAGGGCGGGGAACTGCTCGGCCAGGCGCTGGGCGCCGTCTGCACCGTCCTGAACCCCTCGGTGATCGTGGTCGGCGGCGAGGTGGCCAGGGCGGGCGGGCTGTTCCTGAACCCGTGCCGGGCCGAGATGGACAGGTTCACGCCCGACGCGGCGGAAGTGGTCGCCAGCACGCTGGACGACGCCCCGGCGACCGGCGCCATGATGCTCGGCATCACCGGACATTCCTGGCTGACACGCGAAGCTAGGCGAGGCACACCCGTCACTCGTGACACTCGGCTAGAGTCTGCACATGGCAGAGGCGGAGACCACGCCTGATTTCGGGGAGCCCGGGCAAGCGGCCTACGAGCCGCCTCTTCTCATACGACTGGGTCGCGTTGGCGACCTCACCCTCGGCAGCTCTTCCAGTGGAAAATCCGACGCCAACTCGCAGTACTACTGGTGACCCGCCAGGCTTCGCCGTCACCGTCGACCCCGCGCCGCCCGGCGAGTTCCGCCTGTACGGGCGGTGGCCGGCCGACCAGGTCCTGACCGTCGAGCACGGCGAGACCCGCCTGGTGGCGCTCGGCCACCGGCTGCCCCAGGCCGACGCCGCGACGGCCGATCTCGCCGACGCCGTGCGCGCGGGCGACTTCGACCGGCTGGGCCGCTGGCCGGGGTCTGGGCTGGTGGTGGTGCTGAGCCCGGCGGCGGTGCTGGTCTATCCCGATCTGGCCGGGCAGTTCGGCGTTCACTTCGCCAGCCGGGCCGGCCGTACCGTGATCGCGCAGCACGCCCGGGTGGTCGCGCGGATGGCGGGGCTGGCGCCCGACCCGCTGTCGGCGGCGGTGGCGATCGCCTGCGCGGACGTGCTGCCGCTGGCGGCGGGCCGCTCGCCGTTCGCCGGGGCGCGCAGCGTCGAGGGCGGCCAGGTGCTGGAGGTGACCGGGCGGGGCACGCGGGTCCGGGTGCACCATCCGCGTGCCGTCTTCCCCGGCGCCGGGCTCGCGGACTCGGCGGATCTGCTGCGCCGGGCGCTGGTGTCCGCGGTGGACGCGCGCTGCGGCGATCCGGCCCGCCGCGTCACCGCCGACTTCAGCGGCGGCCTCGACTCCACGTCGATCGCCGCGCTGGCCGCGCGCCGGGGCGCGGCGCCGGTCGAGGCCGTCGTCTACCATCACGCGAGCGCTCCTGCGGACGATCTCGCCCATGCCGTACGCGCCGCGCGCGCCACCCGCGGCATCGTGCTCAGGCGGGTGGTCGGCGACCAGCACACCCTGCCCTACCAGGGGCTGCACCGGCTGGAACCGGCGGAGGAACCGGTGACGGGCCTGCTGGCCGTCCGGCGGGCGGCGTTGCGGCTGGACTGGGCGGCGGCCCGCGGCTCCGGCGCGCACCTCACCGGGGAGGGCGGCGACGCGCTGCTGTGGAGCGGGCCCGCCTACCTGGCCGACCTGCTGGCTCCCGGCTCGCTCGCCCGGCTGTGGCGCGACGGTCACGCGCTGGCGCGCATGCGGGGCCTGTCGCCCGCGCTGCTGGTCACCCGGGCAGCACGACTGGCCGGGACGCCGGCCCGGCGTGCGCTCGGCCGCCTCGCCGCCGACCTGCGCCGGCCTCCCTCCCGCGACGCGACCGCCTACGACGCGCTCACCTGGTGGAGCCCGCCGGGCGAGGTGCTGGGCTGGCTGTCGCGCGAGAGCCGCGAGGGTCTCGCGGAGTCGGCGGGCGACCCGGCGACGGCCGGGCGGGCCGCCGCGCTCGGCCCGCCGTCCGCGCACGCCACCCACCTCGCGCTGCGCGAGGCCGCCGCCGCGCAGCGCTTCCTGCGCGAGCTGGGCGCCCGCCGCGGCCTCGCGGTCCACGCGCCGCTGCTCGACAACGACGTCGTCGAGTCCTGCGTACGCCTGCGGGCCGCCGAACGGGCCGACACCAGGACCTACAAGCCGCTCCTGGTGCGGTCGGTCGCCGGGCTCGTGCCCCGGCAGGTGGTCGAGCGCGCGGGCAAGGGCGACTACCTGGCCGAGGAGTACCAGGGCGCCCGCCGTGCGGGGTCTCGCCTGCACGCGCTGATGGGCAGTAGCCTGCTGGCCGACCTGGGCGTGATCAGGCCGGAGGCGGTACGGCTCAGCCTCACGAAGCTGACCAGCGGCGTGCCCGTCCCGCTGGGCCCGCTGAACCGGCTGCTCGCGCTCGAGCTGTGGCTGCGTGCCCTGGACTCTCAGGAAGGGAGGGGATGACGTGGGCCTCATCGTCGCGCCCCACGTGCGTGTCGAGGCCGGCGTGCTGCTCGACGGCGACACCGGCCTCCTGTACGCGCTCAACGCCACCGGCGCCGGCCTGCTGGCGACGCTCACGACCGGCGGCGGCGTCGACGAGTGCGTGGCGGCGCTGGCCGAACGTTTCCCCGAGGTGCCGCTGAGCCGGTTGTCGGCCGACGTCTCCACGCTGGTCGCCGAGATGGTCGGCGCGGGCCTGCTGCTGGTGGACCGGCCCGCCGCGGCCTCGGTGCCGATGGCCGAGCCCGCCGCCGCGCCGCCCGTCCGGCCGCGCGGGGCCGTGGCCTCGCTGTTCCTGGTGGCCTGCGCGCACCTGCTGCTGCGGATGAGCTTTCCGGCCGTGTGCCGGCTGGTGAGCAGATCACGGCGTACGGCGCCGCCGCCCGCCCTGGTCGCGGCCGAGGAGATGGTCAGGGCGGTGCGCTGGGCGGCCGGCCGCTACCCGGGGCGGACCGCCTGCCTGGAGACCTCGCTGGCCGTGGTGCTGTGGGGGGCGCTGCGCGGACGCCGCGTGGACTGGTGCATCGGCTTCGTCACCGAGCCCTACCGATTCCACGCCTGGGCGGAGGTCGGCGGCGAGCCCGTGCTGGAGCCCGAGGTGGGCGCGGACCACCACCGGCTGGTCGTCCTGTGAGGGGAAAGAGAAGTGTGGCGGTCCCGGAATTGATGGGGCCGGGCCCCGCGAAAATGCGCGGAGAATCCGCCGGAGCTTTTCTCCGCCCGGCCACGGCGAAAGCTGTATCCGAATAATTCTCGCCGCCGTTTCCCGGCGATCACCGGCGGAACCTCTCTAGAGAACCCGCCTAAAATCGGGGTGACGGGAATGGGGCGGTGAGAAATGCTGCGATTGCCGGGCCGGGTGTTCTTCGTGTGCGTGGCGGTGGCCGTGGTCGTGGTGGTGACCGTGATCTGGCCCGCGTGGGCCACGCCTTTGGGCGCCGCCGTGGGAGTGGCGGCGCTGCTCTACCAGATCGCCAGGGACGGGCGTAAGGACCAGGACTAGCCGGTCATTACCATGATGCGGTGGAGAAGCTGGAGGAGCGGGAGTGGCGGCGGCGGGCCGAGGCGCACGAGCGCCGGGTCGACGCCTGGATCGGTCCGCATCTGCGCAGGCGGCAGGCGCGCGAGACGCATCCGGTCGAGGACTTCCTGTTCAGCTACTACAGCTTCCGCCCGGCCAGGCTGCGCCGCTGGCACCCGGGCGCCGGGGTGGTGCTGCTGGGGGCCGAGGGTCTCGGGACCGAGTACGTGGACGTCGAGGGCGGGCAGCGCCTGGACACGACCGGCCTGCTGGACAAGCGGATGGCCATGGTCGAGTGGACGGCGCGGCTGCTCGGGGCGACGGCCGGCCGTACCGGACAGTTCGGGTGTTTCGGGATGCACGAGTGGGCCATGGTCTACCGCACCGACGAGGTGCGGCACGCCAGGCAGCCCCTCAGGATGGCGCCCCAGGAGATCGCGGCGGTGGTGGAGGCGCGCGGGGTGCGCTGCAGCCACTTCGACGCCTTCCGCTTCTTCACCGAGGCGGCCAGGCCGCTCAACGTGCTGGAGCCCACCCGCGAACGCCAGGCCGAGATGGAGCAGCCCGGCTGCCTGCACGCGAACATGGACCTCTACAAGTGGGCCTACAAGCTGTCGCCGCTGGTGCCGAGCGAGCTGATCGCCGACTGTTTCGCGCTGGCGCGGGAGATCCGCGAGGTGGACATGCGCGCCAGCCCGTACGACCTCGGCGGGCTGGGCTACCGGCCGATCCCCGTCGAGACGGCGGCGGGGCGGACCGAGTACGCGGCGCTGCAGCGGGGGTTCGCGCTGCGGGCGGCGCCGCTGCGGGCGCGGCTGCTGGACGTGTGCGAGCGCCTCATCGCGATTGACGCCCGGGTGTGAGGAGAACTACGTTCTGGATACCGGCTGGTCGGTACAGGAGCGTGGTGTATGCACATCAGGGGCAAGGTCGCCGTGGTCACCGGGGCGGCGGGCGGGATCGGGCGGGCGATGGCCATGCGCTTCGCCGCCGAGGGAGCGGCCGGGGTCGTGGTCGCCGACCTGGACGGTGACGGCGCCGCCGCGGTGGCCAAGGAGATCGGCGAGCGGGCGGTGGCCGTGCGGGCGGACGTGTCCGTGGAGAGCGAGGTGGCGGCGCTGGCGAGCACGCCCTTCGGGCCGGTGGACCTCTTCTGCAGCAACGCCGGCGTCATCGCCGGTCACGGGCTGGACGCGGCCGACGCGGAGTGGCAGACCCTGTTCGGGATCAACGTGATGGCCCACGTGTACGCCGCTCGCGCGGTGGTGCCCGGCATGGTCGAGCGGGGCGGCGGCTACCTCGTCAACACCTGCTCGGCGGCCGGGCTGATCAGTTGCCCAGGCGACGCCCCCTACGCGGTCACCAAGGCCGCCGCGATCTCCTTCGCCGAGTGGGTCTCCATCCACTACGCGGGCAAGGGCGTCAAGGTCAGCGTGCTCTGCCCGCAGGGCGTGCGGACCGGGATGCTCAGGCGCGGGGTCGAGGAGGACCACCTCACCGCGCGGGCGGTCGGCGCGTCAGGCCCGATCCTGGAGCCGGAGGAGGTCGCGGCGGCCGTCGTCGCGGGCGTCGAGGCCGAGCGGTTCTTCATCTTCCCGCACCCGGAGGTGCCCGAGTACGTGCGGCGCAAGGCCGACGACCCCGACCGCTGGCTGGCCGGGATGTCGCGGTTCGTGGAGTCGTTGTAACGGTGGAGGACCTGGGCCCTTTGTTCCGCCTGGCCGCCGACCACGGGGCCGGATTCCGCCGTTCCCTGCCCGAGCGGCCGGTCGGCGTGCCGGTCGACCAGGACGCGCTGGTCGAGGCGTTCTCCGGGCCGCTGCCCGCCGCCCCCACACCGCCCACGCAGGTGCTGGCGGAGCTGCTCGCCGCCGCCGAGCCAGGACTGGTCGCCGGTGCGGGGCCGCGTTACTTCGGGTTCGTCGTCGGCGGCGCGCTGCCCGCGGCGAGCGCGGCCGACATCCTCGCGACCGGCTGGGACCAGATGGCCACCAACGTCGTCTCCTCGCCCGCCGCCCTGGCCGCCGAGACCGCGGCCGGGGGCTGGCTGAAGGAGCTGCTGGGGATTCCGGCGTCGGCTTCGGTGGGGTTCGTCACCGGATGCCAGGCGGCCAACACCGCGGGGCTCGCCGCCGCGCGGCACCACGTGCTGGCGGAGGCGGGCTGGGACGTGGAACGCCGCGGGCTGCCCGGCGCGCCGCCGATCCGGGTCGTGGCCGGCGCGGAGCGGCACGGGACGATCGACCGCTCGCTGCGGCTGCTGGGCCTGGGCGGCGACGTGGTCGAGGCGGTGCCCGCCGACGCGAACGGCGCCATCGACCTCGGGGCGCTGCGCGACCGGCTGGCCGGAGCGCCCGCGGGGCCGCTCATCGTCTGTCTCCAGGCGGGCAACGTGAACACCGGCGCCTGCGACCCGCTCAGGCAGGCGTGCGAGCTGGTCCACCGCCACGGCGGGTGGGTGCACGTGGACGGCGCCTTCGGGCTGTGGGCGGCGGCGGCCCCCTCGACCCGGCACCTGGTCGACGGGCTGGACCTGGCCGACTCCTGGGCCTGCGACGGCCACAAGTGGCTGAACCTGCCCTACGACTCGGGGTTCGCGTTCTGCGCCAGGCCGAGGGTCCACGGCACGGCGATGTCGTACGCGGCGGCGTACCTGGTCGGGTCGGGGGGCGTGCCGGAGGGCGCGGACCTCACCGCGGAGTCCTCGCGGCGGGCCCGCGGCTTCGCGGTGTGGGCGGGGCTGCGCGAGCTGGGGCGCGACGGGGTCGCGGCGCTGGTCGAGCGCTGCTGCGCGCTGGCCCGCCGGTTCGCCGAGGGGCTGGCGGCGGCCGGGTTCGAGGTCGCCAACGACGTGGTGCTGAACCAGGTGCTGGTCGGCTTCGGCGACGACGCGCGCACCGGCCGGGTGGTGGCGGACGTCCAGCGGGACGGCACCTGCTGGGTGGGCGGCACGACCTGGCGCGGGCGGCGGCTGATGCGGATTTCGGTGGCCAACGCCACCACGACCGAGGCGGACGTGGACCGCTCGCTGGCCGCGATCGTCCGCCTGGCCGGCTGAGCTCACCGCGTGCGGGTGACCATCTTGTCCCAGGCGCGGTCGGGCAGCAGCCGGTTCATCCGCAGCAGCAGCTTGGCCAGGTAGCCCATGGCGTAGCGGGCCTTCGGCCGGCTCGTCTCGATCGACAGCAGGATCGCCCGCGCCACCACGGCCGGGTCCGACGCCTTGGTCCCGGGACCGAACGCCTCCTCCGCCTTGTCGGCCATCGGCAGCGCGACGTCGGCGTAGGCGCCCTTGCCGGAGATCTCGCGCAGCTCGCGCGGGGTCTCGTCCTCGAACTCCGTCCTGATGATCCCCGGCTGCACGAGCACCACCTCCACCCCGAACCGTCCGACCTCTTGCCGCAGGGTGTCGGAGTAGGCCTCCAGCGCGTGCTTCGAGGCGTAGTACCAGGCTCCGAGGGGCAGCGCGATCTCGCCGCCGATCGAGGAGACGTTGACGATCCGGCCCGACCGGCGCTCACGCATGTACGGCAGGGCGAGCTGCACCAGCCGCGCGGGCCCGAAGAGGTTGACCTCGAACAGCTCGCGGGCCCGGTCGAGCGGGGCCTCCTCGGCCGAGCCGTGCAGCCCGATCCCGGCGTTGTTGACCAGCGCGTCGATGCGGCCGTGGGCGTCGATGACCGTGCTGACGACGCGGGCGAGGTCGGCTTCGCGGGTGATGTCCATGGCCAGCGGGTGCCCGCCGGCCGCGCGCAGCGGCTCCATCCGCTCGACGCGCCTGGCCACGCCGTACACGGTGTGGCCGGCGCGGGCGAGCTCGATCGCGGTGGCCTTGCCGATGCCGGAGGAGGCGCCGGTGACCAGGCAGACTTTAGGCGTTCTCACTGTAGATCCACCTCTCGTAGGGCGGCAGGATCTGATCGATGGTGGTGAGGAGCTCGGCGGCGGCCGTCTCCAGGGCGGGCCGGCCTGGCTCGGCCGGGGGCTCGAAGGCGTGCCGTACCACGAAGGCGAGCGCTTCGGCCCTGTCTTGCACGTCGCGGGCGGCGGTGGGGTCGTAGGCGTCGAGCAGGTAGAACCCGGCGTGGGTGGCGGCCAGCGTGTAGTGCAGGTCGGGGACGTCGTCGCGCATGAGCTTGTGGCGGATGAGCACGTCGTAGAAGTTCGAGGCGGCCATGAGCTCCCTGCCCCTGGCGACGACGTCGGTGAGCCCGCCCCGGGGGAAGCGGGCGTCGCCGGAGAACAGCTCCCGCAGCACGGGGTTGCCCATGACGAGCAGGTAGGACTCGCTCAGCAGCCGGTGCGGCCTGACCACGGCGGGCTCGGCGCGCAGGGCGGCGCGCAGCGCGTCGGTGTAGGCGACCGCCTCGCGCAGGAACACGGCCTCGAAGAGCTGCTGCTTGGTGCTCCAGTGCAGGTAGACGGTGCCCTTGCCGATGCCGGCGCGCTGGGCGATGTCCTCGACCGTCACCTTCTTGTATCCGAGCTGGACGAGCAGCCCGGCGGCGGCGTCGAGGATCCGGTCGGCGCGTTCTCGCACGCGTTCCTCCCTTCTGACTTTGTGACCAGATTTGAAATCCGGTCAATCAGTCATCAGCGTACGCCTGCCGGAACCGCTTGACCACCTTGCAACCGCTTGTAATCATCGGATGTCTGGAGGTGCCATGCGATCTCGCGCGCTCACCGTCATCCTGATCCTGTTATCGAGCCTGCTCTGGGCCCTGCCGGCCGGAGCGGAGGTCGAGCATCCCCGCCAGAAGTGGATGCGCGACTCCACCGCCGGGCTCTTCCTGCACTGGGGCATGTTCACCGCACCCCGCCACCTCGACTGCGCGGCCTGGGAGCGCGACGTCACCGAGGGCGGCTGGAGCGCCGGCTACTGGGTGGACGAGGCGCGCAAGCTCGGCGCCTCGTACATCGTGCTGGCGACCTTCCACAGCCGGCTCGGGTACGCCCGCCCGTGGCCGTCCAAGATCCCCGGAAGCTGCGCCACCGAGCGCGACCTACTCGGCGAGCTGGTGGCGGCCGGCAAGGCCAAGGACGTGCGGATCATCCTCTATATGACCGACGACCCGCAGTGGCACAACGAGCAGGGCGTCTCGACCCTCGACTCGGCCGCCTACTCCGCCTACAAGGGCCGCCAGGTGGACCTGACCACCCGCGACGGCTTCGGCATGTACTCCTACGACCTGTTCTTCGAGGTCATGGAGAACTACGCGGACCTGGCCGGGTTCTGGATCGACAACGACAACGCCTACTGGGAGCAGAACCGGCTCTACGAGCAGATCAGGGAGCGGCGCCCGTCCTGGTTGCTGAGCAACAACAACGAGGACACGCCGATCATGGACACGGTCAGCAACGAGCAGAAGACTGGCATGACCCCGTCCTACGACTACCCGCAGGCCGCCTGGACGCCGATGCCCCGCCTGGTCGAGGCCGACTACAAGCTGCCGACCACCGGCCAGTGGTGGTACGACGGCGGCAACCACCCCGTCGACACCCGGCTCAGCACCGGCCGCTACATCACCAACGCGGGCTCGTCGATGAAGTCGCTCATGGCCGAGACCCCGATGGTCAACGGCAGGTTCCCGCCCCAGCAGGCGGCGTTCAACGACTTCATGGCCGGTTGGGTCCCGCCCATCCGCTCCTCCCTGTACGGCACCGAGGGCGGCGGCTACATGTACGGCGGCATGCAGCCCGGCTTCTGGAACGACGGCGCGCACGGGGTGATCACGGTGGAGCCGGGCGCGCGGACGCAGTACGTCCACGTCGTCACCCGCCCCCGCACCGACCACGTACGGCTGCGCGACAACGGCTACTGGGTCACCCGCGTCAGCGACCTGCGCACCGGCAAGAAGCTGCGCTTCCACCAGTCGGCCGGGCACCTGACGATCCTCGGCATCACCGACTGGGACCCGTACGACACGGTCTTCAAGGTCGAGACCGCCGGCCAGCGCTTCTACCACGACGGCGTCCGCGCCGCCGCCCCCGGACTCGTGGACGGCGACTTCTCGACCTACTGGGACAACAAGGGCCGGCTCCCGATCTCCACCACCCTCGACCTGGGGCAGCGCCGCGTCCTCACCTCGCTCGCCGTCAACCAGCGCGAATGGTCGCCCACCTACGCCCGCGAGAGCTTCGGCCGCCCCGAGGACTCCGCGCGCATCAAGGACTACCGCGTCTACCTGAGCTCCGACGGCAAGGACTGGGGCAAGCCCGTGCGCACCGGCGCCCTGCGCAGCGCGCGCGGCGTGCAGTTCATCGACCTGGGCGAGCAGCGGGCCCGCCACGTCAGGCTGGAGGTGCTCGACACCTGGGGCGGCCCGCAGGCCCCGCGCTACCACCGCCAGGTGCGCATCGACGAGATCAAGGTCGCCTACGCGCACCCGTTCTCCCTCGGTCCGGCCGCGCCCCTTGAGGCCGAGCACGCCGACCGGGCCGGCGGCGCCCGCCCCGACCTGTGCCGCACCTGCTCGGGACACTTCCGGGTCACCGGCCTGCAGCGTGGCACGCTCACCTTCGACGACGTGACCGTGCCCGAGGACGGGACCTATCGGCTGCAGATCGACCACACCTCCGGCACGGACACCTCGGTGAAGGTCGCGGTCAACGGGGCCGCGCCGGTCGAGGTGCCGGTCAAGGCCGATGCCAAGGACGTGCCGGTGGCCACGGCGCTGGCCGTACCGCTGAAGAAGGGCGCGAACACGATCTCGCTGGCGGAGAGCGCGGCCGGGATCGACAGGATCGCGATCGCGCCGCTGCCGCCCGCCGCCCAGGTGCCGACCACGACGCTGACCGTCGAGCCCGGCGGCCTGCAGTGGGTCGGTCCTGGACAGCAGGCGATCAAGGTCTCCGCCACGTTGCGGCTCGACGCCGACGACCAGCTCGACCAGGTCACGCTGGCACCCAAGGCCCCGCAGGGCTGGACGGTGCAGGGTGACCCGGCGACCGCGGTCACCATGCGGCTCGGCCAGACGCTCTCCGCGACCTGGACGCTCACCTCGCCGCCCGGCCAGGACGTCACCGCCGCCGACATCCCGGTCACCGCGGCCTTCCAGGTACTCGGCCGCCCCGCCCAGACCTCCAAGCAGGTCAGGGTACGGCCACGCCCCGCCGACCGGGTCTGGATGCGCGAGGCGGAGGACTCGGCCAACCAGCTCGGCAGCGCCGGCATCACCGGCTGCGGCCCGTGCTCCGGCGGGCAGAAGGTGCGCAACCTGGGCGGCGCGCCCGACGCGTACGTGCTGTTCGAGAACGTGAGCGTGCCGGAGGCCGGGACCTACACGCTGTTCGCCGACTACACGGTCAACGGCCCGCGCTCGTTCTTCGTCACCGTCAACGACGGGACGCCGGTCGAGGTGCGGGTGGACGGCGTCGGCAACAACACCCCCTACACGACCAGGGTCCCGGTGACCCTCGGCGCCGGGCAGAACACCATCAAGATCCACAACGACAACGGTTCCGCGCCCGACCTGGACCGGCTCTCGCTCGGCCGACCCACCCCCTGAGGAGCACCACATGCACGACACCGTCAGCCGCCGCGCCCTGCTGGGCGCGGCGGTGGCCGCCGCGGCGGTCCCCGCGCTCGCCGCCACCCCGGCCTTATCGGAGGGGGAGCGCGCTCCCAAGGACGACTCGTCCGCCCTGCTGGAGCAGTGGGCGTCGGCGCCCGGCGCCCACCCGCTCGTCCCCGACGTCTCCCGCGCCGGCTACCGGCTCGGGTCCAAGCCGCCCAGGCACGGGCGCGTGGTGGCGAAGGTGACCGACCACGGCGCGAAGGCCGACGGCGTCACCGACTGCGCCCCCGCCTTCAACGCCGCGCTGAAGGCGGCGGGGGAGCGCGGCGGCGGCGTCGTGCTGGTGCCGCCGGGCACGTACCTGCTGAACTCCCCGGTCTTCATGCACTGGTCGAACGTGGTCCTGCGCGGCTCCGGGCGGGACCGGACGATCCTGCACTTCGCCAGGAGCCTCGACGACGGCTACCGGCCCGCCCGCCAGTCGAACGGCAACAGCCGCTGGTCGTGGACGGGCGGCCAGGTGTGGTTCATCTCCCCGGAGCGCAGGGCGCTGTCGGAGTCGGAGGACTTCGCCGGCACCGAGAACTGGCTCATGGGCGAGACGCTCGCCGAGGTGTCGGCGGCCACGCGCGGCGCGCGCACGCTCATGGTCTCCGACACCGCCAGGCTCCGCGCGGGCGACATGGTGCTGCTGGAGACCGAGAACCGGCCCGACGCGGGCCTGCTGAAGCACGTGGCGGGCGACATCCCCGGCACCAGGACCTACGACTGGCCGCGCCGCGCCCCGCAACTGGTGACCGGCTCGGGCGGGCAGTACGTGCAGTACTCCTCCTTCCAGTGGCCGGTCAGGGTGGCGGCGGTCCTGGGCCCGCGCCTGGTCAGGCTGGCCGAGCCGATCCGCTACGACCTGCGCCCCGAGTGGCCGGCCAAGCTGCGCGCCCTCGGCCCGACCGTGCACGACAGCGGGGTCGAGCGCCTGACCGTGCGCAACGCGGTCGTCCCGATGACCGCCCACAACAAGCACCCCGGCTCCAACGGCGTCTGCTTCCAGGCGGTGCACGACTGCTGGGCCTACGACGTGCGGGTGGAGAACTGCGACCTCGGCTTCGGCTTCACCACGGCCAAGTCGAACACGCTCAGCCACGTGGCCGTGGGCGGCAGGGCCGCGCACCACAGCTTCGCCTGCCGGATGCAGTCGCACGACAACCTGGTCGAGGACTTCGAGATCGAGGCGTTCACCGTCCCCGTGCCGTCCGGGGCCGTGCACCACGGGCTCAACCTGGAGGGGCTGTCCTCGGGCAACGTCTGGCGGCGCGGCACCATGGCCGAGGGCACCTTCGACACCCATCGCGGCCTGCCGTTCGAGAACGTCAGGACCGACATCACGCTGGTCAACAACGGCAGGGTCGGCGGCTCAGGCGCCTCGGGCCCGCTGTTCGGCGCGCGCATCGCGCACTGGAACGTGCGCATCACCGGCGCCAGCCCGTACGCGCTGACCATCGCCGACGTGGCCCCGCGCAGCGTGTCGATCGGCATCCAGGGGGCGAGCGGCGGCAGCGAGCTCACCCCCGACTTCACCGGCGACCTGGAGAGCTTCCAGGGCGATCACGGCGTACGGCCGCGCGTGCGCGACCTTTACCAGGCCCAGCGGGAGATTATTGACAGGGACTGACAGGAAGAAGAAGCTTTCTTTCGTGACGACAGGTCGTGGTGTCTTAGCCGTCCTTGCCCTCCTCCTCACGTCCCTCCTGAACCCGGTCCTCCTGAACCCGGCGCCGGCCGCCGCCTCGGTGGCCGCGGCCTGCGCCGTGGATCCGGCCACGCCCAAGCGGCAGTTCCGCGCCATGTGGGTGTCCAGCGTGGCCAACATCGACTGGCCCAGCGCCACCGGGCTCAGCGTGGCGGCGCAGCAGGCCGAGTTCCGCTCGTGGCTCGACCTCGCGGTGCAGAAGCGGATGAACGCCGTCGTGGTGCAGGTCCGGCCGACGGCCGACGCGTTCTGGCCCTCGCCGCACGAGCCGTGGTCGAACTGGCTGACCGGGACGCAGGGGGGCAACCCCGGCTACGACCCCATGGCCTTCATGGTCGCCGAGGCGCATGCCAGGAACCTGGAGTTCCACGCCTGGTTCAACCCGTACCGGGTCGCCAACCACGCCGACCCCAACCGGCTCATCTCCAGCCATCCGGCCAGGAGGAACCCCGGCTGGCGCTTCGCGTACGGCGGCAAGCTCTACTACAACCCCGGCATCCCCGCCGTGCGCTCCTTCATCCAGGACGCGATGATGGACGCGGTCACCAGGTACGACGTGGACGGCGTGCACCTCGACGACTACTTCTACCCGTATCCGGTCAGCGGGCAGACGATCCCCGACTCGGGCACGTTCGCGCAGTACCCCAACGGCTTCACCAACATCCACGACTGGCGGCGCGACAACGTCAACCTGCTCATCAAGGAGCTGGGCCGGCGGATCGACGCGACCAAGCCGCACGTGCGGTTCGGGGTGAGCCCGTTCGGCATCTGGCGGAACGCGGGCACGGACCCGCTCGGCTCCAACACCTCCGGCCTGCAGTCCTATGACGCGATATATGCGGACTCGCGGCGGTGGGTGAAGGAAGGCTGGATCGACTACATCACGCCCCAGCTCTACTGGCACATCGGCTACAACGTCGCCGACTACAAGGTGCTGACCGCCTGGTGGGCCGGCGTGGTCAGGGGCACCGCCGTGCAGCTCTACGTGGGCCAGGCCGCCTACCGGGCCGGCGTCGACCCCGCCTGGCAGCGCGCCACCGAGCTGTCCGACCACCTCACCTACAACCGTCAGCACCCCGAGGTACGCGGCGACGTCTTCTTCAGCGCCAAGGACGTCAGGGCCAACCGGATCAACGCCGTCTCCACGATGACCGCCGCCCACTACTCCAAGCCCGCCCTCCTGCCCGAGCACGGTTCCGGGGCGGCGCCCGGCGTGCCGTCGATCACCTCGGCGACCCGCGCCGGCGGCGGCGTGGCACTCGCCTGGCAGGGCGGCGGCACCGCCTACGCCGTCTACCGGGTGAACGGCTCGCCCGCCGCCGACCCGTGCTTCTTCGCCGACGCCCGCAACCTGCTGACCACCACCCGCGCCACCACGTTCACCGACGCCTCCGCCGCCGCGGGCAGCACGTACACCTACTACGTGAGCGCGCTCGGCCGGACCCACCAGGAGAGCGCGCAGAGCGCGGGCCGGGTGGTGACCGGAGGCGACGGCGGCACGTTCAGTGTGATCGTCGACAACGCGGGCGCCGGGTTCACCGCCGGTGCCAACTGGGGCACCTCCGCCTTCTCCGGGCAGCGCCACGGCGCCGACTACCGCTACGCCGCGCCGGTGGCGGCCAGCGACCCGGCGTGGTTCAGCGCGGCCATCCCCGCCGCGGGCAGCTATCGGGTCGAGGTCTGGTATCCGGCCGATCCCGGGTACAACAGCGCGACGCCGTACCTGGTGGCGGGGCAGACCATCAGGGTGGACCAGCGGACGGGCGGCGGGGCGTGGCGCAGCCTCGGGACCTTCACGCTGGCCGCCGGGAGCGCGAACGTCGTCGGCGTCAGCAGGTGGACCTCCACCACCGGCTACGTGATCGCGGACGCGGTGCGGATCACCAGGGTCTGACCCGTCAGCCCCGGACCGCCAGGTCGCGGCGGTCCGGGTCCGGGGGCAGCTCGCCGAGCACCCGGGAAACCGTTTTCCATGCGGCCCATGCAAACACGCGAGCCTTGCCGGACACAGCGCCCCGGCTTTCAATGATCTCCTAGGCTGATCTAGGAGGAGAGCCATGCGTGGCTTACGCGCATCAGCAAGTGTCCTCGCGTTGACCCTTTTAGCCGTCCTGTCCGCGACCCCGGCCGTGCCCGCGGCCGTGACGGCGGCGCCGTCCGCGGACCCGGAACCCGCCTCGCTCATGACCCTCTCGGTCCCCGACCGCGCGACCCTCGAACGCCTGGTCGCCCAGGGCACCGACCTCACCGAGCGGGTACGCCCGCAGCCGGACGGCAGCATCAGGGTCGACGCCGTCCTCACCCCGAGCCAGCTCGCCGCGCTCCAGCCGCTCGGCGTCGCCAAGGCCGATCCCGCCGCCCCCGCGCCCGCCCCGCCCCAGAACAAGGGCGCCGCCGTGGCCGACCAGATCGTCGTCGAGCGCGCCGTCTACTGGAAGACGCGCGACGGCTACTTCCTGTCCGTCGAGGCGACCAGCAGCGCGGGCGGGGCGGCCGTGCTCACCGCCGCCTGGCGCGGCTCGCGGGGCAGCGGCGGCCAGGTGCCGATGGTGGCGTACGTGGACGCGGGCGCCTATCTCGGGCACCAGTTCGCGACGCCGTCGCCGGTCGACGCCCGCCCGCAGTGGGTCACGGTCACCTCGGCCGGCGGCGGCACCGCCCAGGCCAGGGTCAGGGAGTGGCCGGACGGCGAGCGTCCCGACAGGACCGTGCCCGGATACCAGAAGGACTTCGTCAGCCAGTACATGCCGCCCGACCAGCTCAACGAGCGCGTACGGGAGCTGCACCGGCGCTACCCCCACCTGACCGACGTCATCGCCCTGCCCAACAGGACGAACGGCTACCGCCGCCACGCCCAGGCCCAGTTCGGGACCGTGGTCGTCACCTCGCTGGCCTACGGTTCCGAGGGCGGCAACGACCTGGCCGTCGAGCTGGTGGACCCGGGCGCGCCCGACCGGCCGCTGCGGGTGACCGTCAACGGCAAGATCATTTCGGTGAGCCTGGCCACCGGGCCCACCGGGGCACTGGTCAGCACCGCGGCCCAGGTCATCGCCGCGATCAACGCGGGCGCGGGCACGCTGGTGAAGGCGACGCCGTACCGGAACGACCCGGGGACGGGCGTGCTGGCGGCGGCGGCGCTCACCCAGCTCACCGACTTCCTGAAGGCGCCCGCGAGCGTGTCGCGCAAGCCCGCGACGGTGCTCGCGCTGCGCATCGGCGAGCGGCGGGACGGCTCGCGCACCGGCGTGCTCGCCTACGCCCAGGAGCACGCGCGCGAATGGGTGACGCCGCTGGTCACCATCGAGGCGGCCGAGCGGCTGCTGCGCAACTACCGGCGCGACCCCGGCACCCGCAGGCTGCTGAGCCGCACGGACATCTTCATCGTCCCGACCGTCAACCCCGACGGTGCGAACTACAGCTTCTACGACTTCAACATGCAGCGGAAGAACCTGGTCAACCACTGTCCCGCGCAGCAGGCCGACCCGGCGCTGCGCAACACCTGGGGCGTGGACATCAACCGCAACTACGCCAGCGGCTCGCTGTTCGACGGCTACTTCGGCGCCTCGCCGAACTGCCAGAGCGGCAACTACGCGGGCCCGGCCGAGCACTCCGAGGCCGAGAGCCGCAACGTGATCTGGCTGGCCAAGACCTACCGCAACATCAAGTTCGCGCTCAACGTGCACAGCTACGGCGGCTACTTCATGTGGCCGCCCGGCGCCTACAAGCTCGACGGCCGGGTCACGCTGCCCCGGCCGAGCCCCGCCGAGGAGGCGTACTTCCTCAAGTCGGCGCGGACGATCGAGGAGGCCATCGCCTCCTCGCGCGGCACCGTGACCTGGCCGCAGCAGACGGGCCCGGTCACCGACGTGCTGTACTCGGCGGCGGGCAACTCCGCCGACGAACTCTGGTACGACTACGGCATCTACGGCTGGGACTTCGAGGTCGGCAGCGACATCTGGGACCCGGTCACGAAGACCTGGCAGGGAGTCGGCTTCCAGCCGCCCTTCGAGGAGGGGCACCAGGAGGCGCTGGAGTTCGCGACCGGGCTGATCAGCCTGATCGGGGTCGCGGCGGACTACCGGTCCAAGGGTTGAGTCACGGGTGCCCGCTCCGCTGAGGGGCGGGCACCACTCTTGCTCACTTCTGCGCGTGCGTGATACCAATTGCGCAAATAACGGCCTGGGCCGTAAATGCCCCGAGGGAGCGCGACCGTGCTCCCGACAGCGCAGGGAGAGTGTTCCGCATGCCACTCAACGCCTTAGCAGCGGTCGCGCTGGCCGCAGGACTGGTGAGCGCGCCGGCGCCCACCGTGGAGGATCTCGGCCCGGCCTCCTCGGTGACCTCGATCAGCGGCGCCGAGTTCGTCGGCGACAAGCTCTACCTGGGCACCGGAGGCATCAAGCCGACCAGGATCGGCGCCTACGACCCCGCCCAGCGCAAGGTCACCTCGATCACCGACCTGCCCTCCGGCGACGGCACCTGGGCCACCGCAGCCGTCGGCTCCGACCTGTACGTCGGGACGTACTCGCCGGGCGACATCCACAAGGTCGACACCACCACCGGCACCGCCACCAAGGTCGCCGACGTCAAGCCGGACAACTTCATCTGGAGCATGGACGCCGCCGCCGACGGCAAGATCTACGCCGGCACCTACCCCGGCGGCCGGGTCGTCGAGTACGACCCCGCCACCGGCCAAACCCGCGACCTCGGCCAGGCCGCCGCGGGCGAGCAGTACGTGCGCAGCATCGCCGTGGACGACACCACCGTGTACGCCGGAGTCGGCGCCAAGGCGCACCTGGTCGCCATCGACCGGGCCACCGGCGCGAAGAAGGAGATCCTGCCCCCCGAACTGGCCGACCGCACCTTCGTCGGCACGCTCGCCCTGGAGAACGGGCTGCTGGCCGCCGGGCTCTCGGCCACCGGCGACCTCCTGCTGATGGAGACGGCCGACACCTCCAAGCACGTGCTCGTGGACGCCCCGGGCGACTCCTACGTCACCGCCATCGGCATCGACGCCGCCAACAACGACGTCTACTTCGGCACCCGGCCCTCCGGGACCCTCTACCGCTACGACCGCGACAGCGCGAAGCTGGACAAGCTGGCGGTGCCGTACGACGGGGCGGCCTTCAACCGGATCTTCGTGCGCGGCGGGAAGCTCGTCGGCGCCCTCACCAGCTCCGTGGTCGAGTACGACCTGGCCACCGGCGAGCTTACCGGCGTCGACCTGACCCAGGCGGGGATGCCGCCCGCGCCCGAACTGCCCATGGCGATCGCCGTGGCCGGAGACCGGGTCCTGGTCAGCGGCAAGGCCGGGATCCAGGTCCACGACCCCGCCGCCGGGACGAGCACGCGGACGTTCCTGCCTGGCGAGGCCAAGGCGATGACGCCGGTCGGCGACCAGGTGTACCTGTCGGTCTACACGCTGGCGTACCTGTTCAAGATGCGCCACGACGGCACCGGCCTGACCAGGCTGACCCGCGCGGGAGCCGAGCAGAACCGCCCGCTCGACGCCCACTACGACCGCCTCACCCGGCGCCTGCTGATGGGCACCCAGCCCGAGTACGGCCTGCACGGCGGCGCCCTCGCCCTCTACGACCCGCGCCGCAACGCCGTCGAGACCTTCCGCGGCGTCGTCCCCAACCAGTCGGTACGCTCCGTCACCTCCTTCGCCGGCACCGCCTACCTCGGCAGCGAGATCCAGGGCGGCCTCGGCACCACCCCGGTCGAGAAGGAGGCCAGGCTGGCCGCCTTCGACCTGTTCACGAAGAAGACCCGCTGGAGCGTCGTGCCGGTCCCGGGCGCCACCCGCATCTCCGACCTGGTGGTACGGCACGGCAAGCTCTACGGCCTGGCCTCCACCGGCGTGGCCTTCGAGTTCGACCTCCTGCGCCGCAAGGTCACCAGGACCGTGCCGGTGCCGCTGCTCAGCTCGGGCTCCGGCACGCTGATCGAGGCCGGCGGCCGGATCTACGGCAGCGACGGCAAGCGGATCTACCGGCTGGACCCGCGCGCCATGACCGTCACCACCGTCGTGGACGGCCTGGCCGGCCAGGCGTACGGCGACCAGCCGCTGCTGGCCGCCGCCCCCGGCGGCCGGACGCTCTACGCGCTGAAGGCCCGCAACCTGGTCCGGATCAAGCCGGGCTCCTGAGCGAGGCGGCCTCCTGGCCGCGCGCGTACCTCACCGGGCTTTTGGGGGCTGCGCTCGCGGGAGGAGGCGGACCCGCGGCGCTACATCGGCTGATGTAGCGCCGCGGGCGCTTCGCGGCGGACGCGCCGGAGACCGGCCCGAGGGACGGTTGGGTGCGAAACCGATCGCGAAGGAGACCACAGATGATCACGCACGCCGCCCTCGCCGCCGCCACCGCCCTGTCCCTCACCACCGGGCCGGTCGTGGACTGGTTGAAGGAGCACGCCGTCCCGCTGGCCACGATCGACCCGGCCGCGCCGCTCGGCGACCTCGCGCCGCTGGCCAGGATGATTGGGGACGCCAAGATCGTGGGGCTGGGCGAGTCCACGCACGTGGCGCGGGAGGAGGCGCTGCTCAAGCACCGGGTGATGCGGTACCTGGTGGAGGAGCGCGGGTTCCGCACGATCGCGTGGGAGGAGGACTGGACCACCGGGCAGATCGTCGACCGCTACGTCGTCAAGGGCGAGGGCGACCTGGACGCCGTGGTCAAGCAGATGACCACGACGTGGCAGGCCGAGGAGGTCAGGGACGTGCTGCGCTGGCTGCGCGCCTACAACGCCACTCATGCCGACAAGGTGCGCTTCGTCGGGGTCGAGTTCTACGCCACCCGTCCGGCCGCGTACGACGCGGTGATCAACCACGTGGCCAAGGCGGCCCCCGACCAGGTCGACCAGGTCAGGGCGCACCTGGCCGAGATCCGCCCGCCCTCCGACGACGTGGGGAAGTACCTGCGCGAGCTGTTCGAGAGCGGAACGGACATGAAACCGTATATCGCCCACGCGCAGGCTGCTTACGACGTGGTCGAAGGCTTGCCCGCCTCCCGCGCGCAGGCGCTGGCCCTGCACAACGCCCGCCAGATCGTCTCGTTCTTCGAGTACCTGGACCGCAGGGCCGACACCGGCTACCGCGACCAGCAGTCCTCGCGCAACCTGCGGTGGTGGCAGCGGTTCTCCGGTGACAAGGTCGCGTACTGGGCGGCCAGCGCCCACACCGCCAACGCCCCCGACCTGCGCCTGTCCCTGCCGCCCGCCCCCGAGCGCCGCTTCGCCAGCGCGGGCTCCCACCTACGCCGCTGGTACGGCCCGCGGTACCTGTCCATCGGCTTCACCTTCGACCACGGCACCCTGAAGATCGGCGGCCAGCCGGTACGCATCCCCCGCCCACCCCGCACCTGGGCCGATCGGCCCTTCGGCGACGTCCGGATCCCCCAGTACGCCGTGGACCTCCGCGTCAAGACGCCACCCCAGCTCAACCAGCCCACGAAGATGCGCGCCGTCGCCAACTACGACCCGAACCGCCCCTTCGACTACTACATCCACGGCGGCTCCCTGACCCAGTGGTTCGACGTCATCATCCACCGCCAAACCGTCACCCCCCTCCGCCTGCTCCCCTAACCCCACCACCCAGCCCACTCCACCTGGCCCACCCGCTCCGCCCACCCGCTCCGGCCACGCTGCCTCGCCCGTCCCGACTCGCCCGCTCCGGCTCGGCACCTCCGCCCCCGTTGCACGACCCGGCCACACCGCCTCTGGCGTTACGGAGGCGATTGTGGCCTGGGGGCGGTGCGTCTCGCCGTCGCACCGCGCGTATCGGCCGCCGACCGCTCTACCCCGGCCACCCGCTCCGGCCGCGCCCTGCTGCCTCGCCCGTTCCGACTCGCCCGCTTTGGCCCGGCCACGGCGCCTCTGGCCTCACGGAGGTGCCTGTGGCCTGGGGCGGTGCGTTGTCCCGTCGCTCCGCGCGTCTCGGTCTTGGCCACTCGTCCCGGGTGATCTGTCCAGGCCGTTGATCCGGGGGTTAGGGGTGGGTCAGGCCGGTGGTGTAGGCGGTGGTGAAGGCGGTGTCGCCCAGGGCGGCCCTGGCGCGGGTCGTCGCGCGGGCTATGTCGTCGGTCTCGTCGGGGGAGGCCGGGGTGCTGTGGGCGGCGCGGGCGGCGGCGGCCGCGCCCAGGAGACGGGCCGCCTCCTCCGGGTCGGCCACCGTGGCCAGCGCCTCCATGGTGCCTGCGATCGTCCTCGGGTCGCCGATCTTTCTGGAGGCCACCAGCGACTCCTGGAACAGTTCCCTGGCCTCCGGCTCCCTGCCCTGCGCCTGCCGGACGTGTCCGAGTTCGTTCAGGACCGTCGGGATGAACAGCAGCGGGTCCGCGTCCGGCCCGCGCGGCACGCCGTTCAGCAGGATGGCGATGTGCTCCTCGGCCAGCTCCAGCCGTCCCGAACGCCGGGCCGCGATGCACAGGCCCATCCTGGCGAAGATGGTGCCCTCTTTGTAGCCCTGGCCGTCGGCCAGGCGGAGCGCCTCCAGGCAGGTGTCGATGCCGCGGTCGTAGTCACGCAGGTAGGTGGCGATCCAGCCGAGCCACGACAGGCGGCGTACCTTGTCCGGCCACAGGCCCAGCTCCTCGGCCACCCTGGCGTCGTCGGTGAAGATCCGGACGGCCTCGTCGTAGTCGCCGCGGATCTCCTCCAGGCCGCCCAGCCACTCGTTGGCCTGCAGTACGCCCCAGCGGTCACCCAGTTCCGTGAACAGCCGCCTGCTCTCCTTGCCGACCTGGTCTAGTTTGTCCAGTTCGCGCATGGTGAAGGCGTCGCGGGACTGGCGGCTCAGGGCCACCGCGACACCCCACCGGTCGCCCAGTTCGCGGCAGGTGGCCAGCGCCCGGTCCACTACGGCGGTCGCGGTCGGCATGTCGGTCACCCCGTACTGCACGAACAGCTCCGCCCGTGCCCGCGCGGCCGGATCGGCGATCTCCAGCGCCGCCTCCCAGTCCACGTTCTCACCCAGCAACAACGCGAACCCGGCCCGCCAAGCCCGCGCCTTCGCCACCTCCAAGGCAAACCCCTCAACCCCATCAGCCTGGGGAAGGTCAGCCTCGGGTCCGTCAGCTCGGGGGAGGTCAGCCTGGAGTCGGTCAGCCTCAGGTCCGTCAGCCTCGGGTCTGTCAGCCTGGGGGAGGTCGGGGTGGGACAGGGCGGTGTCGAGGGAGCGGAGGGCCTCGTGGAGGCGGCCGCGTAGGTACCAGTGCCAGGCCAGCGCGTTCACCAGCCGCACCGCCGCACGCCCCGGCGCCGCGTCCAGGGCGCCGCGCAGGTTCGCCGCCTCCGCGTCCAGGCGCCGCATCCACCGCACCTGCTCACCCCCACGCAGCCGCCCCTCCGCCCGCTCCGCGAGCGAGGTGTAGTAGGCCACGTACGCCCGCCGTACCGCGTCGGTCTCCCCGGCGTCGTCCAGACGCCGACGGCAGTAGGCCGCGACCGACTCCAGCAGCCGGTACCGCACCCCGGCCGGCCCCTCCACCACGGTCACCAGCGACCGGTCGACCAGCCGCGCGAGCAGCTCCATCACGTCCAGCCCGCCGCCCCCGCACACGACCTCGGCCGCCTCAAGCGTGCACCCGTCGGCATGTACGGCCAGCCGCCGCAACACCACGCGCTCGTCCTCGGTGAGCAGGGTCCAGCTCCAGTCGATCATCCCCATGAGCGTCTGCTGCCGGTCGGAGACCCCGCGCTGCCATCCGGACAGCACCCGGAACCGGTCGTCCAGCCGCGCCACCAGCTCGTGGATGCCGAGCGAGCGCACCCGGGTGGCCGCCAGCTCCAGCGCCAGCGGCAGCCCGTCGAGCCGGCGGCACAGTTGCGCGACCGCCCCGGCCGTGGACTCGTCCAGCACGAACCCGCGCGCCGACGCCGTGGCCCTGGCCATGAACAGGCGTACCGCGTCGGAGCCGGCGACCGCGTCGAGCCCCTCCTCCTCGGGCAGCCCGAGCGGCGGCACGCTCCACAGCGCCTCGCCCGCCACGCTGAGCGGTTCCCGGCTGGTCGCGAGGATCCGCAGCCCGGGAGCGGCCCGCAGCAGCGACTCGGCCAGCTTCGCCGCCTGGTCGATGACGTGTTCGCAGTTGTCGAGCACGAGCAGCATGCGCCGCCCGCGCAACGTGTCGGCCAGCCGGTCGAGCGCGTCGCCGGGGCCCGCGCTGTCGCGGATGTCCAGCGCGGCCAGCACGGCGTCGGCCAGCGAGGCGGTGTCGCGGTCGTAGGCGGCCAGCTCGACCAGCCAGGCGCCGTCGGGGTAGGCGCCGGTCAACACGCTGGCGGTGGCGATGGACAGGCGGGTCTTGCCGACGCCGCCCGACCCGGTGAGCGTCACCAGCCGGCTCGTGTCGAGCAGCGCGCGTACCTCGGCGACGGCCTGGTCGCGGCCGATGAGGTCGTCGACGGTGGCGGGCAGGTTGGTGACCGGGCGCTGGGCGGGGCCGCTGAGGCCGGGGTCCTGGCGCAGGATGCGCGCGTGCAGGTCGGCCAGCTCGGGTGACGGGTCGAGGCCCAGCTCGTCGGCCAGCCGTTCGCGCAGCTCGCCGTAGGTGGCCAGCGCGTCGCTCTGCCGTCCGGACCGGTAGAGGGCGGTCATGTGCACGGCGCGCAGCCGCTCGCGCAGCGGGTGCTCGGCCACGAGGCCGGCCACGTCGACGGGCTCGCCGGCGGCCAGCCGTACCTCGGCGAGCTCTTCGAGGGCGGCCAGCCGGCGCTCCTCCAGCTTCGCGATCGGCGCGCGCGTGAACTCCAGGTCGGAGAAGTCCGCGTACGGCGAGCCGCGCCACAGCTCCAGCGCCTCGGCCAGCCGCCCTTCTCCGGCGAGCCTGGCGAAGCGCAGCGCGTCCACCGCGTCGGGCGAGACCTGCAACTGGTAGCCGGGCGCGCGCGAGACCACCAGGTTCTTGCCGCCCGGTTCGGCGTCTTCAAGCGCCTTGCGCAACTGCGAGACCCGCACCTGCAGCGCCGCCGCCGAGTTGGCCGGCGCGTCGTCGCCCCACAGGTCGTCCACGAGCCGGTCCGTGGAGACCACCCGCCCGTCGTGGGCCAGCAGGTCCGCGAGCAGGGCACGCACCTTCAGCCCGGGAATCGTGACGACCTGTCCGGCGTCCGTCCAGACGGTCAGCGGTCCCAGCACTCCAAAACGCATACGAAGCACCTTAAGGCGCTGGAAAGAAGACCAGAAGCGAGCCCGTCCAAGGTGAAGCCATGAACACGACCTCCACGGCCGGGAAGCGCGACTGGATCGCGCTCGGCGTCCTCAGCTCGATCGCCCTGTTGCTCTCCGTCGACGTCAGCGTCCTCTACCTCGCGCTGCCACACCTCAGCTCCGAGCTGGGCGCCAGCGCCCCGCAGCAGCTCTGGATCATGGACATCTACTCCTTCATGCTCGCCGGCTTCCTGGTGACCATGGGCACGCTCGGCGACCGCATCGGCCGCCGCAGGCTGCTGCTCGCCGGCTCGGCCGCCTTCGGCCTGGTGTCGGTCGCGGCGGCGTTCTCCTCCAGCGCCGAGATGCTGGTCGTGACCAGGGCCCTGCTGGGGATCGCGGGCGCGACGCTGATGCCGTCCTCGATGGCCCTGATCCGCAACATCTTCCGCGACCCCAAGCAGATGGGCGCCGCGATCGGGATCTGGTTCAGCTGCTTCATGGTCGGCATGGCCGCGGGGCCGCTCGTGGGCGGGCTGCTGCTGCAGCACTTCTGGTGGGGCTCGGCGTTCCTGCTGGGCGTGCCGTTCATGGTCGTGGTGCTGGTCGCGGGACCGCTGGTCCTCCCGGAATACCGCGACGGTACGGCCGGCCGCCTCGACCTGGCCAGCGTCGCCCTGTCGCTGGGCGCGATCCTGCCCGCCATCTACGGCCTGAAGGAGATCACCAGGAGCGGCTGGCAGCCCGCGGCCGTCCTGGCCGTCGCCGCCGGCGCGGCCATGGGCGTGCTGTTCGTCCGCCGCCAGCGCCGCCTGGCCGACCCGCTGCTTGACCTGCGCCTGTTCGGCGACCGGGCCTTCGCCGCCTCCCTGACCATCCTCATGCTCGGCGGCGTCGTCATGGCCGGGATCACGCTGACGGTCACGACGTTCCTGCAGTCGGTGGCGGGCCTGTCCCCGCTGGCCGCCGGGCTGTGGATGATCCCGCCGAGCCTGGTCATGATCGTCGCCCTGTCCGCCGGTCCGATGCTGGCCAGGCGGGTCCAGCCCGCGTACGTGATGGCCGGGGGGCTGGCGCTCGGCGCGGCCGGCATGGCGCTGATGACCTTCGCCGACGCGAGCGGCGGCGTCGCGGTGCTGGTGGTCGGGCTGGTGCTGGCCCAGGCGGGGATCGCGCTGCCGATGGGCCTGGGCAACGGCATCATGATGGCCGCCGCCCCGCCGGAGAAGGCCGGCTCGGCCGCCTCGATCTCCGAGACCAGCGGCGAGTTCGGCGTCGCGGTGGGCGTCGCCGCGCTGGGCAGCCTGGCCGCCGCGGTCTTCCGCGCCGGCCTGCCCGCCGGGGTCGACGCGGACACGCTGGCCGGGGCCGTGGCCGAGACGCTGGGCGACCCGGCGCTGCTGGCCGGCGCCCGCGCGGCGTACACCTCGGGGCTGCACGCGGTGGCCGGGGTGGGCGCGGCGGTCTTCCTCGGACTGGCCGTCCTGACGGTGGCGGTCCTGCGCGCCCGCCCCGATCGGCAGGAACGGCAGGCCACCCCCGAACCCGCTCTTACGTGGAGTTAGCAGGCGCTCCACTGGTATGGCCGGACCATCGACCAAGGAGGTCTGCGTTGACCGACGACCCTTCGCGGCGCTCCGTGCTCGGCCTGCTGGGCACGGCGCCGCTGATGGCGAGCACCGGCCGGGATCCGGCCCGTTCTCTGAGGGCCTACGACGACCACCTCCGTGACCTGGCGGAGCAGGACCGGTTCTCCGGAACCGTGCTGGTGGCCCACCGCGGCCGTCCGGTCCTGTCCCGCGCGTACGGCATGGCCGACCAACAACGCGAGATCCCCAACGGCCCCGACACGATCTACGCCCTGGCCTCGGCGTCCAAGCCGTTCACCGGCCTGGCGATCGTCCAGCTCGCCCAGCAGGGCAGGCTGAGGTTCCACGAGAGGCTCAGCGCCTACCTGGACGACTTCCCCGCCGACGTCGGAGCGGTCACCGTGCACCAGATGCTCACGCACACCGGCGGCATGACCGACCCGACCAACAGCGGCGTCGACGAGCGGATCTTCAACAGCGTCGAGGAGGCCGAGGCCGCGGCCCGCCGGCGGGTCAGGGAGCAGAAGCTGCGCTTCGTCCCCGGCACGAAGAAGGAGTACGCCAGCACCGGCTACACCGTCCTCGGCCAGATCGTGGCCGCCGTCTCCGGCATGCCGTTCCACGAGTACGTGCGCGAGCACGTCTTCGAGCCGGCGGGTATGAAGCGCTCGGCGTACTACACCAGGCCGCAGTGGCTTACCGACGAGCGGATCGCGCACCCGTACATGCTGCAGGAGGACGGCTCCCGCATCGACGGCGTGCGCAACCTCGACAAGGGCGGCACCCTCGGCGTGAAGGGCTCCAACGCCGCCCGCGGCTTCATCGGGGGAGGCGGCGGCAACGCCTTCGCCTCCGCGCCCGACCTGCTCCGCTTCGCCTGGGCGCTGAAGAACCACAAGCTGCTCAACCGCGCCTACACCGAGATGTGGCTGAGCCCGAAGATCTCCGGCCCGTCCCTGGGACCGCCCGATCCCCGCCGCGGCGAGAGCTTCCAGGCGTACGGCCCGATCGCCTCGATCTACAACAACCAGCGCGTCATCACCCACGGCGGCGGCATCGCCGGCGGCTCGACGAGCTGGAGCATCTACCTCGACACCGAGTGGACGGCCGTCCTGCTCGCCAACTACGACCTGCCCGACACCCAGAAGATCATCGACAGGGAGCGCGAGGCGATCGCGGGGTGAGCTGAGCCTCAGGGAGGATCCCGCGCCGCCGGCACCGGCACCTGAGGAGGAGGGGCGCGCTGGGTCTCACGGCGGTGGCAGGTTGATCACGGCTGCTTCAGGCTTGCCGTATGTCGTTGATTTCCGTGGTCTTAGCGGCGGCCGTGGGGTTGTCGCCCGCGGTTGCCACGCCGCCGCCGCCTGTCCAGGGCACGCAGCAGAGCCGGCCCTTCCCGCTCTCGCCCGTGCCGTTCCCGCTCCCCTCCGGCCTGGACGCCGCCTCCAGGGCGCCGCACACCCCCGAGCCCGGCGCGCCCGCCTGGTGTCCCGCGGTGCCGGGGCGGCGGGTGCAGTGCGGCACCGAGCCGCGCCCGCTCGTGGCGGGCAAGCCGGAGCTGGGCACCGTCCAGGTCGCCTACGCGCTGGTCCGCCGCGAGAACGAGGCCGCACCCGCGAAGAACACCGTCATGGTCAACCCCGGCGGGCCGGGAGGGGCGCCCGTCGGGCTGGCGGAGTGGTACGCGGCGCTGCTCGGCCCCCTGCGCGCCGACCACGACCTGCTGCTGATCGACCCGCGCGGCACCGGCCAGTCCGGCGCGTTCGTCTGCGGCACCGACGGGTTCCTCTGGGCCGCCCGCGCCGAGCAGCGGCGCATCGTGGACCGGTGCGGCGCCCTCCTCGGCCCGCGTGCCGAGGGATACACCTCCGCGGCCACCGCCGACGACTTCAACGCGGTCCGCCACAGGCTCGGCCTGGGCAAGGTCGTCCTGTACGGCGTCTCCTACGGCACCTACCTGATGCCCATCTACGCCGAACGCCACCCGGGCACCGTGCGCTCCATCGTGCTGTCCGGCGCCTACCCGGTCACCTTCGACCCCTTCGGCGGCCCCAGCGCCAGGGCGGTCCCGCTCAGCCTGCGCCGGATCTGCGCGCGGAGCGGGGCCTGCGACGGCGGCGCGGCCGTACGCGATCTGCGCAAGGTGGCGGCGATGCTGCGGGCCAGGCCGATCGACCTCACGATCACGGCCGGCGGGCGGCCGGTGACGGTCAAGCTGACCGAGAGCGTGCTCGCCCAGGTGCTCACCTTCAACGCCAGCGGCGCGCTGAACCTGCGTCCCGACGAGGTTCCGCTGCTCGGCACGATGCCCGCGCACCTGAGCAAGGCCGCGAGGGGCGAGACCGGCCCGCTCGCCGCCGAGCTGACCTCGGCCTTCCAGGCGGCGGCCGATCTGGGGGTGCCGGACATGGGCCTGACCATGACCGTGGTCTGCAACGACTACACGCGGCCGTGGTCGGTGGACGCGCCGGTGCGGCAGCGGTGGCGGCAGTTCGAGCGGGCGCTCGGGCGGACCGACCCGCACGGCTACGGGCCCTTCAGCCGTGCGGGCTTCGCCTTCAGCATCCCCGACGGGGGCGAGGTGTGCATCGGGTGGCCGAAGGTGGGGACGGCGCGGCCGTACGCGCTGAGCGGCAGGCTGCCCGACGTGCCCACGCTGGTGATCTCCGGCGACCTGGACAGCAACACGTCGGTGGAGAACAGCCGGCTGAGCGCGGCCCAGTTCCCCAGGGCGCGGTTCCTGCCGATCCCGAACACCGGGCACATCCCCGAGATTGACGCCTCGGGATGTGCGGCGGGCCTGGTCAGCGCCTTCATCAGGGACGAGCGGGTCGGCGACACCTCGTGCCTGGCGAAGATCCCGCCCATCAAGGTGAACCGGCCCTGACGGGGGCGCGCCGGGGGCCCGGCCCCCGGCGCCTCAGGCCGTCGCCCGCCGCGGCGCGGCGATCAGCCCGTAGATCACCAGCACGCAGAGCGCGATGCTGATCACCGAGTAGATCGGGTACGCGCTGAGGAAGGCGAACTGGCCGATCATGGCCAGCGCGGCGAAGATCGCGCCGAGCCATCGGGCCCAGATCTTCCCGGCCAGGATGCCGAGCGCCACCGCCACCTGGATCACGCCGATGATCAGCCAGATCCAGCCCCAGGTGGTGTAGTCGAGGACCAGGAGCTGCCCGCCGGAGGTCAGGTAGACGTCCTGGCGGAAGAAGGCGATGACGCCCTGGATCACGTGGAAGAAGCCCAGGATGACGCCCAGCATTCCGGCGAACCCCAGCCATCCGGAGCGGCCGGCGGGCTCGGTGTAGTACGCGTTCATCATCAGGTCGTGCCCCCTGGGGGCGGCTCGGGACAGGGTCTTGCCGAGAATTTGCCCGCCTTTGCCTTCCGAACGGGCATTCCTCTCTGGACGAGGGGGTGGCGATGTCGGAGGAGCCGCTGGGGGACGCGGAGCGGGCGGAGCTGGCGCGGCTGCGGGACGAGGTCGCGGAGCTGCGCAGCCGTACCGGAGGGGGAAGGTGGCGCGCGGTCGCGTCCGCGGTGCTGATCACGCTCGGCTGCGTGCTCGTGCCGCTGGCCGGAGTCGGGTTCTGGGCCGCCAACGAGGTCTCCGACACCGAGCGCTACGTCGAGAACGTGACGCCGCTGGCCGGTGACCCCGCCGTCCAGAACGCCGCCGCCAACCGGGTCACGGCCGCGGTCATGGGGGCGCTCGACGTCAAGGATATCGTGGGCCAGATCGCCGGGAGGCTGCCGCCGCGCGTCGGCGACAAGCTCGAAGGGCTGTCCGGGCCGATGGCCAACGGCGTCCAGGGCTTCGTCCGCGACAAGGTCGGGCAGGTCATCGCGAGCGACACCTTCCAGACGGTGTGGGTGCAGGCCAACAGGGCCGCGCACAAGCAGCTTGTCGCGGTGCTGTCCGGCGAGGGCAGCCAACTGCTCAAGGTGAACGGCGGCGCCGTCAGCCTCGACCTCGGCCCGGTCATCGACCGGGTCAAGCAGAAACTCGTCGCCTCCGGCCTCGGCCTCGCCGCCTCCATCCCCGAACTGCACCCCACGATCGAACTGGTCGACTCGGCCGAGCTGGTCACCTGGCAACGCTGGTACGGCTGGCTGATCACGCTCAGGTGGGCGTTGCCGGTGCTGGCGCTGATCCTGCTCGCGCTCGGGATCTACGTCGCCAGGAGCCGCCGCCGGGCCGTGGCCGGGGTGGGGATCGGGCTGGTGGTGGGCATGCTGGTGCTGGCCGCCGCCCTGGCCTGGGGGCGGGCCGCGTACCTTGGCGCCGTCGCGCGGCACGGGCTGGATCACGCGGCCGCCGCGGAGCTGTTCGACACGCTGGCCCGCTTCCTCAGGGGCGGGCTGCGCACCGTGCTCGTGCTGGGCCTGGTGATCGCCGCCGCGGCGTTCTTCACCGGGCCGTCCGCGACCGCCGTCAGGACGCGGACAGCCCTGAAGCGCGGCATCGGGCTGGCCGGATCCCGGCTGGAGACCGGCCGCTTCGGGGCCTGGCTCGGGCGCAACGCCACCTTGGTCCGCGCCGGGCTGGTGGCGCTGGCCGCCCTGGTCTTCGTCTTCTGGGACCGGCCGACCGGGGCGGTGGTGCTCTGGATCACGGTCGTGACGTTGCTGCTCCTGGGGGTGGTGCAACTGCTGGCCCGGCCCGCCGGCCCAGATGCTCGGTCAGGCGGTCCAGGGACTCCAGCCACGCCGCTCTGACGTGCTCCTGCGTGTCGCCGTCATGCTGGAAGCACAGCGCGGTGCCGTCGCCGGCAGGCGTCAGGGTGACGGTCACGAGGGCGTCGTCCGTGGTGAAGACGAGCCTGGCGGGGGCGCGGGCCTCGTGGTAGACGCCGCCCAGGGTGGCCTCGAAGCCGTGCTCGCCGACCAGCGTGACCTGCCACGCGCCGCCGGGACGCGGGTCGAGCACCACCCGGTCGGGCGGTGCGGTGAAGATCCGGGGACCGAACCAGAGGGCGAAGCACCTGGGGACGGTCCACGCGGCGTACACCTGGGCGGGTGGGGCGGCGAGCGTGCGTTCGACGGAGTAGCGCATGGCCCTCAGCGTGCGCTCAGGCCCTTACGGTCCCCTTCCCGCGGCCTTAAGGGCGCAGAAACCCGGCGATGTCGGCGGCGAACCTCTTGTGCCTGAACGTCCCCAGATGGCTGGCCCCCGGATAGACCACCAGCCTCCCGTACGGCAGGCCGTCCGCCGTGTCCCTGAACAGCTCGGGCGTGTAGGCCAGATCCCGCTCCCCGCCGACGACCAGGGTCGGAACCTCGATCTCCGGCAGCCTTTCCCGCAGGTCGAAGGAGTCCTCGGCCTGGGCGAAGTGCAGCATGTCACACGGGTCCGCGGGCCGCATCGCCGGATCGGCCAGCCACATGAGCGCCGTGAAGAACGCCCGCGTCACCGGATTGCCCCCGGCCAGCGGCGCGAGGTGATGCGCTCCCCGGCGCCCCGCGGCCACGGCCTCGGTATAGCGCCGCTGCGCCAGCCGCGTGCGGTCCGTCAGCGTGTACGCCGCTCCGGCCACGATCATGCGGCGTACCACCTCCGGATGGTCGGCGGCCAGTTGCAGCGCCAGTGAGCCACCCGACGACATGCCCAGCACATCGACCGCCCCGCCGAACCGCTCGTTGATGGCGAGGGCGTGCTGCTCGGCGATGTCGGCCATGCTGGTGCCCCGGGGCATGCCCGGCGCCCGGTTGACGGCATGCACCCGGAACCGCCCGCCCAGCGCCCCGAGCACCTGCCGCTCCCCGGCGGCGGGTTTGGCGGAGTGCTCCGGCGTGAACCACCGCAACACCACCAGCGGCTCACCCGCGCCCAACTCCAACCACGGAAGCTCCATACCCCTAGTCTGCGCGCCCGCGGTCTCGGTTACGCGAGGTGCGCGGCGGATTCTGCGGTCAGGGCGTGCTGGAGGGGACGGCCGGTGGCGAAGCGTTCCAGTTCGGCCGCCACCAGTTCGCCCAGCAGGGCGCGCTCGGTCCCCAGGCAGCCCGCGATGTGCGGGGTCACCACCACGTTGGGCAGCGTGAACAGCGGTGAGCCGGGCGCGGGTGGCTCGGGGTCCGTCACGTCCAGGACGGCGAACAGGTCGGGGCGCCCGGCCAGCACCTCCAGCAGGGCGGTCTCGTCCACGACGGCGCCTCTCGCCGTGTTGATGAGGGTGGCGCCTGGACTCATGGAGGACATCAGGGGGCGGGACACCAGTCCGCGGGTCTCGGGGAGCAGGGGGGTGTGGACGCTGATCACGTCGCTGGCCGCGAACAGCTCCTCCAGGCCGGTCATCCGGACCCCGTCGTACGCCTCGGTGAAGGGGTCGTAGGCCACCACCTCCACCCGCAGTGCTCGTAGCCGGTCCGCGACCAGGCGGCCGATCGCGCCGAGGGAGACGAGGCCGACGCGGGAGCCGTACAGGCCGGGCTGGGGGGTGCGGGGGAGTGGGGCCCGGGCGGCGCGGGCGTTCAGGACGTAACGCCAGCCGCCCTTCAGCGCGTAGACGATCTGCGCACACGTGAAGTCGGCGACGGGGACGGCGTTGGCGGTGTAGGCGGAGACGAGGGGGATGCCGCGGGCCCAGAACTCTGGTGTGACGATCTGGCGGACCGATCCGGCGGCGTAGAGGACGAGCTTGAGGCGGGGCATCGCCGCCAGGAGGGCGTGGTCGAGCACCGGGGCCCCCAACTGGTGCAGAGCACTTCGGCTGAGGTGGGGGCCGGGTGGGCGGCGGGGCCGTACACGATGCCGGCCTGGGCGCGGATGCGGTCGAGGACGGGCGCGTAGACGTCGGGGAAGACCTGGGGGTCGAGCACGAAGGCCGCGGACAACACAGGCAAGATCTTATATTTGCCTACTTTTCTGGTAGGTATTAGGGTTTTGTCGCGTAAGTCCACGGAAGTGAAGGGTCGTCGTTCCATGTCCTCAACCAGACCTGCGGTCTTCAGCGTCGCCATGCTCGCCGTCGTAGGGCTGCTGAGCTCCTGTGGAGGCGGCGCCGGAACGTCCGCGGGAGCCAAAACCACCGGCGGGCCCGTGTACGGCGGCACGCTCACCTACCTGGAACACCAGCCGCCCACGTGCCTCTACCTGCCGGCGGCCGGGTTCTATCCCAACGGCGGCGTGCTCAACCAGATCACCGACAAGCTGACCTGGCAGAACCCGGAGACGCTGAAGATCGAGCCGTGGATCGCGACCAGGTGGGAGGTGAACGACGACGCCACCGAGTACACCTTCCACCTGCGCGACGGCGTGACCTTCAGCGACGGCACCCCGCTCGACGCCGAGGCGGTCGCGGCCAACTTCGACGTGTACGGCAAGGGCGACGAGAAGCTGAAGCTGCCCCCGGCCGAGTTCGTCAACAACTACGAACGCTCGGAGGTCGTCGATCCGAAGACGGTGAAGTTCTTCTTCGACAAGCCCTCGCCCGGATTCCTCCAGGGCACGTCGGTGATCGGGGCGGGGCTGGTGTCGAAGAAGACGATCGGCCTGCCGTACGAGGAGCAGTGCCAGCTCGAGAACGTGATCGGATCGGGGCCGTTCACGCTGGCCAAGCAGGTCGTGGACAAGGAGATCGACCTTCAGGCCCGCAAGGACTACGACTGGGCGCCGCCGTCCTCCACGCATCAGGGGCGCGCGTACCTCGACCTCGTCAAGATCATCGTGACGCCGGAGGACAACGTGCGCGTCGGCGCGCTGACCTCGGGGCAGGCCGACTACGTGCGTTACGTGCAGGCCTACGACGAGCAGACGGTCAAGGGGGCCGGCTTCACCGTCAGGGCGGAGCCGACCCGGGGCGTCAACAACGGCCTCTACCTGCGCCCGTCCAACAGCATCCTGAAGGACGTCAAGGTCCGCAGGGCGCTGCAGAAGGGCACGGACGCCAAGGAGGTCGTGGACACGCTCTTCACCCCGAACTACCCCCAGGCCACCTCGGTGCTCAGCCACCTGGCCCAGGGCTACGTGGACCTGTCTAAGGAACTGGCCCACGACCTCGACGGCGCCAACAGGCTGCTCGACGAGGCCGGCTGGAAGCGCGGGGCCGACGGCACGCGCGAGAAGGACGGCGTCAAGCTCCAGCTCGGTGTCTTCGTCGCGGGCCCGCAGCCGCTGTCGAAGCAGACGCTGGAGCTGGTCGCCCAGCAGTGGGGCAAGCTCGGCGTCAAGCTGGAGATCCGCCCCGCCGACGCCGGCACGCAGGCCGTGGACATCAAGGACGCCGAGAAGACGGCGGTCTCCCACAGCATGGTCGGCCGCGCCGACCAGGACGTGATCAAGAGCCAGTTCCACAGCGAGAACCGCGACGTGATCCTGTCCGACGACAAGAAGCTGGACGGGCTGCTGGAGGAGCAGTCGGCGCTGGCCGACGTCGAGCGGCGCAACGCCAAGGTCGGCGAGATCCAGCGGTACCTGGTCGAGCAGGCGTACGCCATCCCGCTGTTCGAGGAGCCCCAGGTGTACGGCGTGGCGCCGTACGTCCAGGGGGTCGCCTTCGAGGCGGTGGCCCGGCCCAGCTTCTACTCGGTCTGGCTCAGCAAATGACGAGATATCTGGTGAAGCGGGTGGCCCAGGCCCTTCTGGTGCTCTGGGCCGCCTTCACCGCCGCGTACATCCTGCTCCAGGCCATGCCCGGCGACTCCATCCTGATCAAGTTCCAGAACCCCGAGCTGGGCCTGTCGCCCGCCCAGATCGCCGAGATCCGCGAGTACTACGACGCCGGCGGCTACCTGCACACGGTCCTCGGCTTCCTGCGCGGCGACTTCGGCTACTCGGTCGACACCGGCACCCCGGTGCTCGAACGGCTGGCCGAGGGCCTGCCGGAGACGGCCAAGCTGGCCACGGCGGCGTTCGTGCTGGCGGTGCTGCTGGCCGTGCTCATCGCGTTCGCCGCCGCCCACAGCTCGCGGCTGCGCGGCGTGCTGCTGGCGGTGCCCGCGCTGTTCGTCTCGGTGCCCGCCTTCTGGCTGGGCATCCTGCTGATCCAGGTGTTCTCCTTCCGGCTCGGGCTGGTGCCGGTCATCGGCGGCAGCGAACCGCAGCAGCTCATCCTGCCGGTGCTGACGCTCGCGGTGCCGATCTCCGCTCCCATCGCGCAGGTGCTGGCCCGCAGCCTCGACCAGGTCTTCACGCAGCCGTTCGTCCCGGTGGTGGCGGCCAAGGGCGCCTCGCGCTCGTGGATCCTGTGGCGGCACGTGGCGCGCAACGCGCTGCCGCCCACGCTGACGGTCGCCGGGCTGACGTTCGGCGAGCTGATCGCCGGCTCGGTCGTGACCGAGACCGTCTTCGGCCGCAACGGCGTCGGCCGCCTCACCGAGCAGGCCGTCAACGCCCAGGACACGCCGGTGCTGCTGGCCGTGGTGGTGCTGGCCGCGACCGTGTTCGTCCTGGTCAACTTGCTCGTGGACCTGGCGTTCCCGGTGCTCGACCCGAGGCTGGCGCGATGAGGTGGCTGTCCTGGCTGGTGGTGGCCCTGGTGGTGCTCTGGGCGCTGGTGCCCTGGCTGTTCACCGGCCACGACCCGCTCAACGGGGTGCCCGCCGAGAAGCTGCAGGCGCCCGGCGCCGCCCACTGGTTCGGCACCGACGCCGTGGGCCGCGACGTCTTCGCCCGCGTCGTGCACGGCTCCGTGCACTCGCTGTCGGGCGCGTTCGTCGCGGTCGGGGTGGGCCTGGTGCTCGGCACGCTGCTCGGGCTGCTGGCCGGGGCGGCGGGCGGACCCGCCGACGAGGTCGTCATGCGCCTCATGGACGTGCTGCTGTCGGTCCCCGGCCTACTGCTCGCGCTGACCGTGATCATCCTGCTCGGCCCCGGCACGGTGAACGTGGCGATCGCGGTGGGCGTGGGGTCGGTCGCCGCCTTCGCCCGCCTCGCCCGCGCCGAGGTCGTCCGGGTACGGCGCAGCGACTACGTGGAGGCGGCCTTCGGCAGCGGCGGCACCTTCGCCTCGGTCCTGTGGCGGCACGTGCTGCCCAACTCGCTCGGCCCGGTCGTCGCGCTGGCCGCCCTGCAGTTCGGCGTGGCGATCCTGGCCATCTCCACCCTCGGCTTCCTGGGCTACGGTGCCGAGCCGCCCACGCCGGAGTGGGGCCTGCTGATCTCCGAGGGCCGCAACTACCTGGCCACCTCGTGGTGGCTGACCACGCTGCCCGGCGCGGTCGTGGTCGCGGTCGTGCTGGCCGCCGGACGCATCTCGAAGGAGATCCGATGAGCCTGCTCGACGTCAGGGACCTGCGCGTCTCCTACGGCGCCCACGAGGCGGTCAAGGGCGTCTCGCTGAGCGTCGGGGCGGGCGAGTTCGTGGCGGTCGTGGGCGAGTCCGGCTCGGGCAAGACCACGACGGCCAACGCGATCATCGGCCTGCACCCCTGCGACAGCGGCGAGATCCTGCTCAACGGCACCGACATCGCCCGCTGGTCGCAGCGCCGCCTGCGGTCGATCCGGGGCGCGCGGATCGGGCTGGTCCCGCAGGACCCGTCCAACTCGCTCAACCCGGTCAAGAAGGTCGGCGTCCAGATCGCCGAGACCCTCCTTATCCACAAGCATGGGGATAAATCCGAGCGAAAGCGTCGGGTCCTGGAGCTTCTGGAACGCGTCGGCCTCGACGACCCGGCCAGAAGAGCGGGCCAGTACCCCCACGAGCTGTCCGGCGGCATGCGCCAGCGCGTGCTCATCGCCGCCGCCGTCGCGCTGCGCCCCAGCCTGATCATCGCCGACGAGCCGACCAGCGCCCTGGACGTGACCGTGCAGCGCCGCATCCTCGACCTCATCGACGACCTCAGGCAGGAGTACGGCACCGCCGTCCTGCTGGTCACCCACGACCTGGGCGTGGCGGCGGCCCGCTCCGACCGGCTCGTCGTCATGCGCGACGGCCGGGTGGAGGAGAGCGGCGGCACCCGCGAGGTGCTGGCCGCCCCCGCCGCCGGCTACACCAGACGCCTGCTGGAGGACGCGCCCGCGCTCGGCGCCCGCGCCTTCAAGGAGCCGCCGACGTCCGCGCCCGCGATCGTGGTGCGGGACCTGGTGAAGGAGTTCGGGGGCTTCCGCGCGGTGGACGGGGTGTCCTTCGAGGTGGCCAGAGGGAGCACGCACGCGCTGGTGGGGGAGTCCGGCTCGGGCAAGACCACCACCGCCCGCATCGTCACCCGCTTCGAGAAGGCCGCCTCGGGGACCGTGGAGATCCCCGGCGTCACCGAGTTCCGCCGCGGGGTGCAGCTCGTCTACCAGAACCCCTACGGCTCGCTCGATCCCCGGCACAGCGTGGCCAGGATCGTGGAGGAGCCGCTGCGCAACTTCCGGCTCGGTGACCGGGCGGCCCGCCGTACGCGGGTCGGGGAGTTGCTCGACCGGGTGGCGCTGCCGCGGACGCTGCTGGCGCGCAGGCCGGGGGAGCTGTCGGGAGGACAGCGCCAGCGTGTGGCCATCGCCCGCGCGCTGGCCGTGGAACCCCAGGTTGTGGTGCTCGACGAGGCGGTCTCCGCGCTGGACGTGACCGTCCAGGCACGGATCCTCGACCTGCTGGAGGAGCTCCAGCGCGACCTCGGCCTCACCTACCTGTTCATCTCGCACGACCTCGCGGTGGTGCGCCAGATCTCGCACACCGTTTCCGTCATGAACAAGGGACGCATCGTGGAATCAGGGACGACCCAGCAGATCTTCGACAGCCCACAGGACGACTACACCCGTGAGCTGCTCGCCGCCGTGCCGGAGCCGGTGCGATGACCCGGCTCGGCTTCTTCACCAGGCTCCTGGACGACGTCGCCCCGGCCGAGCGCTACCGGCTCGCGCTGGAGCAGATCGCGCACGCCGAGCGGCTCGGCTTCGAGACCGCCTGGGTCGCGCAGCACCACTTCGACGGCGAGGAGGGCGGGCTGCCCGCGCCGCTGGTGTTCCTCTCGCACGTGGCGGCGCGGACCGAGCGGATCAGGATCGGCACCGGGATCATCACGCTCCCGCTGGAGCATCCGGTGCGGGTGGCGGAGGACGCCGCCGTGCTGGACCTGCTGTCGGGCGGCCGGCTGGAGGTGGGGGTCGCGGGCGGCGGCACGCCGTCGGCGTTCCAGGCGTTCGGCAAGGACCCGGCGCGGCGTAACGAGATCTACGCCGAGCACCTGGAGGTCCTGGTCAACGCCTGGTCGGGGGGCGATCTGGGTGGGGGCAAGCGGCTCTACCCGCCGGCGCCGCGGCTGACCGGCGCGATCTGGGAGGCGACGTTCTCGGCCGGCGGCGGGGAACGGGCGGGGCGGGGAGGGCACGGGCTCATGCTCTCGCGCACGCAGCCACGGCCGGAGGGACGGCCCGAGCTGACGCTGGCGGAGATCCAGAAGCCGATCGTGGACGCCTACCTCGCCGCGCTGCCCACCGGTACGGCGCCGCGGATCATGGCCTCGCGCACCGCGTTCGTCGCCGAAACCCGCGAGGAGGCGTTGCGCTGGGCCGCCCAGGGGCTGGCCAGGCCCGGCCTGCCGCAGCCCGACGGCGGCGGCGTGGACGAGCTCATCGCCGCATGGGACGCCCACGTCGGCACCCCCGAAGACGTCGTCGCCAGTCTCAGGGCCGATCCGACCCTCAAGCGGGTCACCGACCTGGTCTTCCAGGTCCACTCCATCGACCCGCCGCACGAGCTGGTCCTGCGCTCCATCGAACTGCTCGCGACCGAGGTCGCCCCCGCCCTGGAAGGAAGCACGGTATGACCGCCGACGTGATCGACCGGCTGGCCGGCATCCAGCCGGGCTCGCGCCTGGACCGGCTGCGCGAGCGCCGCCCCGACGCCCGCGAGCACGCCCAGCGCAGCTATGAGGCGTTGTTCTGCCCCGAGAGCGAGGAGCACGTCACGCTCATCGAGCGCGACGCCGTGGCCGCGTTCGTCGCCGGCCTGCACCGCGACGCCGCCGTCACCGCCTTCTACGCCGAACGGCTGGCCGAGCTGGCCCCCGGCCTGCTCACCCGGGTCGAGCAGGAGATCGGCACCGGCCTCACCACCGGTCCGTACGGCGCCTACGACGAGCCGGAACTGGCCGCGGAGAGCACGGTCGGGCCCGTGCACCGCGCCAAGCTGGACGGCCGGCTCGCCGCCGCCTTCGACCACGCCCACCTGCTGGTCTTCCGTCCGCGCGAGGCCCGTGCCGAGCACCTGCAGACCCTCCTGGACGCGGGCTGGAGCACGACGGGCATCGTCACGCTGTCGCAGCTCGTCGCCTTCCTCACCTTCCAGATCCGCGTGATCACGGGCCTGCGCCTGCTGGGAGCCGCCGCGTGAAGTTCACCCAGGACCGGATCGGCTGGCGGCCGTGGCTGGCGCCGCTGGCCGAGGAGGAGCTCACCGACGAGCACCGGGAGGCGCTGGTCGACCAGGCGCGGGCGGCCTCGCCGTACTTTCTGCTGCTCGCGCGTGACCCGCACGTGCTGCACGCGCGCACCAAGACCGACAACGACATCTTCTACAACGGCGACGGCGGGCTGCCGCGCGCCGAGCGGGAGCTGGCCGCGACCGCGACCTCGCGGCACAACGGCTGCGTGTTCTGCGCGTCGGTGCACGCCCGCTTCGCCGCCCACTACGCCAAGCGCGGCGCCGACGTGCAGCGGCTGCTGGACGAGGGCGTCGAGGCGCACCAGGACGAGCGCTGGCGGGCGGTCATCGACGCCGCCGCCGCGCTGGCCGGCACGCCGGGCGCGCTGGACGCCGGGCACCTCGCGGCGCTGCGCGCGGCCGGGCTCGACGACCTGGCCATCAGCGACGTCATCCACTCCGCCGCCTTTTTCAACTGGGCCAACCGGCTCATGCTGTCCCTTGGAGAACCCGAATGAGCACTCTCGACCATCTTGTCTACGCCGTGCCCGACCTGCTGGAGGGCGTGGCCGACTTCGCCCGGCGCACCGGGGTGACGCCCGTGGAGGGCGGCGCGCATCCCGGCGGCACCGCCAACTTCCTCGTCGGGCTGGGCGAGGGGGCGTACCTGGAGATCATCGGCCCCGACCCGTCGGTGGCGGGCGCGCGGCCGCGCGCGTTCGGGCTGGAGTCGCTGACCGCGCCCGCGCTCACCGCCTGGGCGGTGCGCCCGCTCGACCTCGACACCACGGTACGGCAGGCCCGCCAGGCCGGCTACGACCCGGGTGACGTGCAGCCCCTGTCCCGCCGCACCCCCGGCGGCACGCTGCTGGAATGGCGGCTGACCAGGCGTGACGACCCTGCGGGCGTGCGGCCGGTGCCGTTCCTCATCGACTGGGGCACGACCGCGCACCCGTCGGCGTCCGGCCTGCCGCAGCTCGACCTCGTCTCGTTCACGATCACGCACCCCGCGCCGGACGCCCTGGCGGCCGACCTCAAGGCCGTGGGCGCCACGGCCGAGGTGGTCGCCGGTGCGCCCGTGGCGCTGCGCGCCGTGCTGGGCACGCCCGAGGGCGAGGTGACGCTGGCATGAGCACGCTGCGCGAGTACCTCACCCACAAGCGCGCCGCGCTGCTGGCCCGCCGCGAGAAGCCGGCGGACGGCCCGGTGCCGCTGCGCGCGAGCGTCACCGCCGAGGGACGCAGCGGCGTGCGCCGCATCCGCATCCGCGAGCACCAGATCATCAGCGACAGCGCCGCCGACTTCGCCGGGTACGACCTCGGTCCCGGCTCGCCCGAGCTGCAGGCCGGGGTGCTGGGCAGTTGCGTCACGCACATCTTCCTGATCAAGGCGGCCGAGCTGGAGGTGCCGCTGGACGCCCTGTCGGTGGACGTGAGCGCCACCTACGACCCCCGGGCCCAGGCGCCCGGCGAGAGCGGCATCCCGGTCCACCCGCAGGACTTCCGGTACGTCGTGAAGATCGACTCGCCCGCCTCCGACGAGGAGCTGGCCCGGCTGCACGCCGAGGTCGAACGCGTCTGCCCGATCCTCAACCTCATCCGCAACCCGCAGGACATCAAGGGGGAGATAGTGCGGGCCTAGAGCCTTTCGGGAAGAATGTCCAGGTGTTCGATCATGCACCTAGCGCAGGGCTGCGCGCTCCCCGCGCGGCCCTCGCCAGCGACGCCCCTGCCATCGACCTCAATGGCCCGTGGAGCTTCCGCCTCAGCCCGGACGTCCACGCCCCCCTGGACTTCGTCGATCCCGGCTACGACGACGCCGCGTGGGACCGGCTGCCCGTGCCCGCGCACTGGCCGCTGCACGGGTACGGCGCGCCCGCCTACACCAACGTCTCCTACCCCTTCCCGATCGACCCGCCGAACGTCCCGGACGACAACCCGACCGGCGACTACCGGCGCGTCTTCGAGGTCCCGGACGGCTGGGACGACGCGGTGCTGCGCTTCGACGGCGTCGACTCCCACGCCAGGGTGTGGCTGAACGGGCACGAGCTCGGGTTCACCACCGGCAGCAGGCTGGCCGCCGAGTTCACGGCGGGGCCCTGGCTGGTGCCGGGACGCAACGTGCTGGCCGTCCGCGTCCACCAGTGGTCGGCGGGCAGCTACCTGGAAGACCAGGACATGTGGTGGCTGCCCGGAATCTTCCGCGACGTGACGCTGACCCGCTCCACCGCCGACCTGTTCGTTCGCGCCACGCACGACGGCCGCCTGTCCTTCGAGGGCGACGGGCTGCTCAGCGTCCCGGCGCTCGGGCTCGCCGACCTCGCGCCCGGCGTGGAGGCGCGGCTGGAGGTCACGCCGTGGAGCGCCGAGAACCCCGTCCTGTACGACGCGGTCCACGTGAGCCCGGCCGAGACCGTGCGGCTGCGGATCGGGTTCAGGAGCGTGTCCATCGAGGACGGCGTGCTCCTGGTCAACGGGGTGCCGCTGAAGCTGCGCGGGGTCAACAGGCACGAGTTCCATCCCGACCACGGGCGGGCGGTGCCGTACGAGACCATGCGGGAGGACGTGCTGCTCATGAAGCGGCACAACGTCAACGCGGTCAGGACCAGTCACTACCCGCCCCACCCCGCCTTCCTCGACCTCTGCGATGAGTACGGCCTGTGGGTCGTCGACGAGTGCGACCTGGAGACCCACGGCTTCGGCCAGGTCGGCTGGCGGCGCAACCCCAGCGACGACCCCGCCTGGGCCGACGCCTACGTCGAGCGCATGCGGCGCATGGTCGAGCGCGACAAGAACCACCCGTCGGTGATCATGTGGTCGCTCGGCAACGAGTCGGGCACCGGCCGCAACCTCGGCCTCATGGCCGCGTGGGCGCGCGAGCGCGACCCATCCCGCCCGCTGCACTACGAGGGCGACGCGACGTGCGCCGACACCGACGTCTACAGCCTCATGTACGCCTCGGTCGCCGAGGTCGAGGCCATCGGCAAGGGCGAGGAAGCCCCCCTCGACGACCGGGACCTCGACGCCAGGCGCAGGCGGATGCCGTTCGTGCACTGCGAGTACGCCCACGCCATGGGCAACGGCCCCGGCGGCCTGCGCGACTACCAGGACCTCTACGACGCCCACCCCCGCCTGGCCGGCGGCTTCATCTGGGAGTGGATCGACCACGGCCTGCGCCACGAGCGCCTCGGCCACGCCTACGGAGGCGACTACGGCGAGCCGGTCCACGACTCCAACTTCGTCATCGACGGCCTGGTCTTCCCCGACCGCACGCCCTCGCCCGGCCTGCTGGACCTGAAGGTGGTCTTCGCCCCGGTCCGCATCACCTTCCCGTCCGCGGGCGAGGTCTCCATCGAGAACCGGTACGGCTACCGCGACCTCACCCACCTGCGCTTCGAAGCGGTCGTAGGGGACGAGGCGTCGGTCCTGGAGGTCCCCGCGGAGGGCGGCGTGGTCAAGCTGCCCGCCTTCCCGGGCGAGGAGGAGTGGCTGACGGTCAGGGCCGTCCTGGCCACGGACGAGCCCTGGGCGCCCGCGGGACACGAGATCGCCTGGGCCCAGCTCCGCCTGACCCCGCCCGCCCCGCCGCGCAGGACCCGCGGCCCGCTGACCGGCGCCGACTTCGCACCGGGGACCGGGCGTCTGGTCCGCCTGTTCGGCATCGACGTCGAGGGCCCGAGGCTGGAGCTGTGGCGCGCGCCGATCGACAACGAGCGCTTCGGCGGCCTCGACTGGCACTGGCGCACGATGGGCCTGCACCGCCTGACCCACCGGGTGGACGGCGTCGAAAGGGACGCCGACCGCCTGACGGTCACCACCAGGGTGGCCCCCGCAGCCTCCGACCTGGGCCTGCGCACGACCTACACGTGGACGGGCACCGACGACGGCCTGCTCCTGGAGGTCCACGTGGTGCCCGAGGGGGAGTGGAAGCACCCGATCCCGCGCCTGGGTGTCGTAATGTCCCTGCCCGGCGCCTACGACCAGGTGAGCTGGTACGGCCGAGGCCCGGGTGAGGCGTATCCGGACACGGGCCTGGCCGCGCGGGCCGGCCACTGGTCGGCGACGGTGGACGACCTCCAGACGCCGTACGTGTACCCGCAGGAGAACGGGCACCGGGCGGACGTGCGCCGGGCGAGCCTGACGGACGCCTCGGGTTCCGGGATCCGGGTCACGGGTCACTTCGGCCTGACGGCACGGCGCTGGACCACGGCCGCCCTGGAGGCCGCCCGCCACCGGCCGGACCTGGTGCCGTCCGACCGGGTCCATCTGAACCTGGACCTGGCTCACCACGGGATCGGCTCGGCGTCCTGCGGTCCGGGTGTCCTGCCGAAGTACGAGCTCCGAGCCCGGGAATCGACGCTCACCCTGCACTTCGGGCCTGCATGACCCCGGGACCCGGCCAAGGGGGCGGTCGTCACGGCGGGACGGTGTGAGCTGGACGACCGTTTCCTGGACGGGGGGCTGCCCGTTGCGGCGGGTGGCGTGGGGGGCGGCTGGGCCGTAAGGGATAAAGGAGCTTAAAGAGAAGGATAGTGTGACGGTCGTGAGCGAACTGAGGGAGCAGGTACGGGCGCTGCGGGCGACCGGGCAGTCGCCGAAGGAGATCGCGCGGGCGCTCGGCGTCAAGCCGTCCATCGTGGCCCCCCTCGTGCGGCAGATCGCCGCCGAGACCGCCGACAGCGGCGCCACGCCCGAGCTGGTCGGCTGCTGGGTGAGCGCGGGCTGGAGCACCGGCCTGTCCATCGACCCCGAACGCGGCTGGACCGACGCCGCCGCGGGCGAGCCCGGCACCGGCGGCCTGGTCAGCGTCCTGGTCGCGCGGCGCCACGGCTACAACCGGGTGTCGGTCTGCGGCTATCTGGCCGACGTGTACTGCCTGGGGGTCAAGGTCACCCACGGCCCCGAGGTCATGGACGAGCGCGGCATGCGCCAGTTCCGCGACTTCTTCTTCAGCGACTACTCCGGCTACCAGGAAGCCCCGATCGAGCTGGCCAGGCAGATCGTCTACGGCTCCGAGGAGTACGCCAGCGGTCTGGGCTTCTCCTCGTTCGAGGACTTCGAGCAGGTCAAGGGCCACCTGGGCGACATGGAAGGACCGTCGGCGATCACGTTCGGCCGTGACGGACGCCCCTTCTACGTCCCGAGCCCCCAGGACGACCAGAACAAGGTCCACCGCCAGCTCCGCCGAGCCGTCGGCGACGATTTCGATTATGTCGAGATCGACGTGGAAGATGATGCTTAGGTAGCGATTCTGGAGGGCGAGCTGGTTCATGATCGAGGCGCCGCTCACCTGGGGACAGCGGGACGTCTGGCGCGCGATCGTGGCGGCCGAGCCCCAGGAGCAGTACCTGAACCTCGCCCGCCTCTTTCCCGTCTCCCCGGTCCCGCTGGAGCGGGCGCACCGCGCCCTCGACCGGCTGACCACCCGGCACGAGGCCCTGCGCACCCGCCTCACCGGCGCCCGCTCGGCGCCCGTCCAGGCGCTCGCGGAGTCCGCCGGGCCGCAGGTCGAGATCGTGGAGGGTGAGCGGCCGCACCGGGTGTCCGAGCGGCTGCTGGCGACGCCGTTCGACTACTGGAACGAGTGGCCGCTGCGCGTGGCGTTCCTGGTCGCCGACGGGTTGGTGCGCCAGGTCGTGCTGGCGTTCTGCCGCCTGGCCGTGGACGAGCCCGCCGCCGACCTCGTGGTGCGCGACCTGCGCGCGCTGCTGGCCCGCGGGGACCTGCCGCCGCACCAGGCCGACCGGCCGCGCGACCTGGCCGCGTGGCAGGCGTCGGCCGACGGGCGCGGGCACTCCGACGAGGTGGTCGGGTGGTGGCTTGAGGAGTACGCCCGCATCGATCCCTTCCAGCTCACCGCCGAGCCCATGCGCCCCCGCCACATGGAGGCGACCATGTCCTCGCCCGCCCTCGCCGCCGCGGCGCGCACGGTGGCGGCCCGGCGGCGGGTCGCCTCCTCCACCGCGCTGCTGACCTGCGCCGTGAGCCTGGTGGGGCGGCTGACCGGTCAGCGCACGTGCGGCATGCGGGTCACCGTCGGCAACCGCGCCGGACGGCGGGAGCTGGTCTCCCCGATCGCCCAGGAAGGACTGGTCGTCCTGGACCTCGGCACGCCGGACTTCGGCGAACTGCTGGCACGCGGGTCACAGGCGGCCGCGCGGGCCCACCGGCGGGCCGAGTACGACCCCTGCGCCCTGGACGACGCGCTGGCCGGATTCGGGCCGGGCGTCAGGACGTTCGGGCGCTTCGACGACCAGCGGCGGGCCCGGCGCGACCAGGCTCCCGAGCTCGACGCGCGGCAGATCCGGCAGGCCATGGACAAGACCGACCTGGCCTGGACCGACGCCATGGACCGCAACATCTGCGCCTTCCGGCTGCGGGTCGCCGGTGAGCCGGACCGCATGGAGGTCTCGCTCCACGCCGACACCGGGCTGCTGTCGCCGCTGGCCATCGAGGCGTACCTGCTGGACCTGGAACGGCTCCTCGTGGAGGAATCGCTGGTCTGAGCCTCCCAGAAGGAATACGATCACCGCATTTCCCGAGACGGCGGAGGGCTGATGCCAGAACCACAGGAGATCACCTTCACCGGCACGCGCGGCCCGCTCACCGCCCGCCACTGGCCCCACCCCTCGCCGCGCTACCTCGCCCTCCTCATCCACGGGTACGGCGAGCACGCCGGCCGCTACGACCACGTGGCCGACCACCTCGTCCGGCACGGCGCCGCCTGCTACGCCGTCGACCACATGGGACACGGCCGCTCGTCCGGCGAACGCGTGCTGATCGACGACTTCGAGGAGGTCGTCACCGACGTCCACCAGGTCGAGGAACGGGCGCGGGCCGACCACCCGTGGGTGCCCGTCGTGGTCGTCGGCCACTCCATGGGCGGGATGATCGCCGCCCGCTACGCCCAGCGCTACGGCGCCGACCTGGCCGGACTCGTGCTGTCCGGCCCCGTGATCGGCTCCTGGGACGTCATCGGCGTCCTGCTGGCCATGGACGAGCTGCCCGACATCCCGATCGACCCCGCCACCCTCTCCCGCGACCCGGCGGTCGGCGCCGCGTACGCGGAGGACCCGCTCGTCTGGCACGGGCCCTTCAAACGCCCCACCCTGGAGGCGTTCGCCAGGACCCTGGGCCAGATCGCCGCCGGCGGCTCGCTCGGCGACCTGCCCACGCTCTGGATCCACGGCGAGGACGACCAGCTCGTCCCGCTCAGCGGCAGCCGCGGCGGCGTCGAGGCGATCAAGGGCGCCGACCTCACCGAGCGCGTCTTCCCCGGCGCCCGGCACGAGGTGTTCAACGAGACCAACAAGGACGAGGTCCTCGGAGAGGTCACCGCCTTCGTCGACCGGATCCTCCCCTAACCTCGTGGGGTGGTCGCCGATCGATTCCGAGCCATCGTGGACGTGCACGTCCTGCTCCTGCGTCCGCCGGAGGAGGTGCTGCTGATCCGGCGGGCCGGCACCGGCTACCGCGACGGGCAGTGGCACCTGCCCAGCGGGCACCTCGAACCCGGCGAGAGCGTCGTGCAGGGCACGATCCGGGAGGCCAGGGAGGAGGTCGGCGTCACTCTCGACGCCGCCGACCTGCGGTTCGTCCACGTGATGCACCGCTCTCCCGACCGGGTCGGGCTGTTCTTCGCGGCGGAGGAGTGGGCGGGCGAGCCGTACAACGCCGAGCCGCACAAGTGCTCGGAGATCACCTGGCACCCCCTGTCCGCCCTGCCCGCCGACACCGTGGACTACCCGGCCGCCGCACTGGCCGCGATCGGCCGGGCGGAGCCGTTCGCGGTGTTCGGCTGGCCTGGATGAACGTGAGGCCACTCCACCGGCTGTCCGTATGGCCGGCGTGAACGCGGTGCTCCACGGGCTGGCCGGGGTCACCATCCGTCCGTCTGGAGGCCCCCGGACGGGTGGCCGGGGCGATGATTTCCGCGGTGGCGCCGGGTCTATCCCTGTGTGAGCGTCGCCCTGCTCGAACGAGCCGTCAGCTACAGTCTCGGCAGCCTGGTCCTGGTCCGGCCTGAGCTGCTGGGCAACCCGACGCCCTGCGCGCGCTGGGATCTGCGCGCGCTGATCGACCACATGAACGACTCCCTGCTCGCGCTCGCGGAGGCGGGCGACCTCGGCCACGTCGCGCTCCGGCCCACCGGCTGCGAGGACGACCCCGTCAGGACGCTGCGCCGCAGGGCGTGCCGTCTGCTGGCCGCGTGGCGGGAGACGGCGCGCTGCCCGCAGGTCGCGGTCGGGGACGCGTGGCTGGCGCGCGAGGTGGTGGCGGGGGTCGGCGCGATCGAGGTGGCCGTCCACGGCTGGGACGTCGCCGCCGCCTGCGGTCAGTCCCGTCCGGTGCCGGAGCCGCTGGCCGCAGGACTGCTCGATCTGGCGCTGGCGTTCGTGGACGACGACGACCGTCCGCACCGCTTCCATCCTCCGGTACGGCCCGCCTCACCTGCGCGTTCTTCCGATCGATTGCTGGCCTTCCTCGGCCGGTCGGCTTGACAGATTAATTTTTCAAGAGCAGCCTTGGACGCATGCACGACATCGCGGTGATCGAAGATCCGGCCGCGGCCGAGGCGTCGCTCGACCCGATGCGCACCCGGCTGCTGGCCGCGCTCGCCGAACCCGGATCGGCCACCACTTTGGCCGCCAAGGTCGGCCTCGCCCGGCAGAAAGTCAACTACCACCTCAAAACGCTGGAGAAGCACGGTCTCGTCGAACTCGTCGAGGAGCGCAAGAAGGGCAACTTCACCGAACGCGTCATGCGGGCCTCCGCAGCGTCGTACGTGATCTCGCCCAGCGCGCTCGGCGCCGTACAGCCCGATCCCGCCCGCGCGCCCGACCAGCTCTCGGCCCGATGGCTGCTCGCCCTCGGCGCCCGGCTCGTCCGCGAACTCGGCGAGCTGATCACCGGCGCGGCCAAGGCCAAGAAGCGGCTCGCGACCTTCGCGGTCGACGGCGAGATCCGCTTCGCCTCCGCCGCCGAGCGCGCGGCCTTCGCCGAGGAACTGGCGGCCGCGGTCGCCGGACTCGTCAGCAAATACCACTCAGAAGACGGACGCGACCACCGGCTGCTGATCGCCGTCCACCCCGTCGTCAAGGAGCAAGAGCATGGGTAAGGACTTCCACCTCGAGAAGGAGACCGAGCTGCGGGCCACGCCCGCGCAGGTCTGGGACGCCATCGCCACCGGACCCGGGCTGAGCTCGTGGATGTTCCCCTTCGCCGTCGAACCCGGCGTGGGCGGCGTCATGCGCCTCGACCTGCCCGGCGTCACCGACGAGTCCACGATCACCGGCTGGGACCCGCCCCACCGCCTGACCGTCAAGAGCAAGGAGGGCGAGGACGGCACCTTCCAGGCGTTCGAGTACCTGGTGGAGGGCCGCGACGGCGACACCACCGTGCTGCGCTTCATCCACACCGGCCACACCGGCGACGGCTGGGGCGAGGAGTACGTCTCCAGCCTCAACACCGGCTGGGACCAGTACTTCTACACCCTCACCCAGTACTTCCTCCACTTCCCCGGCCGCACCGCCGCCTACGCGCTGGCCGAGGGCCCCAAGGGCCAGGAGAACCTCTGGGAACGCTTCAGCGCCGCCCTGGGCCTGCCCGCCACCCCCTCAGTGGGCGACCACGTAACCCTGACGCCCGACGGCTCCGAAGGCGTGGTGGACTACATGGTTCTGGCCGGACCGAAGGGCTTCATGTTCGGCGTACGCACCCCCGACGCGTTCTACCGCTTCCACGGGCTGGGCGAGGGCATGGGCGGCGGCGTGGACATGGCCGCCCACCTGTTCGCCACCGACGACACCAAGAAAACCGAACACACCTGGAAGTCCTTCCTGGCCAAGGCCTTCAACTAACCCACCCCAACCACACCCAACCCCAACCCCAACCCGCCCGCGCGGTCCGGGACCCGGGCCGGCGGGGCGGGCGGCGCAGAGACCCTGGCCAGCGGTGGCGTGGGCAGGAGTGGGCCGCCCAACCCGAGCCCCGGCCCCGCCCATGGCCCCACCCTGTGCTCCCGCACCCCTGCGACGGGGGGTTGGTGGTGGGGAGCACCCGGTGGCGGGCACGTGGGAGGACGGACCCCCCAACCGAAGCCCCGGCCCCGCCTATGGCCCCACGCGAACCCGGGGCGGGCAACACCGCAAGGCGCAGTGCGTGGCCAGCGGTGGCGCGGTGCCGGGCCGGGGCCCAGGGGCGGCGCAGGTGGTGCCGGGCCGGGCCTGTGGTGGCGGGGGTTAGGGGTGGAGGGTTTCTAGGACCTGGGGGCCGAACTTGGCGAGTTTGTTTTCGCCTACTCCGCTTACCGTGCCCAGTTCCGGCAGCGTCTCGGGGTTGCGGGTGGCGATTTCGCGGAGGGTGGCGTCGTGGAAGATGACGTAGGCCGGAACGCCCGTCTCCTTGGCCGTCGCCGCCCGCCACGCGCGTAGCCGCTCGAAGCGGGGAGCCGCCTCCGGTGAGAGTTCCGTCACCTCGCGCGACTTGGAGGAGCCGCCCGAGCGCGACGGGGTGCGGGGCTTCAGGTCGCGGCGGAGGCTGACCTTCCGCTGCCCCCGCAGTACGGCGGCGCTGTCGTCGGTCAGCACCAGCGCCCCGTAGGCGGGTTCGACGGCCAGGATGCCCTGGGCGAGGAGCTGGCGGACGACTCCGTGCCATTCGGGACCGGTCAGGTCGGTCCCGATGCCGAAGACGGTCAGCGAGTCGTGGCCGAACTGCTCGACCTTCGCCGTCTTCTTGCCCAGCAGGATGTCCACCGCCTGCCCCACGCCGAACTTCTGCCCGCGTTCCCTGGCCAGCCGCAGCACCGTGGACAGGACCTTCTGGGCGGGCACGGTGGCGTCCCAGGTCTCCGGCGGGGCCTGGCAGGTGTCGCAGTTGCCGCAGGGGGCGGTGCCCTTCTCGCCGAAGTAGTCGAGGAGCATGACGCGGCGGCAGGTCACGGTCTCGCACAGGGCGAGCATGGCGTCCAGGTGGAGCGCCTGGCGGCGGTGGTGGGCCTCGTCGCCCTCCAGGGCCAGGCGGCGGTGCTGGACGACGTCCTGCAGGCCGTAGGCCATCCACGCCGTGGCGGGCAGGCCGTCTCGGCCGGCGCGGCCGGTCTCCTGGTAGTAGCCCTCCAGGGACTTCGGCAGGTCCAGGTGGGCGACGAAGCGGACGTCCGGCTTGTCGATGCCCATGCCGAACGCGATCGTGGCCACCACGGTCAGGCCCTCCTCGCGCAGGAAGCGCGACTGGTGGAGGGCGCGGGTGCGGGTGTCGAGGCCCGCGTGGTAGGGGATGGCGGCGATGCCGTGGTCGGAGAGGAATTCGGCGATCTTCTCCGCCGAGGACCTGGACAGGCAGTAGACGATCCCGGCGTCGTCGGGGTGCTCGGTGCGGATGAAGTCGAGCAACTGGCGCTTCGGCTCGCTCTTGGCGGTGATGCGGTACTGGATGTTGGGGCGGTCGAAGCTGGCCACGAAGTGCCTGGCCTGCTCCAGGCCGAGGCGGGCGGAGATCTCGGCGTGGGTCTCCGGAGTGGCGGTCGCGGTCAGGGCGATGCGCGGGATGTCGGGCCAGCGCTCGTGGAGGCCCGACAGCATGAGGTAGTCGGGGCGGAAGTCGTGGCCCCACTGGGAGACGCAGTGGGCCTCGTCGATCGCGAACAGCGCGACCTCGCCCTTCTCCAGCAGCCGCACCGTCGAGTCGACGCGCAGGCGTTCGGGGGCCAGATACAGCAGGTCCAGCTCGCCCGCCACGAAGGCGGACTCCACCCGCTGGCGCTCGTCGAAGTCCTGGGTGGAGTTGAGGAACCCGGCCCGCACGCCCAGCGCGGTCAGCGCGTCGACCTGGTCCTGCATCAGCGCGATCAGCGGCGAGATCACCACGCCCACGCCCGGACGGACCAGCGCGGGGATCTGGTAGCACAGCGACTTGCCGCCGCCGGTCGGCATCAGGACGAGCGCGTCCCCACCGGCGACCACGTGCTCGATGATCTCCTGCTGGCCGGGCCGGAAGGAGTCGTAACCGAAGACGCGGTGCAGGACCTCCTGGGGCGTATCCATGCGGCTACCTTACGTGGCGAGGGGGAATGGGGCAGGGCGTTCGCTCACGGCGATCGTAGGCGATCAGGCCGACAGTCCCGGCCAGACAGCAGGCCGCCACCGCGAGCATGGCCAGGGGGAAGCCCATCAGCGCCGCCAGCGGGGGTGCGACGGCCTTGGAGACGGTGATCGGCAGTGCCAGTGCGCCGCTGATGGAGGCGTAGGCGGCGGTGCCGTACCGCTCGGCGAGGAGTGCGGGGCGGGCGATGGTCGCGACGCCGAAGCCCAGCCCGAACAGGACCACCGCGACGATCGCCCCGGCCGCGCCGCGGCCGATGACCGGCAGCAGCAGTGCCGCGCCCCCTTGCAGCGCGAAGACGGCGGCGGCCACGGGCGCGACGCGGAAGCGGCCCTGCAGGCCGGTCGTGATCACCCGGCCGGTCACCGAGAGCACCCCGAGCAGGCCCGCGACGGCGGCGGCGAAGACGGGGGAGTGCCCGAGCGTGATCAGGTACGTGACCAGCAGGACGCCCATGACCGCCACCGCGCCGGTCTGGGCCAGGAAGGCGACCGCGAGCAGCCAGAACGGCCGTTCGCGCACGGCCGCGCCCACCGCCGCGCGCGAGGACGGCGGGCGCTGCGAAGCCGCGCGCCTGCGCACGGTCGCCCAATGCAGAGGTACGGCCAGCAGCCCGTACCCGATGGCCAGCACGACAAGGGCGGGGCGCCAGCCGTACCGCTCGACGAGGAAGCCCGTGACCGGCAGGAAGATGCTGGACGCGAACCCCGCGACGATCGTGACGGCGAGCAGCGCCCGCGGCCGCCGCGCCGCGTCGAACCAGGCGACGATCACCGCGAAGGCGGCCTCGTACAGCACCATCGCCGACGCGACCCCGAGCACCGAGCAGACGAGATAGAGCTGCAGGAGGTTTTGCACCTGCGACCAGGCGAGGAGCGCGCCCGCCCCCAGCGCGGAGCCGAGCGTCATCAGCCCGCGCCCGCCGCGCCGGTCGAGCCAGCCGCCGACCAGCGGCGCAACCAGCCCGGACAGCAGCACGGAGACGGTGAGCGCCCCGGTGAGCTGTGGCACGCCCACCCGAAGCTCCCGCGACATCGGCATGATAAAAACCGAAAAAGCGTAGTAAAGCACGCCGAAGCCCGCAGTCTGCGTGACCGCCAGAGCGGCGACCATCCGCCTCCCGTGGGGAATGATCACACCAGAAACCGTTCCCCCGCATAATCACGCTATGTGGTGATATGCATCACCTATGGGCTATGTCGTAACAGGAGGCAGCAAGGGGATCGGCCGCGCCATCGTCGAACGCCTGCCCGGCACCGTCGTCGTCCTCGACCGCGAGCCGCCCGACCAGCACGACGACCGCGTGATCCCGGTCATCGGCGACGCCGCCGACGAGGGCGCGGCGCGCGAGGCGGCCCGCCGGGCGGCCCCGCTGACCGGCTGGGTCAACAACGCCGCCGTCTTCGGCGACGCCTCCCTCCACGACGCGCCCGTCGAGAAGGTGCGCCGCCTGATCGCCGCCAACCTCGACCTCGCCGTCGTCGGCTGCGCCGTGGCCGTCCAGACCTTCCTCCGATCCGGTACGGCGGGCGCCATCGTCAACCTCACCTCCCACCAGGCCACCAGAGCCGTCCCCGGCGCCCTCCCCTACGCCACCGCCAAGGCCGCCGTCGAGGGCCTGACCAGATCCCTGGCCGTCGAGTACGGCAGGCACGGCATCCGGGTCAACGCCGTGGCCCCCGGCTCGGTCGCCACCGGCCGCTACGACCAGATGGTCACCCCGGAGGTGGAGCGCGAGATGGCCCGCCTCCACCCCCTGGGCCGCGTGGCCAGGGCGGATGAGATCGCCGCCGTCGTGGCGTTCCTGCTGTCGGAGGAGTCGTCGTTCGTCAACGGCGCCACGGTCCCGGTGGACGGCGGCAGAACGGTCCTCGGATTCGACCCCGAAGCGCGGGAATGAAAACCATTGCCACATGGTTGACGGGGCCATGAAGAAGAACCTGCACCCCGAGTACCGCCCGGTCGTCTTCCGCGACAAGAGTGCGGACTACACCTTCCTCACCCGATCGACCAGGACCGGCTCCCAGACGATCGAGTGGACCGACGGCCGCGTCTACCCGGTGGTGGACGTGGACGTCTCCTCCGCCAGCCACCCCTTCTACACCGGACGCGGCCGGGTCCTGGACACCGCCGGCCGGGTCGAGCGCTTCAGGCAGCGCTACGGCAAGTAAGGGTCATCCCGTGCCCGGCTGGGCCGTGCCCGCGCCGAACCGCGACAGGTCGGCGCGGGCGGGCAGCGTCTGCCACTCGCTGGCCCCCGTCGTGGCCGCGGCGCTCAGCATGCTGCCGCGCGCCAGCCGTTCAGGAGGGGTGAGACCGTCTAGGGCGGCGGAGATGTAGCCCGCCGCGAACGCCTCCTCCGCGCCCGCCACGTCCACCACGGGCACCTGCGTGCGCGGCACGTCGTAGCGCATCCGGTCGGCGCGCACGCTGAATCCCTTCGCGCCCCTGCTGACCACCACCTCGCGCTCCGGCGTCAGCGCGGGCTTGACCAGGTCGAGCTCGTCCTGGTCCACGAACAGCAGATGGGCGGCGCGGGCCAGTTCGCCCAGCACCTCCTCCGCCTCGCGCACCGACGGCCACAGCGAGGGCCGGTAGGTGACGGCGAAGGAGATCAGCGCGTCGGCGTTGCGCGCGGCGTTGACCGCGATGCGCACCGCCTCCAGGCAGTCGCGGCCGAGCGCCGCGGTCGTCCCGGTGATGTGGAGCAGCCGCGCGGCCCCGATCCTGTCGATCGGGACGTTGCCCGGCGACAGCCGCGTGCCCGCGGAACCGCCGTGGTAGTAGGAGGTCAGGCCCGGATAGCCGACCCGCGACTCCTTCAGCAGCAGCCCGGTGGTGGCGCCGTCGGCCACGCGGGTGTCGGCGATGTCCACGCCCTCGCCGCGCAGGACGGAAAGAGCCCGCGCGCCGAGCTCGTCGGCGCCCACCTTGCCGAGGAAGGCCACCCGGTGCCCGAGCCGGGACAGGCCGATGGCCAGGGAGAACTCCGGCCCGCACAGATCCAGCCTGGCCTCGGTGTCGTGGCGGACCCGGCCGCTGGAGACGACACCCATGACGGCGCCCAGGGTGTAGACATCGGTCATGGGGCCTGACTGTAGCCGTACATAACGGATTTCCGCGCTCTACCCCTGGTCGAGAGCGTGATCAAATATTTCTCGTAACTTTAGACAACCTTTTCCTCTTCTGGTGCCTCAAAGTAGTAGAGGAGCTGGCTATCCCGAGCCGGCTCCAGAGCACGGGGAGAGGATTAGCACCCTCATGAAGAAGATCGCAGTAGGCGTCATCTCCGCCATGGTCGGCGGAGCGATGCTGCTGAGCGGTGGCGCCGCCTCCGCCCAGCAGAAGACGTCCGACGTAGACATCCAGAGCATCTCGCCGAACCCGGTCGTCGTCCCCAAGGGCGGCGAGCGGGACGCGTTCATCAGGGTCGACGCCACCTCCGACGTCGACAAGGTCGTGGTGAAGGTCCAGCCCGAGGGTGAGAGCTTCCGCACCCTCAGCGAGAAGACCGTCACCCGCGAGAGCTGGCGCTTCGCCGTCAGCTTCAACAGCAACGACCCTGAGGGCAAGTGGAGCGCCATCGCCGAGGGGTTCAACAAGGACGGTAAGAAGGTCGCCGAGGACAAGGCCTTCTTCTCCGTCGACATCGACGAGGGCAAGGCCGACACCCGGATCACCCGGTTCAACGCCGACCCCTACAAGGTCCGCAAGGGCAAGTACGTCCACTTCAGCGGTCGTCTGCAGGTCAACGACGGCGGTTGGGAAGGCGCCCGCGGCGAGAAGGTCCACATCTACTACCGCGCCAACGGCTACAGCACCTGGAAGTGGGTCGCCTCCGACCGCACCTCCTGGGGCGGCAAGTTCTACGCCAAGGCGCGCGCCTGGAAGTCCGGCACCTACAAGGCCGTCTTCAAGGGCGATGACGACCTGAAGGGCTCCGAGAGCCGTCGCGACTACGTGCGCGTCGTGCGCTGGTAACGAGCACGGTCTAGCACCATCTGAGAGCCCGGTCCCGCAGGGGGCCGGGCTCTCGCATGTTCACAACCGGCTCAGCGAGGTAGCTAAGGGGGTATGGACCTGCTGAAAGACCTCGACGCCTTCGACATCTTCGACGCCGAGGCGGCGCGTCTGGACGCGTACTTCTCCGGCCTCGACGCCGACGGGTGGAACCGGCCCTCGCGCTGCGCCGGATGGTCGGTCCGCGACGTGCTCGGGCACCTGGCCGGCGAGGAGCTCTACAACCACGCCGCCCTCGACGGCACCGTGCAGCAGCTCATGGCCCGCCTGGCGGGCGAGGGCGTCACCGGCTTCAACGACTTCAACGAGTGGTGTGTACGGCGCCGCCGTACCGTGCCCCTGTCCGAGGTCCTGGCCGAATGGCGGGACAAGAACGCCGAGACCCGCTCCCGCATGCGCGCCCTCGGCAGGGACGCGACGCTCGACACCCTCGCCGGCCCCTACCCCGTCGGCGACCAGACCTTCCACTACGACTCCGAGTACGCCACCCACGCCGACGACGTCGGCGCCCCCGTCGCCGAGGACGAGGCGGAGGGCAGGACGCTCTGGCGGGTCGCGGTGGGCCGCTTCGCCCTGGGCGAGCACGACACGAAGATCCAGGTCGAGCAGACGGCAGAGCACATCTGGGTGAACGCCGACGGCCACGAGGCCACCCTGAGCTACCCGGAGTTCGTGAACGCGACAGTGGGACGTCCCGACGAGCGGACCGACCCGCGGATCGCCGAGGCGCTGAGGTGCCTGGCCTGAGAGGAGTCCGATCATGTGGTTGCGCAACCGCGAGGGCACGGAGCCGCTGAGCGCGCGCAGCCCGGTGCGCGCCCGCCGGATCCTGTCGGTGATCGCGCTGGTCGTGGGCGCGGCGCTGGCCGTGTTCTGCCTGCTGCGCGCGTTGAGCACGGGCGAGCAGGTCTGGTTCTGGGAGGCGGCGATCGCCGGGCTCGTCGCCCTCGTCGCCGTAATCGACCTGATTGTGCTGCGCCGCCGCCGCTAGGGTGCCGGGGTGGGATACAGGCGATACGACTATCGAGGGCCGGACGACCTGCGCGAGATGCAGGCCCTGTCGGCGCGGGCCGGGTTCTGGCACCCGGGCGAGCTGGCCTGGTCGCGCTTCGAGCACGTCGGGCGCGAGCCGGAGTGGCCGACCGCCCTGTGGGAGCACGACGGGCGGACGGTCGCGTGGGCGTGGGCCCAGTTGCCCGGCTCGCTCGACCTGGAGCTCGACCCGGAACACCGCGAGCTGGCCGGGGAGATCCTCGGCTGGTTCGCCGCGCTGGCGCCCGGCGAGCGCACGGTCACGGTGCTCGACGGCGGCCTCTCCCTCACCCGGTACGGCTACCGCGAGGACGTCCAGGCGCCGTTCTTCGTCAGGCTCCGCCGGGAGCTGGCGGATCTGCCCGAGCCTGTCCTGCCGGACGGCTACCGGATGCGGCCGGTGGGCGGGGCGGAGGACGCGCCGCTGCGTGCCCGGGTGCATCGTGCCGCCTTCTCCACGCCCGAGCATCCGTCCCGGGTCAGCGCCCAAAGTTATCTGCAGGTCATGGGGGCGTGGCCGTACCGGAGCGAGCTGGACTGGCTGGTGGAGACCGACGGCGGTGAGCCGGCGGCCTTCTGCCTGCTGTGGCTGGAGGGCGAGGAGGCGGTGCTGGAACCCGTCGGCACCGATCCCGCGCACCGCAGGCGCGGGCTGGCCGGCGCCGTCACGCTGGCGGCGCTGCGGGCGGCGCGCGGGCTCGGCGCGCGGTCCGCGCGGGTCAACGCGCGCGGCGACGACGCCTATCCCTCGGCCCGTGCCACCTACGAGTCGATCGGCTTCCGTCATCGCGGCGGCCTGCGCAGCCGTACGTACGTAAGTGATCGCAAATCCATGTAAATATTTGCGCATGACGCGACGACTCGCAGAGGTGGCCAGGAAGGTCGGGGTGAGCGAGGCGACGGTCAGTCGCGTGCTCAACGGCAAGCCCGGGGTGTCGGAGGCCACGCGGGAGGCGGTGCTGACCGCCCTGGACGTGCTCGGCTACGAGCGGCCGACCCAGTTGCGCGGCGACCGGGCCAGGCTCGTCGGCCTGGTCCTTCCCGAGTTGCAGAACCCGATCTTCCCCGCCTTCGCCGAGGTCGTCGGCGGGGCGCTGGCGCAGCAGGGGTTCACGCCGGTGCTGTGCACCAGGACGGTCGGCGGCGTGACCGAGGCCGAGTACGTCGACCTGCTGCTGCAACAGCAGGTCAGCGGCGTGGTCTTCGCCGGAGGGCTCTACGCGCAGGCCGACGCCGCGCACGGGCACTACGAGCTGATCCTGGAGCGCGGGCTGCCGACCGTGCTGGTCAACGCCGCCGTCGAGCATCTCGGGTTCCCGCAGGTCTCCTGCGACGACATGGTGGCCGCCGAGATGTCGCTGGCCCACCTGCGCGCCCTCGGGCACGAGCGCGTCGGCATGGTGCTCGGGCCCGCCGACCACATGCCCTCGCGGCGCAAGCTGGCCGCGTTCCTGTTGGGCGGAGGCGATCCCGGGCTGGTCGAGCAGACGATGTTCTCGCTGGAGGGCGGGCACGCCGCCGCGGCCAGGCTGGTCGGACGCGGGGTGAGCGGCATCGTGTGCGCCAGCGACCTGCTGGCGCTGGGCGCGGTGCGCGCGGCCAGACGGGCGGGGCGGTCGGTGCCCGAGCAGGTCTCGGTCATCGGCTACGACGACTCCCCGCTCATGAACTGCACCGATCCGCCCCTCACCACCATCCGCCAGCCGATCGAGGCGATGGGCAGGGCGGCGGTCGAACTGCTGGTCGCGCAGATCGGCAAGGCGAGGGTGGCCGCGGACGAGCTGCTCTTCGAGCCCGAGCTGGTGGTGAGGTCCTCGACCGCCCGCCTCTGACGGATATCCGTCGAGTTGTTGCGGGCTTCTTTCCGTGAAACGGCCGGGCACTAGCATCGGGACGCGTGACCAGACTCACCCCTTCGCGCCCCGGCCCGCTGCCCCCGGACGCCCGCGCCCTCTACGACCGGATCACCTCAGGACCCCGCGGCGCCTCCGTGACCGGCGCGGACGGCGCCCTGATCGGCCCGTTCAACGCCATGCTGCTCAGCCCGCCGGTCGGCGACGCGCTGCAGGAACTGGGCGCCGCCATCCGCTACGGCTCCCGCCTCACCGGCCGCTGCCGCGAACTGGCCACGCTGGTCGTCGCCAACCACTGCGACAGCGCCTTCGAACGCCAGGCGCACGAGCGGCTGGCCCGCGACCTCGGCTTCACCGAGGAGCAACTGGACGCGCTGCGGGCGGGCACGGAGCCGCCGCTCGACGACGCCGAGGAGGCCGCCGTCCACCGGGTCGCCCGCGCCCTGGTCACCAGGGGCGACCTGGACGAGGAGGAGTACGCGCTGCTGCCCGAGCCGCTGGTGTTCGAGCTGACCACGCTGGTCGGCTACTACCGCACGCTCGCCCTGCAACTGCGCGTGTTCCGCGTGTGAGCGCCTAAAGGGTGTTGCAGAAGTCGGTGTGTCGGCAGGTCAGGGCTGGATTCGTGGTTGCCGGGATCAGGTCGACACGGCGAGATTGTGCAGGTG
>NZ_JBITGF010000016.1:166369-185648 GCF_044456745.1 Nonomuraea sp. NPDC050790 | reverse complement strand
TTCAGCCGGTCCGCTTGGTGTCAAATTGACACTCGCGGGCTGACCTGCGGGAATTTCGACCACCCCGTCTCCGGGGCAACCCCTCTAACTTACTCCGACTTCCGGAGTCTGTCGAATCGGGGCCGTCCGCGCGGGTTCGCCGATCTTGGCCGTTCCCGTGGGACTGGTGAACTCTATGTACGTCTCCGGGAACCGTCAAATCAATGGTGTGGGCGGGTTCGTAGGGGTAGACCCCATGTGTGAACGAACGGTCGGTTCCCCGCGCGATCATCGTGCTGCTAGGCACCGCCTGCGCACTGATCGTGCTGTTCGGGCTGCGAGAGGTCGCCTCGATCGTCGGCCCCTTCGTGCTCGCCTTGGTGCTTGTCATCGCGGTGTCCCCGGTGCGGGGATGGCTGGCCGGCAAGGGAGCCCCGATCTGGGTCCAGGTGGCGGTGCCGTTCCTCATCGTGGTGTTCGTCGTGCTGGCGATGGTCGCGGTGCTGTCCCTGTCGGTCACGCAGCTCGCCGGGCTCATGCCGACCTACACCAACGAGTTCCAGGACCTGCTCAACCAGGCGCAACGGCTCGCCGCCTCCTACGGGTTCGGCAACGAGCAGCTCAGCAAGGCGCTGCAGTCCTTCGACGCGGGCAAGCTGCTCGGCGCGGCACAGGTCCTGCTGTCGAGCCTGGTCGGGGTACTGTCGAGCCTGTTCCTGATCGTGGTGCTTCTGCTGGCGATGTCGCTGGACGCGCCGATCACGGCCAAGATCCTGGATTCCGTACGCGGCGAGCGCCCGGCCGTCATCACCGCCCTGGAGACCTTCGCCGCCAAGACGAGGCGCTACCTCATCGTCTCCACGGTCTTCGGCATCATCTGCGCCACCTGCGATGTCATCGCCCTGTACTTCCTGGGTGTCCCGCTGCCGCTGCTCTGGGGCGTGCTCGCGCTCATCACCACCTACATCCCGAACATCGGCTTCGTCCTCGGGCTCATCCCGCCGAGCCTGCTCGCCCTCCTGGACGGCGGGCCCAAGCAGATGATCTTCGTGATCGCCGCCTACTGCGTGATCAACGTCGTCTTCCAGGGCCTGATCCTGCCCAAGTTCCTGGGCGACGCGGTGGGCCTGTCCACCACGATGACGCTGGTGTCGCTGATCGGCTGGACGTTCGTGCTCGGCCCGCTCGGCGCGCTGCTGGCGATCCCGCTCAGCCTGCTGACGAAGGCGCTCCTGATCGACAGCGACCCGAGCGCAAAATGGGCCGGGTCCTTGATCTCCGGTAAGACGGCATAAAGCCGGACCACGGAGGTGTTCACCCTGACGCCATGTACGTAGAGCGAGCACCGCGCCCAGAACTGGCCGGCCGGATCTCCTGGCTGTGGGAACACGTCGCGGAGTCCGACGGCTCCAAGCTGATCGTGCCCGACGCCGCCGTCGATCTGATCTGGGGCCCCGGCGGCCTGCACATCGCGGGCCCCGACACCGGCCCGATGCCGACTTCGATGCGGGCGGGCGACGTCTTCGTGGGTGTCCGCTTCCATCCCGGCGCCACGGGCGGCGTGTTCGGGGTGCCGCTGGAGGAGTTGCGCGACCGTCGGGTCCAGGTCGCGGATCTCGGCGGCGCGCTGGGCGACCTGGCCGAACGGCTCGGCGCGAGCGGGCGTACCGGAGAGTCGCCTGAGGTCCGGACGGCGGTGCGCCGGGCGATGGTCGGCGCGGTGACGGAGCGCTGGACCGAGACGCCCGCGCCCGACGCCGCCGCGCCCGCGATCGCCGCCGCTCTGCGGGCCGGACGGTCGGTCAGCGAGGTGGCGTGGGAGCTGGGGTTCAGCGAGCGCCAACTCCACCGCAGGAGCGTGGCCAGCTTCGGCTACTCCCCCAAGATGCTGCAGCGCATCGTCCGGTTCCAGCGCGCGCTCCGGCTGGCGCGCGCGGGCCGCCCGCTGGCCGAGGTGGCGTTCGCGAGCGGGTACGCCGACCAGGCGCACCTGGCCAACGACGTCAAACGGCTCAGCGGCGTCACCATGGGCACCCTTCTGACGTGACGGATCAGATCCGTCCGTAGGCACGCAGGGTCTTCAGCCGCTCCACCGTGATGTGACCACCCCACTCGGTCTGTACGGCCGGCGTCCAAGCAGGCCAGTTGAACCCCCACCCCCCGTCCTTCTGCTGCGCGACCAGCGCGTCGAGGTGGCGTTCGATCACCTCCTGGCCGAACAAGGGCAGCCGCATGGGCGCGGGCGCGAAGTCCAGCGGGAAGTGCGCCGCCCCCGGCGTGTCCGGGTCGAGCGCCACGGTGGCCAGGATCGCCTCCTTGAGCCGCGCGAACTCCGCCTCCGCACGCTCCCTGTCGGCCACCGACTCGAGGAAGAGCACCACGGCCCGCGCCTCGTACGGGCTGGTCTCGTCCTTGATGGCGGCGATGGCCGACCAGCAGAACGCGGTGGCCCGCTGCAGCCACGGATGCCGGCCGCGGTGCTTGTGCAGGAGCCCGACGATGGACGCCGTGGGCACGAGACTGCCCGGCGGGTCGTCGTCGGTCTGCCACCAGGGCGCCCTGGGCGTGTCCCGCACGCTCGGCAGCACGAACGGCACGCCGCCGTCCGGCCGGCACACGTTGCCCAGGTAGGCGCAGGCGCCGTTGACCATGGGGTCGTCGAATGCGTCGAGCTCGTCGAGGATGTGGAAGGCGACCTCGACGGGCTCCGGCTGGCTGCCGGGGCCGCGCAGGTCGGGTTCGAGGGCGTTGCCGAAGCCGCCGTCGTGGTTCTGGTAGGCGCGCAGTGCGTCCAGGACCCGGCGCCGGTCGCCGTTCCGGAACAGCGCCTCGAATCGGTAGCGGTCGAGGAGCCGGGCGTTGAGCTGCATGTACGTCGCGGCGCTGGTCACAATGTCCATGCCGTTCACGTTAGCCCGGCCGCGTCACGGAGTTCTTGAAGGAATCGGACGGGTCAGGTCGTGGCCAGCGCCTCCGTCGGCGACATCCGGGCCGCCCGCACCGCGGGGTAGAACCCGGCCAGTCCCCCGATGACGAGCGTGGCCAGGACCCCGCCCGCCATCGCCCAGACGGGCACGATCGACGGCCAGCCCTGGAGCGTGGCGTACAGGGAGGTCACGCCGATGCCGAGCACCACGCCGCCGACGCCCCCGATGGCCGACAGCAGCAGCGACTCGGCCAGGAACTGGAGCCTGATCTTCCCCCGGGTGGCGCCGAGCGAGCGCCGCAGCCCGATCTCGGCCCGCCGTTCGAGCACCGAGATGACCATGGTGTTGGCCACGCCGACCCCGCCGACGATGAGGGCGACGCCGCCGAGCCCGAGCAGCAGCGCGTTGAGGGTGGCGTCGGTGGCCTGCTTGGCGGCCAGCACGTCGGAGGGCCTGGAGACCTCGACCTCGTCCGGGTGGGCGGGGTTGGCCGTGGCGGCCAGGACGTCGCGCACGGCGGTGACCGACTCCTCGCCGGCGCGGGCGTAGACGGTCGTGGGGTAGCCGTCGAAGCCGAGGCGTTCCTCGGCGACCGGCCAGCCGACGAGGGCGGCGGTGTCCACCTCGGGGGCCAGGGGCGCGGGGCCGAGCACGCCGACCACGGTGAACCACTGCCCGCCGAGCCAAACGCGCTGGTCGGGCCCGGCCTCGACGACGCCGAGCCGGTCGGCGGCCTTGGCGCCGAGCACGGTGGCCGGGTAGCGCTGCGTGGCCTCGTTCAGCCAGGAGCCGCTGACGATCTGGGCGCCGACGTCGCCGATGAGGTCGAGCCTGGCGGCGGCGACGGAGACGCTGCCGGTCTGTCCCTCGGGGATGTGCTCGTTGCGGTAGACGTGCGCGCCGGTGACGCCGGTGGCGGTGACGGAGGTGACCGGCGGGATCTGCCCGATCATGCCCTCCGACTCGACGGGCAGGTGGGAGCTCTCGCCGAACATGGTCTGGCCGGGTGAGACCTTGAGCAGGTTGGTGCCGAGGGCGGCCAGCTGGCGGTTGAGGTCCTCCTGGCTGGAGGCGGAGATGCCGACGACGCCGAGCATGGCGGCGATGCCGATGGCGATGCCGAGCGCCGACAGGAAGACGCGCAGCGGCCGGGCGCGCAGCCCGGCGCCGCCGACGCGCACGACGTCGCGGGCGTGCATCCTGGCCGGGACGAGGGCGGTCATGCGATCACCTTGCCGTCGAGCATCTCGACCTGCCGGGGCAGGGAGGCGGCGATGTCGCGGTCATGGGTGATGATCACGACGGTGGTCCCGGCGGCGTTGAGCTCGCGCAGCAGGTCCATGACGCCGGCGCCGGAGCGGGAGTCGAGGTTGCCGGTGGGCTCGTCGGCCAGCAGCAGCGAGGGCCCGCCGACGACCGCGCGGGCGATCGCCACCCGCTGCTTCTCGCCGCCGGACAACTGGTGGGGGCGGTGGCCGAGCCGGTGTCCGAGTCCGACCCGCTCCAGCGCCGCCTGCGCGCGCCGCCGCCGCTCGCGCAGGGCGGGGCCGGAGTAGAGCAGCCCGTCTGCGACGTTGTCGAGCGCGGGCACCCCCGCGGCCAGGTGGAACTGCTGGAAGACGAAGCCGATCGTCCTGGCCCGCAGCGCGGACAGCGCCCGGTCGTTGAGCTGGGAGACGTCGTGCCCGTCGATGCGCACGGCGCCGCCGGAGGGCCGGTCGAGGGTGCCGATCATGTTGAGCATGGTCGACTTGCCGGAGCCTGAGGGGCCGACGATGCCGAGCAGTTCACCCTCGCCGATGCCGAGGGTGACGCCGCGCAGCGCCTGGACCTCGCCGTAGTCCTTGCTGACCTCGTGCAGTTCGGCGATCACTTGGGCACCGCCACAGTGGTGCCCTCGTCGACGCCGGTGATCTCGACCTTGCCGTCGGCGAACATGCCGGCCTCGACCGCCGCGTACCGGGTGGAGGCGCCCTCGACGACCTGCACGCCGTAGCCGCCCTCCGCGAGCGCGAACAGCGCCCCCACCGGTACGGCCAGCACGTCCGCACGCCGACCGGCCACGACGGTGACCTTCACCGGCCCGGTGTCGAACCCCTTGACCCCGCTCACCGCCACCGTGACCTCGACGGTCGTGGCGGCCTCCTGGCCCTCGCCGGTCGTGGTGGCGGTCTTGCCGACGCTGGACACCTTGCCCTGCACCTCGGTGCCGTCGGGCAGTTCGACCGCGGCCTTCATGCCCTTCTTGACCAGGTGGCGGTCGGCCACGTCGAGGTCGACCAGCACCTCCCGGGTGGTGCCCGTGGCCGACAGCACGGGACCGCCGGCCGAGGAGCCGAGCGCGGCCTTGAGCTTGTCGACGCGCAGCGGGCCGTCGGCCACGACGACGTCCTCCGGCTCGACCGTGCCGGTGACGGGGACGCCCAGGTCGTCCTGCCAGTCCTCGACGGCCTCGCGGGTGGCCCAGGTGTAGTCGCCGTCCACGTCGAAGCCCTTGTAGCCGAGCTTGGCGAGGTTGCGCTCCAGCAGTTCGACGTCCATGCCCTCGACGCCGTCCTGGAGGGTGCGGTAGAGCGGCATCGAGCCGTACAGGAGCGGGACCCGATCGGCGTCCACGCTGTAGACGGACCTGCCGCGGGTGATGGTGGCGCCCTCCTTGGGCAGCCAGGTGACGGTGCCCTGGCCGCGGGCGGCGACGTCGGCGGTGGAGCCGTAGCCGAGGGAGCCGTCCACCTGCTTGGTCTCGGTCAGGGTCGTGCGGGTGACCTTGGCGGTGGCGGGGGCGGTGCGGGCGGCGACGGCCGTACCGGATCCGTCGCCGCCGAAGCCGATCGCGGCGGCGGCGACCGCGGCGGCCAGCAGGGCCGCGCCGCCCGTCCAGGCGGCGGCGCGCAGGGCCCTCACTTGCGGGTCCCGAACTGGGGGAACTTGCCGCGGCAGGCCTCGACGGCCTTCTTGAACGTGGGGTCGTCGGCGTTGAGGGCGGGGCGCTTGCCGCCGAAGCCGCCGTTGGGGTCGGGGTCGGGCATGTCGACGCCGTTCTCGCGCATGCAGGCGGCGTACTGGCGCAGCCGTTCCTGGTCCTCGGGGGTGAGGTCGGCGCGGTCGCGGAAGGGCCGCAGGTCCTTGCACGCCTCGGCGGCCTTCTTGAAGGCGGGCTCGTTGACCTTCTTGGCGTCGATCTTCAGGCCCATCTTGCCGTTGGGGTCGGGATCGGGCATGTCGACGCCGTTGTCGCGCATGCACTGGGCGAACTTCCTGGCCTGCTCCTGCGGGTCGGCCGTCGTGGTGGGTGTGGCGCTCGCGGACGCGCTGGGCTGGGCGGAGGCGACCGAGGCCACCCCTGCCGAGGTCGGCTGCGAGCCGCAGCCCGCTATCACGGTCAGGGCGCCCGCCGCGAGGAGGATTCGTCTCATGGCCCCGACTGTGGTCGGCCCCGCTCAGAGCCGGCTGGGAGCCGCCTCGGAGGCAGGTAGGAATACGCGGAACCTGGCGCCCTTCCCCGGGCCGGTGTCGAGCGTCACCCTGCCGCCGTGCGCGTGCACGATGGCCGCGACGATCGCCAGCCCCAGCCCCGCGCCGCCGTCCGCGCGCGAGCGTCCCTGCCCGACCCGGTAGAGCCGGTCGAAGAGGTACGGCACGTGCCGCTCCTCGATCCCCGGCCCGGTGTCGGCCACCTCCAGCACGGCCATGTCCCCGGTACGCCCGACGCGGACCGTCACCGAGGCGTCGGACGGGGTGTGGGCCAGGGCGTTCCCGACGAGGTTGGCCGCCACCTGGCGCAGCCGCGCCTCGTCGCCCGCCAGCGAGACCGGCGCGAGCGTGTCGCCCAGTCCGGTGAGCCTGACCTGCCGGTCGGGCACCCGGGCGCGGGCGTCCCTGATGGTGTCGGCGGCGACCTCCAGCAGGTCCACCCGGCCGCGTTCGAGCGCGCGTTCCTCGTCGAGCTGGGCCAGCGTGAGCAGGTCGTTGACGAGCCCGCCCATCCTGGTGGCCTCGTCCTCGATGCGGCGCATGGTCTCGTCGGCGTCGCCGCCGCCGCGCCGGTGCAGTTCGGCGAAGCCGCGTACCGAGGTGAGGGGGGTGCGCAGCTCGTGGGAGGCGTCGGCGAGGAAGCGGCGCATGCGGGCCTCCGAGGCGGTCCTGGCGGCGATCTCGTGGGTGACGCGGTCGAGCATGACGTTCATGGCCTGGCCGAGGCGGCCGGGCTCGGTGTGCGGGTCGGGGTCGGGGACGCGGCGGGCGAAGTCGCCGCCGGCGATGTGGCTGGCGGTGTTCTCCATGCGGGTCAGGGGGCGCAGGCCGAGGCGTACCAGGACGTCGGCGGCCATGCCGAGCAGGACCAGCACGGCGGCGCTGACGGCGACCGCGATGGCGATGAGCGAGGTGCGCGTCTGCTCGACGTCGGCCAGGGAGGTGCCGATGACGACGGTGTCGCCCGTGGGCACGGCGGTGGCCACCACCCGCCAGCCGGGGCCTTCGGTGCCGGGCACGGTGTAGGGGCCGTCGTAGCTCAGCCGGTCGATCACCGGGCCCGGCTCCCCGGTGGGCGGCAGGGTGGCCTTGAGCGTGCCGGAACTGGTGTAGATCATGATGCGGGAGACCTGGGCGACCCGCTTGGTGAGCAGGCGTTCCAGGCTTACGTCCACGGCCGTGTAGCCGCCCGGGGGCAGGGCCGGCATGGGCTGCTGTATGCGCGCCCCGATGCCGGTGGAGGCCGCCGTGAGCTGCTCGTCCACGCGGCGCACGAGCATGCTCTGGAGCAGCGCGATGCCGACGACGTTGGCGAGCACGAGCGCGAGCGTGGTCAGCGCCAGGATCGATACGACCAGCCGGGTGCGCAGGGTCCAGCGCTTCATCGGGGGCTCCTGAGCGTGTAGCCGACGCCGCGGACGGTCTGGATCAGGCCAGGGATCTTCTTGCGCAGGTAGTAGACGTAGGACTCGACGATGCTGGAGTCGCCGTCGAAGTCGTAGCGCCACACGCTGTCGAGGATCTGGGCCTTGCTGACGACCCGGCCCGCGTTGGCCAGCAGGTACTCCAGCAGGTTGAACTCGGTGGGCGACAGGTCGATGCGGGCGCCGGCGCGGCGTACCTCGTGGGCGGCGGTGTCCAGTTCGAGGTCGGAGTAGCTGAGCACCTCGGCGGGCGGGCCGCCGCCCCGGCTGCGCCGCAGGATCGCGCGGATGCGCAGCACGACCTCCTCCAGGCTGAACGGCTTCGCCACGTAGTCGTCGGCGCCCAGCGTGAGTCCCTGCACCCGGTCCTCGACGGTGTCGCGGGCGGTCAGGAACAGAACCGGGATGCGCTCGCCGAGCCGCCGCGCCACCTCGAAGCCGTCGAAGTCCTCCAGCATGACGTCGAGCACCACGATGTCGGGCTCGAAGTCGCGGGCGGCGCTGATGGCCTCGGCGCCGGTCCCGGCGGTCCTGACCTCGAAGGAGACCAGCCGGAGTGTCTGCGAGAGCAAGGCGCGGATGTTCGGCTCGTCGTCCACCACGAGCACCTTGGCCGGTCTGTCCATGCGCTCAGGATTACCTGGACAACCTCAAAGCAGCATCAAAGCATCACTTCATGGCGAAGACCGGGCCGCGGGCGCGGAAGGGCAGGTGGGCGCCCTGCGGGATGAGGAACGCGTGCTCGCGCCGGATCCGCAGCACGTCGCACTGGCCGTCGGTGATCAGCAGGATCGGGCCGTCGGGCGGGAAGTCGGGCGCGCGTTCCAGGAGGTTCACGCCGGGTTGCAGGACGGTGCCGCCCCTGCCGCGTACGCGCACCCGCTGGGCGATGTCCTCCACGGGCAGGTAGCCGGCGTCGTAGGCGGTGGCGTCGCAGTAGACCACGCGGGCTCTGGGCACGTCCCTGGCGATGGCGTAGGAGGCGATCGCGCCCAGGGCCTTGCCGAGCGTCTTCACGTTCATCGAGCCCGAGGTGTCCAGGACGACGCCGAAGGTGGCCTGCTGGACCAGTTCCTCAGGGCGTACCCAGCCGGGGCGGGGGATGTCGGGGGTGGCGGACTGGCGGCGGGAGGCGCGGGCGTAGGAGCGGCGCTTGTCCACGGCCGGCACGTGCTCGTCGAACCAGCGCGCCAGCCGCGCGTCCCACGGCAAAGGCGGCTGGTCGAGGGCGCGGATCTCCTGTTCGAGCCCGGCGGGGACGAAGCCACGCCCGCTGCTCTGGTGGTAGACCAGGCCCTGGGCCAGCGCGTTGCGGTAGTACTCGTCCAGGTCCACGTAGCCCTTGACGCCGCGGGGCGGCCGGTCGAGCACGTCGCCGAGCCCGCGCCCGCGCAGGGTCGCCAGCTTGCGCATGCGCCGCAGGTCGGTGACGATCCGATCGTAGACGGCCTCGGCCGACAGCCCGGCGAGCTCCGGGTCGTGCAGGAGCCCCTCCGGCATCTCCCCCACGCCCATCTCGACGAGCCAGCCGTTGATCACGTAGTCGCAGGCGATGTTCCACACGTACGGCTCCCGCCCGCCCGTCCGCTCGCCGTGCCGCAGGGCGGCGTGCAGCATCTCGTGGGCCAGCGCGAACCGCCACTCCTCGACGGCCAGTCCGGCCAGCGGGTTGACGTAGATCTCGGCGGCCTCGGCGCTGACCGCGGCGATCGAGATGTCCCAGCCGCGGGCCAGGTCGGCGTCGGCGACGACGGTCATCCCGGCGGCCAGCGCGCCGAGCAGCGGGTAGGAGGAGACGAACCAGCGCAGCGCGACGTCCCACGGGCCGTCGGGGCGCTTGTCCGCGCCCACGCGCGGGGTGCCGGCCTTCTCCAGGGCCGCGGTGGCCGTCCTGGCGACGCCGATGGCGAAGGCGCGTTCGTGGTCGAGGTGCTTGGCGAGGTCCTCCTCGCCGATCAGGAAGTCGGCCTGGCCGAGCGGCGCGTACTCCGGGGGCAGCCCGAGCCGGCGCCAGCGCTCGGAGAGCGTGACCTCGGGCTCGGCCGGCAGCTCCGCGGGCAGCGGCGTGGGGCAGCGGCCAAGCTTCAGCGTGCGCAGGAAGCGCTCGACGTTCACGCAGCAGGCGGCCTGGTAGGCGACGTCGGGCAGGTGGGCGCGGCGCCAGGAGACGACCAGTTCGGGACCCACGTCGCCGGGCGCGCAGTTGCGTGGGTCGGCGTGGCCGAAGCCCAGGTGGAGCAGGAGGTGGGCGAAGATCCACGCCCATTCCTCCGGTTCGGCCTTGCGCTGCGGGTGGTGGCGGACGTCGCCGTCGAAGGAGACGGTCGCCCAGGTCTCCTTGGACAGCTCGCCGTCGTCGGCCGGTTCCAGGCTCGCGTGGTAGACCGCGAACAGCGGGTGCGCCGACACCATCGCCCACCCCTGCTGGACCTTGAGCCGCCAGGGGTCGAGCTTCCGCTTCTTCCTCATGAGCGTGCCGCGGACAGGCGGGGAAGGTCGCGGCCGACCTCCACGAGGAACCAGGTCGGCAGGGCGGGCGCGCCGTCGGCGTCGTTGGCGATGACGAGCTGCGCGCACTCCAGCGAGATCTCGGCCAGCTCCACCAGCAGCGTCTTGGCCCGGAAGGCCAGGTCGCGGCCGCGGCTGGAGGCGCCGCGCTTGTCGGCGGGCAGTTCCTTGATCAGGCGGGCGCGGAAGGTCTCCGACAGGAAGTAGAGCAGGTCGCGCTCCTCGGGCCGGCGCGGCCAGGGCGCCTCGCCCTTGAGGACGGCGTCGAGGTCGTAGGCGTGGCGGACGGTCTTGACGTAGGCGCGGAAGGCAGAGGCGTGGGTGGCGGTGAGGGTGCCGAAGGCGAGCATGGCGAGGACCTCGTCCTCGATGTCGTCGCCGTAGGAGGTGATCACGTCGGAGAGCATGTGCCAGGCGCGCGGCGAGGAGAACGCCTCCTCGGTCTTCGGCGGGGCGCTCCACAGGTGGTCGGGGCGCTGGAGGAGGTAGTCGACGATCCAGGGGTGGATGCCGCTCTGGGCGGCCCACTTGAGCCAGTCGTCGGCGCTGGCGCGCAGGTGCACGTGGACCAGGCGGTTGATGAGCGCCGAGGCCATGGGCCTGGCCAGCGCGTTGTCGGTGGCGCGGTTGCCGGCGCCGATCACGACGGAGCCGGCGGGCAGCTCGTAGGCGCCGATCCTGCGGTCGAGGATCAGCGAGTAGAACGCCTTCTGCACCTCGGGCGAGGAGGCGTTGAGCTCGTCGAGGAACAGGCAGTAGGGCTCGTCCCTGGCGATCGACTCCGGCGGGGCGAAGCGGCTGCGCCCGCCGACGAGCTCGGGGACGCCGATGAGGTCCTCGGGGGCGAGCTGGGTGCCGAGCAGCGTCACGCATTCCAGGCCCAGGGAGACGGCGAACTCGCGGACGAGCGAGCTCTTGCCGATGCCCGGCGCGCCCCAGAGGAAGACCGGGCGCACCACGGCGACGTGCAGCAACAGCTCGGGGAGCTGCGCCGGAGTGACCGTGACGTTCGCCTGCATGCCCACAAGGGTGACGAATCCGGCGGGGTCGCGCACCCCCTTTTTAATCCGTTGCGAGCATCCGCGCAGGCCACCTAGGGTCGGTCGCATGTGCTGTAACGCCTGCATCTTCACGATCCGCATCCGCAGCGGCCGGGCTCTGGCTCGCTAGCGGACTGCTCGTTTTCCCCGCGCGTCCGTAGAAGCGCGCCCAGGGCCCTTCGAGACCCCATTCATCTCGAGGACCCGAAAGGGCTGCAGCTGTGGCGCAGAACTTCGCACACGGTAACTATTCCCACACTCAGAAGAAGGCCAGGAACAGCGGTGGCGGCCGCACGCCCAAGGACAGGGCGCGACGCGAGCTCTCGCAGAACTTCCTGGTCGATCGGCATGCCATCGATCTGGTGGTGAAGGCCGCGCGACCGCACGGCCTGATTCTCGAACCCGGCGCCGGGGACGGCGCGCTCACGACCGTCCTGGCCGCCCAGGAGGACGTGGAGTTCGTCGGCTACGAGATCGACCCGCTGCTGGCCGCCAAGCTCAGGGCCAGGACCGGGCTGACGATCGTCAAGGGCGACTTCACCAGGGCCAAACCGCCGAAGGAACCGTTCGCGGTGGTCGGCAACATCCCGTACTCGATCACGTCGAAGATCGTCGACTGGTGCCTGCGCGCCCACGCCATGACCTCGGCGACCCTGCTCACCCAGTTGGAGTACGCCCGCAAGCGCTCGGGCGACTACGGCAGGTGGAGCCTGGTCACCGTGGAGAGCTGGCCGTGGTTCCACTGGGAGCTGCTCGGCCGGGTCGGCAGGGAGAGCTTCCGCCCCGTCCCGGCGGTCGACTCGGGCATCCTGCGCATCGAGCGGCGGCCCGAGCCGCTGGTGGACGCGGGCGCGGCCTGGCGTGAGCTGGTCGAGCTCGGCTTCACCGGGGTGGGCGGCTCGCTGCGCGCCTCGCTCAGGACCCGGTACGACGGCGTCGACGCCGCCCTGGGCAGGGCGGGCGTCGCGCGTGACACGGTGGTGGGCTACGTACGCCCCGACCAGTGGATCACCGTCTACCTGGAGCTACACCGCTGACTTCATCCGCCGACCGGCGGGTGGGGGCACGGGGGTGGCGAGCTCTGGGACCGTCGGATTCCGGCGGTTCCAGGGCATCGCCATGACCAGGACGGGCAGCAGCACGATCGAGGCCAGCGCCCACTGCGAGTGCAGCGCCCACCAGGTGTTGACGTCGAACTGCGTCATGTACAGGTAGCCGTAGGCGGCCCAGGCCGAGCAGCCGATGATCGCCGGCCAGGCGAAGCGGGTGGGCCTGGCCACCAGGAACGGCATGAACCACATGAGGTACTGCGCGCCGAGCCGCGGCGTGACCACCATGAACGCGATCAGCATCGCGATCGTCATGTCGATCGGGTCGGCCCGCCGCCACACCAGCACGCAGGCGACCATGGTCGCGTAGATCAGGTAGGTGCCGGGGACGACGAGGTCGGGTCGCAGCTCCCAGTTGCCGCCGCTGAACTGCGCGGCCCAGCCCCAGTCGCCGACGATCGGCCGGATGTCCCCCATGACGGACATCGCTTCCCGGATCTGGCCGATCGAGGTGTTGACCACGAGCGGCAGCGAGAGCAGGAACAGCACCGGCACCAGGCCGGTGAAGAACAGCGAGACGATCCTGGCCCGCAGGTTGGGCAGGAGCAGCAGCATGCCGGGGATCAGCCAGATCGGCCAGCTCTTCGAGCACAGCGCCAGGCCCATGAGCGCGCCGGCGAACATGCCCCGCCGCAGGTCGTGCCGGTCGTCGCCGGTCGGCATGAGCGAGCGGTGCAGCAGGCCGCCGGGACGGATCACCCTGGCCAGCGCGTTGGGCCAGCCGTAGGCGGCCACGCCGCGGCGCAGCCGTACCGTCACCTCGGTCGTGACGCCCGTCCGGTACGGCGAGCCCGGCCCCCTGGCCACCACGAAAGCGGCCACGCCGAAGGCCAGCGCGACCGGCTCGACCTGGCCGTGGATGGCCGCGACCAGCAGGGCGAGCGGGTTGAGCGCGTACTGCAGGGCGCGCAGGTTGGCCTTGGGACCGCCGGACAGCTTGGCCACCAGCGGGATCAGCGCGATGTCGGCCACGATCGTGACCAGGCGGCCGGCGTACTCCCACGGGATGCCCAGCCAGAGCAGGATGCCGTAGACGTACGGGATCGTCGGCAGGAAGTGCCAGCCGCCCTCGCTGGCGATGACCGGGTCCTGGCCGTTGAGGATGGCCTCGCCCGCGGGCTTGAAGCTCTCCATGAAGTCGACCGGCTGCCAGGCGTCGTCGGCCGCGGTGAACAGCAGCAGCGTCCGCACGGCCACGCCCACGAGGATCGCGACGAGAAGGGATGGTCGCCAGTTACGCCATTGGGCGACAAGGGCGAGCAGGACACCGGCGGCGAGGACTATCCCCGTGAGGACTGCGTATTCCATGGCGGCCTCTAGCCTGCCGTACCCGGGAGGGTGCTGCCACCTGGGCCGGGGAAAGCGCGATCAGACATGACACTCGATAAGTAGGCTTATCAACACCATTTGTGCACTCCTTTTTCCTGCGGAGACGGCCGCTCCGCGCGGGAAACTCACAGCAAACTCACAGCTCGTTCACCTGGCCACCGCCGCCCGCGCGTCGACCACGCCCAGGCCGAGGCGCAGGTCCTTGGTCGGGTTCCGGGCGGTCTGCCGGATGGCCCTCATGGTCTGGTCGGGGGTCTTCCCCTGCCCGATCAGGAGCGCCGCCAACCCGGCCACGTACGGCGCCGCCATCGAGGTGCCGTCGAGCTGGCCGTAACCGGTGGCGTTCTTGCGGGTTTCCGGGGTCGGGTAGGTCGGCAGCGTGGACATGATGCGCACGCCGGGCGCGCTGACCGCGTCCTCCGCGCCGAAGTTGGAGAACTCGGCGGGCTTGCCCTGCTGGTCGCTGGCCCCGACGACGAGGACCTGCGTGGCCGGCTTGTACGGCTGCTTGACGGTGCCCTCGTTGCCCGCCGCGGCCACGACGACCGCGCCCCTGCTGTAGGCGTGGAGGATGGCCGGGTTGAGCGCGCCGCCCTTGAGCAGGCGCGAGATCAGGCCGGTCTCGCCGAGGCTGAGGTTGATCACCTTGGCGCCGTTGTCGGCGGCCCAGACGATGCCCTTGACGATCGTGGCCTGGTCGCCGGATCCGACCGCGCCGAGCACCCGCACCGGCATGATCTTGGCGCCTGGCGCGGCGCCGGCGATGCCGAGGCCGTTGTGGGTGACGGCGGCGGCGATGCCGGCCACGTGGGTGCCGTGGCCGTTGCGGTCCTGGGGGTCCTGGTCGCCGTCGACGAAGTCGTAGCCGTCGACGATCTTGCCCTTGAGGTCGGGGTGGCCGGTGTCCACCCCGGTGTCCACGATCGCGATCACCACGCCGTCGCCGTCCGCCTTCGACCACGCCTCGGGCAGGTTGACGGCGGGCAGGCCCCACTGCTGGGGTTCGAGCGGGTCGGGTTCCGGCGAAGCGCAGCCCGCCATGGCCGCAAGGATCACGGCAAGCGTCAGGACTCGCCTCATCATGCCCCCCGATGTACACGATAAGTCCTGATAAGACTACACAGAGTACGCGGAGGGGTAGGCGGGAGGAGCGGGGTGAGGCGCCTCGGGAGAGATAACCCGGAAACCTCTCCCGAGGAGCCTCAGCCCCGCTCCTCCCGGGTCTCAGCCGAGCGCGTTCAGGTACGCCCGGTGGCTGCGGGAGAACTCGAAGGAGTTGTACTTGTCCCAGTTGATCGACCAGGTCATCAGCCCGCGCAGGTTCGGATAGACCCCACGCGGCCGGTACGGCCCGCAGTTCGTGCCCTTCGCCAGGCAGTCGAAGGCCTTCTGGACCTCGGCCACCGTGGTGAAGCCGTTGCCCGCCCACGGCGCCGCGGGCAGGCCGATGGCGACCTGGTCCTGGCGGAGCGCGGGGAAGACGTTGGCGGTGTTGCCCATGATCGGGAAGCCCGCGAGCAGCATGTCGGTCATCGCGACGTGGAAGTCGTGGGTGCCCATCGTGTGGTACTGGTTGTCCAGGCCCATGATCGGCCCGGAGTTGTAGTCCTGCACGTGCAGGAGCGTCAGGTCGTTGCGCATCGCGTGGATCACCGGGAGGTAGGACGCGCTGCGGTTGTCGGCGGCGCCCTGCGGACCGGGGCCGTAGAACTGGTAGCCGAGCTGGACGAAGAAGGTCTCCGGCGCCATGGTCAGCACGAAGCGGGAGCCGTACTTCGCCTTGAGGGTCCTGAGGGCGGAGATCAGGTTGACGATCACCGGGGTGGTCGGGTTGCTGAGGTTGGTGTCGCCGGCGTTCAGGTAGAGCGAGTGGCCCTCGAAGTCGATGTCGAGGCCGTCCAGGCCGTAGCGGTCGATGATCGCGCTCACCGAGGAGACGAACGCGTCCCGCGCGCCCGCGCTGGTGAGCTGGACCTGCCCGTTCTGCCCGCCGATGGAGATGAGCACCTTCTTGCCCGCGGCCTGCTTGGCCCGGATGGCGGCGATGAACTCCGCCTCGGACTCGACGTTCGGGCACTCGGCCGCCGGGCAGAGCCGGAAGCGGATGTCGCCCGAGGTCACCGAGGTCGGCTCGCCGAAGGCGAGGTTGATGACGTCCCACTCGTTCGGGACGTCGGCCATCCGGATGTAGCCGGAGCCGTTGGCGAAGGAGGCGTGCAGGTAGCCGACCATGACCCGCTTGGGCAACTGGCCGCCTGGGTTGCCGCTGTCGGTCGTGGTTCCCGCGACCTCGGAGGTGTAGGCGGAGCAGTTGCCCGAGCCGTCGCAGGCCCGGACCTTGAACCGATAGGTGGTCTTCGCGGCCAGGCCGCCGACCGTGGTCGAGGTGCCCGTGACGGAGGTGGGGGCGCCGCCGTCGCGGGAGAGCTCGTAGCGGGCGACGCTGCCGGAGTTGTCGGTGGAGGCCGACCAGCTCACCGACAGCGAGCTCTGGGTGGCGCCGCCCACGGCGAGGTTGCCGGGGACGGTCGGCGGGGTGGTGTCGGGCGGCTGCGGGGTGCCGGGCGGCCCGTCGAGCACCACGTCGTCGGCCTGGTAGGCGCCCTGGCCGTACCAGCTGTTGACGTAGACGGTCACGCTGGTCGTGCTCGCGCCGGTGGTGAAGCTGGTGCTCACCTGGCGGTAGGCCGAGGGCGAGGACGTCCAGGTGCTGACGTCGGTGGTGCCGGTGCCGAGGGCGCCGAGGAAGACGTAGCCGCCCCGCACCCAGGCGGACAGGGTGTAGGAGGAGGAGGGCTTGACGCTGATGACCTGCTGGCAGCGCGCGGTGTCGCTGCCGGCGGTGGTGGCCTGCAGCGCCTTGGACCCCGAGTGGACCGGTGTGGTGACCGCCTGGGCTCCGGACGAGGCGGTGCAGGTCCAGCTCGCGAGGTCGCTCTCGAAGCCGGGGTTGCTCAGGATGTTGGCGGCGAGAGCGGGCGGGGCGGAGACCGCCGTGAGGCCGAGGGCCAGCACGGCGGCCGCCGCGATGTGACGGAGTCGCATCGCCTAGAACCCCGCGGTGATGCGGGTGAACTCCCACTCGGCCTGGGAGATGCCACTGCAGTTGGACTGCACGCCGCCGCCGGGGCACGGCCGGTCGCGGTTGACCGCCCAGTACGCCAGCCTGGTCAGCCCCTTGGACTTGGCCCAGTCGCGGATCTGCGTCCAGGTGGCCGGCGAGGTGAGCTCCTGCTGGTCGGACAGGCCGTTCATGCCGGAGATGCCCATGCGGGCGTACGCCTGCGCGTCGGTGTAGCCGTAGGCGTTCTTCAGCGCGGTCTTCAGGCCCTCGGAGGCGTTGACGGTGTCGGTGTACATGTTGGAGCCGCCGAAGTCGAACGGCATGATCGTGAAGTTGTCGATCGGCACGTTGAGCGCCTTGGCCTGGTTGATCAGGCGGACGCCGTGGGAGTTCGGGCCCGTCCTGGTGGTGCCGAAGGTCACGACGATCTTCACGTTCGGGTTGTTCTGCCGGACGATCTTGAGCGCGTTGAGGATGCGGTCCTGCACCGTGTAGTTCTCGAACTCGTCGGTGTTCTCGATGTCGAAGTCCACGACGGCCGGTCCGACGGCGTTGATGACCTGCTGCACGGCGCCGGCGAACGCCTGCGGCGTGGAGCACGCCGGGCCGAGCTTGTTGCCCGACCAGCCGCCGAAGGAGATCTGCACGTTGCCGCCGGCGTTCTTGATGGCCGAGATGGCCTGCGCGTCGGCGCCGCCGGTCAGCGGGCGGTTGCCGTCCCACGCCGGGTTGCAGCCACCGCTGGCCAGGATGAAGGCCATGGTGAACGACTTGACGCCGGTCGCGCTCATGACGGACGCGGGCGAGGGCGGGTTGCCCCATCCCATGTAGAGGTACGGCGCGCCGGCCATCTTGCCCGGCGGGTCGGGGTTGGTGCAGCCGGAGGTCGTGGCGGAGGCGTCACGTCCGGTGGACTCGCCCACGCTGTTGTACGCCTTGACCGTGTAGGTGTGCGACGTGCAGACGCCCAGCCCGGAGATGGTGGCGCTGGTGCCGGTGACCGTCGTCCTCAGGGCCGTGCCCTCGTAGACGCGGTAGCCGGTGACCGTCCCGGAGGAGGCGCCCCAGCTCAGCGCGATGGAGGTGTTGGTGACCGTGGTGCTGACGTTGCCCGGCTGGCCGGGCACGCCGGGCTGCGGGTTGCCGCCGCCCGAGCGCCACAGCGCCGGCACGTTCGGCGGTTCCCAGCCGGGCTGGGAGGTGTGGGACTGGATGGCGGTGTAGCTGGTGCCGTTGTAGGTGACGACGGCGCCGATGGCGTACGGCGTCCACGGCGCCCAGTCGGCGAAGAACGCGATGGTGCGGGCGCTGCCCGCGGTCGCGGTCGCGGTCGTGGCCGAGGCCAGGCCGGCGAACAGCAGCGCGGCGGCGGATATCGCCGCGACGAGAAGGCGTCTCATGGCATTCCCTGAAGGTGCGGCTTGACGGTCTTGGAGAAGTTCCAGTTGTGGCTGGCGTCCCAGTTGATGGACCAGGTCATGGCGCCCCTGATGTCCGGCCACGCCTGCGGGGGCACGAAGCTGCCGCAGTTGGTGCGCTTGGACAGGCAGTCCAGCGCCTGGTTGACCATGGTCGGGTTGACGACTCCGCCGCCCGCGGCGCCCGGTCCCGCCGGCAGGCCGAGGGCGACCTGGTCGGCGCGCAGGCCGTTCTGGAGCTGGATGCAGGCCAGGGCGACCATGAAGTTGACCGTCCCCTGCGAGTACGCGGCGGACTGGTCGCAGCCCAGCATGCTGCCGGAGTTGTAGTACTGCATGTTGACGACCGTGAGGATGTCCTTGATGTTCAGGGCGAGCTTGAAGTACTCCATCCCGGTCGACTGCATGTCGATGGTCTGCGGCGCCATCATGATGATGAGGCTGGAGCCGACCTTCGCGCGCAGTTCCCTCAGCGCCTGGCCCATGTAGGTGGCGTTGAGCCCGTTCTCCAGGTCGATGTCGACGCCGTCGAAGCCGTAGCTCTGCATGATGGAGTGGACGCTGTTGGCGAAGGCGGTCGCCGCGGAGGAGCTGGCCACCTGGACGCGTCCGGCCTCGCCGCCCACGCTCAGGATGACCTTCTTGCCGCGCGCGTGCAGGGCCTGCACGTCGGCGCGGAACTGGGCGTCGGTGTAGCCGCCGAGCGCGCTGGCCAGGGCCGGGTCAAGGTTGAAGGTGACCTGGCCGGGGGTGGTGGTGGCCTCGGCGAAGGCGATCGCGACGACGTCGTACTCGTTCGGCACCGCCGACAGCCGCAGCTCGGTGGCCGGGTTGACGAAGTTGTGCCAGTAGCCGGTCAGGAAGTGCTTGGGCAACTGGCCGCCGGGGCAGCCGGTGGTAGTGCCGGAGGCGTCGCGGCCGGTGGACTCGCCCACGCTGTTGTAGGCCTTGATCGTGTACGTGTGCGACTCACACGTGCCCAGACCCGAGATCGTCGCGCTCGTACC
>NZ_JBITGF010000016.1:0-166271 GCF_044456745.1 Nonomuraea sp. NPDC050790 | reverse complement strand
GTCACCGTCGACTTCAACGTCGAACCCTCATAGACGCGATAACCCGTGACCGTGCCACTCGAAGCGCCCCACGACAACGCCAGCGAGTTGCTCGTCGCGTTCACCGTCGCCGCGCCGGGCTGGCCGGGGATGCCGACGCAGCCGCTGGTCGTGCCGGTGACGTCGCGGCCGGTGGACTCGCCCACGCTGTTGTAGGCCTTGATCGTGTACGTGTGCGACTCACACGTGCCCAGACCCGAGATCGTCGCGCTCGTACCGGTCACCGTCGACTTCAACGTCGAACCCTCATAGACGCGATAACCCGTGACCGTGCCACTCGAAGCGCCCCACGACAACGCCAGCGAGTTGCTCGTGGCGCTCGCCGTCGCCGCGCCGGGCTGGCCGGGAACGGTCGGCTGCGGGTCGCCCTGGACGGTCTTCCACAGAGCGGGGACGTTGGGCGGCTCCCAGCCGGGCTGGGAGGTGTGCGACTGGCGCGACTCGTAGTCGGTCGCGTTGTGGGTGACGCGGGTGCCGGTGGGATAGGAGGTCCAGGCCTGCCACTGGGGATAGGCGACGGCTTGGGCGGGTGGCCCTACCAAGCCGAAGATCAAGCCGACGACCAGGACGAGTAAGACGCGGTATTTCATGAATTCTCCGGTTTCGAGTCGTACGGCCCGCGCCCCTGGGGGGCGAGGGCGCGAGCCGTACGGGCCCGTGGGGTGGGGGGTGTGTCAGCGCAGGCCGTCGCTGAGGGCCGTGGTGAGGGAGCCGTCGTCACCCGACATCTCCCAGACCATCGCACCCAGCAGGTTCTTGGCCTTGATGTACTCCGTCTTCTTGCCGATGGACCAGGGATCGTCGAACGTCCACCACTGCCCGCCGGGACCGGTGTAGCAGTAGGAGGAGATCGACTGTTCGTCGTGCCTGACCGTGCAGCCGGGCACTCGTGAGGCGATGTTCTTGTAGCCGCGCGTGCCCGCCTCCTCGGGGAAGTCGCCGGGCGCGGCGCCGTTGGCCGACTGCCACTCGCCGGACTTCCCGCCGTCGGCCACCTGCTGCCAGCCGCGGCCGTAGTAGGCCAGGCCGAAGGTCAGCTTGCGCGGGTGCACGCCCGCGTCCAGGTACTTCTGGATGGCTTTGTCGACGCTGAAGTCCGGGTTGTAGGGCGAGTCGGTGTCGAGGTGGAGGTTGCCCTGGTGGCCCGTGCGGTTGGGCTCCCAGGAGTTGTCGCCGCCCGCGCCGTGGAAGTCGTAGCCCTGGACGTTGGCGAAGTCCAGGTACTGGAAGATCCGCGACAGGTCCCAGCCGGCGTCGATCTTGACCGGGTCGGCCGGGGTGAAGGCGGTCAGCAGGTAGCGCTTGCCGGTGGTGGCCGTCAGCGCGTCGAGCTGGGTCCGGAACTCCTGCAGCAGGAGCGTCAGGTTGTTCTTGTCGTCCGGGCTGACGTGGTTGCCCGCGTGCCCGGGGGCGCCCGGCCACTCCCAGTCGACGTCGATGCCGTCGAAGACGCCCGCCGCCACGCCGGGGCCGCCACGGCCCTGGTACACCGGCAGGTCGCCCTTGATGTACATGTCGACGCAGGACTTCACGAACGCCTTGCGCTTGGCGTCGGTGGAGGCGGCGTCGGAGAAGTACTTGGAGTAGGTCCAGCCGCCGAGCGAGATCAGTGACTTGAGGTGGGGGTGCTTGGCCTTGAGCTTCTTGAGCTGGTTGTAGCTGCCGGCCAGCTTCTGGTCCCAGGTGTCACCCACGCCGTCCACCGACTCGCCGGCGCCGAAGCCCTTGACGTAGTCGGCCCACGCGTCGCCCGCGCCGTCGCCCTGGTTGGGGTCCTGCGGGTTGGGGGTGGTGGCCCGGTCCACGCCGTTCATGCAGGTGTGCCGCGTCGGGTGGATGTTGGAGAAGGCGTAGTTGACGTGGGTGAGCTTGGCGGCCTGCGCGTCGAGGCTCTTCATCGTGTACGCGCGGCCGTAGATGCCCCACTGCACGAAGTAGGCGACCTTGTTGTAACTGCCGGCCGGGGTCTCCGGCTGGGTCCGCGCGGTGAACGGCGCGCTCCTGGCCGACTCGTTGCCCGAGGGGTCCACGGCGCTGACCGTGAACGTCTGGTCCGTGTCGGGCGGCAGGCCGCCGATCGTGGCGTTGGTCGTGGCGGTGGTGGCCTTCAGGGTGACGCCCTGGTGGACGCGGTACTCCTTGATCGTTCCCGAGTCGTCCGTCGAGGCGTTCCACGCCAGGCTGATCGTGCCGCTGGTCTGGGCGGGCGAGCGCAGGCCGGTGGGCGCGCTCGGCTTGACCGTGTCCGGGGTGCCGGTGGTCGTGACGGTGACCGGGGCGCTGCGGTCCGACTCGTTGCCCGAGGGGTCCACGGCGCTCACCGTGTAGGTGTGCGCCGAGCCGGGCGCCAGGCCGGTGAGCTGGGTGCTCGTGCCCGTCGCGGTCTTGACGACCGTCGCGCCCTCGTGGACGCGATACTCCCGGATCGTTCCCGAGTTGTCCGTGGCGGCGTTCCAGGCCAGGTCGATCGTGGTGTCGGCGCGGCCGGTCGAGCGCAGGTCCCCCGGCACGGTCGGCTTGACCGTGTCGACGGGCACGCCGTCGCACGGGTCGCCGTTGAGCTTGCAGTTCAGCGGCGCCGCCGACGCGCCGCCGGGGTTGCCGAGGAAGCCGAAGGAGACGGCGGCGCCCGGCGCGAGCGTGCCGTTCCAGCCGAGAGCGGCGAACGTGAAGTGCTGCCCGTTGCGTGTCAGGGTGGCGTCCCAGAACGAGCCGACCGTGGTGCCGGCGGGCAGGTCGAACTCGACCTTCCAGCCGGTGATCGTGCTCGTGGTGCCGTTGGTGACGGTGTAGCGGCCTTCGAAGCCGCTGCCCCAGTCCGAGGTCTTGGTGAACACCGCCGTGGCCGAGGCGGCCTGGGCGGGTCCCGCAACGAGAAGGGCTGACAGCACACTTGCCAGTGCGGTCAGGGAAAGTAACGGAAGGATACGCCGCATGATCGCTCCCTCGGCGGGGGAACTGTGGGGGGTGTTCTGCGCTGGGAGAGTTCAGGCAGATGGTACGAGCGGCAACGGATGGTGATCGTGGCAGGTCGTGGGGGGCGGGGGGCGCGACATGAGTGCCTCGGTTCAGATCTTCTCTTAGGAAAGTTTCCTAAGAGTTATGGCGATCGTAGGCTTGACACCCATGCCTTACAAGACCTAATTCCATCTTCAATCGCCGCGCCTGGTCACCAACTCCGCGCCACGGGGTAAAAGCGCACCGTAACGGCGGCTCGGCCGTACCCGCAAGACAAGAGCGCGCCCCCACACGCGGGTGGGGGCGCGCCGTCCTGAGGGGACTACGGCTGCTGCGTGATCTTGACGTCGTCGACGCCCGCCTCCAGCAGCGAGGCGGTCGCGGCGTCAGCGGCCTCGACCAGAATGCGCACGGTCTGGCCCGCGAACGGGGTCAGGTTGGCGGTGGCCACGCCCCAGGAGCCGTTGCGGTTGGTGGCCGCGCCGAGCTGCTCGAACACCTGGGTCGTGGTGGTGCCGACGACCTTCACGCGCAGGTTGTCGGCGTTGGAGGAGTTGGAGCCGTGTGCCAGGTACCACGACAGCGAGAGGGACAGCGTGCCCGTGGCGGGCAGCGTGATCTGCGGCGACTGGATCGAGGTGAGCCCGCCGTCGACGTCGTGGTCACCGGCCGCGGCCCCGGCCAGGCGGCCGGTCACCAGGTCGTTGACGCCGCTGACCGTCGTGCCGAGTTGCTTGGCGCCGCTGGAGGTGGTCGCCTCGGGGTCGCCGCGCTCCCACAGGCCCGTGGTGGCGCTGCCGGGCACCACGGTCCAGCCCTTGTCGGTCTCGAAGTCGTCGGACCAGACGGTGACGCCGGGCGTGGTGCCGCAGTACTGGGCCTCCTTGCCGATGATGCGGTAGACGCAGTCGGAGTACTCCAGGAAGCGCAGGACGGCCTCGCGGTTGCGCGTGGTCTGCGGCACGATCTGCTCGTCCGGCGGATAGAAGCCGGGGCTGGCGGTGCGCGGGTACATCTCGAAGGTGAAGCTGAAGATCTTGTAGACGCCCCACATCCAGTCGTCGATGGTGCCGTCGGTGATGTAGAGGTCGCTGGCCTGCTCGGGCGTGTAGTTGTTGGTGGAGGCCATGTTCTGGCCGAGCGTGGCGTGGGCGTCGCGGTCGTCCTGGGTCAGGCCGGGCGCCGTGTCGGAGAAGGTGTAGCCGTAGGGCCACAGGATCAGCTCGCTGTAGGTGTGCCAGTCGATGTGCGACCTGATCTGCTGCTTCCCGCCGACCACGCGGCTGCGCACCCAGTCGGCCGCCGCCTTCACCTCGACCGCCGACTCGGGCGCCGAGCCGCGGTAGGTCTCGCTGGAGGTGGAGCCGGAGGAGCCGTTGCAGCAGCCCCAGTTGTAGTTCCAGTTGCGGTTCATGTCGGTGCCGACCGCCGTGGAGCCGGAGTTCGGCTGGCGGTTCTTGCGCCAGGAGCGGTAGCTGCCCGTCGCGATGTCGTACTCGCCGCCGTCCGGGTTGAGGTCGGGCAGGATCCAGATCTCGCGGGTGTTCACCAGGTTCGTGATGCGCGCGTCGGTGCCGTAGTTGTCGGCCAGCAGGTGCATGATGTACAGCGCCATCTCGACCGTGAGGTGCTCGCGCGCGTGCTGGTGGGCGGTGAACAGCACCTCGGTCTCGTTCTCGTCGGCGCCGACGTTGTCGCTGATCTTCACGCCGACGAGCTGCCTGCCCTGGTACGACGTCCCGTAGACGAACTTGCTGGCGATGGCCGGTTTGGCGGCGACGAGCGCGTTGATGTTGGCGTTCATCTCCGCGTAGTTGTGGTAACCCGAGTCCGACGGCGGGAAGTCAAACGCCCTGGCGCCGGACGGGGATAACGGGCGCGGCACCTCCGTGACCCGGTAGCCGAGCTTCCTGATCGCCGCGACCTCCGCGGACGTCGCGGTGACCAGGACCGAGTCAGCCGCCACCTCCTCGATGGCCGCGCCGGTGCCCGAGACCGCGCTGCGCTGGGCCGCGTCGGCCGGGCCCTGAACCCGATACTGCTTGTTCGCGGGCGGTTCCGCGCCCGCGCCCACCTCGGTGATGCCGGTCAGGCAGAAGAGACCGAGGATGGCCAGCAGGATCGTTAATCGGCGTCTCACCTTTCCTCCTCAGACGCGCGATTAGGGGGGTGTGTTGACGCGCGTCTGCACCGAGAGTGAAGACTTCCGGGCAGCCGGGAAAGGCCCAATTCAGCGGTAGTGCACCATGGCTTGCTCTAGTGGCTTCCTGGATAGGTCCGGCACCTCGGCGTCGGCGGCGGCGTAACCCACGGGAAACAGGATGTACGGGCGCTCGTTGGCGGGGCGCTCGCAGATCTCGGTGAGGAAGGCCATCGGGTTGGGCGTGTGGGTGAGCGTGGACAGGCCCATCGCGTGCAGCGCGGCGATGAACAGGCCGCAGGCGATGCCGACGCTCTCGTTGACGTAGTAGTGCTTGGTCTTGCCGCCGTCGGAGCGCAGGCCGTACTTCTCGGCGAAGCAGACCACCAGCCACGGCGCGACCTCCAGGTAGCGCTTGTCGGAGGTGGTCTCCAGCGGGGCCAGCGCCTCGCGCCACTCGGCGGGCAGCCGGCCGCCCTCGTAGTTCTGCCGCTCCTCGACCTCGGCGGCCTCCCTGATGCGCCGCTTGGTCTCCCGGTCGCCGACCACGACGAACTTCCACGGCTGCTGGTGGGCGCCGGAGGGCGCGGTGTTGGCCGCCAGCACCGCCAGTTCGACGCAGTCGAGCGGGACCGGCTCGTCGCTGAAGAAGCGGACGCTGCGGCGCCGGTCGAGGAAGGCGTAGAAGTCGCGGCCGCGCGCGAGCATCTCCTCCGGCTCGTAGCGCTCCGGCGTGTACGGACGGAACGGGAACGTGTGCTCCATGAGGACGCAGTCTGCGCATGCGTGTCTGCCGTGACAACCGGCAGCCCGCTAGCCTGACGATCTGACAGTCGAAACGGCGGATGAGGAGACAATATGGCAGTCAAGCGGGCCGGGCTGGACCGGCTCGACCTCCGGATACTCCGGCTGGTCTCCGAGCGCCCGCGGGCCGGCCTGCTGGAGTTCGCCCGGCTGCTGGGCGTGGCCCGCGGCACCGTCCAGGCCCGGCTGGACCGCATGGCCGCCGACGGCGTGATCACCGGCTTCGGCCCCGGCCTCTCCCCCGCCGCGCTGGGCTACCCGGTCCAGGCGTTCACCACGCTGGAGGTGCAGCAGGCCTCCCGCGAGCACATCTCCAGGACGCTGTCGGCCATCCCCGAGCTGATCGAGGCGTACATCGTGACCGGGCCCGGCGACGTGTGGTGCCGCATCGCCGGCCGCGACCACGAACACATCCAGGAGATCATCGACCGCATGCTGACGATCGACGGCGTACGGCGCAGCACCACCGTGATCACGCTGTCCACCGTCGTGCCGCACCGCGTCCTCCCCCTCGCCGAGCGCTCTGCCAGCTAGCTGCCAGGACGCTGCCAGCCCCGCCCGCGAACCTCGGGGGCATGGACTACGCGATCGAAGCCGAAGGGCTGGTCAAGAGATACGGCGACAAGACGGCCCTGGACGGAGTCGATCTCCGTGCCCGGCCGGGAACGGTGCTGGGCGTGCTCGGGCCGAATGGAGCGGGAAAGACGACCGCGGTACGCATCCTGGCGACGTTGCAGCGCCCCGACGGAGGCCGGGCCCGCGTCCACGGGCACGACGTGGCCGAGCGCCCCGCCGAGGTGCGCGCGCTGATCGGCCTGACCGGCCAGTACGCGTCGGTGGACGAGAAGCTCACCGGCACCCAGAACCTCACGATGATGGGCCGCCTGCTCGGCCTGAACCGGGCCTCCGCCAGGGCGCGGGCGGCGGAGCTGCTGGAGCGGTTCGGGCTCACCGAGGCGGCGGGGCGCGCCGCCGCAGGGTACTCGGGCGGCATGCGCCGCCGACTCGACCTGGCCGTCAGCCTCGTCAGCCGGCCGAGCGTCCTGTTCCTCGACGAGCCGACCACCGGGCTCGACCCGCACGCCCGCGGCGAGCTGTGGGAGGTGGTCAGGGAACTGGTCGCCGACGAGGTGACCGTGCTGCTGACCACGCAGTACCTGGAGGAGGCCGACCAGCTCGCCGACGACATCCTGCTGATCGACTCCGGCCGGGTGGCCGCCGGCGGCACGCCCGCCCAGCTCAAGGCCATGGCCGGCGGGCACCGGCTGGACATCAGGCCGCTGCGGGCCGAGGACGAGGAGAAGGCCAAGGCCATCCTCGGCTCCGGCGAGCTGAGCGTCCCGATCCACGACCTGGCGATGGCGCCGGTCCTGCTGAGGAAGCTGGACGAGGCCGGGATCGTGCTCTCGGAGCACGCCCTGCGGCTGCCCTCCCTGGACGACGTCTTCCTCACCCTCACCGGAGCACGCGCATGATCTCGCAGAGCCTCACCCTGACCTGGCGCAGCCTGGTGCCGCTGAAGAACAGCCCCGGCCAGTTGCTGGCCCTGCTGGTCCAGCCCGTCTTCATGATCGTCATCTTCGTCTACCTGTTCGGCGGCGCGGCCGGGGGCAACCGGGCCGAGGCCGTGCAGTACATGCTGCCCGGCGTGCTCGTGCAGGTGGCGCTGATGGCCACGATCGGCACCGGCATGAACCTGGCCACCGACATCGGCAACGGCGTCTTCGACCGGTTCCGGACGATGCCGATCGCCCGGATGGCGCCGCTGGCCGGGCGCATCCTGGCCGACCTGTGCACGATGACGGTCACGCTGGGGATGTCGTTGCTGGTCGGCTACGTCGTCGGCTTCCGCGTCACCACCTCGCCGCCGGCGGCGCTGGCGGGGATGGGGCTGGTGCTGCTGTTCACGATGGCGCTGAGCTGGGCGTCGGCCTGGATCGGGGTGATCGCCAAGTCGGTGACCGCGATGCAGGGCATCTCCACGGCCGTGCTGCTCCCGCTCACGTTCGGCAGCAGCGCGTTCATCCCGGCCACCGACCTGCCGGGCTGGCTGACCGCCTGGATGTCGGTGAACCCGGTCTCCCACCTGGCCGCGGCCCTGCGCGGCTTCATGGTCGGCGGGCTGGACGCGGCCGACGTCTGGGTCACCCTGGGCTGGACCGCCGCCCTGCTCGCCGTCTTCGTGCCGCTCGCGCTGCGCGCCTACAACAGGAGAGTCCGGTGATCGAGGGCGGCGACCACGGCGCGGACCTCGTCCTGGGTCAGGGCTGCGCCTCTGGCGTGCAGGTCCGTGAAGCGGTCCTCGCCCAGCTCAGCCCGTACCGCCGCCGTGGCGGCGTCGGTGTCCGGCCCGGCGTCGTCGCGGCCGGCGCCGAGCAGCAGAGCCGCGCGCTCCAGGTCGCCGCCGGCCAGCGCCGCCAGCGCGAAGCCGCCGTAGACGGCCGACAGCACCGGCATGTCGGGCGCGCCCTTCATGACCGCCAGGGCCTCACGGTGCTGGGCGAGGCCGCCCGGCAGGTCGCCTGAGGCCACCAGGGCCCTGCCGTAGCGGGTGCGCACCGTGGCGACGAGCTGCGGGATCGGCGCGTTCCGCGCCATCAGGTCCACGGCGGCGGAGAACGCGCTCAGCGCCTGTCCGTACTCGCCGCGCTGGTAGCAGATCATCCCCTCGCCCAGCCTGAACTGCACCAGCACGTCCGGATAGATCTCGTCGGTGACGCCCAACCTGGCCTTGGCCAGGTCGGCCGCCGCGCCGTCCAGGTCGCCGCCCCGGGCGCGCAGCACCGCCATCCTGGTCAGCGTCGAGACCGACTCGTTCGCGCTGATCCACTGGCCGGTCAGCGAGCTCACCTCGGCGTACAGGTCGGCCACCGGCCGGCCGTCGGCCGCGCGCAGGGCGGCGAGCTGCAGCAGCGCCTCGCTCAGCCCCCACCGGTCGCCGAGCTTCCTGAACCCGGCCACCGCCCGCTCCATCGACGCCTCGTCCGCCCGCTGGGCGCTGATCATCAGCGCCGAGCTGGCCAGCCACGGGTCCTCGTCCTCGGCGTAGGCGGCCAGCAGCGCGTGGGCCTGCTCGTCGCGCCCGGCGATCAGCGCGGTGACCGCCTTGCCGATCCGCAGCATCGGATGGATCGGGCCCTCGGACTCGGCCCGCGCCACCAGCGCGTCCATGTCATCCGACAGCCGCTCCAACCGCGCCCGGTCCACCAATATCCGGCCGAACATCGTCACCCCGACCGAGAACCTGCACGCGGCGTACGCCTCCGCCAGCCCCGGCGGCGGCTCCTGCCCCGCCATCGTCAGCGCCTGCTCGGCCCACTGCGCCGACTCCTGCCGGTAGCCGCACATCCACCAGTACCAGTTCAGCGCGCCGCACAGCCGCAGCGCCGTCGCGACCTCACGCTCGTCCAGCGCCCAGCGCAGCGCCGCCGCGCAGTTGTCGCGCTCGGCCGCGAGCCGCTCGATCCACTCGATCTGCTCGCCCGTGCGCAGGTACGGCACCGCCGCCTCGGCCACCTCCGTCAGGTGAACGGCCAGCCGCCTCCGGAACTCCCCGGTCTCCCCCGCCTCGGCCAGCCGTTCCAGCGCGTACGCGCGGATGGTCTCCAGCATCCGGTAGCGCCCGTCGTCGCCCGCCTGGACCAGCGACTTGTCGGCCAGCGCGCCCAGCACGCCCGGGTCGCCGCCGCACACCGCCTCCACCGACTCCAGGGCCGCGCTGCCCGCGAACACCCCCATGCGCCGCAGCAGCGCCCGCTCCTCGGCCGTGAGCAGGTCCCAGCTCCACTCCACGACCGCCCTGAGCGTCTGCTGCCGTGGCAACGCCGTACGGCTGCCGCCGGTCAGCAGCCGAAACCGGTCGTCGATGCGCTCGGCGAGCTGCCGCGCGGTCATCGTGCGCAGACGGGCGGCGGCCAGTTCGATGGCCAGCGGCATCCCGTCGAGGCGGCGGCAGATGGCCGCGACGTCGCCGACGTTGCCCTCGTCGAGGCGGAAGCCCGGCCTGGCCGCGACCGCCCGGTCCAGCAGCAGCCGCACCGCCGGGTAGGCGGCGGCCCGTTCGGCGTCCACGCCCTCGGGCGGCAGCTCCAGCGGCGGGATGGGCACGAGCCGCTCGCCCGCGACGTTGAGCGGCTCCCTGCTGGTGGCCAGCACCCGGAGCCCTGGGCAGGTGGCCAGCAGCCGCTCCGCCACCCCGGCGGCGGCCTCGATGACGTGCTCGCAGTTGTCCAGGACGAGCAGCGCCCGCTCGCGGCCGATCCGCTCGGCCACCCGGGTCACGGGGTCCTCGCCGGGCTGGTTGAGGTCGTCGCGCAGGCCGAGCGCGCCGGACAGCGCGCCGGGGACGTCGGCCGGGTCCGCAAGCGGGGCCAGCTCGACCATCCACGCCTGTCCCTCGCGCAGGGCCGCCTCGGTGGCCAGGCGTGTCTTGCCCGCGCCGCCGGGGCCGACGATCGTGGCCAGCCTGGCCTGGCCGAGCAGGTCGACGAGCTGGGCCAGCTCGGCGGCCCTGCCGACGCAGCCGGTGAGCGGCGGGCGTACGTTGCCCTTGGACTGGCGGGTCGCGGGCTCGGGGATCTCGCCCCTGAGGACGGCCAGGTGGGCGGCGCGCAGGTCGGGGCCGGGGTCCACGCCCAGGTCGGCGGCCAGCGCGCCGCTGACCCGCTCGTACAGGGCCAGGGCGTCGGCCTGGCGGCCGGCCGCGGCCAGCGCGCGCATAGCGAGGCCGGCCAGGCGTTCGCGGTGCGGGTACGCGGCCAGTTCCTCGCTGAGCCTCGCGGCCAGGGCGGCGGCCTCGCCGGAGCCCGGCCCGCCGGTCAGGACGGCCAGCGCGTACGCCTCCAGGGTGAGCAAACGCTCCTCCTCCAGCCCCGCCGCCACGTTGGCCAGGTGCGGCACCGCGAGCAGATCGGCCAGCGCGGGCCCGCGCCAGAGCGCCAGCGCCTCCTCCAGCACAGCCGTCTCACCCCGCGCGGTCGTTTCCCCCCACACGGCTGCCTCCTCCCGCGCGGTGGTCTCCTCCCGTGCGGTGGTCTTCCCGGCGAGGCGGGTGAGGCGGGCGGGCCGGGTGGTTCTGGTGAAGGTGTGCGCGTCTACCCGGTCGCGTGGGATCGGCAGGACGTAGCCGCCCGCGCGGCCCTCAACCGCCAGGTACGGCCGCAGGGCCGCGCGCAGCCGCTTGACCAGGGTCTGCAGGGCGTTGGCCGCGTTGGCCGGAGGCTCCTCCTGCCACAGCGCGTCGATCAGCCGCTCGGCGCTCACGACCTGCCCCGCCTCCAAGGCGAGCAGCGCCAGCAGAGCGCGCACCCGGGCACCGCTCACCGCCACGGGGACGCCGTCGTTCGTGACCTCCAGGGGTCCGAGGATGGAGATGCGCACGCACCCCATCCTGCCGGGTGCTCACGCCTTCAGGTGCACGGCCACCTCCATGCCCACCGGCTGCCCCTCCTCCAGCAGGCCGATCTGGCGCACCTGCGACAGCGACACCTCGGCGCCGCTCTCCTGGGCGGCGGCCAGCAGCGCGAGGACGGCCGGGTGGGTGGCGCCCTCCACCATGGGCACGTCCTGGTCCCAGCGCCAGCGCACGACCATCTCCTGTCCCGGCTCGATCGTGCCGCGCTCGACGTCCGTCCAGGACTCCGGCGGCAGGGCGGCGACCGGCCAGCAGCACAGCACCTGGATCTCGGTCTCGCTGCCGGGGGCCGTCCTGATGGTGGTCCAGAACGCGCCGGTCGGGCGGTTGCCGTCCGCGTCCAGGCGCCGCCACAGCCCGGCGAACAGTTCGTTGGCCTCCTCGTCGTCGGCGATGTCCGGGGGCAGGACGACTCCGGCCCAGGGCTGGGCGGCGGCCTGCCGTACCTCTGTCTGCCAGCTCACGGGGCCGGCCAGCAGGCGCTCCAGGGCGTCGAGCGCGGCGTCCTGGCGCTCGCGGTCGGCGGCCAGCCTGGCGCGGTGCCCGGCCAGCGTGGCGGTCGCGGACTCCGCGTCCTGCAGCAGCTTGGGCGCGTCGGCGAGGGGCAGGTCGGCGGCGCGGGCGGCCTTGAGCCTGAGGGCGTGGTCGAACTGGGCGGTGCTGTAGCGGCGGTGGCGCGACCACGGGTCCACCGAGGCGGGCGGCAGAAGACCCTGCTCGTCGTACAGGCGCAGGGCCTTCAGGCTAAGACCGGTCAGCTCGGCGAATTCCCCGATGTTCATCATGGGACCAGTGTGGGACCTGCCCCTGGGGGAGGTTCCAGTCGTTTTGGGGCCGGGCGCCGTGCGCGGATCCCCACGCGCACGGCGCCCGGGTCAGGGGGTCAGAAGTCGTCGGGCAGGCGGACCTGGTCGCGGATCCACCGTCCCGCCTCCTTCAGCCGGCTGGTGCCGGTGAACGGGCCGCCTGGGCAGGTGCCCTCGGTGAAGACGGCGCCGGAGAGGGGGTCGTCGGAGAAGTTCCAGTTGACCCAGCTGATCTTCTTCTGCGCCATCAGGTCGAGGTACTGCTGCGACCTGGTGAAGTTGTTGCCGCCGCCGCCCGTGGACGTCTGCGTGCCGAACTCGGTGACGAACATCGGCAGGCGGTCGGCCGCCCTGGACAGGGTGTTGAGGTAGTTGCTGCCGTGCGAGGCGGCGTAGAAGTGGAACGTGTACATGATGTTGGTCGCGTTGACCGGGTTGTTGACGATCTCGGTCTCGTCCGAGCTCTCGGAGACGCCGAGCGAGGACCAGGCGCGGGTGCCGACCAGGATCGGGGTCTCGGGGTCGTTCGCCCTGATCACCGGGATGATCTGGTGGGCGTAGTCGCGGATGCGCGACCAGGAGACGCCGCTGGGCTCGTTCATGACCTCGTAGAGCAGGTTCTTCTTGTTGTTGTGGCGCTGGGCGATCTCGGTGAAGAACGTCTTGGCCTTGTTGAGGTTGTTGTTGGCGAACGGGTCGCCGGGGTTCAGCATGTGCCAGTCGACGATGGCGTACATGCCGCGGGAGGTGGCCTGCTCGATCAGGTTGTGCACCCGGTCGGTGAACATCCGCGGGTTGGTGTCGTAGCCGCCCTCCTGGATGTACATGGAGATGCGCAGGACGTCCGACTTCCAGTCGTCGGCCAGGGCGTTGAGCGAGGCGGTGTTGAGGCAGTCGTAGTGCCACTGGATGCCGTGGCTGCTCATGCCGCGGAGCTGGATCTGCTTGCCGTTCTCGTTGCAGAGCTTGAGCCCGCACACGCGGAGCTGGCCGTTGGCCTCGACCGGGGTGTCGCCGCCGGTGGGCGGCTGCGTGGTGGCGGTGACGGCGGCGCTGCGGTCGGACTCGTTGTCGGACGGGTCGCGCGCGGTCACCGTGTAGGTGTGCGTGGAGGAGGGGGCCAGGCCCGTCACGGTGGCCGTGGTGCCGGTGACGGTGGCCACGACGGTGTCGCCCTCGCGCACCCGGTAGTCCTTGATCGAGCCGCTGTTGTCCGTCGCGGCGTTCCAGGCCAGCGAGATGGAGCTGGACGTGGTGCCGGTCGAGCGCACGTTGCCGGGGACGGTGGGCTTCTCGGTGTCGGGCGGTCCGGTCACGCCGACGCTCAGGCGGTCGAGGTTGGGTCCGCCGTTGGCGGTGGTGGAGCTCGCCCTGACGGTGTTGGCGCCGGCGTTGAGCGCGGCGTTGACCTGGACCTCCTGCCAGGTGCTCCACGCGCCGGTGCCGGGGAAGTCCCTGGCCTGGGCGCTGCCGTTGACGCTGATGGACATCGGCCGGTTGGTGGTTGTGCCGTTGGCGTAGCGGAAGGTCAGGGTGGCGTTGCCGGCGGCGGCGGCGTTCACGGTGAACTCGACGGCCGAGCCGGTGACGTTGTCGTAGTTGACGAAGCCGGAGCCGGTGAACCCGGCGTGGTTCGACTCGACCACGCCCTGGGTGATCGTGGCGTTCTCGGCCTGGTACTCGTTGCCGGGCGTGGCGGCGACCTCGGCGTCGAGATAGTCCCAGTTGGGGTTGCCGCCCGCCGCCGAGGCGGTGGCCCTGATCGTGTTCGCGCCCGCCACGACCGGCGCGGTCAGCGTGGCGGTGGCCCAGGTGCTCCAGGCGCCGGTGGGGTTGAAGGCGCGGTCGTCGGCGACCAGCGTGCCGTTGACGGAGATGTCGCTGGGGCGGTTGGAGGTGGTGCCGTTGGCGTATCGGAGCGCCAGGGTGGCCGTGCCCGCGGCGGGCGCGTTGAAGGTCCACTCCACGTACGGCCCCGCCACGTTGTCGCCGTTGACGAAGCCCGTCCCGGAGAAGCCGGCGTGGTTGGACTCGACGGCACCCTGCGAGATCGTGGCGTTCTCCGCCTCCAGCCGGGTGGGCGCGGCTTCGGCGGGCAGTGCCGGTAAGAGGGCCAGACAGACGGCGGCCAGAGTGATCAGCCGCGTTGAACGATGCATGGGGTTCCGCTCCTACTCGTTCATTAGGAAACTTAACTAACGAGCAAACGGAGAATAGATCCGACGTCTGTCCGGAACAAGGCCCAATTTGACAAGCGCCTCCACAGGCGTGACAACCGGGCGGCCAGCGGTGGACGCGGGGCCGCTTCGGTGGTCAAGTCAGGGGATGACGGTACAAGGCACCTGCGATCCCCGGTTCTCCCTGGTCCGGGAGGAGTTCGAGCGCAACATCGCCGAGCGCGGCGAGGTCGGCGCGTCGGTCTGCGTGATCGTCGACGGCGCGGTCGTCGTCGACCTGTGGGGCGGCGAGGCCGCTCCGGGGACGCCCTGGCTCCACGACACCATCGGCCATGTCTGGTCGTGCACCAAGGGGGCCACCGCGCTCTGCGCCCACCTGCTCGCCGACCGCGGCGAGCTCGACCTCGACGCCCCGGTCATCCGCTACTGGCCGGAGTACGGCGCCGCCGGCAAGGGCGCCACCCTGGTCAGGCACGTGCTCAGCCACCAGGCCGGCCTGCCGGTGCTGCGCGACCCGCTGCCTCCCGGCGCGTTCTACGACTGGAAGCTGATGGCCGAGCGGCTGGCCGTGGCCGAGCCGTTCTGGGAGCCGGGGACCCGGCACGGCTACCACGCGCTGACCTTCGGCTTCCTGGTGGGCGAGCTGGTCAGGCGGGTCGGCGGGCGCTCCTTGGGAACGTTCTTCCGCGAGGAGGTGGCCGAGCCGCTCGGGCTGGAGTTCTGGCTGGGGCTGCCGGAGGAGCAGGAGGGCCGGGTGGCGCCCACGATCCCGGCCGACGTGCCGCCCGAGCTGCCGTCCTTCTACGTCAGGGCCTTCTCCGACCCGTCGTCCATGCCGGCGCTGCTGCTCGGCAACGACGGCGGCTTCATGACCGCCTCCGACACCCGGGAGTCGCACGCGGGCGAGTACGGCGCGATCGGCGCGATCACCAACGCGCGCGGGCTGGCGGGCATGTACCGTCCGCTGTCGCTGGGCGAGCTGGTGTCCGTGGAGCAGCGCTCGATCATGGCCAGGACCGAGTCGGCGGGCATGGACGCGGTGCTCGGAGTTCCGACGCGCTGGTCGGCGGGGTTCATGAAGAGCACCGACAACCGGCACCTGCCGCCGGCCGACAGCGAGGGCGCGCTGATGTCGGAGTCGGCCTTCGGGCACGCGGGCATGGGCGGCTCGGTCGGCTTCTGCGACCCGGGCGCCCGGCTGGCCTTCGGCTACTCCATGAACAAGCAGGGCAGCGGCCTGGGCATCAATCCCCGTGGGCAGGCGCTGACCGACGCCGCGTACCGGTCGCTCGGCTACGCTCGGGCCAATGGAGGGATCTGGTACCGGCCGTGACAGCGACCGTTTCGTCGTCCTGACCGGCGGGCCGGGATCGGGCAAGAGCACCCTGATCGACCGGCTGGAGGAGGCGGGTTTCTCCCGCACCGAGGAGGCGGGCCGGGCGATCATCCAGGATCAGAGCGCGATCGGCGGGCCCGCGCTGCCCTGGGCGGACAAGGACCTGTTCGCCGAGCTGATGCTCTCCTGGGAGCTGCGCTCGCACCGGGCCGCCGCCGCCCAGGGACCCGGGCCCGTCTTCTTCGACCGCGGCGTCGTGGACGTGGTCGGCTACCTGCGGCTGGAGGGCCGCCCGGTGCCCGAGCACGTGCACAGGGCCGCGCTGAGCCACCGCTACCACCGGCGGGTGTTCGCCGCGCCGCCGTGGCCGGAGATCTTCCGCAACGACGCCGAGCGCAGGCAGTCGGCGGAGGAGGCGCGGCGCACCTACGAGGCGGTGACCGGAGCCTACGTGGACTACGGCTACGAGCTGGTGACGCTGCCGAAGGCTCCGGTCGAGGTCAGGGCGCGCTTCCTTCTGGACAACATCCCCCTATCCTGAAATATCCCGTCTTTCAGGAGCTCGCAGCCATGTACTTCGGCATCATCGACATCTGGACCTTCGTGGCCGGTGCGTTCTTCATCATCCTGCTGCCAGGACCGAACTCCCTGTACGTCCTCAGCCTGGCCGCCCAGCGCGGCGTGCGGCAGGGCTACCGGGCCGCCGCCGGCGTCTTCGTCGGCGACTCGATCCTCATGCTGCTGGCCGCCGCCGGCGCCGCCTCGCTCCTGAAGTCGAACCCGCTGCTGTTCACGATCGTCAAGTACGCCGGCGCCGCCTACCTGGCCTACATCGGCTTCCAGATGCTGCGCGGAGCCGTACGGGCCTGGCGGGCCAAGGACGAGGCGGCGGCGGTGGCCGCCGAGCCGGTCGACCGCGTCCGCCCGTTCCGCAAGGCCCTGGTCGTCAGCCTGCTGAACCCGAAGGCGATCCTGTTCTTCGTCTCGTTCTTCATCCAGTTCGTGGACCCCGGCTACGCCGCCCCCGCCGTCTCGTTCCTCATCCTGGGCGCGATCGTCCAGCTCTTCAGCGTCCTCTACCTCACGATGCTGATCTTCAGCGGGACGTTCCTGGCCCGGCAGTTCCGCGCGCGCCGCAAGCTGTCGGCGGGGCTCACGAGCGGCGTCGGGGCGCTGTTCATGGGATTCGGCGCCAAGCTGGCCACCACGTCCCTGGGGTAAGGCCCGCCTGTCGACCAGGTGAGGCGTATGTAGCCATCGCGTGGAACGTGCAAAAAGCGGCAGTGGCACCCAGGCGGGTCAGGTACGGTGGGCCACCGGCGCGCTGCCCGGCGTGCCGAGGTGTCCGTGCCGTTACACCGACCGATCCGTTCGGCAAGCCCGGTTCTCCGCCACCCGGGTAGTCGTCAGGATCTCGGCCTACCTGCGGAGCAGCCTTGAACCACCCTCCGATCACCCTGCCACGCCTGACCACCCTCGCCCGCGACGCGGTGCCGAAGCTGCTGGAGGCGGTCGTCGCGCCGCTGGTCATCGTGTACGCCAGCGTGGCGCTGCTGGGCACGCAGGGCGCCCTGTTCGCGGGGCTGGCGTGGTTGTTCGGCGGGCTGGCGTGGCGGCTGGCGCGGCGGGCCAGGATCCCGGCCACGATGTGGATGGCGGCGCTGGCGCTGACGTTCAGGACCGCGGTCTCCTTCTGGACCGGCGACTGGCACTACTGGGCGATCCAGCCGGAGCTCGGCACCATCTGCATCAGCGTGATCTTCCTGGCCTCGGTCCGGCTGAACAAGCCGCTCGTACAGAAGCTCACCCTCGACTACGTCCACCTGCCCTCGGTGGTGCTCAAGCACGAGCGGATGCGCAGGTTCTTCGCCAGGATCACGCTGCTGTGGGGGTTCGTGCTGCTGGCCAACTCCACGGTGAGCATCTGGCTGGCGCTCAACGAGTCACAGCTCCAGGGCTACATGCTGGTCCGCACCGGCGTGGTCGCGCTGATCAGCGGCTCGGCGATCGCCTTCTCCGTCGTGGCCTTCAAGCGGGTGCTGCGCCGCATGCACGTCGCCCACGCCTGAGCGCTCCACCAGCGTGATCGCGCCGCAGCAGGCCATCATCAGGCCGGTGAGCGTCGCGAACAGCTCCACCAGATCCGGCACCGGCGTCGCCACCGGCCCGGCCAGCGGGGCCGCGCTCAGCGTGACGATCAGGCCGTAGAGTCCCCAGCCGAACATGGAGCCCGTGCCCGTCCAGGCCACGGCCAGGGCCGGCCCGCCGTACCCCTTGACGAGGGCGATCAGCGCGAGCGCGCCCGCGAGGACCAGCGCCCCTTTCAGGCCGTGCTGCAGGAACGCGACCGTGCCGGAGGCGGCGGCCATCTCAGGGGGCAGGCCGAGCGTGCCGCCGAAGGCCCAGAAGAGCTTCACCCCGCCGATCGGCAGCGCGGCGGCCAGCGCGCCGTAGGCCATGACCCGCTGAAGCCGCAGCGTGGTGCCCTGCGCCCGCACGGCCGGGCGGAAGGCGGCGGGCCAGCGGGCGCGGGCGTAGAGGGCGAAGGCGGTGCTCAGGCCGAGCGCCTGGCCGATGAACCCGCCGTAGACCGCCATGTACACCCACGGCGCGATCGGACCGTCCGCCGGGAAGATCGACAGGCCCTCGATCAGCACCCCCAGGGGCGCGGTCACCAGGATCACCGACAGCAGGCCGATGCCGACCCACATGGGCAGCAGCACGAGCCAGGCCGGCAGCCGCATCCCCCACCGCATCGTGAACGACAGCGCCAGCACCAGTCCCACGAGGTCCATGCCGAACGTCACGGCGTTCATGGCGACCATGACGGGAGCGGCGAGGAAGGTGGGGTCGGAGACGCCGACGGGGTTGCCCGCCAGCCAGAGGATCTTGATGGTGAGATAGGGGATCATGGCGGCCATCGCGACGATCGCCGCGGTGATCCTGCCGATGCCCGCTCGCTGACTGGTCATGCTCCGAGCCTGGCGTGGCGGGCCGCCCGGCTCATCCCGCCGGAAGGGGAGGCGACTCCCCCGTGCGGGGGAGCTCCACGGTCAGCTCGTAGCCGTCGCCGCGCGGGCCGGCGGTCAGGGTGCCGCCCGCCAGCCGTACGCGCTCACGCAGGGCCGTGAGGCCGGTGCCGCCGCGGATCGCGGTGGCCCGCCCGTGCGGCGCCCCGTTGACGACGCTGACCAGCAGGTCCTCGACCGTCACCGTCACCGGCGCGCCCGGCGCGTGCTTGGCCGCGTTGGTCAGCCCCTCCTGCACCACCCGGTGCGCCAGCGCCGGCTCGCCCGCCAGCCGCAGCGTGATCTCCATGCCCGAGTCGCGCGCCCGCTCGACCAGTTCGGCCACGCTCTCGCCGACCGGCGCCAGCGGCGCGCCGTCGCCCTGGTCGCGCATCAGCCCGACGATCTGGCGCAGCCGCTCGGTCGCGTCGGCCGCGGCCACGCGCAGCTCCCCCGCCGCCTTGACCTGCGCGGGCGTGAGCCCAGGCGACAGCTCCAGCCCCGCCGCGCGCACCGCGATGAGCGCCAGGTCGTGGCCGAGGGAGTCGTGCATGTCGTGGGCGATCCTGGCGCGCTCGCGTATGCGCGCCTGCGACTCGGCCGCCGCCTGCGCCCGCGCGCGCTGCACGCGCAGCCTGCTGCGCAGGCCCCCGATCAGGTACGGCACCGCGTACGTGCCCAGCAACCCGGTCACCATGGCGATCCACAGCTCGGCCTGCCCACCCCCGGCCAGCACCATCACGCACCCGCCCGCCGCGATCCCGGCGAAGGCGGCCACCGCCGGCCAGGCCCGCTCGACCCGCCGGCCGGCGAGGTAGGAGTACCAGAACAGGCCCGGCGAGAGCATGGTCATCGGGACGAACTTCGTCACCCCCATCCCCGGCATCCAGCCGAGGTCGAGCGTGGCGAATCCCATGTCGAGGTCCCAGGGCGCGGCCAGCGTGACGAGCACGACCGCCGCCACCGGCCAGGGCCGCCCCACGACGACGGCCACCGCCAGCACCGCCAGGCGCGTGCCCGTCACGGCCGCGAACGGCCCGAGGCCGTCGAGCGGGTCGGGCCCCGACGCGGCGGCGAGCACGGCCAGGGCGGCCCAGAGGAGCACGTCGTAGACGACCTGGCGGCGGGAGCGGCGGAGGTGGTTCACGCCCTCGACGTTAGCGGCCGGGCGGGACCGCCAGGACCTGCCGAAAGTGGGGTGAGATCCCTGTCGGAGGTAGGGCTAACCCCACCTCCGATTCGGATACCTGCACTCCTGCCTCGCGGGGAGGACGCAGGAAGGATCGAGGGTGTCAGCCGGAGGTCGTACCTCGACCCTGACGAAAGTCGGGGGTGGTGCGTGCCGAACGTCCGATGCGCCGTGAACTGCGGACTTCTTACCTTCGTGGTGGCGTGACCCCGAGAACCTCTCAGGGGTCTGCCCGTGACCTTAGGGGGTTGTCCCCCGATGCCTCGCGGCCCGTCCCCCCGGGATGGTGGATGGGCCCACTGAAGATTCGGAGCGCACGACATGTCTCACGCGATTCTCGACCTGCTCCAACAGGTCATGTCCTCGCCGTGGCTTTATGTCGCGCTGTTCGCCCTCGCGGTGCTCGACGGGTTCTTCCCGATCGTGCCCGCGGAGACCTCGGTGATCACCGCCGGGGTGTTCGCGGTGTCCGGGCAGACCAACCTGGCGCTGGTCATCCTGGTGGCCGGCCTGGGAGCCTTCGTCGGCGACCACATCTCCTACCTCATCGGCCGAAAGCTCGGCGGACGCCTCCGCGAGCGCAAGGCCCTCGTGTGGGCGCGCAACGCGCTGGCCGAGCGAGGCGGGCTGGTGCTGGTCGTGGCGAGGTACATCCCGGGCGGGCGGACGGCGACGACGCTGACCATGGGCGCGGTGCGCCACCCGCTGCGGTCGTTCACGTTCTTCGACGCGATCGCGGCCTCGTCCTGGGCCGTCTACTCCGGCCTGATCGGCTACTTCGGCGGCATGGCCTTCGAGAACGACCCGATCAAGGGACTCCTGCTCGGCCTCGGCATCGCATTGTCGATCACCGCGGTCGTGGAAGGGGTCCGTTTCATCAGGAAGAAGCGAGCCGCTACTCAGACTTCGGCCGAGCGACTCCCTGTAGACACGTCCGTTTGACCCTTTTTGGCGACTATCCACACGAGAGGAGCGTTTCATGACTGTGCTGGCCGCGGCGATCGCCCTGATCGGTTCGCTGTTCTTCGCGCTCGGTGCGGCACTTCAGCAGTTCGAAGCTCTCGGCTCCGACCAGACCCGCCTGCGTACGCTGATCCGGCGGCCGCGGTGGGTCCTCGGCGGAGTCTCCATCGTCGCGGGCGGCGGCCTGCACATCGTCGCGCTGGGCCTTGGCCCGCTGACGATCGTGCAGCCGATGGGCGTGGCCAGTCTGTTGTTCGCGCTGCCGCTCGCGGCGGCGCTGCACGGGCGCCGGCCCTCCCGCGCCGAGCTGGGCTCGGCCGCCGTCGTGGCGGCCGGGCTGATCGGCCTGGTTCTCCTGGTTCCCCCATCTTCCGGTCCGACGCACCTGAGCCTTCAGGGGGTGGCGACGCTGCTCGCCGTCTCCGGGATCGCCGCGGTGCTGCTCTGGGCCGGTGCCAGGATCGCCTCCCCCGCCGGTCGCGCCGCCCTGCTCGCCACCAGTGCCGGAGTTCTCTACGGCGCCACGGCCACCCTCATGAGGGTGCTCGCGGACACCTTCGGAGAACAGGGCTGGAACTGGTGGTACCTGCTCGCACTGCCCGTACCCGCGCTGCTCGCCCTGATGCTCCTGCAGCGCGCCTACGCCGTAGGCCACTTCGGCGTCTCCTTCGCCTCGCTGCAGATCGCCGACCCGCTCACCGCGGTGGCCTTCGGCGCCCTGCTCCTCGGCGAGCCCCTGCCCACCGGCGTCGCCCCCATCGCCGCCGCCGCGCTCACCGCGGCCGGAACCGTGGCACTTGCCCGCACCACCCCCTTGGAAAGGACCGCCTGACATGGCCATGCCCCTGCCGACCAGCGCTCCCGAGCTCCACCCCGTCGCCGACCGCCCGCGCCGGATCCTGATCTCGACCGACACGTACCCTCCCGACGTGAACGGCACCGCCGTCTTCGCCTACCGCCTGGCCACCGGCCTCGCGGAGCGCGGCAACGAGGTCCACGTGATCTGCCAGTCCGACGAGGGCCCGGCGAAGGCGGACGTGGTCGACGGGGTCATCGTCCACCGGCTGCGCTCGGCGCCGCTGCTGGTCCACCCCACCATGCGGGTCGCGGTCCCGACCCGGCTCGACCGGCTCGTCGAGGCCATCGACCCCGACGTGCTGCACTGCCAGGGCCACTTCGTGGTCGGCCGGGCGGCCATCAAGGCCGCCCGCCGCCGCGGCGTGCCGGTCGTGGCCACCAACCACTTCATGCCCGACAACCTCTTCCAGTTCGGCCACGTGCCCGCGCGGCTGCGGGAGAAGGCCGGGCAACTGGCCTGGCGCGACTTCCGCCGCGTCTTCAACCGCGCCCAGCGGGTCACCACCCCCACGCCGCTGGCCGCCAAGCTGCTGGCCGACCAGGGCTTCACCGGCGAGGTCGAGCCGGTCTCGTGCGGCATCGACCTGGCCCGCTTCCGCCCGCACACCGAGCCCAAGCAGTGGGCGCGCAAGATGTTCGGCCTGCCCGACCGCAACACCGTGCTGTTCGTCGGCCGCCTGGACGAGGAGAAGCGGCTCGACGACCTCGTGCGGGCGCTGCCGTACGTGCTGAACGACACCGACGCGCAGCTCGCCTTCGTCGGCCGCGGCAACCAGCGCGAGGCGCTGGAGCAGCTGGCCAGGCGGATCGGGGTGGGCGACCGGGTGTTCATGCTCGGGTTCGTGCCCGACGAGCAGATGCCGCAGGCGTTCGCCGCCGCCGACGTCTTCGCCATGCCGAGCATCGCCGAGCTGCAGAGCATCGCGACCCTGGAGGCCATGGCCAGCGGGCTGCCCGTGGTGGTGGCCGACGCGATGGCGCTGCCCCACCTGGTCGACGACAACGGCTTCCTGTTCCCGCCCCGCGACGTCATCTCGCTGGCCAAGGGCCTGACGGCGCTGCTCTCCGACGAGTCGCTGCGCGAGCGCATGGGCAAGGCCAGCCGCGAGCTCGCCCTGACGCACGACCACCAGAACTCCCTGGCCCGTTTCGAGCAGATCTACGATGAGGTGACGCGATGATCTGGGGTGCCGTGGCCGGTGCGCTGGTCGCTGTGCTGTCGCTGGGCTACGCCCAGCTCGCCCTCCCCGAGCAGCCTCTTCTCAGCGACTACGCGCTGGTCTCCGGCGGGCTGGTGCCGGTCGTGACCGGCATGCTCGGGCTCGCCGCCACCTGCGTCTTCCTCGCGTACGGCCTGGCCGTGCGCGAGCCGGCGCGCACGGCGGCGACCCGGGTGCTGCTGCTGGCCGGGGCCGCCGGCCTCATGCTCAGCGCCGTCTTCCCCACCGACCCCGCGGGCGTCGCGGTCAAGTCGCTGGCCGGCGAGATCCACCGGTGGTCGGCGGCCGTGGTCTTCACCACGCTGCCCGTCGCCGGCTGGATGCTGGCCCGCGCCCGCGGCGCGCTGCCCCGCTGGAACGCGGTGCGGGCCGTGGCGGTGACCTCGGCGATCACGCTGGTGGTCTACCTGGCCACGCACCCCGCCTCCTTCCTGTCCCCGCTGATCAACGGCGGCGCCTACTACGGCGTGCTGGAGCGGGCCCTGGTGGTGGCCGAGATCGTCCTGCTGGTGCTCATGGCCGTGGCCGCCCTGCGCGAACACCGCGACGTGCCCACCGCCGTGATCCCCAGCCAGCCGCCCGCTCCCGAGTCGCCCGGACCCGTGAGCCCCGAACGTACGGAACACCTGGCCGCCTAGCGCGAATACCCCCTTGACCACGGGGAGGCGGCAGCCTCTTTGCCGTCCGGGGACCCTTCGACGGGCGTCGAAGCGAATCCGACCTAGGCTCGGTTCCATGCTCATCACCCGATACGCGCAGGCCAGGGCGGTACTCGAGGACGCGGGCGCGGTACCGCCCCCGGTCCCGCAGGACGCCCCGCCCGGCACGCTGGCGTGGCTGCGGGCGCACGTGTCGCGCTTCGCCTCCGGCCCCGTGCACGCCGCGCGCCGCCGGGAGGTCGTCGAGCTGCTCGCCGCCTTCGACCCGGCCGAGCTGCGCGCACGGGCCAGGGAGCTGGCCCACGTGCCGGCCGAGGAGGTGGCGGCCAGGTGCTTCGGGGTCACCCAGGTGGCGGCTGTGGCCGCGGCCGCGGGCGGCTACCTCAGCGGCGAGACGAGCCCCGAGGCCGACGCCGCCGTCAGGGAGCTGATGCCGCTCGGCGTCCCCATGATCACCGTGCTGCTGCAGGCGCACGCGTCCACCGCGGCGCTCATCGCCAACGCGCTGGCCCACGAGGACGGCGTCACTCCCGTGGAGGACCTGCTGCACGAGACGCTCCGGCACGACCCGCCGCTCACGCGCACCCGCCGGGCCGGGCTGGAGATCGACCTGGTGGCCGCCAACCGCGACCCCGACGTCTTCCCCGACCCCGACCGCTTCGATCCCTCCCGCGGCCGCACCCCGCACCTCACGTTCGGCCACGGCGTGCGACCGTGCCCGGCCGCCGACCACGCCCTGGCCATCGCCGCGGGCTACCTCGAAGGGAACCGCTCATGACCCCGGCCACACCGGGTGAGACCTTCCGGCGGCTGCACGTGCCGGGACGGCCCCTGCTGCTGCCGAACGCCTGGGACCACGGCTCGGCCGCGGCGCTGGCCGCCGAGGGGTACCCGGCGATCGGGACGACGAGCCTGGGCGTCGCGGCGGCGCACGGCAAGCCGGACGCCGCCGGCGCCACGAAAGCGGAGACGATCGCGCTGGCCAAGGCCATGGTCCGGCTCGGCGTGCTGGTGACCGTGGACATCGAGGGCGGCTTCAGCGACGACCCCGCCGAGGTGGCCGCGCTGGTCGCCGAGCTCGGACGGGCCGGGGTGGCGGGCGTCAACCTGGAGGACGGGCGGCCCGACGGCACCCTCAGGGACGTCGGGCACCACCAGGAGATCATCGAGGCCGCGCTCGGCCACGGCGTGTTCGTCAACGCCCGTACCGACGTGCACTGGCTCGGGACCGGCGACGACGCCGCCGAGCGGGTCAGGGCGTACGAGCGGGCCGACGGCGTCTTCGTCCCCGGGCTGACGGACCCGGCGCGGATCGCCGAGATCGTCCGCGGCACGAGCCTGCCGGTCAACGTCCTCTACGGCCCGCCGATGGAGGCGCTGGCCGAGGCGGGGGTGGCGCGGGTCAGCACGGGGTCGCTGCTGTACCGGGCTTCGTTGCGGGGGATGCTGGCCGTACTGGGGGGCGAGGACCGGGCGATCCCGACCTACGAGCAGATCGCGGCGATGCTTCCGCAACCCCGATAATCGAGGCATGCGCTTCGAGATCCTTGGGCCGGCCAAGGTCCAGGCCGAGGACGGGCGGGAGGTCGCGCTCGGCGGCCCTCGGGTGCGGGCGCTGCTCGTCCTCCTCGCGCTGCAGGCCGGGCGCATCGTCCCCGCCGAGCAGCTCGTCGACGACCTGTACGGCGCCAGCCCGCCGGAAGGCGTCTCCAACGCCCTGCAGTCACAGGTGTCACGGCTGCGCAGGGCGCTGGGCAAGGACGTGGTGGAGTTCCATCCGGCCGGGTACCGCCTGGCGGCCGACCCCTCGCAGGTGGACGCGCACCGCTTCGAGAGGCTGGCCGCCGACGGCAGGCGGGCGCTCGGGGCCGGGGACGCCCGGGGCGCCGCCGTCCTGCTGCGCGAGGCCCTTGACCTGTGGCGCGGCACACCGCTGAGCGACGCCCCGCTGGCCGGGGCCGCCGCCACCCGGCTGGAGGAGCTGCGGCTGGCGGCCGTGGAGGACAGGGTTCAGGCCGACCTGGCGCTCGGCCGCCACCGCGACCTGGTCGCCGAGCTGCGCCAGCTCATCGCCGCCCACCCGCTGCGCGAACGGCTGCGCGCCCAGCTCATGCGCGCCCTCTACGGCAGCGGCCGCCAGGCCGAGGCGCTGGCCGCCTACGAGGAGGGCCGGCGCATCCTCGACGAGGAGCTCGGCGTGGAGCCGGGCGCCGAGATGGCCGCCGCGCACCTGGCGGTGCTGCGCGCCGACCCCGCCCTGGGCGGCGCGAACGAGGGCGTGACCAGGCTCGGCCTGCGCGCCCCGCTCACGAGCTTCGTCGGCAGGGCCGCCGACCTGGACCGGCTGGGCGCCCTGCTGGAGTCGGCGCGGCTGGTGACGCTGATCGGGCCGGGCGGCGCGGGCAAGACCCGGCTGGCCACCGAGGCGGCCGAGCGCGCTCCCGGCGACGTCTGCTTCGTGGAGCTGGCGCCGGTGACCGACGCCTCCGACCTGGTGCGCGCGGTGCTGGCGGCCCTGGGCATCAGGGACGCGGCGGTGGCGGGGCCCGGACGTCCGGCGCCCGCGCCCCGCGAACGGCTGGTCGCCGCGCTGGCCGACAGGAAGCTGCTGCTCGTCCTGGACAACTGTGAGCACCTGGTGGCCGCCGCGGCGGAGCTGGCCGACGACCTGCTGGCCGCCTGCCCGGCCCTGCGGGTGCTGGCCACGAGCCGGGAGGCGCTCGGGATCACCGGCGAGTCGCTCGTGCCGGTGCCGCCGCTGCGCCTGCCGCCGCCCGGGGCGCGGGACGCGCTGGACTACCCGGCGGTACGGCTGTTCGCCGACCGGGCGGCGGCCGTGCGGCACGACTTCACCGCGGGCGGCGCGGACCTCGACCTGATCGTGGGCATCTGCCGGGCGCTGGACGGGCTGCCGCTGGCCATCGAGCTGGCCGCGGCCAGGCTGCGCACGCTGACGCTGGCCGACGTGGCGGAACGGCTCGGCGACCGCTTCCGGCTGCTGACCCGCGGCAGCCGTACGGCGTTGCCCAGGCACCAGACGCTGCGCGCGGTCGTCGACTGGAGCTGGGACCTGCTCGACGCCGACGAGCAGCGGCTGGCCCGCAGGCTGACGGTGTTCGTCGGCGGCGGCAGGGTCGAGGCGGCCGAGCGGGTCTACGGCGACGGGCCGCACCCGGAGGACGTGCTGACCTCGCTGGCGGAGAAGTCGCTGGTCGAGCTGGCCGGCGGCCGGTTCCGCATGCTGGAGACGATCCGCGCCTACGGGGCCGAGCGGCTGGAGGAGGCGGGCGAGGTGGAGGCCACCTTCGCCGCGCACGCCGCCTACTGCCTGGAGCTGGCCGGCGAGGCCGACGCCCGGCTGCGCACCCGCGACCAGTTGCCCTGGCTGGCCCGCCTGGACGAGGAGAGCGACGACCTGCACGCGGCGATCCGCTGGGCGGCGGAGGCGGGCGAGATCGCGACGGCGCTGCGGCTGGTCTCCCTGATGGCCTGCTACTGGTGGATGCGCGGGCACCGGGTGATCAGCGCCCAGCTCGCCCGCCTGGTGCTGGGCAAGCTGGGCGAGACGCCGCCCGAGGGGCTGGAGGAGGAGTACGCGGCCTGCGTGCTGAGCGCCTCGGCCGACGGCGGCTCGACCGCGGACCTGGCCGGCCGCCGCGAACGCCTCGTGGCCCGGATGGGCGACTACCGCCTGCCGTTCCGGGTGGAGTTCCTGACCATGCTGATGCCGCTGTTCACCGGGCCGCCGGAGGGCTACCGGCCGGCCGACGTGGCGCCGCCGCCGTACCTGCGACTCTCGCCGTGGACGCGGGCGCTGACGTCGCTGGGCGTCGCCTTCGTCCACCACGCCTACGACCAGCTCGACGAGGCCGCGGAGCGGTTCGAGACGGCGCTGGCCGACTTCGCGGCCATCGGCGAGCGGTGGGGGTGCATGCTGGCGCTGGCCGGGCTCCAGGACGTGCGCTTCGAGCGACGCGACTACGCGGGCGCGATGGCGCTGGCCGACCAGGCGATGGCGTTGTCACGGGAGCTGGGCGCCGACGCCGACGCCGCGGAGAACCTGTGCCGGCGCACCGACAGCGTCCTGCGGCTCGGCGATCTGGACGCGGCGCAGGCGGGCTACGTGCGCGCCGCCGAGCAGGCCCGCAGGATCGGCGCGCCGGACACCCTCGCGTGGGCGCATCTCGGGCTCGGCGAGGTGAGCGCGCTGCGCGGCCGGCCCGAGCAGGCCCGCGCCTACCTCGACCAGGCACTCTCCGAGTGCCCCTCCGACTGGTACGCCGTCGTGGACACCCGCGCCCGCATCCTCATCGCGCTCGGCCACCTCGACCTGGCCGAGGGCGACACCGGCACCGCCTGGGAGCGCTTCGCCGCCGCGCTCGGCGAGGCGCAGCGCACGTTCAAGCAGTTGTCGCCGGCGGCCATCGACGGGCTGGCCCGGACCGCCGAGCGGCGCGGCGAGGAGGAGACCGCGAAACTGCTGCGCACGCTCACGCCACGCGAGGCCGTCGAGCTGACGCGCGGACGGTCAGCCACCGGTCAGTGACCGGTCAGCGCCGCCGCCCACCGTGGGCGCCATGCGGACCAAATGGGCCTGCCTGGCGATCGCCTGCCTGGCCACACTCCTTCTCTCCCTCGACCTGACCGTTCTGCACCTCGCGCTGCCGAGGCTGGTCGCCGACCTCGGCGCCACCTCGACGCAGTTGCTGTGGATCGGCGACATGTACGGCTTCGCGCTCGCCGGCCTGCTCATCACCATGGGCAACGTCGGCGACCGGATCGGCCGCAAACGCCTGCTCCTCATCGGCGCCGTGGCCTTCAGCGCCGCCTCCGTCGTCACCGCCTACGCCCCCAGCGCCGAGTTGCTCATCGCCGCCAGGGCCCTGCTCGGCGTCGCGGCGGCCACGATCATGCCCTCCACCCTCTCGATCATCCGCAACGTCTTCACCGAGCCCGGCGAGCGCACCACCGCGATCGGCATCTGGAGCTCGATGAGCGCGGCCGGGTTCGCGATCGGCCCGGTCGTGGGCGGCGTCCTGCTCGACCACTTCTGGTGGGGATCGGTCTTCCTGATCAACCTGCCGATCATGGCCGTGGTGCTGGTCGGCGGCTACCTCGTGCTGCCGGAGTCCCGCAACCCGGACGCGGGCCGGATCGACGCGCTGAGCGTCGTGCTGTCCTTCGCCGGCGTGGTCACCGTCATCTACGCGGTCAAGGAGGTCGCGGACCGGGGTCTCGGCGCCCCCGACGTGCTCGCGGCAGGCGTGCTCGGGATCGCGGCGCTGGTGGTGTTCGCGCTGCGGCAGACGCGCCTCGCCTCCCCGCTCATCGACGTGCGGCTGTTCACCAAGCGCGCCTTCAGCGCCTCGATCGGCACGAACCTGCTGGCCATCTTCACGATGATGGCGATGTCGCTGATGTTCGCCTGGTACCTGCAGCTCGTCATCGGCTGGTCGCCGCTCCAGGCGGGCCTGGCCGGACTGCCCGGCGGCCTGTCCGGCGCCGTCGGCGGCATGCTGGCCGCGCCGCTCATCCGGGTCATGGGGCGCGGCGGGGTGGTCGCGCTCGGGCTCGCGCTGAACGCCGTGGCCTTCGCCTGGTACGCCACGCTCGGCACCGAGCTGAACTATCTCTACCTGCTCGTGCCCATGGTCATCGGCGGCATCGGGATCGGGCTGACGTTCACCGTGAACAACGACAACGTGCTGGCCACCGCGCCCAAGCGGCGCGCCGGGGCCGCGGCGGCCATCTCGGAGACCGCCTTCGAGCTCGGCGGCGCGCTCGGCATCGCCGTCCTCGGCACGGTCCTGACCGGCACCTACCGCGCCAACATGGCAGGCCAGGACCCGGCCGCCCGCGAGTCGATCACCGACGCGATCAACCTGGCCGCCACGCTGCCCGCCGAGCGGGCCGGCGAGCTGATCGGCGCGGCCGAGCGGGCGTTCGTGGCCGGGATGCAGACGACCTCCGTGGTCACCGCGGTCATCCTGGTGATCGTCGCCGGGCTCGCGCTGGCCGGGCTGCGCGGGGTGCCCAAGGTCATCACCGACGTTGAAGAACCTGCCCACCGGTGAGCGCGGGCTCCGGGAGGGGGCGCAGGCTGCGCAGCCGTACCAGGAGCAGGAGGGCGGCGAGGCCGGTCATCACCGGCGGGACCACGAAGGCGAGGGAGGGTCCGGCCCGGTCGACGAGCTGGCCGGCCACCGAGGCGCCGGTCGCGATGCCGAGGCCGATGGCGCCGTTGAGCCAGGTGAACGACTCGGTCCGGACGTCGGCCGGGACCAGGTCCTCGATGATCGTGTAGCCGGTGATCACCACGGGGGCGATCACCAGGCCGGCGAGGGCGGCGGCGCCGTACGTCATGGGGATGGAGCCCGCGAACGTCAGCGAGGTGGTCGCGACGGCCAGCAGCGCGAGGCCGGCCAGCAGCCGGGTGCGGGCGGCGAGGTTCCAGCGGACGGCGCCGTAGAGCAGGCCGCCGGCCACGCTCGCGGCGGAGAACGTGCCGTAGATCGGTCCGGCCAGCGCGGGCTCGCCCAGCGCGGCCGTCAGCGAGGTGATGCCGACCTGCAGCGAGCCGAACACCGATCCCATGGCGAGGAAGGCCGCCGCCAGCGGCCCGACGCCGCGCAGCCGCAGCACGCCGCCGCCGGTGCGGGTCCTGGCCGGCGACGGTTGCGGCAGCGCGGTGCGCACGCTCGCGAACACCAGCGTCCCCGCCACGATCAGCACCAGCGCGCCCGCCAGCGCCACGACCGGTGAGAACCCCGTGGACAGCCCCACCAGCAGCACCGGAGCGAGCGTGAACGTCAGCTCGTCGGTGATCGACTCCACGGCGAAGGCGGTGTTCAGCTTGCCCGAGCCGGCCAGCCGGTGCGCCCAGCGCGCCCTGACCATGGCGCCGACCTGCGGCACCGACGCTCCGGCCAGGGCCGCGGTGAGCACCAGGAACGGCACCGCCGCCTGGGCCGCCGCCAGCGCGAGCAGGGTCCCGAGGGCCAGGCCGTGGATCGCGATCTGCGGCAGCAGCACCCTGCGCTGGCCGTGGCGGTCGGCGAGGCGGCCGGTCTGCGGCCCGACCAGCGCCTGCGAGACGGCGGCGGCCGCGGCGGCGATCCCGGCCGCCCCGTAGGAGCCGGTGGACCACTGCACGAGCAGCAGCACACCCATCTGCAACATCGCGTACGGCAGGCGGGCCACCAGCGCGGGCGCCAGGAACCGCCAGGCGCCGGGCGTGGCCAGCACGTTCAGGTAGGACCTCATCTGGTCTCCGTCCAGGTCATGACGGAGCCTCCCGGGAGCGCACCGTCGTGGTGGGCTTCGACCGGGGTGATACCGACGCGAAGGGTGTCGGCCGCCGAGCGGTCTAACAGTCGCTACAACGCCGGATGATCCCCCTTTATTGCCATATGAACGGGCATGTGGGAGGGGTCACGTGATGCTCTGTCGCCGAAAGGGCGGGCGGTCTGTTGCCGGAAGGGCGGGGCGGGGTCACGTGATGGCGGGGACGGCGGGGCAGGTGCGGGTGAGGCGGGGCGAGAGGGTGTCGAGGCGCCGGCCGATCAGCCGGGCGAGGCCCTCGATGGCCTGGATGCCGCGTCCCTCGCCCGGCTGCAGGTCCGTCTGCACGGCCAGCAGCAGGTCGCGTCCCGGCCCGTGAATCCGGCCGTAGCTGGTGACCGCCCAGGTGTTGTGCACGAAGGGGCGCGGGGTCCAGCCGTTCTTCAGGGCCACCCGGTCCCCCGGCCGTGCGGCGGCGCTGACCCCCCACGCCTGGTCGGGCTGGACGCGGCTCATCAGGCCGAGGATGTGCGCGCGATGGGCGGCCGACAGCCCGCCGCCGCCCTGGACCAGCAGCCGCAGCAGCCGGATCCGGTCGGCGGGGCTGGTGTTGGTGCCGCCCCAGTACCGGCTCGGGCCTGGGGTGGTCTCGCGCAGTCCCATGCGCTGGTAGAAGCGGCCCATGCCGTACCCGGCGCCGACCCGCCACCACAACGCGTCGGCGGCGTGGTTGTCGCTCTCCCGGATCATGCGGGCGGCCAGATCGCTCTCCGCGGAGCTGAGCCGGCCCCTGCGCAGCATCAGCGCGGTCAGGATGTCCACCTTGCTGCCGCTGGCGGTGATCATGCCGCTCTCGTGCTCGCGGTAGGCCAGGCGCAGCCCGCTGACCAGCTCGTGCGCGCTGTAGACGATGCGCCCCGGCTGGCGGGTCACGTATCGGTCGAGGTCGCGCTGGAGCCGGGTACGCGCCGCCACCCCACCCACCCGGTCCGGATATTTCAGGACACAGGCGGGGTTCGCCACGTGGACATGCGGCTGCACCATCGGCGGCGCGTCTCCACCACCACACCCACTCACGCCCACGAGAACGCCACCGACGAGAACCGATCGCCACCCAGCACGCATGCCCATCCCCCCGGAGCCGGTCTCGCCCCGGGGGTGGCGATCTTCCCATTACAGGATGATCTCTGCCCAGCACCTCAACAGGTAACACGCCCGGTTTTCCGGGTAAGGGTGCCTAGAGGTGCTCACGGAGGAACGCGGCCACCTCCGCCACAGCCTGGCCCACGTACGGCTCGCGGTCGTACAGGTCGACATGCTCCTTGGCATCCAGCCAGACCAGCTTCTTGGGCTCGTCGAGCCGCCGGTACGCCTCCTCGGCCCCCTCCGGCGAGCAGAACCGGTCGATCACGCCGTGCACGATCAGCGCCGGTTTCGGGGACAGGAAGTCGGCGCCCATCATGTTGTCCATGGTGATCAGTTCGCGGATGCTGGCCCTGGTCACCTCGTTCTTCCAGCTCGCCGCCTCTCCACGGGAGGTCCCGTAGTAGGCGTACGGCTCGTCGCCGGGCATCGCCGCCTCCCCGTCGGCGGAGGCGGCGGGCAGGTACTCGACCGCGCCGCCGAGATCCTGGCGCTCCAGGACCTCGGTGAAGCCGCCCAGCGCCCCTTGGTAGTCCATCCCGGTGCGCATCGCGTACGGGTTGTTGTACGCCCCCGCAACCCCGGCGAACACCTTCACCCGTGGGTCAAAGGCAGCAAATTTCATGGCATATCCGGCGCCCAGGCAGATCCCCACGGCGGCGATCCGCTCCGCGTCCACCTCCGGCCGCGAGCGCAGCAACGACACCGCGGCCCGCAGGTCGTGCAGCTTGCCCTGCACGTCCTCGTGCCGCCGGGGCTCGCCGCCCGACTCGCCCCAGCATCGGTGGTCGAAGGCCAGGGTCACGAACCCCTCGGCGGCCAGCCGCTCGGCGTACAGCCCGGTCACCTGCTCACGCACGCCGGTGAAGGGGCCGGTCAGCACGACGGCCGGCCGTACCTCTGAGCCTGGGGGGACCCGCAGGTCACCGGCCAGCACGATCCCGTCGGCGGAGAACTCCACTCTCATGCCCCAAGTCTGGGCGGCCGTGGCGCCGGGTGTCCACGGCCGCGCGCGCGACCTCAGGAGTCGAAGCCCAGCCCCATCCTGTCGAGCGTGCGCAGCCACAGGTTGCGCCTGCCCTGGTGGAGGTCGGCACGGGCGATCGACCACCGGGTGAACTGGATCACCCCCGACCGGACCGGCTCCGGCGGGAACGGCACCGGCTTCTCCTTGACCATCCGCAGCTCCGTCCGCTCGGTGCGCTCGCCCGACAGCAGGTCGAGCATGACGTTCGCGCCGAAGCGGGTGGCGCCCACGCCCATGCCCGTGTAGCCGACTGCATAGGCCAGCCGGCCGCCGTGGGCCTGGCCGAAGAAGGCGGAGAAGCGGCTGCAGGTGTCGATGACGCCGCCCCACCGGTGGGTGAAGCGCAGGCCGGACAACTGCGGGAAGGTGTCGTAGAAGTGCCCGGCCAGCTTGACGAAGGTCTCGTCGCGCTGGTCGTACTCGGGCTTGAGGTGGCCGCCGTTGTAGTAGACGGCGTCGTAGCCGCCCCACAGGATGCGGTTGTCGTCGCTCAGCCGGTAGTAGTGGAACTGGTTGGCCGAGTCGCCGACGCCCTGCCGGTTCTCCCAGCCCACCGAAGCGAGCTGGCCCGGCGACATGGGCTCGGTCATGAGCGCGTAGTCGTAGACGGGCACCACGAAGTGCTTGAGCCGGCGCAGCAGCGGCGGGAAGACGCCGGTGCCGAGCGCGACCTTGGGCGCGGTGGCGCTGCCGTGCGGCGTGCGCAGCGTGATCGTGACGCCGTCGTCGTCGAGCGCGCGGACCGGCGTGCGCTCGTAGATCCGGACGCCGAGCTTGAGGCAGGCCGCGCGCAGCCCGAAGGCGAGCTTGGCCGGGTCGAGCATGGCGCAGCCGCTGCGTTCCCACAGCCCGCCCAGGTAGGTGGGCGAGTCGACCTCGGCCCGCACCTGCCCCTGGTCCAGGGGCACGTAGTCGAGCCCGAGGTCGGAGATCAGGTCCAGGTGCTCGTTGAGGTCGTCGAGCTGCCACGGCTCGGTGGCCACGTGCAGTTCGCCGGTGCGCTCGAAGGAGCAGTCGATGTCGTGGCGGCGCAGGGTGGCCTCGATCTCGTCGAGGTTCTCCACGCCCATCTTCTCCAGGCGTTCGATGTCCTCGGGCCAGCGCTCCAGCCCGTTGGCCAGCCCGTGGGTGAGCGTCGCCATGCAGAACCCGCCGTTGCGGCCGGTGGCCGCCCAGCCGATCCTGCGGCCTTCCAGCAGGACGACGTCCTGGGAGGGGTCGCGTTCCTTGGCCATCAGGGCGGTCCACAGCCCCGAGAAGCCACCGCCGACGACGACGAGGTCGGCGGTCGTCTGTCCGAAGAGCCGCGGTTGCGGCTCAGGTCTGGCCGGACTGTCCAGCCAGTACGGCTTGCGCTCCGCATCAGCAAGCGCCTTCAGCGGATCCACAAATCCCACTTCCCTACGAAGTTAGTGTGAAATACGAAAATTGCGGGATCTTATGAGTGATGCCGCACGGGTTCCCCCCGCCGAAATCCGATCTCGCCTCCCTGTTCTTTGTCGTCGTATGCCAAACCCCCCGCCGACCGGCGGGGGGAAGTCTGGTTTTTCAGGTACGGCGCCGCCGCGCGGCCACCGCGTTGGCCACGGCGATCAGCACACCGACACCGAAGATCAGCGTACCCATGACGTTAACCTGCGGCGGAATGCCGGTCTTCACCGACCCGACGATCCACAGCGGGAACGTGATCGTCGAGCCGTTGACGAAACTGGTCACCACGTAGTCGTCCACCGACAGCGCGAAGGCCAGCATCGCCCCCGCCGCCACTCCCGGCATGATCGCCGGAAGCGTCACCTGGCGGAAGGTGCCCCACGGCGAGGCGCCGAGGTCCCTGGCCGCCTCCTCCAGCGACGGGTCGAGCGTGACCACCCTGGCCCGCACCGTCACCGTCACGAACGACAGCGAGAACAGCACGTGCGCGATGATGATCGTGATCGAGTCGCGCGGCATGTTCGCGGTGACGAACAGCGACAGCAACGACGAGCCCATGACCAGCTCGGGCGTCGAGATCGCGACGAAGACCAGGAAGTTCGTGATGCCCTTGCCGCGGAAGCGGAAGCGGCCGAGCGCGAGGCCCAGCATCGTGCCGATGACCGCCGTCAGCAGGGTGCTGACGACCGCGATCACCAGCGAGTTGATCAGCGCGGTGGACAGGTCGGAGATCGAGAAGAGCTCCTGGTACCAGCGCAGCGTGAAGCCCTGCCAACTGGTGTTGGACTTGCTCTTCTTGTCGTTGAACCCGAACAGGATCATCACGGCGATCGGCGCGGACAGCCACAGGATGATCAGCCAGGTGTAGACGTGCAGCAGGCGGTCGCCCAGACGGTTCCTGGTCATCGGTTGGCCGCCGCTTCCAGGACGTTCTCCGTGCCCAGCGCCTTCGCGTAGACGAAGATGCCGACCAGCAGCACCGCCATCAGCGTGAACGACAGCGCCGAGGCCGACGGATAGGCCAGGTTGGTCAGGTACTCGGTCTGGATGACGTTGCCGATCATCGTGTTCGAGGTGCCGCCGAGGATCTGGGCGTTGACCGGGTCGGCCGTGGCGGGCACGAACGTCATCAGCACCCCGGCGAACACGCCGGGCAGCGACAGCGGCAGCACCACCCTGCGGAAGGCGGCCAGGCGGGTCGCGTACAGGTCCTGGGCCGCCTCGACCACGCGCGGATCCACGCGCTCCAGAGCGACGTAGATCGGCAGGATCATGAACGGCAGCCAGTTGTACGTCAGCCCCGCCACCACCGAGAAGGTCGTGGCCAGCACGTGGAAGCCGGAGGGCAGCAGCCCCCAGCCCTTCAGCGTGCCGAGCAGGATGCCGTCGTCGGCCAGCAGGAAGCCCCACGAGATCGTGCGCAGCACGAACGAGACGAAGAACGGCAGCAGGAGCAGGAAGAGGTAGGTGGCCTTGCGCGCCCCGCCCTTGAAGGCGATGAAGTACGCCACCGGGTAGCCGATCACCAGCATGGCGATCGTGGCCATGGCCCCGTAGGCGAAGGAGCGGGCCAGTTGGGTGCTGTAGCGGCTCAGGGCGTCGGTGTAGTTGGAGAAGGCGAAGGTCTGGACGAAGCCGTCGATGTTGTTGCCGGTCGTCGTCGAGACCGAGGCCATCGCCGCCAGGGGCACCACCAGGAAGATCCCTAGCCACAGCCAGCTCGGCAGTGCGAGCAGGTAGGGGGTAAGCCGGCCTTTCATGGCTAGGCCTGGGTGACGGTCTGGAAGATGCGGTTGAACACCTGCTCGGTCTTGGTGTTGAGCTGGGTGTAGCCGCGCAGCTTGGCGTAGTCGGCCTCGCTCGGGAAGATCAGCGGGCTGTTGACGAGCGTCTCCAGGTCCGTCTTCTCCTTGCCCTCCAGCGTCGCCGCCTTGTCCTTGAGGATGTCGTGCGCCGCCGGGACGGGCGTGACGAACTGGATGAACTCCTCCAGCTCGGCGGCGATCTGCGGCTGGTAGAACCAGTCCATCAGCGTGATCGCGTCGACCGGGTTGGCCGCGCCCTTCGGGATGAGCATGTTGTCGGTCCAGATCGTGCCGCCCTCCCCCGGCACCACGAACTTGACCGGCTCGCCCGCGAGCTGGCGCTGGAACACATCGCCCGACCAGGCCATGGTCAGCCACACGTCGCCCTTGGAGACGGCGTCGATGTAGTCCTGGTCGTAGTACTTGCGCACCAGCCCGGCGTCACGCTGCTCCTTGAGCTTCGCGCCCGCCTTCTCCCAGTCGGCCTGCGTCGACTTCTCCGGGTCGATGCCCAGCGCGAACATGCCGAAGTTGCCGATCTCCTGGGCGTCGCGCATCATCCCGACGCGGCCCTTGTACTTGGGATCGAACAACGCGTTGATGCTGGTGATGTCGTCCTTGACGTACTTGGTGTTGTACGCGATCCCCGTGATGCCCGAGGTGTAGGGCACGGTGTAGACGTTGCCCGGGTCGTAGGCGCGCTGCTTGTACTTGGCGCCCGCGTTGGCGTTGAAGTTCGGCAGCTTCGACTGGTCGAGCTGGACCACGTAACCCAGCTCGATCATGTGCTGGAGCTGGATGCCGTTCGTCATGACCACGATGTCGTAGCCGAGCGACTGGCCCGCCCTCAGCACCGGGTCCACCTTGCCGAAGAAGGAGGCGTTCTCGTCGATGACCTCCTTGTACTCGTAGGAGATCCCGGTCGCCTTCTTGAACTCCTCCAGCGGCTTCTTGTCCTCGGGCATGTACTCGGGCCAGTTGGCGAAGATGACCTTGCCGTTCTTCTTCTGCTTGGCCCAGTAGTCCTGAACGGCGTCCGCCTTGGGCGGCGCCTGCTTCTGGCCCTGCACACCGCAGGCGGCCAGCATCAGCCCGGTGGCCGACAGCCCGGCGAGCCTCAGCGCCTCACGCCTGGTGCGGTTCTGCGTCATCCCACGCAGCAGGGCGATCTTGTTCACGGGGTCCATGAGCGGCCCTCAACTTCCGATTGCATATGAGTGCTGCGGCTGCCACGACAACCACACCGAGTCCCCCCGCTCGGCCGTCGTCGTCGAGTCGTGTGCGTTCTGCTGGAAAACCGTGATCTCGGCCCCGTCGGCGAGACTCACGGCGTAGCTGTTGTAGGTGCCGAGGTAGACGACCTCGGCGACCTTGCCGGGCACCGCGCTGAGCTCGCCGTTCGGCTCCGCGGTGTCGATGGTGATCTTCTCCGGGCGTACGGTCACCGTCACGTCGCCCTCCTGGCCCGGAACCAGGACCCGGCCGCCGCCCCCGATGGTCAGGACCCCGGCGACAGCCGTACCGGCGAGGAGGTTGGACGTTCCGATGAAGCCGGCGACGAACTGCGTCGCGGGCCGCTCGTAGATCTCACGCGGGCCGGCGAGCTGCTCCACGAGGCCGTCGTTCATGACGGCGATGCGGTCGCTCATCGTCAGCGCCTCGTTCTGGTCGTGCGTGACGTAGACGAAGGTGATGCCGACCTCGCGCTGGATGCGCTTGAGCTCGATCTGCATGGCCTGGCGCAGCTTCAGGTCGAGCGCGCCGAGCGGTTCGTCGAGCAGGAGCGCGCGCGGGCGGTTGACCAGTGCCCTGGCCAGGGCCACGCGCTGCTGCTGACCGCCGGACATCTCCCTCGGGCGGCGCTTCTCGCGGCCGGTGAGGTCGACGATCTCCAGCATGTCGCTCACCCGCTGCCGGATCTCGGCCTGGGCGACACCCCTCTGCTTGAGCCCGAAGGCCACGTTGTCCCACACGTTCATGTGCGGGAACAGCGCGTAGGACTGGAAGACCATGTTCACATCGCGCTTGTTGGGCGGGACGTTCGTGACGTCCTTCCCGTGCAGCCTGACCACGCCCTTCGAGGGCTCCTCGAAGCCCGCGATCATGCGCATGGTCGTGGTCTTGCCGCAACCGGAGGGGCCGAGGAGGGAGAAGAACTCCCCCTCGGCGATCTCCAGCGTGACGCCCTTCACAGCCTGGACGACCTCGCCGTGCGACTGGTACTCCTTGACGACGTCATCGAGCTGGATCGCGTGCATCTAGTCTCCGATGTAGTGCATGACGTGCTTGACGCGCGTGTAGTCGTGAAGACCGAAGACCGAAAGGTCCTTGCCGTAGCCGGAGTGCTTGAAGCCGCCGTGCGGCATCTCGCTCACGAACGGGATGTGCGTGTTGACCCAGACCACGCCGAACTCGAGGCGGTTCGACATCCGCATCGCGCGGCCGTGGTCGGAGGTCCACACCGAACCCGACAGGCCGTAGCGCACGTCGTTGGCCTTGGCCAGCGCGTCCGCCTCGTCGGCGAAGGTCTGGACGGTGATGACCGGGCCGAAGACCTCGTTCTGCACCATCTCGTCGTCCTGCTTGAGGCCGTCGACGATGGTCGGGGCGAAGAAGTAACCCTTCTCGCCCACGCGGTGGCCGCCGGTCAGGATCTTGGCGTGCGACGGGGCCCGCTCGATGAAGCCCTGGACCCTGGTGAGCTGGTTCTCGTTGTTCAGCGGGCCGTACAGGGCGTCCTCGTTGGACAGGTCGCCGGTGACCGTACCGGCGGCGGCCTCGGTGAGGGCGGCCACGAACTCGTCGTGCACGCTCTCGTGGACCAGCACCCGGCAGGCGGCGGTGCAGTCCTGGCCGGCGTTGTAGAGGCCGGCGGTGGCGATGGACTCGGCGGCCGCCTTGAGGTCCTTGACGTCGTCGAAGACCACGACCGGGGCCTTGCCGCCCAGCTCCAGGTGAACCCGCTTCAGGTCCTCGGCGGCGGTCTTGGCGACCGCCATGCCCGCGCCGACCGAGCCGGTGATCGCCACCATGGCGGCGGTCGGGTGGCCCACGACCAGCGCGCCGGTCTCGCGGTCGCCGGTGACGACGTTGAAGACGCCGGGCGGCAGGACGCTGCCGATGATCTCGGCGAGCTTGACGGTGGAGACGGGCGTCGTGTCCGACGGCTTGAGCACGATGGTGTTGCCGGCGGCCAGCGCCGGGGCGATCTTCCAGACCGCCATCATCATCGGGTAGTTCCAGGGCGTCACCTGGCCGATGACGCCGATCGGCTCGTGCCGGATGACGCTCGTGTGCTCGGCGAGGAACTCACCGGCCGTCGGGCCCTCAAGGGTCCTGGCCGCACCGGCGAAGAACCGGAAGTGGTCGGCCGCGACCGGAGTCTCGTCCTCGGCCATGCGGGCGCGGGGCTTGCCGGTGTTGAGGCACTCCGCCTCGTTGATCTCATCGGCCCTCGCCTCGATCGCCTCAGCGACCTTGAGCAGGAGGTTGGCCCGCTCTCCCGGCGTGGTCTGACCCCACGACTCGAACGCGGCAGCCGCGGCGGCGTAGGCGGCATCGACGTCCTCGGGACCGGAGATCGGAGCCTGCAGATAGGCTTCCCCGGAACAAGGATCGATGACATGGGAGAATCGGCCGCTCTTGGCGTCCACGAACTCATTGTTGATGAAGTTCTGCAGACGGCTGGTCAACGTGTGACCTCCTGGTGAACGTGGCTGAGATGCCGCGACTCTGACAGAGTAACCGCATCTAGACAAGGGATTCCGAAGCAAAGGATACCGAATTGCTACGAATTCGCTTGACAGGACGGGTAGAACTGACAACATGTCGCACCAGGACGGCAAGCTAGCGGGAATGCGCCCGTAACGCCGGACTGGTAGGAGGATTCCCCGCGATGACGACCCCGCCCCGCGTACGCCGAAGCAACGACGCCGCTTCCGGGCCGGTCGTGCTCGACGATCTGTCCAAGCAGATCATCGAGCAACTGCAAAATGACGGGCGGATGCCGTACGCGGCGATAGGAAAGGCCGTGGGCCTCTCGGAGGCCGCCGTCCGCCAGCGCGTGCAGCGCCTCCAGGACGCCGGAGTGATGCAGATCGTGGCCGTCACCGACCCGCTGACCCTCGGTTTTCCCCGCCAGGCGATGATCGGCGTCAACTGCGAGGGCGACCTGGAACTCGTGGCCGACGAACTGGCGGCGATCGACGAGATCGACTACGTGGTGCTGACGGCGGGCAGCTTCGACGTGATCGTCGAGGTGGTCTGCGAGGGCGACTCCCACCTGCTGGAGATCCTCAGCAAGATCCGCGCCATCCCCGCGGTCCGCGCCACCGAGTCCTTCGTCTACCTGAAGCTCCGAAAGCAGACCTACTCCTGGGGTACCAGGTAAGGGACATTTGACCCACACAGAGTAGCCGACTGATTCCTTACAGTAGCTTTACTCCATGGTTACCCCCCTCCACGAGGGCCTGGTCGGTATCGCCACCCTCGACCCCGGGCACACGGCTCACATGCTGGAGGCCCTCTTCACCGACCGCCTCCACATCCCGGCCGGGAACGGCGGCCAGGTGGTGACGTGCTCGCTGTCGGAATGCGTCCCCGCCGAGTACCGGGCGGACGGCGCCCTCCTCTACGGCGCCGACGACGACCAGCTCGCGGTCGTCACCGAAGTCCAGCTCAAACGCGACCCGCTCAAGCACGAGACATGGCTGGCCTACATCGCCAACATGCGCGCCCGCTACCACTGCGACGCCTGCCTGATCGTCATATGCCCGAACACCACCATCGCCCGCTGGGCGGCCGAACCCATCATCACCGGACACCCCGGCCTCATCCTCACCCCTCTGGTGATCGGCCCTGAGAACACCCCCGTCATCACCGATGTGGCCGTCGCGATGGGCAACATCGGCCTGGCCGCGATCTCGGCCATCACCCACGGCCAGGACCCCGAGATCCAGACCATCCTGGCCACCCTCACCACTGCCCTGAACAGCATCGACCCGTCTATGGCGGCTCGCTATGCTGAATACGTGACCGTGGCCCTGACCGGCGACGCACAGAAGGAGATGGAGCGGCTCATGGCGACCAAGTCGTATCTGTACCAAGGCGAATACGCCCAGAGCATCAGCGTCGCGGCCGAGGCCAGGGGCGAGGCCAAGGCCGTGATCAAGATACTGCAAGCACGCGGCATCCCAGTCACCGACCAACAGCAGGAGCGCATCCAAGCGTGTTCCGATGCCGACACGCTCGACCGCTGGGTGAAGCGCGTCATCTCCGTCACCACAGCCGACGAGCTCTTCACGTGATGGCGCTCAGCCCGAACGTGTACCGAGGCGAATACGCCCGAAGCATCAGCGTTGCAACCGAAGCCAGGGTCGTGATCAAGGTGCTGAAAGCACGCGGCATCCCAGTCACCGACCAACAGCAGGAGCGCATCCAAGCGTGTTCCGACGCCGACACGCTCGACCGCTGGGTGAAGCGCGCCGGGCTCGTCACTACCGCCAACGAGCTCTTCGCCTCCTGAACCACCCAGCAGCACCGCCCCTCCATGCAGGGGCGGTGCTGTTCTGTTTGGTCAGCGGAACTGGATGGTGGCTATCTCCCAGGGGGTGAGGGGGAGGTCGAGGCGGCCCTTGGTGACGGGGAGGGCGGTGCCGGGGCGGCCGCGGAGGTCGGCTTGGCGGGCTTCGGTGAAGGTGCCCTCGATCGTGGCTGTGGTGGACGACGTCGCGTAGTTGACCACGCGGAGTTCCTTCCAGGCGTCGCGCACGCGGAGTGAGGTCATCACCACGCCTTCGCCGGTTACCGACAGGCCCTGCCGGGGTTCTGGGAGGTCGCCGGCGCCGGTGCCGGCCACGGCCAGCAGGTCGTGGCGGAAGGTTTCGGCCGCCGCGGGGATCTCTCTCCACCCCCCGCTGTACGGCATCAGCGCCAGGCTGACCGAACGCAGGCCACGGGACTGGGCGGCGGGAGTCGGGATCTGGGGCCCGGCGGGTTCCGGGCGGAGGGCGTTGCGGTTGCGGGACAGGTAGCCGACCGAGCGCAGCAGGGTGAGGGCCAGCTCCTGGTCGGCCACCTCGTACTCGGTCACGTGTTCCAGCAGGGCCGCGACGCCTCCGGCGGCCACCCAGCCGGAGGCCGGGTAGGTGGGCAAGGGGGTTTCGCCGCAGCCGCCCTCGGCGGTCAGGGGCCGGGCGACCACCGTGAACTGGCCCTCCGCGTACGACGCGGTCGCCGGCTCGGGCAACGGCACGTGCAGGCGGACCCGGTGGTCGTTGACCCGATTGTCGAACTCCACCCGCAACCGGACGAACGGCTCGCCGGCCCGGAGTTCGACCCGGGTCTCGACCACGGTTTCGACGGTGGCGGCGCCCCGGCCGGGGTCGGGGGCGGCCAGTTGGGGGACGCGGGGGTAGTCCGGGCCGGTCATCGGCTCCGGCTCGGTGGCGGGCCACAGGTAGGTGCGGCGGACGTCCAGGGCGGCCACCAGCGGCCCCGACCACACCGGGCTCACCTCGACCACGACCGGCTCCGACACCAGGCGGTCGCCCACCGGCGGCGCGTAGTTGTAGGTGTCGCCCGCGTCGCCGCCGTCCACGATGCGGCCGGCGCCGACGACGGCCACGCCGTCCCGGTCGGCGAGGGTGAGGGTGCCGTCGGCGGCCACCTCGACGCGGAGCAGGCCGTTGTCCATGACCTGGCCTTCGACGCGGACCGGGGTGATGCCGACGAGCGGGGCCAGTCCCGGCTTCCACTCCACGGGCCGCAGGCTGGTGTGGCCCAGCGCGGGCACCTCGACCATCGCGGCGACGGTACGGCGGGGCTCGGCCAGGATGCGCACCCGGGCCACGCCCTCGGCCGCGGCGGCGATGTCGGCGGTGTCGAAGACCTGGTCGGTGGTCCGGGCGACGGTGAAGGTCAGGACGCCGTCCTCGACGTTCCAGCCGGTGATGTGCTGGCCGTAGAGCTCGGGGCCGTGGATGAAGGAGAAGGCCAGTTCGGGGTCCATCTCCTCGTCGAGCAGCAGGGTGGGCTCGTACTCGAGGGTCTGGGTGTGCAGGAGGCCGCCCGACCCGGCCAGCGGGTCCTGGCCGGCGACCTGGGTGAGGACGACGCCGCGCCGTACCGTGGGGGTGGGGTTGACGACGAGCACGCCGTCGGACGGGACGGACGCGGACAGGCGGCTGGTGACCATGTCGCGCACGGCCTGCCCGAGGTGCTCGGCCTCGGCGATGCGGGCGGCGACCTGCTGGGCGGTCTCGTCGACGCCGCAGCCGGTGACGGAGTCGTGGCCGCTGGCGTCCACGAGCCGCCACCAGGCCATGTCGAGGAAGCGGCCTGGCCACTCCTCGCCCCAGAGGGCGGCGAGCGGTTCCGCGTAGCGTTCGACCATGCGTTCCGCGTGGCCCATGGCCTGCTTGACGTGGGCGCGCACGGAGATGACGCCGGGCAGGATGTTGGCGCGGGCGTGCGAGCGCAGCTCGCCCTCGACGCGGGGCAGGCCCTCGACGGACGGGTCGAGTGCCTGGATATATCCGGACAAGGTGTCCATGCGGGCGCCCATCGCGGCCACCAGCTCCGGCAGGCCGGCGACCGGGGCCGAGTGGTCGGTCCCGTACATGGCCAGCAGCGGGCCCTCGGGCCCGTGCCACGGGCGCATCCGCCGGGCGAAGGCCGCCGCGCGCTCCTCCAGCTCGCCGGCGCCGTGGATCAGGTCCACGCCGTTGCCGTAGCCGCCTTCCGGCAGATACTGCGTGCGTACGGCGCTGCCGTCCGGCGCGACCCAGGCGAAGGCCTCGGTGACCACCTTCGCCGGCACGCCACGGTAGACGCAGGCGTACTCCAGCCCGGCCCGGCGCAGGATCTGCGGCATCTGGGCGGTGTGTCCGAACATGTCCGGCAGGTAGCCGACCTCCATCGCCCCGCCGAACTTCTCGGCGCGGGAGAGCCCGAGCTCCAGGTTGCGCACGATGTTCTCGCCCGAGCACAGGAACTCGTCCAGCAGAATCTGCCATGGCCCCACGGCCAGCCGCCCGGAACGCACCAGCGCCGCCAGCCGCTCACGGTTCTCCGGACGCACCTCCAGGTAGTCGTCCACGCAGGCGAGCTGCCCGTCGAGGGTGAAGTGGTAGCCGGGCTCGCGCTCCATGGTCTCGACCACCTCGTCGAGCAGCGCCACCAGCCGCAGCCGGAAGCGCTGGAACGGCTCGTACCACTCCCGGTCCCAGTGCGTGTGCGGTACCAGGACGATCTCAACGCTCACGGGCTTCTCCCCCAAGAACCAGGTCATGCTGTACGGCGTAGCGAGCCGCCACCCGCTGGGCGGTGACGATGTCCTCAAGCGCCCCGGCGGCGCCGGTGAGCGGCGGCTTGCCCGAGGTCACGAAAGCATGGAAGGCGAGCAACTGGGTCTCGAACGCCTCGGTCACGTCCCGGTACTCGTTGCGGCTCTCCGCCCCGGACACGACGGTCAGGACGGTGGGCGCGTTCATCAGGTACGGGGCGGGAAAGGCCAGTTCGAGCGTGCCCTTGTCGTGGTGGATGGCCACGGTCTCCCGATAGGCCGGATAGTCCTCCAGGTAATGCCATCGAATGGAATATCGCCCGGCGACCGGCAAAGGCCCAGAAATCTCGATTGAGCCGGGCAAACCACCCCAGGTCTCGACATGGTCCACGGCGACCGGCGACCCGGTGAACCTCCGCAGCAACGACAGATCATGGCAGATCGAACCCAGTGCCACGCTGTAGACCGACCGCAGCTCCGCCGACGCCTCGACGCCCAGCGCCCGGTCCAGGATCGTGTTCTCCGCGGCCCGCAGCGGCTCGACGTCCACGTCCCGCGCCTGGGTCAGGTTGGCGAAGGCGAGCTGCGACTCCCCGCTCGGGTGCAGCACGGTCACCTCGACCGAGCGGATCACGCCCGGTCCGCCCAGCTCCGCCAGGATCTCCTCGGCCCTGCGCACCGCGGGGTCGTACTGCTTCATGTAGCCGACCATCAGCCTGCCCTCGGGCAGCGCCGCGACCTCGGCCTCGGTCAGGGCCAGCGGCTTCTCGCACAGGACGGCGTAACCGGCGGCGAGGGCCTGCCGTACCGGCTCGCCGTGGGAGCCGGAGGCGAGCATGACGACGGCGTCGAACCCGCCCGCGTCCAGCATGTCGGCGAGCGAGGTGTAGCGGCGGGCCACGCCGAGCCGGTCGCCGACCGCGCCGGCGAGCGTGCGCGACAGGTCGCAGACCGCCGTGACCTCGAACAGCTCCCTGCGCCGCGACAGCAGCGGCACGTAGACGGCCTGGGTGACCGCCCCGCATCCGACCAGTGCGAGCCTGATGCTCATAGCCCCAGTTCCTTCAGCTTCGCCAGGTTCGCGGCCTGGTCGGCGATGACGTCGGCGATCGGGCGGCGGCCGGGCAGGGTGTCCTGCTCGACGACGATCCAGCCCTGGTAGCCGGTCTCCTCCAGCGCCCGCACGACGCCGGGCAGGTCGAGGACGCCGTGGCCCAGCGCGCTGAACCCGCCCCTGCCCATGATCTCGCGCAGGTCCGCGCCGTCGTCCAGCGCCTCGGACAGGATGGCGGGATCGCCGTCCTTGATGTGCACGTGCCCGATCCGCTCGCGCCAGTCGCGCAGCGCCCTGACCGGGTCGCCGCCGGCCAGCAGCAGGTGCCCGGTGTCGAGGCAGAGCTGGACGTCGGTGAGCTCCAGCAGGCGTTCGACCTCGGCGGGGGTCTCGATGTTGGTGCCGAGGTGGTGGTGGAAGACCGGCTCGTAACCCCGGGCCCGGCAGCGGTCGACCGCCTCCTGCACGCGCATGGCGTACCCGGGCCACTCGTCCGCCTCCAGTCCTGGCGCGTTCCCGCCGGGCCTGGCGAAGCGCCTGGGCGAGCCCGACTCGCCGAGCGTCGGGCGCGGCGCGAAGCCCTCCTCGTACGGCGGGGCCGCGTCGAAGACGTCGAGCGTGGCGTCCAGAGCGGGCAACCCGGCGGCGAACCCCTCCGCGTCCCCGTAGCGCAGATCCGCCCACCCGCCGGCCAGCAGGAACCCGGCCGCCGACAACCGGGCGGCGAACTCGGGCCCGTCGCCCAGGAACCCGATCGGCCCCAGGTCGATGCCCTGGTAGCCGGCCTCGGCCAGCGCCGCGACCATCTCGTCCGCGCTCAGCGGCGCGGGCCCGTCGCTCAGTTCGAACACACCGAAGCTCACGGGTGCGTTGGCGATCCGTGTCACGCGCATGAGTGCCCCTCTCCCGTCACGCACATAGAGCCATCACTTCGTTCTCGTAGGTCTCCAGGCGGTGCTGCCCTGCCGTACCGGGGAGCAGTGCGCGCTCGCCCCTGACGACCTGGCGGCGCCCGTCCGGGCGGACCAGGACCAGGCCGTCGGCGCCCAGCGCGAGCAGTTCGTCGCCGAGCCGCAGCAGCAGCGGCGCGTCGGGACCGGCCGAGACGGCGGTGCGCCCGGCCGCCACGGCGTCGAGGATCAGGCCGGGGTCCTCGGCCAGCACCCACGTGGTGGGCGCGCCGGGCAGGCCGTCGCTGCCGTGCTTGTGGAAGTCGCTGCCGCCGATGGCGATCACGTCGTCGCGCCAGGCGTCGGCCCAGGCCAGCGGGGCGCCCCAGCGGCGGTCCCACCACCCGGAGCTCCAGACCTCGGCCACCCTGGGGCGTCGTTCGATGGGCAGCAGCCAGGCGCAGTCGCCGCCGAGCGGGTGGTTGACCGACATCAGGCCGCCGCGCTCGCGGGCGTGCTCGGCCCAGGAGTCGGCGGGCCGCCGGAAGTCGACCCAGCCGACGTCGCCGAAGACGTTGGCGTGGCCGCGGTCGGTGGTGACCTCCTGGCCGGGGATGAGCGTGATGCCGCGGTCGGTCTTGGCCAGCCAGGGGTGGTGGCTGACGGTGTTGTGGTCGGTGACGGCCAGGAAGTCCAGGCCGCGGGAGGCGGCCAGCTCGGCCAGCTCCGGGATGGTCAGGGTTCCGTCGCTGTGGACGGTGTGGGCGTGGAAGTCGCCCGCGTACCACCGCATGCCTGAAACGTCAGGGATGTCGCGACGGGGTGGGCGCGCGCCGGTCGGCGGCTCGGGCGCGTCCGGAAATATCGGGATCTGGGGGGAGGTCTCGATCTCCAGCGTGTAGTCCAGGCCCTCGGGCGGGATGCGGTGCAGGCGCAGCCAGACCTGCCAGAGCCCCTCCTCCAGCGCGTCCGCCGACGTGTCCGGCAGGTAGCCGGGCGTCGCCCACTCGGTGGTGATCGTGTACTCGTCGCGGGCGCCGCCCGACCAGCCGCGGAACCCGGACGGCGAAGCGCCGCCCAGGTCGATCACGCCCCGTGCCCGGTCGTAGGACAGCCGCACGGTCACCGAACGCGCCCCCGCGGGCACCTCGAACGGCACCTCGCGCAGGATGCGCTCCAGCCGCTCGTCCAGCGACCAGTGTCCGCGCCACACCGTCACGCTCCCGCCTCCGCATCCCCGCCCGTGACCAGGTCACCGCCACGGTAGGCCAGCGCGCGGTCGGCCCGGGGCAGCGCGTAGCCGTCGTCGCCCGGCGCGGGCTCGCGGCCCTCCGGCACCACCGCCTGCACGTTGGCCCCGCCGACTTCCAGCGTCACCAGGTGGGTGGCGCCCAGGTTCTCCACGATCGACACCTTCCCGCCCAGCGCGCCCTCGACGGGCTCGGCGGAGTAGCTCATGTACTCGGGACGCACGCCGTACACGATCTCCTCCCCGTCGGTGAGCAGGCCGGCCGCCGACTCGGGGACGGCCACCTTGCATCCGGACACCTCCAGCCTGTCGCCCCGTACGACGGCGTCAAGCAGGTTCATCGGCGTGGACCCGATGAAGGAGGCGACGAAGGTGTTGGCGGGCCGCTGGAACACCTCGGCCGGCGTGCCGACCTGGCGGATGTGCCCGGCCTCCATGACCGCCATCCGGTCGGCCATCGCCAGCGCCTCGGCCTGGTCGTGGGTGACGAAGACGGTGGTGACGCCGAGTTCGCGCTGCAGCCGCTTGAGGAACGTGCGCGCCTCCAGCCGCAGCCGCGCGTCCAGGTTGGACAGCGGTTCGTCGAACAGGAACGCCTGGGCCTGCGTGGCCATCACGCGGGCCAGCGCCACGCGCTGCTGCTGGCCGCCGGACAACTGGCCGGGGCGCCGGTCCATGAGCTGGGCCAGGCCGAGCCGTTCGCCGACCTCGCGGGCCTTGCCGGCCCGCGCGGCCTTGCCGACCTTCTTGATGCGCAGCGGATAGGCGATGTTGTCGGTGACGTCCATGTGCGGGAACAGGGCGTAGTCCTGGAAGACCATCGCCAGGTCGCGGGCGCCCGGCTGGATGTCGGTCACGTCGCGCTCGCCGAGGACGACCCGGCCCGAGGTGGCGGTCTCCAGCCCGGCGATGGTGCGCAGCAGCGTGGTCTTGCCGCAGCCGGAGGGGCCCAGCAGGGCGAAGAACTCGCCGTCGGGGATGACCAGGTCGAGGGCGTCGAGGGCTCTGACGCCGCCGGGGTAGACCTTGGTGAGGCCGCGCAGTTCGATGGCCGACATCAGCGCTTGATCCCTCCGTGGAAGCGGAAGCCGTACTTCTTGCTGACGAACAGGTACATGAGCACCACCGGCACCGAGTAGAGGAGGCCGAAGGTCGACAGCAACTGCAGGTTGGCCTGGCCGCCCTCGGTGTAGAGCGTATAGATGATCACGGCGGCCGGCTGGTTCTCCGGGTCACTGCTGAAAAGCAGGTACGGCATGAGGAAGTTGCCCCACACGTTGGCGATCGCCCAGACCGCGATGGTCGCCAGGCCCGGCCGTACCAGCGGGACCACCACGTGCCGCACGATCTGCAGCGGCGAGGCGCCGAAGACGCGCGCCGACTCCTCGTAGGACTTGGGCGTGGTGTCCATGAAGTCCTTGAGCATGAAGATCGCCGCAGGCAGCAGGCCGCCGGTGAGGATGAGGATGACGCCGAGGTGGGTGTCGATGAGGTTCAGCTCGACCGCGAGCTGGTAGATCGGCACCATCGCGGCGGTGCCGGTGATGATCGACGACAGCAGCAGGAGCGCGTAGAGCAGCCCGTCGCGGCCGGGGATGCGCACCCGGCTCAGCGCGTACGCGGCCAGCGCCGCGAACAGCACGACCAGCAACGCGGTGCCGACGGCCAGGATCAGCGAGTTGTAGAGCGACCCCAGCGCGTACGGATGCTCCAGGATCGCCTGGAAGTTGGCCAGCGTGAAGTCGGGCAGCGACACCTCGTAGGTGGGGTCGCTGGTGAACGGGGCGGTGGCCAGCCACAGCAGCGGCACGCTGAAGAAGGCCAGCACCACGGCGACCAGCGTGTAGAAGCCGATCCGGCCGAGCACCCGCCGCGGGCTCATGACTTCCTCCTGAGCAGGCGCAGGTAGAACACGGCGACCACGAGGTTGATCAGCAGGATGATCGCCGAGATGGCCGCGCCGACGCCGAGGTTCCCGCCGATCAGGGCCTCCTTGTAGACGTAGACGGCGAGGATCTCGGTCTTGCCGTCCGGCCCGCCCGCGGTGAGCAGGAACGGGGTGAAGTCGTTGAAGGTCCAGAGGCTGATCAGCAGCAGGTTGGTCAGGATGTGGCCGCGGATGTGCGGGAAGACGACGTCGCGCAACTGCTGCCAGCCGGAGGCTCCGGCCAGGCGGGCGCTCTCCAGGTGGGAGGGCGGCACGTTGCCGAGGGCGGCGCCGTACAACATCATCGAGAACGCGGTGCCGCGCCAGGTGTTGAAGACGATGATCGACAGCATCGGGTAGTCGAGCAGCCAGGCGAAGCCGGGGATGCCGAGCAGGAGGTTCAGCGTGCCGCCGTCGCGGTCGAGCAGCGCCACCCACAGGAACGACACCACGGCGCTGGGCAGGATCCAGGCGAGGATGACCAGGCCCTCGACCAGGCGCTTGAGCGGGCCGGTGCGGTCGCGCATCAGCCAGGCGATGGTGAAGCCGAGCACGACCTGGCCGATGACCGCGGAGCCGAGCACGAACTCCACGGTCAGCCAGGTCGAGGTCCAGAACTTGCCGCTGGCCAGCGCGTTGACGAAGTTGTCCAGGCCGACGACCTGCGGGTCGCGGGCCTGCACGCCGCTGAGGCGGTAGTTGGTGATGCTGAGGTAGAGCACCCACAGCGCGGGGAAGACGAGGAAGACCGCGATGAGCAGGAGCGCGGGGGCGGCGAAGACCGACGCTCTGACCCGGCCGAGGCCGGCCGCGTCAGAGCTGTAGGTCTTCCTGTCCGGGGGCGCGGGGGCCTCAGGAGGCGATGTTGCCAGCGCCACCGGCGATTCCTTCGAGCTTCTTCTGGTACTCCGCGGCCGCCTCGTCCGGCGTCTTCCCGCTCACCACGGCGGCGGTGGCCTCCTGCAGGGCCGTGGAGACCTGCGGGTAGAGCGCGACCGGCGGGCGGTAGGCGGTCAGGGGGAGCACCTCGTCGGAGATGTAGGTCAGCAGCGGGTCGCCGGCCAGGATCTCCTTGTTCACGTCGGTGCGCGGGGTGATGCGCACGTTGCCGTTCTTGGTCTCCTCCTTCAGCCCGTCGGCCGAGAGCGTGAAGGCGAGCAGCTCGAAGGCTTCCTTCGGGTGCTTGGTGGCGGGGTTGAGCGTGCGCAGCGCGCCGCCGGACATGCTGACGAAGTCCTGGCCGCGCAGACCCTTGCCGGGCTCCATCGCGGGGATCTTCGCGTAGCCGACGGTCTGGTCGCGGTCGGCCATCTTGGCCACGCCGTCGGTGGGGTTGACGACGCCGCGCCAGAAGTAGTCGCCCTCCATCAGGATGCCGATCTTGCCCTCGGCGAACTGGGCGAAGGACTTGTCACGGCCCTTGGCCTCCTGCTGGAGCTTGGGGTCGCCCAGGCCCTGGGAGTAGATCTTCTGGTAGAGGCCGAGCGCGTCCTTGAGCGGCTGGCTCGCGCCGGTCCACTTGCCATCCTTCTGCACCTCGCCGCCGGCGCCGGCCAGCAGCGGGAGCATGCCCTGCATGGACGTGGCCTCGCCCATCGCGGTGCCGGCGTTGATCTGGATCGGCACGGGCACACCCGCGGACTTCAGCTTGGCGCCGGCGTCGAGGATCTCCTGCCAGCTCTTGGGCTGCCAGTCGGCGGGCAGGCCCGCCTTGGTCATGAGCGTCTTGTTGAAGTAGAGGACGCGGCCGTCGGTGCCGACGGGCAGCGCGTACTTCTTGCCGTTGAAGGTGGCCAGGCCCTGGACCGCCTCGGGGATCTGGCTCCAGCCGTCCCAGGACTCCGCCTCGGGGCCGGCCACCTCGGTCAGCGGCTTGATGTAGCCGGCCTCGGCGAACTCGCCCATCCAGATGCCGTCGATGTCGAGGACGTCGGCCCCCTTGCCGGACTTCAGGTCCAGGGAGAGCTTGGTCTTGTACTGCTCGTCGTCGACCCCGCTCGGGATGAACCTGACCTTGACGTCCTTCCCCTTCGCCTTTTGCGCCGCCTCGAACCGGGGGATGACCCACTTCGCGATGTACTCGGCGCCCTTGGCGTTCTTGCCGCCGGCGATCGCGTTCTGGGTGATCGTCAGCTCGATGGTGTCACCTCCGCCGCCGGAGGACTGGCCGCAGGCCGCGGCAGACAAGGCCAGGACGGCGACGGCCGAGATTTTTCGCCATCTCATGCGAACCCTCCAGAACGTCCTAAACGGGGGTAAGTGCGGGTTTCGGGCAGGACGTAATTTGCAACATAGCGGACATCAGAATGTCATGACAATATGCCATGCTAGGTCCGAGTATCGGGAGGTAGCTTGTTCGATCTGATCACGATCGGCCGCTGCGGCGTCGACGTCTATCCGCTGCAGACAGGCGTCGGACTGGCCCAGGTCGAGAGCTTCGGCAAGTTCCTCGGCGGCAGCCCGACCAACGTGGCCGTGGCCGCCGCCCGCCACGGCCTCCGCTCGGCGGTGATCACCGCGGTCGGCGCCGACCCGTTCGGCGACTACGTACGCTCGGCCATCGCCGGCTTCGGCGTCGACGACCGCTACGTCGCGACCTTCGCCGAGGCGCCCACCCCCGTGACCTTCTGCGAGATCTTCCCGCCGGACCACTTCCCGATCTACTTCTACCGGGGCGAGCACCCACCGGACCTGCGCATCCCGCCCGAATCCCTCGACCTCGCCGCGATCAGGGCCGCCAAGGTCTTCTGGTTCAGCGCCACCGGCCTGAGCATGGAGCCCAGCAGGGCCGCGCACGCCGCCGCCCTGGCCGCCCGCGACGGCTCCGGGTGGACCGTCTTCGACCTCGACTACCGGCCCACGCTGTGGAAGGGGCCCGCCGAGGAGGCGGTGCGCGCGGCGCTGCCCCACGCCGACGTGGCCGTCGGCAACCTGGACGAGGTCGAGGTGGCCGTCGGCACCCGCGACCCGGAGGCCGCCGCGCGGGCGCTGCTCGACGCGGGGGTGAAGGTGGCGATCGTGAAGATGGGGCCCAAGGGGGTGTACGCGCGCAGCCGTAGCGAGACGGCGCTGGCCGAGCCGGTCCCCGTCGAGGTCGTCAACGGCATCGGCGCCGGCGACGCCTTCGGCGGCGCGATCTGCCTGGGGCTGCTGCGCGACTGGCCGCTGGAGCGCACGATCCGCTTCGCCAACGCCGCCGGAGCCTTCGTCGCCGCCCGGCTGGCCTGTGCCGACGCCATGCCCACGACCGACGAGGTGACCCAGTTGATGGAAGGCCGCGCATGACCGATCTGACGCTCACCAGAGCCGACCGCTACGAGCGGCTCACCAGGATCCGGGCGACCCGGCCTGAGGAGATCGCGCACGCGGCGGCCAGGCGGCAGCGGCGCGGGCTGCCCGGTGACGGCGAGCGGCTGATGATCATCGCCGCCGACCATCCGGCGCGCGGCTCGCTCGGCGTGCGTGACCGGCCCTTCGCCATGGCCAGCCGTACCGACCTGCTCGACCGCCTGCAACTCGCGCTGGAACGGCCGGGCGTCCACGGCATCCTGGCCGCCCCCGACGTGCTGGAGGACCTGCTGCTGCTCGGCGCGCTGGAGGGCAAGCTGGCCTTCGGCTCCATGAACCGGGCCGGCATCCAGGGCGCGGTCTTCGAGCTCGACGACCGCTTCACCGGCTTCGACGCCGCCGCCATCGACGCCATGCGCCTGGACGGCGGCAAGATGCTGTGCCGCATCGACCCGGCCGACCACGGCACCGTCGCCACGCTGGAGTCGTGCGCGCACGCCGTCACCGACCTGGCCAGGCGGCGGCTCGTGGCGATGGTCGAGCCGTTCTGGTCCAGCCGGGCCGACGGCGGCGCGGTCCGCAACGACCTGTCGCCCGAGGCGGTCATCCGGGCCATCAGCGTGGGACAGGCGCTCGGCGCCACCTCCGCCTACACCTGGCTGAAGATCCCCGCGATCCCCGAGATGGAGCGGGTCATGGCCGCCACCACGCTGCCCGCCCTCCTGCTCGGCGGCGACCCGCCGGACATCGACGCCGCCTTCGCCGACTGGGGCCGGGCCCTGGAACTGCCGGGCGTGCGCGGCCTCGTGGTCGGCCGCGCGTTGCTCTACCCTCCGGACGACGACGTAGCCGCCGCCGTGGACGGCGCCGCGACCCTGGTCAGGGAGGCCTCACGATGACCCACATCCCGTACGGCAAGGCCGCCTCAGGCCCGTGGTCCGTGGAGATCACCCCCGCGCTGGCCGGCTGGACCTACTCGGCGCTGCGCGTGGCCGACCTGTCCGGCGACGCCACCGTGGCCTTCGACACCGGTGAGGAGGAGATGATCGTCCTGCCGCTGTCCGGCTCCTGCTCGGTCACCTTCGCCGCCCCGGTCGAGGGCGGCACCACCACCTTCCACCTGGCCGGCCGCCCGTCGGTCTTCGCCGGGCCCAGCGACTTCGCGTACCTGCCGATCCACACCGAGGTGATCCTGCGGGGCGAGGGCCGCGTCGCGCTGCCCGCCGCGCGCGCCACTCGGCGGCTGGAGCCGCGCCACGTCCCCGCCGACCGGGTCGCGGTCGAGATCAGGGGCGCGGGCCAGGCCAGCAGGCAGGTGAACAACTTCTGCTCCCCCGACGCCTTCGAGTGCGACAAGCTCGTGGCGGTCGAGGTGCTCACCCCGGACGGCAACTGGTCGTCCTACCCGCCCCACAAGCACGACACCCCCAACCCGGGCGAGGCGGTGCTGGAGGAGATCTACTACTTCGAGGGCGGCCCCGGCTACCAGCGCGTCTACACCTCAGAACGCGGCCACATCGACACCCTGGCCGAGGTCTCCCCCGGCGACGTGGTGCTCGTCCCCTACGGCTACCACGGGCCGTCGATGGCCGCGCCCGGCTACGACCTGTACTACCTCAACGTGCTCGCCGGACCGGCCGGCGAGCGTTCCATGGCCTTCTGCGACGACCCGCGCCACGCCTGGATCCGCGGCACATGGGACGGTCAGGAGACCGACCCTCGGCTGCCGTTCAGGAGGACCTCATGATCCGGCTGACCGTCGCCCAGGCGACCCTCCGCTTCCTCGCCGCCCAGCACACCGAGCGCGACGGCGTCGAGCACCGGATGTTCGGGGGGATCTTCGGGATCTTCGGGCACGGCAACGTGGCCGGGCTCGGGCAGGCGCTGGCGACCGACGCGGCGCTGCCGTACCTGCTGAGCCGCAACGAGCAGGCCATGGTGCACGCGGCGGCGGGCTACGCGCGGGCGAGCAACCGGTTGCGGACGCTGGCCTGCACCACCTCGGTGGGTCCCGGCGCCACCAACATGGTCACCGCGGCGGCGGGCGCGACCATCAACCGGCTGCCCGTGCTGCTGCTGCCGGGTGACGTCTTCGCCACGCGCGTGGCCAACCCGGTGCTGCAGGAGCTGGAGGATCCGCGTTCCTACGACCTTTCGGTCAACGACGCCTTCAAGCCGGTCTCGCGCTACTGGGACCGGATCAACCGGCCTGAGCAGCTACCCTCCGCGCTGCTGGCGGCGATGCGGGTGCTCACCGACCCGGCCGAGACCGGCGCGGTGACGCTGGCGCTGCCGCAGGACGTGCAGGCGGAGGCGTGGGAGTGGCGGGAGGAGCTGTTCGAGCGCCGGGTGTGGCACGTCGGACGGCCGCGGCCGGAACCCGCCGCGCTCGCGCGGGCCGCCGAGCTGATCAGGCGCTCGGCCCGTCCGCTCCTCGTCGCGGGGGGCGGGGTGATCTACAGCGAGGCGACCGCCGAACTGCGCGCCTTCGCCGAGCGGTACGGCGTGCCCGTCGCCGAGACCCAGGCCGGCAAGGGCGCCCTGCCGTACGGACACCCGCTGGCGGCGGGCGCGATCGGCGCGACCGGCACGACGGCGGCCAACGCGCTCGCCCGCGAGGCCGACCTGATCATCGGCGTCGGCACCCGCTACAGCGACTTCACCACCGCCTCGCGCACGCTGTTCGACCAGGACGCGGCCGTCGTCAACCTCAACATCACGGCCTTCGACGCGGCCAAGCTGTCCGGCCTCCAGGTGGTGGCCGACGCCCGCGCGGGCCTGACCGACCTCGCCGAGGCCCTCGACGGCTGGGGTACGGCCGGCGTCTACCGCACCATGGCCGCCGAGCTGACCCGCGCCTGGGACGCCCAGGTCGACGCGGCCCACGCGCTGGAGGGCACGCCGCTGCCCCAGCCCGCCATCATCGGCGCGGTCAACGCCGCGGCGGCCGAGGACGGCGTGGTGGTGTGCGCCGCCGGTTCGATGCCCGGCGACCTGCACAAGATGTGGCGCCCGAGCGGTCCGGGCTCCTACCACGTGGAGTACGGCTACTCCTGCATGGGCTACGAGATCGCCGGCGGGCTGGGCGTCAAGATGGCCGTGCCGGAGCGCGAGGTGTTCGTGCTGGTCGGCGACGGCTCGTACCTGATGATGGCCCAGGAGCTGGTCACCGCGGTCGCGGAGGGCGTCAAGCTGGTCGTGGTGCTGGTCGACAACTCCGGCTTCGCCTCGATCGGGCGGCTGTCGGAGAGCGTGGGCGCCGAGCGGCTCGGCACCGCCTACCGCCACCGGGGCTCGGGCCGCTACGACGGCGGGCCGCTGCCGGTCGACCTGGCCGCCAACGCCGCCAGCCTGGGCGCGCACGTGATCCGCGCCGAGACCGCCGGCGACCTGCGCAAGGCCCTGGAGAGCGCGCGGGCGGCCGACGAGACCACGGTGATCTACGTGAAGGCCGACCCGCACGTGGACGCGCCCTCCTCCGAGGCGTGGTGGGACGTGCCGGTCGCCGAGGTCGGCAGCCCTGCCCGCGCCGCCTACGAGGAGGCCAAGCGCGCCCAGCACTGATTACGCGCCGCCGCCCCAGGGAACGCCCTGATCATGAAGCCATGGCGGGTGCTCGGATGGATCGCGCTGATCGCGGTGATCCTCTACTGCGTCTGGTTCGTCAGGACCGTCGCCATCTCGGTGATCATCGGGGTGTTCATCACGGCCCTGCTCCTGCCGCCGTACCACTGGCTGCGGGGCAGAGGGCTGAGCCGGGGCCTGGCCACCACCGTGGTCTTCCTGGGCGCGCTGGTGGTCGGCGGGCTGTTCTTCTGGCTGCTGGTGCCGGCGACCGTGGACGGGCTCGGGCAACTGCGCGACAGCCTCGGCAAGGCGCTCGACGACCTGCACAACCTCGCCCGCTCACTCGGGCTCGACGACACCCGGCTGTCGGAGCTGTCGAAGCAGGTCCAGGCGTACCTGAGCGAGCAGTCGCGCTCCATCGCCACCGGGGCCATCGCCGGGGTCCGCACCGCCGGGGAGATCGTGATCGGCGCGGTACTGGCCATCATCCTGGCCGTCTACTTCGTCCACGGCGGCGACCGGCTGTTCGACTGGCTGACCGAGCTGGCGCCGGTCAAAGCCAGGCCGCACCTGCGCGAGGCCGGGCACGTCGTCTTCAGCGTGGTCGGCCGCTACATCCGCGGCATCGCCATGGTCGGGCTCGTGGACGGCTTCTTCATCGGGCTCGCGCTGTGGATCCTCGGGGTGCCGATCGCGCTGCCGCTGGCGGTGCTGACGTTCGTGGGGGCGTTCCTGCCGGTGGTGGGGGCGTTCATGGCCGGGTTGTTCGCCGCGGTGGTGGCGTTCGTGGCCAAGGGCTGGCTGGTGGCGCTCATCGTGGTCGGCGTCACGATCCTGGTGCAGCAGGTGGAGGGTCACGTGCTGGCGCCGCAGATCTACGGCAGGGCGCTGGACCTGCCCGGCGCGGTCATCCTGCTGGCGATCGCCGTGGGCAGCGTGGTCGCCGGGATCACCGGCGCCTTCCTGGCCGCGCCGGTGGCCTCGGTGATCGTGGCGCTGATCAGGAGTCGAGAGGCAGCTCGAGCTCCAGCTCATGCCTGATCGGGATGCCGTCCACCGACATCTCGGGGATGCCCGGCTTGAGCTCGCGGGTGCGGGTGACCGCGTCGCGGCGCAGGGCCACGAGGTCGAAGCCGTAGCGCTGGTAGAAGGCCAGCGCCCGGGTGTTGTCGTTGGTGGTGACCAGCGTGAGCCTGCGCATGCCGCGCCGCCGCGCCACCTCACGCACCGCGTCCAGCAGCGCACTGCCCACCCCGGCGCCCTTGACGACGGCGTCGATCGTGACGATCTCCACGCTGCCTTCGCGCTCCATGTAGGTGATCAGCCCGGCGATCCGGTCGCCGTCGGAGACGGCCACGAAACCGGGCAGCGTACTGGCGTCGACCATCTCGCCCCAGGTCAGCGCGATGACATGGGTGCCGCCCCAACTGGCGGTCAAGATTTCGACGACCTGCTCCAGATCTCCGGGGACGATGGGTCGCACGGTAAGTGGCATAGGGCCCATTATGAGATCTCATGCGATGGGTGACGTTCGACTGCTTCGGCACGCTCGTGGACTGGCGGCACGGAATCGCCACCACCGCGGAACTGCTCTTCCCCGGGTACGGCGGCCGCCTCCTCGACCCCTACGTCCGGCACGAGCTGGAGGTCCAGGCCGAGACGCCCACGATGCTCTACCGCGAGGTGACCGCCGAAGCCCTGCGCCGGGCCTGCGCGGAAGAGGGGCTGGACCTGAACCCGGACGACGCCGGCCTGCTGGCCGCCACCCTCCCCTCCTGGCCGGTCTTCCCCGAGGTGGGCCCCGAACTCGAGGCGGTGCGCGCGGCCGGATGGCGGCTCGGCCTGCTCACCAACTGCGACCGCGACCTCATCGGGCTGACGCGGCGGCGGCTGCCCGTACCCTTCGACGCGGTCGTGACCGCCGAGGACGCGGGCGGCTACAAGCCGTCCCTCGGCCACTTCGCACGTTTCCGCTCCTCACACGAGCCGTCGGAGTGGATCCACGTCGCCCAGGGCTACGTCCACGACATGGTCCCCGCCCACGCGCTCGGCCTGCGCCGGATCTGGATCAACCGCCGCGGCGAGACGCCCGCCGACCCGTCGATCCTGCAGAAGGTCCAGCCCGACCTGCACGGGCTGGCGGCGGCGCTCCAGTAGCGCTAATCCAGGACCGGGGCTTCAGTAGCGCTGGTCCAGGACGTCGGCGATGCCGGCCAGGAACGAGTCGACGTCCGCGATCAGGTAGCCCGGCCGGACCAAAACGGTGGCGAACTTGGCGTCGCGCACGTCCTGACCGGTCAGCGGGTTGTCGGTGGTGCCGCGCAGCGTGGCCACGATGCGGTCGAGGAAGGCGTCGATCTCGTCCTCGTTGTACCCCGTGCCCATCCGGCCCGAGCGGAACGCCACCCGCTCCACCCGCGCCGCCTGCGTCTCGAACCACTCCTCGCGCAGCATCTCCCCGGTCGGCTCGGTCATGGCCAGCGCCACCGGCGTCTTCGCCCGCGTCTCCAGCGCGACGACGAACGCCTCCAGCGCGAAGTCCACCGCGGTCTCGTTGTAGCCGCCGCGCCTGGCGCGGAAGGTGGCCCTGCGAACCTCGTCTGCGGTCACCGGCGCCAGCTCACGCCCGCCCCGGCCGAGCGTGGCCTCGATGCGGCTGATCAGCGAGTCCACGTCGACGGGGTCGTAGCCTGAACGCATACCCATGACGCGTGGAAAGCGGTTCAAGCTCAATCCTCCTGAGACGGCTGAGGGGGTGCCTATATTGTGGGGCTCTTTATCCGGAGAATGCACCCCACTCCATTACCGTTGGATCACTATGGACCTGTCCAACGTCTCGTTCCGCTACCGGCGGCGCGCCCCCGACGTGATCAGGCACGCGGACGCGACCCTGAGCCCCGGCGACGTCATCGAGCTGACCGGCGCGAACGGCGCCGGCAAGTCCACCCTGCTCCGCCTGCTGGCCGGCCTGACCCGCCCCACCCGAGGCAAGCTCTCCGGCCGCCCCCGCACCGTCGGCTACGCCCCCGACCACCTCCCCACCGCCCAGCCGTTCACGGTGGCCGCGTACCTGGACCACATGGCCCGCATCCGCCGCGCCGCCACCTGGCGCCCGTGGGCCGACCGCCTCAACCTCACCCCTCTGGTACGGCTCCCGCTCCGCGAACTGTCCAAGGGCAGCGCCCACAAGGTCGCCCTGGTCCAGGCCCTGATGTGCGACCCGGGCCTGCTGCTGCTCGACGAACCCTTCGCCGGCCTGGACACCGCCACCCGCGAGGCGTTGCCGGGGATCGTGGCGGAACTGGCGGGCAGGGGGACGATCGTGGTGGCGGGAGACCACGAGGCCGGCCTGCACGACCTCCCGTCGCTGCGCCACTGGACCCTGACGGACGGCTTCCTGCGCGAGCCTTCTCCCGCTGCCCGCAACCTCTCCCCCTCCCCCACACCCCCACCCGCCATCCACCTCACCCCACCCAGCCAACCCACGTCACCCGCCGCGAACCCGCCTCCAGCACACCTAGCGGGCAGCCAGAACGCTGTTTCGCCCGCCCAAGTCGCGGCACCCGGAGGGGCAAGCTCTCTCGGGGACACCGGGTTGACCAGGGACGCGAGGCGGGCCCCGGAGACCGCGTTGGCCGGAGAGCCGAACTCGCTCGGGGACACCGGGTTGGCGAGGGGCGCGAGGCTGGCCCCGAACGCCGCGTTGGCCGGAGAGACGGGCTTGGCCGGAGACACGGCGCTGGCAGGGCAGCCGGAGGCCGGATCGGCTCGAGATGTGAGCTGGGCCAGTGACGTAAGGGTTGCCGGAGATGTGAGCTTGGCCAGTGACGTGACCGTTGCCGGAGATGTGAGCTTGGCCGGGGGCGTGGGGTTGGCTGGGGTGGGGCGGGTTGGTGGGGTTGAGGATGGAGTGGTGGTGGAGGTACGGGTGCCGGGGGGCGAGGTGGGGGCGTTTCTGGCGCGGATGCGGGCGGAGGGCTACCAGGCCACGGAGGCGGCACAGTGATCGCGTTGACGAGGTTCCGGATAGCGGCATATGTCCGGTCGCACCGGGTCTACCAGGCCCTGGTCCCGATCCTGGCCATGCTCGCGATCATCTACGCCAACCGCGCCCCACTCGGCTCAGAGGCACCCGCCCTGGCCGACTCCGCGGTGCTGATCATCCCGATGCTCGCCTGGGCCACCCGCTCCCTGCTCGACACCGAACCCGACGAGCAACGCGCCATCTCCGCCACCACAGCCGGATCCCGCACCCGCGAACTGACCGGCGGCCTCCTGGCGGCAGCGGCGGTCAACACGACGTTCGCCACGCTGGCACTGGTCTGCGGCCTGCTGATGGGCCTGGAGGCGACGCCGTCCCCGGACGTCCTGCTGGCGGCAACGGTCCTGCACGTGCTGGCGGTGCTCGCCGGACTCATGCTGGGCGCCCTGACCAGCCGCGTGATCCTGCCGTCGCCCGCGCTGTCCATCATGACGCTGCTCTTCGGCTACCTGGCGATGCTGCTGATCAGCATCACCCCGGCCTACTGGCTGACGGTCCCGGTCACGGCCTGGCTGAAGGCAGCGGGCGCAGGCACTCTCCCCACCGACCTCCCCGCCCTGACCGCCATCTCCCTGGCCTGGTGCGCAGCAGGACTGGCCGGATACACCTGGCTACGCCGCACCCGCCCATAAACCACAACCCCGGTTACCGCCTTGCTCTTAGCGTGTTGACGAGCCCGTTGCGGTGGGGACCACGTCCGACGTGAGAAGCGATCCCCCCGACCAACGCCCGCGCACGTCGGCGGGTGGCGTGGGGGTGGCGGAGCCGTAACGGATGGTGGTCGCGGAAGGGAACCACAACGGGCCCGCACGCACGAAAAGGCGGCCGAGCGGAAGCAGCAACCAGATGAAAGAGCTACTCGGCGGCGGCGAGTTGGCCGCAGGCGCCGTCGATCTCGCGGCCGCGGGTGTCGCGGACGGTGACCGGCACGCCGTGGTACTGCAGGCGCCGCACGAACGCCCGCTCGTCCTCCGGACGCGAGGCAGTCCACTTGGACCCCGGCGTCGGGTTGAGCGGGATCAGGTTGACGTGCACCAGCTTGTTCTTGACCAGCTTGCCCAGCAGGTCGGCGCGCCACTCGTGGTCGTTGATGTCCTTGATCAGCGCGTACTCGATCGACACCCGCCGCTTGGTCTTCGCCGCGTACGCCCACGCGGCCTCCAGCACCTCGGCGACCTTCCAGCGCGTGTTGATCGGCACCAGCGTGTCGCGCAACTCGTCGTCCGGCGCGTGCAGCGACAGCGCCAGCGTCACCGGCAGCCCCTCGTCGGCCAGTTTGCCGATCGCCGGGACGAGTCCGACGGTCGAGACCGTCACCCCGCGCGCGGAGATGCCGAGCCCGTCGGGCGCCGGCTCGACCATGCGACGGACCGCCCCGATCACCTGCTTGTAGTTGGCGAGGGGTTCGCCCATGCCCATGAAGACGACGTTGTTGATCCGGCCGGGTCCGCCGGGCACCTCGCCGGTGGCCAGGGTGCGGGCTCCGGCGACGACCTGTTCGACGATCTCGGCCGTGGACATGTTGCGGGTCAGACCGGCCTGGCCGGTGGCGCAGAAGGGGCAGTTCATGCCGCATCCGGCCTGCGACGACACACAGATCGTGGCGCGGTCCGGGTAGCGCATGAGCACCGACTCGACCAGCGCCCCGTCGAACAGCCGCCACAACGTCTTGCGCGTCGTCCCCTGGTCGGTGGTCTGCTCGCGGACCGGCGTCAGCAGCGACGGCAGCAACGCCGACAGCTTCTCCCTGGCCGGCGCGGGCAGGTCGGTCATCGCCTGGACGTCGGTGGTCAGGTGCGTGAAGTAGTGCCGCGAGAGCTGGTCGGCGCGGAACGGCTTCTCACCGAGCTCGGCCACGGCGGCGCGGCGCTCGGCCATCGTGAGGTCCGCCAGGTGCCGCGCGGGCTTGGCCCGGCGGGGCGCTACGAAGGTGAGCTGGCCTGGCTGCTGGGACACGTTCCTGCCTCATCTCGACGGTTACCGACCAGGGTAGTGAACGTCTCGCCCGCGTTTGTCATTCCTACGAGCTCTCGCCTGCGATCGGGCGGCGATCTACAGTCATCTTGTATGGCGATTTATCGGGCGAGCGAGCAGCCGGGTGAGCACACCCAGGCCGAGGTCGTCCTCGTGGCCGGCAACCCTTACGGGAGCCGCACGCTGGTGATCGAGCGGGACGAGGACGCCTCGGTCGCTTACCTGTGCGCGCCGGATGGCACGGTCCACGGCGCCGTCTGGCTGGCCAACCACCGCAGAGCGCCCGGCGCGGTCGACCTGAGCCGCATCAACGCCGGCCTGCCGCCCGTCATGCCGTATGCCAACACCGTCCACCCCGCGGGCCGCCGCCCCCTCGGCCAGCTCAGCGCCCTGTGGTTCGAGGAGGGGGACGGCGTCGCCGTCTACGAGAACGACGACCTGCTCGCCGTCATCCCCGGCTGGGCCGACATGTCCAGGGGCATGCCCGGGTACGCCCGCGACGCCATCGGCGAGACCCCGTTCGCCTGGTCCCTGCCCGAGGCGCTCGAAGGACTGCTCCCCCGCATCTCCAACGCCCACTCCTACTGGCGCTGGCGGCATCGCGAGGGGTCGTGGCCGGGGTTCCAGCAGTTCGTGATGGGCCACCTCGACCGCACGCTCGGCCCCGCCGGCCGCTACTGGGACGCCAGCGGCGAGCGCCTGCCCACGGTCGGCATCACCGAGCGGCCCCCGTTCGGCGAGCGCGAGTTCACCGTGCTGTCCACGGTCGGGATGAGCTGCCAGCGCATGCCGACGGTGGAGCAGTGGATCGACCGGCCGCGCGCGTACTCGCGGATCGAGCTGGCCGTCGCCACCCGCCAGGACCCCCGGGAGGTGGCGCTGGTGCTGGTATGGCTGGCGCAGTATCCGTGGCATTCGGTCACCTGGCTCGGCCACGGGCACACCGCGCAGTGGTACCACGACCCGTCCACGTTCCCGCTCGGGGCCGACTACTCGGGGGTGCTCATGCTGGCCGACCCGCCGGACTTCCCCGACATGACGGGATTCGCGTTCGGGGGCGAGGCCGTGCGGTGGCTCTGGCTCGTGCCCGTCACCACCGAGGCGTTAGAAGAACAGCGCCAGTAGCAGCCAGATCGGCACCAGCGTGGCGACCAGCGAGTCGAGCCGGTCCATGAGCCCGCCGTGGCCGGGCAGGATCGTGCCGAGGTCCTTGATGCCCAGGTCACGCTTGATCATCGACTCGACCAGGTCGCCGATCGTGGCCAGCGCCGCGGCCAGCACGCCGATCAGCGCGCCCTGCCAGAACTCGCCGTCCATGCGCCAGATGACCAGCCACGCCCCGACGCCCACGCAGGCCAGCACGGATCCGGCGAAGCCCTCCCAGGTCTTCTTCGGGCTGATGATCGACATCTTGTGCCGGCCGAACAGCACCCCGGCGATGTATCCGCCGATGTCGCTGGCCACGGTCACCGCGATGAAGATCAGCACCCGGTCCGCGCCGTCGTCCGGCGCCAGCAGCAGCCCCACGAACCCGGCCAGCAGCGCCGGATAGACCAGCGTGAACACCGAGGCGGTGGCGTCGCGCACGTATCCGTCGGCGCCCGCGCTGAACATCCGCCAGATCAGCATCACGAACACGAACACCGAGAACGTGCCCACGAGCGAGACCGCGCCGCCCCAGTAGGCCCCGGCCAGCATGCCCGCCGTCGCCACCAGCGCCGGCACGGCCGGCACCACGATCCCACGGGTGCCGAACGCCTTGACCAGCTCCATCACGCCAATGCCGACCGCCGCCGCCACCACCAGGAGAAAGATCTCCTTAACGGTGTAGATCGACACGATGACCGACGCGCCCAGCGCCGCGCCGACCGCGATCGCCGCGGGCAGGTTCCTTCCGGTACGGCTGCCGCCGCTCGGGCTGGTGCCAGCCGTACTTTCTTCCACAGACTCTCCCAAGCCGGGATTTCTAGCCGATCACCCTGGAATGCCCCCAGCCCCGCGCGGGGGATGGGGGCACCACGGCTTGCCGTACAGGCGCCTAGACCTCGAGCAGCTCGGCTTCCTTGTGCTTGAGCAACTCGTCGATCTTGGCGACGTGCTTCTGGGTGATGTCGTCGAGCTCCTTCTCCGCGCGGCGCACCTCGTCCTCGCCCGCGTCGCCGTCCTTGATCATCTTGTCAAGGGTCTCCTTGGCGGAGCGGCGGATGTTGCGCACCGACACCTTGGCGTGCTCACCCTTGTTGCGCGCGACCTTGATGTACTCCTTGCGGCGCTCCTCCGACAGCTCGGGGAAGTTCACGCGGATCACCTGACCGTCGTTGCTCGGGTTGACGCCCAGGTCGGAGTCGCGGATCGCCTTCTCGATCGCGGCCATCGAACCCTTGTCGAAGGGCTGGACGATGACCATGCGGGCCTCGGGAACGTGGAACGAGGCCAGTTGCTGGATCGGAGTCGGCGAACCGTAGTACTCGGCGTTGATCTTGTTGAACATCGACGGCGTGACTCGGCCCGTGCGGATGCTCGCGAAGTCCTCCTTCGCGACCGAGACAGCCTTGTCCATCTTTTCCTCGGCTTCGAGGAGAGTTTCGTCGATCACAGCGGCTCCCTGCTGTTTTGGTCGCCCGTCCGTCGGATGGGCTCCCTGCTGCCTTGGTCGCTCACCCTCCTCACTCGCTTCGCGGAGCGCCTCCTTCGTCGGCTCTCCACTCCGCTCGCTGCGTCGGGTTCGCTCCCGTCTACTTGCCTGCCGGACTCACCAGCGTGCCGATCTTCTCACCGCGGACCGCCCGCAGGATGTTGCCCTCACCCATGAGGTCGAAGACCACGATGGGCAGGTCGTTCTCCTTGCACAGGCTGATCGCGGTCTGGTCCATGACCGTCAGATCGCGTACCAGGACCTCTGCGTAGTCCAGGTGGTCGAACCGCACGGCGTCCGGGTTCTTCCGCGGGTCGGAGTCGTAGACCCCGTCCACCTGCGTGCCCTTCAGCAGCGCCTCCGCGCCGATCTCCAGCGCGCGCTGCGCCGCGCACGTGTCGGTGGAGAAGTACGGCGTGCCGAGCCCGGCGCCGAAGATGACCACGCGGCCCTTCTCCAGGTGCCGGATCGCGCGGCGCGGCAGGAACGGCTCGGCCACCTGCTGCATCGTGATCGCGGTCTGCACGCGGGTCTCGACGCCGCGCTTCTCCAGGAAGTCCTGCAGGGCGAGGCAGTTGATGACCGTGCCGAGCATGCCCATGTAGTCGGCGCGGGCACGGTCCATACCGCCCTGCGACAGGGTGGCGCCGCGGAACATGTTGCCGCCGCCGACCACGACGGCGACCTGCACGCCCTCGCGCACCGCCTCGGCGATCGAGTCGGCCAGGTGACCGACGACGACCGGATCGATGCCCATCTCCTCGCCGCCGGCGAACGCCTCGCCCGACAGCTTCAGCATGACCCGTCTGTACGAAGAAGCCGCCGACGTAGCTGGCTCCTGGTTCTCCTGCACGCGGCGGCCTCCTCGGTAGGTGGTACTGATGTGGGGCTGAGGGCTTGACTAAGCCTAAGCCTGGCCCACCTTGAAGCGAACGAAGCCGAGCACCTCGACGCCGTTCTCGTCGGCGTACTTGGCGATGGACTTCTTGTTGTCCTTCACGAACGCCTGCTGCAGCAGCGTGAAGTCCTTGTACCAGCCGTTGACCCGGCCCTCGACGATCTTGCCGATGGCGGCCTCGGGCTTGCCCTCGTCGCGGGTCATCTCCTCGAAGAGCGCGCGCTCCTTCTCGATGACGTCGGCGGGAACGTCCTCGGCCTTGAGGTACTTCGGCGCCATCGCCGCGGCGTGCTGCGCGATGTCCTTGGCGACCTCGGCGTTGGGCTTGTCGAGCTGGACGAGCACGCCGACCGCCGGCGGGAGCTGCGGGTCGGTCTTGTGCATGTACGCGCCGACGTAGCCGCCGTCGAGCACCGCGAAGCGGCGGATCTCGATCTTCTCGCCGAGCGCGACGTTGGCGTCGTCGAGGTGGTTCTGCACGCTCTTGCCGTTGTACTCGGAGCTGAGCAGCGCCGGCACGTCGGCCGGCCGGGTGGCCAGGATGTGCTCGACGACCTCGGCCGCGAGCTCCTGGAAGCGCTCGGCCTTGGCCACGAAGTCGGTCTCGCAGTTGAGCTCGAGCAGCGCGGCGGCGCTGTCGCTCTCCTGCTTGAGGGCGACCAGGCCGTTGGAGGCGGTGCGCGACTCGCGCTTGCCGACGTCCTTGGCGCCCTTGAGGCGCAGGATCTCAACGGCGCGGTCGAAGTCGCCCTCGGCCTCCTCGAGCGCCTTTTTGCAGTCCATCATGCCGGCGGCGGTGAGCTCGCGAAGCCGCTTGACGTCGGCCATGTTCACGGAAGCCATTGCTTTTTCCTCGTGGGATCTTCGTCGTGGATCGGGTGGGCGCCGGGATCCGGCCACCCACCCTTTCAAGCCTTCTGTGCCGGTACGGCTGGCGCCGCCGGCTGGTCGGCACGGCCTGCGGGAGCCGTACCAGGAGCCGTGGATCTTTCGTGCGCGGGGGCCGCTCGCGCGGCCCCCTGCCCGGAGCGTCAGGCGGCGGGGCCGCCCGTGCGGGACCGTCAGGCCTTGTCGGTCCCGGTCTCGGTCTCGTCCTCGACGCCGGCCTCGGCCTCGGCGGGAGCGGCCTCAGCCTCGGCGGCGACCTCGGCGTCGTCCTCGGCCACGGCCTCGGCGGCCACGTCGGCGTCCTCGACCGCGACCTCGTCGACCGGGGCGGCCTCGGCTGCGGCCTCGGCGGCGGCGGGCTCGGCGGCGGGGGCGGCCTCGGCGGCGGCGCCCTGCTCGATGAGCTCGCGCTCCCACTCGGCCAGCGGCTCGGCGGCGGCCGGCTTCTCGTCACCGCGGGCGGCGCCGGAGCGGGCCATCAGACCGGCGGCGACACCGTCGGCGACGACGCGGGTCAGCAGGCCGACGGCGCGGATGGCGTCGTCGTTGCCCGGGATCGGGTAGTCGACCTCGTCGGGGTCGCAGTTGGTGTCGAGGATCGCGACGACCGGGATGCCGAGCTTCTTGGCCTCGGAGATCGCGATGTGCTCCTTCTTGGTGTCGACGATCCACACCGCGCTGGGCACGCGGCCCATGTCACGGATACCGCCGAGCGTGCGCTCCAGCTTCTCCTTCTCACGACGGCGCATGAGGAGCTCCTTCTTGGTGAGCCCCGACGCGGCGACGTTGTCGAAGTCGAGCTCCTCGAGCTCCTTCAGACGCTGAAGCCTCTTGTGCACGGTGGAGAAGTTGGTGAGCATGCCACCCAGCCAGCGCTGGTTGACGTACGGCATGCCGACGCGGGCGGCCTGCTCGGCGATGGCCTCCTGGGCCTGCTTCTTGGTGCCGATGAACAGGATCGTGCCGCCGTGGGCGACGGTCTCCTTGACGAAGTCGTAGGCACGGTCGATGAACGACAGCGACTTCTGCAGGTCGATGATGTAGATGCCGTTGCGCTCGGTGAAGATGAAGCGCTTCATCTTCGGGTTCCAGCGGCGGGTCTGGTGACCGAAGTGAACGCCGCTTTCGAGCAGCTGTCGCATGGTGACGACGGGGGCCATGTGCTGGTCCTCCAGGTCGGCGCGCCCGGGGGCGCGATTCTCGGTTGTGTCGCGGCAGTCGGGTACTGCCGCCCTGATGCCCCTGAGCCGCTCCTGCCGGAACCTTGCGGGTCCGGACCGAGGGATCGGCTCGCGATGGGGCATGCGAAGTCGGCCCGTCTGTGACAGGCCACCGGAAAGTCTACCTCCCGCGCTGACCTCACGGGTCAGACGGCGTCGTGGTCCTCCGTGGGCAGACCGGGCACGGGACGCTCGGGGCGCAGGTAGACGGAGTACTGCGCGACCACGGTGCGCGCGTCGGGCGGCGCGTCCTTCCGCACCCCCGCCTGGTAGGGCAGCAGCAGCGCCTCCATCTGCTCGCCCAGGCGGCGCATCTCCTCCGGACCGACCTGGAGGAAGATCCGCCGCCATGCCGCTCCCGCCCGCCACTGCTCGGGCTCGCGGTCGACCCGGCCCATCGACCGCTTCAGGTCGGCGTGGGCCTCGTCGTACACGGTGTGGATCAGCAGTTCCTTGGCCGCGCGCAGCTCGGGTGCGTCGTCGGGTTCCGTGGCCACGCTCAGCCCCCGGCCGGTCGAACGCCACACGCGCTCCCTGCCGTCGGTACGCGGCGGCGCGTCCTCGACGAAGCCGTACTTGGCGAGCATGCGCAGGTGGTAGCTGGCGGCGCTCGGGGTGACGCCGGCGAACTCCGCGACTTCGGTGGCCGTGGACGGGCCCTCGACCTGCAGCCGGTTCAGCATCTCCAGGCGGGCGGGGTGGGCCAGCGCGCGCATCGCCTTGGGGTCGCTGAGCGGGGAGTGCCGGTGGCTCATGTGCAAACCGTACCCGGACGAGATCTGAAGTATTGCTTTCACAGTTATGAAGGATTATCTTCAGAGTTGTGAAGGGTTTCCTTCACAGCGTTGGTTGGAGGATTCCATGACCGTGCCCCTGCGCCGGCAGCCCGACTATCGGCTCCTCTGGGCCTCCAGGACGGTCGCGATCACCGGGAGCGAGGTGTCCAAGCTGGCGGTACCGCTCACCGGCGTCACGCTGCTGGCCGCGAGCCCTTCGCAGATGGGCCTGCTCACGGCCGCGGCCTTCGCGCCGGCGCTGCTGTTCGGGCTGCAGGCCGGCGCCGTGTCCGACCGGCTGCGCCGGCACCGGCCGCTGATGATCGGCTGTGAGCTGGTCGCCGGGGCGGCCGCGCTGGCCGTACCGGTCGCGTGGCTACTCGGGGTGCTGAGCGTGCCGCTGCTGGTGGCCGTCGCGTTCGTCATCGGGACCGCCGGGGTGGTCTTCCGCTCCGCTAGCTTTCCCTACCTGGCCTCCGTCGTCGACTCTGGGCAGCGCACCGAGGCCATGGCCGGGCTGCAGGCCTCCTACTCGGTCGCCTCGGTGGCCGGTCCCGGGCTGGGCGGTTTGCTGGTGCAGGTGTTGACGGCGCCGCTGGCCGTACTGGTGGAGGGGGTGGGGTTCCTGGCGTCCGCGCTGCTGATGGGCCGCATCCGCGCCCCCGAGACACCCGCGCCCGCGGCCTCGCGCGGCATGCTGCGCGACGTCGGCGAGGGGCTGCGCACGTGCCTGTCGAACCGGTCCCTGCGCGCCCTGCTGCTGGCCGGCGTGACCATCAACCTCTTCGCGATGGCCTATTTGGCCGTGCACATGCTGTACCTGGTGAACGTCCTGTCCATCCCCAAGGGCCTGATCGGCATGATGGTCGCCCTTTCCGGTGTGGGCGGGCTGCTGGGCGCCTGGCTGACCGCCCGCCTGAACCGGCACACCGGGACGAACCGGCTCCTCAAGTGGTCGGTGATCCTGTTCCCCCTCGACTTCCTCACCGTTGGGCTGATCGGCGGGCCGACGTGGTGGAAGGTCCTCGCCATGTCGCTCAGCGCGCTGGCGACGGGGATGCTGGTGGTGACGTTCGCGACCTGCATGGGCGCGGTGCAACTGCGCGAGGCGCCCGCCGAGCTGCGCGGACGGGTCAACGCCACGTTCACCTTCGCCGTGCAGGGGGTGCTGGCGGTGGGCGGCCTCCTGGGCGGGCTGCTGGCCGAGGCGGTGGGGCTGCGGGCGGTCATCCTCGTGTGCGCGGCGGGGGTCACGCTGAGCGCCGTGTGGATCTGGACCTCGCCGTTGCGGATCCCCGAGGTGGACCCGCCCGCCAGCCGCTCCAAGCCTTCCCGCTCTGGGCCTTCCCGCTCGGAGCCGGGTGGGGTGCCTGTGCGCGCGTCCATGTGGGCCGCGCGCCCGCGTTCCGGGTACGGCTACCGCCGCCACGCGCGGCCGGGGCGGGTGGACCAGACGATGGGACCGGCCATCTACGAGCTCACCCTGGTCAAGATGCGCTCCCTGCTGTGACAGCCGTCGTGTCCACAGGTCCGGCATCCCGCCGGTCTGTCCACAGAACGCCGTTCGCCAGCCCGGCCGCCTCGCCCGCTCCCGCATCCTGGCCGCCATGATCCTCGCCTCGATCGCCCTCGTCCTGGCCCTCGTCCCCGCCCCGGAACCGGTGACCTGGCAATGGCCGCTGACCGGCGCCCAGGGGGTGGTGCGCCGCTTCACCCCGCCCCCGGCCCCATGGCTGTCCGGCCACCGCGGCGTCGACCTACCGGCGGAACCGGGCACCGCCGTACACGCCGCAGGGCCGGGCACCGTCGGCTACGCGGACCAGCTGGCCGGCCGAGGGGTGGTCACCGTCCACCACCCCAACGGCCTGCGCACCACCTACCTGCCCGTCCTCCCGTCCGTACGCAAGGGCCAGCAGGTCACCACCGGCACCCCGATCGGCACACTGCAGGGCCTCGACCCGCCCCACTGCGTACGGCACTGCCTCCACTGGGGCCTCCTGCGCGAACGCCGCTACCTGGACCCGCTCCTGCTCACCGGCGCCGGCCTGGTCCGCCTTCTCCCGCACTGGTCATGAGCGAAGAGGCTCAGATCGGGGCAGAGTAAGACCATGCCGACCGGAGCACCCAGCCAGCCCGACGACGAGACCGCGGCGGTCGTCGCCGCCTTCGAACGCCATCTCCGGCTGGAGCGCGACCTGTCGCCCCACACCGTCCGCGCCTACGTCACGGACGCCGCCTCCCTCCTGCGGCACCTGCGTGAGGCGGGCGGCGTCTGGCCCGCCGGTCTCGACATCGACGCGCTGCGGCACTGGCTGGCGGCACAACACGCCGAAGGGCTGTCCAGGGCCACGCTGGCCCGCCGTACCGCGTGTGCGAGGACGTTCACCGCCTTCTGCCACCGCCAGGGCCTGCTGGCCACCGATCCGGGTCTCCTGTTGGGCAGCGCCAAGGCGCCTAGGACGCTGCCCGCCGTACTGGACCAGCCGCAGGCCCAGGCCGCCCTCGCCCCGGCGGAGGACACCTCGCCCAAGGCCCTGCGCGACCAGGCGATCCTCGAACTCCTCTACGCCACCGGCATCCGCGTGAGCGAGCTGTGCTCCCTGGACGTGGACGACGTCGACCGGACCCGCCACGTCATCCGCGTCGTCGGCAAGGGCCGTAAGGAACGCACCGTTCCCTTCGGCCTGCCCGCCCTGCGGGCCGTCGACCTGTGGTGCGTCAACGCCCGCCCGCTCTGGGCCACCCCGAAGTCCGCCGACGCCCTCTTCCTGGGCACCCGGGGCGGCCGCATCGACCCGGGCACCGTGCGCCGCGTCGTCCACACCCGCCTGCGCCAGGTGCCGGGCGCCCCCGACCTGAGCCCGCACGGCCTGCGCCACAGCGCCGCCACCCACCTCCTGGAGGGCGGCGCCGACCTGCGCAGCGTCCAGGAGCTCCTGGGCCACTCCTCCCTGAACACCACCCAGATCTACACCCACGTCTCGATCGACCGGCTGCGCGCCGCGTACCGCCAGGCCCACCCCCGCGCCTAGCCGTTATCCACACCCACCCCCCTCATCCCCAGAACCCCGCTCGGCCATTTTTCGCGCCCCCATTCGCGCGAAAGTCATCCGCATGACCACGAAACACGACCTCGGCAAGCAGGGCGAGCAGCTAGCCGTCGCCTACCTCCAGTCCGAGGGCATGGAGATCATCGAGCGCAACTGGCGCTGCCGTCACGGCGAGATCGACATCATCGCCAGGGACGGGCCGACCCTCGTGGTGGTCGAGGTCAAGACCCGCTCCACCCGCTCCCACGGCAGCGCCCTGGAGTCGGTGCGCCCCGTGAAGCTGGCCCGCCTGCGCATGCTGGCCGCGAAATGGCTCGCCGCCCAGCCGTCCCGCTTCGAGACGGTACGCGTGGACGTCATCGCCCTGGAGCGCTTCGCCGGAGACTTCTCGATGCGCCACATCAGGGGGGCGATCTGAATGGCCGTGGCCCGCACCAGAAGCGTCGCCCTGATCGGCGTGACAGGCCGCACCGTCGAGGTCGAAGCCGACGTGGGCAACGGCCTGGCCGGAATCTCCCTGATCGGCCTGCCCGACACCGCGCTCAGCGAGGCCCGCGAGCGGGTGCGCTCCGCCATGGTCAACAGCAACTACCCCATGCACCCCTGCCTTGAGCTGCGTAGACGCTCATTCGGGCCGCCCGTGGGCCGTCTGTGGGCCGTGGGCCGTTGAGTTGGGCCGCCGGAGAGCAGCATCGATGATCTTCCTCATCCGCTGTTCGGACTTCGGCATCACCGACGCGTAGACCCTCAGCAGAAGCGCGCCTCCGTCCGAGTGGCCCAGCCACTCCGCGACCGCTCGCACGCTCTCGCCCTCAGACAGGAGGGCGGAAGTGAAATATTTTCTCAGCATGTGCATGCCGTGCTCGCGGTAGGCGTGTCCTCGCTTCTGGCCGGACTTCAGCGGCGGCACGATGCCCACCTGCTCCAGCGCCCTGTGCCACAGCTTGTTGAACGTGGCCTGATGGAGCGGGCGGCCGTGGGTGTTGACGAAGAACAGCCGCGCCGTGTGCGGCGGCCCGTCCGCCTTGACCCACGGGAGGGTGACCTCGACCGGCTCGAATCGGCGCATATGCTCGGCTAAGGCGATCTTGACGCTCTCGGCCAGCGGCACGTCCCGCGGCTTGTCGCCCTTGGGTGGCGCAAAGACCAGGCGGTTCTTCAGGATCTTGATCTGTCGCTGCACGTGGACCTCACCCGGAAGCCACTCGACGTCGTCGGGGCTGAGCGCGAAGATCTCGCCCTGCCGCAGTCCAATGCCGCTCCCGACGTCGACCATGGCCTGGTAGCGCTCCGGGAGTGCGTCACCCATGCCGTACAACTGGTCAGGCGTCCACAGCACGAGCTTCTTGCGCGTCGAGGCCGGCAGGCTCACCGACTTCGCCAACATGGGGTTCTTGCCGATCAGCTCATCATCGACGGCGATCGCGAACACGAGCTGCACGTGCGCCATGATGGTGCGGATCGTGTTCGGCGCGAGGTACCCGGACAGGTTTGTCACGAGTCCTTGCAGGATGCTGGGGCGCTTGGCCAGCAGGCCGAGTTCGTGGCCGCCGATCGTGGGGTAGACGTGGCTGGTCAGCCGCTGGTGCATCTTCTCGCGGGTGCTCGGGTTGAGCGTGCGGTTGGCGATGACGTCGGCGGCGAACGCCTTGAAGATGACCTTGCCCGCGCTCGGGTCGATGTACGTGCCACGCTGCAGGTCGGCCTTGACCTCGGTCTCCCGGCGTTCCGCATCGACCTTCTTGCCGAAGCTCTCGTTCGTCTCCCGACCGTCAGGGCCGATGTAGCGCAGGCGGTACCGCTTGCCTTTGCCGTACCGGACTGGGTCCTTCTCCAGGACCGGCTTCCCCTTTCCGTCGAGCAGCACCTTGCCATCTGGGCCGCGCGCTTTCCGGAACCACCGATCTTCGATTTGCGCCATCACTCACCGCCGCTTCCGTCAGGGATTGTTCCTGATTGGGCGTTTTCTAGCCACCTAACTGCCTGCGTCATCTGCTCGGAAAGCGTACGGAATTTACTAGGCAACTCTCTTGCGGCAGCCTCAATATCCCAATTGTTTTCCTGAAGATTACGAACGAGCATTACCGCAGCGATCTGGACGAAATCGAGGCCGACCGCTTGCTCCATAACCTCCTGGGCAGTAACCGGCTCCGAGCCGTCCTCCTTGACCGTCAGGCGGATATGACGCAGACCGGGGCCGTTGATGGTCTTCCAGTCATGAACATGCCCGGCGCCGATGATCCGGCGCACCTCTTCAGGTAGCCGTTCATGAAGCTTCATAGCCTCTTGCGGCACTCGGGCGAGGTCCTTCAGCACTGTGCGAGTGATGGCTAGTTCCTGCTCAGCCGCCAAGGTCGCCGCCTCAGCTTGAGCCAGCCTCTGATGCACAATGTCCGCCTTCTGCTCTGCCAGGCTGCGCTGTTCCTCCGCGACCGCGAGCCGTCGTAGCAACGCGTCTACTTCCCGCTCGACCCCCGACGGAGCGATGCGTGAAGCAGTTGCGGCTTCCACCTCAGCAACGGCCTCCATCGCAGGAGCTCTGACTTTTCGGGCGCGCCCAACCAGGTTCCTCGCGCCGAGGTCAATGGTGGCCATGATCGACCGATCCAGCGAATTATCGGCATCAAGAAGGGGGAAGATGAGTTCCTTAAATCCCCGAATAGCTTCATCGAGGCTTCGCGGCCTGTCCTCGCGGCGCACTCTCCATGACGTGAAGTATTTGCGCGCGTACAAGCATGCTTCCTCTGCACGTTCCGTGCCTGATTCAACGTTCGCTTCGAGAAGAGTCACAAGTCGAGTCATCGCGAATCCAGGCCATACCTCCCTCCATTCCGCGTCTTTCGTGACCAACGACTCCGGCGAGCGCTCCCAATCCTCGGAAGGATGGCCGGGCCAGGACTGCATTGTCAGCCCAAGTGTCGCCGCGACGGCCTCAACTGTGGCCCACTCAGCGCGCGGCTTGCCACTACTGGGGTCATAACTATGGCCGTGTGATTCAAGGCTGATCAGGGTCCCGCGCGCTATGCCAGCCACTACGGCGACAGCCTTCTGCGTTAGCTTCAACTCCTCCCGGCGGACCCGCAGTCGGACCGGCGTATTCCAGGGGATCCCATAGGGCGCATCGGTTGACGGGCGAATCCAGTCAGGCAGTTCACGCTCCGCGCGCAGGATGTCGTCCTCGGTCCAACGTCTGGGCTCTCCGGACAGGCGCTTAGGCTTCCCTGGAGGCTCCGCTGCACTCATCATGTTCAACAGTGTCCAACGGCACCCGACTAGTGTCAACGAAGTCGCTGGAGACGCCCAGAACCTACAGGGCCCGCCCATCAAACTTCCCGAGTTGCACCTGCCGTTCCGTTAGCCCTAGCGTGTTCGTTACTGCTAGCGTTTCCTAGACGGTCACGAACAACTGTTCGCCCCAGAACGCGCGAAGGGCCCAGAGGGAGCTCTCACCTTCCCCCCGGGCCCGATGCACATGCTCCTGCCAGCTTCAGCTTCCAACGTCGACCAATCAGGAGAGTGCCCATGAAGGGTACCAGCGCGCCTTCGCGCACGAGCAAGTCCCGCGCCACTGCGGCGCAGGTGTCTCTGCAGGTCAACGCACCTCTGGCTGCGGACCGATCCAACGACAGGCTGCTCACCTTCCCCGAGGAGGTCTGCGAGCTGACTCGGATGGAGGCGGCGACCTGGCGCTACAAGCGCCACCGCGGCGAGGCCCCCTTCCTGTTCCGCATGGGCAGGCGCCTCTACGCGTGGCGCTCCGACGTGGTCGCCTGGATCGAGGCACAGCGTCTCGCCGACCAGGCCGACGCGTAGGCGCCCGCCATGAACAACCTTTCCCCTGAGGCCGGTCTGCAGCTTTTCGACGTGGCTGGCAGCGGCATCCGGTTCGGCGCTGCTGAGGACGGCCGCCCGTACGCGGTGGCCGCCGACTTCACCAAGGTCATGGGCTACCTGCAGTCCAGCGACGCCACCCGCCTCCTGGAGGACAACGAGAAGGGTCAGCAGATTGTGCTGACCCCTGGCGGCTCGCAGAAGATGAACGTCATCTACGAGGACGGCCTGTGGGAGCTGATCTTCCGCAGTACCCTTCCGGGCGCCAAGGCGATCAAGAAGCGCGTCAAGGAGATCCTTCGGCAGATCCGAGAGACCGGCCGGTACGTGGCCACTCCGGCTGCCGGAGCCCAACTCCACCTCGACCGCGAGATGAAGGACCTCCACCTCTCCAAGGGACGCGCCGAAGTCCTGGCCATCCTCCGGCAGGGCGGCGTCGTCGATGCCGGGTACCTGGACGCCTGCGGGCGCCGCCTGGCGGGTCGCGTCCTTGGCGAGACGCCCGAGTTCGACCCGGTGACGAAGCCGCTCACGGTCAGCATGTACCTGGACGGGAAAAACCTCACCACCGCGGAGATCAAGGCCATCGCGTCCGGCTTCGGCAAGGAGCTCAAGAAGCTCTACATCAGCCTGTACGACGAAGCCCCGCCCGTGATCGACGACCTGGTAGGCCGTCACCTTCGCCCTGTGGCGCAGTACCAGGAGCGACACCGCCCGCTGTTCGACCAGGTCTACAACTCGCTGGCCATCTCCTCCGCGTAACCCACTCGCACAAGCCCGGCGCCCGATCGGCCGCCGGGCGGTCCGCCCTACCCAGGAACCGAACCACGCGAGCGGGGGCTCCATGACCAACAAAGACGCCGAGCAGCCCGGCGACGACATCCTGCTGATCCCGGTCTTCACCATCGAGGTCCGCCCTGACCGGTGGGGATGGCTGCGCTACGCCCAGGCCGAGAAGGCCGCCGCCGGCCGCAGCGCCAGCCTCCGCGAGCCTGCCGCTCTGATGGTTCGCCGGGAGATCTCCGGCTGCGACCAGATGGCGGCCATGGTGCTCGCCTCTGTCCTGTGCAACGCCACGAGCGTCACGATCTACGGGCGCGGCCCCGGGATGGCCCAGCTCACCCGCAGTCTGCGGCAGGCGATCGCCCACGAGCGGGCTTGGCGCAACCCGTCAGGGGCCTCTCGTTGATGGGCATCAAGCTCATCGTCGAGGCGCTGGACCACGCTCCGGCAAGCCTCACACCGCGGGAGCGGTACGCCCTGATCGTCCTCGCCGAGGACGCCCGAGACGAGACCCGTCTGGTGGCGCTGGGCATCGAGGGCAACGAGAGGGTGGTCCGTCGTCTGCGGGCGGGCCGGAGCGAGCGGGCCGCGATCATCAAGGCTCTCGTCGACAAGGGCGCGATCAAGAGCGTCAAGCGCGGCCAGAAGCATCAGCACGCCGAGTACGAGATCTGCCGTCTGGCTCCGGCCACCCCGGAGGACTCCAGCATCCGGGAATCCCAGACGGATTCTCAGCCACCGGAGAACCCGGACGCTGAGAATCCGGGAAACCCGGACCCTGAGGACGACGGACTGTTCTCAGCATCCGGGTTTAGCTCTCCCAGCATCCGGAAAACCCGGACCCCTACCCCTCATACCCCTCACCCCCCTTCTCCTTCGGAGAAGGGGGGTGAGGGGGGAAACAGCAGCGGCTCCAAGTCCCGCCGCAAGCCCGAAACCCCCATCCCCGATGACTTCGCCGTCACCGAGGACATGCGGGCCTGGGCGAAGGAGAAGGGCTACCGGGTCGACCTGGACCACGAGACTGTCCAGTTCATCGAGCACGCCCTTATGCACGACCGTCGCTGCCGAGACTGGCTGGCCGCCTGGCGTAAGTGGATCGACAAGGCCCAGCGCATCCAGGACGAACGCGTGAACGGCGGCACCTTCGCCTCCGGCAGAAGAGCTTCGAGCGCCTCCGGCCACACCAACCTGCCGCCGCGCAACAGCGGTGCCTACAAGCAAGCCTTTAGACGAAAGACCGGATCATGAAAGTTGACCTCACCGACTGGTACGAGGAGCACCGCCGTAAGCGCGTGGCGGACTTCCGTGCCAAGCGGCCCGCCCTGCTTCGCCACGAGGGCAACCTGCACGACGACGTCGCCGGATGGGGCTCCCGCCTGTTCGACAAGACGGCGGGGAACCTCATCCTGATGGGCCCGACCGGCACCTCGAAAACCTGGCACACGTGGGAGGTGATGGAGCGGGCCCTCGCTTACGGCTACGCGGGCACGATCCTGATGCTGTCGCAGGCCGAATGGCAGGAGACCATCGGCCCACCCGCCGACCGGGACATGCTGCGCGCCATGCGCGAGGCGGACGTGCTCGCCCTCGACGACCTGGGCAGCCAGCGGCTGAACGACTGGACCCGAGAACTCCTGCTGCCCGTCATCGACGCCAGGTGGGCCAACGCCCAGCCCACCATGGTCACCTCCAACCTGGCCGACCTCGACGAGCAGTTGGGCGAGCGGATCTCGTCCCGGCTGGCACACCACTGCACCGTCGTGGACCTCGACGGCAAAGACCTGCGGGCCAGCGCGTGACCGACCTCGGCCTCTCCCCCGGCGGGTACGAGGCGTCCGACAAGGTCATCGCCGCCGAGATGGCAGTGGCGGGAGCCGTCGTCCAGTCCCGGCGCGCCCTGGACGAGGCCTCCGACCGGCTATCCGCGGACTCGTTCTACACGGCGGCGGGCGCCGTGTTCGCTGCTGCTGAGGCGCTTCGCGACAAGGGCGACCCGGTGGAGCCGCCCGCGGTGCTCGGCAAGCTTCAGGAGCGAGGCGACCTGGAGCGGGTCGGCGGCGCCCCCTACCTGTTCACGCTGATCGAGCACGCTGCCAGGGACGGCTCGGTCGGCTACTACGCGGGCGTCGTCGCCGACGACTACGACCGGCGCAACCTGTTCCTGGCGTGCACGCGGGCAGGCCAGATGGCGGGCAGCGCCACCTGGGATCCCGCGACCGACATCGACCACATCCGCAAGATGATCGACGCCGCGGCGGTCCGCAGGATCGGCGAGCGCCCCAAGGACGTCTCTCAGGCCATGGTGCGGCTCCTGGACCGGCTGGAGAACCCTCCCGCCCAACTGGATGTCGTTGTCCCGCCGTTCGAGGACCTCGCCCAACTGCTGGGTGGCGGCTTCCGCAGGGGCCAGCTCATCTGCGTCGCGGGACGCCCTGGGCTCGGCAAGAGCGTCCTGGCGACCGACTTCGCCCGCCAGGCCGCGATCGAAGACGGCCGGATGACGATCATGTTTTCGCTGGAGATGTCGGAGGACGAGGTCCTGGAGCGGATCACCGCAGCCGAATCGCAAGTGCCGCTGCACCACATCCGCAGCCTGACCCCGTCCCGGTTCCACCTCGAAGCGGCTTCGAAGGCGGGCGTACGGATCTCCAACGCTCCCCTGATCATCGACGAGACGTCCGGTTGCACGCTTGAACACATCCGCTCACAGCTTCGGTGGCTGTCCCGTGAGACTCCTGCCGAGTTGGTGGTCATCGACTACTTGCAGCTGATGAGGGCGCCCAAGCGCCCGCGCCGTGACCTCGAACTGGGGGCGATCACGAGCGAGCTCAAGGAGATGGCGGGCGAGTTCAAGGTCCCCATCGTGCTGCTCTCCCAGCTGAACAGGGAGTCGCAGAAGCGCAACGACAAGCGGCCTGCCATCGCCGATCTGCGCGACAGCGGCTCGATCGAGTCGGACAGCGACATCGTCATCCTCGTCCACCGCGAGGACGCCTACGAGCGGGAGACACCCCGCGCCGGCGAAGCCGACCTGATGGTGGTCAAGCACCGCGGAGGCCCTCTGGCCGACGTCACAGTGGCCGCCCAGCTCCACTACGGACGGTTCGCCGACATGGGATCGGCTGAGAAGCCGTTCCAGCAGCAGGGCCGCCCCAACCTGCACGTGGTCCCCGGCCACGGTTAACCCCAGAAAGGATCATCATGTCCAACCCAACCCGCGTCACCGACAGAGACATCGCCCTCGTTCGCGAGCGCACCGACCTCCTCACCATCGTCTGGGAGTCAGGCGTCGAACTGGCCGACGCTGGCAACGGCAACAGCAAGGGCCTATGCCCCTTCCACGACGAGAAGAGCCCATCCTTCAACGTCACCCCGGAACGCGGTATGTGGTTCTGCTTCGGCTGCGGAGAAGGCGGCGACGTCATCACTTTCGTGGAGAAGCGCCACAACCTGACATTCAAGGAGGCAATCGAGCGGCTGGCCAAGCACGCCAACATCAGCCTCTCGTACGAGCCGGTCCCGCTTCGGCCCACGAGCTCATGACCAAGACCACCGTATCCGCGCCCGACCGGGAGCACCGCTGCCGCTACCGGCGCCGCAACCAGGAGATGTGCCCGAACCCCGCGCTCGACCAGTCCGAAGATGCCCTGATCTACGTCTGCGTCCGGCACGCAACCCGGGTGCTCGCCCTCGTACGGGAACAGCAGGCGCGGGTGACCAAGACCCACCCAACTCCGACACCGAACAGGAGAACCCAATGACAGAGCGGGTGACCACCGCGAATCTCACCAACTGTGGGGGCGCCGACCATTACCACGTCGTCGCCGTCCAGGACTGGGGCGGCAGGCAGGAGTTCATGCGCGGCGAGCCCGCCCACCTCACTCACGAGGAGGCTGTCCAACTCGTGGTTGACATGGCCGAAGCCGACGCCGCCTACACCGGCCATCACCTGGCTGGCGTCGTCTCGCGGGAACAGTACGAGGCCGTTCAGGAGAAGTTCGGGGACCGCTTCAGTGAGCTGATTTCCACCAACATGTGCCCTGGCTGGAACGGCATCTGGATCATCCCCTGCGGCCAGGACTGCACGTTCGACGAGGTCTTCGCTCTGCCGCCAGAGGAGTGGCCCGGCAAGCCGTACTGGACCCCCAGCTCCGCAAGGGCGACGAGGTGAGCACCAACGCGCAACGGGAGTTGAACCGGCAGCTTCGCGAACTCCGCCGCGAGTGGAAGCGCTGGAAGACCGGGACAGCCCGGGACTGGTGGGGCATCCCTTGGTGCTCCGCAGGGGCGAAGGGACAGTGCGTGAACACCTCATGTGAGGGTTGCGTCACTGTCGCCTACTGTCGCGACCGCGCTGCAGAGATCGCCGCCATCGGAGCGTCGCTCCAGGCACAGCCGACCATGGCTGCCCCTGTTCAGACAGCACTCTTCCCATAGCCATCTAGGCCGGGCCCGCTCACATCGGGCCCGGCCAGTAAGGAGCATCGTATGACCGAGTCCTCTACCCGCCACCCCTGGGACGAGCTGATCGACGCCGGGTACGGCTGGACGGACCAACTGGTCTCCCAATGGGACGGCCAAACCGTATTCGTCACCCGCAACATCTCCAGCCCGGAAGAGCAGAACGAGCAGATGCGCATTGTCCTTCCGGATGGGTCCAAGCTCTACCTCGCCTGCTTCGGCAGTGACCCCGTGATCCGGGCCTTCGACGCCAAGCAAGTCGAGCACCCGTTCCAACTTCCTCCAACGGACGCCATGCGCATCTTCGGCCAATGGATCAAGTCCCTCTATGACCAGGCCACGCTCAAAGAGATCGACACCGACCTCTGATAACCCAGTCAGGAGCTGCATATGACCGACATCCAGCTCGCCGCCCTGGCCGAGCACTACGCCAAGACCGTCCACATCGACTTCACCGTCGGCAGCCGGGTCGACCACCCCTTCGGGCTCGGCGACGAACAGCCCACCATGACCGCAGCCGACATCCAGGACGGCTACATCGCGCTCACCGAGCAGATCCACGAGCACGACGGCAAGACCATCGAGGTGAACGGCTTCGTCGACATCATCCGCGAGGACGGCACCGAGACCATGATCCCCATCGACCGGATCGCGCTCGACGACATCGAATCCGCCCAGGTGTGCCTCGCCGCCCAGTTCCACGCCTTGTACGCCGAATCCCACGCCATCCTGACCACGTTCGCCGGCCTCGACCGGATGAAGAAGCACCTCACCGCACAGGCCGGCGCATGAGCGCCCCCACCGAGCTGACCCTGTTCAGCGGCGGAGCCGACGGCGAGTGCCACCGCTGCCGTGAGGTGTACGAGATCAAGGCGTTCGCGGCCTTTCACGACGACTGCTGGACCTGCCCCACCTGCGCGGGCGCCCTCTCGCCCGGCATGGACGAGATCATCCATGGCCTCGACCGGGTGTACGACGCCGTCACCCTCGACCTGCTCACGCGCAAGGTCCTCATCAAAGACCTCGGGTCAGTGACCTGGGCCCTCCGAAAGCTCGCCGACTTGATCGACGACATCGCAGCGGACCGGGCAGTTCTCCACCTGTCTGTGAAGGTCGTCGACGGCATCGCCCCCCACGAGGATGGCCAGCCCATCGGCATCTCCATCGACCGCGAGATCACACGGAAGGAGATCTCCGCATGACCGCTCTCCAGCCTGACCAGCACTACAGCCTCGACGACTTCCGCCACACCTGGCTCGCAGAAGAGGGCGACGGCTGGCGCGCAGCCATCCTCTGGCTCGCCACCTCACCCACCCGCCACGAAGTCTCCGAGGTCGCCCGCATCCACCGTGACCTCCACGACGGCGGGGTCACCGGATGCGACACCGCCCACTACGACGCCACCCGATACCCCACCTTCCTGGAGTTTCTCCGTGGCTCCCCGCACGAGCGGGAGATCACCGATGGCGGCGCCGAGATGGCAGACCTCAACGCCCGCCAGGGCACCTGGTACCCGGCCTGGCCGAAGGAGTGCTTCACCGTCTCCTTCGACGAGGCGTACCTGCTCGGGTTCGCTGCCGCCTGCAACACCGCGGTGAGGATGCGGTGAACCGGCCCAGGATGAACACTCCGCTGGAGGCGGACATCGTCCGCATGTGCATCGACCTGCTGCGCGCCCGGAACAACGAGGACGAGGTGGGCCAGCGCATCAACGGCATGCTCGCCACCTTCCACCCCACCATGCACGCCGCACTCCTCAAGGTCGTCCTCCGGGTCGTCATCGCACAGTTCCACGCCCCCACCGCCCGGCGGCTGGACCACGAGATCGGCTGGGAGTTCTGCCAAGCCGGCCTCGACCTCCAGGAGGCGTCCACCAACGGGACCTTGGAGGCCGACGGCGACGACTGGCCACACCTGGCCGTCGTACACGACCCGAACGTCCCGCTCTACGGGCCGGGGGAACCGTGACCATCGTCCCGTTCCCGACGCCGCAACCTGTGATCGAACCCTGTCGTCTGTGCAGGTCGCAGGGCCGCACGTTCGACGGCACTCTCCCGATCTTCAAACGGGCGCTACCCGGCGGCTTCCAGGGCTGCCTGATCTGCGACGGCAGCGGACGACCGGACTACATCCTGCTCGGGACCTGAGCCCGTCACCGGGACCTGGACGACCACAACGGTCGTCCAGGTCCACCTGCACAACCAGAACAACCCCCGGGGGACACGTTGAAGGCCAGCTACACCTACGACCACCTGTCCAGCCTCCGCGGCTACCTGCCCGAGCTGGACCGCGCCTTAATCCCGTCCGCCACCCGCCGCCGCTGGAACCAGCGCGACATGTCCCCCGAACAGCGCGCCAGCCTCGACGCCCAGGCCGTAGCCGAACGCGAGGCGAAAGAGCGCAACCTCACCCTCGGGCTGAAAGCCCTCGGCAACGCGCCGGCACCGATCAACCTCCACGCCCTCGACGTCCGCGACAGCATCGCCATCGGCATCGCCGAGCTCGAAGGGGCGGTCTGCGACGTCCTCGGGCTCACCCCGAACAGCCGCTCCACCACCGTCGAACGGATCCGCCGGCTCATCGACCTCCTCGACCGGATCGCCCACCACGACGACCTCGCCCAGCACGTCCACAACGAGACCGCCCGCCTCCGCCAAGCCGCACGCGTAGCCGTAGGAGACCAAGAACCCGTCGTCCGCCTCTCGGCCCGCTGCGTCATCTGCAACTCCGTCAGCCTCCGCGCCTTCCCAGAACGCGGCACCATCGCCTGCGCCAACCCCACCTGCCGGTGCGACGCCGAAGGCTGCCCCTGTTCCTGGGACGAACCCAAACGCCACATCTGGCCGTTCGAGCAGTGGCCCTGGCTCGCCGACGTCCTCGCCGAAGGGATCGGAGTCACCGCGTGAACCTGGACGACCTGTATACAGCGGAGGAAGCCGCCGCCGAAGTTGGTGTCGAACGCCAGACCATCTACGTCTGGGTGTCGCGAGGTGTACTCAAGCCCGTCCCCGGCGTGAAGCGCCGCCGTTCCAACCTGTTCCGCCTCGAAGATGTGTTCACTGCCGAAAAGAACCGCGACCACAAGCATCGCAGGAGGTCAACAGGTGCTAATCTCGGACTGAGAGATCAAACCGACAGCGGATGAGCTATGCCTAAGCCCGGTCACGCCGGGCTTTTCGCGTCTCTAAGCTCGCGCCAGGACGGACTCAGATCGGACGCGTTAGATCAAGATCAGCTTCCCAACGTGGAAGGTCTCACGCTGCTCGCGCAATCTCCAATCTCGCCAGCGAATCTCGACACTTGTGCGATCTGGGGCGCCGCCTGAGCTGGGATCCCACAGCAAGGGGAACGACTGTCCAGCGTGAATACGCGCGATTTGATCCCACTCCTGGGTCGGCTCAAGGGACGCGGCCTTTACCTTCCGCGCAGCGCCCGGCCCGTGATTGACGAGGATCACCCGCCATGAGTAGCCCTCGCGGGTTCCGTACAAGCACTCGTAGCGCACCTCGAAGTTTGCCTTTCGGCGCTGCAACAACGGCCGTAGCAGCGCCCACAGGCTCAATAAGAGGGCTACGCCAGCAACTATGTCGCCTACATCGAACTCGGCCTTGAAGTTCAGCATGGCCACAGGCATACAGCCACCTTCGCCTGGCTGTCGCAGAGTATGCCGAACCGACATCCCGGTGGCACCGCAACGGGTGAGGTCTCATGTCCCACAACAGACTGACCGTCTGCTCATGCACCGGATGCACAGGGTGTGGAAGGCGCTGCCCCACCATCACCAACGGCGGACGATGCGACGCCTGCGACCGCACAGCAGACCGAGCACGAGGCACAGCAGCCCAACGCGGGTACGGCTCACGCCACCGCCGACGCTTCAGGGACAAGGTCCTCGCTCGCGACCCCGTGTGCACCATCCCCGAGTGCACCTTGCCCAGCACCGACGCAGACCACTACCCCCTCGACCGAAGAGAACTCGAACGTCGAGGCCTCGACCCCAACGACCCACGCCATGGACGTGGTCTCTGCGGACATCACCACAAGGTCGAGACCAGCAAGCACCAGCCCGGTGGATGGGCAGCACGGTAATCCCCGCACGATCACGAAGCGAACGCAAGCCACTGCATTTCCGCAGCTCTCAGTGTTGCGCGTCTCCGCAGGCCAGAGGGGTGGGGAGATGTCCCCTAATGTCCGATTCTGGGAGACCGTGGTGGCGGCAGATTTTCGTGCGTACGGATCCCTCGGACTGTGAGTGACCTTCCGTGACCGCCCGCAAGGGGTGGTTGCCCCGCAACGGGATGAGGTTGAGCGATGCCCCCGACTCCGAAGCCGGCGCACATGCGCCAGCGCCGAAACAAGGCGGCCACGAGCGCGAAGCTGCAGGCCGACCCGAAGATGAAGGCCCCCGAGCTGCCCGAACGTGACTGGCACGTCATGACGCTCGCCTGGTGGGCGGATGTGTGGGCGTCGCCGATGGCGCCGGAGTTCGACGCTTCCGACCGGCACGGTCTGTTCGTGCTGGCTGTGCTCATCGACGAGTTCTGGGTGCGCCCGAGCAAGGACCTCGCTGGGGAGATCCGGCTGCAGCGCCAGTCATTCGGCTTGTCGCCGATTGACCGCCGGCGGTTGCAGTGGGAGATCGAGCGCGGGGACGAGGCGAACGAGCGGACCCGGAAGCGGCGCGCGAAGCCGGCTGCGAAGGAGCAGGAGACTTCTGCGGATCCGAGGTCGATTCTGCACGCGGTGTAGGCGATGGGGCTGCTGATTGTCCCGGGCCAGGATGAGGAGCCGTGGCCGACGCTCGGCCCTCAGGTGTGTGATCTGCTCGAAGAACGGGCCGTGCACGGGCCTGGGGACCTTCGCGGTAAGCCGTACCGGTTGGACGCGGAGAAGCGGGCTCTGATCTACCGCTGGTATGAGGTGTACCCGCAGAAGCATCCGCGTGCGGGGAAGCGCCGGTTCAAGCGGGTCGGTTTGTCGGTGCGGAAGGGCACCGCGAAGACCGAACTTGCGGCTGCGGTAGCGTTCGCGGAGTTGCACCCTGAGGGGCCGGTCCGCTGTGACGGGTTCGACGCCCGCGGTGAGCCGGTCGGGGTGCCGGTGATTGACCCGTACATCCCGATGGTGGCCTACACCGAGGAGCAGACCGAGGACCTCGCCTATGCCGCCCTGCTGGTGATGGTGCTTGAGGGTGAGGACGTCGATCTGTTCGACGCCGGCCTGGAGCGCATCATGCGTGCGGGCGGCGACGGCAAGGCGGTCGCGCTCGCCGCGGCGCCGGATTCGCGCGATGGCGCCCGGACGACGTTCCAGCACTTCGACGAGACGCACCGCTTCATCCTGCCGAGGCTGAAGCAGGCGCATCAGACGATGCTGGCCAACGTCCCCAAGCGCATGCTCGCGGACCCGTGGTCGTTGGAGACGACGACGACGTACACGCCGGGGGAGGGCTCGGTGGCCGAGGGCACGCACGAGTACGCCGAACTGGTCGACCGAGGCAAGGCCCAGGACCGGACGCTGTTCTTCTTCCATCGCGAGGCGACGCCGGTCCCGGATGAGGACCTGTCGGACCCGGAGACGATCCGGGCTGCGGTGGCCGAGGCGTCGGGGCCTTCGATCGCGGGCTGGCCTGACTTCGAGGGCCAGGTCGACGCGATCGTGTCGCTGTACAACCAGCCCGACACGGACAAGTCGTACTGGGAGCGGGTGTGGCTGAACCGGCGGGTCCAGTCGGGGCAGCAGGCGTTCGACGCGGCGCGCTGGGCCGAGCTGGCGCGACCGGAGACGGTGATCCCGGATGGCGAGCTGATCGTGGTGGGGTTCGACGGTGCGCAGTTTCACGACGCCACCGGGCTGGTCGCCACGGACGTGGTGACGGGCTTTCAGTGGCCGCTGGGGATCTGGGAGTGCCCGCCGGGGGCGAAGGACTGGGAATGCCCCGAGCACGAGGTCTCTGCCGTCTTGGACGAGGCCATGAAGCGCTGGCAGGTGTGGCGGGTGTACGCCGATCCGCCGTACTGGGACGGCACGATCAACGCCTGGCGCGGCAAGTACGGCGCCAAGGTCGTGATCGAGTGGTGGACGAACCGGCGGGTGCAGATCGCCTACGCGCTGCGCGCCTACTCCGGCGCGATGACGGCCGGCGAGGTCACCAACGACGGCGACCCGGTCATGGCTCAGCACCTCGGCAACGCGCGCAAGCACCACTTGAAGCAGATGGACGAGCTTGGTCAGCCGCTGTGGATGATCCGCAAGGAGCGGCCGGACTCGCCGAAGAAGATCGACGGCAGCATGGCGGGCTGCCTGTCCTGGGAAGCGCGCTGCGACGCGGTCGCGGCCGGCGCCCGGAAGCGGAACCGATCCTCCAAGGTGATCGTCATGAGATGAGGTGGCCTGCCCATGGATCGCACGGACCTGGAGTGGCTGAAGCACCTCATCGCCAGCCACGACAAGAAGCTGGACGACCTGCGCCGGTGGGACGCCTACTACGAGGGCGAGCAGCCGCTGTCGTACATGGCGCCGGAGCTGATTCAGGAGCTGGACGAGCGGGTCCGCCAGGTCGTCGTCGAGTGGCCGCGCCTGGTAGTGGACTCCGTGGAGGAGCGCCTCGATGTGGAGGGGTTCCGGTACGGCAGCCAGGCCGATGCCGACGACGAGCTGTGGCGCATCTGGCAGGCCAACGACATGGACGAGCAGTCCCAGCAAGGGCACGTGGATGCGCTGGTGATGCGGCGCGCGTACGCGATTGTCGGCTCCAATGAGGACGACGAGCGCACGCCGATCATCACCGTGGAGTCGCCTCTGGAGGTGTACGCGGAGCGTGACCCGCGCACTCGCAAGGTGCGGGCCGCAGTCAAGCGGTGGACTGAGGAAGGCGATCACGGCGAGAAGGCCGAGCACGCCACCCTCTACCTGCCCGAGGCGAACGTGTGGTGGGTGAAGGTTAAGGGCGAGTGGATCGAGGATCCTGAGGTTCCGCGCGATGACCACGAGCTGGGCGAGGTGCTGGTCGAGCCGATCGTCAACCGGCCTCGGACCAAACGGCCGGACGGGGTCAGCGAGCTGAAGCCTGTCGTCCCGGTCTCGGATGCGGCCTGCAAGCTAGCCACCGACATGATGATCAGCGCGGAGTTCCACGCCGTACCGAGGCGCTACGCGATCGGCGTGGACGAAACCGACTTCCAGGACGAGCAGGGGCGGCCGGTCTCTGCGTTGAAGCGGATCATCGGTCGTATCTGGGCCATCCCGAAGCACAAGAGCGAGGACGGGGTCGAGGTCGGCCAGTTCCCCGAGGCGAATCTGTCCAACTTCCACGAGACGCTGAAGCTGCTGGCAATGCTGGTCGCCTCGCTGGCCGGCCTGCCGTCACGGTTCCTGGGCCACGCCACCGACAACCCGGCGAGCGCGGATGCGATCCGGTCGGATGAGTCCAGGTTGGTGAAGCGGGCCGAACGCAAGCAGCGCTCGTTCGGCGGAAGCTGGGAGCGCGTCATGCGCCTGGTGCTCCTCGTGCGTGACGGCAGTGTCCCGGACAACGCGATGAGCTTGGAAACGCTGTGGCGCGATGCCTCCACGCCGACAGACGCGGAGAAGGCCGACGCCGCGGTGAAGCTGTTCACGGCGAAGATCGTGCCCCTCCACCAGACGCGCGAGGACCTGGGCTACACCCAGGTCCAGATTGAGCGCATGGAAGCCGAGGACGAGAAGGTCGCGTCGTCGGCGTTCGAGCGAGTGATGGCCGGCGACCTGGCCGCGCTCACCGGGCCCAAGCCGCCGCGCGACCCTGCCGAGCCCGAACCTGAGCCGGAGCCGGTGGGCTGATGTCGGTCGAGCAGGTCGCCCAGGCCCACTACACGGCTCAGCAGACGCTCTCCCGGGAGACCGTGGAGCAGGCGCAGACGCTGTGGGAGCAGGTGGAGCCGGCGGCGGTGCTCGCCTCCTGGCTGGCCGTCCTTGAGGCCGTAGTCGCCCTGTTGAGCGCGGGGAAGCTGGCCGCCGCCGCGCTCGCTCAGCCGTACCTGAACGCGGTCTCCTGGCAGCAGGGCGCCCCGCCGCGCTTCGACGGCACTGTCAACCCGCCCGGATTCGCCCAGACGGCGTCCAACGGGCGGAGTCTGCCGTCGCTGCTGATGATCCCCGCGCTACGCACGATGGGCCTCATGGCGCGCGGCGCCGATGACGTGATGGCGTTGCGGTCCGGACTGGCGTCGCTGACCCGGATCATCGACACCGAGATCGCCGACACGTCGCGTACGGCCGACCAGGTGGGCATCACCGCCAACCGGCACTGGGTCATGTGCGTCCGGCACGTGACGCTGCCGGCCTGCGGGCGGTGCATCATCCTCGCGGGCAGAACGTTCCCCTACTCGACGGGGTTTCGCCGGCATCCGCGCTGCGACTGCACGATGGTTCCGCACCGGGAGGGCGACGACCCGCCGCCGTCACCCTCGACGTTGTTCGAGCAGATGACCCCGGCCGAGCAGGAGCGCGCCTTCACCGTGGCCGGAGCCGAGGCGATCCGGCTGGGCTCCGACCCCGGCCAGGTCGTGTCCGCGCGGCGCGGCATGCAGACGGCCGCGGGCGGCAAGCGCATCACGACCGAGGGCACCACCGTGCGCGGTGTCGCCGGTCGGCGGATGGGCGACTTCGTCAAGACGCGCGGCGAGCGCTACCGCCGCTCAGCGAAGATCCGGCCCACGCCCGAGCAGATCCTGGCCGACTCCGCAGGCGATCGTGACATGGCGATCGACCTGCTGCGCCGGTACGGCTACCTCACCTGAACCTCCCCGCGCCGCAAGGGCGTGAGGCCCGACTCCTGCAACGGGAGACCCATGGAAACCCACCGATGGCTGTTCGACCTCGCCCGCCACGACGACCCGCCGGACGACCCGGTCAACCCGGATCCCGACGACGGGCCAGACGATGATGAGGGCGCCGACCAACTCGGCGACAAGGGCAAGCAGGCCCTGGAGCGGATGAAGGCCGACCGCGCCAAGGCCCGGCGTGAGGCCAACGACGCTAAGAAGCGCGCCGACGAGCTCGCGGCGAAGGTCGCCGAGGTCGAGAACCGCGACAAGTCCGAGACCGAGAGGGCCGCCCAGCGGGCGGAGAAGGCCGAGCAGCGTGCGCAGGCCGCCACCCAGCGGGCGGTCAAGTCCGAGGTGAAGGCCCTCGCCAGCGAGGCCTTCGCGGACCCGGAGGACGCGCACGCCTTCCTCGACCTCACCACCTACACGGGTGAGGACGGCGACATCGACGCCGACGCCATCAAGGCCGACCTGGCCGACCTGCTGGAGCGCAAGCCGCATCTGCGCAAGTCCACCGAGCCGGTGAAGAAGACTCCCCGCCCGGACCCGTCGCAGGGCTCCCGCAAGGAGCCGGGCCCGGTCGACTACCGCACCGCCGACAAGGCCGCCTTCGACGCGGAGATGGCCAAGCTGGGCGTGCGTCCCTGGTGATCCGCATCCGCGCCCATCTCGGGCCGGGACATACCTCGATCGAGGTGGACGGGCACGAGGGCCACGCCGAACAGGGCCGCGTGTGCGCCGCGGTGTCGGCCATCGCACAGACCGCGCTGCTCGGGCTACAGGAGATCGCCCGGCAGCATCCGGACCTCGTGTCCATTCAGATCACTGAGGAGTGACATGCTCACCTCGACCGCCCGTTGGGCGTTCCAGCTCGACCGCCACGACGTGCGGTCGACCGTCCCCGCCGCGATCCGCGCCATGCTGCAGAACGGCCTGCTCGACCGGGCGTTCCAGGAGGCGCTTCGGCCGGAGTTCCTGTTCCCCGCCATCGCCGACGCCTCCCCGTGGTCGGGCGGGCTGGGCGACACCAAGACCATGACCCGCAAGGGCCTGCTCGCACCCGTCACCACCGCGATCACCGGCTCCGACCCGTCCGCGGCGACGTACAGCATCGAGCAGTGGTCCGTCACGATGGACCAGTACGCCAACAGCGTCGACACCAACATGCTCGTCAGCGCGCACGCGCTGGCCAGCAAGTACGTCGCCGACGTGCAGACGCTCGGCATCAACGCCGGCCAGTCCATCAACCAGGTGTGCCGCAACAAGCTCTACTCGGCTTACGCGGGCGGCCGTACCTGGGCCACCGCCGCGGCCACCACCGACACTTCGATCGTCGTGCAGTCGGTGAACGGGTTCACGCACGTGCTGGTCAACGGCGTCCCCACGCCGGTCAGCCCGACCAACCCGCTGAACGTCACCATCGAGGGCGTCGCCAACACCGTCACCGGCGTCAACACCGGCACGAACACGCTGACGCTCGGCACGACCCGCGTGGACGTCGTCGGCGACTACGTGGTGGCCTCCCACGCCCCGGTCACCATCCGGCCGACCGGCGACACCGCCTACGACCTGTCCACGTCCAACGTGGTCACCTTCGCCCAGTTCCGGGCGGCGGTCACGCGGCTGCGCAAGATGAACGTGCCGACGGTCGGCGGCTACTACGTGGCCCACATCGACCCCGACACCGAGTCGCAGCTCTTCTCCGACAGCGACTTCAAGCAGGCCCTGCAGGGCCGCGTCGACTCGCCGATCTACCGGGACCTGTCGATCGGCCGGTTCGGCGGCATCGACTGGGTGCGAAACAACGAGACCCAGACCATCCTGGGCGGCTCGGCGGGGAACGTGGTCGTGCACCGGCCCATCGTCATGGGCGCCGGCGCGCTCATCGCCGCGCCGTTCTCCGAGATGGGCAGCCTGCTGAGCGAGACCGGCGTCGAGGACGTTCCGGAGATCTCGATGGTCAACGTCGCCCCCGGGGTGGATGTGGCGCTGATCGTGCGCCCGCCGTCCGACCGGCTGCAGCAGAACCTGTCCACCACCTGGTCGTGGGTGGGTGACTTCGGTGTCCCGTCGGACTCGCTGGCCAACTCCGACGCGGCGCTGTTCAAGCGGGCCGTCGTCATCGAACACGGCTAGGAGGCGTGATGCGCATCAGGGCACGCGAACCCCTCCAGGTGTACTGGAACTACCAGGTCCACCACCTGGCCGAGGACGAGGTGGTCAAGGGTGGCCTGGCCGAGCATCTGGCCGACGACCCGCGCGTGGAGGTCCTCGACGGCACCGAGGCGACTGGCGGGACGATCGCCGAGATCCTCGCCTGGGTCGGCGACGACACCGATCGGGCCGCCCAGGCGCGCGAGGCCGAAGCCGGCCGGGAAAAGTCACGCTCGACGCTGCTGGCCAAGCTCGACGAGATCATCAACGCCGATTGATGGGAGGCCGCCGTGTCCCTGCCCCCGCTCGCCACGGTGGCCGACCTCAACACCCACTTGCAAACCACGCTGCCCACCCCGCAGGCTGAGCTCGCCATCCGGCGCGCCTCGGCCCGGGTCCGCTCCTACACCCGGCAGGTGCTCACGTTCGTCGCCGGCGACACCATCGAGGTGCCGGGCGGGGACCGCGTCTTGAGGGTGCCGCAACGGCCCCTCGTCGTGGACGGCGACAACCCGCTGACCGTGGTCGAGCTGGGCGACTTTGGCGGCCTGGACCTGACGCTGACCGAGGATGTGGACTTCACCCGGCTCGGCGACGAACTCACCCGCGGCACCCCGTCCTGGTGGAACACCAGGCTGATGGGCTGGCCGTACAATCGGGTCCGCGGCGTGTGGGCCCCTCGCGTTCGGCTCACCTACAGCCACGGCTACACCGAGGTGCCCGACGACATCATGGACGTCGTCCTCGCGCTGGCCACGGTCAACGTCTCTAACCTGCTCGGCCTGCGCGCCGAGAGCATCGACGACTACTCGGTCACCTACGCCACCGAGACCGTCGGCAACGCCCACCTCACCAAGGACCAGAAGGACGAGCTGCGCAGCTACCGGCTGGGCGCCTTCTCGGTGGCGCAGTCGTGAGCGTCGATGGCGTGCTGGCCGCCGGGCGGGCGGCGGCCAGGCGGCTGATGCGCGACACCTGCGTCATCGAACGCAAGGACGGGCCGCCGGTCCTCAACGAGGAGACCGGAGAGCTTGAACAGCCGTGGGAGGCCGTCTACACCGGGGTGTGCCGGGTCAAGCCGCGCACCTCCCGTGAGGTGGAGTGGGGCGAGCGTGAGGTCGCGCTCGGCCAGTACGTCGCCGTGCTGCCGTGGGACATGGTCCCGGAGGTCCAGCGTGGGGACCGGCTGCGCGTGACCGCCTCGGATGACGCGTGGCTGGTCGGTCGCAACCTCGAAGTGCTCGCCACTGCGCTGTCCGGTACAGCAACTGCCCGACGGCTGCTGGTCGAAGACAAGGAGGGCTGAGATGGCTGACGCGATGCTGGACTACTCCAACCTCCTCCCGGTCGGCGAGGGCCTGGTGGAGGACGCCCAGCGGGTAGCCGAAGGCGCTTACCCGCTGGTCAAGGAGTACGCGCTCAAGGTCGAGAAGCAGTGGCGGCGCAACGCGCGCGAGTCGGCCGGCAGCCATGGCAAGCACTACCCCCGCAGCATCACCGCCGAGCAGATCCCGTCCTCGTCGGCCGCCGAGTGGGAGATCGGCCCCGATCGAGCCCGCAAGCAGGGCTCGATGGGTCGCGGCTTCGAGTTCGGCTCCGTGAACCAGCCGCCCCACCTCGACGGCGCACGCGCCACCGTCGCGATCGAGCCCGAGTTCAATGCCGCCGTGGAACGGCTGGTGGCATCCCTGTGACCGCGCCGCCGCTGCCGTCCCTTCCCTTGGTGAATGCCATCCTGGCCATGCTCGACGGCGCGCTCCCGGCCAATGTGGGCGTGTTCTGGGCGCAGGCCGTGCCCGATGCGGCCCGCCCGTACGCGGTGCTCTACCCGGACGTCGGCATGGAGTCGACCGTGGACCGGTCGCTGGCCGATGATGTGCCCAACGATCTCAGGTTCCAGGTGACGTGCGTGGGCGATGCCGCCCAGCAGGCCGCCTGGCTGGCCGACAAGGTCGCCGCCATCCTGCTCACCACCGTGCCCGCGGTGGCCGGGCGCAGGGTGCGGCCGATCCGCCAGGAGGGCGCCCAGCCGGTGAGGCGGGACGACGAGAGCACCGCACTGTTCATCGCGACGGCCCAGTACCTGGCCCGCTCGGACCGCACCACCTGACCACCCACCACGTCAGCCCGTCACCGGTCGGTGCGCGGGCCCTGAGGCATGCCCTGGAGGAGCCCATGCCCACCCGAGCACCCCAGGTCGCCACCGTCGCCGGTGGCGTTCTGACCCTGTCCAACGCCGCCGCCGACGACAAGGTGTCCGGCGTCACGAGCGAAACCGTCGTGATCGTCAACAACACGACCGCGGCGCCCGTCACGCTCGGCGTCACCCCGTCAGGCACCACCGGGTACGGCGTCGCCCTGCCGGAGAAGGAGTGGACGATCCCAGTCGGCTTCTACCGGCTGCGGCTGCTGCCCTCGATGCGTGACCCCGAGGACTCCTATCTCGTCGCGCTGCAGTGGTCGGCAACCCCTGGCAGCACGCTGACGTGGGCGGCGGTGCGCTGATGCCGAACCTGATCCCGGTCCGGTCCAAGCTCACCGGCGACGTCACCACGGTCAACGAGAAGGCGTTCGGGGCGTTCGCCGCTCACTACGACCGCCTCGACCAGCCCGCCGAGGCCGATCCGCCTGGCGAGGCGGAGCCCCCCAAGAAGCAGCGCAGCCGCGGCACGGCGGCTCCGGAAGCAAAGGAGTAGCCGCCCATGGCATTCGAAGACCTCCTCGGAGACGGCAACGTCAAGGTGACCGTCTGTCTCACCCTCTCCAGCATCTCTGCGCCGCCTGCGGCAGAGCTGAACGCCGGTATCGACATCCAGACGATCCTCACCAAGGACGGATTGGGGATCGAGCCGGACCAGGCCGCCGTCGACAACACCGCCCTGGCCTCCCGTAGCGAGACCGAGCGCGGCGGCACGTCGAAGCACCCCATCACGCTCACCTACAAGCGCAAGGTGCTGGAGGCCGATGACATCGCCTTCAACACCCTCGTGCCCGGCCAGGACATCTACCTGGCGGTGCGGCGCAACCTGGCCCACGAGACCGCATGGGCCACCGGTCAGGACGCCGAGATCTACCCCGTGGAGTGCGGCATCTACAAGCGGCAGCCGCCCGTGCTGAACGAGGCGCAGAAGATCATGCAGAGCATGTTCAACCACTCCGACGCCAACACCGAGGCCGTGGTCGCGTGACCGAGTACGTCGAAGACGTCGACGACTTCCTCGACGGCTACCAGCTCCCCGAGGACGAGGTCCCCATCTGCCGCCGCGGCGACCTGCAAGCCCGCTTCGAGGAGCTGGAGAGGGCGCTGGATGCGGCTCGGCGACGGCCTGAGGAGGACTCGCTCGCGGGTGGCGGCGGCGAGGTGCGGCGCCTGGCCCAGGAGCTGATGGAGCTCCGCGAGGAGATGCAGTCACATGTGCGCGTCTTCCGCCTGCGTGCGCTTCCCCGCCTCGCATGGAAGAACCTCCTCAAGGAGCACCCGCCCCGCCAGGCGGACCTGCCTGCCGATCACAACCGGGACAGCTTCCCGGTCGCCGCCCTGGCCGCCTGCGCGGTACGGCCACGCATGACCGGAGAGAAGGCCGGGCGCCTGGTCGACGCACTGACACAGGGCCAGTGGGGGGCGCTGTGGGAGACGATCCTGCAGTTGAACGGTGGTAGTGGCGAGGTCCCTTTCTCCGCGGCCGCCTCCGGGATTCTGTCGAACACCAGCAGGACGTAGCGCTCGCCCGCGCCTACCAGATCCCCAGGTCGAAACTCCTCGGACGTGAACCGAAGAAGGTCACGACCTTCGAGTACGACGACGACGGCAAGCTGGTGCGGGCGGTCACCGAGTCCGAGCCGGAATGGCTGGAAGAGGACCTGGACTGGGCGCTGGCGCAGTACCTGGAAGAACTGGGCCGGTGCCCAACCTGCGGGCTCCCACGAGACGAGACGGTCGGTCCTCACGCTGAGGGCCGCTGGGAGTCGCCTCCGCCCGCGCACTGCCACGCCTGCTCGGCCATCGCGGCCCGCAGGAAGGAATGGGACGACAGCGGGTGGGACCAGTCCGGGCTCTTGTTCTTCGCACGCAAGCGGGAGACCGGGGGTGAGTGATGGCAGACCGTACGGTCACCACCCGGCTCCGGCTGGACGTCGCAGGTTGGAAGGCTGGCTCGCGGGCGGTCGAGTCCGACCTCAAGTCGCTGAACCGGTCGTTCGTCGGCTCGGCCGGGTTCGCCAAGGGCTTCCGCCGGAGCCTGGAGGACGCCACCAAGCGGCTCCCGCCCATCGAGATCGACCTCAACTCCAGCCCGGCCGAGGTCAAATTGGCTGTCGTCCGCGGCGAGCTGGAGAAGCTCGCCCGCCGGGAGATCGGCGTCGACATCGACGCCGGCGCGGCCTTCACCGAGCTGGCCGCGCTGGAGCGCGAGCTGGCCAGCCTGGAAGACGAAGCGTCCTTCGAGGTCCGGGCCAGCATCCAGCAGGCCCTCGCTGACATCGCGACCGTGCAGACGGAAATCGCGCGCCTCGACGACCGGCGCATCCGCCTCAACGTCGACACCGGCCTGCTCGACAAGGCCACTGCCGCGCTGGGCCCACGGTTCGAGGCCGCGTTCGACGTGATCGGCAAGGCCGGACCAGCGAACACCGCAATCGCCGGGGCAGCCATCGCTGGCCTCCCGGTCGTAGCTGTCGCCGCGGCGGGCCTGATCGTGACCGCGCTCGGCGGGGCGCTGACAGCGGTCGGCATCACCGGAGCCGCTCAGGCGCCGGTCGTTCAGAAGGCGTGGACACGGGCTGGCGAGGAGATCAAGAAGACATTCGCCGAGGTCGCGGAACCCTTCGAGGGCAGCCTGATCTCTGCGGCCAGCGTGGCGCAGGAGACCTTCTCTCGGCTGGCGCCGACACTGCGCTCGACCTTTCGTGATCTTGTTCCGGACGTTGATCGTTTCATCAAGACATGGGGTGACGGGGTCGCGTCCCTCGCGCCTGGGGTTTCGACCTTGGGCCGCGGGTTCGGCTCGATCTTGGATGGCCTGTCCGACCGGGCACCGGCGATCTTCGGCAACCTCAACTCGGCGCTGGTGACGCTCGGCAGCGCCGCGGAGCGTCACGCAGACACCTTCGCGGGCATGATCGAGGGCCTGACCGTGGTCGTGGACAAGGGCGCGGACGCAGTGTCCACGATCGCTGATCTTGGTGCCGCCGCGGCCGAGTTCAAGGGCGCCGGCGACATCCTCGGCGTGGACATGACCGTTGGCGTTCTGAACCTCTTCGACTCGAAAGTCGACGAGACCGCTGCGGCGATCGGGACTATGGCCAGTTCCCTGCGGAGCGCCTCCGAGGAGGCGATCACCCTGCAGGGCGGCGTCCGCGGCCTCAACGCGGCGCTGGAGGAGTCGTTCGCACCGCAACAAACCCTTCTCGAAGCAACGAACGACTGGTCAAAGACGCTGGCCAAGGTGAACAAGGACCTCGACCAGGGCAACCTGTCGACGCTGACGCGGACGCTGCACCTGGAGGAGCTGCTCGACGAGCTGGCGAAGATGGCACAGGCGGAGATGACGGCCACGAACTCCACGGTCAACTCCACCCGTGCGTTCGAGGCGAACGTCGGCAGTCTGGTGAAGCTCGCCGGGTCATCTGCGACTGGCCGGGCTGCTCTCGACGGCCTGGCCGAGGGGCTCGGGTACACGATCGAGCGCAGCGGCAACGCCACCATCGTGGTCGACAAGTTCGGCAACGCGGTCAAGGTCCTCCCCAACGGCAAGGTGGTCAAGCTCTCCACCGAAGCGGCGATGGCGCTCGCCAAGCTGAAAGAGACCGAGAACGCGATCGCCCGAATAAGAGACAAGGTCGTCAACGTCAGCGTCATCACCACCTACTGGTCCAAGAGCGGCCAGGAGGCGCTCAACCGGAAGCAGTCGGCTCCGGCCGAGTCCGGGGCGATCTTCACCTACGGCGGCGGCCAGATCACGAAAGCTTTCGCCGCGGGCGGCATTGAGACCTACGCGTCCGGGGGCATGCGGCGGCCAGGCCCGCACATCGCCAACGAGCCCACCGTCCTGTACGGGGAAGGGCGAGGCCCCGAGGCGTTCATCCCCTATGAGCAGCGCTACCGGCAGCGCGCCGTCGACCTCCTTGGCCAGGTTGCCGAGGACTTCGGTCTGGAGGTGTACTCACGGCGCGCGGCGGACCGCATGTCGGACGCCGGGATGGTGATCGACGCGGCCGGGATGCAGATCAGCGCGGGTCTTGACGAGGCGATGGCGGTGGTGCTGCAGACGCTCGGCGGGACCGGCACCCTCACCTCGGAGATCATGCGGGTCGGCCAGGTGGGCGGCCAGATGACTGCGGGCTGGCAGCAGGGCGCGCAGGTGCTCGGCGAGTCCGTGACCGGCATGGGTGAGACGGTCGGATCCAGCGTGGCCGGCATGTCGGAGGAGATGACCACCAGCATCGACTTCCTGTCGGCGTCGGTGGATGTGCTGGGTGAGGTGGTCGCGAAGGCGGCCGAGGCGACCAAGGGCAAGACCTCGTCGACGAACTCCTCCAGCTACGGCAAGGGCGGCGGGGCGAGTCAGGGTCAGATCATCGGCCCGAACTTCTCCAGCAAGAAGAAGTCGGGCTCGTCGTCGTCCAGCTCGTCGAAGTCGAAGGGCAAGAAGGGCGGAGGCGCCTCCGAGGGGGCAATCATCGGCCCGAACTTTTCGGCCAAGCCGAAGCCGGAACCCGGCGGGCTGGTCGAGGGCAGCGGCCCGGCGGGCGGGTACTCGATGGCGTACGGCGGCTGGCAGATGCTGCCGGGCTCGGCGGTGAACACGGCGAAGGTGTCGGCTCCGCAGCAGATGCCGTATCAGCCGCGGCCGTCGTCGGGCGTGGCTGGTGGTGAAGCTGGGGGCGGGCCGGGTGGCGGGGTGAGCCCGCTGGCTCGTCCGGGTCCGCTGGTCAGCGTGGAGAACCTGCAGGTGCGTGAGCAGGCGGATGTGGATCTGGTGGCCGAGAAGCTGCATTTCAAGGCGACCTCGCGCGGCTGACCCCCCGGCCAACCAACCAAGGGAAAGAGGAGCGGGATCTGTCATGGCGTGGGATGCGAGGTCTGGTCAGACGTTCGGCCAGTACATGCGGGGCGGTGCGGCGCTTGGCCGGGGCCATACCGCTGACGTCGTTGTCGGGGAGCGCACGTTCCTTACCCGCGACGAGGTCGTGGAGGGCCGCCGCGAGGACGGTTCCCGGTTCAAGACGACGCGGGATCAGGCCGGGAACGACGTCACGCAGGAGACCACGGCGGGCGGCCGGGAGCGGCAACACGTCCGTATCAACCTCAGATGATGGGAGGCCGCCGCGGTGGCTCTGCAAGACGGGATCTTCTCCGACACGTGGATCAAGGCCTTGTCCAACGACATCGCCCTGGACATGGGCGATACGACGCCGGGGGTGTTCAAGGGCGCCCTCTACACCGGGGCGGTGGCCGGGGGGACGATCAACTTCGACCAGTCCAACCCGGCCTACAACTCCAGCCCGTTCGACGCCAACCAGTCGTCCGGGCCCGGCTACAGCGCGGGCGGCCTGGACATCACGGTCATCTCGCTGGCCACGCTGGCGGGCGACGCGCGGCGGATCGGCTGGAAGGTCGATCCGTTGTCGTGGACCGGGACGACGATCACCGCCGAGGGGCTGCTCATCTACATCCCGGGCCTGTCAAACCGGGCGCTCGGCTACCGCTGGTTCGGCCAGCCGTACCCGACATCTGATGGCGACTTCGACGTGAACTTCCACACCGACGGGGCGCTGCGGCAGATGCTGCGCGCCGCCGCCTGACCCTGGACGATCCTTCGACCCCTTTTGCCCGGCCGGGTGGAGGGGTTTTCGCATGTGAGGAGGGCCCATCGTGGGCACGTACGCGATCGACACCCAGGGCGATGTGGCGCTGGTGGCGGCGACCGCCAAGACCGTGTTGAACGTGGTCGCGGCCACCGGCAGCGGGCTGAAGGTGGTCGAGCTGTCGGTCACCTTCGATGGCACGTCGGTGACCGCGGAACCGGTCACGGTCGAGCTGACCCGCTCCACGCAGGCCACCGCCGGCACCTCGACCGCGACCACGCCGGCGCAGGTGTCGGGGGCCTCCCGCGCCGCGCTGGCGTCGGGGGCGCGCGCCTACACCGCCGAGCCGACCGTGGTGTCGGTGGTCAAGCGCTGGCTGGTGCACCCGCAGGCCGGACTGGTGTTGCAGTTCCCGCTGGGCCGTGAGCCGCAGCAGAACACCGCCGGGCAGGCGATGGGGCTGCGCTGCACCGCCCCGGCCGGGGTGAACTGCCAGGCGTATATGGAGTGGACGGAGGACGGCTGATGCCCATCGGCATCGGCACCTCCCCCGCGCTCGTCAAGAACGAGGGCAACGCCACGACGGCCCAGTTCTCCCCGCCCGCGAACTCGCTGCTGGTCGCATCCGTGACGGCGTTCTCGGACCTGGCCACGCCGAGCCTGTCGTCGGGCGGCGGGCTGACCTGGACCCGCCGTATCCAGCGGGCGACCGGCGACGACTACTACAACGAGATCTGGACGGCGCCCGCAGCCGGTGGCGCGACGAACATCACCGCCACCTACACGATCAACAGCTCCTTCCCGTTCGCGGCGATCAAGGTGGATGTGGTGTCCGGGGCGCTGCTGGCCGCCCCGGCCGGCCAGAGCGGGACCGGCGCCACGACGACGAACAACGCGACCGTCAACGGCTACACCTCCTCGATGGGCGGCAGCCGCGGCTTCATCTCGGCCCTCTGCCCGGGCACCACGGTCGCGCCCACCTCTACCGATGACGAGAGCGCGTGGCCGGACGACAACGGGGGCGCGGGCCTGATGGCCCGCAAGGCCGCCAACACCCCGTCCAGCGGCACGGTCGTCACGTTCAACCTGGACGCGGCGGGCACCGGCGCCGTCGACTGGCGGTGGGCGGCGCTGGAGATCCTGCCGTTCGACGAAGGCCGCGCCGTGTCCATCCTGCAGACGCTCACCGCGGTCCACCACGCCGCCACCTGGTAGCCGAGACGAGGGGGTGAGCCGTGCGTCTGGGCCGCTCGCAGCCGTTCCCGCCGATCCTGGCCCCGATCCATCGCAGCATCTCCCAGCAGGTCGAGCTGGCGCCGTTCGACGCCGACGTGGACTTCCCTCCGCTGTCGGTGGTCACGCCGGACGCCCGCGTCCTGCTCGGCCCGTTCGACGCCGACGTCGACTTTCCGCCGCTGACACTGTCGTACGGGCACAGCATCACGCTGGCGCCGTTCGACGCCGACGTGGACTTCCCTCCGCTGTCGGTGGTCACGCCGATCCAGCCGGGCGACGCGATCACCGCCGCCGGGCAGGTGGAATGGAACGGCACCGTGTGGGGGCCCGGGACCGCGCTCGTCGTGCAGCAGATCGACGGCTGGCACTCCCTGCCCGGGATCGACAACCTCAACGTCGAACGACCGAGCAGACACGGCGCCTGGTCGGGCCGCAAGATCGGCCAGCAACGCCTGGTCACCATCCGCATGCGGCTGTCGTCCGGGCCCGACCCGCACGCCGTCGACGACCTACTCGACCAACTCCTGTCCGCCACCGGCATCGGCGAGGACGACACCGAACTCCCCCTCGTCATCAAGGGCTACGGCGATCCGCGGCTGGCCTACGGGGCGGTCATCGACCGCGACATCCCGATGAACAGCGACTGGTCCATCGGCCGGCCCACCATCAGCCTGCTCATCGCCTGCTCCGACCCGCGCCGCTACAACGTGCTGCGCTCCGGCGCCGCCCTGACCGCCGGCGTCCCCACGCCGGTCGTCAACGCCGGCAACACCGGCACGCACCCGATCGTGCGCTTCGACGGTCCCGTCTCCAACCCGAAGCTCACCAACGCGACCCTGGCCAGGGATATGGAGTTCCTCATCGAGCTGGAGGCCGGGCAGCGTCTGGAGGTCAACACCGACCTCGGCACCGCCTCCGTCGGCGCCACCAACGTGATGGGCGCCCTCACCGGGTCCAGCGTCGCGCCGCCCGACTTCGTGCTCGGCCGCGGAACCAACGCCCTCACCTACACCGTCGGCTCCGGCGGCGCCATCCCCTGCTCGGTGCTCTACCGCGACGCCTGGCTGTGACCCCAACCCCCGGGGGAGGTGAAGGTGAGCGCCTTCCCGCGCGACTACAAGACCGGCTCTGGCACCGGCCCGTCCGTCACCGTCGCCCGCCCGACTCTCCAGCCGGGCGACGTGCTGTGGGCGCTGCAGGCCAGCACCGGCCCGCTGGACGCGATGCACATCACCGGCTGGAACGAGTACACCGCGCTGGCCGACAGCCTGTTCGGCGCGCTGCGGGTCAAGCTGTGGCGGCGCACCGTCACCTCCGCCGACACCGCCGTCTCCTCCTACGGCTTCGGCCAGCAGCCGTCCACGGCCGGCACCGTCATCATCGTCTCGGTCGCCTCCGCCGACCCGCTCCTGCCGGTCAAGCTCGCCACCCTGGCCAACGCCTCGGTCACCGGCGGCGTGACCAGCCCGTCGGTGCCGCCCGCCTCCGCCACCCACCTGGAGTTGCGCTTCACCGCCCTGCTGCCCGAGAGCGGCGGCGGGCAGATCACCGACGCGCCCGACGGCTATCAGTCCCGCGGCCTGGCCGCCGCGGGCACGCTCAGCTCGGCCGCCGCCTCCCGCCTCATCGCCTCCTCCACCCCGTCCGGCAGCAAGACCTTCCCCGCCACCGGCGGTGGCTACGGCATCGGTATCAGCCTGTCGATTCCGTCCGGCGCGGCCGAGCCCGAACAGCCGCCCGCACCGCCGTTCACGCCCGGCAAAGGCTCGGCGCTGTACCAGTACGTGTTCCGCCGGCTGCTCGGCGGCGACTACCTCGGCCACCTCGACCTGGCCGGCGTCACCTTCGACAAGCGCATCCTGCAGCCCGGCGCCTTCCAGGCGACGATCCCGATCCCCTCGCGGAAGGTCGGCGACCAGGTCGCCGAGATCATCCCCCGGGACGAGACGATCCTGGACCGCGGCCCCGGCGTGATCACCGTGGAGATCTACCGCGCCGGCGAATGCTGGGGCCAGTACTGGATCACCGGTGCCAAGCCCGGCCGCTCCCGCCGCGGCACTCCCGCCATCCGGCTACGCGGCTCCACCCTGGACGCCTACCTCAACCACGTCGAACTCCAAGCCGACCGCACCTACACCAGCCTCGACCAGATCGAGATCGGCCGCCGCCTGATCACCCACCTGCAAGCCCAGCCAAGCGCCAACATCGGCCTCATCCTCCAGACCGGCAGCTCTGGCGTCACCCGGGATCGTACCTACCTGGCCAGTGAAGGCGCCACCTACGGCAGGCGGCTCGTCGAACTGGCTGAAGTCGACGACGGTTTCGAGTGGACCATCAACATCGTGCCCGGCTCCTCCGGGCTGGAGCGCCGCTGGGTGTGGGGCTACCCGCTGCTCGGCCAGCAGTCCCCGCCGCTGCACGTGTTCGTCGACTCCCCCAACGGCGGGGACGTCCTGGAATGGGACGAAGACATCGACGCGCTGCGCGGCGGGACCCGGTGGCGGGCCCGCGGCGGCACCCCCGACACCGGCGACGCCTCCACCGTCGCCACCCCGCTCATCTCCTCCGTGCACACCGCTGCCGACCATCTGGCCGCCGGCTGGCCGCGCCTGGACCGCACCATCAACAAGACCTCGGTCGTGATGCAGCAGACGCTGGAGGACTGGGCCGCCTACTGGGCCGCCACCGCCCCCGGCGCGCTCCGCGTCGACAGCCTGACCATCGCCCTCGGCGCCAAACCGTCGTTCACCCCCAACAGCCTCGGCGACAGCGCACGGATCTTCTTCGACAACGAATGGCACCTCCGCCACTCTCGCGTCCGCAGGATCATCGGCGTCGGCATCACCCCCGTCTCCCGCGACTCCGGCAAGGAAGAAGCCCAGCTCATCTTGGAAGGGCGTGAGATCGAATGAGCGACAACAAGTACCCGGCCGACCCGATGCAGGACCTCAACGACCTCGGCAACACCGTCGACGCCAACGCCGCCGCGCAACGTCGCGAGTCGCTCACCAGCGCGTCCAAGGGCTGGCAGATCCCCAACCAGCCGCTGCCACCCGCCCCGGACGACGGCGGACATCTGACCGCCGTTGGCGATGAACCCTACTGGACGGAATCGTCAGGCTCGTTCTACAGCCTCAGACCGCAGATGTCGCAGGGCGTCTCCGTTTCCGACCCGCCGGACTTCACGTCAGGCACTGACGCGGGACCAACCTACGACAACGGCACCCGGAACATGATCAACGCCCTGAGGGCGGACGCGGCAGGAACGAAGATCGCCCTGGACAACCTGCTGTCGTCGCTACGCGGCGGTGGAGTGATCGACATGTGATGGCCGTCGCCCATCTGGCCTACTCCACGGTTTAGATGCCGCGGGCTACCGGACTCGAACCGGCTCAGCCCCGATCAGGGCGTTAGCGTCGACAAACGCTAGTAACGATCTTTCCCATTCGCCTTTGCCCGCGGCGACAAGCCCAAGTCTACGCCCGATCGGGCTTCCGACCCATGATCGTGACCGCCCGCGCATCGACGCTCCTTTCGAGGGTGCTGGTCGCGTCGGTAAAGGGAGCGCGGGCGGTCACCCCTCGATCGTGCCGCCCGCCGCTGCGGATGCTCCCGGCGGGCGGCACCCCCACCTCGAAGGAGTGGCGTGGCTGATGAACCTTCTCTGGGTGAACTTTCACGCCGTATCGACGGGGTGACCGCGATGGTGGCACAACTTGTCCAGCGCACCGAGTTCGCCGCGGAGCAGCGGATCGTGGACCGGCGGTTCGTGACGATCGAGAGCAACATCGCGGAGATCCAGCGCACGCTCCTCGAAGAGGTCAAAGGCTTCAAAACCGCGCTCGACACCGCCGTGACCCGGCTGGAGGCCGCCGACGAGAAGCGCGAGGACAAGCGGGTGTCCGGCGTCCGGCAGGCCGTGTACGCGGGCATCATCCCGGCGATCTTCCTGCTGCTGGGGTTCGCCGTGCAGATCTGGATCGCTCTGCGGGGGTCGTGATGGGCGAACACGTGCGCAGGGTGAAACGCAACTGGCTGCTCGTCGCCGGGCTGCTCGTCGTCGCGGGGCTCGGCCTGTGGGTATCGCTCCAGATTGGCGCTCTCGGTGAGCAGTTGCGGCAGTCGCGAGAGGACAGCGAGATCCTCGCCGACCAAGTGGAGCGCCTCGGCGGGGTGCCGCTGGTGTCGCCTTCGCCTGGACCTCCGGGTGAGCGCGGACCGCAAGGACTGCCCGGCCAGACCGTCGTGGGCCCGCGCGGTCCGGCAGGCCCGAGCGGCTCCCCAGGAGCCTCTGGCCGGGACGGCAAGGACGGCGCCAGCGGTATTCCCGGTACGGCCGGAAGCCCGGGACCACAAGGCGATCCAGGGGAGACCGTGACCGGCCCACCAGGAGCCAAGGGTGAGCCGGGCAAGGACGGCGCCGACGGCCAAGACGGCAAGGACGGCGAACCGGGACCGCGCGGAGAACCCGGACCGACCGGGCCAGCAGGACCTCCGCCGTCCGGGTGGACATTCACGCACCTCGGCATCACCTACCGGTGCGCGCCCGAAGATCCCGGCGCGACCACCTACACGTGCACACCAGGAGGCTGACGTGCCCGACGAACCGCTACCACCTCACCCGTACGGCGACGCCGCCCTCATGGAGGACGACGGCCCCCAGCTTGTCGTCCAGGACGCGGGCGTCATCTACGTCGACGACATCGTGGAGGACACCGATGACGTCGACGCGTGAGCAGATGGTCGCCGCCTGCCGTAAGCACCTCGGCTACCGGGAGCGGCCCGACGGCTGGACCCGGTACGGCCAGTGGTACGCCGACACGGTCGGCAACCAGGCGTTCGCCCGCGCACCCTGGTGCGCCATGTCACTGTCGTACGTCGCCGAGACGCTCGGCCTCGGCAAGGTCGTCGGCCGGTACGCGTACACCCCGTGGTGGGCGGACTGGTTCCGCGACCAAGGCCGCTGGCATCAGACCCCGCGCGCCGGCGACATCGTGTTCTTCGACTGGGCCGGAAGCAAGAACATCCCCGCGATCGATCACGTCGGCATCGTCGAGTCCGTCATGGCCGACGGCCGCGTGGTGACGATCGAGTTCAACACCTCCAACGCGTGCATGCGGCGGGTCCGCTCCCGTTCCACCATCGCCGGGTTCGGCCGGCCCGCCTACCCGGACGCGCCGAAGAAGCCTGCCAAGCCGAAGCCCGCCAACCCGACGGAGGCCGCCGTGAAGAAGCTCCCGACCCTGCGCCGTGGCGACAAGGGCTGGCACGTGAAGACGATGCACTACCTGCTCGCCGCCCGCGACTACGCGATCGAGCCTGGCATCGACGACACGGTGTTCACCGCCTACCACGAGCAGGGAATCAAGGGCGTGCAGGACGCCGCAGGCATCGAGGTGGACGGCATCGTCGGCCCGAAGACGTGGGCTGCCCTGCTGAGGGTGTCGTGAGCGCGGCTGGTGTGGGCATGCCTGCCCTGCTGCACCTCGACGCGTTCGCCCGCGAGGTCGAGCAGGCGTTCGGGCACACGCCTTACCTGGTCGGGTCGGCCGCGCGTGGCAAGGTCTGGCGGGACGTGGACGTCCGCCTCATGCTGCCCGACGACGAGTTTGACGCCCTGTTCCGTGAATTCAAGACACCGGGGCGGACGCATTCGCGGTGGTCGATGATGTGTGCGGCTTTCGCGGAACTGGGCCGGGTGCGGACCGGGCTGCCAATCGACTTCCAGTTTCAGCGCACCAGCGACGCAAACGAGCAGAATGACGGCGTCCGGCACGCTCTTGGCCTGATCTTCCACTGGACGGCGTGACCGTGACCGATCTCGGTTACCTGACGCTCGACGGCGTCTGGATGGGCCAGTGGCCGTATCAGAGCTTCCTCCCGCAGAACCCTGAGCGCGTGGAGGACGAGCCCGGAGACGGGCGTATCAACGGTCTCATCGACGAGACCAACTGAACGCCGTTCGGAACCTTAAGACTCGGCGCTGAAATATCACGCGGATGCCTTGACCTGCGGAATTAATCATATTCCCGCGAAGTACACACCCCCAACCAATCTGAGGAGCACCCTCGATGCGCATCTCCAAGAGCGCTGCGATCCTGTCCGCCGCTGTCATCGCCCTGGGCGTCACCGGCACCGTGTCCGCGTCCGCTGCGCCGACGAAGCCGAAGCAGTACGGCGCGTGCGTCAACGCCAAGTCGGGCGCGATGCGCCTGCTGGAGCCGCTGGCTCTGCGCCGCTCCCAGCACGGCAAGTGCAAGGCGGGCGAGCGGAAGGTGTACCTGCCGACGAAGCACGCCATCCCGGTCGTCCCGCCCGCCCCCGCGACTGTCGTGTTCAAGCGCGGCACCGCGGTCGAGACGTGCACGAAGACCACGGACGTGGCCCTGACCTACGACTGCAAGACCGCCCCGACCCCGTCGCCCACGCCCACCTCCTGACGGCGTGATCAAGGTGTTGAAAGACAGCTGATTTTATCGGCCATCGCTCAACGCCCTCATGTGTGATCTCGGCTAATAAGTCCAGCCATGATCACACACTGCTCCTCTGGCCAGCGGAAACGCGCTGGCTCTTATAGTTTTTCGACCTCTTTGGAGGGGCCATGCACGGAGAACCTGTCACGTTCAGCCGACCGGTCGAGGCCAAGGTCAAGTGGGCCGCGTTCGGGACGTTCATCGGCTCGGTCGCCGCGACCGCTGTCCTGCAGGCGATCGACGCCGACCACAGCCTGATCGCGTTCTGGCCGGACTGGCTGGAGGCGGTCACGCTCCCGCTGCTGCCCACGGCGATCTCATGGGTGTCCGGCTGGAGAGCCAAGCACACCGCGCGCCCCGACCTCCCGATGTCGAAGCGGTAGAACAACCGATCGCCCCCACTCCTCCCTCGGGAGGAGTGGGGGCTCTTCGTCGTGCGTTCAGCGCACACGCCACTCCAGCGCTGGCATCCCTTCGGGCGCGTAGGTGACGAGGTCGAGCTTGCTGTCCTTGGGGACCTCGAATGGCATCCAGCCGCGCACGCACCGGCCTACCTTCACCTGATGGCCGTTCGGATACAGCGGTTGGTTCCACCACTCATCGCTCCACGCGCCCATAGATTCGATCACCAGGTCGTCCTTGCTGGTCATCGTCCACACGGACCAGCCGACTTCAGCGGTGCCGCCGGCTTTGACACACATGCGAATGTCGGCGGCTGCGTACTCGAACCCGCTCCGCTCCGGTAAACCTGGGATGACGGCGGAGAAGGGCCGTCGCACGCGCTGCACGGTCACGGCCAACGTGCTCTCGGCGCCCTTGGTGGTCTGCGTCTTCCCCATCCGTGAAGGCCCCGATTCCGTCGGCGATGGCGAGGTGGAAACCTCGGCAGCGGGTGGCGTCTCGACGTTCACGGTCGGGGCCGCTGCGGGGGCGGCGGAGCAGCCGACAGCCGCCAGCAGGACTCCCGCTGCCAGCGTGGCGCCCCAGGGGCCGTTCAGTGTGGGCATGGCGTTCTCCTTCGGACGCGCAAGGGGTGAGCGTTGGGACGCTCCAGTTGCGCGTGTGGTTGCCGGGGTGTGCGGGACTGCTATGGCCAGATGTGGCCAACTCGCATGGCGATGCCGGAAGGGCTTTGGTGCCTTGACGAAACTCCCGGCTCGCCCCACGATCACATTGCTAGCAAACTCCGGCAATAGCGGTTGGAGCTTCGATGCAACTACGGTTCCTCGGCAAGGACAAGGCGTCAGCGGGCGGCGATTCGCCCACTCTCTACGCCACCGACCAGGACTCCCTGATCATTCAGGGATGGAAGGTACCTGGGCACGACACCCAGGTCGCGATCCCCTTCAACCTCTTCGAGCATTTCGACAAAGCCGACCTGCACGGAGTCACCCCGCACATCGGTGGCCCCTTCACCGTCAGCGACCACGAGAGGTGCATCGTCGAGGGCACACCTGTCACGGACGTGGAGGCGCTTGCCCAGATGCGCATCCCCGCCCACGAAAGCTGCGTCGAGATCCCCAAGGCGACCATCGCGGCCAGGCTCCGAAATGAGGCAGATGATCACGCCTGAACAGCGCGACGCTCTGTTCGACGACTTCACCCGCGACGCCTTCCACCTGGAGCTTCGCGATCAGTACGGCGTACCCAGCGAGACGGACCCGATCACGCGCTGGCAGCGCGGCGAGCCGGACGATCTCGCCTGGTTCGAGCCGTGGCTGGAGCGAATCCGCCGCGTCACGGCGGCCGGGCGAACGGTGCGGCGCGTGCGGGTGATATCCGAGCCCGTCACGGACTACATCCGCTGGGAGCACGACATAGCCACGGAACCGACCATGGCGGCCGGCGAAGACATCCGCTGGCTGCCGCGCCGCGCGCTGCCTGACGGCATCGTGTGGCCGCTCGACGGCCGGGACTGGTGGCTGTTCGACGATCATTTGCTCGCGGTCGGCACGTTCGACGATGATGGCCGCGTGCTTGGCTCAGAACTCGTCACCGTTCCTGAGGTCGTTGCGGCCTGCGTCGCCTTGCGTGATCGGCTCTGGCCTCTCGCCACACCTCACCGCGAGTTCAAGTTGATCTGACAGGTGTCGATCGAAGCCCAACGGGCCCGAGAGGCGCTCGGCGCCCGCCTTCGTGAGCTCCGCAAGGAAGCTGGACTCACAGGGCGGGCGCTCGCTGCCCTGGCCGACTGGCAGTTGTCCAAGGTCAGCAAGATCGAGCACGGCAAGCAGAACGCGACCATCGCCGACGTCCGGACCTGGTGCCTGCATACACGGTCCGAGCAACACGTCGCTGACCTCGTCGCGGCCGTGCAGAACATCGAGACGTTGTGGATGGAGTGGCGCCGCGCTCTTCAGGCTGGCACCCGTCTACGCCAACGCCGCTCTCTGGACATCTACGAGAAGACGCACGTCTTCCGCGTCTACAACCCGGACATGATCTGGGGCACGTTGCAAACAGCCGAGTATGCCGAGGTGATCCTCCGTCAGATCGTCCACTTCGTTGGCGGTGTCCCGGATGATGTGGACGCTGGCGTGGCGGCCCGGCTGGAGCGACAGCAGTATCTGTACCGCGGTGACCGCCGCTTCAACGTGATCCTCGGCGAGCAGGCGTTGTACACCAACATCGGCGGGGCGAGCGTGATGCGCGGCCAGCTCGACCGGCTCCTGGCCGTCATGTCGCTCCCTCGGCTCAGCCTCGGCATCATCCCGCGCGGCGCCGCGTACGGGATCTGGCCGGGCAACATGTTCCTGATGCTGGATGACCGCATGGTGATGTTGGAGACGTACTCGGCGGAATTGACGGTGACCGAGCCGCATGAGGTGACCATGTACGGCAAGGCGTTCGCCGTGCTCCAGCGGTCGGCGGTCTACGGCGAATCGGCACGCCAGTTGATCAGCGAGGCACTCGAACGCCTAGTTTGAAGCAAACCAAAGCAAACTCCTGGCCTGGGCCCTGACCTGGACGGCACCGTCGTAGTTATGGCCCTCCGCATTCCCAACTGTGAAGTCCAAGCCGTCGACGGCGTCATTCACCTCCAGCACAAGGCGTCTGGCGAGCAAGCGACCGCCAGCAGCCTGGAACAGGCCCACATCGAGGCGGCGGTCCTGCGTGTGGCCTACGTGTTGAGGCGGGCTGCATGACGGACGTCGAGGACATGTCGAGCTGGCCCCTCATGCACGGCGACGTCAGCGCCGCCCAGATCAAGGCCGCGTACCAGAAGGCTCTCGCCGCGCGCACGAACGAGAAGGATCGGGCGGAGCTCGAAGCGGCGACGCGACGCATCCTGGGCGCGTACGGAGACTCGTGGGAGCGGCTTGCCGAGGCGTGGACGATCCAGAACTGGCGGCGCGAGTACGCGCGCGAACTCCACCGGAAAACGTGGCTCAACCGTCTGTCTCCAGAGGAGCAGGAGGCGGAGTTGCGCGCCCTGATCGCTGAACATCCACTCCTGGCGCGGGAGATCCTGGGCGAGCGTGACGCCGGGAGGCCGCCGCGATAGTCGGCCCGCCCTCTGCTGGGTCATAGCGTGCGGGGGGCGGGCGTTCAACCCCGGCCTCCACACGTCACTCGCCCGGCGGCCGGGATCGCCTCACACCGCACAGGCTGGAGGGCTGAAGCGGGTTGTGAGGCACGTGGCCCCGTCTCCCCTCCCCTCAGGAGGGCCACAGGAGACGGGGCCGCTTCATGCTCAGCGCGGGCCGCCGAACCGGGCGCGGATCTCGCCCGCTCGTCCGCAGCTCGGGCACGGCCGGTACCGCCACGGCAACAACACCGAGCGCAGGACGCCGCGACCGTGGCAGCGGCGGCACTTGGTGAGCGGGTGGCGTGCGCTGCTCACGGACAGGACGAAGAACGCCGCGGCGATGAGCGCGAGGATCATCAAGATCTGTTCCACGGTGGTGCTCCTTTCGAGGTAGCGGCATGACGGCGAGGTAGCGGCACCGCTACCGGCCGCGCTACCTGGTTGACGTGCGGAAACAGTCGAAGGTCGCGGGTAGCGGCGGCATGCCGGAACCCGCCTGGAGGCCCTGTGCGAGGGCGTCGAGGGTGAGCGGACGCCGCTACCCACGGGTGATCTCCCGTCTGTCCAGTAGCGCCTCGATCTCGGCGAGCTTGCAGCCCTTCAGCACCTTGCCGTCGACCTTGATGTCCTCGGACGGAACGTCGAGGCCGCGCAGCAGCGCCGAGATCGACTCTGCGGTGACGCCCTCGTACAGCTCGGGGAGCTGCTCGGCGAGGAGTTCGGCCAGGCGCTGCCACTGCACTCCGGGACGCCCTGCCGGCCATACGCGGGTGACGTCCACGAGCACGTCCAGGCGCGGTGTTTCGGCCCCGTCCGAGCCGATGACCTTTCCGCCTCGTAGGTAGGCGGCGCGGGCGAGGATTTTCGCGGCTTCCTGCTGGGTGGGGAACTGGGAGCGCACGGCGGTGGGGGCGGCGAGGCCGGTCACCATGGCCCACCCGGCGTCCAGGCCCGGCCGGTAGGAGGTGGCGGAGATGCCCGCCCGGTAGGCGCCGGTGCCGAGGATCATGTCGTTGGCGATGTGGTCCTGTACGGCCAGGCAGGCGCGCATGGTGACGCACCGGGTGATGTTCGGCGGGACGCTCTTCTTGTCGGGGATCTGGGTGGCCAGGATGACGATCAGGCCGAGGGCCCGGCCTCGTTTGATGAGCCGCTCGGCCGCCGCGGCGACCTCGGGGTTGACGAGCAGCTCGTGCGCCTCGTCGATGAGGATCACGACGGGGTGGAGGCCGACGCCGGCGGCGGCAAGCTCCGGGGTGACCTTGCCCTCGGGCGCGCGGCCTTCGGCCCGGAACTTCCTGATCCTCTTGCCGCGCCGCTCGGCCTCGGCCAGCCCCCACGCGATGATCCGGGCGCCGCCGTCGAGCGCTTCGTCGTCGACCCCGCAGTAGTACTCCGAGCAGAGTCCGTGCTCGTCGAAGTCGCCGAAGTCCGCGGTGCCCTTGAACTCGGCGATCTTGAACTCGACCGTGGGATCGAGCGCGGCGACCAGAGCGAGCGCCCGCGCGAAGTACGACTTGCCCGAGCCGGGTACGCCGCCGATCAGCCAGTTGCGGGCGAACAGCTCGGTGGCGACCGGCCGCTGCCGTTGGTCGGACCCGAAGTCCGCGGCCTCGAACACCGACGTGCGCGCGTTGTCGGCGGTCAGCGACCACTTCGGCTGACGCATCTTCGAGGCGGGCAGGTATCCCACCCACAGGTCCAGTTGCCCCTCGTGGTCCGGGCCGACGCTGGGCCACACCTGGTCCTGAGGCAGCCGCAGCGCGCTGGACAGCGCCCTCCGGGCCTCGCACACCTTCACCGCCTCGACGCCGGGCGGCAGGTTAACCCGGGCGAGCTGGCCGGGACCGTCGCGGTGGATGGAGAACGGGAACGTGATCTTGGCCGGGTCCTTGATCCCCGAGATGCCGATCGAGCACAGCGCCTCACGCACCATCTCCGCGGTCAGCTTCCGGAACCGAGTGATCACCACCGCGGGGCCGACGATCGGCCGGTCCGCGGGCGTGCCCGCCTGACCGAGCGCGAGCGTCACCCCGCCGCCTACCACCTGTAGCCACGGCGACGGCAGCGCGAGCAGCGCCCCAGCGGCCAGGCCGAGCGTGGCCGCGCTCCCGGCCAAGAACACCGGCAGCCGCCTGCGGACGTGCTCGTCGCGCATCTTGGCCAGGGTGACGTAGGCGTCCACGTCGCCCTTGACGGCCTGCTGCTTGCGCAGCGGCTTCTGCTCGGCGTCCGACATCCACCGCCACGACCCGCGCACGAGGATCCACAGCCCGCGCGGCGCCCACCACAGCGTCTTGGCGGCGTACTTCGGGCCGCGGACGGCGTGGTAGGTGCTGGTGTAGGCGATGTGGCCTGCCCACCAGCGGGCGGCGGCCTCGAAGTCGCGGCGGCTTCGCAGCCAGGCGGGCAGGATCGGGCGGCGCTTGTCCTGGCCGCGCCCGGTGATGGTGGCATAGACGGTGGCGGGCTCGTCCTCGTCGTCGGGGAGGTCTACCGGCTGGTCGGTGACGATCTCGGTGGGCTCGGTGACCACCTCCGCGTCGTACTCGCGGAGGTCGACCTCGTCGCTCGGGTTCTCCTCAGTCACGGTGCCGCCCCCTACTTGGAGGAGGCCAGCAGACGGCCGAGGTACGCCTGAACGGTGCGCGCCCGGTCCGTACCTATGGCCATCTCGTTCTTGATCGTCCGGACGCTCGGGACGTCGCCCCCGACGAGCGCGGGCAGGAACCTCGACAGCGCTACAGGGCCGAGCGGGTCGTCCCGGTCGGGGTCCGGACCGGGCTGTACCTGGCCGCTGAACGCGGGCTGGGTCACAAGTTGACCTACCGTCAGGTCACCGGCGGCGTCGATGTCGCTGACCTGTGCAGGTACGTCATCGAAGGGGTCAGGTACAGCAGGCTCGGGCAAGCCTTCCGAGTCCATCACTTCGGGAGATGCCGAAGTGATCGCGGGGGTCTCGGTGACCCTCTCGGCCTCAACCGTGGCAGTCTCGGCCACAGTTGCAGGTACAGCCGGAGCCGTAGCCAGCGCGGCGGTCGCGAACGCCGGGGACTCGCGCAGCAGCTCGTGCAGAGCGGCCAGCGCCATCACGTCCATGACGATGCTGAAGAACACCGCGGGCTCGTGGATAGGTACGGCCGGGATCGGGTCAGGTACGGCATGCAACAGCAGGTCGTAGATCCCCAGAAACGACAGGCCGAGCCCGCCGAGCACCAGGGCGAAAGTGAGCACGCGGCGGAATGGTCCCACCTTCTCCTGGCGGAGCGCCCGGAGCGCGACCGCGTGGGACTGCATCGCGGCCAGCGCGACCGGGGCGACGCCGTACAGGACCGCGAGCGGCTTGGGCAGGCTGGTGACCGTCCAGGCGTGCCAGGTGTTCATGCTCATCGACACCAGCGCCGACAGCACCAGCACGCCGATGGCCCAGATACGGCCCGGAGGGCTCGGAACGTCCCCATCCACAACGACGGGCGGGACGGGCTGGTGTTCACGACCGGAACGGCGTGAGAACCTCTTGAACACAGTCGATCTCCTCTGTGCAGGGGATTCGGTTGGAGGTCCCCGGCCGGCGGTGAGGTCGCCAGGCCGGGGACCGGCTTACGGGGTGCGGGGGCCGTACAGGAACCCGTAGACGGCCTGGCGGAGGTCCACGAGGTCGTGGCCGCCCAGCTTCGGGTAACCCGCCTGCTCGAGCACCGCGACCAGATCAGCCAGCAGCCCGATGGTGAACCGAGAGTCGTCCTCGGCCTTGGGCAACGGGTAGATGCGGGCGGTCACCGGCTGGCGCCCAAGCTGACGCCCGCCCGGTACAGCTCCATCGCGATAGCGGACGTCTCGCGCACGTCGATCGCGGCGAGGAACTCCGACCAGTCGGCGGCAGCCTGCGGGCTGATGTCGTGCTCGCGGATCCGCCCGTTGACCGGGTAGATCATGCGCAGCCACGCCTGGGCGGGCTCGTCGCCGGGCTGCTCGTTGAGGTAGGCGACGAGCGACAGACCGGTGAACTGGGCGACCACGCCGCGGTGGCTGCCCTCCCGGCAGGAGGCGGTGTGGTCGGCGGTGCACCATGCGATCCAGCAGTTCACAGCTCCGTCACCCCGCTCACCCTTCCGGCGCCCTCGGCGAGCAACTTCGCGAACTCGCGCAGACCGCGCCGGTCGTTGAGGCCGGGCCCCTCGAACAGGCCGATGACGGTCGAGATGCCGCCCGCGACGTCGTTGGACACGTCGATGTAGGCGGTGACGCCGTCGCCGGGGAACAACACCCGGATGACGGGCGGCGTGGTGTCGTCGGGGGCGTACAGGTTGACCTCGACCACGAGGTTCGGGTCGTCGAGGACCTCGATGAGGTTGATGTTCGCGAGGTGGGTGCCGCCGGGCTGCTCGTGGGTGTAAGAGCACCAGTCGTAGACGGTGCACCTCGGCGTGGTCGGCTGTAGGTTGCTGGACACGATCTCTCCCTGGTGTTGTCAGGTGATGAGGTCCCAGGCCCTCGGCCGGTGTTGGAGCACCGGTCGAGGGCCGTTCCGCTATTTCGTGCCGCCCTCGCGAGCGGTGTGGATGATGTCGAGAATGTGCCGGGCGACCTGCTCGGCCTCGGCGAGGGTCATCTGTAGCGACCATTTGTCGTTGGCGTTGTCGGAGAGGCTGACGCGCGGTTCAGCCTCTCGGTAGTGCTGGACCAACACCAGCGATGCCGAGTGCGCCATGTGGCCGGGCTCGTTGGGAGAGCCGCAGTCCTCGTACTGCATGGTGTGCGCAGGCGTACTGCGGTAGGCGCTCCAGTGGACTCGGTCGTCTGGGTGGTCGGCACCGTGATGGTCCTCGATGCACCAGGCCGGGCAGGCCGTCAGCCAGGCGGGCGAGTCGGCGGCCCGCTCGCGCTGGAATGCGTGCATGTCGCACTCGACGACGGGGGTGTTTCCGATCTTCCCTACCGGCTTCAGCGGGTAGTCGCTGCCGCCGCACACGATGCAGGCGCGGCTGTTGCGCTGTGCCATGGTGAGGCTGCGCAGGAGAGCGGGCAGATCGATGGATGGCTGCGCCGTCTCGGCGTCGGCGCAGTCGTTGGTGCTGTTGGCCTCGTCGTTGAGGGTCGTAGGGTGGGTCACTGGATCTCTTTCCTTGCAGGTTCGGGATTCCAGGGCCCGTCCCGGTGCTGCGAACACCGGGCGGGCCTTCTTGCGTAGTGGACCGTTGTTCAAATGGAGAACTTGCTTGGCTAAGTATGTTCACACTAGCGGGGTGGACACAAGAGTCTTTGAGAACTTTCTTGGCCAACGAGTTTGTGCAACCATGAGTGCATGACGACCGACGAGGAGCGCCTCCGGCGCATCCGCGCCCTGCGGACCGAGCTCGACGCCAAGCGTGCCGAGCTCTTCGCCGAGATCCATGACGCCTTCCACGAGAACCGCGGACTGCCGCAAGTGCGCGGCTGGCTCGCCAAGGTCGCCAAGGCGTCCGACTACACGCGCGAGTACGTGGCCCAGATCCGCGACGGCAAGGTGAAAGCCGACATCCCGAAGTCCTGAGCGCCAGTGAGTTAGTTAGTAAGTCGCGTGAGCCGGCCAACTCCCCCGCGGACTCATCGATGCGAGGGGCGAGCGCACAGACGGGCTCAAGAGATCCTGAACTCGCCGACCGAGCGTCCGGCCCAGAGGGCACGCCCTGGGCCGTCTGTGGGCCGTTTGAGAGCCGTCTAAGGCCAATCTCAACCAACGCCAGCAAACGTCATACTCCCAGGTAGGCGTAGGTGGCAGGCCGATAGCGCCAGGTCGGAAAGCCCCAGGATGGTGAACAGCAACTACCCGTGGCCGGACGCCCGCATCACGGTCAGCCTGTTCCCCGCGAGCCTGCCCAAACGAGGCAGCCAGTTCGATCTGGCGATCGCGGTGGCGATCCTGGGAGCGGCGGGCGTGGTGCCCGCCGAGCGCCTGGCGTCGTTCTCCTTCCTCGGCGAACTGGGCCTCGACGGCAGGCTGCGCCCGGTCCGCGGCATCCTGCCGTCCGTCCTGAGCACGGCGAAGGAGGGCGACGTCACGGTCGTGGTCGTCCCCACCGCCAACGCCGCCGAGGCAGCCCTCGTCCCCGACGTGAAGGTGGTCCCGGTCCGCGACCTCCGCCAGCTCGCCGAGTGGCTACGCAGAGGCGACGACCCCCCGGAGCCTCCCACCCCAGAACCCCCACCCCCCACCACAACCTCCGAGGTACGCCCCAGCGTCGACCTGGCCGATGTCGTGGGCCAGCCGCTGGGCAGGCGGGCCCTGGAGGTGTGCGCGGCAGGCGGCCACAACCTCTGGCTGCTGGGCCCGCCGGGCACCGGCAAGACCCTGCTGGCCGAACGCCTGCCCACTCTGCTGCCCGACCTGCCCCTGGACCACGCCCTGGAGGTGACCGCCATCCACTCGGTGGCCGGAGTCCTGCCACCCGACAGCCCCATGATGAGCAGGCCGCCGTTCGTGGCCCCGCACCACACGGCCACACCCGCGGCCATAGTCGGCGGCGGCAGCACGATCATCCGCCCAGGCGCCGCCTCCCTGGCCCACAGAGGCGTCCTGTTCCTCGACGAGGCCCCCGAGTTCCAGCGCTACGTCCTGGACTCCCTCCGCCAGCCCCTGGAGTCCGGCTACGTCACGGTCTCCAGAGCCGCAGGCTCGGTGACCTTCCCCGCCCGCTTCATGCTTGTCCTGGCCGCCAACCCCTGCCCCTGCGCACAACCGCAGGAAGGCGACCAGACATGCCGCTGCACCCCCGTGGTGAAACGCCGCTACCTGGGCAAACTGTCCGGCCCGCTGCTCGACCGCATCGACATGAAGGTCACGGTTGCCCGCTCCTCACGCAGAGAACTGATGGCCGACCGCCACTTCGTCGAGACAAGCGAGGTAGTGGCCGCCCGGGTGAAGGCGGCCAGGGCCAGAACCGCAAGTCGCCTGTCCGGCACCCCGTGGCGCACGAACGCCGAAGTCCCCTCCCCCGCCCTCCACACCGACTACCGCCCCGCCGCCGACGCCATGAAGCCCCTGACGGTCAGCCTCGACACCGGCACCCTGAGCACCCGGGGCCTGGACCGCATCATCCGAGTCGCCTGGACCCTGACGGACCTGGCTGGAAAGGAACGCCCCGAGGTGGAAGAGGTCTCGACAGCGCTCGCCCTGTGGCTGGGGGTGGGCTGATGCCAAGAAACGACGACCTGCTGGCGACGGCAGCCCTCATGCGAGCCGCGGACGCCGGCGACAAGCTCATGGGCCGCCTGGTAGCCCACTTCGGCCCCGTGGAAACCCTCCGCCTGATCCAAACCCACGCCACCTCCACCCCCACCCCAACCAACACCCCACCCACCACCCCCACCCCATCCACCTCACCAACGCACACCCCGCCCATCACCCCCACCCCATCCACCCGTCTCACCACACCCACCTGTCCCATCCACACCCCCTCCGCCTCACCCACCCACACCCCGCCCGTTCCACCCACCCACACGCCGCCCGTCTCCCCCTCTCACACGCCGCCCGTCTCCTCCACCCACACTCCGTCCACCACTCCCGCCCTGCCCGCCACTCCCTCGCTTTCCCCACTACTCCCGTCCCCGTCCGCATCCCCGACGGCGTCCTCCATGGCCACTTCCCGGGCGGCCTCCCCGCGCCCCGCCACCTCTGCCGCCAACGCTTGGACGGCAGCACTCCAACAAGTGACGCTGCCCTCGACCGCGCTCCACCGGGCCACGCGGCTCCCGACCACGCTCCGCCAGACGCCGTCGCCCCCAGCCACGCTCGACGAGGCCACGCCACCCCCATCCGCGCCTCACCATGCGACGCCGTCCCCATCCGCACTCCACGAGGCGACGCTGCCCCTGGCCTCGCTGCCCCCTGCCGCGCTCCAGCACGGTGCGTTGCCCCCGGCCGCACCGCTCCAACTCGCGGCTTCCGATACCGGGTCTTGCGCCGTGCCGTCACAGGCCGCTTCCGACGAGCCAGCCAGTCACCACCCGGGGTCTTGCTTCCGGGGCTTGCCTGAGGTGGCAGGCCCCCAGGATGTCCTGACCGGACGCATCCTCCAGGCCGGAGAGCAGGCCACCGCCTATCCCGGCGAGTGGGTACAACTCGCGAACGAGCAGCCAAACCACCCAGACGACCCCCAGTGCTGCTGCCCAGCCGGGAACGGCCAGCGAGACCAGCACCCCGGAGCCAGCGCCTCAGCCAGAGACGGCGCCGTGGCCGGAGGCGGTGCCACGACCAGGGCCAGTGCCACAGCCGGAGACGGCGCCGCAGACTGGGGAAGCGCTGCGACCGAAGACGGTCCCACAGCCTGGGGCAGCACCGCAGCCGGAGACAGTGCCACAGACTGGGGCAGCACCGCAGCCGGAGACAGTCCCGCAGACTGGGGCAGCGCCGCAGCCGGAGACAGTCCCGCAGACTGGGGCAGCGCCGTGGCCGGAGACGGTCTCGCGGCCGGAGACCTGACGGCGGCGGATGCTCAGGAGGCCAGGCTCAGGCGGCGGTTGCGGGCGTGGCAGGCGCGGCTGGAGGCCGCCGACCCGGAGGCGGACCTGGCGGCAGGAGAGCGGGCCGGCGCCCGACTGATCATTCCCGGCACCCCGGAATGGCCCACCCAGCTCGACCAACTCGGCACGAGCCGCCCCCTCGGCCTCTGGGTGAGCGGCACCGCCGACCTCCGCTACTCCTGCCTGCGTTCGGTGTCCATCGTGGGCGCCCGGGCAGCCACGCCGTACGGGATGCACGTGGCGGCTGAGTTCGCCGCGGGCATGGCCGAGTCCGGCTGGACGGTCATCTCCGGCGGCGCACTGGGCATCGACGGCGCGGCGCACCGAGGAGCCCTCGCCGCCGGAGGCACCACGATCGCCATCCTGGCCTGCGGAGTGGACATCTCCTACCCGAGCAGCCATCACGACCTGTTCACGCAGATCCGCGCGGACGGGGCGATCATCAGCGAATGCCCACCCGGAGTACACCCCACCCGAGCCCGCTTCCTGATCAGAAACCGCCTCATCGCCGCCCTTTCCCGCGGAACCCTGGTGGTGGAGGCGGCCCTGCGCAGCGGCGCGGCGAACACCGCGACCCACGCCCTGAACCTCTCCCGCCACCTGGCCGTGGTCCCAGGCCCGGTAACGTCGGAAATGTCCGCAGGCTGCCACCGCCTGCTCCGCGACCGCAAGGCCGTCTGCGTGACCACGCCCGCCGAACTCATCGACCTGGTCGGCATGATCGGCGACGACCTGGCCCCAACCCCCCGTGGCCCCGTGGTGCCTCACGACGCGCTCTCAGAGACAGCCAGAAGCGTGCTGGACGCGGTACCCGGCAGAGGTGGTGCGGGAACCGCCACCATCGCGGTAGCCGCGGGCACAGACCTCTCCACGACCCTGAGCGCGCTGGGCAGCCTGGCCGCAGCCGGCTACGTCCTCCGCACCCCAAAGGGCTGGCGCCTGAAACCGGGCGCCTTCACCCACCCCTAACCCACCCAACCCCCACCCCCCACGCCCTGCCCCCACCCAACCTCGCCGCGCCTTGGGCCACCAAGCCCATCCGCCCCGCCACCTCGGCCAAGCCCAAAACCCTGGGTCGCGGAGAGCCCCCGACTCCCGCCGACCGGGATACCTCAGCACACCCGGTCGGGCGGGCAAGCTCGCTGCCCCCTGACCGGACAAGGACCACCCGCCCCGTCAGGGAGCAGAGATCGGAACCTCCCATCCGGGTGCCCAAGGCGCGCGGGCACGCGGTCAGGGGCACAAGGGCGGGGGCATGCGAGTGTGGGCATGCGTGTGGGCACAACATGCGCATAGCGCCCTGGTAAGCGCAGACCCTGAAGGCGCGGCAGCCTGGGAAGGCGCGTGGCTACGGCGGCGGGCCCGGGAGCGTAAACGGGCCCGGGAGCGTAAACAGACGCGGGGGCGTAAACAGACGCGGGGGCGTAAACAGGCCTGGGAAGCGTAGCGGTGCGGGTTGGGGCGGTGGGGGGGAGGGTGGGCACGGTGGGTGGGGCCTCCGGGTTGTGTGGGCTCCAGAGGCCAACCGGAAAACGCGGCACCCCTACTTGGAGAAGCCCTCCTTGGGCATCTCGAGGTCGGCCTTGGCCAGTTCTTCGACGTTCACGTCCTTGAACGTCACCACCCGTACGTTCTTGACGAACCGTGCAGGCCGATACATGTCCCAAACCCACGCATCCTGCATCTTCACATCGAAGAACACATCGCCGTTCCCCGCCGTCTTCACGTCGAGATCCACCGAGTTCGTGAGGTAGAAGCGCCGCTCCGTCTCCACGACGTAGGTGAACAGGCCCACGACATCCCGGTACTCGCGGTAAAGCTGCAGCTCCATCTCGGTTTCGTACTTTTCGAGATCTTCTGCGCTCATCGCGTCCCTCCTGTAGTTCCGAGGTCAGGCAACCCCGGCCCCCATTTCATTGTCACCCATCTCCCTTGCCACATTGACGAAGGAGAACCGGTGATGCGAGCACGGACCGTGAGCTTCCAGTGCCCGCCGGTGCCGAGCGGTCGTGTACCCCTTGTGCTCGGCGAAGCCGTAGGCGGGAAACTCCGTGTCCAGCGAGACCATCATCCGGTCTCGCGTCACTTTCGCCACGATGGAGGCCGCCGCCACGCATGCGGCGACCTGGTCCCCCTTCCATACCGCCAGGGACGGCGCCGGCAGGCCCGGCACGGGAAAGCCGTCGGTCAGGATGTACTCCGGGTCTGTCGTCAACTGCGCCACCGCCCGCCGCATTCCCGCCACGTTGCACCGGTGCAGCCCGCGCGCGTCGATCTCCTGCGGCGGGATGACGACCACTCCCACGTCGGCGCTCTTGGTCACCAGGGTGTAGAGGCGCTCGCGGGTGGCGGCCGTCAGGAGTTTCGAGTCCCCCAGACCCGGAATCTCCTTGCGCAGGATCACCGCCGCGACCACCAGCGGTCCGGCACAGGCGCCGCGGCCGGCCTCGTCCACCCCTGCGATCGGGGTGAGCCCGCGGCGGGCGAGCGCTCTCTCGTAGGCGTAAAGCCCGGAATCGCGCCGGACAACGCTCGGTCGGGGGCGGAACGCAACTGTCATGACAGACGCAGCGTACGCCCCAATAGCCGCAAACGGCGACCGGAAAGAGCGGTTACTTCACCTTGTCGAAGGTCTCCGGTTTCTGGAAGATCTCGCCTCTGCCGAGCGGCCAGTAGCGCAGGAACGCCGTGCCGACCACGTCCTCCTCGGAGATCCACCCCGCGGCCCCCGCCTGCTTGACGTGGTCACGCGAGTCCTGCGACATGGAACGGTGGTCGCCCATGAGGAACAGCTTGCCCGCCGGAACCGTGTACTTGAAGTCGTCGCCCGACGGCTCGTCGTCCGGGAACAGGTAGGACTTCTCCTCCAGCGCGACGCCGTTCACCGTGACCCTGCGCTTGGAGTCGCAGCAGGCCACCTTGTCGCCGCCGACGCCGATGACGCGCTTGATGGTGTCCTGTCCGTCCCAGCCCTTGAAGACCACGATGTCGCCCCGCTCCGGCTTGCCGGCGAGCTTGTTGACGAAGACCCGGTCGTTGATCTGGAGGGTGTTCTCCATCGACTCGGAGGGGATGTAGAAGGACCCGACCACGAACGCCTGCAGCAGCAGCGCGATGCCGACGCCCAGGACCAGCAGGAGCACCGTCTCGCGGAAGCCGCCCTTTTTCTTCTGCCCGGCGGGTTCCGCCTTCTTGGTGACGGCCATCAACGCTTCCTCCTCAGCACCCACCGCCGGCGCACCAGCACCAGCGGCACCGCGAACGCGAACCCCGCGACCAGCGGTATCCCCCCGGCCATGGCCTGCAGCGCCGGCTGCGCGAACGTCTCGGGGATCGGCAGCGTCGCCGCCCGCGAGAATGGCCAGACGATGACGAACGCCCGCCCGATGACCTGGCTCTCCGGGATCGAACCGCCGCCCGGATCGCCCTGGTGGGCACGCGAGTCGAGCGAGACCACGCGGTGGTCGCCCATCACCCACAGCCGCCCCTCGGGCACGGTGATCTCGAACGGCTCCCGCGAAGGCACATTGCCCGGATACAGGTAGCCTTCCTCGTCGATCGCCACCCCGTTGACCGTGATCCGGCCCTTGGCGTCGCAGCACTTCACCTTGTCGCCGCCGACGCCGATGACCCGCTTGATGTAGTCCTTCTCACCGGGCACGACGCCGAAGGCGGTGCCGACCCAGCGGAAGAAGGCCGCGATCGGGTTCGACGGCTCCTCCATCACGAACTCGCCGTCCCAGGAGTCGACCCCCGAGAAGACCACGACGTCACCGCGCTCGATGTCGCGCGTGTGGTAGACCAGCTTGTTGACCAGGACCCTGTCGTTCTTGAGCAGGGTGTTCTCCATCGACTCAGACGGAATGTAGAACGCCTGGATCACGAACGTCTTGATGATCAAGGCCAGTACGAGGGCCACGACGACCAGGACGGGAAGTTCTTTCCAGAACGACCCTTTCTTGTCCTTCTTTTTGGGGTCCTTGGCCTTCTGAGTCTCTTCGGCGACCACGTCCACCTCGTCCTTGACAGGGCGGCGCGCTGCGCCGTTCTCCTGGCTCTCGCTAGTCATCGCTGACGAGCCTAGATGATGCATCGGCTCGACAAGCCCCGACCGACGGTACACCCGCCCGCGAGTCGCTCCATATAAAGAAAAGCCCGGTACGGCCAAGCGGTACCGGGCTTTTGGGTCGCGCCTTACTTGGCGGGCGCGCTCTCGCGCTTCTCGCGGATGCGGGCGGCCTTGCCGCGCAGGTCACGCATGTAGTAGAGCTTGGCGCGGCGGACGTCACCGCGGGTGACCAGCACGACCTTCTCGATGACCGGGCTGTGCACCGGGAAGGTGCGCTCGACGCCGACGCCGTAGCTCACCTTGCGGACGGTGAAGGTCTCGCGGGCGCCGGCGCCCTGGCGGCGCAGCACGAAGCCCTTGAAGACCTGGATACGCGACCGGTTGCCTTCGACGACTCGCACGTGAACCTCGAGCGTGTCACCGGGACGGAAGTCCGGCACGTCGCTGCGCAGGGTCGCTTTCTCGAGCTCCTGGATCTTCGTGTGCATGAGAGCTGTTTCCTCAAAGTCTTCGCGAGCACGCGGAGGTCCACCCGGCCGCGGCTCGCGGTGGACACGCCTGCTTCCATGGTGAGCCCGGGCGTCCCCCGGGCACGGCGAACCAACCACGTGACGGGTTGGCAGCGCTTCAGTTTGCCACATGTTCGCGGATGAAGCGAAACGACCCCGGCAACAGCTCAGGGGAACGGCAGGGCCACAAGGATGCCCGAAGGGACCAAGGGCAAAGCCCACGTTCAGAGGCCGGGGGCGCGCCCGAGGGGGCACAGGTGCGAAGGCGTGAGCCGGGGCCTGGGGGTGATCGGGGACCAGGAAGGGGGCAGGGCGGGAGCGGGAGAAGGCGGCAGGGCGGACGAGGAGGAGGCAGGACAAGAAGGGCGCAGGGCGGGGAGGACGCGCGCGGGGAGACGTGAGCGGGGGCCGGGAGGAGGGGGTGGGTGGGGTTGAGGTTAGGGGGTGGGTGGGGGGTGGAGGTGGTCGAGGAGGGCGCGGTCGTGCTTGTCCAGGGTTTCGGGGTCGAGGTTGGCCACCAGTTCGGGGCGGTTCGCGAGGGTACGGCGCAGCGCCTCGTCCCGGCGCCACCTGGCCACCTTCCCGTGATGCCCGCTGAGCAGCACAGGCGGGACCTCGTGCCCCCGCCACACAGGCGGCTTGGTGTAGACCGGCCCCTCCAGCAGGTTCCGCATGGAACCGGGAGCGAAGGAGTCGTCCGCCACCGAGCAGGCGTTGCCCAGCACCCCGGGCAGCAACCGGCCGATCGCCTCCACCATCACCAGTACGGCGACCTCGCCACCGGCCAGCACATAGTCGCCGATGCTCACCTCGTCCACCCGCAGGCGCGAGCCGTACTCGGTCATGACGCGGGAGTCGATGCCCTCGTAGCGCCCGCAGCAGAACAGCAGCCACTCCTCGCGCGCCAGTTCCTGCGCGAGCTCCTGCGTGAACGGCCGCCCGCTCGGCGTCGGCACGATCATGCGGGGCGCGCCGTCGCCGATCACGGTGTCGATCGCCTCGCCCCACACCTCGGGCTTCATCACCATGCCGGGGCCGCCGCCGTAGGGGGTGTCGTCGACGGTCTTGTGCACGTCGTGGGCCCAGTCGCGGAGCTGGTGGAGGCGGACGTCAAGGGTGCCGCGCTCGCGGGCCTTGCCGATCAGGGAGACGTCGAGCGGGGCGAAGTACTCGGGGAAGATCGAGAGGATGTCGAGGCGCGGCATGTCAGAGCAACCCCTCGGGCGGGTCGACGACGAGCCTGCCGCCGGCCACGTCGACCTCGGGCACCAGCGCCTTCACGAACGGGATCAGGGCGTCGTCCTGGCCGCCGCCGCGGCGTACGACGAGGAGGTCCTGGCCGTGGTGGAGCACGTCGGTCACCTCGCCCACGGCCTCGCCCGCGACGGTCACGACGGCGAGCCCGATGAGCTGGTGGTCGTGGAACTCGTCGGGGTCCTCGGAGGGCGCCACGTCGGCGGAGTCGATGACGAGCATGGTGCCGCGCAGTTCCTCGGCCGCGTCGCGCCCGGCGACGCCCTCGAAGCGCAGCAGCAGCACGTCCTTGTTCCAGCGGCGGCTCTCGACCACCAGCGGGCCGCGCGCGGCCGGGTCGGTGACCAGCGCGGTGCCGGGGGCGAAGCGCAGCTCGGGATCGTCGGTGCGCACCTCCACGGTGACGTCGCCGCGGACGCCGTGCGGACGCCCGATCCGCCCCACAACCAGCTGCACGATCTTTCCTTCTCTCCCTGTACGGCGAAGCGCCCCCACCGGAGAACCGATGAGGGCGCGGTTGAACCAGCGGGCTAACGGACCGCTTCGTTCAGGTCGAGCAGATCGACCCGGACGTACTTTCCGTCAGCCAGTGCGTTCACGACGGTGCGCAGCGCCTTGGCTGTGCGTCCGCCGCGGCCGATGACCTTGCCGAGGTCGTCGGGGTGCACCCGGACCTCGAGAACGCGCCCGCTGCGAATGCGGCGTGCGCGGACCCGGACGTCGTCAGGATGTTCGACGATGCCCTTAACGAGGTGCTCGAGAGCCTCCTCGAGCACGTCAGCCCTCGCCCTCGGTGGGGGTCTCGGCCGGCGTCTCGGCGGGGGCCTCGGCGGCCGGAGCCTCGTCCTTCTTCTTCGCCTTCTTCGGCGTGGTGCCGGAGCTGCCGGTGTCGCCACCGGACAGGGCCTCCTTGGCGGCGGCCTCGTAGACCGCGTGGCGGTCGGCGGGGGCCTCGGCCACCTTCAGCGGGGCCGGCGCGGCCTCGCCCTTGAACTTCTGCCAGTCACCGGTGAGCTTGAGCAGCTTGAGCACGGGCTCGGTCGGCTGCGCGCCCACACCCAGCCAGTAGGCGGCGCGCTCGGCGTCGATCTGGATGAGCGAAGGGTCTTCCTTCGGGTGGTACAGGCCGATCTCTTCGATCGCCCGGCCGTCACGCTTGGTGCGGCTGTCGGCGACGACGACGCGGTACTGCGGGTTGCGGATCATGCCGAGCCGCTTGAGCTTGATCTTGACTGCCACGGGTGTGGTCTCTCCTGCAATCGAGCGTGGGTGAACGGTTTGCCATCGAGTGGGGCACGATGGCGGGCCGCTCGAGGGACAGGCGTGTCCGGCGGGAGGTGAGAGGGCACCCGCCTGGTCACGGTGTTCCAACATGCCATTGTGCCAGACCGCGGGTACTGACAGCGACATGGCACGGGGGTGCGGCCGCGTGCCGTACCCCCGCGGAGAGCTACTTCTTGTCGTCGCCCGGGAGCTGGAACTTCGACGGGTCGAAGCCGGGCGGGAGCTGCAGGCCGGGCGGGAGCTTGGGAGCTCCGCCGCCGCCGAGGTTGCCGAGCAGGCCGCCCTTCTTGGGGGGCGCCGCGCCGTCCTCGGGCGAGGGGGCGGGCTTGCCCAGCGCCGCCTTGCGCGGGTCGCCGCTGACCCTGCGGCCCTTCTTGTTCTTCTTCTGCTGCTTGGCCGCCTTGTTCCTGCCGCCTGGCATGCCGGGGATGCCCATGCCGCCGGCCATCCGCTTCATCATCTTCTGGGCCTCGTAGAAGCGGGTGACGAGGTTGCTGACCGCGGTGACCGTCACGCCGGAGCCGGCGGCGATGCGGGCGCGGCGCGAGCCGTTGATGATCTTCGGGTCGCTGCGCTCGCCCGGGGTCATCGAGCGGATGATCGCGGCGATGCGGTCGAGGTCGCGGTCGTCGATCGAGTCGAGCTGGTCACGCATCTGCCCCATGCCGGGCATCATGCCGAGCAGGTTCTTGATGGGGCCCATCTTCTGGACCATCATCATCTGCTCGAGGAAGTCCTCCAGCGTGAAGTTCTCGCCCGAGGTGAGCTTGCCCGCCATCTTGGCGGCCTGCTCCTCGTCGAACGTCTTCTGCGCCTGCTCGATCAGGGTGAGGATGTCACCCATGTCGAGGATGCGGGAGGCCATCCGGTCGGGGTGGAAGGCGTCGAAGTCTTCCAGCTTCTCGCCCGTGGAGGCGAACATGATCGGCCGGCCGGTGATGTGCCGCACCGACAGGGCGGCGCCGCCGCGGGCGTCGCCGTCGAGCTTGGTCAGGACCACGCCGTCGAAGCCGACGCCCTCCATGAACGCCTGCGCGGTGGTCACCGCGTCCTGGCCGATCATGGCGTCGACCACGAAGAGGACCTCGTCGGGCGAGACCGCGTCGCGGATGTCGGCGGCCTGCTTCATCATCTCCTGGTCGATGCCCAGGCGGCCGGCGGTGTCGATGAGGACCACGTCGTGCTGCCGCTGGCGGGCCACCTCGATCGACTGCCTGGCGACCTCGATCGGGTCGCCGACGCCGTTGCCCGGCTCGGGAGCGTAGGTGACGACGCCCGCGCGCTCGCCCATGACCTGGAGCTGGTTGACCGCGTTGGGACGCTGAAGGTCCGCGGCGACCAGCATCGGCGCGTGGCCCTGCTCGCGCAGCCAGCGGGCCAGCTTGCCGGCCAGCGTCGTCTTGCCCGCGCCCTGGAGGCCGGCCAGCATGATGACCGTCGGCGGCGTCTTGGCGAGGCGGAGCCTGCGGGTCTCGCCGCCGAGGATGGCGATGAGCTCCTCGTTGACGATCTTGACGACCTGCTGGGCGGGGTTGAGCGCCTGGGAGACCTCCGCGCCGCGGGCACGCTCCTTGACCTGGGCGACGAACGCCTTGACCACCGGCAGCGCGACATCGGCCTCGAGCAGCGCGATGCGGATCTCGCGGGTGGTCGCGTCGATGTCGGCGTCGGACAGCCGACCCTTGGAACGGAGGGAGGAGAAGACCGATGTCAGCCGGTCGGAAAGCGTCTCGAACACGTGGTTGGCCAGTCCTCGATGCGGTTATGCGTGGTCTGGACCCAGCCTAGTCGCTCCTTCAGCCATTCCAGCCGGGCACGGCCATGCGTACCGTCAGGGCGTGCTCGACCAGGTGGATGAGCGCGCTCTTGACCGAGTCCTTGGACCGCGCGTCCAGGCGCACCAGCGGGATGTGCGGCGCCAGCGTGAGGGCGTCGCGCACCTCGCTGTCGCTGTGGGGGTACTGGCCGTCCCAGCCGTTGACGCCCACGACGAACGGCAGTTGCGCCTCTTCGAAGTAGTCGATCGCCGGGAAACTGTCGGCCAGGCGCCGCGTGTCGACCAGGACGACCGCGCCGATGGCGCCGCGTACCAGGTCGTCCCACATGAACCAGAACCGGTGCTGGCCCGGCGTGCCGAACAGGTAGAGGATGAGGTCCCGGTCCAGCGACACGCGGCCGAAGTCCATGGCCACGGTCGTGGTGGACTTCAGTGGTGTCATCCCGAGGTCGTCGATCCCCGCCGAGGCGTCTGTCATGACCGCCTCCGTGGTCAGCGGCATGATCTCCGACACCGCGCCGACGAACGTCGTCTTACCGACACCGAAGCCTCCGGCCACCACGATCTTCGTCGAGGTGAGGCCGGGGCTAGAGCCTGCGAAGTCCACTGAGCACCCTTTCGAGCAAAGACACGTCCGGCCTTCCTGCTTCCAGCGCTGGCTGGTGCACGCGGACCAGACCTTCTGCCGCCATGTCGGCGATCAGCACCCGCACCACGCCGAGCGGTATCCGCAGGAGCGCGGAGACCTCGGCGACCGAGCGCACCTGGCGGCACAACTGGGAGATCGCCTGGTACTCGGGGGTGATGTGCGAGAACTCCCGGTGTTCCGCCGTGGCGGAGGACACCAGCGCCTCCATGGCGAGCTTGACCCGCGGCGCCGTACGCCCGCCCGTCACCGCGTACGGGCGCACCGGCGAGGCGGGGTCGTTGTGGGGCGGCGGCGGGGGTTCCCAGCCACCGCCGCTGTTCCAACCAGGATGACTGTTCACGAGGCGTACACCTCGCAGCTATGGTCACTCACGGTGATCACCGGGTCTGGCTGGCGCGCAGTTCGGCGCGTACCGCTGGGGTCAGCACCTGCCCGGCACGGTCCACCATCAGGGTCATCTGGTAGGCGACCAGCCCCATGTCGCAGTCGGGGGCGGCCAGGACCGCGAGGCACGAGCCATCGCTGATCGACATGATCAGCATGAGACCGCGTTCCATCTCCACGATGGTCTGGTTGACCACCCCGCCCTCGAAGACCCGGGCGGCGCCCTGGGTCAGGCTGATCAGCCCGGAGGCGATCGCGGCCAGTTGGTCGGCCCTGTCCGTCGGGAAGCCGGCGGAGGCCGCGAGCGGTAACCCATCGGAAGAGACCACAACAGCATGGGCGACCCCGGGAACGGTGCTGACGAAATCGGTGATCAGCCAGTCGACCCCGCGCGCCGCGTGGCTCAGGTCGTTCATTCGCCCTCCTCCCTGCTATCAACGTGCTTCGAGCCAGGGGGATACGCCCTGCCTTCGCTGATGTCATCACGTGCTGCTCGGAAGCCCTGCTGGAAACTGCTCAGCCGGCTGCGCACCCGGTCGGGCGAGACGTGGCGTACCGGCGCCACGCCCTTGGGCGCGCTGGCGGTGTCGGCCGAGCCCGGCACCAGGTTGGCCTTGGGGACGCGCTTCGGCAGCCCGGCCGCCGTTGGCGCGTCTCGCACCGGCTCGCGTACGGCTTCCGCCGCGCTCCAGCCCGCGTCGGCCTTGGTGGAGCCCCAGTTGCCGCCGCCGTTGTCGTTGTGCTCGAACCAGGCGGACTCGACCGAGGCGAAGATCGGCAGGAACTCGTCGCCCTGGTTGACCGCCGGGATGGGTCCCGTGGCGGCCGACTCGGTCTCGGGGAAGTCGTAGCGGTTCGGCGGACGCTGCGACTGCTGCTGCTCGCGGTTGAACGACCAGGTGGACACCTCCTCGGAGGGAGGCGCGGGCTGGCGCTTGGGCAGCGGGGGCTCGTTGCCCCAGCCGCCGTTGTTGCGGGAGGGCACCCACACGTCCGAGGTGTCGGGTCCGCCGCCGCGCGGGTCGGAGGGCCAGCCGCCGTTGCCGGCTCCGCTGGGCACGCCGCCGCCGCTGGGCACGCCGCCACCGTGCACTCCACCACCGTGTACGCCACCGCCGCCGGCGGGGACGCCGCCCTCGGAGGGCCACTGGGGCATCGACGGCCACGAGCCGCCGGACGGGTTCGACGGGAAGGACGGGTGGCCGGAGGGCATCTGCTGCCCCCACTGCATGGGCTGGCCGTTGAACGGCTCCACCACGGGCGCGTGCGGGGGCGGCGCGCCGATCGGGCCCGGACCTCCGCTGCCGGCGCCGGCCATGGCGGCGGCCTGGGCGCCGAGCAGCGCCTCCGGCAGCAGGACCATGGCGGTCAGCCCGCCGGAGCCGTGGGGACGCAGTTGCACGCGGATGCCGTGGCGGTGGGCCAGGCGGGCGACCACGAACAGGCCCATGCGGCGCGAGACGGAGACGTCGACCGTGGGCGCGTCAGTGAGGCGGTCGTTGGCCTGGGCCAGTTCGTCGCCGGTCATGCCGATGCCGGAGTCGGTGATCGACAGCATGACGCCACCGCCGTCGATGCGGCTGCCCGAGACGGTGACGCGGGTCTCGCGGGGCGAGAACGACAGGGCGTTCTCGACCAGCTCGGCCAGCAGGTGGATGACGTCGTTGACGGCCTGTCCGGCGACGGAGACGCCGTCGGGCACCTGGAGGACGACGCGCTCGTAGTTCTCGACCTCCGACAGGGAGGCGCGGGCGACGTCGACCAGCTTGACCGGCTGGCTCCAGCGGCGCGGCGGGTCCTGCCCGGCGAGGACCAGGAGGTTCTCGCTGTTGCGGCGCATGCGGGTGGCGAGGTGGTCGAGCTTGAACAGGTTGGCCAGCCGGCTCTCGTCCTGCTCGCCCTGCTCCAGGCCGTCGATGAGGGTGATCTGGCGCTCGACGAGGGTCTGGGAGCGGCGCGAGAGGTTGACGAACATGGCGTTGACGTTGCTCCGGAGCCTGGACTCCTCGCCGGCCAGCCGTACCGCCTCGCGGTGGACCTCGTCGAAGGCGCGGGCGACCTCACCGATCTCGTCCTCGGACACGACGCCGATGGGCGGCACGTCCGGCGTGCTGGCGTCGACGGTCTCGCGCATGGTGCGCACGGTGTCGGGCAGGCGCTGGCCGGCGATCTGCAGGGCCTCGCTGCGCAGCCTGCGCAGCGGGCTGACCAGCGAGCGCGCCATCAGGGTGGTGACGATCAGGACCAGGATCAGCAGGAGGCCGGAGCCGACGGCGGCGAACAGCGCGGAGGTCTGGGCGGAGTCCTTGAGCCCGCGGCTCTGCACGTTGATCGACTGCGACAGCCGCTTCTCCACGGTGCGCATGCCGTCGATGGCGCCGGTGATCGACTCGAACCAGCGGTCGGCGTCGGCGCGGGTCCTGGACTCGAGGTCGATGGGGCTGCCTTCCGCGGCCTGCGACAGCGCGCGCAGGCGGAACAGCGCCGCGCGGTCGACGTCGGCGCCGGTGACGGTGTCCTCGTAGAACTGCAGCTCGTCGATGGAGGCGATCGAGCGGAAGGCCGAGGTCTCGCTCTCCTGCTGGGCGCGGGCGCCGGTGAAGGCTTCCTGCTCGCCGGTCTGGAACCTGGTGGTCGTGGCGGCGGCGGCCAGCAGTCCGCGCTGCTGGGAGGCGGCGTCCTTGGCGCGGGTCAGGGCGCTGAAGGCCCGGACGCTGTTGCTCAGGGTCTCGTCGACGTCGCCCTGGCCGATCTCGTCGTGGAACTTCTGGAGCACGTCGATGATCTGGGAGTACTTGCGCATCGTGGGCAGCGCGGGCAGTTGCGACTTGATGACCGTGTCGCGGGCGAAGGCGATCTCTTCAAGGCGGCCCTGCATCTGCTGGACCATGAGGCGCACGCTCTCGCCGTGCGCGTCGGAGATGACCGACGCTCTCTGCCGGAACTTGCCCACGGCCACGTCAACGGGGCTGAACGTGCTGCGTAAGTCCGCTTCGGCCGGCTTGCGGCGACCGGCGGCGACGTACAGGACGGCGCGGTCACGTTCCAGTGCGAGCTCGTGGGCGAGCTCGGTGATGGAATCCCCCAATTCCGCCTTTTCCAGGACACGCTGATATGCGTTGGCCCGGCCGATGGAGTCCACGATCTGCAGGCCGCCGATCCACACACCGACGGCGGTCGGGACGGCGATGAGCGCGATGAGACGCCATCGCACTCGCCAGTTGCGGAGTCGGAACCTACCGCCACCGGCTTTGGAGTGTGCCTGCGTGGGCACCGGACTCTGCGTGCCACGCTGGTTCGCGCCGGATCGTTTCCTCACGTGACTGGCACTTCCTCGCGGGATCCACGGGGTGGTGAGGGATAGACGGGACAACCCTCGGAACAAGGAGCTATTTGAGCACATCCTCCTAACTCAGGCCAACACTCCGGTCTCACCGAACTCATCAAGCATTGCAAATCACCCACTCCCTGCCATATCACATCTTCATTATCACCTCAAAGATCATTATTTCGGACATACGGCCCAGCCTTCGATATTTCGGACAACACAAATCGGATGATTTCATGGCAATTGCGACCGAGGCTCCGGTACGATCTCCGCCTGTTCGCACGGCTCCCACCTGTCGCTCGGGACGCGCGCGGAACCCTTGCACCACCCCGTCAAGGAGACTCATGACTTTCGGGCCTACCCTCCGCGTGTCCGTAATAGGGCTCGTCGTGGCCGTTTCCCTTGCCGCCTGCAGCAGCGGGTCAGGCTCATCCTCAGGTTCCGCCGCTGGTGGGGGCCTTGAGAAGACGACGATCACGATCGGGGTCTCCCCGGTTCCGTCGTCAGCGCCGGTTTACATCGCCGACACCCGGGGCTTCTTCAAGGAAGAGGGCCTCACCGTCAAGATGGAGGTCATCCAGGCGCCACAGGCGGTCATGCCCAAGATCGCCAACGGCAGCATGGACATCTTCAAGGGCAGTTACGTATCGTTCCTAAACCTTCAGGACAGTGGTCAGAAGATCAAGATCCTGTCCGATACCCTCCAGGGCGCGCCCGGCATCGCCGCGGTGGTCGTCCCGAAGGAGTCCAAGCTGCAGAGCGCCAAGGATCTCAAGGGCAAGACCATCGGCGTCAACTCCCTCAAGAACCTCGGCGAGCTCTCCGTCAGCGCACACCTGCAGATCAACGAGCTGAGCCCGCAGGACGTCAAGTTCACCCCGATCGACTTCCAGGCGCAGATCGCCGCGCTGAAGACCGGCACCGTGGACGCCGCCTGGCTGGTGGAGCCGTTCCTGTCGGCCGCGCAGCAGGGTGGCGCGCGCGTGCTGCTCGACACCAACACCGGCCCCACCGAGTCGCTGCCGATCGACGGCTGGGGCAGCACCGACGCGTGGGTGGCCAAGCACCCCAAGACCGCCGCCGCCTTCCAGCGCGCCGTCTCCAAGGCGCAGCGCCTGGCCGCGACCGACCGTTCCGCCCTGGCCGAGGTGGTCCCGAAGTACACGCAGATCCCCAAGGAAGCGGTCATGACCATGGCCATGGGGACCTTCCCGACCTCGCTCAACGCGACGCGCATCCAGCGCGTGGCCGACCTCATGCACGAGTTCGGCTATCTGAAGAGCAAGATTGATGTCCCCACCATGGTCTTCAACGGACCCGAGCAGTAGCAGGAGCCGAAACATGAGATTAACGCGGGTCGTCACCGTCGCCTGCGCGACCGTTCTCGCCCTGGCCGCGTGCGGCGGCGGGCAGGAGGCGCCGAAGGCGCAGGGCTCGGCCCCGGCCGGCGGGCTGGAGAAGAGCACGATCACCGTCGGTGTGGTGCCCGTGCCCTCCTCCTCCCCGCTGTACATCGCCGAGAAGCGCGGCTTCTTCAAGGCGGAGGGCCTGACCGTCAAGACGGAGATCATCCAGGCTCCGCAGGCGGTCATGCCGAAGATCCTCAACGGCAGCATGGACGCCTTCCTCACCAGCTACGTCTCGCTGATGGCGATCCAGGACTCCGGCGCGGCCAAGCTCAAGCTGTTCCAGCACGTCCAGACCGGCGCCCCCGGCATCGCGGGCGTCGTGGTGCCCAAGGACTCGCCGATCAAGTCGGCGGGCGACCTCAAGGGCAAGACCGTCGCGGTCAACGTGCTGAAGGCGCTGGGCCAGACCGCCACCAACGCCCACCTCCAGGCGGCCGGACTGAAGCCGGAAGAGGTGAAGTTCGTCGCGATCCAGTTCGCCGACCAGCTCGCCGCCCTGGCCTCCAAGAAGGTCGACGCCGCCTGGCTGGTCGAGCCGTTCCTGTCGGCCGCGATCAAGGAGGGCGCGACCCAGATCATCGACACCACCAGCGGCCCGACCGCGGGCATCCCGATCGACGGCTGGGGCGTGTCGGAGAAGTGGCTGACCGACAACCCGAAGACGGCCGCGGCCTTCCACCGCGCGCTGGCCAAGGCGCAGAAGATCGCCGGTGAGGACCGCAACGCCATCAACGAGGTGGTCCCGACCTACACGCAGATCCCCGCGCCGGCGGTCGCCGCGATGAAGCTCGGCAGCTTCGGCATGGAGCCGGACATGGCGGCGTTCCAGAAGCTCGCCGACCTGCTCCACGGTTACGGCTATCTCAAGGCGAAGATGGACGTCTCGACACTCATCCCCGCCAAGGTCGAATGAGCACTCTCCGCGACAGACGAGGAATCCTGGGCGCAGCCGGCGTCCTGGGGTTCCTCGTTCTCGTAGAGGCCCTGGGACGTCTCGGGGTCATCGACCCCGAGATCATCCCGCTCGTCTCGACCGTGCTGGTCACCACCGTCGAGGTCGCCTTCGACGGCGCGTTCCTGGCCGACGTCGGCAACACGCTGCTGGCCTGCCTCATCGGACTGGTGATCGCGGTCGCCACCGCGGTGCCCGCCGGGCTGCTGCTCGGCACCGTGCCCGTCGTGGAGCGCTCCGTGCGCCCCCTGGTGGAGTTTCTGCGGCCCATCCCCTCGGTCTCGCTGATCCCGCTGGCGATGTTCCTGTTCCCCCAGAGCCAGGACGCCAAGATCGCGCTGATCGTCTACACCTGCGCGTGGCCGCTGCTCATCAACACGATGTACGGCCTCAGCGACGTGGACCCCCAGGCCAAGCAGACCCTGCGCAGCTTCGGGTTCGGCGGCATGTCGGTCGTGCTGCGGGTCAGCCTGCCCAGCGCGGCGCCGTTCATCTTCACCGGCATCCGCATCGCCCTGTCGGTCACGCTGATCGTCGGGGTGAGCGTGGAGCTCATCGCCGGTGGCGGCGGCGGGATCGGCAACTTCCTCTCGCTGGCCAGCGGCGCCAACCGCATCGACAGGATGCTGGCGGGCACGATCTGGGCGGGCCTGATCGGGCTGACCGCCAACGCGCTGTTCATGGCCGGTGAGCGACGGCTGTTCCACTGGCACCAGGGATCGACGTCATGATCATTCGCAGGCTCGCGTGGTACTGGCTGCTCCCCGTCGCCGTCCTCGCCTGGGAGCTGTTCACCCGCCAGGCCGAGGCCACCTACTTCCCGCCGCCGAGCGTCATCGTGGTCCGGCTGCACGAGATGTGGTTCTCCGGACCGCTGTCGCGGGTCTTCCTCACCGACGAGGCGATCGCCGACCTCGTCCCGAGCCTGTCGCGGCTGCTGCTCGGGTGGGCGATGGCCGCGGCGGCGGGCGTGGCGCTCGGCGTCCTGCTGGGCCGCTCGCGCTGGCTGTCCGCGCTGGCCGACCCGCTGATCCACTTCGGCCGTTCCGTGCCGCCCTCGACGCTCCTGCCGATCTTCCTGATCCTCTTCAAGATCGGTACGCCGATGCAGCTCGCCTCGATCGTCTACGGCGTCGTCTGGCCGGTGCTGATCAACGCCGCGGACGGGGCGCGTTTCGTGGACAAGCAGTACGTGGAGACCGGGGAGGTCTTCCGGCTGAGCAGGACGCAGCGGGTGTTCCGCATCATCCTGCCCGCTGCGGCGCCGAAGATCTTCGCCGGGCTGCGGCTGAGCGTCTCGCTGGCGCTCATCATGATGGTCGTCTCCGAACTGGTCGGCAGCAGCGAGGGCATCGGGCACCGCATGCTGGAGGCGCAGAGCGAGTTCGACATCCCGGCCATGTGGGCGGGCATCGTGCTGCTGGGCGTGCTCGGGATCCTGCTCAACGCCGTGTTCATCGGGGTGGAGCGGCTGGTGCTGGGCTGGCATCGGGCCAGCCGCGTCGGGACGCGCTGAGGCCGTAGCAGAAGTCGCCCCCTCCCCGTCCGGCACGGGCAGGGGGCGACCGCGCGTCAGCCGTACATGCGCTCGATGATCTCTTTCTGACGGGCCACGAACCAGGCGCGGCCTGGCTCGGCGCCGGTCAGGCCGTCGGGGCGCTCCACGTCGTGGCGGGCGTACTCCTCGGCCCACAGGGCCGGCTTCACCCGCGAGAGCAGGTTGGTCATGCCGGGCCGGGTGCGGAAGCGGCGCAGGCCGTCGAGGTCGAGCTCGGCGGTGGCGATCATCGACTCCCCCGGACCGGCGACGGCCAGCACGCGGCCCTCGAAGTCGAGCACCTCCGAGCCGCCGTTGGTGGAGTCGCCTGGGATGGAGATGCCGCTCAGGCCGCCGCTGTTGGCCGAGACCAGGTAGGCCATGTTCTCGATGGCGCGGGCCCGGCGGCCGATCGCCTTGGGCGTCAGCGCCGGAGCGGAGGCCTCGGAGGTCGGATGACAGAAGACCTCGGCGCCGCGCAGCGCCAGCGACCTGGCCAGCTCCGGGTAGAGGATCTCCTCCGAGGCCAGCGCGGCCAGGTTGCCGATCTCGGTCCTGGCCACCGGCAGCACCGCGTCCATGCCGTAGACGTCGAGATAGCGCTCCCACACGTCGTAGGGGCTGGGCGAGTACATGGAGTGGAGCCTGCGGTAGCGCAGCACGGTCTCGCCCTGCGGGGAGAGGATCACGCACGCCTGGAAGAACAGCTCGGGGAAGTGCTCGTCGCTCTCGTAGGCGTTGACGCACAGGTAGACGCCGTGGCGGCCGGCGATCTCGGCCAGCTCCTTGTACTCCTCGCCGTCGGGGGCCAGCGCCGCCTTGTCCCGCCAGGCGGCGACGCTCTCGCCGATGGGGAAGCCGGTCAGCACGTACTCGGGCAGCACGACCAGCCGCAGGTCGGGACCGATCCAGGCCTTGGAGCCGCCGAGGCCGGAGTCCACGCGGGCGATCGCCGCCCTGATCTCCGAACGCGGGTCGGCGAGGCCGGTGACCGCCCGCGTCTCCAGCTGCAGGGCGAGCGCCCGGTAGGCGGTCACCGGTGCCACCACGGCTGGGCCGCGGCCGAGCGGCCGACCAGGTGGGCGCGGCGGCGGACGAAGCGGTTGATCGAGCCCTTGCCCATGCGCGAGCCGCCGAGGCCGGAGAGCTTGAAGGAGTTCTTCTCCCCCTCGTGGACCAGCGCCGTCAGCGAGGCGTCGTTGACGCTGACCGCGCCCGCCTCCAGCCGCCGCGCCAGCGCGCGCGCCTCCTCCTCGGTCGCGGCGAACACCGCGGCCGACAGCCCGTACGCGCTGTCGTTGGCCAGCCGGACCGCCTCGTCGGGCCCGTCCACGGCCATCACCGGCAGGACCGGCCCGAACGTCTCCTCGGTCATGAGCGCCATCGAGTGGTCGACGCCCGACACCACGGTCGGCCGGCACCACAGCCCGCCGCCGTGGTGCTCGATCTCGCCGCCGGTGTGCACGACGGCGCCGCGCTCGACCGCGTCGGCGAGGTGGCGCGCGACCACGTCCGCCTGGCCGGCCGCGATGATCGGTCCGATCGGGCCGCCCTCGCAGGTCAGCGCCACCTTGGCCGCCTTGTCGGCGAGCAGCGCGAGGAACTCGTCGTGTACGGCCCGCTCCACGTAGACCCGCTCGATCGACTGGCAGGCCTGCCCGGCGTTGGCGGTGCCGCCCCACAGGACGGCGGCGGCGGCCCGGTCGAGGTCGCTGCCGGCCAGCACGATGGCCGGGTCCTTCCCGCCGAGCTCCAGGAAGGCGGGGATGAACGCCTTGGCCGCGGCCTCGGCCACCTTGCGCCCGGTGGGCACGCTGCCGGTGAACACGACCGCGTCGACCAGGCCGATCAGCTCGGCCCCGGTCTCCCCCGCACCTTCGACGAGCCGCAGCGGCAGCTCCTCGGGCACGAGCTTCATGAGCGGCTCGATGAACCTGGGCGTGACCTCGCTGGGCTTGACCAGCACCGCGCAGCCCGCGGCCAGCGCCGGGATCGCGTCGATGAGGCCGAGCAGCAGCGGGAAGTTCCACGGGCTGATCACCCCGACCAGCTCGTACGGCACCGCCTCGCCCCCGACCACGATGCCGGGCAGGCCGGCGGGCTCGTCCTCCGGCGGGGCGAGGAGGGCGGGGGCCTGCCGTACCCACCGCTCGATCATGCCCGCCACGATCTGCCGCTCCAGCACGGACTCGCCGGTGCGGCCGGTGTCGGCCACGAGCGCGGCGAGCAGTTCCTCGTCGGCGGCCAGCGCGGCCCCGAAGCGGGTGAGCACGGCCCCTCGGTCCGCCTCGCGCCAGGCGGTCGCCGCCGCGCGCAGCTCACCGGCCGTGGCCGAGAGCCGCGCGGGCGACGGTGGTGCGAGCAGGCGGTCGGTTTCCCCGGTGAGCGGGTTCCTGACCTGCGTCATGGTTACCTTCCGTTGGTGGTGCACCACTGGGCCCAGGTGGTGGCACCCCGGCCCAGTTGCTTGTTGTAGAACGACGTCCAGGAGTTCTCGCTGGCGCCGGGGTCGGTGGGAGCGGCCTGGTAGAGCGGGTACTGCAGGTCGATCCTGGCACGGAGCCACGGCTCGACCTCGGCGTAGGAGTTGAGCGCCCAGCTTCGGGCGTGGTAGGTGAGCTGGCCCTGGACGCTCTCCTCCGGCAGGCACATGAACGGCGCCCACGGGCTGGTGCGACTCCAGCTGATCTTGGTCTTCATGGCGCCCGTCGGGACGGTGCCGTCCACGGTGCGCGCGGCACGCTCACGGTCGTCGACGTAGAAGTCGAACAGCTCCATCGCGCTGTAGTGGCCGTTCTTGAGGCCGAAGCGCTCGCCGAGCGTGGTGCCGAAGTTGGTGTTGACCGGGATGTCGCTGTTCCACACCGTCTCCTCGTGCCGCTGCTGCAGCGGCGGGCCGACGTAGGAGGGGGTGACGTTGAACGGGCCGAAGGCCACCCGGTCGTTGTTGATCGGGACGACCGGGTAGATCTTGCCGTCGACGGGGTTGGTCCACTCGGTGAGGATCTGCGTCGGGTTGGCGGGGCTGGTGTAGAAGACGATCTCGCGGGAGAGCTGGTGGATCTGCGTGGTGCCGGGCACGCGGTAGAGCCGCCGGATGTTGTAGCCCTCGATGTTGAACAGCTTCTGGCCGTGACGGATCTTGGGGTCGAGGGCGTTGCCCTCCACGTTGGCGTAGACGGAGCCGGAGATGCGGAAGACCATGTCCTGCCCGTCGGGGCGGCCCATCGACTGCAGTTGGAGCTGTCCCGCGTCGTCGGTGACGGTCCGGTAGATGGGTCCGGGCGCCCACGGGTCGTCGATGTCGGCGGCGCCGGAGGAGGCGGCCGCGCCCGGCGCGAGACCGGTCAGCAAGAGGGCGGATAAGGCGGTGGCGAAGGACAGACCACGGCGCTTCAACATCGTGTCTCCGAAGGTCGGGCGGCTGTAGCGGGGGAAATACGATCATCAACGGAGAGACTCTGTCAACGCGGGTGTCGACTCGGTCAAAACCCCTGGCCGCCCGCCGATCGGGGCGGCCCGGGGCGTGGGGTCAGGCGACCCTTCGCTCGTCGATCAGCGTGCGCTTGACGCAGACGCCGCCCTTGACCCACTGCCACACGCGGCTCTTGCTCTTGCCGTCGTCGCTGAGCACGATCAGCTCGAACAGCCGCAGGTCCTCCTCGGCGGCCTTGTAGATCCAGCTCAGGTAGATCGTGGACTCGTCCAGCTCCCAGAACTCGCCCTTGATCCGCTCGGTGTCGAAGCCGCAGCGCCCGTTGCCCAGGTAGGTGCCGGGGAACTGCAGCTCCTCGGTCCTGCCGTCGTCCCAGGTGTAGCGGTTGACCTGGTGGTAGGTCACGTCGTCCACGATGGTGCAGGTCAGGTGGGAGCGGTGGCGGTCGATCAGGTTGCCGTCCGCGTCAAGGTGCGTATACGTGCCCTCCCACTCGCCCTCGTGGCGGGCGAGCAGCGGCATGTCATCACGAAGCCCCATAGGAACACCTCTTGCAGGATTGGTCATGGTTTGCGGCCGACGCCGGCGACCGCCAGTTTCAGCACCGGATGGCTCTCCTGGAAGGTCTGGTCCGGGTCGGGACGCCAGTCAGGCACGCCTACCAGCCCCGGATCGACCATTTCAAGGCCCGCGAAGAAGCGGGCGATCTCATCCATGGTGCGGTATCGGGTGTTCCTCGCCTCCAGCAGCGAGCGGCTCTGCTCGTCGCCCCTGTTCAGGAGGTGGTGGATGAAGACGTAGCTGCCCGAGGGAAGGGCGGCGACGAGCTCCTTCGTGAGGTGCCAGGGGTCCTCCTCGTCCTGGACGTGGTGGAGGATCCCACAGAGGATCAGGCCGACCGGGCGCTTGAGGTCGATGTGCGCGGTCAGCTCGCGATCGCCCAGCAACGCGGCGGGCTCACGCAGGTCCGCGTGTACGGCAAGCGTATTGACATTCCTGGCCAGGAGTGCTCGCGCATGCACCAGGACGTGGGGATCGTTGTCCACGTAGGCCACGCGCACCGAGGGATCCACCGAGTGCGCCACCTGATGCACGTTTTCGGCTGTCGGTAACCCCGTGCCGATGTCGATCAGTTGACGGAGCCCGATCTCTCCGACCAGAAACCTGACGACCCTGCCCAGCACCGCGCGCTGCGCGCGGACCCCGATCTCGACACCGGGCATGAGCGCGCGGATGCGCTCACCCTCGGCCCGGTCGACACCGAAGTTGTCCTTGCCCCCGAGCAGGTAGTCGTACACACGAGCAGGGCTGGCCTCCGACAGATTCAGTCCGTAGGGAGCCTCACCATCGACGTCTGCCACGACACCCCTTACACCCAAACCTATGATCGCCCTCTGAGCCTATCCGGAAAGCCACCCAGCCATCCACACGACAAATCCACATAAATGCACATAAAACCGGACAAAGCACGCGGTATTATTTAAATCCGACGGTCAAAAGGCTAAAACTGACATATCCACTATATCTCCTTTAAATCTCTTCTCGTGCGTTACAGTGCGTGTCATCGTCGCTCACACCCCCTGGTACATAAGGAGACACGGCATGCGGTTACGTGCCCTGGGGCGCACCGCCCTGATCGGCCTGGCGACAACCCTGGTGATTGCGGGGTGTTCTGGATCTGGGACGGAAAACAAACCGGGGGGTACGACCAACGCCGCGGGTCTCGAGAAGACCTCGTTGCTCATCGGCCAGTACCCCGGAGCGGACTCCGCGCCCCTGTTCATCGCCATGGAACGCGGCTTCTTCGAGCAGGAGGGACTCCAGGTCAAGCAGGAGCCCATCCAGGCCCCGCAGGCCGTCTTGCCCAAGCTCAGCAACGGCCAGATGGACGTCGTCCTTGGCAGCTACGCCACCATCCTGACCATTCAGGAAGGCGGCCTGGAGAAGTTCAAGTACATCGCCGACTCCTATCAGGGAGCGACGGGCGCGTTCGGTGTGATGGTCGCGAAGAATTCACCGGTCAAGAAAATCTCCGATCTCAAGGGTAAGAAGATCGGCGTCAACGCCCTCAAGGGACTCGGCGTCCTCACCATGAACCCGCACCTGAAGATCAACGGCGTGGACCCGCAGAAGGACGTCCAATACGTCGAGATCCCGACCACCAACTGGCTGTCGGCGCTGGAGAAGGGCGACGCGGACGCGGTCTGGATGACCGACCCGTACGTCAGCGAGGCGGAGAGCAAGCTCGGCGCCACGATGCTGATCGACACGATGTCCGGACCCACCGAGAGCCTGCCCATCACCGGCTGGGCCGCCACCGAGAAGTGGATCAGCCAGAACCCCAAGACCATGGCCGCCTTCCAGCGCGCCATGGCCAAGGCGCAGAACGTCGCCGCCACCGACCGCGACGCGGTGACCGCGATCCTGCCCACGTTCACCAAGATTCCCAAGGAGACGGCCGCGACGATCAACCTTGGAAACTACCCGACCACGCTGAACGCCCAGCGCATCCAACGCGTCGCCGACCTGATGGCCGAGTACGGCTTCCTGAAGGCGAAGATGGACGTGAGCACGATGATCGTCAATCCCCAAGGATGACCGCAGCGATCGACGGAACGCGGCGCGAGCGCACCCCGCTCGCCCGCGTCTCCTTAGCGAAGATCACCCGCCACGTCGTCGGCGTGGCGGCTTTTCTGCTTCTGTGGGAGATCGTCGGCCGCTCGGGGCTCTTCGCCTGGCTGCCGAACGCCTCCGACTCGCTGCTCAGGTTCGGAACGCTGGCCGCCGACCCCGTCTTCCTCGGCGACCTGGCCGCCACGCTGACCGCCGCGGTCGTCGGGCTCGGGCTCGCGGTGCTGCTGGCCGTACCCGTGGGGCTGCTGCTCGGAACGGTGCCGATCGTGGAGGAGACCACGCGCGCCATCGTGGAGTTCCTGCGGCCGATCCCGTCGGTCGCGCTGATCCCGCTGGCCCTGTTCTTCTTCACGCCGGAGATCAACGCCAAGATCGCCCTGATCGTCTACGCGGCGTCCTGGCCCATCCTCATCAACACCCTGTACGGCGTGCGCGACGTCGACCCGGTCGCCGCCGAGACCCTGCGCTCCTTCGGTTTCGGCGCGGGCGCGGTGGTGTGGCGGGTGGCGCTGCCGAGCGCGGCGCCGTTCATCTTCACCGGTGTACGGCTCGGCGCCTCCGTCACCCTCATCCTCGCCATCAGCGTGGAGTACTTCGTCGGCGGCGCCAGCGGCGTGGGCAGGTTCCTCATCGAGGCCAGCACCGGCATCGGCGAGTCGGCCATGATCGACGTGATCGCGACGCTGATCTGGGCCGGGCTGGTCGGCCTGGTCGTCAACGCGGTGCTGCTGCGCGCCGAGCGGCGCCTGTTCAGGTGGCGGGACGCATGATCAAGACTCTCGTCAAACGGCTCTGGCTGGTCCCCGTCGTACTCGCCGCTCTGGAAGTCGCCGCGCTCTCGGTCGCCAGCCCGTACTTCCCCTCGCCGTCGCGTGTCCTGACGCGGCTGTATGAGATGTTCGCCGTCGAGGAGGCGATCGGGCACGTCTGGCCGAGCCTGGCCAGGGTGGTCGGCGCCTGGGCCGTGGCGGTGCTGGTCGGGGTCATGCTCGGCGTGGCGCTCGGCCGGGCCCAGTGGCTGGCCGACTACATCGACCCGCTCGTGGAGTTCGGCAGGGCGGTACCGCCGCCCGCGATGCTCCCGGTCTTCCTGGTGCTGTTCAGCATGGGCACCGAGGTACAGGTGGCCACGATCGTCTTCGGCATCATCTGGCCGATCCTGCTCAACTCCATCGACGGCGCCCGCCACGTGGAACGCATGCAGATCGAGACCGCCACCGTCTTCGGCATCCCCGCCCACCTGCGGGTCTTCCGCATCATCCTGCCCGCCGCGTCCCCCAAGATCTTCGCCGGGCTGCGGCTGAGCGTCTCGCTGGCGCTCATCCTCATGGTCGTCTCCGAGCTCAAAGGCAGCACGGAGGGCATCGGCTACCTGCTCAGCCTCGCCTCGAACAATGCCGACATGCCCGCCCTGTGGGCCGGCGTCGTGCTCCTCGGCGTACTGGGCTTCCTTCTCAACTCCCTGTTCCTCATGGGCGAGCGCCGCGCCCTCGCCTGGCACCACAACCGGAGGCGGTCATGACTGACCTGCTGATCAAGAATGTGCTGGTCGTCACCCATGAACGTGACGAGCCGGTCGAGGCGGACATCGCGATAACCGACGGCCGCATCACCGAGGTCGCCCGCGGTCTGCCGCCGGGCGACGACGTCATCGACGGGTGCGGCAAGCTGGCCTTCCCCGGCGTCGTCGACGCCCACCAGCACTGGGGCATCTACAACCCGCTCCAGGAGGACGCCTCGACCGAGAGCCGGGCCGCCGCCCAGGGCGGCGTCACCACCGCGCTCACCTACATGCGCACCGGCCAGTACTACCTCAACCGTGGCGGCCCCTACGCCGACTTCTTCCCCGAGGTGCTCTCCCGCGCGGAGGGCCGCGCCTACATCGACTACGGCTTCCACCTGGCGCCCATGTCGAGCACCCACATCGCCGAACTGCCCGAGCTGATCGAGAAGCACGGCGTGCCCAGCTTCAAGATCTTCATGTTCTACGGCGGGCACGGCCTGCACGGCCGATCCAACGACCAGAGCCGCTTCCTCATGCTGCCCGACGGCGAGCGCTACGACTACGCCCACTTCGAGTTCGTCATGCGCGGCGTCCAGGCGGCCCGCGAGCGCTTCCCCGACCTGGCCGACGAGATCTCGCTGTCGCTGCACTGCGAGACCGCCGAGATCATGACCGCCTACACCAAGCTCGTCGAGGAGGCCGGCGAGCTGAGCGGCCTGGCCGCCTACAGCGCCTCGCGCCCGCCGCACTCCGAGGGCCTGGCCGTCTTCATCGCCTCCTACCTGGCCCACGAGACCGGTCTCGCCAACATCAACCTGCTGCACCTGTCCTCGCGCAAGGCGCTGGACGCCGCGGTGCGGATGGCCGCCGTCTTCCCGCACATCGACTTCCGCCGTGAGGTCACCATCGGGCACCTGCTCGCCTCGGTCGAGACCGCCGACGGGCTGGGCGGCAAGGTCAACCCGCCGATCCGGCCGCGCGAGGACGTCGAGGCGCTGTGGGAGTACGTGCTCGACGGCACCGTCGACTGGGTGGTCAGCGACCACGCCTGCTGCCGCGAGGAACTCAAGTACGGCGAGCCGCGTGACGACGTGTTCGTGGCCAAGGCGGGCTTCGGGGGCGCGGAGTACCTGCTGCCGGGGCTCGTGTCCGAGGGACGGCGGCGCGGCCTGCCGTACGGGAGGATCGCGGCGCTCACCTCCTGGAACCCCGCGCGACGCTACGGCCTGCGCACCAAGGGCACGATCGCGCCCGGGTACGACGCGGACGTGGCGCTGGTGGACCCGGACCAGACCTGGACGGTGCACGCGGCCGACTCGGAGTCCACGCAGGAGTACACGCCGTTCGAGGGCTTCGAGCTGACCGCCCGGGTGACCGACACGTTCGTGCGCGGCCACCACGTGCTGGACGCGGGTAAGATCGTCGGCCGTCCGCTCGGCTCCTACGTCGCGAGGCCCGGTGTTCACTGAACGCGAGCTCCACTATCTGAAAGACCACACGATCGGCCGGCTGGCCAGCGCGAGCGCCGATGGCCGCCCGCACGTGGTGCCGGTGCGCTTCCGGCTGGCCGACGGCGGGCGTTCCCTGGAGATCGGCGCCCGCGACCTGCCCGTGCGCGGGCAGCGGCGCGCCTACCGCGACAACGCCGCGGAGAACCCGGAACTGGCGATGGTCGTGGACGACTACGACGAGCAGGGCGCGCCACGCGGCCTGCTCATCCGCGGCACCGCCAAGCTCCACGACATGGGCGGCGAGCGAGTGGTACGCGGCGGCGGGCCGGAATGGCTGGAACTGCTCCCGTCCTCGATCTCCTCGTGGGGCATCGAGTCAGCCGGCTACGCCCCCGCCATCCGCCGCGCCTTCTAGCCGCCCTGCCAGCCGAGCAGGCGGCGTTCGATCAGGACGAACAGCGCGTTCACCAGGTAGCCGAGCAGGCCGAGGAGTGCGATGGCGGCCCATACGCCCGGGGTGTCGAATCCTCGCTGGGCCTGGAGCAACTGGTAGCCGATGCCGTCGGTGCCGCCGAACAGCTCGGAGATCACCATCATGATCAGTGCCAGTGAAAGGCTCAGCCGCAGGCCGGCCAGGATCTTGGGCGCGGCGGCTGGGATGATCACCCTTCCGAGCTGCTGGGGGCGGGACAGTCCGAACACCCGGGCTGTCTCGATCTGCAGGGCCTCGACGGAGCGGGCGCCTTCGATGGAGTTCAGCAGCACCGGCCAGATCACGCCGAACACGATCCCGGCCAGTTGCGTGGCCAGGCCGCCCTGGAGGAGCGCGAGGAAGAAGGGCAGCAGGAGCGGCGGCGGTATGGAACGGCCGAACTGGATCAGCGGCCCGGCGTAGTCCTGGGCTCGGCGGGAACGTCCGATCAGCACGCCCGCGAGCACGCCCGCCGCGGCGGCCAGCACCCACCCGGAGAACATGCGGGCCAGGCTCGGCAGCAGGTTGGCCACCGCCTCGTCGGTCAGGAACAGCTGGGACGGCGGGCCGGAGAACCACAGTTCCCGCATCCGGCCGGCGATCGCGGTCGGCGGCGGGAAGTCGGTGTCGTCCTTCAGCCGCGTGAGCACCTCCCACCCGGCCAGCATCGCGGGCACGAACCACAGCCTGTTCAGCACGTTCACCCTGCCGCTCCCCGGCGTGCCTCGTGCCAGCGGAAGAGCCGGCGCTCGGCCGCCACCAGCAGCGAGTTGGCCAGCAGGCCGGCCGCGCCGGCCCACAACGTGGCGGCCAGCATCAGGTCGGTACGGTTGCCGCTGCCCGCCTGGATGACGAAGACGCCGATGCCGGCGCTGCCTCCGGCCAGCAGTTCGGCGCTGACCGCGAGGATGAGGCCCACGCCCGCGGCGATGCGGACGCCGGTCGCCACGAACGGGGCGGCGCTGGGCAGGCTGACCCGCCACAGCACCGCCAGAGGACCGAACCCGAAGCTGCGCAGGGAGTCCTTGGCCAGGGGGTCGACCTCGCGCATGCCGTACAGGGTGTTGATGAGGACGGGCCACACGGCCGCGTACACGATCACCGACGCCTTCATCGCGACGTCGGCGGGGATGAGCAGGATCGCCAGCGGGATGATCGCCACCGACGGGATGGGACGCATGAACTCCAGCAGCGGGCGGGTCGCCCGTTCGGCGGCGGGCAGCGCGCCGAGCGCCACGCCCGCGGGCACCGCGACGGCGACGGCGGCCAGCAGGCCGAGGGCCCAGTTGAGCAGCGTGGCGGCGACGCCCGTCAGGAAGGCGGGGTCGGCCAGGAGCAGCGCGGCCTGCGTCAGCACCGCGGAGGGCGGCGGGAAGACCACGCCCTCGGCCAGCCAGAAGCGCACGACCAGCTCGGCCACGAGCAGGAACGCGGCCACGCCCGCCGCGCCCCGCAGCGCACGCGCGCTCATCCGGCGTTGCTGACCAGGAGCGTCTTCACGTCCAGGGGCTCCTTGAGGTACCCGAACCGGAGCATCAGATCGGCCACCCGCTGCAGCCGCGCCGCGTCGAGGTCGGTCGGGAAGCTGCCGAGCGTGATCTTCGTGACCGCGGCCTTGTCGATCTTCGAGTAGGTGGGGATGACCGCCTCGACCTCCTTGCGGTCACCGGCGGCGAGCTTCTGCGCCTTGCCGATCGCGCGCTGGAAGGCGGCGAGCGTCTTGGGGTTCTCGGTGACCCATTCGGCGGTGGCCATCCAGGCGGCGATCGGCAGGTCCGCCGTCGGCCCCGTCATGGTGTCGGCCAGTACGCGCAGGCCCGGCTGCGCCTGCGTGGCGGTGATGAACGGCTCGGTCAGCCACGCGGCGTCGCCCTGACCGGTGGCCAGCGCGTTGCCCATGTCGGGGAAGGGCTTCTCGACGAACTTCACCTCGCCCGGCGCCACGCCCGCGCTCTGGAGCGTCGAGGTGACGGCCAGCGTGCCGATGTTGTTGAGCGTGTTGACCAGGACGGTCCTGCCCTTGAGGTCGGCGACCGAGCGGATCGGGGAGTCCTTGGTGACCATGAGGTCGAAGGTGTTGGGGGCGGCGCGGTAGAGGTCGCCGACGACCTTCACTTTCTCGCCCTTGCTGGCGGCGAGGAACGTGGAGACGTAGTTGGTGTGGGAGATGTCGAGGGCGCCGCTCTTGATCTGCGGCAGCGCGACGGCGCCGCCCTGGATCGTGATCGGCTCGACGGTGAGGCCCTCCTGCTTGAAGTAGCCCTTGGACTGGGCGATGTAGAGTGCGGCCGCGTCGGGGATGGGCAGCGCGCCCACCTTGATGACGGGCTTCTCCAGCCCGCCGGTGGAGGGCTGCTCGGAGCCGCCGCAGGCGGCCAGGGCCAGGGTGGCGGCGAGTAGGAGGGCGGGGATCGTGCGTCTCATGGTCTGCGCTCCGGGGGGTGGGGAGGGCCTGCCGCAAGAGACGATATTTCATGACCCGCCGCTTTTCTGAGAGCTTTTCGGCGCGTGAAATCCCGAATCCGGACTTAAAGGCACAAAGCAGCGTGCATTCTGGTCATTGCCAGCTATGGCCTCACAATTCGGGCCTCCGATAGAGTCAGAGGGTCACTCGCGCCCCTCAAGGAATCCAGCCTTGCTCGAGATATCCAACCTCAGCCACACCTACGGCAGCGGACCCACCGCCCACCACGCCATCGAAGGCCTCACGCTGAGCGTGGCCGACGGCGAACTGCTGTGCATCGTCGGCCCCTCGGGCGCCGGCAAGTCCACCCTGCTGCGCAGCATCGCCGGCCTCATCACGCCGACCGGCGGCGAGATCAAGGTCGACGGGCAGGTGGTCACGCACACACCCGACAACCTGGCCGTCGTGTTCCAGGACTACAGCCGGTCGTTGTTCCCGTGGATGTCGGTGGCCGACAACGTCGCCCTGCCGCTGCGGCGCAAGAACATGGACAAGAAGGCCCGCAGGGACGCCGCGCAAGAGGCGCTGGAGTCGGTCGGGCTGGGGGACGCGGGCAAGAAGTACCCGTTCCAGTTGTCGGGCGGCATGCAGCAGCGGGTGGCCATCGCGCGCGCCCTGGCGTACCGGCCGACGCTGATGCTCATGGACGAGCCGTTCGGCTCGGTGGACGCCCAGACGCGCGAGGACCTCGAGGACCTGGTTCTGCAGGTGCGCGGACATCACCAGATGACGATCGTGCTCATCACGCACGACATCGACGAGAGCGTGTATGTGGGCGACCGGGTGGTCGTGCTCTCCAAGGCTCCGGCCAACGTGGTCGGCGACCTGCCCGTCGACCTGCCGTCCCCCCGCGACCAGATCACCACCCGCGAGCACCCGGACTTCGTGCACCTGCGCGCCGAGGTCGGCCGTCTGGTCCGCGGCCTGGACTCCAAAACCCCCGCGTAGAGGTCCTCTTCGTCGCTTGCCGTCCTTTTCTCCGTTACGGCGGGCCGCCCCACCCCACCCGCCGCACGTGGTGCCGACCTTCCAGGGGAACGCTCCTCCGCCTCCCCGGCAGACCGCCGCCACGTGCGCACGTCCACCGGCTAGCGGGAAAACCACCGCTTGCCCCGCTACCACCCCGCGCCGCGGGTATGTCCCCGTTCCACGGCAGCATGCTCGTGCTCGTCGGGCCGGCTTCTCCAGCCCTTTGCGCACCGGGGTTGTGGGCCTGAGGGGTTTCGACGGGTGGGGTGGTTGGCCGGGCGGGTGCTCGGCCAACCCTTTGGTCAGGCTGGGGCGATCTGGCGGGTCAGGGCGTGTTCGACCAGCGTGATCAGGGTGGCCTTGACCGACTCCCTGTTGCGGGCGTCCAGGCGGACGATCGGGGTGCCGTCGCCGACCGTCAGGGCCTCGCGGAGTTCCTGCTCGTCGTGCAGGAAGGCGCCGTCCCAGCCGTTGACGCCCACCACGAACGGCAGCTTGGCCTCTTCGAAGTAGTCGATCGCCGGGAAACTGTCGGCCAGGCGCCGCGTGTCGACCAGGACGACCGCGCCGATGGCGCCGCGTACCAGGTCGTCCCACATGAACCAGAAGCGGTGCTGGCCAGGGGTTCCGAACAGGTACAGGATCAGGTCCCGGTCGAGCGAGACCCTGCCGAAGTCCATCGCCACCGTGGTCGTGGTCTTGTTGGGGGTGAGCGACACGTCGTCGACGCCTGCCGACGCGTCGGTCATGACGGCCTCCGTGGTGAGCGGCAGGATCTCAGAGACCGCTCCCACGAACGTCGTCTTGCCCACGCCGAAGCCTCCGGCCACGACGATCTTCGTCGAGGTGAGGCCGGCGCTAGAGCCTGCGAAGTCCACTGAGTACCCTTTCGAGCAAGTTGAGGTCCGGCTTTCCCGCGTCCAGCGCAGGCTGGTGCACGCGGATCAGGCCTTCCGACGCCATGTCGGCGATCAGCACCCGGACCACCCCGAGAGGCTGCCGTAAAAGGGCGGAGATCTCCGCAACCGACCGAACATTTCGCGTTAGCTGGATGATCGCCTGATACTCCGGACTCAAGAGGGAAATATCTTGGTATTCCGACGTCACGGAGGAAACCAGCGCCTCCATGGCGAACTTCATCCGCGGAGCGGTCCGCCCCCCGGTCACGGCATAGGGCCGCACCAGAGAGCTCGGCTTCTGCGGACGGGGCGCCGACGGATGCGGCGGAGTGCTATCACCAGCCCAACCCTGACCTGACACCATGATCTCCTGTCACCGCCCGGCTAGCGGGGGCGGGCCGCCTGCAGCTCCGCCCGTACGGCGGGCGTCAGCACCTGGCCGGCCCGCTCGACGAGGAGCGTCATCTGGTAGGCCACCAGGCCCATGTCGCAGTCGGGCGAGGCGAGCACCGCCAGACACGATCCATCACTGATCGACATGATCATCAAAAGGCCGCGCTGCATCTCGATCACCGTCTGGGTGACCATACCGCCCTCGAACACGCGTGCCGCGCCCTGGGTCAGGCTGATCACACCGGAGGCGACCGCGGCGAGCTGGTCGGCCCGGTCCTTGGGGAACCCCTCGGAGAAGGCCAGCGGCAGACCGTCCGACGACACGACGACGGTGTGCGCGACACCGGGCACGTTGTTGACGAAGTCGGTGATCAGCCAGCTGATGCCACGCGCTCCCTGGCTCAGTTCTCTCATTCCTTCTCCTTCAGATCCTCACGGCCCTGCCGTACACCCTGCTGGAAGCTGGAGAGCCTGCTGCGCAGGCGCTCGGGTGAGATCGGCGGCGCCGGTGACGTCACTTGGGGCTCGGCGGAGGCCGCCGTGCCCGGCACGAGGTTGGCCTTGGGTACGCGGCGCGGCAGGCCGGAGGCGGTGGTACCACCCCTGGCAGGCTCGGCGGCGGCCTGCGCGGCCTGGAAGCCGCTGTCGGCAGGCGAGGACCAGGAGGCGCCGGCGCCGGACTGCCCGGGCCTGCGCTGCGGCAGACCGGACCTGCTCACACCCCCGGGCCCACCCGAACCAGCACCACCGGAACCGGGACCGCTGAGGCCGCCGTGGCCTGAGCCAGGACCGCCAAAGCCGGAGCCAGGGCCGCCAGAGCCAGAGCCGCCGGGGCCCGTGTGGCCGGAGCCGGGGGCACCCGCGCCCGCGTAACCGGGGCCCGCGTTGCCGCCCTGGTCGGCGTTGCCGGGGGCGCCGTGGCCGGAGCCCGGGGCGCCGGAGCCCGTGTAGTCGGCGCCGGGATGGTCGGTGCCCGGGTAACCGGCACCGGGGTGGTCGGTGTTCGGGTAGCCGGCCGCGTAGCCGGTCTGGCCCGCGTCGCCGTGGCCGCCGGCGCCCGCGCCCGCGAAGCCGCCCTGACCGCCCGGACCACCCGGACCGCCGGGACCGCCCGGACCACCCTGACTACCGGGACCGCCCTGGCCGTAGCCGGCGGGAGGGGGCCCGTCGGCGGAGACGACCGGGTGGGGCATGGTCGGGGGCGAGTCGGCCTCGAAGGAGTCGTAGCCGGGGCCATAGGACGGGCTGACCGCGCCGAAAGCCCCGGTGCCCGGCCCGGAGAAGCCGTCGGCGGCGGGAGCGCCGCCGAACCCCTGCCCCACCGGTCCGAACGCGCCGGTCGAGGGACCGGGCAGCTCGGGCTCGGCGGGCGGCTGCTTGAGCGGGTCCGGCTCGGGCCGGCGGAACCAGTCGGAGCCCACCGACGAGAAGATCGGCAGGAAGTCCTCGCCCTCGGAGTCCATGGGCGAGCTGTCGACCGCGGGCAGCGGCCCGGTGAGGTCCTGCGAGGCGTAGTCGGTGTTGTAGGGCGTGAACAGCCCGTTGGCCGAGCCGTTCCCGTTGGAGGAGGGGGGCGAGGAGGCGACCGACGGCCAGTTGGAGTCCTCGCCGAAGGACGGCCACTGCCGCTGGTCGTCGTCACGGCCGCGGGGCGGCTCCTCGGCGAAGGACGGCCACCGCTGCTCGACCTCCAGCGGGGGCGGCTCCTCCGCGAAGGAGGGCCAGCGCTGCTCGACGTCGAGCGGCGGTGGCTGCTCGGCGAACGACGGCCAGCTCGCCTCGGCGGAGGGCTGGTCGCCGAAGGACGCGGGCCCGGTGAACGACGCGGGCTGCTGCTCACCGAAAGACTCACCGAAAGACTCACCGAGAGGCTCGCCGAAGGACTCACCGAACGCCGCGGGCGCCTGCTCCCCCGGCGCGTCGGCCGGGGACTGCTCGTCGCCGTAGGGGTTCCAGCCGCCCTTGTCCGGCACCGGCATCGAGCCGGGCCACTGCGTGTCGGCCAGCGACTCGTGGTCGCGTACCTCGGGAGTGTCGGGGTTGGCCGCGTACGGCGGCGCGCCCAGCATGGCCGGGTCGAAGGTGGTGAAGCTGTCGTACTGCCCGCGCTGCTGCGGCACCATGCCGTTGGCCGCGGCGATGAGCATGTCGGGCAGCATGACCAGCGCGCTGAGCCCGCCGGTCTCCCGCATGCGGAGCTGGACCCGGATGCCGTGGCGCAGGGCCAGGCGGCCGACCACGAACAGGCCCATGCGCCGGGAGACGGACACGTCCACGACGGGCGGGTTGGCCAGGCGCCAGTTGGCCTCGGCCAGTTCCTCGGCGCTCATGCCGATGCCGAGGTCGCTGATGGTGACGACGAAGCCGCCGTCGGCGGGCGCGCTGGTGACGCTGACCCGGCTCTCGCGCGGCGAGAAGGAGATCGCGTTCTCGATCAGCTCGGCGAGCAGGTGGACGGCGTCGGTGACGGCGGGGCCGACGACCTGGATGTCGGACGGGATCTGGATCTGGACCCGCTCGTAGTTCTCGACCTCCGACAGCGAGGCGCGGGCGATGTCCACCAGCGGGACGGGCTCGCTCCACTTGCGCGCGGCCTCCTGGCCGGCGAGGACCAGGAGGTTCTCGCTGTTGCGGCGCATGCGGGTGGCCAGGTGGTCGAGGCGGAAGAGGTTGGCGAGCCGGTTCTCGTCCTCCTCGCCCTGCTCCAGGCCCTCGATGAGCTGGAGCTGACGTTCGACGAGCGTCTGCGAGCGGCGCGAGAGGTTGACGAACATGGAGTTGACGTTGGCGCGCAGCTTGGCCTCGTCGCCGGCCAGCCGGATGGCCTCGCGGTGGACCTCGTCGAAGGCCCGGGCGACTTCCCCGATCTCGTCGCGGGTGTTGACGCCGACGGAGGGCACCTCTGGCGTGGCGGCGCCGTCCCCGGACTCGCGCAGCACGCGGACGGTCTCCGGCAGCCTGGTCGTGGCGACCTGGAGAGCCTCGGCGCGCAGCCGCCGCAGCGGGCGGACCAGCGAACCGGCCACGCGGGTGGTGATCACCAGGACGAGGAGCAGCAGCACGAGGATGAGCGCGCCGGAGATGATGGCGTTGCGCTGCTCGGTGTCGCTCAGCTCGCGGGTCTTGGTCACGACGGCCGTGGCGAGCCCGTCCTCCACCTTGCGCATGGCGTTGACGGCCAGCGTGGTGCTGTCGTACCAGAACAGCAGCTCACCGCGCGGGGTGGCGGTGATGTCGAGGTCGCGGATCTCCTTGTACTCGCGCAACTGGGCCAGGGCGCGCTGGCGCATGGCGTCGGCGCGGTCGATGGCGGGGCCCTTGACCGTGTCGTTGTACAGGGCGGTGTACTTGCCCTGGGCCTCCTGCTCGAAGGTGGCCAGCTCGGCCTGCTGGGCGTTCCAGGAGCCGAGGAAGTCGGACAGGTCGTCGTAGTCCAGCTTCCGTTCGACCAGCGCGACGACCAGGATGACCTGCTGGCGCGAGACCTCCTCCTTGGCGCGCTGGAGGGCGCCGAGGGCGGCCACGTCCTTCAGCAGGACGTCGTCGTCACCCACCTGGCCGAGCTCGTCCTGGAGGTTCTCCAGGACGTCGATCATCGTCGAGTAGGTGCGGATCGCGGCTCGGGGCGGAACGCTGTCGCCCAGGATCGACTCGCGCAGCCCGTCGAGACCGGTGAGCCAGCGGCGCATGTTCTCGACTTCCTGCCGCACGCGCGGGGAGTGCGCGTCGTCGATCGCGGCGGTGCTGTCGAGCACCTTGGTCTTGGCGCCGTCCACGACGGCGCGCTGCGTGCGCAGTTGCGCCATGCGGCTGGTACGCCGCTGGTCGGCGATGTACCAGGCGGTGAGGGCGCGCTCCTTGCCCATCTCGTGGGAGAGCGCGCCGATCCGCTGGACCAGTTCGGCCACCTGGGTGAGCCGCCGGTACTCGGCGCTGGTGCCGATCGCGTCGGCAAGCTGGATACCTGCGAGGAGCACACCGACGATGGTGGGGATGAGGATCAGGGCCACCAACCTGGAGCGCACACGCCAGTTAGCCAGCCGGAACCGTCCGCCTGTGTACTCCCCTGGCGTCGCGTGCCTGGGGTTTTCCGTCCTCACTGACTCTCGCTACCTCTCGCGCTACGTGCTCGAAAAATCTGACACGCGTGCGGCGCATGGGATTCCGCGGGCGTGGGTAATTGGAACACAACCCGTACCAGATCGGCCAACCGTGCATTTCCCATCAAACGCGACCAAACGTGTCATTTCGGTCGGTTTCGCCTTCAGCTTTCAGGCCGGCCGGAAGGAGTCCCGCTCGGCCGGGGCAGCGTGTTTGATCATCAGGTGACGGGTCACCGAGTACTCCTGAACGGCCTCCTGGCTCATGTCCTTGCCGAATCCGCTGCCCTTGACGCCGCCGTGCGGGGCCTCGCTGGCGATGGGAAGATGGTCGTTCACCCAGGTCACACCCACATCGAGGCGGTGGGAGACCCTCATGGCCCGCGCCACGTCCCGCGACCAGACCGATGAGGCCAGGCCGTAGCGGGTGTCGTTGGCCAGCCGTACGGCCTCGTCCTCGTCGTCGAACGGAAGCACGACAAGGACCGGACCGAAAAGTTCACCTTGCACGATTTCGCTGTCTTGCGCCGCACCGGCGACAAGAGTGGGCGGGTAGTAGAAGCCCGGTCCGTCGAACGGCGTGCCACCGTGCACCACCTGAGCGCCCGAGCGGGAGACGAAGCCGTGCACCCGCTCGCGGTGGGCCGCCGAGACCAGCGGCCCGATGTCCGTGGCCGCGTCCCAGGGGTCGCCTACGGTGATCTTGGCCAGCGTGGCGCGCAGAGCCTCGACCGTGTCGTCGTAGACCGTCCTGGCGACGTAGACGCGCGTGGCGGCGGTGCAGTCCTGTCCGGTGTTGTAGGTGGCGCCCATGGCCACGCCGCGCGCCGCCTCCTCCAGGTCGGCGTCCTCGAACACCAGCGCCGGCGCCTTGCCGCCGAGCTCCAGGTGGACCCGCTTGAGCGTGCGCGCCGCGCCGGTCATGACCGCGCGGCCGGTCTCGGTGGAGCCGGTCACGCTGACCATGTCCACGCCCGGGTCGGTCACCAGCGCCTCGCCCACGGCCCCGTCGCCGAGCACCACCTGGACGAGCCCCTCCGGCGCCCCGGCCCGCGCGAACAGCTCGGCCAGCCGCAGCGTCGAGCGCGGGGTCTGCGGCGCGGGCTTGATGACGACCGCGTTTCCAGCCGCGACCGCAGGCCCCACCTTCCAGACGGCCATGATGAACGGAAAGTTCCACGGCGCGATCGACCCGACCACCCCGACGGGCCGGCGCAGCAGCACCGAGGTGTAGCCGGCGCTCAGCACCCCGGCGCCGGTGCCGTCCAGCGAGCGGGCCGCGCCGGCGAAGAAGCGCAGGTTGTCGACAGCGAAGGGCAGCTCGCCGTCGCGGAAGACCGCGGCCGGCTTGCCCGTCTCCTCGACCTCCAGCCTGGTCAGCTCCTCGGCGTCGGCCTCCACGAGGTCGGCCAGGCGCAGCAGCAGCCGCGCCCGCTCGGCGGGGGTGGTCCGCGACCACTCCTCGAAGGCCCGCCGGGCCTTCCGTACGGCTACCGCCACCTCCCCCACCGGAGTGTCGGGAACGTCGGCGAAGGGCTGCCCGGTGGCCGGGTTGATCAGTTGGCGCATGGGGTTCTTTCCTTGGATGACCCGGTACGGCCCGGCGGCGCGAGCCGTACCGGCTGACTACTTCAGGCCGAGCTGCTCGATGAGGTCGGCGGCCTTGCGCAGGCCGTCGCGCTGGCGGATCTCCTCGCCGGTCGCGGCCAGCTCGGCGCGCAGCTCCGTGTCGCCGAGCAGGCGCTCCAGGGCGCCCTTCAGCTCCTCGTCGGTGAAGGTGTAGGTGGACAGGCGCACGCCGTAGCCGAGCTCGTCCACGCGCTGGGCGTTGTCGTACTGGTCCCAGAACAGCGGCAGCAGGATCATCGGCTTGCCGAAGTGCAGGGCCTCGACGGTGGTGTTGTTGCCGCCGTGGGTGATCACCAGGTCGCAGAGCGGGATGATCTTCGTCTGGGGCAGGAACTCCGCGCCGTACATGTTGTCGGCCAGCTTGATCTCGTCGTGCAGCGGACCCTTGGAGACGATGAACTGGTGGCGCGTGGTGGCCAGCACGTCGATCACCCGCTGCATGAGCTCCACGTCGGAGGAGCCGAGCGAGCCCAGCGAGAAGTAGACCAGCGAGCCGTCGTTCCGCTCGAAGGGCAGCTCGAAGTCCTGCTCCGTCTCCCGCACCGAGGAGTCGAGCCGGTGCCACGTCGGACCCAGCGGGCGGGCGTTGGTGTAGTCGAGCACCTCGGGGTACACGTAGAGGTTCAGGTCGCCCTCGTGGATGAAGTCGAGGTCGGGCAGCGGGCTCGTGCCCTGCTCGACGCACCAGGCGTTGAAGGCGGTCCAGATCTCGCGGTGGGTGCGCTCGTACTCGGCGCGGAAGGCGTCCCACTCGGAGCGGTCGTCGGCGGGCAGGCCGGAGAAGACGGGCGCGACGTTCTCGCCGCGTACCTCCAGCGGGTTGCACGACACGATCCGCACGAACTTCTTGCCCGCGGTCAGCAGCGCCGGGAACGTGATCACGTTGTCCTCGACGACGACGTCGGGGTTCACGCGCTCGATGATGGCCTTGAGCTGCGGCTCGCAGTACTTCACGCCGTCGATCAGGGAGTCCCAGATCGGCTTGGTGACGGTCTCGAGCTGCTCCAGCGTGGTCTTGCGGTACTCCGGCGCGGTCTCGCGGATGAAGTCCTTCCAGAACTGGCCGGGGTCCTGCTCCTCGGCGTCGTCGGCCGGGGGCGCCAGGTCGACCAGGTCTTCCTCGAAGCCGAGCGCTTCGAGCTTGCCCTTCCACGACGCCTCGGCCGCGAAGACGACCCGGTGGCCGCGGCGGCGCAGGATGTCGCCGATGCCGATGCTGTTGTTCGTCGGCCCGTACGCGCTCTCGGGCATGAACAGGATGGTGAGAGCCATGTGGTCACTCCGGGGGGAAACGTCAATCTGAACGGGACTTCAAATGCTGATCTAGCGTAAAGGTCAACTTCGCGGCACTATAGTGACGGATTTGCTGAACAGTGGTGCATCGGGGGTGGGCGTGGCCCAGCGCAAGAGTCGCACGGATCGCCGGATCGACCTGATCGAGGCGGCGCGCCGGGCCATCATCCGGCATGGCGTCGACGGAGTGCAGCTCTCGCACGTGGCCGAGGAGGCCGGTCTGACCTCCGGCGCCGTGCTCTACCACTACCCCGACCTCAACGAGCTGCTCGTCGAGGCCCAGCACGCGGGCATGGAGCGCTTCTACGAGCAACGCCTGCGGCAGATCGCCGCCGTCACCGACCCGGTGAAGAAGCTCGTCATGACGATCCGCTCCGGGCTGCCGACCGGGCCGCTCGACCCCGACGTGCGCCTGCTCAACGAGCTGGGCGGGGCCGCCGGCCGCAACCGCATGTACGGCGTGCTGCTGACCTCGCTCTACGACCGCCAGGTGTCGATGTACCAGTCGATCCTGGACACCGGGGCCGCGCTCGGCGTGTTCAAGCTGAGCGCGGACGCGCTGACGATCTCGCGCAACCTGGTCGCCCTGGAGGACGCCTACGGCTACCGCATCACCGCCAGGCACCCCGTGATCGGCCCCGCGGAGGCGGTGGAGCTGATCCTCTCCTACGCCCGCGCGGCGACCGGCAACGACCTCGTTCACTGAGCCACCGGGAGCAGGACCGCGTCCCGCTCCCCCCACTGCAGGGCCACCTCGGCGCCCGGCTGGACCGCGCTGGCGCCCTGCACGGCCACGAGCACGGGCTTGGCCTGGCCCGGCACCTCGACGGAGATGTGCGAGACGCCGCCGTAGAAGCTGACGTCCAGCACGGTGCCGGTCAGCCCGCCCTCTCCCGCCGTCTCGCACAGCCCCACCTTCTCCGGGCGTACGGCCAGCAGCGCCGCGGCCCCCTCGGGCACCTCCTCGACGGCCGTGCCGCGCAGGGTGCCGAAGTGCTCCGTGCTCAGGGTGCCGCCGGGGCCGGCCGTACCGGAGAAGAGGTTGTTGGCGCCGACGAAGTCGGCGACGAAGCGGGACCGGGGCCGCTCGTAGAGCTCGACGGGGCGGTCCACCTGGCGCACGCGGCCGGAGTCGAAGACCGCGATGCGGTCGGCCAGCGACATGGCCTCCTCCTGGTCGTGGGTGACGACCACGAAGGTGATGCCGACCTCGTGCTGGAGCCGCTTGAGTTCGAGCTGCATGTCGGCGCGGACCTTCTTGTCCAGCGCAGAAAGCGGCTCGTCGAGCAGGAGCAGCCGGGGACGCTTGACGATGGCCCTGGCCAGGGCGACGCGCTGGCGCTGGCCGCCGGACAGTTGCTGCGGCTTCCTGCTCGCCTGGGCGGACAGGCCGACGGTCTCCAGCACCTCGCCGACGCGCTTCTTGACCTCTGTGCGGGCCAGCTTCTCGCGCTCCAGGCCGTAGGCGACGTTCTTGGCGACGCTCATGTGCGGGAACAGCGCGTACGACTGGAACATGAGGTTGATCGGCCGCTTGTTGGGCGCGAGCGAGAGCAGGTCGGCGCCGTCGAGCGAGACGGAGCCGCGGTCGGGCGTCTCGAAGCCGGCCAGGATGCGCAGCAGCGTCGTCTTGCCGCAGCCCGAGGGGCCGAGCAGCGCGAAGAACTCGCCCTGCCCGATCTCCAGCGAGACCCCGTCGAGCGCGGTGACCTCGCCGAAGCTGCGAGTGATGCCGTCAATCTTGAGCACGGGACTCCCCGATCTTGGTCAGCCGCTGCCCCGCGATCACCGCGGTGAAGCTCACCAGCAGGAGGATCGAGGCCAGCGCGTTGATCTCCGGGGTCACCCCGAATCGGATCATTGAGTAGATGACGATCGGCAGCGTCGGGTCGGCGTTGCCGATCGTGAAGAAGGCGATGACGAACTCGTCGAGCGAGAGCGTGAAGGCGAGCATGGCGCCGGCGACGATGCCCGGCGCCAGTTGCGGCAGCGTCACCCTCACGAACGTGGCCACCGGGCCCGCGCCCAGGTCGCGGCTGGCCTCCTCCAGCGAGACGTCGGCCCCGCTGAGACGGGTACGCACCACCGCGGCCACGAACGCCATCGAGAAGACCGCGTGCGACAGGATCACCGAGTGCAGGCCGAGCGACTGCTTGATCGTCACGAAGAACAGCAGCAGGCCGATCGCGAGCACCAGGTCGGGCAGGACGGCGGGCATCAGGGCCACCGCGTCCAGGAGCTTGGAGCGCGTGTAGCGGGCCAGGCCGACGGCGAGCAGGGTGCCGAGCACGGTGGCGATCGCGGTCGAGCCGAGCGCCACGATCAGCGTGTTGACCAGGCCCTTGATGACCCGCTCGTCGCCGGCCAGCTCGCCGTACCACTTGAGGCTGAAACCCTCGAAGGTGTACGCGGACTCGCCGGAGTTGAACGACATGACGACCAGGACGGCGATCGGCAGGTAGAGGAAGACGATCGTCGCCCAGAACGGGACGTGCAGCAGCCTGGCCCTACGCACGGCGGGCCGCCCAGGACTGGATCATCAGCAGCACGATGAGCACCGCGATCAGGGCGAGCGCCAGCGTCGAGCCGAACGGCCAGTCGCGCGCCTTGAGGAACTCGGTGCGGATCAGGTTGCCCACCATGATCGACTTACCGCCGCCCAGCATCTCGGGGATGACGAAGTTGCCGAAGCTCGGCACGAACACGAACAGGCAGCCGGTCAGCACGCCGGGCACCGTCAGCGGCAGCGTCACCTTGCGGAAGGTCGTGAAGGCGGAGGCGCCCAGGTTGGCCGAGGCTTCACGCAACTGCGGGTCGAGCTTCTCGATCGTCGCGTACAGCGGCAGCACCATCAGCGGCAGGTAGGAGTACAGCAGGCCGACGATGACCGCGCCGTCCTTGTAGAGCAGCTCCATCTGGGTGCCGAGCACCGAGTTCACGATGCCGGGGCCGCTGAGGAGCATGATCCAGGCGTAGACCCGGATGATGAAGTTCGTCCAGAACGGCAGCACGATCGCCACCAGCGCGATCGTCTTCCAGTTGCGGGGAAGCTGGGCGATGAAGTACGCCGTGGGGTAGCCGACCAGCAGCGCGATCAACGTGGTGATCGCGGCGATCTTGAGCGAGTCGCCCAGCACGCCGAGGTAGAGCGGGTCGATCAGCCGGGAGAAGTTCTCGGTGGTGAACTCGTAGACGATGCCGCCGAACCGGCCGCGCTTGAAGACCGTGAAGCTGAGCACCAGCGCGAGCGGCACCAGCAGCAGGACGATCAGGTAGGCCAGCCCCGGCGACAAAAAGGAAAAAGCCGCTAGCCGGCGCCCCCTGACGGAGGACGCCGGCCGGGCCTTGGTCTGGCTCTTCACCGCCTACTTCGCCGTGACCTCGGACGACAGGCGGGTGTACTTCGTGGACGCCTCACCCAGGTCGCGGATGGACTCGCCGTTGAGCAGCTCGGCGGGCTTGATGCCCAGCAGCGAGCCCTCGGGCACCTTCACCTGGTCCATGGCGGCCTTGTTCGGAACCTTGTAGTTGATGTTCTCGGCGGCCCAGCCGTGGATCTTCGGGTCCAGGATGTAGTTGATCAGGGCGTGCGCGGCCTCCTTGTTCTTGGAGGACTTCATGATCACCATGGTGTCCACCCAGAGGTCGCTGCCCTCCTTCGGGACCACGAACTTGATGTTCTTCTTGGCGTCGGTGGTCGGGCACCAGCCGTCCCACGCCTCGACCATCACGGCCTCGCCGGACTTGAGCTTGTCGCCGAAGGTGGTGTCGTCGTAGCCGAGCAACTGCGGCTTGGCGGCCGTCAGCAGCTCCTTGGCCTTGGCGATCTCGTCGTCCTTGTCGGTGTTGACCGAGAAGCCGAGCGCCTTGAGGGCCGGAAGGGCCAGCCAGCGCTCGGTGGTCATCATCGTGACCTTCTTCTGCGCCCAGGCCGGCGGCTTGAGGATGTCGTTCCAACTGGTGGGCTCGGCCTTCACCAGGTCGGAGCGGTAGCAGATGCCCGTGGTTCCCCAGGTGTAGGGCACGGAGTACTTGTTGCCCTTGTCGTAGGAGAGCTGGGTGGCCTCGGGGTAGAGGTTGCTCAGGTTCGGGATCAGCTCGGGGTGGATGGGCTCCAGCAGCCCCTGCTCCCACAGCGCCTGCGCGTACTGGCCGGACACGAACGCGACGTCGATGCCGCTGTCGGCGCTCGCCGTCAGCTTGGCGATCGCCTCCTCGTTGGTGGCGTGCAGGTTGATCTTGACGTTGGAGACCTTAAGGTCCTGCTTGACCTTGTCGGGGAGCTCCTTGGGCGTGTAACCGTCCCACACCGTGACCTGGAGCGACTGCTTGGACAGGTCGGCGTTGGCGTTGAGCTGGGCCGCGGTGGCGCTGGGCGCGGCCTGGGCGCCGGTGCTGGTCGACTCACCACCACCGCCGCACGCTGCGGCGGCGAGCGCGAGGCCGGCAACCGCGACGGCGGCCGGAAGACGACGGGTGAACCGGGTACGGAACACGGTCGCTACTCCTTCAGGATTTCGGGGAAGAGGTCGCGCAACCATCCAGGCACGCCAGACCAGGAGAGGAGTGTTGCAGTAGAAATCAACATGAGCAAGACTTTTCCGGACATTGCCACCTGGAAGTTTGGTCAGCCTGTTGAACTCGGATTCAATATGGGAGCGATTGCTCTCTGTGGGTGAGAATCCCCTTACCGAACGGGACCGCGGGGTCACCGCCGCGCTCCTCGCCGCGCTGGCGTCGGAACCGCCGGCGCCGTTCGCCGCGCGCCGCTTCCAGCCGCTCCCCACTCTGTCGTACGGCCAAGCTGATCAGGGCACCGGGGTGCCGGTAGAGCGGGGTTTCGGCGAGCACGTGGACATGACCAACCACTCGGTCGTCGTGGCCGAATCGGTGGTCGTCAAGTGGCTCACGCCGCCCGTTCCGCTCCCCCACCCGACGCCCGAGATCTTCGCGCACCTCGTTGACGCCGGCTTCAACGAAACAGCTCCTCCTTACGCGGCTCTGACACGCTCCGACGGCAAGTCGGAGCTCCTGCTCGCCCTGGTCACGGGCTACCTTCCCGAGGCCAGGGACGGCTGGGAGTGGTGCGTGGACGCCTGCGCGTCAGCCGACACCACCTTCGCGACACCCCTGGGTCACCTGACCGCCAACCTCCACACCGCCCTCGCCACCCTCCCTGCTCCCGGCCCCCTCGATGCTGAGGCGGGGCTGCTCGGGCGGGCGATGGGCGCTTTGGAAGAGGCGCTGTCCTTGACCGACGGCGAGGACGGCGCATGGCTGGCCACGAAAGCCGAACGGATGCGCGCCGAGCTGACCCCGCTCGGCGCCATGGCCTCGGGACCACGGATCAGGATCCACGGCGACCTGCACGTGGGCCAGATCCTGCGCTGGCGCGACGGCTACGCGGTCATCGACTTCGACGGCAACCCGACGGTGACGGAGGCGGCGCCGTACCAGCCACCGGCGAGGGACGTCGCGCAACTCACCACGAGCCTGCAGCACGTCGCCCAGGTGGCGATCAAGCGCCGCGGCACCGCTCCCACCGCGGCCGCGGACTGGGTACGGCGGGCCGGGCACGACCTGCTCACCGCCTACACGAGCACCTGCGACCTGCTGGACGAGAGCCTGATCAGGCCGTTCGAGGTCGAGCAGGAGTGCCGCGAGCTGATCTACGCCGCCCGCCACCTGCCCCGCTGGCGCTACGCCCCGATGGGCGTCCTGCGCACCTGGTACGAAGAGAAAGACGAGGACCCCGCGTGAACCCCGAGTTGTTCCTGGCCGACCTGGAAGCCAAGCCGGAGGCGCTGGCCAAGCTGGCCGAGTCGCTGTCGGAGGACCCGTTCGCGGCGCTGCCCGGCGAGGTCGAGCGTGTCGTGTTCCTGGGCATGGGCAGCTCCCGCTACGCCGCCGGCGTGGCCGCGCTGCGGCTGCGGGCGGCCGGGGTGAACGCGGTGGCCGAGTACGCCTCCGCCCGCGCCTCCTACCCGGCGGCGCACGGCACGCTCGTGGTGCCGATCTCGGCCACCGGAGGCAGCAGGGAGACCCTGGACGCCGTCGCACGCTACCGAGGCGGCCAGGCGTTCGTGGCAGCCCTCACCAACGACCCGGCCTCAGCGGTGGCCGAGTCCGCCGACGCGGTGGTGGACATGCGGGCAGGCGAGGAACTGGGCGGAGTGGCCTGCCGTACCTTCCAGCACACACTCGCGCTCCTGCTCGCCCTGGAGTCGCGGCTGACCAGCGGTCACCGGAGCGTGGCCGGACTGGTCTGGCAGGCAGCCGAGGCCACAGCCGACCTCCTGGACCGGCGCGACGAGTGGCTCCCAGACGCCATCGACCTCCTGGACGGCCCGAACGGCGTCTACACGATCGCCCCCGCCGAACACCTGTCCTCGGCCGAGCAGTCGGCGCTGATGTTCCGCGAGGGCCCGCGCCGCCCGGCCGACGCCTGCGAGACCGGCGACTGGTCACACGTGGACGTGTACCTGACCAAGACCCTCGACTACCGCGCCATCCTCTTCCCGGGCTCCGCCTACGACCAGCAGGCGATGGAATGGGTGGACCAGCGAGGCTCCACGGTTCTGGCGGTAGGCGCCGACCTCCCGGGCGCCGCGGCCACGATCCGCTACACCCACGACACCGACCCGGACGTGGCACTCCTGACAGAAACCCTGGTAGCCGAACTCATCGCCGCCCACTGGTGGACCACCCCCCGCTGACCACCGCCCCACTCCCCGAAGCACCGCGCATCCTCACCGGCGGAGACCCCCTGGAGGCACGACAGCGGAGACCCGCTCACCCGTCCGGACGAGCAGACCAGCGGACGGCGTTCATCCGCCCCGGCGCCAGAAACCCGGATCCCGGTAGCGCCACCAGTACAGGACGGTGCGGTCCTCTGGCCAGGGAGCGTCCTGCCTGCCTCGGCGCTCGAACTGATCATGCGCCGGGTCGATCGGCCGCCAGCTCGGATCCAGGCTTTCACCGTCCTCAGCAGGACGGACGTTGGGGACGAACCTCTCCTCACACGCAGCGAACCGGGTGAAGTTCGCCTGTGCCTCGATCAAGGACGGCTTGTTGGCACCGCCCAGCCAGTCCGGCCACCGGATCTGAAGGACGTCGTCCTCCCAGAAACACACCGGACAGATCTCATGGGAACCGGGAGGACCATCCATGGTCAGGTGACCGCAGCAGACACAGGGATAGATCAGCTCCACACGATCATCCTTCCCCAGCGAGCTTGACGTCGGGACCTGCACCCCTCGTTTCTGACACAGTCGTGAGCGTGCCGTTGGACGAGTTGCCGAGCTGGCTGGCGGTTTGGTGTCGTGAGCATCTGGACGGCGAACCCGCCGAGGTGCTGTTCCGGTCCCAGCAGGTCTCGATGGTGTTCGGGCTGCGGTTGGCCGGTGGTCGGGACGTGGTGGTCAAGGCGCGTGCCGACGACGGGCGGGCGGTGTCGTGTGTGGCCGCGCAGGCTCGGCTGGCCGAGCGCGGGTTTCCGTGTGCGCGGCCGCTGACGCCGGTGGTCCGTGTCGGTGCGCTGGCTGTGCATGCTGAGGAGTTCCGGGCCGGCGGTGAGGTGCTGCGTGGCTCCTCGCCGGGCGTGGCCGTGCGGTGCGCGGAGGTGTTCGCCCGGCTGATGGGCGAACTCGCCCGTGTGATCGTTACGCCGCCGTTGCCGAATCCGCCCTGGGTCCGCTGGGACGAGACCGGGTCCGAGACGTGGCCGTCGATCCAATTTCTTGACGATCTGGATCAGAGTGTCGTGTCCGGGCACATTGTCGAGGCGGCTGAGCGGGCCCGGTGGCGGCTCCTGGCCGACGGTCTGCCGTGCGTTCTGGGCCATGCCGATTTCGAGGCGCAGAACCTGCGGTGGCGGGAGCGGCAGGTGTGGACGGTGCACGACTGGGACAGCCTCGCGTGGCAACCGGAGGCGGCGCTGGTGGGAGCGGCCAGCGGGGCGTTCGCCAGTTCAGGGCCGCCGACACTGGCGCCGGTCGAGAGCTCCGAGGCTTTCCTGGCGGCCTATCAGGACTTCCGGGAGCGCGTGTTCACGCCTATGGAGATGGAGGTCGCGTGGGCGGCGAGCGTGTGGATGGCTGCGTACAACGCCCGGGAGATGGCGCTGTGCGGCGGCTCGCCGGCGGGCAGCCACGCGCTGCGGGCCCAGGCAGCCGAACGGCTCCGCCTGGCCAACGCCTAGATCGTTGATGTGAAATATCAGTGGTCGTAGGCGGTCAGTGACCGTTTCACGGATGCGTCGGTGTTCCAGTTGTGCCAGATAGCGGCGTTAA
>NZ_JBITGF010000015.1:0-194633 GCF_044456745.1 Nonomuraea sp. NPDC050790 | reverse complement strand
ACGCCGCGAACGCGCCCGGATCCGCAGTGAGAAAGGCATCCGCTGGGGCGGCCGGCCCCTCGCACCGGCAGTCTGAACCCCTCGCCCAACCCGGTGATCGTTTCCGGTCACAGCACTAGCCGGAGGCCGATCTCCGTCTCGATCCGGTGGTCGACGATGCGGTGAACGGCTCGGATCGATTGGCCGAGGAATCGGCTCATCAGGAAATCCTCTGGGGCGGGACCGACGGTGACCTGGCCGTATTCGTCCATGTCGTAGGAGTCGTGTGGTTGGTCGAGCGTCAGCTCGAGCGAGTCGTCGGGGGCGGTATGGAAGCGGACAGGGCCTAGATCACTCATGTGGAACCACATATGCACCAGTGAGGCGTGGTCGTTGCTGGGGTGGGTGTGCCAGGACACCGTCACCTGGAGCAGCCTTCGGCTGACAAGCTCATCAGCGGAGATCACGATGCCTATGGTGTCACGGTGGTTCGGACGTTTCCGCAGCGGACTCCAGCAGGTGGCGGGCGGCGTTGGCGTTGCGTATGGCGGTCTTGTCGTCGATGCCGAACACGGTGGCCAGATGCAGGGCTGACCGTACCCGGTTGAAGCGAACCGGCCGCGTCACCCGACCCGGCCGGTTCGCTTCGTACGCCGGCTTAACGCGGACCTCTCGCCTGCCGTGCCAGGTGACGGCTTTCACGGCGGTCTGCCTCGCTCGGTCGGCAGGGTGCGCACCTACCCGGAAGGGGTCGGCTAAAGCGGGCGTGACCTGGGCGGGTTTGGCGCGGGCGGGCCGGGTAGGGGCAGCCGACACCCACCCGAAGGAGGGCTCATGCCCACCGCACGAGAGATCATGACCCCGAACGCCGAATGCGTGGACGCCGGTGAGAGTCTCGTCGTCGCCGCTGAGAAGATGGCCAGGCTCGACGTCGGGTCGCTGCCCATCTGCGGCTCCGACAACCGCCTCAAGGGGATGCTCACCGATCGCGACATCGTGATCAAGGCCCTGGCTCAGGGCAAGGACCCCGCTTCCTGTACGGCCGGCGAGTTCGCCCAGGGCAAGCCGGTCACCATCGGCGCCGACGACGATGCCCGCGAGATTCTCCGCACGATGGCCGGACACCAGGTCCGCCGTCTGCCGGTGATCGACGGGCACGAGCTGATCGGCATGGTCGCGTTCGCCGACGTGGCCCGGGCGCTGCCCGACGCACCCGTCGGTGACCTGCTGGGCGCGGTGACCAACGACTGACGCCGCACGCGTGGCGGACGTCGGCTGAGGGGGAGAGACGCACGTCGTCGTCATAGGAGCCACCGGCAACGTCGGCACGAGCGTGATCTCGGCGCCCCTGGCCGACCACGCCGTCCTTTCCATCGTGGGCCAGGCCCGGCGCCTGCCCGGCTGGCAGCCGGACAAGACCACCTGGCGGGCGCTCGAGGGGGGAGGCGACGATCTGCGCCCGCATCTGGAAGGCGCGCAGACGCGGTCGTGCACCTCGCGTGGATGTTCCGGCCGGCACGCGACGCGTCGCCACGTGGAATTACCCTCGGCGGCCGGCGACGTCGTCCGGGAAGTCCTCGACGGCGTCAGGACCGGCGGGCCGGCCAGGGCGGACGAGTTCAGCACCCCGCCTCGGCAAGCACCCCGTTGACGGTCTGGTCGCCGGGAGCTTCGGGACAGGCGGCAGAGACGACGACACGAGGTCGGTGAGTGCGACGGACAGGACCACCGTGCTGGTCATGGACATGTTCAATCCCTACGACCACGAAGACGCCGAGCGTCTGACGGGCAGCGTGGAGAAGATCCTGCCGTCCTTGGCCAGGCTGGTCGACGAGGCGGCCGAGCGTCCTGAGGTCGAGATCATCTACGTCAACGACAACCATGGGGACTTTTCCGCAGGGCCGGCGGACCTTCGTCAGCGGGCGATCGAGGGGCGGCGGCCCGACCTGGTCGAGCCGCTGCCGGTGCCTGCCGGATGCGCCTTCCTTCCCAAGGTCCGGCACAGCGCGTTCTTCGGCACGCCGCTGGAGTACCTGCTGCGTCGCGAGGACATCGGGACGCTCGTGCTGGCCGGGCAGGTGACCGAGCAATGCGTGCTGTACACGGCCCTGGACGCCTACGTGCGCGAGTTCGCCGTCCGCGTGGCGGAAGACTGCGTGGCCCACATTCACGGCGATCTGGCCGAGGCGGCCATCCAGATGATGCACCGCAACATGAGCGCCACGGTCATGCCCGGTCACAGCGCTTTGGGGTCCTGATGCGCCCAACCGGCAGTTCCGCCGGAGCTCGAAGCGGCATGTTCCCGGCTTGCTGGTGCCTTGGGCGATCCAGACGGGGCGATCGTCGGACCCAGAAGGCGAGAGCCATCCCGGCGGTGCTCGTGTGCTCGCAGTCAGATGGCCTGACCTACGGGGGCGGTGTTCGCCCGCGAGCGGACCCGGACGCCCGAGCACCTGGTCCAGGGCGAGCATGCCGATGCCCAGTGCCAGGTGCATCCAGGTGCCGGCAGGGGTGACCGGCATGGAGTTGGCATGGCTCGGGGCTGATGAGCCGTGAGGCAGCCCGCACGGTGGTGAGACGTCGGCGGCTGCCGGCCTTGCTGCGGCGGCGGGCTGCTTCGCACGCGATCTCCAGCCGCTGGGGGAGTGTGGTGCGAAGCGGGCTGAGGAGGGCGGCCTCGTCGTGCGCACAGGTGGCCCCGACCGTGGACTGCGAAGGGGCCGGTCACTCACAAGAGGACCGTGCCGAGCCGTCGTCGTTATAAGCGGCGTGTCAGAGGTTTGTCACCAGGGCTGGCCATGGTTGCAGGCATCCGCGAACCGCCCGGTTCAGGCCCCGGGCGGTTCGCCAGAGCGAAAGGACTGCACCATGACCGACATCGCAGACATCGCGGACAAGGTTCAAGGGGTGCTTGACCGGTCGGTGGCCGAGCTGGGGGTGACCGGCATCATCGCGCATGTCCAGGACGAGAGTGAGACCTGGTTCGGCTCGGCTGGGGTGGCCGACCTCGAAACGGGGCAGCGCCGCGGACCGGCGGACCGGTTCCTGATCGGCAGCGGCGGCAAGGCCTTCACCTCCGCCACGATTTTGCAGCTCGCCGCCGAGGGCAATCTGAGCTTGGACGACCCGGTGGAGCGGTGGCTGCCCGGTGTCAGCAGGAACGGCAACGACGGCAGCAAGATCACGGTCAGGCAGCTGATCAACCACACCAGCGGCCTGTGGGTGACGGGCTTCGACGCCGACCTGGTGCGCTCGTTCCACACACGGGCGGGGTTCGCCCAGAACCGCCACCGCGTCTGGACGGTGGATGAACTGCTGGACTTCGCCCTGTCGCAGCCGCCCATCTTCGAGCCGGGCACGAATTTCGCCTACACCAACGGCGCCTACCATCTGGCCGGCGCGGTCATCGAGAAGGCTACGGGAAACGCCTACGAAGACGAGGTCGAGCGGACGGTCATCAAGCCGCTGGGGCTCAGCGGCACCTACGCCCGCCCGCTGGCCGAAGCGGGGATCCGCGCGCCGTACACCAAGACCTATTCGAGGATGTTCATCAGGGACGACGTCGATCCGGGCAGCCTGACCCAGGAAAACTGGGAGTCGACGCTGCAGGGGCCGGAGACCGACGCCGTCGACGTCACCGATTCCACCTCCTTCGGCTGGTCGGCGGGCAACGTCGTCTCGACCACTCCCGACCTGCTCCGCTTCACCGGCGCGATGATCTCGGGGTCGCTGCTGGCGCCCGCCTGGCATCGCGAGATGTGGACCACGAACCCCACCAGGAACTGGATCCCCCACACGCGCTACGGCACCGGCGTGTCGGAGTGGGAACTGGCCGACGGCACCACGCAGCGCGCCGTGGTCGGGATGTCCAACGGAGCCGCCACCATCACCATGGGCACTCCCGACGGGCGCCGGATGGTGTCCATGAACGTCAACTGCGATTGGGGCTGGCTCCCCGCCTTCAGCGCCATCATGGAGGCGGTGTTCGGCTCACCGTTCCTCCGCCAGCAGTAGCCGACGTCACGGCCAAGAGACCCCCGACACAGCGGTGATCGCCGACGCCCGGGCCGTCCAGCAGGCTCAGCAACTGAGCCCGCTGGACGGCCGCAACACCGGCCCGGCCAGAGAGCGCGGCCTGGTCGCGCTCTCACCGCCCAACACCGCCAGATGCGTCCTGCGCAGCTCCTCGGACAGGTCGATGCCCAATGTCCTCGGCGAGCGCCGGCACGGGCTGCCTGCGACGGCGCCGAACGCCCCGCGGTGCATCCGTCCCGGCGCCTGCCGATCGCCGAACGCCAACCGGCTCTCTGCCCCGGGCTGGATCCCGCCCGAGCTCGACGCCCCGGCAGGCCCCGTAACCCCAAGGCCTGATGGCCTCGCACAGCAGCGAGCCGTCACCGAGTGCCCCGTACCGATGACGGCGGTGACGGCTCTGCCATCCACGGTAGGCACAAAACTCGGCGGCAAACGCAACCCCGGACGCGAAGAAGAAGCGGTGCCGTCTCCCCGGTGGTGTGCACCCGCAAGCTGGCTTTACGAGCCGAACCTTGCCAGCGGCCGGCGTCGCCGCCCCGACGGCGGCAAGGCGGCGGCGTCGGCCAAGCACGGGCAGCCGGTGTGATCGGCCGGGTGATGCGCGGCCGCGCCCGGGCGCGGCCCGAGTCAGCTGCGGGGGGATACCGCTTCGGGGTCGATCAGGTCGGCTGCTGTCACGGCCTGGCCGAGGGTGGCGTGGATGTGCAGCATCTGGCAGACGCCGGTGAGCCACAGGATGCGGGTGACGCGCCGGTGCGGCGCGGCCAGATGCAGGCCGGCGCCGTGCTGGTCTTCGCGCTGGTGCAGGTCGATGAGCAGGCGCAGGCCGCCGCTGTCCAGGAAGGTCAGGTGGGTCAGGTCGAGCACCAGCGGCAGTCCGGGCTGCGGGTGCTCGCGTTCGAGGTAGGTGCTGAGGTCGGCGGTGTTGGTGGCGTCGAGCTCGCCGGTCACCTCGATCAGCGTGCCACCGACCAGGTGCCTGCTGGTCAGGTGCAACGGTGTCACGTTCGGCCTCGCCTCCAGCCAGGTCCTTTCGTCCGGGACGGCCTGCCTCGCACGTCCATCGGTTATGTCCCCCTATCAGCCATGATCGCGGCAGGCTCGGGTGGTGCTGCGGGGTGTCCTGGCTATCTCGACCGTAACCCCGGAAGGGTGTTACACGAAAGGCGTTTCGCGATAAATTGTGGGGTAATGAGTCCGATACCCGCCCGGCGATCGTCTGTCACCGGCGCGGGACGGAAGTGGGGGAGCGTTATGCTGTTCGGCCGCTCGGCGCCTCGCTGGACGTTCCTGACCCACCATGCCCGGGTGCTGCTGGAGATCGCCCGCAACCCCGAGGCCCGCCAGCGGGAGATCGCCGACTCCATCGGTATCACCGAACGCACCGTGCACGCGGTCGTGCACGACCTGCACGAGGCCGGCTACCTCACCCGCGAACGCGTCGGCCGCCGCAACCACTACACCCTCAACGCCGACCAGCACCTGCGCTACCCCACCGAAGCCGACCTGCCGGTGCGGCGCCTGATCGACATGTTCTCCGAACGCGACCTGCCCACCGGACCACCCCCGTCCTGACCACCCACATCGCCGCCGCGCGCGAGCCGAGTGCGCAAGCCGCAGGCCAGAGCGAGAAGGGTTCACGCGGGCCCCAACGCCGACGGCCCTCGCGGGCGGGTCAGGTTTGCCAGGCCCGCCCTGGGCAGCTGACCGCCATCGGGCGGCCACCTCGCGCAGGGCGCCCGTCACCTCAGGCGCCCGCCCGGCCCCTGGTGGCCGGGGCGCTGACCACCCTGTAGGGCGTGAAAACTCGCGCACGTGGGCTGAGCTGGGGTTTCACCAACCGAGCTATGCGGCTCGGCGGTACTCGTTTATCGCTCCTCCGAGTACCTTATGGCGTTCGATCCGGCCTTCCATCGGCACCACCACATGCTCATCGTGATCGGGTGGTCGCTGCCCACGACCCTGATGCGGTCGATGCGCGTTGTAGTGATCGATGTATTCGTTCAGCACCGAGCGCAGGTGAGGTTCGCCGTAGATCAGCACGCGGTCGGTGCACTCGGCTCGCACCGTCCGGATCCAGCGCTCGGCATAGCAGTTCGCCCTCGGTGTCCGCGGCGGACTCTTCAGTATCGTGATTCCCACGGCGGCGAACACCTCATCGAAGGCGGCGGTGAACTTGGCATTCCGATCGCGGATGAGGAAGCGGAACGACCCTGCCCGCCGGCCGAGATCCATCAGGAGATTGCGGGCCTGCTGAGCGGTCCACGCGCCGGTCGGGTGACTGGTCACGCCCAGGACGTGGACGTGTCGCGTGTGGACCTCCATCACGAACAACACGTACAAGCGCTTCAGCGAGATCGTGTCAACATGGAAGAAATCACAAGCCAGGAGCCCTTCGGCGTGCAACCGTAAGAAGGTCCGCCATGACGTGTCGAGATGCCGGGGCGCCGGTCTCAAGCGGCGCGAGCGCATGATGCGCCGCACGGTCGTCGCGCTGACCTGGAAGCCAAGCCGCACCACCTCGCCGTGCACCCGTCGATGCCCCACGCCGGGTTCTCCCGCGCCAGGCGGATAGTCAGCTCTCGAATCTCTGGAGTCGTTCCTGGACGCCCGGGCCGCTGCGAGTAGGTCCAGGCCCGTCGCAACAAGCGACGATGCCATGCCAGCAACGTTGCCGGAGTGACCAGTCGATGACCGCGCAGCACCTCCGGCAACGACCAGGCCAGCGCTGCGAGAACGGCCCGATCGGCCCAGTCCGGCTTCGGGCGTCCGACCTGCCGCTGCAGACCGCCACCTCATGGCGCAACACCATGATTTCTGCGTCCTTCGACGCCTGGCCGCGGCCCAGCAACATCAGCCAGCCGAACACCCGAAGCATGATCAGATAGATCAGGCGAATAGGCACAAGACGCGATCTTTCCTACGGGTACAAACCACGTCAAACCACAGGTAAGAGCCGTCGTGGTTGCTTTTTGACGCGGTACCGGGCGATTATCGCGCTCGACTCGTCGAGAATGTCGCCGGAAAGCGATATTTAATATTAGCACCCTGTCGTCTTCGACTTTTCGTAGCTTTCGTACTACCGCGGGCGGCGCGCTCAAGGTTAGCGCCGGCCGTCGACGCCGCCCTGCGATCAACGCGCGGTTCGCTGGCGTCCTCACCGAGGTCCAGACGACGGCCGTCGAGGCGATGGCCAAGCACGCCGCCGACGTCCTGGCAGTCGCGACGGGACCGGGCAAGACCGTGATGGCGTGCGCGCTGATTGCCCGTCACGCAGTGCCAACTGCGATTGCGGTCAACCGCGCCGACCTGTGACGCCTCTGCGGAACCCAAGCTGGACGTTAGTCAGGAATCCTGAAAGCAAGGCCGCCCTCATCCACATTGAAGCGATCGACGAAAGATCGTACAAACCCCCATGATTGAGTCGCGACAAACGGTGGCTCGAGGGCAGCTCTCGCGGCAAATTCCTCCAGATAGCCGACTGCGTCATCAAGACGGCCCGATACATGAGTAGCAATGGCGAGATGTGCTAGTTGGAACTGGTCGCACTTTGTTCTCGCCAAATTCTCAATGATCGAATCCAGTTCTCCCAGGGGCTGGAAAAATCGATCTCCGCACTCATCGATTGCCCTGGCGATCTCATCCGCAACGGTTGCGGCATCCATGTCATTCTCAACGAGCCATCCAGCGTATGGCTCGACATCTTGTTCGCCATGCTGGGCCATGAGATAGTGGAGATCTTTGCCTATAAGACATACGCCGACGCCGTCATCAAAAGGCAGGTTATGTAGTTCCGCCGAAAGGCGATCAACTTCCTTGTGTCTGACACCAAGCACTGGGGCAAGCGCTACTCCGTAGCTCCTCACCGCAATCTGCAAAGCGACTTGCTGTTCAATCTCCAACGTTCCCTGGCGGACGAAAACTGGTTGGTCGTCTTCGTCCGCCACAGCAAGCCATCCCTTGGGGGTCAGTCTATGCGTGAGCTCTTCGACGATCCTGGCCTCTAGGAGCAATCTGGGCATTTCCGTGTGTCTACCTCGACACGCATTGATATCTTGGAACCCTTCCGGACACCGTAGGCTGACAGCTTGCTGGTGTCAACCGCGACACCTCGTGGGCCATTTAGTTCCGGACACCCTCGTGCTTGATTTGGAGTAATCCTGGCACCTCGACCGGTTTCACCTCCACTGCAACCCAGTTCCCGTTCTTGTCTCTAGCCACGAAGTCCGCTCTAAATACCTCTCCCTTGCTATTCTTAAATCTAACCTCTTGAACGATATCGGTATAGCCTTCCTTGGTAAGTCGATCCTTTGTCGCCGCTTCGCCGAGGCGTCCGTGGCTGCGGCCACTGACTGGGCACTCGTCGTTGTGAACCAGGACTGGCGTTGTTCCGGCTTGCGCGTAGTAAGTGTGCTCGTTGGCGACGGTCAGATTATGGACTCGCTGGTTCTGTGTTGTCCATTTATCAACTGCGATGATCCGAACAGGAGCAGAGGCCGGGCTCGCCAGAATGGATAGCCCAGGGCGAAGTCGGCCAGCTTCTACCCAGTCCTTTTTGTCCAACGACCAGAAGGGGTGAGTTTCGGTCGCGATCAGAGCACCTGCCACCTCACCCTTGCTGCCGCCAGCAGCACTGGTGATCTGAACAAGATTCTTCGCCCCCTGGCTGAAGATCAGTGCTGTGACGGTTTGAGGAGAGGTCTGAACGCTCGCCGTGTCGGTAGCCAGAACTCTGTCACCAACCTTGATTTTTTCAATTGGCTTGGTCCGACCATTGGCCATGAGCACTTTGGTTCCGGGTACGAAGCTGCTGCAGGGTTTGCTGTTCGATCTGAAGGGTTTGATCGTGGGATTGGGTTGACGGATCTTCCCGAATCCGCCTCGCAGAGGAATGTTGATACCGGGTATCCCCGCGGCATCGGTCGCGCCGGGTAGCGTGTCCTGCGCGGTCCTATAATCAAGATCTCCTGCTTCCGCAGTGCGTCCCGGCGATTGCGTGCGTAGTTCGCATCTTGCCGTCGCTGCTCCCGAACGCGCTCGTAGTTTTGGTGGCGCTTGCGGTGGACTTTCTGCTCGGTCTTGGTCTTCTTCTTGCCGCTGGCGTGGTGGGTTTTGGCGAAGTTCTGGTTGGCGTTGGGGGTCTTCTTGTCGCGGGAGTAGCCGTAGCTTTTGTCGCTGCTGCCGCCGCCGGCGTCAACGCGGCGTCCGTCGGGGTCGGATTGGTCGATGGGGTTGCCTGCGGCGTAGGAGTAGGGGTTGGCCCATTCGGGGGTGCGGAGGTCGAGTTCTGGGTCGGTGGAGATGAATTTGGCGATGGCGGGGTCGTAGTAGCGGGCGCCGAGGTAGAGGAGGTCGGTGGTGGCGTCTTCGGTTTTGCCGAGGAAGCCGAGGTCGGTGAAGGGCAGGTCGTCGGTGCCGCGGCGTGTGCCGTACGGGAGGTAGCGTTCGCGGCTGACGTTGCCTGCTACCCCTGCCGGACGGGCACGAGCCGTATCCATGGGCTGCTGTTCCTGGCCGAACGCCGTCGCGTTCCCGCCCGCCGCCCGGCGATATCTGCCTGCACACCGGACGCGCCCGCCTCGGCTACGACCGCGCCCGCGTCCTACTCGACATGCACGCCGGACTGGACCTGCACCAGCTCCGCCGCTCCAGCGCAGTCACCTCGGCGAAGCCGAGATACAGCGTCATGATCATCGCTCTGCACTCATCCTCCTCGAAGGCCTATACCGCCGGACGGGGATCTCGGTCGATCGGCTCGCGATGCACCCACTCGACGAGATCGTCGGACGCGAGCGCCCGCACGCGCGCGGCGTACCGGGCGAGGTCGGCGTCGTCGAGGAGGTCGCGCCACTGGCCGCTCGTGCCGCGCCTGAAGAACGCGGCGGGATCGATCCAGTGCTCCGGACCGCCGGCGGGGACGGTCGTGTCGGCCCTGCTGCGCATCGACTCGAATGTCGCCGCCTGGACCAGGCTGGGCCATCGGTGCTCGTCGACGTCGATGCCCAGACGCGCGGCCATCTGCCGCATCTGTCCCTCCAGGTCGGCCTTTAGGTCGTCGTAGTGCAAGGACACGACGTCGAGATCGTCGGCGGCGTCCCGGAACGTCTGCAGGTGCTCCACAGTGCGCCGCAGCGACGACCCGGCCTGCGTCGACGGCGTCTCGTCGTCGACCCACTGCCAGAAGCGGTCCCGCTCGCCGTCGGGGCGCGGCCGCGGTGGCCGCAATGGTCCGAGCTCGATACCGTCGATCGCGGCGGCCCGTTCGCGTTGGCTGAGGAACGCGCCGATGTCGGTGTTGTCGATATGGTGGTCGATCGACAGCCCCACGTCGCGCGGGTCCCGCCCGACGCAGATGTAGGTGACCGCCGGATCGTTGGGTATCCCGTCGAGTGGCGTGTGGGTCTTGATGAACCGGCGGTGCGTCTGCGCTTTCAGGTCCGCGAACACGTCCGTGCGGGCGCGAGTCACCATGTCGATCCACGGCGAGAGCGTGTCCAACGGGAGCGGGAGCACCGGTTCCTGCAGGATGAGCAGGGCGCAGATCATCTGCGTCCACGTCGTCCCGCACTTGGGCGGGGTGCTGATGATGATGTCGCCGGGGCGGAGTTCGAAGCCGTCCCAGCGGTTGCTGTCGTACATACTCGACTCGTAGTGGCGCACGGCCGTCATCCTCGCAGCGGATCCGATCCCGGCAGGCCCAGACGATTCACCGCACGACATCCTGCCGAGGGCTCAAGACTGAGGTTTCGAAGGGTGTCGCGCAACAGTACGTAGCGCAGCGCCCGCCCATAATGTCCGGCCAAAGGCACTTCTCCTCCAATACCACCTGCACTGTCCTCGGCCTGATCATCGAGAGGCTGACCGGCCGCACACTGGCCACGGACCGCCTGTTCGGCCCGCTCGGGATGTCCAGGACGTACCTACCCGTCAAACCACCACAGGGCATCGTGGGACCGCACGGCCACGGCTACTACCCCGACACCAACGGCAAGCTGCGCGACGTGGACCAGTTCGACGCCAGCTTCGGCGGCGTCGTATCGACCGTGTACGGCGTGAGCGCCTTCAAGCGGGCGTTCACCCAGGGCAAGCCGCTGCCGCCGGAACTGCAGCGCGTGACGGGTACATCGTGGGCGGGACCACCGCCGGCTATCTCGCCATGACCTTCTACACCAGGGACGGCCGTCACCAGCCGGCCATGTCGGCCACGCTCAGCATCAAGGACGTCTCCCAGCCGGCCGAGGCGCTGTTCAAGGCCGTGGAGAGCGTCTTCTGTCCGTCGTCGATGCCCTCCAAGACCTTGACGCCGACGCCGTGCTGGAACAGGCCGACGACCTCGAAACCGATCACGACCATGCCCAATCTTCCCTTGGCCGGGGATGAGGCTCTGCCGCTCAGTGTGAGGCCGGCAGGCCGTAGCGGCTGAGGAACGTCGTGACCGCTTCCTCGCGCAGTTGGGCAAGCTCGCCGGCGTCGGCCGGTGCGGAGCGCGCTGCGAGTGTGAGGCGGTTGAGCGGGTCGCCGAGGACCAGCCAGGTGAACTGCTGCGCCGCCACGAGCGCGTCCCCCGCCTTGATCAGGCTCCGCGTCGTCAGGGTGGTCAGCGCGTCGGCGAGCAGGTGCGTGTTACGGGTCCAGCTGCGCTGGACGTAGTCGGCGGCGACGTCCGGGAACCGGGTGGACTCGGTGGCGACAAGCGATCGCATGCGCAGAACCGGTTCGCTCAGCACTCCCGCGTGCAGGACGTGCGCAAGGCGCAACAGGCCGGCATGGATGTCCGTGGACTCCGCCAACGCTTGCGTGTGTGGTCGCATGGCGTCGTAGCCGCGATCGACCCAGTCGCGAACGACCGCCGCGTACAGCCGCTCCTTCGACGGGTATTCGCGATAGAGGGTGTGTTTCGAGATCCGGGCACGGGCGGCCACCTGGTCCATCGTCGCGCCGGGATATCCCTGGGTGAGGAACACGTCGCGGGCGATCGCCAGCAGGTCCGCGCCGACGCTGCCTCCTGGGCGCCCGCGTGGCCGCCGCCCTGTCGCCTCTGTCGACATCCGTCCTCCTTAGTACTTGACGGTACTATAACCTGATAAATAAAGTACTACCAAGTACTGAAAGGGAGAACAAGATGCTCGCTCTGGGAATCGCCCTCGCCGCGGTCGTGGCCTTCGTCGCCAGTTCCCTCTACTACGCGCTGGCCACGCCGTTCGAGCAACGACGGCTGGGCGCCGCGGCGCTCGACCGCGGACGGCCGGTACCGTGGAAGGCGGCCGTTGAGATGCTGCGGACCGCACTTCTCGCCGGCGTGTTCGCCTGGATCGCGGCACAGGCGAACCTGCTGAGTCTGCCCTCGGCCATGCTGCTGGGCTTCGTCGCGTGGCTGGGCTTCCCGCTCATCCTGCTCACCGGCTCGGTGTTGTGGGAGCGCGTGCCGGTGGTCACCGCCGTACTGCACGCCGGAGACTGGCTCCTGAAGCTGCTGCTCATCGGGGCCGTGCTCGGCTTCCTGCACTGACGATGACGACTCGAAGCGGCATGGCATGAACGCCGACCCTACGAAGCCCGGAGCGCTCGTTCGTGGCCCTGGGCGACGACACCCATAACCCCCATCGCCTCCCCGCTGCGCCGCCCCGTCGGCAAGGCCGCCGGCGATACCGCGACCGTACGACTCGTCGAACGTCTGTGGCCAGCGGCTCGACCGCTGCCTGGGCGACGAACGGGGACAGGATCGGGAACTCGCCGCCGCCCAAAGGCGTCGCATCCGGTGGGGGACTTCCGGTGCCGGGCACGCCAGTCATGAAGATCATCGCTACGTCCGCCTTCTCGTTGTACGGCGGCTGCTGGAATCGGTCTCTGGGCGGCCGATCGTGTCCTGCCCCGCGAAGCGTTCGCCTGGCCTGTGGTCAGGCTCATCTGGTGCGTTTCTGGTGCGTTCACTTGTGCACGGGCACGCTCACCGGGCGGAGGATGAGGCTGTCCAGGGTCCATGCCACCTCGTCGGGATGCACGGCCAGTTCCAGGCTGGGCAGGCGCTGGACGAGAACGCCGAGGAACTCCTGTATCTCGGCCCTGGCCAGGTTGGCGCCGAGGCAGTAGTGGGCGCCGCGGCTGAAGGTGAAGTGGGGCTGGGCGGGGGAGCGGTCGAAGTTCAGGGTGTGGGGGGAGGGGAAGACGTCGGGGTCGAAGTTGCCGCCGGTGAAGGAGGCGATGACGCCGTCGCCCTTCTTCACCGTGCCTGAGGGCAGGTCCACGTCCTCCTTGGCCACGCGGATGAACAGGCTGTCGCCCAGATGCTCCAGGCGGAGCAGTTCCTCGGTCGCCTGCGGGATGAGGCCGGGGTCGGCGATCAGGCGGGTGTAGGCCTCGCGCTGGGTCAGCAGGCGCAGGGCGAAACGTGACAACGAGGCGCCGGTCGACTCGTGCCCGGCCAGGAACAGGCCCAGCGTCAAGCTGGTCATCTCCTCTTCGGTGAGGCGGTCCGACCCGTCGCGTGCCTCGATCATGGTGGTCATCAGGCCGCCTCCCGGCGCGTCGCGCTGGGCGGCGATGAGGGTCTCGCAGTAGGCGTAGAACTCCTCGCCCGCGTTGTACCTCTCCTGTTCGGGAAGGCCGGAGTTGGAGAGCATGGCATCCGACCAGCGGCGTACCCGCTGGGTATCGACGCTGGGCACGCCCATGACGTGGCAGATCATCTGCACGGGCAGATCGAAGGCGAAGTCCGGGACGAAGTCGAACTCGTCGGGCAGGTCGTCGATCAGCCTGTTGGCCAGCTCACGCATCCGCGGCCGCCAGCCGTTGACCTGCCGGATCGTGAAAGTGCCGGACAGCAGACGACGCAGGCGGCTGTGCTCGGGGGGGTCCATGGTGCTGAGGCTGCCGGGCGACTCGGTGATGGAGAAGCCGGGGAACACGCGGGGGGCGCCGGGGTAGCTCAGGTCGCGGCTGAAGCGTGGGTCGCTGAGGACGATCACGGCGTCCTCGTAGCGGCAGGCGAGGTAGACCGTGTCGCCGCTGGGTAGCCGGATCAGACCGAGCGGTTCTCGCTCCTGACGCTGCGCATAAAGGCCGGAAGGGGCACCTCGGGGGCCTGGGGGAAACGGGTACTTCTCAATTTCGATCATGGTGTGCAGAGTACGCGGGAATTTCCAGCCAGCCAGCCTTCTCATTTTCGTCTCGGGGCTCAAAATATGCGCTTCCACCAGCCGCGTTGTTAGAAATGCGGATTATGCTTGAGGGTAGAAAAATGCAAGCACTGTGCAGGTTATTCGCGTGGCGTGCACAGATTGCCCCGTTCCTGCCGGGTGCCGGAACCGCCCCGCAGCAGAGCTTCGTGAATTGCCGCGCGGGATCGGCGCCGAGTTCGTCGGCCAGCCGTACCCGGAAGCGCTCGAAAGCGCGGCCAGCGTCTCGCTGGGCCGCACACCCAGGGTCGGAGGCCAGGCACAGCCGGATCCCGCTGATCTCAGCTCCGTACGGGCACTAGAACGACGAACCTCCGAGCATGCCGCGATCGACCTGCTCCTGGCCGCCGCCCGGGACCCCGCGGCCGTACCCACCGATCAACTGAGTGGCGCGGTGGGAGACTGCCCGCAGCGAGCCGCTGAAGACCTCTGCCAGCAGCGGCGAAAGCATCATCACAGCAGAATGCGCCGCCAGCTCCGACGTAGCGCGTTCATAGTCGGGAAGTTCCTTTCGTCGATGCCGGCGCTAGACCGCTCTTCTCACGGACAACCGCCGATCGGCGGGACAGGTCCACGGTCGCAATCTCCCCACTGGGTGTCATATGCAAAGACTGTTTGCAAGGACTCTTTGCATTGCTGTAGGGTGACCGCATGCCAGACCAGCGGCGGGAAGAGATAACTGACGTCGAAGCGCTGAAACTGCTGGCCCATCCACTGCGTCAGCGGATCGAACGGGAACTGCGCAAGGGGCCGGTCACCTCCACCACGCTCGCCCGCGCCCTGGGCGAGAGCAGCGGGCTGGCCAGTTATCACCTGCGGCAGATGGCCAAGCACGGCTTCATCGAGGAAGTGCCTGAGCTCTCCCGCGGACGGCAACGTTGGTGGCGGCACGTGCCCGCGGACCGCAGAATCCCGGCCTACAGCAGGCAGAGCCCGAAGATGCGGGAGGCGGTCGAGGAGATGAACCGTCTTGATTTCGCCGACGAGCTTGAGCAGTTCAGCCGCTTCCAGCTCGAACGCGAGCATATGGGGGAATGGGCTGACGCCCTGGCCTGGTCACGGTCGACGATGCGGCTCACCGCCGACGAGCTCAACGAGTTCCTCGAGGAGTACGTGAAACTGCTCTATCGCTTCAAACGGCCAGCAGAGGAAACGCCGCCCGGCGCGCGCGTCGTGCTCGCCCGGCTACTGGCCTTCCCCGTAGCTGCTGACGAGGAGGAATAAACCTGGGCCGCCGGGTGCCAGCCCGGCGGCCCAGGACCGGAAAGTCGCACCACCACGCCCGCGAAGGGCGTGTCTCGACGTGCGCGCAACTCCCAGAGAAAGGAGAGCAGCTCATGCTGCTCCAACGCAAATGGCCGGCCCGGCTGCTGGTCCCGCTCAGCCTGGCCGCCACAGTGTTCGCCGGGCCCGCCGCGGCCGGCACCGGGACGGTGCACAGCCGCGATGTCACCTTCACCGGCGCCGGCGGCATCACCTTACGCGGAACGATCGTTGCTCCCCTTGGAGCGAAGGGTCCCAAGCCGGGCATCGTCATGGTGCACGGCGCCGGGCCGGTCAGCCGAGACGAGTATCGGGATGAGGCCGAGGCATACGCTAAGCGCGGCATCGTGACCTTGATCTACGACAAGCGCACCACGGGCTACTCCACTGTGCGGCGCGACTACGCGGTCCTCGCCGCCGACGCCCTCGCCGCGGTGAAGACGCTACGAGGCAGTCCGGAGGCCGACCCGAAGCGGGTCGGCATCTGGGGGCTGTCGGAAGGTGCCTGGGTCGCCCCGATGGCGGCCGCCCGTTCAACCGACGTCGCCTTCTTGATCGTTGCCGGAGCGATCGGCACCACACCTGCCAGACAGCAGGCATGGGCCTACGGTGAACGGCTCGACCACGCCGGTGTCCATGGCTCGCTCGTCATGTCCCTGCAGCAGCGCCTCATCCGCTTCGCCGTCGCCAGCGGCCTGTTCGGTGAGGCGGTTCACGATCCCGTCCGTAGCTGGGAACGCGTCCGCCAGCCGATCCTTGCCCTTTGGGGCGCCCTGGACCGGGAGGCGGTCCCCGCGGAGAGCGCGAAGATCATAGCCCGGGCCTTGGCCAGGGGCGGCAACACCCATCACACCATCCGCTTCGTCCCCGGGGCGCGCCACAACCTCAACGGCACTCGCGACGACGGCTTCGACCGGCCGGATCTCCTGCCTGCTACCTACGCCGAGCAGGAGACCGAGTGGATCGAGAGCCTGGCCGACGGCTCGCCCGCGGTCGAGGTCGCCAGCCCACCACGTCAGGGCCGGGCCAGCAGGCCGGTGGACGGTTCGCTCGCCTGGTACGAAGCGCCCTGGTGGCAGGCGGTCGCCTTGGTGTTCTTCCTGGCCGCCTGCCTTGGTTACCCGCTGACGGCCGTGGCCAGGCGGATACGCGGACGCCGCGGCGCGCCCGTGGCCGTCTGGCCCGCTCGGGTGTTCGTCGCCGTCGTCGGCGCCACGGTACTCGGCTTCCTCGCCTACTTCGGCGTCCTGATCGTCACCGGGGCGTCAGTGCTTGGGCCCGTCGTCCTCGGCCGCACGGTGCCGTGGCTTCTCCTTCAACTCCTCGCCGTGACCGCGGTCGCCGCCGGGCTTGCCACCGCCATCGCCGCCTGGCGGGGACGGCGCGACCTGGCCCCCGCTGGGCGAACACGGATGGTCATGGTGCTCGTGGCAGCGGCGACGTTCGTGCCATGGGCGGCGTACTGGGGACTGCTCACCCCCTAGATGGAGACCGGGATATGGCTCAGGCCGGGGATGTCTGGTGTCCGGCTGTGCATGGTCCTTGTCGGCAGTGGCCTGGCGGGACGCAGTTGAGCTGGAACGTTACGCTGCCCCGTTCCGTAGCCGGGACGCACGGGTGGTGCATGTGGAACTGTCCGGATCAATCTACCTTGAGGTCCAGTCTTTCCCAGTATGTGGCGCTCCTGCCTGTGCAGGGAGGTTGCATATCGGGATTCAGCGTCCAGTAACAGTGCCCATACTGAACCTCGGGTTGCGCGATTGCGGTGGTTCTGAAGGGAGTGCCGTGGTCGTCGACGGTGTGGACAGTGGGCTTCCGTCCTGGCTCGATCACAGTGATGTCGATGACCCACTCGATAGCGCTTGGGGATTGTGAGACGGACGCATCGATCGTGAATATCTCTTGTTCGCCGGGTGCAAGGGTCACGGTCTTCTCGTCGAAGTAGGCGTAGTCCGAGTTGTCGCGTACTGCTCGGGCTTCGGCCGACGCGTCGTCCAGGTACATGTGGAGCTGAATGTTGTCCTGGTTGCCACCGGAGCCTGGACGGAAGAGCGTTCCGGCGATGGGAGGCTGACGCTTGACGATGCGCGCGCGCATGCCGGTGATGTTCGCCTGGCGTCGGCCTTGGACCGTCAGTTTGACGTTGCTGGCACCCGCGCCCCAATAGCCGGGTCTTGTTGTGAGCCAGGATTCCAGGCCCTGGTTGTTCAGGGACCTTAGTTCTGCTGGAGAGAGGACCATCGGCTCTGCGAAGGCCACCTGGCCGAATTCGCCCAGCTCCACGATGGCGGATGTGGCAATGGCAGCCCCGTCTTCTCTGGGGGCAGTGGGGGTGGGCGGTAACTGCACCTGTGGGCAGTTGATGATGTTGCCATTGCCGACGGGCGCGCAGTCACCGTCGCCGATCCGGGTGAGGGGAGCAGGCGAGGACGCGGCTTGGCACGAGATGATCGCGATCGGGATCGCCACAAGAGCGCATACAGCACCCACCGCCTGCCATACGGAGGACCGAAATGTTTTTCGAATGAAGGAGCGTGCGTCGGGCATGATTCCCCTTCTCGGTTGAAGTCCATATTGCCCTGGAACGCTCCTAGTGGGGGAGGAATCAAGGACGATATACCTCCGCCTCTGCCGCAGGAGTGGCGGAGCCTGGCCGACTACGAACGGGTGCCCGGCCTCGCGATCGTCCGCTGACGAAGACAGTGCAGGGCAATCTTCAGGCCGTCCGTGGTCTGTGACGCGCGCCCAGACCATTTTCGCTGGCAAACGCGGCGGGTTAAGCCGTGCGGCCGATGCCGGAACGGCCGGCCGTGCCGCGAGCCGCTTGAGAAGCATGCTCGGCAACGGATCGGTGAAATGGAACCGGCGGTGGAGCGTCCCCATCGGTCGGACTTCCAGAACTTCACGGTGTCGCCGACGATCTGGAACTGGGGCTCTGGGCGCGGGAGGGACACCCCGCACGTACAGCGAAGACCCGCCCGGCTGTGCCTGCGGCCGGCTTCGGTCGTCTGACGGCCGGCAGCGGGAGGTGAGTCGGTACGGCGAGGGTGTCGGCCACCGTATCGCCCTCCGTCTGGGCCGGAGGAGGTGCTGTCCGTTCTGAGGTAGCGGCGGTAGGGCCAGTGCTTACGGTTGATCCGATGTAGGAGCCGTTTGCCTGCGCAATTTGTGATGAGTGGGCAAAAATGGCCTGTATAACTGATATATCCGATAATCACGCCAAGACCGCACAATCGTCCGAAGGCAATGCCTACGACATGATCGCCGAGGGCTACACGGCCAAGAACGAGACCAACCTCCTGAACGCTTACTGCGAGCGTCCCGCGATGCTGGAACTGGCGGGGAACATGACCGGCCGACGCCGCTGGCCGAGCTTCGACGCGTGCTGGAGCCTGGCGGCCGGCTTCTTGTCTCGGTCGAGCATCCTTTCGCCATCGCTCTGTGGCAGCACATGGCCGGGGAAAAGCCCGAGTACTTCAAGACCCGTATCCGGGTCGATGAATGGGCTATGGGTGGGCAAACCGCCCAGATGAGGTTCTGGGACCGGCCGTTGCATGCGATGACCGAGGCCTTCACCGCGGCTGGCTTTCGCATCAGCGTCATCAGCGAACCGCCGTTCGTGCCGGAAGCCCGCGAACTGTTCCCCGAGGTCCGCGAGATCACCGGCACGAGATTCCTGAGCTTCCTGTTCTTCGTTCTCGAAGCCGGCTAGGGGCCGATCCGTCCAGACACGCGAGCCGCTCCAGCTCGAAGGGCGCACCGCCTGGGCCAGAAATGACGGAATGTGATGGTGCATGGCGCGCGCGTACACCCCCTGCAAGCGCGGACGCGCGAGGGACCGTGCCGTGCACGGTCCGTGAGGCCCGGCTCGCCCACCGGGCCGGCGCAAGTCTGGGACAACCCCCGAGGTGGAGGAGTTCATCAGGATCGGGTGGCCGTTCAGGCCCTCCGCTCCCGAACAGGTCTCCAGCCGCCAGGTTCGTGATCGTTTCGGGGCGGTGAACGTGGCTGGTCGGGTGGGTTTCGGGTGCGAAGGGTTCCCGTCACCGGTGTCCGTAGGGCTTTACACGGATGTCTACGGTCGAAGGCCGGCCGTCGCGGGAGCGGCTGGGACGGCGGTGGTTCGAGGCCATGTCCAGGCGGAGCGCAGGACGAAGGCCAGGAGCAGCACCTCGATTCCGATGGAAAGGCCGTAGAAGGAGGCCCAGTCCCAGGACTCCCCTGCCGCGTTGACTACCGAGTAGGGGATGTAGAGCGATGCGACGACGAGGTTCGTGACGCGGTTCACCCGGGCGGGCAGCGTGATGGAGAGCATCACCATCAGGGCCGGGATCGTTACGGACGCGAGCATCATGGTCAGCAGGGTCGGGCTGACGTCGAACTCGAAGACGGCGCCGGCCAGGATGCCGTTGACGGTGCCTGGCTTGTAGAGGTGGAAGTAGTCGACGTAGATGTAGAGGAACATGAAGCTGGTCCACGCGGCGGCGAGCTTGGCCTGCACGGGGATCGGGGGGTTGTCGAGCGGGGTCGGCGATTTCGTGCGGATGGTCATCGGTTCTTCTTTCGAGAGGAGCGGTCCGTCCGCCGGTGTGGCGGCAGGTTTGGGCTTGCATACGCACGGGACGTACGGCACGCCGGTCATCACGAAGTAGTCGCCAGGATGTGCCGAGGCCGCGCCCACCTGGACGAGGACCGGGCGGCGGTAGCTCGACCTCGGACGATTCGAGCACCGAGGGCGGGCCGCATCGTCGCCGGCGTCAGGCGTGCTCCGGTATTCGATCGCCGTTCGGTTCCCACCGAAGCCTCCTCACGTCCATAGCCGTTTCGTACACCGTACTTCGTACGCCGTACTATGGTAGTACGCTGTACGATTGTCAAGCCTTACGAGAGCGAGGAGAGTCGTGTCCGCGAGGGAACGACGCCAGGTCGCGTCAGACGCGGGGCTGAGCAAGCAGCGGGTGGTGGTCGAGGCGGTCCGGCTCGCCGACCGCGAGGGAGTCGACGGGCTGAGCATGCGCCGGCTGGCCGGCGCGCTCGGCGCGGGCGCGATGTCGCTCTACTACTACGTGGCGAACAAGGAGGAGTTGCTGGACGCCATGATCGACATCGTTTTCGGCGAGATCGAGCTCCCGCCCGAAGGGGACGACTGGCAGTCAGCGATGCGCCGGCGGGCCGTATCGGCCCGGCAGGTTCTCGCACGCCACCCGTGGGCGATCGGCCTGATGGAGTCGCGGACATCGCCGGGGCCCGCGAACCTCCGCCACCGCGAAGCGGTTACCGCCTGCCTGCGGAGGGCCGGCTTCCCGGTCTTGATGGCGACGCACGCCAACTGGTTGCTCGACAGCTACGTCTACGGTTTCGCCTTGCAGGAAGCCAGCCTGCCGTTCGACGCCGCCGACAAGTTCGCGGACGTGACCGAGGACGTCTTCCTGCCCCAGCTTCCCCCGGACGAGTTCCCCTACCTCAACGAGTCCGCCGCGGCGCTCGCCGCCGCCGGCTACGACCCGGCGGAGGAGTTCATCTTCGGCCTCGACCTCGTCCTGGCCGCCCTTGAGCCCCTGAGAGCCGGAAACCGGTAGACGAGAAAGACCGGAACACGAAGGCCCGGGTAGGCGCGGCCCTGAATTCGGTCGGTTGGACGGGCGAGGACTAGCTCGCAGTGAGGGTGAAGTTCACTTTCCGACGAAACCCCGGGGCCGGCTTTTACGCGAGAAATCACGTGAAAACGGCTACGAAATCGACAGATGTCACTCTTGAGCCGGTCCCTCACACTGGCAGTCGTGAACGACCTTTGCCCGGAGCCGGGGTGGAACCCGGTCGCGCTCGCCCCGGTGCTCTCCCAGCTGGCCGGCGTTCTGGCCGGCTTCGTGTTCACCAGCATCGTGGTGATGCTCAGCCAGTCCTGGCCCAGACGCCGCAGGATCCCGGCCATCAGCCTGTTCGTCGCCGCGTTCGCCGCCCTGGCCCTCAACAGCTACCTGTTGGCCGTGATCGCCGGGGAGACGCCCAAGGGCGGCGCCTGCTATCGCATCTGGTCCGAGATGATGATCGCCAGCGGCCTGCTGGGCGTGGGCGCCGTCGCCCTCACCAGCGGCGTCGCCTGGCTCATCGCCGCCCACCTCGAACAGGACGACGGCGCCGAGGGTGCGGTTGACCTGGAGCGCCTGGCGCGTGCCGTCCTGCACGGCGTGGCGACGCTCGCGGTCCTGCTGTTGTCGACCACGAGCCTGGACTACCTCTACGTCGCCTTCGACACGCACCCCCCGGGCTGGCTCATCGCCACGGTGTACGCCTATCTCGCCACGGTTCTGGTGCTCATCGCGGTGATCCGTGGACGGCTTCGCCGTACCACCGCCGTTTCCGAGGAGATCGCCCGCCACTTGTCGAAGGGCACGTTCGGTACCGTCCGCTACGCCTTCGTGATCGCCGTCGCCCTCGGCTTGCTCCTGGCCTACGCCGACGTGTACTGGAACCCCACTCCCGCCTGGCTGGCCGTCGTCGTCGTCATTCTGGCGATGCCGGCAGCGGCCCCCGTGCTCCTCAGGCTGGTCTACGCCGTCCCGCGCCTTGGTTCCCGCGGTCCCGCGCCGCCTCCCAGGAACTCGTCCTCGCGCTGGGCGACGCTGATCGTGCTCGCCTGCGTGGTACGCCGCCTCCGCAGACCGGGGTCGGCGAAGTAGGGGCAGAGTCTTTCCAGGCGGCCAGGGCCTGGTCCGCCTGGCACCGGCACGACCGCCGGCGTGGCCGCCCGTGTCAGGAACTGCGGACGTACAGGTCCATGTGCGTGTAGTCGAAGGTGATGGCGAACCTCCTGAGGAAGTCGTGGCTGTAGTTGGCCATGACGTCGAATCCGAACTGGCGGGACTGGCCGGGTCCCGGGCCCATGGAGGGCGGTTCGGCGATGCCGGCCGCGTCGTGCCGGACGGTGCGGCCGAGGCTGATCCGGTCGGGTTCGATGGGGAAGCGGGTGCGCGTGTCGTCCGTGGGGTGGTCGTAGTCCACCTTGAGGCCCGCGCGTTCGGCGATCTCCACGGTCGTGCCGACGCCTGGGCCGAACCCGCCGGTGTCGAGGGTGACGATCCTCGGCCCGTAGTCGCGCAGGCTGCCCAGCGTGCAGGGGAAGTGGTCGCCGGCCAGCCACAGTGGCACCCGGTCGTATCCGCGCTTGCGTGCCTCGGCCCGGAAGGCGCCGGTGCCGTTGCCGCGCCGCAGCACCAGGCTCTTGCTCCGATAGTCCATGGTGGTCAGGAAGTGGTAGAAGAGCGTCGTGCCGATCGCGCCCGCCGGGCGCGTGCCGTCCGGCGGGCGGGGCATGTCCGGGGTGCCCTCGCCGGTCCATTGGATCGGGATGTTGCGCAGTTCGATGCCGCCCAGCCGCAGCGACTCCAGGACGCCCAGGTAGAGGGTGATGGAGTGGCTGCCGACGTGCGCCGTCAGCTCGGCCACCGCGCGAAGGCCCAGTTCCTCGGCCACTTCCTGGGTCAGGCCGGCGGTCGCGTAGGTGTCGATGAGGAAGAGCCTGGACCGCCCGCCGTTCACCGAAGCCTCGACGAACGGTAGCGGGTCGGTGGCATACCAGGGCAGCCGGGTGCCTTGCGCGCCGTGCACCTGCCAGGGGGTCCCGGTGAGGCTCGCGTACTGGTCGGCGAACGCCTCGTCACGCTTGCTGCCGGTGCCGCGCAGCAGGGGTATCGCGCGGGAGAGCCGGTCCTGGCGCACGTAGCACTCCGCGAGCCGCTGCTTCGCGGGGACGTCGTCCGGAGCCAGCCGGAGCGCCCGGCCCAGAAACCGCTCCGCGCTGTCGAACCGGTTGGACAGCAGCGCGATGTACCCGCGCTGCCCCAAGGCCCGGACATCGTCGGGATTTTCGCGCAGCAGCCGCGCGTAGGCGCGGTCGGCCTGGTCGAACTTCCCGGCTTTGAAGAGCTGGTCCGCGCTGGGGGCGGTCGCTGTGGCGGCCGCGGGTCCCAGAGGCGGCAGCACGGCTCCCGCCGTGACCGCCAGTCCCGCCGTCCGCAGAAATCCACGCCTGTCGTACGCCATCGCATGCCCCTCGCCGTCTGCCGGTGATGTGGCCGCCCTTTCTACCGACCGGCGCCGATGGGCAGGCGATGGCCGGACCATACGTGATCCATATGGCGTGACCGGGACAATGTCCGGATGCGGGTTCTGCTGGCCGAGGACGAGCGGCCCCTGGCCAAGTACATCGCGGCCGGGCTGCGCAAGCACGGCTTCGCCGTCGACGTGGCCTACGACGGCAGGGCCGCGCTGGACAAGTGCGCGGCCACGCCGTACGACGTGGTGGTTCTGGACCGGGACCTGCCACTGGTGCACGGCGACGCGGTGTGCAGGAAGCTGGCCGAGCAGGGCAGGGCGCGGATCCTCATGCTCACCGCCTCCGCCGAGGTCGCCGACCGGGTGGACGGGCTCGTTCTGGGCGCCGACGACTACCTCGGCAAGCCGTTCGCCTTCTCCGAGCTGATCGCCCGGGTCGGCGCGCTGGTCCGGCGCAGTTCCCCGGCCCGTCCGCCGGTGCTGCGCGCCGCCGATGTCGTCCTCGACCCGGCACGGCGCGGCGCCGAACGCGCCGGCCGGTCGCTGGCGTTGACTCCCAAGGAGTTCGGCGTGCTCGAACTGCTGTTGACCGCCGGCGGCGACGTGGTCAGCGCCGAGACGCTGCTGGACAAGGTGTGGGACGAGCACGCGGACCCGTTCACCAACGCGGTCCGGATCACCGTCGGCACGCTGCGCCGCAAGCTCGGCGATCCGCCGCTCGTCGAGACCGTGACCGGCGCCGGTTACCGGATCGGGGCATGACCGCCCGCTTCCGGCTCGCCGGTCTCTACACCCTCCTGGTCCTGGCGGCCGGCGTCGTCCTGACCGGGCTGACGTACTTCCTGATGAGCCGCAACCTGGGGCGCCGCCTGTCGCTCGACGTCGTCGGCACCTCCGCCGACCCCGGCTATGCCGCGATGGCGCGGCAACGGCTGTGGACGATCGCCGGGCGGTTGGAGGCGGCCACCTACGCCGAGTTCCTGAACCAGGCGTTGATCTCGCTCGCGGTGGTGACCGCGCTGGCCGCGGCCCTGGGCTGGTTCGTGGCCGGGCGGGTGCTCCGGCCGATCCGCACGATCTCGGCGACCGCCCGCCGCCTGTCCGCGGAGAACCTCTCCGAACGGGTGCCGGTCACCACGCCCGCCGACGAACTGGCCGTCCTGGCCCGCACCGTCAACGGGATGCTCGACCGTATCCAGACCGGGCTGGCCGAGCGCGACCGGGCCCTGGACAGCCAGCGGATGTTCACCGCCAACGCCGCCCACGAGCTACGCACGCCGCTGGCCACCATGCGTACCGCCATCGACGTCACCCTCGACGACCGGCCGGGCACGCCGGAGTTGCTCGCGATGACGCGGGATGTCAGCGCGGCCGTGGACCAGAGCCGGCGCATCCTCGACGGCCTGCTGACCCTGGCCGGCGCCCAGAGCGGCCGGATCATCGGACGCGACGTCGATCTCGCCGACATCGTCACCGGCGTTCTCGCCGGGGTCGCGGGGGAGGCCCGGGACATCGCGGTGCGGCGCGTGCTGCGGCCCGCCCGGATGACGGGCGATCCCGTGCTGCTGGAACGCATGGTCGGCAACCTGATCGACAACGCCGTCCACTACAACCACGCGGGCGGCCGGGTCGAGGTGGTCACCGGGGTCGAGGGCGGGCGACCGTTCGCGCGCGTCTCCAACACCGGCCCGCTGCTGACACAAGGCCAGGTGGAGCGCTGGCGGGAGCCGTTCGTGCGCGGGGAGGGCGTCCGGACGCGCGGTGACGCGGGCCTCGGCCTCGGCCTGTCCATCGTGTACGGCATCGCGGCCGCGCACGACGGTTCGATCTCCACCACGGCCCGCCCGGCAGGCGGCCTGGACGTCACCGTCCGCTTCCTTCCCCCCGGCCGGCTCGAACGGCAGGTCGATCAGGCGCGGGCGGCTTCCACACGCGAGCCGCCGTGTCAGCCCGGTAACGTCAACACATGATTTTCACGCAAGCCGAGCTCGACTACCTGGCCACGCAGCCCCTCGGACGGCTGGCCACCGTATCGCCCGCGGGCCAGGTCCAGAACAACCCCACCAACTTCTTCGTCGACGCCGAGGGCGGCGCGCTCGTGATCGGCGGGGGTGCGATGGGCGCGACGAAGAAGTTCCGCAATGTTCAGGAGGGCAGCACGGCGGCGTTCGTCGTGGACGATCTGGCCTCTACCGACCCGTGGACGCCGCGGGGCATCGAGATCCGGGGCACGGCGGTGGCGTTGACGGACCAGGAGCCGCCTCTGCCCGGCCTCTCCCGGGAGGTCATCAGGATCACACCGACCAAGATCACCTCATGGGGGCTGGACGGCGGGCGGGTCAGTCGTACGGTGTGATCACATGGGGCGGGCACCGTTCGAACTGTCCGGCCAGGCGCCCGCCCTCGCTCCGTGCGCGGCCCGCACCTTCTTATCTTTGGCCAAGGGGGCCCTGAAGGGGCGGGGTTCGAGAGGCGTGGCCAGCCAGTTGCGGGAGACTGCGTCGCCGAGACGTTCGGCTGCGACGGTGGCCGGCAGGTGGCCGGGCGCCGGGTTCAGCTGCCAGATGGCGAGGTTCAGCGCCGCCGCGTAACTCACCCACAGCAGGTACGGCACCAGCAACAGCGCTGCCACGCGGCGGATGCGAGCGAACAGCACGATGGTGGCGACGATCAGCAGGAGGAGCGCCGCGATGTCGGCGAAGGCCAGGCCGTACCGTCCCGCCGCGAAGAACAGCGGGGTCCAGGCGGCGTTCAACACCAACTGGGCCCCGTAGACGACGAAGGCCGCCGGGTCGCGGCGGGTGATCCAGGCGAGCCAGCCCGACACCGCGATCAGCACGTACAGGACGGTCCAGGCCGGGGCGAACAGCCACTGCGGCGGCGCCCACGCCGGCCGCCGCAGGGCCAGGTACTCGCTGCCGGCGTCCACCGCGGCGAGCGACCCGACGACGGCCACGAGCGCGACCACCAGGACGAACACCGGCAGGACGGCCCAGGTACGGAGCGGTTGGCTGACGACCATGCACCCTCCTCTGCCCTCGCGAACACAACTGACGCATCACCGTCACACCCCGGGGCCGGGGATGCGACGGTGGGCACGTGTGCGCGCACATCCGCCAACCGGCTCCCCACCGACCCGATCCGTGCCGCACACAGCGCGGGCATGCCGGTGGACGAACACAAGGCGGTGCCCTGGAGAGCTGGCTCGACAAAATAAAAATATCTCCATACGATTACTGATGTGCCGAGAGTCGCCGACCGTGCAGAGCGCCGTCGTCAGGTGGTGGACGCCACCCTGCGGGGTGATGGCTGCTCGGCGGGATGGGAGGGCTCACGATCGCCACAGAGCCGGGGGTCTCCGTGAGAATGACCCTGGTCGACCAGATGTTGCATGCCTCGTTTTTGAACAGTCGTTCATTAAAAGAGTCGGTCGACTGGCCCCTGCTCAACGGATTCGCCGCGCGTACCCCGGCGGGGGAGTGCCGTCACATTCACCTCGGAGAGGACATCATGATCGGGATCAATGTCTGCGCCGCGTCGCTGCCTACGGTGAGCCGATGGTGATCACGCGAGCCGTGGGCTCCGGCGGTCGGCACCGTGCTCGCCTCGCGTAGCGCGCGCTTCCGCGCGGGTGATCTGGTCCAGCACGTGTACGGCTTTCGCGACCACGTCCTGGCCGCGGAGGGCGACGCGTCGGTCACCAGGCTCGATCCGGGCCTGTTGCCCGGTCCCGAGTACCACCTCAACCAGGGCGCCACCGCCTGGCGCGGCATGGTGACGCTGGCCGGGGCCGGCCCGGGTGACACCGTGTTCGTGTCGGGCGCCACCACGGGGGTCGGCTCGGTGGCCGGGCAGATCGCCCGCTGCCGCGGCGCCGCGCGGGTGATCGGCAGCACAGGCAGCAAGGACAAGATCGGCTACCTGGTCGGCGAGCTGGGCTTCGACGCCGCCTTCGACTACCACGACGGCCCCGTCGCCGCCCGGCTGGCGGAGCTGGCGCCGGACGGCGTGGACGTCTTCTTCGACAACGTCGCGGGAGAGCAGTTCGAGGCCGCGCTGGCGCTGGCCGCGCCCGAGGCCCGCTTCGTGCTGTGCGGCCCAGTTGAACGGCAGGCACCGGGGCACGACCCTGGTCCGGCTGTGAAGCCGGCCGGGTCCGCGGTCTCCCAGGAGCAACGCCGGAGAAGTGATCAAACCGAAGGAGGACGACGATGAAACTGAACGGTGTCTACGCGGGCATCCCGGCCGTCGATCTGGCGGCCTCACAGCACTGGTACGAGCGGCTCACCGGATTGAGAGGCGACGCGGAATCGGCCCCTGACATGGTCATCTTCGAGGTCTCCGAAGACAACGGATTCGAACTCGATCGCGTCCAAGGCGTACCGGCCGGGACGGGTTGGGGGCTCCGGCTCGTGGTCGAGGACGTGGAACGTGAGCGCGCGAGCCTGATCGAGAACGGGTTCACTCCCAGCCCGATCGAATCCGTCCCCAGCCTCGTAGCCTTCTGTCATCTGCACGACCCTGACGGCAACCTGGTCACCGTGGTCCAGGAATTGAGCTAGCCCTTGGGCAACACCTGATCGTTCCGGCGGGCCGGCTCGTCTCAGCGGTGGGTCCGCCGAGCCCCTGGCTGCATGACCTGCTGGGCGCCGGCCACCCGATCCCGTGTGCCCTGCGGGACGCTGGGCTGCCGGGTCATCGCGGGTGAAGCTCGGTGCTCACCTCCACGAGGCCGGATAGTCGTGTCCCGGCAGCAGCCGGCCCAGCAGTACGCCGCCCACGATCACCGTCACGCTGGCGAGCACCACCGGATTGACCAGGTACATCGGCTCGGGAGCGGTGAGCCCCACGAGCGCCGCCGTGGCGCCCGCCGGTGGATGCGCCGCCCTGAGCAGCATCATCGGCGCCGTCGACAGGGCCGCGGCCACGGCGGCGGTCCACACGGATGGACCCGCGACCGCGGTGATGGCCAGAGCCAGCACCGTGGCGCTGAGGTGTCCCAGGATGATGCTGCGCGGCTGCGCGAACGGGGCCGCCGGGGCGAGCGCCACGATCCCGGCCGTCGCGGCGAACGGCAGTGCGAACAGCGCCAGCCCGGTGGCGCTGGTGACGGCGGCCAGCAGCAGCAGACCGGCCAGTGCCGCCGCGGTCGCCGTCGCCACGCTCTTGAGCGGGACCCGCGTGTTCACAGCGCACGCAGGAAGTCGCGGATCAGTGCGGCGCTCGTGGCCAGCTCGGTCGTGAGCGGGAAGTGGCCGGCGTCCAGGAGATGGATGCGGGCGTTCTTCACGTCACGGGCGAAGGCCGTCGCCCCGTCCGGGCCGAAGATCTCGTCGCCGCGCCCCCACACGGCCAGGAGCGGGGGCTGATGGGTGCGCAGGTAGTGCTGCCAGCCGGCGTAGCGCGGCGGGTTGGTGCCGTAGTCCAGGAAGAGGGCGAGCTGGATCTCCTGGTTGCCCGGCCGGTCGAGCAGCGCCTGGTCGAACGCCTCCTTGTCCGGGTTGACGAGGGACGGATCGGCGACGCCGTGGGTGTACTGCCAGTGGGTCGCCTGCCGGGTCAGCAGGGTGCGCAGGGCGTCGCCGTGCTCTGCCGACGGCTCTGCCCAGTAACGGCGCAGCGGCTCCCAGAACGGGGTCAGCCCCTCCTCGTAGGCGTTGCCGTTCTGGGTCACGATGCCGGTGATCCGCTCGGGATGGCGTACGGCGAGCCGGAAGCCGACAGGCGCGCCGTAGTCGTGCACGTAGATCGCGTAACGGTGTACCCCGAGGGAGTCGAGCAGCTTGTCCACCACGTCGGCGAGGTGGTCGAAGGTGTAGTCCCACTCCTGTGCCGACGGCGCCGAGCTGTGCCCGAAGCCCGGGTAGTCGGGGGCGATGAGGTGGAACTCGTCGGCCAGCTCCGTGATCAGTTCCTGGTAGGCGATCGACGAGGTCGGAAAGCCGTGCAACAGGACGAGGGTGGGCGCGGCGGGGTCGCCGGCCTCGCGGTAGAAGACATCCAACCCGTCGATCGACGCGGTGCGGTAACCCATTGCTAACTCCCTAAATTGGTTTTGCCGGTTAAGTGATAGCATGGCTCTTGCTAACCGGTCAAATCTGTTTGAGGGGTTAAACGGTGAGGATTCGGCCGCTGCGAGGGGAGCCCTTGGGTCTCGACCTGGTCGACACGGTCTGGATGGACCACGGGACTCTGGTCGACCAGTTCGACACGCCGGAGGGCGTGCGCGCCTGGCTCGACGATCACGGGCTCCCCGGCGGCGACGGGATGATCGGCCATCTGGTCGAGGCCCGTGCCGCCATGCGCGCGATGCTCGAAGGGCGGGGCCCCGGCGCGCTCAACGCCGTGCTCGCGCACGGCAGCAGGCGGCCGCTGATCGGCGAGGCCGGGCCGGACGAACTGCTCGTGCTGGACGATCCATCGTGGGAGGCGGCTTGGCTCGCCGCTGCCGACCTGGTGCGCGTACTGGCCGAACGTCCCGATCGGGTACGCCACTGCGGCAACCCGCGATGTGTGCTCTGGTTCCTGGACGTGAGCAAGAACGGCAGCCGCCGCTGGTGCTCCATGGAGGTCTGCGGCAACCGCGCCAAGGTCAACCGCTTCAACAGGAAGTCCGCGCACCCCTCCACGGGGTGACGGGACAGCCTCAGCGGTCACCGCCGCAAGCAGGCCTCTTGCCGATCTTCCGGAGAATGGGGGACGGCGAGGGCCGGAACCCCGGCCGCGCCCTCGACAGATGGACCGGGAAAGGCGGGATATTTCCGGGTGGCGGCGGAGACGTTAGGCTGCGGGGCGGCGAAGGGCGTCAGCGAAGCGAGAGGCGGGCGGTTGGCAGGGGAGGCCGCGGCGCTGCTGGTGCGGTTCGGACGCAGGTACGCCGCCGCCGTGAGACTGGTCACGCTGGTGCCGACCTGCGCCATCGCCCCGTTCAGGGCCTCGCCGGAACACCTGGTGAGCACCCTGGTCGTGGTGGGCGTCGCGGCGGTCTGGACCTGCGGGTTCGCGTGGTGGCTGCGGGCGGGGCGGGGCAACGTGCTGGTCGCCGTCGACGTGGCGGTCCTGCTGGGACTGTTCGGCACCATCTTCTGGACCGACGCCGTGGCGGACAAGAACACGGGCTGGTTACGACTGCTGGTCACCTTCGCCTGCGCGACCTACCAGTGGCACACCTCGCCGGTGGTGGGCGGGGTGGCCGCGATCGTCAGCGGCGGCGGGGCGGTGGGGCTGCTCGTGGCAGGCGGGGCGTTGGAGGTGGACGCGAGCCTGGCAACCGGGACATTGTGGGCGCTGTCGGCCGCCGTGCAAGCCAGAGCGGCCTGGATCTTCGTCACGCGTGCGGCGAAACGGGCCGACCTGATGGCGGCCGAGGCCCTGCGGGCGCGCGGGGAGGCGCTGCTGGCCGCGGCCGTGCGCGCCGAGGAACGCGAACAGGCCAATGCGCTGCACGACACCGCGGCGACGACCCTTCTGATGGTGAGCTTGGGACAGGTGCGTTCGGACGCCGCCTGGCTGGGCCCGCAGGCGCGGCGCGACCTGGGCAGGCTGCGTTCGGTGGGTGGGCGGGCGCCTGAGGAGGCCGATCTCGTCGAGCTGCTGCGTACCGATCTCGCCGCCACACAACTGACGGTGGACTTCGACGGCCCCGGACGGCTCCGCCTGCCGTACCACGTCGCCAGGGCGATCACCGACGCGGCGGGTGAGGCGCTCACCAACGTGCGCCGTCACTCGGGCACCACCCACGTGACCGTCCGGCTCAGCGGTGACGCGCGGGCGTTGCGCCTCGACGTCGCCGACCGGGGGAAGGGGTTCTCGGCGGATGACGTGCCCGGGACCCGTCGCGGCGTGCGCGAGTCCATTCGCGGCAGGATGGAGCGTGTCGGCGGCACGGTCACGATCACCTCGGCAACCGGAGAGGGGACCCGGGTCCGGCTCGAATGGCGGGACGCCGACGCCGCGGATGCGGCCCCCGTCGCAGACACCGTCGCGAACGACGCCGTCGAGGAGTCGGCGCGGGCGCGGCTGGGGCGCGGTCTGCGGGTCGCGACGCTGGTCGTCTCCATGACGGCGGTGTTCGGGATCGCGCTACCCACCCTCGTGAGTCACCTCGACACCTATGAGACGCCGCTCGCGCAGTTCGGCGCCTTCGCGGTGGTCGGCCTCGTGCTGATCGCGGAGGTGGTGCTGGTCGTGCGCGGGCGTTCGTGGGACCGGTTGCGCGGCCCGGTCATCGCGGCCGTGCTCGCCGCGTCCATGCTGTCGTACGTGAGCCTGCCGGACGGTCGCACGTCGACCGGCGAGGACTGGATGTTCGCCGCGGCCACCTGGGCGGGCCTCGTCGTGGTGCTGGAGCGTCCGCTGCGTGCCGCGGCGCTGTTCCTGACGGCGCACGGGGTCACCGCGCTGCTCCACCTGCTCCTGTTCGAGGGCGCCACGGCGGAATCGCTGGCCCGGTTCGCGACCGGGTCGGTGACGGTGATCGGCTTCCCGCTGTGCGTGGCGGTGGTGGCGACCGTACTGCGCAGCCTCGGCACGGCGGCGGTGGCCGCGCGCAGAGAGCTTGAGCAGGTACGCGTGGCGGAGGCCGTCGCCGCGGAGACACACAACCGCAGGCAGGAGCGCTTCGCCGAACTGTCGGTGACCACGGTGCCGCTGCTGGAGGGGCTCGCCGACGGTTCACTCCGCCCCGAGAGCCCGCCGGTCCAGCGGAGCTGCGCCATCGAGGCGGCTCGCATCCGCAGGCTGTTCGCCGAGTCCGACGACGCCGCCAACCCGCTGCTGCACGAGTTGCGCCACTGCGCCGACGTGGCCGACCGCAAGGGCGTCGTGGTGGAGCTGGACTCACGCGGCCAGTGGCCGACGCCGCCCGTGGCGGTCAGGCGGGATCTCACCGAGGCGGTCCTGGTCGTTCTCGCCACCGCGGCCACCCGGGCACGGGTCACGGTGGTGGGCAGCGCCGAGTTGGTGTCGGTCAGCGTGGTCGCCGACTGCGGCGGGATCGACGTTCCGGCCCCGGTCACGCCGGGTGTCCGCATCGAAGCGCTGACCAGCGACGACACGGTCTGGATGGAGGCCGGATGGCGGCCTGCGGGGCAGGGCGAGGAGCAGGTCGCCTCGTTGTTCGCGCTCACGGTGACGAGCTGACCGGTGTCGGTGAACCTCGCCGCCGTGACGTCGTCACGTTGCGCATTGACCTTTCCGTTCCGGTCGAGCAGTGCCAGACAGCCGTCGCTCACCACCGATCGCCGCCAGCGGCGGTCGGCGGTGACGCCGGCCTCCGCTTGAAGGTCACGGGACCAGATCTGCCGCCCGAGCGCGTCGACTCCCCGGATCGAGGTGTGCGGGTTCCCCCAGCGCCGCCGGTCAGGAACACCGGCGAAGCGCCTAGAGGTGCTTCGCAGCTGTGCGTGTTCCCTCTCTCGCGGTGAGTAGATCGGGAAGGACTCTGGGGATGCTCGGTTCGTTCCAGCTATGTGGTGCGAGATGGGGGAGAGGCCATGGCCTTGGCGGGCGTGAACGGGCTCGTGGTGCTCTTCCTCGCCCACGTCACCCGCTACCGGGCGGCGCCGCCGGCGGTTCAGGGCGCTTCGCGAAGCCGGGCGAAGTGGGCGTCGAGCGCGTGGTCGATCAACGCGGGGTCGAGGTCGTCCAGCTCGGCCTGGATGGACAATCCGTCGACCAGGGCCAGCAACGTCGCCGCCGCCACCCCGGGATCCACGCTCGGCCCGACCTCTCCGGCCGCCTGCGCGTGCCGTAGCGATTGCTCGAGTACGGCGCGGCTGGCCCGGTACTGGTCGCGGAGGATCCTGGCGATCTCGTGGTCCACGGCGGAATGGGCCAGGAAGGCCGTCCAGGCCGATTGTTCGATCCGCCGCTCGGGCGTCGACGGAACCAGTTCGGCGACCACCCGGCGCAGGACGTCGAGTACGGGACCGCCCGCCGCGGCCAGGTTCAGGATGCGGCCGCCGGTCTCCTCGGCCAGTTGCTCGATGGTGAAGCGGAGCATGCTCTCCTTCGAGCCGAAGTAGTGCTGCAACTGCCCGATCGACACTCCGGCGGCCGCCGCGACCTCGCGCAGGCTGGCGGCCTCAAGCCCTTGCTCGGCGATGACTCGCCAGAGCGCGCGGGCGACCAGGGTGCGGCGCTGCTGATGATCGACCTGCCTGGGCATGAGCCTCCTTCGTTGACGCCGGGAACGGTTTCAGTATACGCATATTAGTATGAGCATATTGGAACAAGGGGCGCATCCGGCCCGCCGCAAGGTGCTGGCGGCCGTTCTGGCACTGCCCGTGCTGTCGGCCTGCGGCCCCGCACAGACCACAGCCGAGGCGCCCGGTTTCGCCATCCGGGGCGTGCGCGTCTTCGACGGCCGGCACGTACTGCCCGCCGCGACCGTGCTCGTCACCGGCGCGGAGATCGCCGCCGTCGGGCCGCGCGTCCAGATCCCGGACGGCTACCAGGTCCGCGACGGCACCGGCCGGACCCTGCTGCCGGGACTGATCGACGCCCACTCCCACATGATGCCGAGCACCGACCCGCCGCGCTTCGGCGTGACCACCGAACTGGAGATGGGCACCCTGGCCGACCGGCGCGGCGACGTCCGCACCCAGCGAACCTCGACGGCCCCGACCGCCCGCGCCGACCTGTGGAGCGCCGGAACCTTGATCACCGTCCCCGGCGGACACGGCACCCAGGCCATGCCCGGCATCGCCACCCTCGGCCCGGACGACGACCCCGGCACCTTCGTCGACCAGCGGATCGCCGAGGGGGCCGACCACATCAAGATCGTGATCGAACACCGAGATCACGACGGATCGCCGATCCCCACCCTCACCCGCCAGCAAATCCGGGCGCTGGCCGCCGCCGCCGCGGACCGCGGCTTGCGCTCCGTGGCCCACGTCACCCGGACCCAGGACGCCCTGATCGCGCTACGCGCCGGAGTCAGCGGCCTGGCGCACGTCTGCGCCGACCGGCCGGCCGACCGGACGCTGATCAACGAGGCCCTGGACCGCGGCGCGTTCATGATCAGCACGTGCGCGGACGACCGCGATCGGGCACATCGGCGAGACGGCGCACGCAGCATCTACTCTGACCCGAGGATCGCTCCGCGGCTGTCCGGCTTCCAGCGGGCGATGCTTGAGCAGCCGTTCGAATCGCCGTGGCTCGACGACGCCTGGCTCGAACGGCACGCGGCCAACACCCGAACCCTGCACGCGGCCGGCGTACCGATCCTGGCCGGCACCGACGCGCCGATCCCCGGGCTGATCAACGGGGTGAGCCTGCTGGCCTGCCTGGAGGCCATGGTCCGCGGCGGCCTCGATCCCACCGCTGCCCTCGCCGCCGCGACAACGGTGCCGGCCGACACCTTCGGCCTGAAGGACCGTGGCCGGATCCGGCCCGGAAGCCGAGCCGACCTGGTCCTCGTCGAGGGCGACCCGACCCGGACCATCACCGACCTCCGCGCCATCGCCGCCGTCTGGAAGAACGGCCGGCCGATCACCCTCGCCGCCTGAGGCCCGGTGCCAGAGCCTGCTCAAGCGGGGCGTACGGCACAGCCCGGTCAGACGCGGCAATCGGCTTTCCTTCCGAGGACCGGCCGTCGCGACCATGCTGAGACGCCTGAGCCCCGTTTCCTGGGGTTCGCGCCGTCGAGCGGTAGCGCTATGTAACGATCCATGTGCGCATGCCGAAGTAAATGAAGCGAGGTACACACGCCGAGTTCGCAGGGCTTTCACGGCTCATGTCCCTGGATAAGCCGAGGCCCGGCCTCTTCTTTATTGGCGGCCCGGAGGGGATTGTCATTTGATGCAGATGGTGCCGGCCGTTGTCGGCCTTGTGGGTGTCGTGATCGGGGTGCTTGTCGGCGCCTGGCGGCAGTCACTGCTTCAGCAGGGCAACTGGTTGCGCGACGACCTGAGGCGCTGGCAGCAGGAGCGAAGGAGGTCGTACCTCAAGCTCGTCCATGCCGACGATGAACTCTACCGCTGCGTGATCCGGGAGTTGCGTGATCCGCCACCCGGGCAGCTGGTGACCGACAGTGGAATGATGGATCTCGGCGAAGTGATTCCGCCACTCGCCAAGAATGAACGGACTCGGCTGCTCCAGGCGTTCGACCGCGTCTGGCGCGCGAAACGTGAGATCGAGTTGCTCCATCTGACGGACGACGCGCTCTTGCTGGCTACTGACGGGCTCACATTTAAGGACGCCGAACTGGTGAGCCTCATGCTGTTCGACTTGACCCACCGTCCCGAAGACGCGCGAGAAACAACGCAACTGATTCGAGACGCGCTGAAGGCGCGGCGCGACTTGATCGACCAATTCATGCGGGAAGCACGGACGGCGCTGAACGTCCCACCGAACCGAACCGCTTGATTCGCTGTGGGTCACGCGAGCACACGATCGCCGGCCACCTGCTACCGCATCGTGCCCGAGAAGGTGAACGACTTCGGCGCCTGCTTCCGCTGCGGATAAGCGAATGCCGGACCCACAAGCGGCTGCGCGCGCGGGCTGCTTCAGACGGGCGCCACTCGTGGCGTCGGCCCGCTTTCCGCCCGGTCATATTTTTCCAAGACCTGCCATCGGCAGTGCTCGGATGATCGTGCGTGAAAGCGGCGGGGGAGCAGCAGAGCACTGCTACGAGTTTCTCCGCCGACAGGCCTCTCGGGACTGGAGATTCCACGTGCGAATGAAACGATCACTGTCACTGGTCGCAGCCCTCGCAGCGGCCATGGCCGCCTGCATCGCCGCTCCGCCACCGGCGTCGGCCAGGCCGGCGGACTGCGCCCTGTACGCCAACATCTTCACCAACTCCAACGGCTTACAAGGCCGCGCCGAGGTGATCTGCCCGAACCGCGAGGACTACCGGGTCGAGATCTATCTGCGGCGGATGGACGGGTGGCGCAACACGCCGGTCGCCTTCGCCGGCAAGGACCTCATCGAGCAGGGCTGGCAGATCCTGTCGACCTACGAGCCTTGCTCCGACGTCCAGACCGACAAGCAGTACTTCGCCCACGCCTATCTCCACGACGGCCGCTTCGGTTCGCCGATCGAGATCAGAGACGTCAAGAGCAACACCGTCTGGGGTCACTGCTAACATCCAAGATCCCTATCCCCGGTCAGGACGTACGGCCGGAATCCGTCGGGGAGGGGCTGCGGCCTCGGGTTCCGGCTCGGACACGCCCCGATCTTGCCCGCCGTTCAAGCACCACGCGACGAGTCCTGAAGCGGCACGGGGATCTCGGCTGAGCGGGCAGGTCGTACCATGAGGCCGTGCACGCCGTTCTTCGTTCCCTGTGGAATGAACCGCGTCCCCCCGATCCGCCCGCGCGGGTGCCGCGTGACTGGGTGCTCGTGGGCGTGCTCGTGCCGGTCGCGCTGCTCGAAGGGTTCCTCCGCCCCGACCTGCCCCACCGGGTCGTCGCCGTGACGCTCACCCTCGTCCTGCTGCCCACGCTGCTGTGGCGACGGACGCATCCGCTGCGGATGCTCCTGATCGTCTTCGCCGCCTCGGCGCTCTCGCCGCTGCTGACCGGTGGCGCGCCCTCGGAGGCGTACTCCCAGGCCTACCTGCTGATCCTCGTCTACGCGCTGGCCCGCTGGGGATCGGGGCGCGAGATCGCGATCGGACTGGCCGTCATGATCACGGCGATCGGGCTGTCGACCGCCTTCGGCCGCATGGAGCCTTCCGACGTGGTCGGCTCGTTCGCGGTGATGTCGGCGGCCACCACGCTCGGCATCGCGCTGCGCTACCGGGCCAGAGCCCGTTCGCGTGAGCTGGACCAGGTCAAGCTGCTCGAACGCGCCCAGCTCGCCCGCGACCTGCACGACACCGTGGCCCATCACGTCTCGGCCATGGCGATCCGCGCGCAGGCCGGGCTGGCCACCTCCGCGTCGCGGCCCGAGGCGGCGACCGACGCGCTGAAGGTGATCGAGGAGGAGGCGGCTCGGGCGCTGGCCGAGATGAACAACATGGTCCGCGTGCTGCGCCAGGACCAGCCGCCCGAACTGGCGCCCGGACGCGGGGTCGCCGATCTCGCGGAACTGGCCACGCGGGGCGCCGCCGTACCGGCTGTGAAGGTGAATCTTCCCGGCGACCTCGGTGAGCTGCCGACGTCGGTCGGGGCGGCGCTCTACCGGCTGGCGCAGGAGTCGGTCACCAACGCCCGGCGGCACGCGCGCCACGTCGGGCTGATCGAGGTGAGCGTCAGCGCCGAGGAGGACACCGTACGGCTGAGCGTGACCGACGACGGCTCACCCCCGGCCGCCCCCAGACCCGGCTCCGGCTACGGCATCCTCGGCATGATCGAACGTGCCGAGTTGCTCGGCGGCACCTGCCAGGCCGGTCCCGGCCCCGAGCGCGGCTGGACGGTCACCGCCGTCCTGCCCCGGGCGGGGAGGCTGTCGTGAGCGTGCGGGTGCTCGTCGCCGACGACCAGGAGATCGTCCGCACCGGCCTCACCATGATCCTCGACGCCCAGCCCGGCATCGAGGTCATCGGCCAGGCGGGCGACGGCAGGCGCGCGGTCGAGCTGGCCCGCCACCTGCGTCCCGACGTCTGCCTGTTCGACATCCGCATGCCCGTCCTCGACGGCATCCAGGCCACCCGTTCCCTGGCCGGGCCCGACGTCGCCGACCCGCTGGCCGTGGTCGTCATCACCACCTTCGACCTCGACGAGTACGTCTACGCCGCGCTGCGCGCCGGGGCCAAGGGCTTCCTGCTCAAGAACGCGGGGGCGGCCCTGCTCTCGCAGGCCGTCCACGCCGCCGCCGGCGGCGACGCGCTCATCGCGCCCAGCGTCACCGCGCGGCTGCTCGGCGCCTTCTCCCGCACCGGGCCCGCCTCTCCGCCCGTACAGCCGATCGAGACGCTGACCGAGCGGGAGGAGCAGATCTTGCTGACCGTGGCGCGCGGACGCACCAACGGCGAGATCGCCCAGGAGCTGCACATTTCGCTCAGCACGGTCAAGTCGCATATCGCCCGCCTCATGGCCAAGCTCGGCGCCCGCAACCGCGTCGAGATCGCCATGTGGGCCTACGAGACCAACCGCGTCTAGGACCTGCGGATGACCCACTCGGCGACCGCCAGATTGATCAGCCAGCCCGCGGCCATCAGCAACGCCTTGGGAAGTTGTCCAGGCGTGCCGACGACCAGAAACCACGGCAGCAGCGTGAACGCCTGCGTGCCCGCGCCCAGGCCGATCGCGTAGGCGCGCATCATCCAGGCCCGGTGGGCGGCGATGTCGCGGCGCCGGATCGCGAGCAGGCCGAGGGTCAGCGAGGCGGCCATGGCCGTACCGAAGATCACGCGAAAGACGCCCAGCAGCGCGCCGTCGGTCTCGGGCAGCGGGCTGAACAGCGTCATCCACATCCCGGCGAGCGCCGCCACCAGCCCCGCGGGCACCAGCACCCGGCCGGCGGCGCGATGCCAGCCGGGACGGCTGCGCCGCAGACCGGGCGCGAACTGGAAGGCGCCGACGACGGTGTAGACGGTCGCGCCCGCGATGTGCAGGCTCACCGGAAGCGGCGCGGCGAAGAAGCGCGCGTTGTCCGGCGTGATCGCCGCCCCCACGGACAGCTCGGTCATGCGGATCGCGCCCGCGACGATCGGAACGGCGCTGAGCGCCAGCAGCGCGGCCGGGATGGTACGACTCCTCATGCCATCGATCGTGCCGAGCCGAGCCGCGCCGGACATCGCGCCTGAGGCTCCCGTGGAGACGTCCTATCGGCGGCGAATCGGGCGTACTTTCGGCTGCTGAGCCGTTCCTGCCCTAGTCACGCGAACTCTCCTCGTCCCAGGCCGCTGCGGCGCGAACGGAACCGCGGTGTCCGCCGGCCGTGCCGTAATGGAGTGTTTCTGGAGCGTGATCGGGGTTGCCTCTGAGCTCAAGCCCGAGCACGTACCGAGATGGCGGGCTTCCCGATAATTTTCCAGTCTCTGGAAAGTTCCATGTGATGTATATTTTGCGCATGGAGGAATCGCGCCGCGACCGCAAGAAGCGGCTGACCAGGCAGCGGATCATCGCCACAGCGATGAAATTGTTCGCCGAGCAGGGGTATGAGCAGACCACGGTCGCGCAGATCGCCGTGGCGGCGGACGTCGACCCCAAGACGTTCTTCAACTACTTCCGCGCCAAGGACGAGACCGTCTTCGCCGACGCCGAGCACATCTTCGGCCTGCTGCTCGGCACGCTGGCGACGCCGCGGCCGCAGGAGGGTCCGGGCGAACTGCTTACCAGGGCGGTGCAGGAGTACGCCGCCCGGCGCCGCCCCGAGGTGCCGCGCAAGAGGTCCGAGGAGCTGTCGGCGGGGGTCCGCCTGATGATGACGACGCCGGCGCTGCAGGCCAAGGGGCTGTACCTGATGCTGGACCTGCAGCGGAGGATGGCCGGCGAACTGCTGAAGGCGTTCCCGGGCCAGTTGGATCCGATCACCGCCGCCGCGATGACCGGATCCCTGATCGGCGCCGTCCAGCAGGCGAGCCTGGCGAGTGTCGAGCTCGGCCGGTCGCAGGACGAGCTGTGGCGGGCCGCGGGGCACGGCCTCGACGTCGCCGCGCGCGGCCTGCTCTCGATCCGCGCCGGCGTCGCAGAAGAGAGCGAGCTGTCATGACGGAGAACGAACGGCGCCTCACCCGCGACGCGCGGCAGGCGCTGCGCGAGGGCGCCGAAGGGATCGCGCGGCGGCAACGGGCCCGCCTGGCCGAGGCCGTGGCCTACGCCCGCGCCCACTCCCCCTTCTACCGCGACCTCTACCGGGCGCTGCCCGACGACGTCGACGACCCGGCGCGGCTCCCGACCACCGGTAAGCAGGCGCTCATGGCGCGCTTCGACGACTGGGTCACCGACCCGGACGTGACGTTGGCCAAGGCCCGAAAGTTCGTCGCCGACCCCGTCCGGGTGGGCGAGCGCTTTCAGGGGCGGTACCTCGTGGCCACCACGTCCGGCACCAGCGGGCTGCGCGGCATCTTCCTGCAGGACGAGCGGAGCGTGGCCGTGGGCAACGCGGTCGGGCAGCGCGCCCGAGCCGGGCTGGGGGTCGGCGACCTCGTGCGCCTCATGCGCGGCGCTGGCCGCACCGCCATCGTCTCCGCGCCGCCCGGCCACTTCTCCACCGTCGCCGGGGCCGCTCGGTTCCGGCGCGACCACCCCCGGCTCGGCTGGATGCTGCGGGAGTTCTCCATCCACAAGCCGCTGCCGGACCTGGCCGCCGAGCTGAACCGGTACAACCCCAGCTCGCTCACCGGCTTCTCCAGCATGCTCGGGCTGCTGGCCGGCGAGCAGGAGGCCGGCCGCCTGCGCATCTACCCGGGACTGGTCATCGCCGGCGGTGAGGCGCTGACCGCGGAGAACCGCGCGCGGATCGCCGCCGCGTTCCACGCTCAGGTCCGCTCCGCCTACGCCGCCACCGAGTGCGGCTTCCTCGCCTACGGCTGCGCGCACAACTGGCTGCATGTCAACACCGACTGGGCGGTGCTGGAGCCGGTGGACGCCGACCACCGGCCCGTCCCTCCGGGACAGCCCTCGCACACCGTCCTGCTGAGCAATCTCGCCAACCGGGTCCAGCCGATCCTCCGCTACGACCTGGGCGACAACGTCCTGGTGCGACCCGACGCCTGCCCGTGCGGCAGCCCCCTGCCCGCCGTCCAGGTGCAGGGCCGCGCGGCGGAGATGCTCGAGTTCCCCGCCGCCGGCGGGCACATCAGCATTTCCCCCATGGCGTTCGGCACGCTGCTGGACCGCGTCCCCGGCATCGCGCAGTTCCAGGTCGTGCAGAGCGCTCCGGCCACGCTGCGGGTACGCCTGAAGCAGGCGGACGGCGCCGACCCCGATCACGTGTGGCGGACCGTGCGCGAGGAGATCTCGCGCCTGCTGGCCGAGCACGGAGCCGAGCACGTCACGCTGGAACGCGCCGAGGAGCCGCCGGAGCAGTCGGCCGGCGGCAAATTCCGCAGGATCATCCCTCTGGCCCGCTGACCGCGGCGCGGGGCCGGCTCCATCCCCGGATCACACCGACCTGACGCATCGGCCCGTAAGCGGCACGCTGCTGCCGGTCCTCATCGAGTGCGCAACGACCTCGGCGGTGCACGATCAGCAGTCGTCGGCCCTGTGGTGTCCGGTCCCGATCAGGCGGGGCGGTCCTGCCCTGCCCCGTCGAGTGCCTGCTGGCGGTGGTCGCGCGGGCTCATGCCGTAGACGGCGCGGAAGGCTCGGCTGAACTCGGCGCCGCTCTTGAAGCCCCAGCGTAGGCCGACCTCGCCGATCGCGCGCCCCCGCAAGCGGGGATCGGCGAGATCGGCACGGCACCGTTCGAGCCGGCGCCGCCGAATGGTTGCGCTGACGGTCTCGGGCCGCTCCTGGAAGAGCAGGTGCAGCGTGCGCACGGAGATGTGATGATGCGCCGCGATACCGGACGGGCCCAGCTCGGGGTCACCGAGGTGGTGATCGATGAAGGCGTCGATCCGCGCGGCCAGCGTTCGATAGCGGCTCTCGGCCGGCAAGTGGCGCTGCAGGCCGAGGCGGCCGGCGAGGTAGGCGGCGGCCAGATCGAGACCGATGGAGCCCAGCCGGGACAATTCCCCGGGATCGCAGCCCGCTGCGTGCTCTAGCAGGCTGCTCAGGTAGCCGGCCAGCAGCGCCCCGGTACCGGTGCGGGCGGGCAGCTTGTGCGCGAGTAATCGATCCACCTCGGCGCCGGGCAGGGGGAGCGCGTCACGCGGCAGGAACATGAGCGTCAGCCCAACGGGCCTGCCGGCATCGATGAACTCGGTGACATAAGGATGAGAACTGCCGAAGACGGAGAAGTCGCCGGCGTCCAGGAGGGTGTCGTTGCGCCGCTGCTCCAGCCCCACCGCACCCTCATTGACCAGGACGATTTGGTAGCCGTCCGGATCGTGGCGCCGGATGTGGGCCGGCGTACGCCGCCCCGCCAGCGGCGACGCGGTGTACTCGCTGATCCGCACGCCCGCCAGGTCGACCGAGTGCGCCCGGCCGTGGAAGTCGTCGGCGTGATCGCTGGACAGCGATGTAGGCATGACCTCGTGTCCGGTCATGTGTGTCCACCACAGCAGGCGATCCTTCTTCGGCACGGAATCGGTGGACACGGAGACCACCGGGCTCTGTTCGATCGTGCGGTGGATCCAGGAGGACTGGTAGGAGTGATCGCACATCACGTCTACGCTCTGGGGCACCCGTCCAAGGGTCCACAAGTCGGGCCCCGGCCGCAAGACATACTTCGGGGCCGATCACCTGGACGCCGGCGTGAGCGGCCGCCACCCCACGGAAAGACCTGCCGTGACACCATCTGCCTCGCTCGACGACTCCGGCAGCCCACGTCGTGAGCAAATCGAAGGCTTGTTGCCGCAGGTCAGTGGCATGTCCATGGGAAATTCTCCCTTGTCGCCGAGACCCAAAAGGCGGCGATGAATCGACTTGTCACGGTTCATCGGGCGTGTTTACGTTTGATCATGACATTCAGGAAATCCCGTCTGGCCGTGTTAGCCGTGCTCCCCGCTTTCGCGGGACTGGCGTTCTCCCCATCGCCCGCCCAAGCAGCCCAACCCGGTTACTCCTGCGCCACGCTGGAGGTGGACCCCAGCCCGCAGCAGCGTGTTTTCGCCACCGGCTGCACGCCGCTCAACGGAGCGCCGGACAACGGCCTGGTCAGGGAGGTCTTCATCTCCTGGCCCGGGGGCCGGATCCAATGCTTCACCGCGAGGGCGACGCGCGACGGGGCCTACGTGCGGGTCAGCGCCTCCCCGTGCGTATGAACGCCGCCGTCTAGGGGGTCAGCCGATCGGTGGGTTCGGGGGAGCCGGCCGGTGGAGCCGCGGTTCCAGGAGATCGGTCGATGTGCGGCCGGACGCGGTCCTGGGACGGTGGAGGCACCCGGTCATCAGGGCGCCGGCGGTGGAAGGACGGAGATGGGCCGATCAGAAGGCAACCGGGTCAGTCGTCGGGCACTGCTGGCCGGAGCGGGGGTGGTGGCCGGTGGCACGCTGGCGGCCGGAGTGGTCGTGCCGGCCGTCACGGCCGCCGAAGCTGAGGCGTTCGGGCCGGTGCGGATCCGGCCGGGCGACCCGCGCTACGACGGCCTGTTGCGCGGCAACAACTTCCGCTTCGCGGGCCGGCCGGAGGAGATCCGGGTGCTCGGCTCCACCGATCAGGTGGTGCGCGCGGTGAGCGAGGCGGCGCGCGCCGGGCGCCGGATCGCGGTGCGCAGCGGTGGCCACTGCTTCGAGAACTTCACCGCCGACCCGGCCGTGCGTACGCTGATCGACCTGTCCGGCATGGACGCGGTCGGCTACGACGCCGGCAGGAGGGCGTTCTCGGTGCAGCCGGGGGCCACACTCGGGCAGGTGTACCGGACGCTGTTCAAGGGGTGGGGCGTGACGATCCCCGGCGGCGGCTGTCCCGCGGTGGGCGCGGGCGGGCACATCGCGGGCGGCGGGTACGGCGCGCTGTCCCGCAGGTACGGCTCGGTGGTGGACCACCTCTACGGCGTGGAGGTCGTGGTCGCCGACCGGGACGGCACCGCCCGGACGGTGGTCGCCACCCGCGAGCCCGGCGACCCGCACCACGACCTGTGGTGGGCGCACACCGGCGGTGGCGGCGGCAACTTCGGGGTGGTCACCAGGTACTGGCTGCGCTCGCCGGGGACCGGCGGCGTCGATCCGGCCAAGCTGCTGCCGCCCTCGCCGGCGGGGATGCTCGAATGCGTCCTGGCCTGGTCCTGGGAGGGCATGACCGAGCGGGCGTTCACCCGGCTGATGCGCAACTTCGGCGCCTGGCACGAGGAGAACAGCGCACCCGGCTCCCGGCCGGCCGGCCTGTACGCGATCCTCCTGCTGTCGCACCGCGCCGCCGGGTACTTCTCGCTGGCCGTACAGATCGACGCGGGCCTGCCCGGCGCGGACGGGCTCGTGAGCGCGTTCGTGTCCGCGGTGACCGCCGGCACCGGCGTCCGGCCGGTCGCCGAGACCCGGCGGACGATGCCGTGGCTGCACAAGATGACCTGGCCCGGCACGGGCGAGGCCGGCGACGCGACCGCCCGCCGGTACAAGAACAAGGCCGCGTACCTGCGCCGGTCGCTGACCGGTGAGCAACTCGCCACCGTGTACCGCAACCTGACCGATCCGGCCGGGAGCGCGAGCAGCGGCATGCTGCTCATCGGCTACGGCGGCCAGGTGCGCGCGGTGGCGCCCGAGGCCACCGCGGTGGCGCAGCGCGACGTGGTCATGAAGGCCGTCTACTACACCACCTGGACCGACGCGGCGGAGGACGCGGCCCGCCTGTCCTGGTTGCGCGCCTTCTACCGCGAGGTGTACGCCGCGACCGGAGGCGTGCCGGTGCCGGGTGAGGTCAGCGACGGCTCGTACATCAACTACCCCGACGTCGACCTGGTCGACCCGAAGTGGAACACCTCCGGCGTACCGGGGCGGACGCTGTACTACAAGGACAACTACCCCCGGCTCCAGCGGGTAAAGGCGCGCTGGGACCCGCGCGGCCTCTTCCGGCACGCCTTGGGCGTCGAACCGCCCGCCTGACCCGTACGAAAGTACGGGCCGACCGGCTCTTTGTGCGCTGGGCGCCGGTACCCCGCTCCGGGTCGAATCGGTGGCATGTCCCTTTCCACCCGCGCACTTCTGCGCTGCGGCAGCCTCGGAGTACCCGCCTTCCTCGTCCTGTTCCACGCCGACATGCTGACCCGCCGCGGCTTCGACGTCTTCGTCCACGGCCCGAGCCAGCTCATGACCGGAGACCGGGGATGGCTGCAGATCGGCAACTTCGTCGTCACCGGGCTGCTGCTGATCGCCTTCGCCGCGGGGGTCCGCCGCAGCGTGCCCGCCTCACGCTGGGCGCCCAGGCTCGTCGCCGCGTACGGCGTCGCCATGATCTGCACGGGCGTCTTCGTCACCGACCCCCAGAAGGGCTACCCGCCCGGAACACCACAGAACGCCCTTCCCGGCGTCACCTTCCCCGCGAGCTGGCACGAACAGTTGCACACGCTGTCGGTCTTCGCGCTGTACCTCGCGGCGTGCGCCGCCTGCTGCGTGCTGGCCCGTCACTTCGCCCGGGAGCCCGGCGGGCGGGCCTGGGCGCTCGCCCTGCTCGGGTTCGCGGTGGCGGCGCCCGGCGTCCTGCTGACCGGCACGCTGATCATGCCGCACTCCTCGTTCGACTGGGTGCTGGCCCGCTTGGTCATCCCGCTCGGCTGGGGCTGGGCGTGGCTGGCGGCGCTCCGCCTGTCGAAAGCGCCGGACCGTCCTCGCGCGGGCTAGTCGGCCGAGCCGGGGTTTGGGCTTGCCCCCGTAAGGGGCCGCGCGTTCCTGTTGCCACAGGACGGGAACTTAGCGGCGAAACGGCCGCTATGGTCCTTCTGTGCAGCCTTTGACACCTTCAGACCCCCGGCAGATCGAGGACTACCTGCTGAGTGAGGTGCTCGGCCGCGGTGGCCAGGGGTCGGTGTACCTCGGTGAGGACTCGGTAGGTGGCAAGGTGGCGGTGAAACTGCTGCACACCTCCTTCGCGGGGGAATCCGACGCGTTGCGACGGTTCACCCGGGAGGCGGAGACCGCGCGGCGGGTGGCGCCGTTCTGCACCGCGCGGGTGCTGGCTGTGGGGGTGGCCGAGGCCAGGCCGTACATCGTGAGCGAGTTCGTCCCCGGCCCGTCGCTGGAGCAGTTGGTGCGCGAGCAGGGTGTACGGTCCGGCAGCGGCCTGGAGCGGCTCGCGGTCGCGACCCTGACCGCGCTGGCCGCCATTCACCACGCGGGAGTCGTACATCGGGACTTCAAGCCGAACAACGTGATCATGGGCCCCGAGGGGCCCGTGGTGATCGACTTCGGTATCTCGCGAGCGCTCGAACAGACCGCCACCAGCAGTGTCATGGGAACGCCCGCGTTCATGGCGCCGGAACAGTTCGCCGGTACGGCAGGCCCGGCGACGGACATGTTCAGCTGGGCCAGCACGATGATCTACGCGGCGACGGGCCGGATAGCGTTCCGCGGGGACACCATGCCGGCCGTGATGCACGCGATCCTCACCTCGGAGCCGGACCTGTCCGGCATGCCGGAAGGATTGCGGGCACTGGTGGCCCGCTGCCTGGCCAAGGACCCTCTGGTACGGCCCAGCGCGGAAGAACTGCTCGGGCAACTGACCGGGCGGGGCCTGCCCGCGACGGCGTGGATCGGGACGGCGCCTGCCGAGCGGCCTCACGGGATGGCCAGAACCCTGCTGTGGGACGGCGCGCCCAATCCGGGGCCCCATGCGCCAGGATCAGGCCCGCACGCGGCGAGCTCGTACGGCCTTCACCCGCAAAGCCCTCATGGACCAGGTCCGTATCCGCCGACCGCTCCCGGCCGGCGCATGCCGCGGAAGAGCGCGGCGAGCCTGCCGCTGGCGATCACGGCGCTGATCTGCATCGGACTGCTGACCCTGCCCCTGCTCGGGGAGGTTCTGGGCTGGGGCCCCGGGCGCGTCTTCGCCATGGGGGGCCTGGTCCTGTTCATGCCCGTCATCGGCCTCGCGCTGCGGCCGCACAACGTCGGCGCGATGATCACCACGATGCTGACGCTTCCGCTGGGTCTCGTCTTCCTGCTGTGGGCCACCGTGCTGGGCAGCGAGCACCACATGCCCGAGGTCCTGCTGGCTTTCGTGCCCGCGATCCTGGTGGGCCTGCTGGTCGCGGCGACCGCGCTGCTGACGTGGCGGCTGAGCGCGGTGGCGGCCGTGCTCGGGGCGCTCGGCGGCGCGCTGCTCTCCCTGGAAGTGGCCATCTACCTGCTCGTTGCGATCTCCAGCTTCGACCTCCCCACGGCTGTCGCCCAGATGCTCACGGCGCTGTCCCGACTGCTGATCATCGTGTGGCTGGGGGTGGTGGGCATTCAGTTGGTACGGCGAGCGGCGACGTAGCAGCCTGCCCTCGAACCTTTCCCGGGTGATCGGTTCGAGAATGGGCGCCGTCGGTCAGAAGCCCCGGGTGGGATGTTCCGGGAGCGAGTGAGCGTGCCGCCAGCCAGGCCGCGGCGTCCTCGCCCCGACCGGCGACCGCCGGCGTGCAGTCCGGCAGCAGGTCCCGTACGGCCTGCCGTACGGGACCCTCGCTCGTCAGCACGCTGCCGGCCAGCACCACGGGCGTGCCGGGAGCGTGCACCTCACGGAAGGTGCGCACCAGCAGGCCGGCCGCACGCTCGGCGATCCGCACCGCCGCCGGATCGCCCTCGCCGGCCGCCCGACTGACCAGCGGCGCCAGCTCGGCCAGCGCCAGCGGCGGGGCCGCCTGCACGGCCACCGCCACCATCTCCGGCGAGCGGACCCCGAGCTGCCCGAGTACCGCCGCGGTGAGCGGGCCCGGTGTCCCGCGGACGGCCGAGCGGGCCGCCTGCCGCCCGATCCAGAACCCCGAACCCTCGTCCCCGAGCTGCCAGCCGTGCCCGTCGGCCGTCGCCGCGATCTCGTGGTCAATAATTTTCGCCGCGATCGCCCCCGTGCCGGAGATCAGCACGGTTCCGGAGGCCGCGTGGGTGCCCGCGGCGAAGGCCACGACGACGTCCCCGACCACCCGGGGCGGCACGGGGAAGTACGCCGCCAGCCCCTCGGGCAGCCCCTCGATGCCCGCCAGCCCGATCACCGCGGCCCGGACGCGGCCAGGGCCCGCGGCCGCCAGCGCTTCCTCCACGGCTCGGCCCACCTGCCGGAAAGCCACCTGCGACGAGCCGGCCGCCGGGTTTCCGCACCCCGCCCGCCCTCGCCCCAGCACCTGACCGTCGAGCGTGGCGACGACCGCCCGCGACGACGTCCCTCCGGCGTCCACGCCGAGAACTAAGCTCATGTCAAGAATTATCGGCTCAAACCCTTGACGGCACCAGATGGTGAGCATAATTTTCACCCACAAGGAGGGCGACGTGGAACTACTGCCCCGGATCCGGGCCGAGCAGGGCGAGATGCCCGAGGCGCTACGCAAGGTCGCGGAGGTGATCCTGGACGACCCGGCGGAGACGGCCAGGATGACCATCGTGGACCTGGCCGAGCGCAGCGGCACGTCCACGGCCACGATCACCCGGTTCTGCCGGGCGCTGGGCTTCAGCGGCTACGCCGAACTCCGGGTCACGATCGCCAGCCAGACCGGCCGGGCCGCCCAGCAGCACTGGGACACCGACATCGGGCAGGAGATCCTGCCCGGCGACGGCCTGGACAAGGTGCTGGGCGTGGTCTCCAACAGCGACATCCGGCTGATCCAGGAGACCGCCGCCCAGCTCGACCTGGCCACGGTGGAGAAGGTGGCGAATGTCATCAAGAACGCCGGCCGGGTCCTGCTGTTCGGCGTCGCCAGCAGCGCGGCCGTCGCCGGTGAGATGGAGTACCGCCTCCAGCGCATCCGCATCCCCACCTGGAGCAGGTCGGACGCGCACAGCGCGCTGACCGACGCCGCGCTGCTGACCGACGGCGACGTGGCGATCGGCATCTCGCACAGCGGCCGGACCAGAGAGGTCATCGAGGTGCTGGCCGAGGCGGCCGGGCACGGCGCGATCACCGTGGCGGTCACCTCGCACCCGAGCTCGCCGCTGGCGGAGGTCGCCGAGCTGGTCCTCACGACGGCGGCGCGCGAGACGACCTTCCGCAGCGACGGTTTCGCCGCGATCCACTCCCAGCTGCTCGTGCTCGACGTGGTCTACGTCGCGCTCGCGCAGCGCACCTACGAGCGCACCAAGGAGGCGTTCGACCTGACGGTACGCGCCGTCGCCGGACACCGCCTAGACGGAGGGTGATGAATCCCGAACACTACGCACAGCACGTGGCCGACCTGGTCGCCACCATCCCGCGGACCCACGCCGGCGAGATCGGGCAAGCCGCCCGCCTCATCGGCAAATGTCTGGACAACGGGGGAGTGATCCAGGCCTTCGGCTCCGGCCACTCCGAAGCGGTCGCCATGGAGATCGCCGGCCGCGCCGGGGGCCTGGTCCCCACCAACCGGCTCGCCCTGCGCGACATCGTCCTGCACGGCGGGGCCGACCGCGCCGAACTCGACCGCTACGACCTCGAACGCGACCCCGCCGTGGCGCACCGCATCCTGGCCGCCGCCCCGATCGGGCAGCCCGACCTGTTCGTGGTCATCTCCAACTCCGGCGTCAACGGCGTCGTGGTGGAGCTGGCCCAGACCGTCAAGCAGCGCGGTCACGACCTGATCGTCATCACCTCCCTGGCCCACAGCACCGCCGTCCCCTCCCGCCACCCCTCGGGCGCCCGGCTGTGCGATCTGGCCGACGTGGTGCTCGACAACCTGGCGCCGTACGGCGACGCCGTACTCCCGCTTCCGGGCGGCGGCGCGACCGGCGCGGTCTCCACGATCACCTCGGCCCTGCTCGCCCAGCTCGTCGTCACGCACGTCGTGCGCGACCAGGTGGACGCGGGCAAGATCCCGCCGATCTACCTGTCGGCCAACGTGCCGGCGGGCGACGAGCACAACCTGCGCCTCGAAGCGCTCTACGCGGGCCGGATCCGCCGCGGCTCCTGAACCCCCGATGTGACCCCAGCACTTAGCCGAAAGCTGTCTTCGTCATGCCTGAAAACACCCCCACCCGCCGGGGATTCCTCGGCCTGCTCGCCCTCACCCCGGTCGTCGCCGCCTGCGCCACGGGCGGCGGCGCCCCCGCGGCCTCGGCCCCGGCCGCCGCCGGGCCCACCGGCGCCGCCAACCCGCTCGGCGTCGCCGCCAAGGACCCGCTCGACGTCGTCATCTTCAAGGGCGGCTTCGGCGACGACTGGGCGAAGTTCGCCGAGTCGCTCTACACTCAGCGCCATCCCGAGGCGAAGATCACGCACGCCGGCATCCAGGGCGTCGGCCAGGCCATGCAGCCGCGCATGGTGGCCGGCAACCCGCCGGACGTGATCGACAACTCCGGGGCGGGCGCGCTGGACGTCGCCTCGCTCGTCGCCGACAGGCAACTGCTGTCGCTGGAGAAGTTACTCGACGCGCCCTCCGCCGACGATCCGGCCGTCAAGGTGCGCGACACGCTGGTGCCGGGCATCGTCGAGGCGGGCAGCTTCGACGGCGTGCCGTACGTGCTCAACTACGCCTACACCGTGTGGGGCCTGTGGTACAGCTCGTCGCTGTTCGCCAAGCACGGCTGGACCTACCCGGCGACCTGGGCCGAGATGCTGACGCTCGGCGACGAGATCAAGAAGGCCGGCATCGCGCCCTGGACCTACCAGGGCAAGTTCCCCGAGTACATGAACGACCCGCTGCTCACCATGGTCGCCAAGGCCGGCGGCATGGAACAGGTCGCCGCCATCGACAACCTGGAGCCCGGCGCCTGGCGCACCGACAGCGTCAAGGGCGTGGCCGAGGCGTTCGCGGAACTGGCCGGGCGCGGACACATCATGAAGGGCTCCGAGGCGCTCTCGCACACCGAGGCGCAGACCGCCTGGTGCCAGGGCAAGGCGGCGTTCATCCCCTGCGGCTCCTGGCTGGAGGCCGAACAGGCCAAGGTCACCCCGTCCGGCTTCGACATGGTCGTCGGCCCCACGCCCCGGCTGTCGGAGGGCGACAAGCTGCCCGGCACCGCCATCCAGGCCGCGGGCAGCGAGCCGTTCATCGTCCCCGCCCAGGGCAGGAACCCGGCGGGCGGGCTGGAGTTCCTGCGCCTCATGCTGTCGAAGCCGAGCGCGGCCAACTTCGCCAAGACCGCCAGCGCGATGCCCGTCCGCCAGGGCGCGCTGGAGGGGCTCCAACTGTCGAGCGGGCTGAAGTCGGTGGGCGACCTGGTCGCCGCGGCGGGCAAGGACGCGCTGTCCTACCGCTTCCCCGGCTGGTACGCGCCGCTGGCGAAAGCCGTACACGACTCGACGGGAGAGCTGCTCAACGGCCGGGTCAGTGCCGCGCAGTGGACCGAGCGCGTGCAGAAGGCCGCCGACCAGGTGGCGGCGGACGCCTCGATCACCAAGTACAAGCGATGAGGCACCGCCGGCTGCCCTTCATCGCGGGATTCCTCGTCCTGCCGCTGACCCTCTACGCGGTGCTGGTGCTCTCCCCCTACGCGCAGGCGTTCTACCTGGCGCTGACCGACTGGCGCGGGGTCTCGGCGCGGGCGGAGTTCGTCGGGGCGGCCAACTTCGCCCGGCTGCTGCAGGACCCGCAGGTGCTGGCGGCGCTGAAGAACAACGCGATCATGCTGCTGGTGGTGCCGGTCGTCACCGTCGTGCTCGCGCTGTTCCTGGCCGCGGCGCTCAGCCTGGGCCGCCGGCGCGGCGCGCGGATCTACCGGGTCGTCTACTTCTTCCCGCAACTGCTGTCGGTCGCCGTCGTCGGCGTGCTGTTCCAGTTCGTCTTCACCCCGAACTCCGGGCTGCTCAACGGCGTGCTGAACCTGTTCGGCATCGAGGGACGCTCCTGGCTCGGCGACCCGTCGCTCGCGCTGTGGGCGGTCATGGCGGTGGTCGTGTGGAGCGCGGCGGGCTTCTACGTGGTGCTGTTCTGCGCCGCGATGGAGTCGATCCCGCGGGAGATCCTGGAGGCCGCCGCCATCGACGGCGCCTCCGCGCTCACCCGCCTGACTCGCGTCGTGCTGCCGCTGGTCTGGGAGAACGTCCAGGTCGCGTTCATCTACCTGGGCATGGCCGCCCTCGACGGCTTCGCGATCGTGCAGATCATGACCGTCGGGCCCGGCGGCCCCGACAACGCCACCGAGGTGCTCGGCCTGACCCTCTACCGCAACGCCTTCACCTACGGGAAGTTCGGCTACGCCTCCGCGCTCGGGGTCGCGCTGTTCTTCCTCACGCTCGCGCTGGCCGTGCTCGTGCTGCGCGGTTCGCGCCGCGAACGGGTGGAGATGGCATGACCCTCACTCATCGGGTACGGCGTCCGCGCCCGTTTGGCTCGATGCTGCACGTGGCGCTCGTCGGCTGGGGCGTCATCGTCACGCTGCCGCTGCTGTGGGCGGTGATGAGCTCGTTCAAGACCGACCGGGACATCCTGACCAGCCCGTGGAGCCTGCCGGACAGGCTGCACGCGGAGAACTGGGCCCGCGCCTGGACAGAAGCCTCCATTGGTCGATATTTCCTGAACTCGGCCGTGGTGGTGGGGAGCGCGCTGGTCCTCACCATGCTCTTCGGCGCGATGGTCGCCTACGTCCTGGCCCGCTACCGCTTCCCCGGCTCGCGGCTCATCTACTACCTGTTCGTCGCCGGGATGGCCTTCCCGCTGTTCCTCGCCCTCGTGCCGCTGTTCTTCGTGGTGCGCTCGCTGGGCCTGCTCGGCACGCCGCTCGGGCTGATCCTCGTCTACACCGCGTACGCGCTGCCGTTCACCGTCTTCTTCCTGACCTCCTTCTTCCGCACGCTGCCCACCTCGGTCGCCGAAGCCGCCTTCCTCGACGGCTGCTCGCATTCCGGCGTGTTCTTCCGGGTCATGCTGCCCATGGCCAAGCCCGGCCTCGTCAGCGTCGGCATCTTCAACTTCCTCGGCCTCTGGAACCAGTACCTGCTGCCGCTGGCGCTCAATCCGGAGGAGTCCGAGTTCGTCCTGGCGCAGGGGCTGGCCGTGCTGGCCGTACGGCAGGGCTACGCCAGCGACTGGAGCGGCCTGTTCGCCGGGCTCACGATCTCGATGCTGCCGGTGCTGGCCGCGTACGTGGTCTTCCAGCGCCGTATCACCTCCGGCCTGACCGCCGGAGCCGTCCGCTAGCACCAAGAGTGAGGAGAAACTCTCGTGATCAAGCACTTACTCGTGGCCACGGCCCTGCTGGGCGCCCTGGCCGTCCCCGCGCAGGCCACGGCCGCCCCGGCGGTGCGCCTGCAGTACTACACCACCGCGCCCCAGCCGGCCGCGCCCCAGGCGGAGCCGCTGTTCAACCTGGTCAACACCGGCACCATGGCGCTGCGGCTGCGTGACCTGAAGATCCGCTACTACTTCACCGGCTCGGGACCGCACGTCTTCGCCTGCTCGTGGGCCCGGGTCGGGTGCGCGCAGGTCACCGGGACGTTCGGCGACGGCTACCTGGAGGTGGGCTTCCGCGGCGGCACGCTGGGCGCGGGCGCCCAGACCCAGTTGGAGGTGCGCTTCCACCGGGCCGACTGGCAGTCGTTCAGCCAGAGTGACGACCACTCCTTCGGCGCGGTCTCGACCTACACCGACTGGCCCAAGGCCACCGTCCACCTGGGCGGCACGCTGGTGTGGGGGCAGCCGCCCTCGCCCGGCCCAGGACCCGGTCCGTCCGGCGTGCTGTTCGACGACTTCGCGTACACCAGTGCCGACGACCCGCTGATCGCGGCGCGCAACTGGACCGTCCGCACCAACCCCGGCGGGCCCGGCGTGCCCGGAGCCACCTGGCCCAAGGGGAACGTGACCTTCCCGACGGCCGACGGCGCCAAGGTGATGCAACTGAAGGCGACCAACGACGGGGTGAACGTCACGCAGTCGGAGATGCTGCACCAGCGCAAGTTCTTCGAGGGCACCTACGCGGCGCGGGTGAAGTTCAGCGACGCCCCCGTCACGGGCGCCGACGGCGACGAGAGCGTGCAGACGTTCTTCACCATCACCCCGCTCGACGCCCCGATGGACCCGGACTACGGCGAACTGGACTTCGAGTACCTGCCCAACGGCGGGTGGGGCCTGACCGGGCCGCTGATGTACATGACGAGCTGGGAGACCTACCAGCCCGACCCGTGGCTGGCCGACAACACCTCGACGTTCGTCAACTCCAGCCACGCCGGCTGGCACGACCTGGTCGTCCAGGTCTCCGGCGGCACGATCCGCTACTACCTCGACGGCCGGCTCGCCGCCGAGCACGGCGGCAAGTACTACCCCGAGACGCCCATGTCGATCAACTTCAACCACTGGTTCATCACCGCCGGCCAGAGCGGCGCCACGCGCACCTGGATCCAGCAGGTCGACTGGGTCTACCACAGCAAGAACGAGGTGGTCTCCCCGGCCGAGGTGAGCAGCCGCGTGGCCGGCTACCGCGCGGGCAACGTCACCTGGCAGGACACCATCTGACCGGAACCGGTTCCAACCGACGCCGTCGCCTGCGCACAGGCGACGGCGTCGCGGCCGAACTCGATCGCCGAGTTCCTGAACGTCCTGGAGCAGACCTTCCATCTGGTGGCGCCCTCGCTGCCCGGTTTCGGCTTCCCGCCCTTTCGCGACCCGGCTGACGAACGGCCGTGGAGCGCGTACCTGGGCCGAGTTGATGAGCAGACTCGGCCATCACCGTTACGGGGCTCACGGCAACGACGCCGGCGCCCTGTTCCCCGATCGTGCGGTGGGGGTGCACATCACCGGCGGTCTCGGCATGCCCACGGGTGACCCGGCCGAGCTCGCGGATCTGCCGGAAGAGGACCGGGCCAGTGTGGCGTGGGTGAGCGACGTGCTCAGCGGCGCGGGCAGCAGCGGCTACGCGCCCGGTCTGACCGCCCGGCCGCAGACGCTCGGCTTCGGCTGGTCCGATTCGCCCGTCGCCCAGCTCGCCTACCTCGTCGAGCGGTTCAAGGAGTTCGACAGACTGGCCACCGCCGCCGAACTGCACGAGCCGCTGCCACAGTGCCGCGTGCTCACCCTCACCGGGCTCGGTAAGCCGGGCAACCTACGACGCGGCGCCGAGGCTCGGATCTGGGGCTTCATGCTGAAGGACTCCCGGCCCCAGGACCTGGTGGCCGCCATCCGGAAGATCGCCGCCGGTGAGCACGTCGTCGATCAGCAACTCGCCCTCGTGGCGCTGGCTGCCCCGGGCACCCCGCTGACCGAGCGCGAAGCCGCCGTCCTGCGCCTGTCCGGCGGCGGGGCCACACCCAGACAGATCGCCCTGGATCTCCACTCCAGTTACGGCACCGTGCGCAACTATCTCGCCTCCGCGGTGACCAAGCTCAACGGACGTACTCGCATGGACGCCATCCGGATCGCCACAGAGGTTGGCTGGATCTAACCCCGCACCGTCCACCCGAGACCGCGGCCCGCCGACGGACCGCTCCCTGACCTGTTCGACCCCGTCCACCCGCTTTCGCTTCCAGCAGCGGGCGCGAAGCGACGCCCCGGCTCTCCTGGTACGGACCGTTGCCCAGCCGGGCGTTCGGCCCGTGTGCGCGGATGAGTTCGGCCAGGCGGATCAGGATGTGACTGGACAGCGGAATCGAGGCATGACAGGACAGCAGCGAGGCTCCCGGTTGAGGTATCGGATCTTGGTCGACCGCTACAGGGCATCTCTGCACAAGGCCATCAGTCTCTGGTGCGCACGACTTTGAACCTGTTGGAGGTAATCTCCCCACCTTCAGGAAACGTGCGCAAGTAGTCCTCCGAGGTGTCGTCCAACGTGCTGTGGTTCTTCAGGACCGCCGACAGGCGATTCGGCGGAACGTCTATGACGAACCAGTAGCGTGGATAATTCTTGGGAGCCTTGGAAAAGTCTTGGACATAGCGTCGACTTCCAACTTCCTCATGTATCCTCCGCACGGCATAGAAGTTCACATAATCCGATCCCGTCAGCTGGGAGAAGAACCAATAGGAGTGGCCTCGGGAAGGGGCTTGCAGTACTTCGATCTCTACTTCTACGGTCTTGCCTAGCCCTGGCTCGCCGTCAACGGAGTTCACCCGCACTATTTTGACGCGGTTTGCGACAGCAGTAGGCGGGGCGGTCCCAGCGTCAGGAGCCTGTCCGCTCACAGTGGCTCCCGGCATTGCGTCAGCAGGGGCAGTAGTCGTAGGACCAGGGCGGCTCCATGTGATGTCGAAGACATCTCGACCGAGTGCCAGAAATCCTATGAGCGCACTGATAATCGTACATACGGTTGTCAGGATCACGTGATCCTTGATCCATGCGGTGACACGTTGACGACGTGGAAGCGTGGGAGCGGTGGCGGGACTGTCCTCTTCGCTTAATTTGCGCTCGGGAACTTTGTTTTTGGCCATGATGTATCCCCATGTCACCCGTTACGCCTAAGGCACCCCACACTGCACGACTAAACGGAGAGGGTTCTACCCGATGGAACAAATCCGAATACCCAGGATAGGATTTCGCCACTTTTCGGTTACATCGTGGTAGAACTCCACAAACCGAGTAAGATTTGGGCTTTGTAAACAATTGATACACTACTTCTTATGACATAACCGGCAACGGATGCTCACCGTCGCCCGGGCTCCGGCAGCCAGAGGGCGCCGGCGCGAACCCTGAAGTTCGTCGCAGATCGGCCGACACAAGGGACATGGATGCCCTTCTGATGACCGGACGTTGCGTCCTCGGTCGTCCATCCGCCTTGAGATCCGGTACTGAATCTTCTGCGGCTGACCAGCGGCTTCATGGAGATGCCGTCGGCAGGGCCGGCTCGCCTGTCTCACCAGGACTTCCGATTCCCGCGCGAGCGCACGGGCGGTCGTCCGTACCGCCGCCCCGGGCCGCTACCTTGAGCAGTTCTGCCGCCATGCCGGCAGCCTGCGTCACAAGAGGGGCGGCCATCGTGCGAATGTGATCGTGAGCTGGGGGCTGCCGCCTCGTTCGGCCCGTGCGGCCCTGGGAGGCGAGGGCATTCGCCGCACCGGTGGCGGCTAGGTCCCTGGTGCTGGTGTGAGCTCGCCTCCTATGCCCGTCTCGTTGCCGTCCGGGTCGTGGAAGACCCATTTGCCAACGTTGCCGTGCTGCTCGGTGTCCACCGGTCGCAGTCCGCGCGCCGCGATCCGGTCCACCTCGGAGGCTGGATCGTCCACCCAGATCATGCCCACCGCGCCTCCGGCGCGTACCGTGTCCTGGATGATGTAGACGTACCGGTCCTCGGCCAGTTGCCACACCGCTTCGATGTCGTTCGGATAGAACGTCGGCTCCGTGCCGAGGAGCTTGGTGTACCACTCCACGGCACTCTTGTAGTCGCGTACGGCGATGCCGGCGAAGATCCCCACTGCCACGGTTGGCTCTCCTGTCTGCTGGAGCTGGAACGGCTCTTCAAGGAAGAGACTCCACGCCTCCGCGAAACTCATCGCGGCCGGCTACGTGGGCAGTGGCAGGACGGCGAGCACCGGGGAGGTGGGTTGCCGGGAGCCGCCCGCGGGTTCGACGGTGAGGCCGATCCGGTCCGCCGGGTTCACCGCGCCGGCCACCACATAGGAGTCGCGCCCCATCAGGCCGGCCGGGCGTACACCGCCGGGCCCCATCAGCCACACCTGGTAGTCGCGGGAGCGGGGGAGCGCCGGCATGTTCGCGGACGTCAGCACGATCTGGCCGCGCGAGGGGGAGTAGACCAGCCGGGCGTCCGCATCGCCCACCCGGGCCGAGGTGAGGCGGGCGTCGGGGGCGGCCAGCACGGCGGCCATGTCGCCGGCGCGCCGGTCGCTGTCGGCCAGTTCGGCGCCGGTCCGCACGAGCAGGGCGCCCAGCACGGCAGCCACCAGTACGCACGCCGCGGCCAGGAGCGCGGGGCCGGAGAGCCGGCGCCACCACGACCGGGTCGCGGCGACCCCGGGCACCAGCGGTGGCGACTGGCGGACCTGGCGGATCTCGCGCAGGACGCGCTGCCTGAGCTCGGCGGGCGGCGGGTGCGCCGCCGCGCTCGCCAGTTCGGCGGTCGCCTCCAGGAACCCGGCCACCTCGTCCGCGCACTCCTGGCATCGGCGCAGGTGCCGCTCGAAGTCCTTGCGCTCGGGCAGGTCCAGCGCGTCCAGCGCGTACGCGCCGGACAGGGTGTGCAGGGTCTCGTTCATACGCCCACTCCCAGGCAGTCACGCAGCCGGATCAGCCCGTCCCGCATCCGCGTCTTGATCGTGCCCAGCGGCGTCTCCAGCATGTGCGCGACCTCGGCGTAGGCGTAGCCGCCGTAGAACGCCATCGTCACCGACTGCCGCTGGAGGTCGGTCAGCCGGTTCAGGCAGCGCCGGATCCGCTCCCGGTCCAGCCGCTCCTCGACCTGCTCCACGACCACGTCGTAGTCGGCCGAGGCCGCGGCCATGCGGCCTGCCCGCGCGTCCCGGGTGGCGGCGGCCTGCGCGGAGCGCACCCGGTCCACCGCCTTGCGGTGCGTGATGGTCGCCATCCAGGCGATCGCCGAGCCCTTCCGCTCGTCGTAGCGGGCGGCCATGCGCCAGATCTCCAGCATCGCCTCCTGCGCCACCTCCTCGGCCTGGCTCGGGTCGCGGATGACGCGCAGCGCGGTGCCGTACACCATGGGGGAGACCTGGTCGTAGAGCCGGCCGAAGGCGTCCTCGTCACCGTGCGCGCTGCGCTTCAGCAAGCCGGCCAGCCCGGAACCGTCGTCGCTGTCACGCGGTGCGCGTCGGTGGCGGCTGCTGGGACCCACAAGTGACGCCTTTCGTCGATGCGCTCGTCTCTAGCTGGTATTCGGAGCGGAGGCCGCGCCGGTTTGGGCGGCGGCCGAAGATTCGACCAAGCCGCACCGGGCCTGTCTCCGAACACCTGTTGTGAGCGGACGTGAACGCGGTGTGTCGCGGGCGGGCCTCGCCGGACTGGCCGGCCTGACCGCCGCCCTGGCCGTGGGCGACGCGCTGGCTCTCCTGGTACGGCCGGCCGCCTCGCCCGTGCTGCTGGCCGGGAGCCTGCTCATCGACCTGGCGCCGGAGCCGGCCAAGGAGTTCGCCATCAGGACGTTCGGCGAGAACGACAAGGCGGCGCTGATCCTGGCCGTCATCGCCGTGCTGGTGCCGGTGGCGTTCCTGCTGGGCGTCGTGGCCGTCCACCGTCGCCTGCCCGCGTGTCTGGCGGCCGGTGGACTGGGCGTGGTCACGGCCGTGATCGGCGCCACCAGAGCCGCGGCGCAGCCGCTCGACGCGCTGCCGTCGCTGGCCGCGGGGCTGATCGGCGCGCTCTTCCTGGCGATGCTCGGATCGCGACGGGCCGGCGCCGTGCCGGCGGCCGGGCCGGACCGGCGGCGCGTTTTGGTGGCGGGGCTGGGGGTGGGCGCGGGCGCCGTGCTCGCGGACGTCGCGCTCCGGCTCGGCCTGCCGGAACCGGAGGCGGCGCCGGCCATTCCGCGGCCCGGCAGCCCCGCCCGCCCCCTCCCGCCCGGCGCCGACCTGAAACTGCCCGGCCTGTCCCCGTTCACCACCCCGAACGACCGCTTCTACCGCGTGGACACCGCCCTGGTCATCCCAAGAGTCGACGCCCAGGCGTGGCGGCTCAGGATTCACGGCACGCGGACGATCGAGCTGGGTTTCGACGAACTGCTCCGCCTCGGCCTCATCGAACGCGACATCACGCTGACCTGCGTCTCCAACGAGGTCGGCGGCCCCTACGCGGGCAACGCGCGCTGGGTCGGCGTACCCCTGGCAGCCCTGCTGGCCAGGGCCGGCGTACCCGCCGGGACCGACCAGTTGCTGAGCCGCTCACACGACGGCTGGACCGGCGGGACGCCGCTGGCCGCCGTCCTGGACGGGCGCGACGCGATGCTCGCCGTCGCGATGAACGGCACCCCGCTGCCGCCCGCGCACGGCTTCCCGGCCCGCCTGGTCGTGCCGGGCCTGTACGGGTTCGTCTCGGCCACGAAGTGGGTGACCGACCTGCGCCTGACCCGCTACACCGACGAGCGGGCGTACTGGACCCGGCGTGGCTGGGCCACCGACGCGCCGGTCAAGACGATGTCCAGGATCGAGCTGCCCGCCCCGTTCGCGCGGCTGCGCGCGGGCGCGGTCCAGGTCGCGGGCGTGGCCTGGGCCCAGCGCCGGGGGATCGCCGCCGTGGAGGTGCGCGCCGACGGCGGCGCCTGGCATCCGGTACGGCTGGCCGCCGTCCCCGGCGCCGACACCTGGCGGCAGTGGTCGTGGACCTGGCAGGCGGCCCCGGGCACCCACCGGCTGGAGGTACGGGCCACCGACGCGGCCGGCCGTACCCAGACAGAAAAGCGCGCCAACCCGTTCCCGTCGGGAGCGGACGGATGGCACTCCGTCGTGGTCACGGTCACGTGACCACGCTTTCACCGCACACAAGGAGAAACACTCATGAGGTACCTCGCCGTGACCGCCACCGCCGCGGCCGCGCTCGCCCTGACCGCCTGCAGCGGCTCCGAAGGCATGACCGCGCAGGAGTCCGCCGCACCGGAAACCAGCTCCGCGGCCCCGACCGTCAGCCCCGCGACCAGCGAGCCGTTCGGCGCCGCCTGCGCCGCCGTCCCCAAGGACGGTGAGGGCAGCTTCACCGGCATGGCCGACGACCCGGTCGCCACCGCCGCCTCCAACAACCCGGTGCTGTCCACGCTCGTCACCGCGGTCCAGAAGGCGGGCCTGGCCGACACCCTCAACTCGGCCGAGGCCATCACCGTCTTCGCGCCCACGAACGACGCCTTCGCCGCCATCCCCAAGGCGACGCTGGACAAGGTGCTGGCCGACAAGGAGACGCTCACCAAGATCCTGACCTACCACGTCGTCGCCGGGAAGAAGGCGCCTGCCGACCTGGGCGCGGCCGACCTGAAGACCCTGCAGGGCGGCACGCTGAGCGTGAAGGGGACGGGGGAGAGCTACACGGTCAACGACGCCGCGGTGGTCTGCGGCAACGTGCCCACCGGCAACGCGACCGTGTACATCATCGACAAGGTGCTGATGCCCAAGTAGGCCAAAGCCCGTCTGCTCCACCGAGCAGTCGAGCAGTAGCGCGCCGGCAGGTCGTCGCCATCCTCGACCGGGGCGGCGATCACCGGCGCGGCAGATTGACGTTGACTGGACGCAACGTCGCGTCTAGCCTAGCGCCATGACGAACTCTCTGCGGAACCCCGCGGTCCAGTCGGTGCTCCAACGGCTTCTCGCGGCCGCCGCGACAGACCCCGAGGACGGGCCGGCGCTTGCGGCCGACGCGACGGCGCTCCAGCGAGCCGAGGCGCTCCAGGACTTCTACCTGCCGATCTCCGCGAGAGGCGGTGAGTTGCTCTACGCCCTCGTACGGGCGGCCCGCCCCCAGACCGTGGTCGAGTTCGGCACCTCGTACGGCATCTCCACCCTCTACCTGGCGGCAGCGGTCCACGACAACGGCACCGGACACGTTCTGACCACGGAACTCAGCGAGCACAAGATCTCCGCCGCGCGGGCCAATCTCGCGCAGGCAGGTCTCGACGCGGTCGTGACGATCCGGCCCGGCGACGCCCGCGAGACGCTGACCGACGTGCCCGAGCCGATCGGCCTGGTCCTTCTCGACGGCTGGAAGGACCAGTGCCTGCCCGTGTTGCGGCTGATCGAGGACAAGCTCGCTCCCGGCGCGCTGGTCGTCGCCGACGACACCACCTTTCCGAGCATGGCCGCCTACCTCGACCATGTCCGAGACCCAGCCAATGGCTACGTCAGCGTGGCATTTCCGGTCGAGGACGGCATGGAGATCAGCTGCCGTGCGGCACAAGCCTGATCCAGGCGCCTGCCACTACGCTCCAGGGAAAGCCGTGTCCAGGAACGGGAGCCCGCATTGGCTGACGACGCGACCACCAGCCGTCGCCACCACGGCAATCGCCACGGCCGCAGCGAGCACGCCCGCGTCGCCGTCATGCAGGCGGCCGACGACCTTCTGCTGGAACGTGGCTTCGCCGCGCTGACCGTCGAGGGCATCGCGGCCGCGGCCGGCGTCGCCAAGCAGACGATCTACCGATGGTGGCCGTCGAAGACCGCGATCCTCTTCGACGCCTACGTCCTCGACGCCGCCGAACACTTCACCGACACCGACCACGGAGACCTGGGCCCGGATCTCCGCGATCGCCTGAGCCAGTTGGCCACGTTCCTCACCCGCCCCGACACCCACGCGGTTTTCTGCGCACTGGCCGGCCAGGCTCAGCACGACCCAGCCGTCGCCGCCCGCTTCCGAACCGACGTCATGGACCCGCAACGGGCCCGCGACCGGCAACCGCTCCAGCGCGCCCTCCAACGAGGCCACCTCGGCACCGGGTTCGACATCGAAGCCGCCCTCGACGAACTCACCGGCCCGATCTACTACCGCATCCTGCTGACGAACCAGAGCCTGCCCCGAACCTACACCGACCAACTCGTGACCCACCTGCTCGGCCGCCTGACCGACACCATCCATGTGACCGATCAGCGGGGCGTCCCGACGTAGCGGTCAAGCCTTCCGTACGAGGGGCAGGACGATGTCGTCGAGGATCTCTTCGATGACCTCGTCGGAGAGGGGTCGCAGCGTGGTGAGGGCCTCGTGGCGGAACAGGTCGAAGGCGAGTGCCCTGATCCGGGGAGTGAGGCCCTCGGCGTCCACCTCGCCGCGGTCGATCGCCCGCTGGAAGATGACGTCCGCGGCCGAGGGGCCGCCGGCGAGGACCTGCCGTCGAAGCTGGGCGGGGCTGGTCCGGGCCTCGTCGAAGTAGGCGCCGAGGGTGGCCGTCATCGCGGCGAGGAGATCGATGCGCGCCTCGTTGGCCGCCCGCATGCTCGCCAGAAGGTCACCGCGCAGCGTCCCGGTGTCCGGGGTCTCGACGGGCCGGGCGGAAGTGGCGTGCAAAAGAGCGGCCTCGACCAGGAGCTGCTTGTTCGCCCACCGCCGGTAGAGCACCGGAGTGCTCGTGCCGGCCCGGCGTGCCACGGCCTCCAGGGTGAAGCCGGCGTAACCGCGTTCGATGAGCTCCGCCCAAGCGGCCTCAAGCAGCTCCGCCTCCAACCGGGCGCCCCGCCGTCGTCGCGCGACGGTCTCCTCAAGATGCACGCACACATCTTACGGCCACGCCGTACAGTGGACTTAAGAAGCGATTCCACTTCTTAACAGAGGAACAGAAGGGGAGTAATGATGACGAACGAAGCGGTAACCGTCCTGATCGAGATCCACGCCAAGGACGGGCGGGAGCAGGAGGCACGTGAAGCGCTGATCCACGCCATCGAGACCTCGGTCAAGCCGGGCTTCCTCGGCGCGCAGATCTTCGCGCACGCAACGGACCCGGGCGCCTTCTACTCAATCCAAGAGTGGGAGAACGCCTCGGCCTTCCACGCGCACATGGCGGAAATGGCCCCCGGAATGCCGGAGGCGACCGCCATGCTCGCCGAGCCCCCCGCGACGACGGTGCTGCACCCCATCGACCGCTGAAGCCCGCCCCAGCCCAGCCGCCCCAAACAACCCCTCAAGCTGTACGGCTCCGCAGCACCCGAGGCCACCACGCCGGGCCAATCGGTGGATGACGGCGATTCGCGCTTGATCGCGCCCCTGGCCGCGCCGGTGACTGTCTGGCCGCTTTCGCGGAACCTGTCTGGATCCAGAGCTGTACGGAACTGCTCTGACGGGGTCATCAGGTCCTTATGGCGCCCTCGGTTTCGGGGGCGAGGCCGGCGACGGTCAGGTCGGTCAGTGCCGCGATGGCCTCGGTGGCGGTGGTCCGGCCCCGGTTCAGCTCGGCGGCCATCGACTCGGCCGCGCCCAGCGCGCCGACGCAGCGTAGCCGGAGGGCTTCCTGGGTGAGTCCGGAGTACGGGCGCAGTGCGGTGGTCATCAGGTCCGTGTAGGCGTCGAGGAGTTCGCGTTCGATCGCCTCCATCTCCTGGTTTCCCTTGAGGGCGGCTGAGATGGCGGTCCATTCCGGCATGTCGGTGGCGCAGGTGAAGTAGGCGGCGCTCAGCACGCGGGCGATCTCGCGGGGGTCGGCCGGGGCGTCGCGCAGGGCCTTCTCCGAGGCGGTCCGGTGTCGGTCGTCGAGTCGCCGGTAGAGCGCGATCAGCAGGCCGGGACGGGTGCCGAAGTGGTCGTAGACGATCGGCCTGCTCACTCCCGCGGCCTCCGCCAGGCTGAGCAGCGTCAGGTTGTCGGTGCCGTGGGCGCGCACGATCACCAGGGCGGTGTCGAGCAGTTGTTCCCGCCTGGCCGGCTTGGACAGGCGAGTCGATCCCGTGGTCATCGTCCTCCCTTGCGTTGCCTCCCAGCATAAGCTACAAAATGTAAGTTACAGAATGTAGGTTAGTGAGAGGACATCACCGTGGAGCACTCCGTACTGATCCTGGGCGGATCCGGACAGGCGGGCGCCGGGACCGCAGCCCTCCTGCGCCGGTGGTACCCGGAGCTGCCGATGACGATCGCGGGCCGGGATCTCGGCCGCGCCCAGCGGGTCGCCGACGAGCTCGGCGGCGCGACCGCCGTAACCATCGATCTGCGGCGCGGCGACCTCGGCCTTCAGCAGGGCGACGGCTACTCGGCCGTCGTGTCGATGGTGTGGGACAGCCATCTGAACGGCCTGCGTTTCGCACAGGATCGCGGCCTGCCGTACGTCAGCATCTCCAGTGGCCTGGTCGACATCGGGCCCGAGGTCGTCGCGGCCGGGCTGCGAGCCGGCGCGGCGCCGATCCTGCTGGCCAGCCACTGGTACGCGGGGCTCGTCGTCCTCGCGGTGCTCGGCCTGGCCGGGGAGTTCGGCCGGCTCGACACCATCGAGGTCAGCGGCGTGCTGGACGAGCAGGACAGCGGCGGGCCCGCGGCCGCGGAGGACATGGCACGCCTGCTGGCCGCCACCTCGGCGGGGCACGTCCGCCGCGACGGCGTCTTCAGCTGGGTCAGCGGTGCCGACGCGCAGCTCATGGTCACCAGCGTCGACGGGGCCGTGCTGCCGGGCCAGATCGTTCCCATTCTCGACGTGCCGAGCCTGGCCGTCGCGACGGGGGCGCCCAACGTCCGCTTCGCGTTCGCGGTCGGTGAGTCGGCGGGCAGGCGGCGCGGCGGGCCCGCGTCCACGGAGGTCAAGATCGATCTCGAAGGCGTGGACCGCTCGGGCGCACCGCTCAGGACGAGCCGCTACCTTCTCCACCCGGAGGGGCAGCGCCCCCTGACGGCGCTCGGCGTGGCGCTCGGCGTCGAGCGGCTGCTCGGCCTGCGCGGCGACCCCGTCCCGCCGGGCCTGCACACCCCCGAGGCGTTGATCGATCCTGGGTACGCGGCCGAGCGGATGGCGGAGATCGGCTCCACCTTCAGCACCGGGCACGGCGATCACTGACCTCGGCGGAGCCGGCAGGGGCTTACTACGCGAATGCCCTCTTGACGAAGGCGACCAGCTTCGCGGTCAGGCCGGCGCCGTCCTTCTCGCGAAGCATGTCGGTCCCGTGCGCGCCGCCCGGCGGGATCTCCAGGTGCTTGTCGGCCGCTCCTGAGGCTTTGAACAGGCCCCGGACCTCGGGTTCGAAGCCCGGGTCGCCGTGGTCGCCGGGTGAGAACGCGAAGAACGACGGCTGCCTGATCTGCTTGACGTCGCGCAGGCCGTTCAGTTTCGAGCCGCAGACGCGGGGAGAGGACATGACGATGAGTCCGGCCAGGGTGGGGAGTTTTCGGCCGGCGACGATGCTGGCCGTACCGCCGCAGGAGGCCCCGCCGAGGACGATCCTGGTCGCGCCGCGGCGGGTGACCTCCGCGATGGCGGCCTTGGCGTCCCGGTCAAGGTGGTCGTTGTCGCGGCTCCGGCCGGACGCGCCGTGGTTGCGGTACTCGACCACCACGACGTTGTAGCCGCCGTCGGCCAGGGTCTTGCCCAGGGCCAGCCACGAGCAGACGTTGTATCCCTGCTCGTGGGAGAGCACGACCCCGTTGGGGCCGCCGCCCATGGCGATGGCCGACAGCGGCACGCCGTCCGAGGTGCGCAGGCTCACCGTGCCGGCTCTCAGTTCCTTGGGTACGCACTTGTTGACCGGCAGCCCGTTGGGCGCCTTCACGGTGAACCCGGGCATCGACGGCTTGTACGACGGGGGACGTGACGGCGTCGCGGGCGTACCGTCGGCGGCGGGAGACGAGACCTGAGGCGCCGGCCCGGCCGCGCATCCCGCACCGAACAGCATCAGCACCGAGGTGAGAGCCGTCAGTGCGCCGGTTTCGATCCTGCCATCTCGCTTCATGGTGATGGAGGGTAGGGGAAGGTTGTCAGGATGGTGTCAGTCGTGCTCGTCGGCTAAGACGTGATCCGGCCGAGCAGGAACGCCGTGACCAGCTCCCGGTACTCGCCAGGCCGGTCGTGGGCGATGTCGTGACCGGAGCCGTCGATCGCGCGGAAGACGGCGTCCGGCAGTACGTCGGCGTACTCGCCGGCGACCTCGGGCGCCAGGTAGTCGCACGAGCCGCGCAGCACCAGCACCGGCACGGCCACCCGGCGCAACGCGGGCCGGGGGTCGGCGACCTGGGCGGCGTCGCGCGCGGTCATGGCGTTGGCCCAGAACCCGAACCCCGAGCCCGGCACTCTCAAGGGCCGGCCGGGGCAGCCCGCCCGCATGTCGAACTCGCTGACGAGCGACTCGAACTCGCCGTCCATCGCCTCATCCGGCAGCAGCGTGTACGCGGCGCGCGGCCCGGTGACCGCCGTGAGCAGATGTGCCGCCAGGAAACGCGGATGGCGGCCCAGCGTCTGGTTCTGGTCGCGCAGCCCGCCCTGCGTCATGTACCGGTTGTCCGGGAACGCGGGAGGCCACACGGGTCCTGGCGAGGCCACGACCGCGCGGGCCACCCGGTCCGGGTGCGCGGCCAGGTACGCGGCGGTGAGCTGGCCGCCCCAGGAGACGCCGGCCAGCACGACGCGGTCGGCGCCGATCGCGGCCCTGACGGCGTCCAGGTCGGCCACGTGCCGGGCGACCGTGTAGCCGCGGACATCGGGCAGGCGGCTGGACAGGCCCGCGCCCACCTGGTGGTAGGCGTACACGTCGAAGCCCGCGGCGGCGAGCGCGGGCGCCAGCGGCGAGGGCTGGGAGTCCGGCGCGCCCGGCCCGCCGTGCAGCAGGATCACCGGCGTGTCCTGGCGGGCGCCCTGCGCCGGGGTGCGCGTGTAGGCGATGCGCGAGCCGGTCGGCAGGTCCCAGAACCGCGTGCCAGACCCGCTCGGGATCGGGCGGTGGGCGGGCCCGCCGTACAGCAGGCCCGCGAGCGGGACCGCCACGACCACCAGCTCCAGTACGGCTACCGCGACCGGCAGCCGGCGGCCCACCCGCGGACCCGCCACCCGCCGCAGCGCCAACCGGCACAACCACCAGGCGACGCCCGCCGGCGCCAGTACTGCCACGGCGAGCGCCACATGCCGGTTGCCCGTCGCCGCGGAGGCCGCCCACAGAGCCCCGAGCCCAGCCACCAGCCCTGCCGGAACCGCGACGACGACGAGCAGCCCGGCCGCTGCCTTGGCTCGCAGGCTCGGTCGCCTGTCGCCGGCTAAGTGTTCGGGGCCACCGTCCGAATCGCTCATGTCACCTCAACGTGTGATCTTGGTGGTTTTCTCCGCCTGGCGCCCACCCGCCGCGCGGTCCCTGTCCGGGAGGGACACGAGCCGCGCCCACGACGGCAGGTTCGGGACTATCCGCTCTGAGCGCCCGGGACGGGCGCGGTGAACGATCTCGATCATCGCACCCGCGACACCTCTCATACCCGGAAAGGAGGAGTCACTCCTCGTCGACCTGCACGATGCCGCGGAGCTCTCCGACGACGCACTCAACGACGTCATCGGTGGCCGCCCGCCCATGACGCCGACCTGATCGTGGTCCTCGACGCCGGACACGTCCTGGAACGCGGCACACACGAGGAACTCATGGCGGCGAAGGGCAGATACGCCGAACTCGTCGCCGCCCAGGTAACCCCAGCGTGACCCGGAGACCCCGCACCAGGCGGGGACCGCGCCCCGGCGTGACCCGGGGATCCCCGCACCTGGTCGGCAAACGCGACCCGGCCGGGCACGAGGATCCTCGCGCCTGGCCGCCATCGCGAGTCGGGCGCCGGGTGGGCGGGACCGGTGTCCCGGGTAGGACGGGACACCGGCGGGACCCCGCTCCCGTGCTCGCGGGACGCGGTATGTGGCACTCTGGGCCCCGTGTCCGACCCCTGTGCCACCGGCCGTGACCAGAACGCACCAGATCGCGCCGGTGCCCCCGCAGGCTCAGTCCCGCCCGGCACCGCCGAGCCCGGCGCCGCCGTAGGGCCCGCCACCACGGCGGATACGGCGGGCGCGGCGGATACGGCGGGCGCAGAGCCCGCCACCTCCACCCGCTCCACCGAGGTTTCGGCGGCTGACCGGCGGCTGGCGGGCGGCGCGGTGGCGCTGGCCGCCACATCCGTCGTCGCCGCCGTGACCGCCTCCTGGATCGAGGTGGCGACCGGAACGGTGACCCGGCCGGAGCCGATCGACTGGGAGGTGTGGGCCTCGACGGTCCCCGGCGCTGCCCTGGCGATCGCCGGAGGCGTGCTCGCGGTACGCCTGCCACGCCACCTCATGACCTGGCTGCTGCTCGCCGGCGGACTGGTGGCCTGCGTGAACGGCCTGGCCGGCGCGTACGCCGTGCTGTCGGTCACCCGCCACGACGGCTCCCTCCCGCTGACCGCGGCCGCCGTCTACGCGGGGGCACGCCTGGGCCCCCTGCTGAACCTGGTGCCGCTGCTCGTGCTGCTGTTCTTCCCCGACGGGCGCCTGGTCTCCCCACGCTGGCGGTGGGCGGCCCAGGTCTCGCTCGTCGCCACCGGCCTGACGGTGCTGATCTTCCTGTTCGTGCCCTGGCGCATCGTGTCGCCGCACGACTACCTGCCCGGACTGGACGTGCCGATCCCGCTGATCCCCGACACGTTCTGGCACGCGGCCTACGCGGTGTCGCCGGCCCTCCTGCTCGCCGGCCTCCCCGTGCCGGTGGCGGCCTTCGCCTGGCGCTTCCGCGGGTCGTCGGGCGAGCGCCGGGCGCAGTTGCGCTGGATGCTGCTGGCCGCGTTGCTGAACGCGGCCCTGATGCTGGCCTCGGCCGTGCTGGACGGGATGCCGCAGGATCTCGGGTTCGTGCTGTGCCTGGTGGCGCTGGCCGCGGCGGTCCTGGTGGCGGTCAGCCGCTACCGGCTCTACGACATCGATCCCGTGCTCGGCTGGACCCTGCTGTACGGCGGGCTCGCGCTGGCCGTCGTCGCGATCGACGTCCCGATCTTCGCCGCTCTGGGCGCGGTCATCGGGGAACCGGTCGCCGCCGTGCTCGCGGCCGTCGCGGTGGGCGTGATCTACGCGCCGCTCCGGGAACGGGTGCGGCGATGGGTGAACCGGGTGCTGACCGGCCGGGCGGAGCCGTACGAGGTGGTCTCGGCGCTCGCCCGCCGCCTGGAGGAGTCCACGCGGCCGGAGGACCTGCTGCTGGAGGTCGCCAAGGCGGTGTCGGCGGCGTACCGGTCACCGTACGTGCGGGTCGAGCTTGACCGCGCCGACGGCAGGACCGTCGTGGTGGAGCACGGCACGCCCCGTGCGGGCGTCGTCGTGCTGCCGTTCGCCTACCGGGAGGCGCCGATCGGCCGGCTCGCCCTCGTGCCGCGCCCCGGCGCGCGGCTCGCCGAGGCCGCCCAGCGGCTCCTCGCCGACGTGGTACGGCAGGCCGCCGCCGCCGTACGGGCCACCGCGCTGACCGAGGAGCTCCAGCACAGCCGCGAACGCCTGGTCAACGGCGTGGCCGAGGAACGCCGCAGACTCCGCCGCGACCTGCACGACGGGCTGGGCCCCACCCTGGCCGCCGCCGCGCTGAAGGTGCAGGCGGCGCACAACCTGATGGCCCGCGACGCCGACGCCGCCCGTGCCGCGCTGGACCAGGTCAGCTCCGACCTCAGCGGCATGCTCGGCGACGTGCGGAGACTGGTGCACGACCTGCGTCCGCCGGCCCTGGACCAGTTCGGCCTCGCGGGTGCGATCCGCCACGAGGCGTCCCGGTTCCGCGACGGCAGGCTGGCCGTCCGGGTGGACGCCGAAGGGGATCTGACGGCGCTGCCGGCCGCGACCGAGGTGGCGGCGTACCGGATCGTCTGCGAGGCTCTGACCAACGTCGCCCGGCACGCGGGCGCGGCCGGATGCCATGTGCGCGTCGCCGTGGCCGGAAGCGAGCTGGAGGTCGAGGTGACCGACGACGGACGCGGCCTGCGCCCCGGCGCCGCGGTGGGCGTGGGCCTGCTCGGCATGCGGGAGCGCGCGGAGGAACTGGGCGGCAGGTGCGTCGTCGCGACCGCCGGTGACGGCGGCACCCGGGTCCACGCCGTCCTGCCCGCCACGGCGGTGGCGGCTCCGTGACGCCTCGCGTGCTGCTCGCCGACGATCACCCGGTCTACCGTGACGGGCTGCGGATGATGTTGCACTCCACCGGGGAGGCCGAGGTGGTGGGCACCGCGGCCGACGGCGAGCAGGCCGTCGCGGAGGCCGTACGGCTGCGCCCCCAGGTCGTCGTGATGGACCTGCGGATGCCCCGCCTGGACGGCGTGGAGGCCACCGCGAGGATCGTCGCCACCTGCCCCGACACGCACGTCCTGGTGCTCACGATGCACGAGGACGACGAGAGCGTCTTCGCCGCCATGCTCGCGGGAGCCCGCGGCTACCTGCTCAAGGGCGCCGACCAGACCGAGATCCTGCGCGCCATCACCGCGGTGGCCAGCGGCGAGGTGATCTTCGGCCCGGCCCTGGCCGAACGCGTGACGCGCTACTTCGCCCAGCTCGCCGCCGTCCGGCCGCCCCGCCAGGAGCCCTTCCAGCAGCTCACCGCCCGCGAGCGGGAGATCCTCGACCTGATCGCGGCCGGCCTGTCCAACCGGCAGATCGCCGAGCGCCTGTCGCTGTCGCCGAAGACCGTGCGCAACAACGTCTCCAACGTCTTCGCCAAGCTGCAGGTCGCCGACCGTGCCCAGGCCATCATCCAGGCTCGCGAGGCCGGCCTGGGCCAGTGACCGGCGCCCGTGTCGCCGGGCTCCCCGCTCGCGCACGTGCGCGACGGCCGGGATGTCCCGGTCCGTGCGGGACGGCGGTCCTCCGACGGTCCTGGCGGACCGGGTCGTGCGGGACGGCGGTCCCCCGGCGGGCCGGGCAGACCGGGGACCGCGCGCATGACCGTTCTCCCTGGGCGCCCGGGACGGGCCGGCGAGATTCTGCTTCCACCGGCCCGCACCGACCCAAGGGAGCCACATGTCCAGCCGCACCGTCCCCAGCAACGTCAACCCCGACGACCCCATCGCGCCCCCGCCACCCACCGACCCGGCACGCGCCCGGATCGCCGGCCTCCTTCTGGCCATCGGGTCCACCGCCTGGGCGATCGGCACCGTCATCGTCGGGGAGAAGATCCAGGAGGGCATCCAGACCCTCGACACCATCACCGGCATGCTGTTCGTCGTGGGCCTGTTCGCGTTCGTCCAGACGGTCCTGACCACGCGCGGCGCCGGAGACGGCTGGGCCCGCATCATCCCGGTCGGCCTGCTCGCGCTGCTGGCGGGGGCGTTCGTGCTCAACGCGCTGTCCTTCGGCTACGCCACCCACGGCGACTTCCCGCTGCCGCTGATGATCCTCGACGCCTGCTGGCCGCTCAGCCAGCTCGGCATGCTGGTCCTGGGCATCGTCATCGCGGCCCGCGGCCGGTACCGGGGCGCGCTGCGGTGGCTGCCGCTGCTCGCCGGGATGTGGTTCCCGGTGACCATGGTGGCCCAGATCTTCGGCGGCTCCACCGTCTCGGTGTACGTCAGCGCCGCGTGGCTGCTGGGCGCGCACGCCCATCTCGGCCTGCGCCTGGCCGCCCGCCGTACCCACTGATCGAAGGATCGCCATGTCAGCGGACGCGGTTGGTCTGGTAGGCCCAGATGGCGAGTTCGACCCGGTTCCGGACGCCGAGTTTCGTCATGAGGCCGGCGAGATGGAACTTGACCGTGCTCATGCTGATGTGCAGTTCCCGGGCGATCTCGGCGTTGGTCCTGCCTCGTGCTACCCGGCCGAGGACGTTCTCCTCGCGGTCCGTCAGCGCGTCGATGGGCTGCGCCGGTGCGGGGGGTGGGCCGGTGGTGGCGAAGGCGGCGAGGAGCCGGACGGTGACGGCCGGGTCGATGAGCGCGTCACCGTGCACGGCGGCGTGGATCGCCCGGAGCAACTGATCCGGTTCTGTCCCTTTGAGGAGGAAGCCGCGGGCGCCCGCTCTGAGGGCGCCGTAGATGTACTCGTCGGTGTCGAACGTGGTGATCACGACGACGGCGATCGGATCGTCCACATCCGGTCCGGCGACCAGGCGGGTGGCCTCGATGCCGTCCAGGACGGGCATGCGGATGTCGAACAGGCACACGTCGGGTCGCAGCCGGCGGGCGAGCGCGACCGCCTCGCGACCGTCGGCCGCCTGGCCCACCACCTCGACTCCAGGCTGGCTGTTGAGGATCGTGGTCAGTCCTGCCCGGACGATGCCCTGGTCGTCGGCGACGAGCACGCGAACGGTCATGGCGCGGCGATCCCTCGGGGGAGGACGGCCCGCACGCTCCAGCCGCGGTCCGGATTCGGCCCGGCCGTGAGCGTGCCGCCGAGCAGGGTGACGCGCTCGGTCATGCCGACCAGTCCGAAACCGGGCCGGTCGGCACCCGGCGCGGTGCGGGCGCCGTCGTCGCTGACCGTCAACCGCACCTCGGTGGCGTCGCCGTCCACCTCGACCTCGACGCGGGTCGCCTGCAGCGCGTGGCGGGTGGCGTTGGTGATCGACTCCTGGGCCACGCGGTACACGGCGCCTTCCACGGCCGGTGACAGGTTCGTCAGGTCGCCGCTCAGCCGCACGCCGACGCGCAGCGCGTCGGTGCTGCTGCTGACGAGGTGTTCGATGTCGGCGATACGGCGTTGCGGCGCCGTGGCCGGTTGCCGCCGGCGGTCGCGCAGCGCGCTGACCATCGTGCGCATCTCGGCGAGCGTCCGGGCCGCTTCGCGGTCGATGGTCTCCAGCGCCTCGGTCGCCCCGCTGAGCGAGGCCGATCGGGCGAGGAACAGTCCCGCCTGAGCCTGGATCGCGATCGCGGAGACGTGGTGGGCGACGGTGTCGTGCAGTTCCCTGGCCAACTGCTCCCGTTCCTGCAGTTTCGCCTGTTCGATCCGCTGCTCGCGGGCGGCCGCCCGGTAGCGGACGGACGCGCCGAGCGCCGCGGCGAGGAGCACCAGCGCGGACCCGGCGATCGTCTCGGCGATGCCGGGGAAGTCGACGCCGACGATGACCGCGATCGCGAGGGTCACGACCGCGAGCCCCATGACCGCGTCGCGGTCGCCACGCCACCGCAGGAGCGAGTAGACGAGCACCAGGACGGTCCAACCGCTGAGCAACGCCACGGGTTCGGCGCCCGCGACGAACGCGGCCACGTCCAGGGCCGCGAATCCGCCGAACGCGTACGCCACCGCCGCCAGCGGATGGGCCCGCCGGAGCAGGGTGGCGAGCGCGAGACCGCATCCGAAGACGACGGCGACCGGTCGCCAGGTCAGGTCCTGGCGTAACGCGCCTTCGAGGACGACTCCGGCCAGGACGATCGCGGCGAGTGCCCAGTCGCGCCGGTCATGCGGCGGCGCGTGCCGTACCGCATCCCACCACGATGTCGCTGCATTCGGCACGAAAGCCACAGTAGCCTCCGGGCGGTCGTGACGGACCGGCCGTAAGAACAGCCGTCAACCTGGCCTTTCGGCCAGGGAGAGCTCTGTCCGTACGGCTCGGGCGCCGGGCGGCTCGTCCTGCCCAGACTGGAGGCCGTTCGGCGTCATCGGGCCACCGGGAGGGGTACCAGCCATGATCAGGGAACTCACCGACACCAGGATCGACGTCAAGGTCGTGCTCTGCGGCCTCTGGGTCGCCACGCTGTTCGTGTTCGCGTACGTCGACATCTTCGGCTTCTTCCGTAAGGACGTGATCAACGGCGTGCTCGCCGGCAGGGTGTCGAGCACCGGCTTCACCATCGACCAGATGTTCCTCCTGCTCACGACCTGTTATGTCGTGGTTCCGGCGCTGATGGTCGTCGTCTCCCTGGTCGCCAGGGCCCGGGTCAACAGGCTCGCCAACATCGTCGTGAGCCTGTTCTACGTGGTGACGGCGGCGGTGACCATCGTCGGCGAGACCTGGATCTACTACATCGCCGGGATCGTCGTCATGACCCTGCTGATGCTCGCGATCACTCGAGTCGCCTGGACGTGGCCGAGAAGCTGAGCCGGTCAGGCCGGCATCGCCTTGGCGAGGACGGTCGTCGTGCCGTCCACGGACTCCGTGCGGTAGCCCTCCGCCTGGTAGAGGCGGAGGTTGTGCCGGCTCCTGGCACCGGTGGCCAGCACGATGCGACGGCAGTCCGCCGCGGCCGCGGCCTCGGCCTGACGCAGGAGCCAGCGCCCCACACCCAGGCCGCGAAGATCGGGGACGATGCCGAGCCGGCCCACGTGCCAGTCGTCGTCGACCCGCTGTGATCGCACCATGCCCAGAAGCCGGCCATCCCGCCACAGGCCCACGGCATCCCAGGTGGTCAACCAGTGGCGTACCTGCTCCAGCGACTCCTCCAGTGCGGGGATGGCGAGGGTGTCGTTGGCGGCGGCCTCATCCACCCAGCAGCAACGCTGGAGCACCAGGACCTCGGGGGCGTCTTGGGGGGTGAGCGCCCTGAGGTATGAGCCTGGGAGCGGCCCCGGCCGCGAGCCTCCGTGCGCCCGCTCTCGCATGGGGCGCAGTGCGTGGGAGAGACGGACGAGTTCGTCGAGGACGCCGGTGGCGACCGCGTCACGGCCGGGGTCCGGACGCAGCCGCCCGTTGTCCACCGTGTCGCCGATGCGCAGGGCGACCGTGGCGCCCAAGGGCACGAGCCGCAACGTGGTCACGACCTGCTTGGCATGCTGGACCGACCGGGTGCCGGCCGAGGTGTTGCCGTAGCTGACGAAGCCGATCGGCTTCCACGCCCACTCGCGGTTCAGGTAGTCCAGGGCGTTCTTGAACGAGGCCGGCATGCCGTAGTTGTACTCGGGGGTGACCGCGATGAAGCCGTCCGCCGCCTCCACCGTCGCGCTCCACCGCTTGGTGTGCTCGTGCCGGTAGACGCCCGATGCCGGGTGTTCCTCCTCATCCAGGAACGGCAGGCCGAGATCACGCAAGGCGACGGGAACCAGCTCCACGCCGAGTTCGGCGGCACGGGCGGCGAGCGTGTCGATCAGCCACCGTTCCACGATCGGGCCGAGCGCGCCGGGGCGGGTGCTGCACGTAAGGACCAGCACTCTTTTCATTTCCATGGAAACGAAAGTAGCTGCTATTTTGTTTACATGTCAACGAGTGACGAGACGGTGCGCTGGCTGGATGAGGACGAGGAGCGAGCCTGGCGTGCTCTCCGGCGCATGATGATCGCGATCCAGTCCAGGACCGCGCAGGACCTGGCCGCGATCGGCCTGTCCGAACCCGACTACGAAGTGCTCAGCACGTTGTCAGAGCGGCCCGGCCATGCCAGTACGCTGCACGAGCAGGCGGTCAAGATGGGCTGGTCGCGCAGCCGGCTGTCCCGCCACGCCACCCGCATGGAAGCCCGGGACCTGCTGCGTCGCGAGCCCGACCCGGACGACGGCCGGGGCTGCTACCTCGTCCTCACCGAGCACGGCCTGCGCACGCTCGACGACGCCGCCCCGGCCCACCTGGAGTCGGTCCGCCGCCACGTCATCGACCGGCTCTCGGCCGCCGACCTCGCCGCCCTGGAAGCCATCGCCGGCAAACTCGAGGACCCGGCGTAAGTCGCCTGTCACATCGAGGTGAACGCGTCGGCGGCCCACTGGGCGTAGGTGGAGGCGGGGCGGCCCGTGACGTCCTCGACCGTGGGCAGGACGCGGGCCACCTTGCCGTCTCTGGCCGCGAGCCCCTCGATGAGTTCCGTCACCGCGGGCGCGGGCATTCCGTGGTGCTCCAACTGCTCCTGGAACGCCTCGCGGGGGAGCTCCTCGAACCGGAGCGGGCGGCCGATCGTCTCGGCGATGATGCGGACCCGGTCGATCTGGGTCAGCGACTCGGGCCCGGTGAGTTCGTACGCCTGCCCGGTACGCGCGTCGAGCAGGGCACGGACGGCGACCGCGGCGATGTCCCGCGGGTCGACGGGTGCCAGGGCGGCGTTGCCGTACACCCCGCGGACGACCTCGCCATTGGCGATCTGGGGCGCCCAGGCCAGGTCGTTGGTCATGAACGCGTCCGGACGGACGAAGGTCCACACCAGCCCGGACGCCTCGACGGCCCGCTCCAGCCGCGCGTGCTGCTCGCCCACCCATCCGGGCACCGGGTAGGTGACGGCCGCCGAGGACAGCAGCACGACCTGCCGCAACCCGGCTTCCCTGGCCGCGTCGAGGAAACCTTCGACGGCGTTGAAGACGGGGAACAGAAACGCCCGGTCGATCCCGGACAAGGCGGCCGGCAGGGTCTCCGGTCGGCTGAGGTCGCCGTGCATGACCTCGACCTGGTCCGGGAACGTGTGGGCGCCCGGATTCCGGGTGATCACGCGTACCTTTTCTCCAGCGTCGAGCAGTTGGCCGACCACATGGGCGCCGACGTTTCCCGTACCACCTGTTACCAGCATCATGATTGATATCCCATTCGTTGTCCCGGATGAGGCGGCGAGCGTCAGCCCGCCGTCCAGAGCCGGAGTTTGTCGGGGTTGCGTACGCCCCAGATGTGCTTGATCTGGTCACCCGTGACCTCGAACGCGAGCACCGCCATGGTCACGCCGTCCACCTGGAGCACGAGGCCGGGTGTGCTGTTGACCGAGCGCTCCAGAATCGTCAGTCCCGCTGTACGGCCGGCGATGTCGATCAAGTAACGCGCGACCTGCTCACTGCCTTCGACCGGATGGAGCACGGCGCTGACCAGCCCGCCACCGTCGCCGATCGCAGTGACGTCGGGGTCGAGCAGGCCGATGAGGGCGTCGATGTCCTTGGCCTCCCAGGCCAGCTTGAACTCCCGGACGAGGCCGCCGAGCCGGGCCGCCGGAGCCGTGGACGCCTGTGCGGCGCGGATGCGCCTGCGGGCCGAGGTGGCCAGTTGGCGGCAGGCCGCCGGGCTTCGGCCGACGATCTCGGATATTTCCGTAAAGGAGTAGCGGAAGACGTCGTGCAGGATGAACGCGACGCGCTCGGCCGGTGTCATCGTTTCGAGCACGACGAGGAAGGCCATGTTGATCGACTCGTCCAGGGTGATCCGGTCGGCGGGGTCGCTGCCGGGCCGCCCGGTCGTCCACTCCGTACGGTCCGGTACCGGCTCCGGGATCCACTCGCCGACGTAACGCTCCCGCCGGGCCCGTGCCGAGCCGAGCAGGTCGAGGCAGATACGGCTGGCGACCGTCGTCAGCCAGCCCCCGGGGGAGTCGATGGCCTCCTGCTCCCGCGGGGACATGGCGTACCAGCGGGCGTAGGTCTCCTGCACGACGTCCTCGGCATCGGCCAGCGAACCGAGGAGCCGGTAGCCGAGGTTGATCAGCCGCCGTCGCTCGCTCATGATCGAACTCAGGGTCGGATCAAGCCCGCCGCCTGCCGCTTCGGCTGGGGTGCTCATGGTGTCCCGCTTTCCTCAGGTACGTCTGCTCGGCAGTACGACGAGACAGCCTCCAGAAATGTGAGGTCAGCGCCTCACCTCACATTTCGCCGCGATGTCTCGTCAGACCACCGAGACGAACAACGTGCCCACTTGGAGTGACCACAAATGTCCACCACGATCGCGCTCAGCGAGCTGACCGGCGACTACGTCCTCGACACCACCCACACGCGGATCGGCTTCGTCGCCCGGCACACGATGGCCTCAAGGGTGCGGGGCGAGTTCGAGAAGTTCGAGGGGAGCGCGCACCTGGACGGCGACGAGCCGGCGAGGTCCAGCGCCCGCCTTTCGATCCAGGCGAACAGCATCCAGACCCGCAACCAGCAACGCGACGAGCAGTTGAGCGGCAACTTCCTGAAAGCCGGCGACCACCCGACCATCGACTTCACCTCGACCGGGGTGAAGCAGACCGGCGAGTCCACCTTCAAGCTCGCCGGTGACCTGACCATGCGTGGCGTGACCAGGCCGGTTGTCGTGGACTTCGAGCTGGCGGGCGCCGAGAACGACCCGCGGGGCGATCTCCGGGTCACCTTCCGGGGCACGGTCACCGTCAGCCGCAGCGCCTGGGGCGTGAACTGGAACGCCGCGACCAGCATCCTGGTCGAGAAGAAGGTGACGCTGGAGTTCGACATCGCCGCGATCCGGCGGTCCTGAACGGCGATCCGCACCGGGATTGTCCGCGGAGGCGGGCAATCCCGGCGGGATCGGTCGAGCTCAGCTCTCCGGCGGGAACCAGGCCTGGAGCGTCTCCATGTTGATCGGCAGCGAGATGTGCTCGTGCGTGATCAACCACGCCCCGTTCGAGCGCCGACACGAGACGGTCGAACGCACCCAGATCGAGGTCTCGAGCCCGTTGGTGCGCTTTCCCGAATCCAGATGAAGCATGTGCGCGACCGCCACGTCGCCACTCGCCTCGACGCTCAGCTCGTGGGTCTCCAGGCTGATCGGACCGTCGTAGCCGCCGAACCACCGCACGAAGTTGCGACGGACCTCATCGGTTCCCGCGTACTGCAGAGGCGGAACCACGTCGAAGTAGACGATGTCGGAGGAGTAGTGGGACATGAGCCGGTCGATGTCCTTCACCTGGGCCGCCTCGACACGACTCTCCAGCAGAGCCCTGACCTCGGCATCGATCGATGTCATCGCATTCCCCATTCTGCGTTCATGGATGGTTTCAGCAGTACGACGACGTAGCCCACGGGAATGTGAGGCGCGACCGGCTCAGCTCCTGAAGGCTCCGACATGCTCGGCGGCCCAGGCGCCGAAGGTGAGCGCGGGACGGCCCAGCACCTGTTCCACCGTGTCCGTGGTGGGGCCCGGGTGCTTGGCGTAGTCGGCCAGCGAACCGAGCAGCCGCTCCGGGATCTCCGCCGGGAGGCCCTGGGCGAGCATCGCCTGCCGTACCCGCTCGGGGGGAAGCTCCTCGAAGGAGAGGTCCGTGCCGATGGCACGGCCGATGAGGCGGGCCTTGTCGCGCTGTGACAGCGCTTCGGGCCCCGTGAGCAGGTAGGTCTGTCCGTCGTGCCCGGAATTCACCAGCGCCTGTACGGCTACCGCCGCGATGTCCCGCTCGTGGATGGGTGAGGTGGCGGCGTCGGCGTACGCGCCACGGACCACGCCCGTCGCGCGGATCTGCGGAGCCCAGGCAAGGCTGTTGGCGTCGAAGTCCGCGCACCGAAGCAGCGTCCACCGCAGACCGGAGGCCGTCACCGCCTCCTCGGCCGCCTTGAACTCGTCGGCGAACCTGGGATCTCCCGCCGGATGGGCCACCGTCGCCGCCGACAGCAGCACCGCGCGCTCCACCCCGTTCCCGGCGGCCAGCGACAGCAGCTCCTTGAGGCCCTGCCCGGCCGCGCGCGGGCTGACGAGCAGCCCCTTCACCCCGCCCATCGTCTCCTTCACGGTGCCGGGGTGTGCCACGCGAACTCCTGACGGAAGGCCGGCCCGCCCGGGATCGCGGGTGACCGCGATCACCTCCTGGCCGTCCTCCAGCAGCAGGTCCAACGCGACCCGTCCGACAGTTCCCGTGGCTCCGGTTACCAGGATCATTTCGTTCCCCTTCCGAGGTGAGCATCCAACGCAGCCTGAGAGGAAAGCCGGCGGGCAGGTGTGACGCTTTCAGGGGGAATGTGGCCCACGTCTCACGAGAGACGGAGCAGTTTGTCCGGGTTGGTGACCACGTAGATGCCGCCGATCCGGTCGCCGCCGGGGAGCAGATCGACCACGAGCAGGAGGAAGGGCTTCTCGTCCACCATGACCACGGCCGCGGGCTCGCCGTTGACGTGGACGTCGCGAATGCCGACCGTCCCCGCGAGCGGTCTGGCGAACCCGTTGATGAGCAGGTCGGCGACCTTGTCCCGGCCGTGAACCGGTCGTGGGCCCGCGGCCCTGGCCTTGCCTCCGCCATCGGCCCACAGCGTCACCTCGGGCGCCAGGATCTCCAGGAACGCGTCGAGGTCGCCGCCGAGCCCGGCGGCCACGAACCGCTCGGTTACCGCGCGTTGCAGATCTGGATCGGGCCGGTGACGCGGTCGGCGCGCCTGCACATGCGTGCGGGCCCGATGGGCGATCTGGCGCACCGCCGCCGGATTACGCCCCACGATCTCCGCGATCTCCACATGGGAGTAGCCGAACACCTCGAACAGCACGAACACGGCACGCTCCATCGGATTGAGCGTCTCCAGCACGACCATCAACGCCATCGACACCGCCTCGGTCCGCACGGCGGCGTCCGCCGCGTCGTCGGCGGTGACAAGCGGCTCGGGCAGCCAGGGGCCGACATAGGTCTCCCGGCGCCTGCGGACGTCGGCCTGGCGGGCGAGAGCATGGTTCACCGCCACCCGCACGAGATAGCCGCGCACGTTCTCAACGGGCTCGCCGCCCTCGCTCCGATACCTGCCCGCCCACGAAACCCAGGTCTCCTGCAGCACGTCCTCGGTGTCGGCGACGCTGCCAAGCATGTTGTAGACGATCGAGAACACCAGCTCACGATGGTCGGCGAACACCCGCGTCGCCGGGCCGTGCTCATCACTCTGCCTCATACGGCCAAGGTGCCCTGATGGAAACCCACGTGCCAACCTGACCCCCAGCCGGCATGGCTTGCCGGCGTGGGCGTCGTTGGATTCCGCCGTAGGGAGAGTTTCGGTCAGAAAGCGGTGTTGGTGAAGCCGGTTCTGGCCACGATGTCGGCGTAGCCGTTGATGTCGAAGTCCTCGGTGTAGAAGTAGGTGAATCCGCCGGGTCCGGCGCTCACCGCGGTGGCGAACTGGTTGCCGACCGTGTTGGGGTTCATCCGTTCGGCGGGGAAGCGGCCGGTCGTGGAGCCGTTCGGGTTGAAGCCCTTGGCGTAGACCTCGTGGGAGCGGTCGTCGTTCCAGAGGTCGGACTCGGTCCAGCCGACGACGAAGCGCCCGGCCGGGTCCACCGCGATCGACGGCGATCCCTGTACGGCGCAGCGGGACAGGTCGCAGAGGGGCGGGTACTCCAGGTTGCCGTCGGCCTCCTGACCCAGGGTGTAGCGCCCGTTCTTGACCGGCATCTCGGCGAAGCGGCCGGCCAGGGAGGGGGTGAAGCCGCGGGTGCGTACTCTCCAGATGTTGTCGAGGTTGTCGCTCCAGGCCACGACGCTGTCGCCGGTGGCGGTGGTGGCGACCGCCGGGGCGAGGTGCTGGCCTGCGGCGTTGACGTTGATCCTGGTACGGCCGGCCACCACGGCCCCGGTGGTGCCGAGGCGCGTGCCGTACACGCTGGGGGCCTGTTGCCAGACGACGGTGGCGACGCCGGAGGCGTCCACCGCGACGTCGGGCCGGTTGCCCGGACTGACCTCGGCCGGGCCCCACAGCCGGGTGCCGGAGGAGGAGTGTCCGGCCGCGCGGACGGTGGCCGTCTCGCCGTCCTCCCACACCACGGTGTACGCGCCGGCGCCGGTGACCGCGATCCTGGGGCGGGTCTGGTCGCCGCGCCACTCCGGCTGGTTGACCCAGGTGGTGGCGCCGAGCTGGCCCGTGGCGGAGATCTTGCGCACGGCGATGTTGTGCTCGGTACGGCAGTCGCCGTTCTCGGCCCAGGCGACGTAGGCGTTGCCGGCGTCGTCGACCCCGGCCGAGGGCTGGATGTGTTCCCAGCCGGTGGCGCAGCCGACACCGCCCATGTCCACCCGGATCGGAGCCGTGACCGGCAGGCCGTGGCGGTAGATGCGCGCGGTGACCTGCCCGCCGCCCTCCCAGGCGAGCGCGGTGTAGCCGTTGCGTTCGGCCGAGGCCCTGGGGGTGCGCTGGTCGGCCGGGCCGTTGGCGGCCATCCGGAGGGCGGCGTCCGGATATGCGGCGGGTACGAGCTTGATGGCCTGCTCGTAGAGAAGATCCAGGTTGGCGGCATAGGCCGTGTAGATCGCGGGATCGTCGATGCGCAGGAAGGAGTCGTCGGCCCTGGCGAGGGAGCCCTGGTTGATGTTGTGCGAGCCGGTGTAGACGTACTTCTTGCCCCGCGCGTCGTCGACCAGCATGATCTTGGAATGGATCGTGGCCACGCCGCAGGTCCCGACGGGCTCGTGGCAGCCGCCGGGACGGAAGGTGTGGACGACGATGCCCGCCTTCGCCAGTTCCCTGGCCGCGGCCGTGGTCTGGTTGCCGTCGGGCACGAAGACCTGGACGGAGCAGCCAGCGTTCCTGCGGTTCACCAGGGACTTGAGGACCTCGTCGCGTTCGACGGAGAACTGCGACTGGGCGAGCCGGATCGAGCCCGGGCACGTGACCGCGTTGAGCTCAGCCACCACCGGGTCGTCGGCGCGCGGCATCATCCAGGCGGTGATCTTTCCGCTGCTGGAGGTGAAGGGAGCCGACCAGGTATAAACCTGCTGGGACCAGAGCTTGTCGAAGACACCGCGGTACCCGGCCGCCAGCCCCGCGTCGCCCGAGCTGACCAGCATGTTCTGGTGGGCGCCGAACTTGGCGTCGAGGTTCTGCGAGCTCTGCGCCACCACGTCGGTCCGGCCGTCGCTCAGCCTGCTGAAGACGGCGAACTTGTGGTGCATGACGTCCCGGCCGGCGGTGTTGCAGGCGTCCGCGCACAGGACCACGTGGCCGGGGCCGAGGTCGGTGGCGAGCTGGTCGAGCAGAGGGTGGTGCCCGGTCTTCTCCGCGACGACGCGGACGTCGACGTCGCGCTGCGCGGCCTGGACGAGCTTGTCCTTGATGACCGCCCGTTCGAGGACGAAGGTGGCCAGGCGGAGGGTGGAACCAGGCGCCGCCAGGTCGATCAGCTCGGTGAGCCTGGTCTCCAGCGAGCTGTCGGTGACGCCGGTGATGCTCGGTGCGGTGAAATGTGCCGTGAGGTGCGAGGAAGCTGCTGTCTCAGCCGGTACGGCCAGGCCGAGCAGCAGGACTAAACCGGGAAGGACGTTGATCATGTGACCTCTCCTTGCGCTGCCCCCCGAGGTGACATTTATAGTGGAGTCCACCATTAATACTCGTCAAGAGGGGACCAAGGCGGTGACCCGCGCTGTCGGCGGTGGAGACCTCCAGCGCCTGCGACGGCTCAACGCCCTGGCTGTCGTGTCCGCCCTGCGCGAGGCCGGCCCGCTCCCGCTCACCCGGCTCGCGGAGCGTACCGAGCTGGCCAGGGCGACGATCAAGGAAGTGATCCGCGACCTCGTCGCCGTCGGCTGGGTCGCGGAATCGGGTCCGCACACCGGCGGCGGCAAGGGCCGTCCCGCCCGCCACTACCGGTTCCGTGCCGAGAACGGCCGGGTGCTCGGCATCGACATAGGAGCGCACAAGGTCGCCGTCGCCGTGGCCGACCTCGACGGCGAGGTCCAGCACTTCCACCGCGAGCCGGTCACCCCCGAGCACACCAGGCGGGAGCGCCTGGACGCCGTCGACCGCGCCGTCGACGCCTGCCTGGCCGCAACCGGCACCGCGCCCGCCGAGGTCTGGGCCACCACCGCCGGCAGCACCGGCTACGTGGACGGCGAGGGCAACATCGTCGTCTCCCGGGCCATCCGCGACTGGTCCGGCACGCCCCTGGCCGACCACCTGGGCCGCCGCCTGGCCGGCACGGTCGTGGTGGAGAACGACAGCCGCCTCGCCGCCCTGGCCGAGTGCCGCCGCGGCGTCGCCCGCGACGTGCGCGACATCGTCTACCTGCACATCGGACGCCGCGCCGGCGCGGCAGTCGTCCTGGACGGCGTGCCGCTGCGCGGCTCCACGGGCGCGGCCGGCGAGATCGGCGTCCATCCGCTGTTCCACCTGGCCGACTCCACCGACCTGCTGGTCGCGGGAGACTCGGGCCGGGCCCTGTTCGACGCGGCCAGGCGCGGGGACGGCCAGGCGCTCAACGCGGTCCTGCGCTACGTCAAGGTGCTCGCGATGGCCACCGCGGCGATGACGCTCACCGTCGACCCCGAGGTGATCGTGCTCGGCGGCGGGTTCTCGCGCTCGGCCGACGTCCTGATGCCACCGCTCCGCGCCGAGCTGGAGGCGATGTGCCTGCGCACACCGGAGCTGCGCGCCTCGGCTCTCGGGGATGAGTGCGTGGCCCTGGGGGCCGTGTGCCATGCGGTGGAGCACCTGGACCAGCGGTTCTTCAACCCCGAAACCGGACCGTTGGCACCGCTTGGTTAATGGTGATCTCCACCATATTTGGGTCCGGTCCCGATGGAGGATCTCTGTACGCGATACTGTGTATGGTGTTAAGAGTTTCTGGTCGAGAGAGTGCGCCACGAAATCTCTCCCGCCGGAGAAAGGACAACCGATGATCGAAATCGCCCGCGCCACCGACCTGGGCGCGGCTCACCGCCGCGCCGTCGCCGAGATCTTCGTCGACGGTTTCGGCTCCGACTTCGCCTACTTCTCCAAGGATCCGAAGAAGCTCGCCGACGCGCTCCAGCACGCGCTCGTACTCGATGTCTTCCATGTGGCCCTGGCCGACGGCAGGCCCGCGGCGATCACCGCGTGCACCGACGGCAGGCAGCTCTCCTTCCGGCATGACAAACGCGAGCTGCGCCGACATCTCGGCTTCTACAAGGGAACCATCGCCGACATGGCCTTCAAGCGGGAGTTCTACACCCCGCTGCCCTACGCCAAGGACAGGATGGCCAGCCTCGAGTTCGTCGCCACCGGCTCGAAGTACCGGGGCCGGGGCGTGGCCACGGCCCTGCTGAAACACCTGCTCGGCCTGCCGCAGTACGACGAGTACGTGCTGGCCGAGATCTCCGACATCAACACCCCCGCGCTGCGACTGTACGAGAAGCTCGGCTTCCGCGAGTTCACGCGCGAGAAGGTCAACCACACCAAGCGGACCGGAATCAACTACTACATCTCCATGCGCCTGGTCCAAGCCTGACCCGCCCGCGTGGTCAGCCTTCAGGGCTTGGAGTGGCGGCTGCGGTAGGCGGCCGTCTTGGCGCGGGCGGTGCAGGCCGCGCCGCAGTAGCGTCGCGATCCGTTCTTGGTCAGGTCGATGTACACGGCTTCGCACTGGTGTGCCGCGCACTGTCCGAAGCGGCCGGGGCCGTAGCCGTCCACGATGAGGGCCAGCGCCGTGGCGAACTCCCCGCCGAGCGCCTCGACCGCGGTCTCGCCGGAGCCGTGGAAGTGCACGTGGAAGGGCTGGTTCACATCCTCGACCAGGTACGGCTGCGCGCCGTACCTGACGATCATGGCGTTGATGCGGGCGGCCTGGTCCGCCGGGCTCCCGGCCAGCAGCGCGCCACGGAGCTGCGCGGCCAGCGCGGCCAGCCGCTCGCCCGCGTCCGGGGTGGTGCGCACGCCCGTTCCCATGCGGTCGCCGAGCTGGGCGGCGAAGGCGGTCGCCAGTTCCTCGCCCGGCAGCGGGCGCACGGACGATCCGCCCCGCCACCGCGCCGTCGCCAGATTGACCAGCTCGGCGATCAGCGGAGCCTGCCGGGTGACGTTACAGGCTATTTCCACTTGACTAGTAACATCCTCTCCGGGTGTCATGGGCATAGTTCAGTTAGATGGTAACGGAGTCGCCATGCTCGCCCTCTACCGCCGCCTGCTCACCCACCCGGGCGTCCCCCGGCTGCTCGCCGCCGGACTCGTCGTCAAACTGGGCACGCCCGTGCTCAGCCTCGCCCTGCTGCTGGCCGCCATCGACCGGCTCGGCTCGTACACGGTCGCCGGGCTCGTCCTCACCGGTCACGCGCTCGCGCTGGCCGTGTGCGCGCCCCTGGGCGGTCGGCTCGCCGACCGGTACGGCCCGCGCCGCGCCCTGACCGGCTACCTGGTCACCCATGCCCTGTCCTACGGCCTCCTGCTCGTCGCGCCGCCCACCCTGATGATCGCCGCCGCCGTGCTCCTCGGCGCCACCACCCCGCCCGCCGCATCGGTGATCAGGGGCGCGTGGCCCCGGCTCGTCCCCGAGACGGCACTGCCCGCCGCCTACGCCGTCGACAACGCCGTCAACGAGTTGACGTTCATCGCCGGGCCCATGCTCGTGCCCGTCCTGACGCTGGCCGTACCGGCGCAGGGCGTCGTGGCGGGGGCGGGCGCCGCCGTACTGCTCGGCACCGCGCTGCTCCTGACCTCACCCGCGATCCGCGGCGTGGAACCCGCCCCGCCCGGCAGGTTCCGCCTGCTCGGGCCGCTCGCGCACCGGCCCACCCTCGTCCTGCTGACGATCGCCGCCACCGGCACCTTCGCCTTCGGCTGCCTGCGCATCGCGACCGTCGCCTCGGCCGGCGCCTTCGGATCGGCCGCCTCGGCCGGCGTCCTGATGGGCCTGCTGTCGGCCGGCGCACTCCTCGGCACTCTCGGGTACGGCGCGCGGGCCTGGCCGGTCTCCGCCCGGCGCCTCCTGGTCCTGTTCTCGCTCGTCGAGGCCGCGGTCCTGCTCGCCTCGGGCTGGGCACCCGGCTTCGTCACGCTCGCGGCGCTGGCCACGCTCGTCGGGCTGGTGACCGGGCCACGGGACGCGGTCGTGCCCGCGCTGCTCGCCGACCACGCCTCCGCCCACCACCGCACCGAGGTCTTCGCCTGGCTCAACACCTTCATGTGGGCCGGTTACGGACTGGGCACCGCGATCGCCGGCCGGCTCACCGACCAGGGCGACACCGGCACCGCGGCGTTCACCGCGGCCGCCGGCGCCGCCGTGGCGGGAGCGATCCTGGCGGCCGCGGCCGGCCGCTCCGCCCTGCGCGCGAAGGCGCCCGCGATCAAGACTGGCGACTGAGACCAGCGGCATCTCGATGCTGCCGTCGCAGCGTGTGGTCGCGGTCGCGCACCTGTGCGCTTCGGCCGGCGGGGTGGGCGCACGGGGCGACATCGGCAGCTAGCGGCCAGGCCGCACCACCCTTCACGCCCCTTGACCAGCTCACCGCCCGGGATAATCGGGTTCGTGCATGCTCTTCGCCGCCTTGCGGTTCCAGCTCGCATGGATCGCTGGCTCCGGGCCTTCCACCTGCTGTTCTACGCGTTCCTCGCCACCTCCTCCGCCCTTGCCGTACTGGTCGGGGCGGGTGCGCGGCCGGTGACGCTCATGCCGGCCCTCGTGATGGGCGTGTACTACTGGCTGCTCGTCCTGTGCCGCAGCGGTGATCTGGAGCGGCTGCACCCCATGGGCTGGCATTTCCTGGTGCTGCTGGGCCTGTACTTCCTGCTCGTGCGCGGGGAACCGGTCTACGAACTGCTGCAGTTCGGCATGTATCCGCTGGCATGGGTGATGCTGCCCAGGAAATGGGGGTACGCCGGGGCGTTCGGCCTGATCCTGACGTCCTTCCTGGCCAGCGGCCAGTTCGCGAGACTGCCCACGGATCCTCGCGTCCTGACCACGTTCCTCGCCAGCACCCTGCTCCTGCTGATCATGGGCTGGTTCGTCAACCACCTCGTCCAGAAGGGCGAGATGAGCGTCCTTCAGGAACGCGCCCGGCTGGCCAGAGAGATCCACGACACCCTCGCCCAGGGCCTCAGCGGCATCGTGGTCCAACTGGAGGCGGCCGAACAGGCCGTCGACGACCCCGCCGCGACCCGGCATCGCATCACCGTCGCCAAGCGACTGGCCCGCGAACACCTCGACGAGGCCCGCCGTTCGGTCGAAGCCCTCAGGCCCGAACCGCTGTGCCGCGCCACCATCGACGCGGCACTCCCCGACGTGGCGGCCCGCTGGGCCGTGACCAGCGGGGTGCCCACACCCGTCACGGTGCACGGCCACCCCCGCCCGCTGGAGGCCGAGCGGGAGGCCACGTTGCTGCGAGTCGCCCAGGAGGCCCTGGCCAACATAGCCAAGCACGCGCGGGCGAGGCAGGTGAGCATCACGTTGTCCTACACCGACGACGAGGTCATTCTCGACGTGGTCGACGACGGCGACGGCTTCGACACCACCGCCGCCCCCGGTCGTGGATACGGGCTGACCTGCATGCGTGAGCGTGCCGCCTCCGTCGGAGGCGCCCTCACCGTCGAGTCGGCCCGCGCCCAGGGGACGGTCGTGTCCGCGAGCATCCCCTACATGGTGCCGGGGAAGCCGGGGAGTACGAGGTGGAAGGAGCTTTGAGCCTTGTAGGTGGCGAGCTTCCTGGTCGTGCCGGTGTCGGCGTTCACCGTGTAGATCGTGAAGGGAACGTACGGCGGGTCGAGGGTTGACTCCGGCGCCTGGTCGTCGCGGTCTTTGCAGACCGCCGGCGTGGCCACGGCCGTGATCTCGCGGGGGCCGGTCCAACCGCGCAGGTAGACGCGGTTGGCCGCCATGGACAGGCCCCGCACGGGGACCCTGCGGAGGACGTTGCCGGTTTTCGGGTCGAGGTGGATGAGGTCGGGGCCGCTGGTGGGGCATCCGGTGGTGCCCGTGAACACGCTCTCCGCCGCGACCAGGCGGCCGTCGAGTCCGAGGGCGCCGACCAGGTAGGTCCCGGTGACGTTCACCGTGGTGGTGTTGCCTGCCGTGGAGGTCTGCCAGAGGCGGGTGATGGTGCGCAGGCGGGTCTTCGGCGCGTACTCGGCCAAGGTGATGGTGCCGCCGTCGGGGGACAGACCGATGGGGTTCCAGCCGTTGGGCAGCGGCCGGGCGATGCGTTCGCGCATGTCGAACACCATGGCCGGGTCCTTGAGCGGTGGTCGCTTGGTGAAGGCGAGGAAGCGGCCGTCGTCGGACAGCAGCAGATGGGCGATGCTGCCGAGCCAGTCGGTGGGCACCTTCGTCGGCGCGGTGTGCACGGATCCGGAGGCGAGGTCGCGGACCGCGAAGGTGCCGGCCTTGGTGTCGTAGTAGCCGATTTTGCGGCCGTCCCGGCTGATCGCGAGCGGGCTCTGCCGCAGTCCCGATGCGGAGCCGGTCAGGGCCTGCGCCACCCGGTAGGTCGTGCCGTCACGGGTGACCACCCGCCAGCCGCCGTTCACGCATCCCTCCGGCGGCTTGCCGACCTCTGGTCGGCAGAACGTCATGACGGCGTGGCTGAGCGGTCCCACTCCCTTCGCGGGCAGGTCGGTGACGGCTTTCGGGGCGAGGGCCGGGCTGCGTTGCGTGGGCAGCAGCCGTACCGCGGAGGTGACGCCGAGCGCGACGGCGACGACCGCGACCGCCGCGACGATCGAGGTCCTGGTACGCCGCTGCCGCCGCCGGATCCTGATGGTCTGTTCGGTCAGGTCCGCCTGGGGGGCGTTGTGGGCCACGTCGTTCAGGGCGTCTCGCAGCGAGGTCATCGGTGTGCTCCCTTCAGGTCGTCCAGTTCGTCCAGGTCGGCGAACTTCGGCGCCAGCGTCCGTAACCGGGCCAGCGCGTGGTGGGCCTGGCTCTTGACCGTGCCGAGCGAGCAGTTCAGCAGCTTGGCGGTCTCGTGCTCGGTGAGGTCCTCGTAGTAGCGCAGCACGATCACCGCCCGCTGTCTGGGTGGCAGTTGCGCGAGCGCGCGCAGCATGACGAGCCGCACGATGGTGGAATCCTCCGCGCTGTACGACCGGTCCGGCGGCACGGCGCTGGGCAGTTCGGTCACCCTGGCCAGTCGCCGCCGCCAGGAGATGTACTGGTTGACCATCGCCTTGCGGGCGTACGCGGACGGGCTGGTGAGCTTGGGCCAGCGGCCGAGCATCTTCAGAAGCACGCTCTGCAGCAGGTCCTCGGCGAGGTGGGGATCTCCCGTGAGCAGGTAGGCCGTGCGCATCAGCGACTGCTGATGGACGGCCATGAACTCGCGGAAGCTGTCATTGGGGTCCAAGATGACTCCTCTCGCCCATTACCGACGCCGGCGATCGGCAGAAGGTTGGGTCGCTCCGCCCCTCACGGAGTACGCCCCTGCGGCATTGGCAGGTGGGCTGCCAACGCCGCCGCCCGGCTCTCCCGCCTCGGCACAGTGGAAGACGAACAGCGGTGATCACCGGCAGCCCTGGCCGGCTCGCGGGTGATCACCTGTCTCGAACGTTGCGCTCTGTCCCCTCCACAGAAACGGATGTCTCCACGCAATGATCAAATGGCAATCCGCGATCGTCGCGTCCCTGCTGGCCGTACCCCTGACCGCCGTTCCGGCGGTCGCGTCAGCGGCCTCCGCCGACGGCGCCCGCGACACCGTCGAGCGGCGTCGGTTCGATCTCCAAGCGCACCGCGGTGGGATGGGGCTGGTGGTGGAGAACACCCTGGACGCCTTCGCCAACGCGCTGCGCGTCGGGGTTTCCACGCTCGAACTGGACATCCAGATCACCGAGGACGGCAAGGCGGTCGTCACCCACGACCGCCACCAGACAGGCCGGGCATGTGTGGACACCGGCCCCGCCGTCCCCGGCGACCCGGAGTATCCCTATGTCGGTAAGTTCGTTCACACGCTGTCCCTGGCGCAGATCAAGACACTGGACTGCGGTTCCAAGACGCAGCCCGACTTCCCCGGTCAGCGGCCCGCGCCCGGGGCCAGGATGCCGCTGCTGAGCGAGGTGTTCGACCTGGTCAAGAGCTTCGACGCCGACCGCGTCAAGCTGAACGTCGAGACTAAGGTCGAGGCCGGCGCGCCCAGTCAGACCGCGCCGCGCGAACAGTTCGTCCAGGCCGTCGTCAAGGAGGTCAGACGGGCACGCATCCTGGACCAGGTCACGATCCAGAGCTTCGACTGGGGAGCGCTGATGCGCATGCGCCAGGTCGAGCCGCGCCTGCCGCTGGTCGCATTGGACAACTACCACTTCCTCCAGATCGGCCAGCCGGGGGCCTCGCCGTGGCTGGGCGGCATCGACATCGACGACTTCGGCGGCGACCCGCTCAAGGCCATCGCCTCGTTCGGCGCCACGTCGTTCTCGCCGGTGCACGGCTACCCCGAGGACGGCACGGCCGACGACCCCGACTACCAGCCGTACGTCACCCGGAGCATGGTCGAGCGAGCACGCAGGCTCGGCATCAAGGTCATCCCCTGGTCGGTCAACGACCTGGCCACCATGAACAAGCTCATGGACGACGGCGTCCACGGGCTGATCACCGACTACCCGGACCGGCTGCGCGCGCTGATGGCGTCGCGTGGATTCGCGCTCCCGCGTCAGTACGACGGCCCCGCCCTCGGCTAACCGGCCCTGAACCCCGCGCCTTGGGCGAGCCGGCCGGTGCCGGCTCGCCCTGGTCCGAGGGCTAGAGCCAGCCCCGATCCTTGGCGGCCAGGACCGCCTGGACCCGGTTGGTCGCGTTGAGGCTTTCGAGCAGCGCCGCCACGTGCCGGCGGTACGTGCGCAGACCCATGCCGAGTTGGCGGGCGGCGACGTCGTCCTTGGTGGCGGTGGTCATCACCCGCAGGATGCGCATCTGGTCTTCGCAGAGCGCGGGTGGGCGGGCCGCGCCGAGGTCGGTGGCGTGGGTCCACACCCGTTCGAACAGATCCGCCAGCGTGGCCACCGCCCCCGGCTGCTGGATCATGAGGGCACCGGCGGCGCTGGCGTTCGGCACCGCCGGCACGAAGCCCACCCGACGGTCGATGATGATCATCTGTTGCACCGTCTCGTCGGTGACCCGGTGCCGGTCCCCGGCCTCGTGCAACTTCTGGCAGTACTCGGCGGCCACCGCATCCTCAAGAAGGGCTCGCGGCACGATGGTGCGCCAGCTCGCCCCGTTCTCCAGCCGCTGGATGAATCGCGGCAGCCGGTCACGGGGTACGCGCCGCCGTACCGGATGGACCGCGAGAACCTCGGCGGCCCGCGACGACAACGACCAGAGCAGTTCGTTGATCCGGCTCACATCGTCGATGCGCTCGATGCCATCGCCGGTGTCGCCGAAGCGCAGCTCGGGTGCGCTGTCCATCGGAGAGCTCACGTGCGGCCGTGGGTGAACGTCAACGGGGTTCCTCCTGCCTGCGTCCGCGTGGGGTGGGCAGCCGACAATCGGCAGCTCAGAAGCTACGCCCGCACGAGCCGGATGAGTCTTCCCTGAACGCACACCTTCTCGATGACGCGTGCAGACCCGGCCGGGCCGGCGGGCACATCCTGAGGACCGGGCCGGGACGGCCGACGATCCCGACACGCATGAGCCGACCCTCGCGCTGGCCCTGCACACGTTGTGTGTGGCCGAGGTGAACCTGGGCCGGCACGCGTATGCGCTGCTGAGCTACGCCGAGATCGTCAGTGCCACCGGCGCCGCGTAGGAGGCGGTCGCGCTCTACGAGTAAAAGGTGATGGTGAGCGTGCTTTGCGGCTCGCCGCGTACACGGGGGACCTGCGGGTCGTCTACGAGCAGTTGGCGGCAGGCGCCGATGTGAACGCCGCCGACGAGCGCGGCTGGACGGCGATACGACGACTGCGTCGCCATCGCGCGCATGCTGATCGACGCGGGCATCGACGTCGAGCGGAAAACCTCCCACGGCCAGACCCCGTTGTCGCACGCGGCCTCGCGAGGCACCACGGAGATCATCGAACATTGCGGCTTCACCCCGCTGCACGAAGCGGCGGAGCTCGCCGCGGGCGCGGTCATGCCTTCGGGCCGAGCCCGATGGCGGGCAGGATCGCCTGGTCGACGATGTCGCACAGGTCCGCGTCGCTCGGCGCGGACCCGGTGTCGATCAGGCGTTTGGTGACGAGGGCCTCACCGATGTCGGTCACCACGGGAGTGAGCAGTTCGGCGGGGAAGTGGCCTCGGTCGGCGTAATGCCGCAGCACGGTACGGGTGAACGTGCCGCCCTTGTCGGCGAAGACGCGTTCGAACAACGCCTGCGACATCAGCGCGGCGCCCTTCGGATCGGTGAGGATCGCGGCGACCGCGCGGCCCGCCGGGCTGAGCGACCAGTCGACCATGAGACGCAGGGCGCGGACAAGGTCGCCGCGCAGGTCGTCCGCGCCGGGAGCCGGTTCCTCGACGGGATGCTGGTGGTAGAGCGCGTCGAGGAGAACCTCGATCGGGTCCGACCAGCGCCGGTACAGGGTCGTGCGGGGCGTGGCCGCCCGCCGTGCGATGCCGTCCATGCTCAGCCGGCCGGCGCCGACCTCCACCACCTCCTCCATCGCGGCGTCGTGAATGGCCTTGATCAGTTCTTGGCCGCGTCGGCGCGGCCTGGCGCTGTGATCGCTCATCGCCGTCCCTTGCATAGCTACACGTCTGTAGCTTACTTTGTCCGTTAGCTACAGACGTGTATCTAATTCTGAGGAAGCTGAGGCCATGTCCATCACCTCTCCAGCCCCCACGGACGGGGCGACTCCCGTCGTCCACCGCGCGCTGGCGCCCGATCTGGCGCGCGGGCTGATGTTGCTGCTCATCGCGCTGGCGCATGCGCACATGTACCTGTCCGGCCACGAAACGGGCTTCCGCAGCTACGCCCTCGACGGGGGCCCGCTCGACCGGCTCGTCGCCGGTGTCCAGATCCTCCTGGTGGACGGACGGGCGCTGCCCATGTTCGCCGCGCTGTTCGGCTACGGCCTGGTCCAACTGGCCAACCGGCAACTGGCCGCCGGCAAGAGCTGGCCCCAGGCACGCAAGGTGCTGCGCCGCCGTAGCCTGTGGCTGCTGGCGTTCGGCTTCTGCCATGCGCTGCTGCTGTTCTTCGGTGACATCCTCGGGGCGTACGGGCTGGTCGGGCTCGCCCTGGTGGGGTTCATCCGGCGCGAGGACCGGCTCGTGATGCGGGCCGCGGTCGTCGGGCTCGTGCTGCACGTGGTGGTGATGTCCGCCTACGGCCTGCTCACCGTCTCGGCGCCGAAGGGTGACACGCCCGCCGCCCTGGCGGATCCGATCGGGGCGATCGTGATGCGCCTCATCGGGTGGTTCGCGATGACGCCCACGTACTTCGCCGCCGGCGTGATCCCGGCCTTCCTGTTCGGGATCTGGGCCGCCCGGCGCCGCGTGCTGGAGGACCCGCTCGCGCATCAGGCCGTTCTCTCCCGGACCGCCGTCGTGGGCACCGGGCTGGCGCTCGCCGGTGGGCTTCCGCTGACGTTGATCGACACCCGGCTCTGGGCGCCGTCGGACCTGGTTTCGGTGTCGGCGTACGCGCTGCACAGCGTGACGGGCATCGCCGGCGGGCTCGCGTACGCGGCGATCATCGGACTTCTCGCCGGACGGATGCGGCGCACGAATCCGGGGCCGGTCGTCCGAGCCCTCGCCGCCTGCGGTCAGTGGTCTCTGACCTGCTATCTCCTTCAGTCAGTGATCTTCGTGGCGGTGTTCGCGCCGTACGTGGGCGGGCTCGGCACACGCGTCGGCGACGCCGCGGCGTCCGGCGTCGCCGTGATCGCCTGGCTGGCCACCGTGGTCCTCGCCGCCCTGCTGGCGCCCGGTGGGCGAAGAGGCCCGGCCGAGGCGGCGTTGCGGCGGCTCACGTACGGTCGCCCCACTCCGTAACAGGCGTGCACTTCGGAATGGCAACATGCTGCCATTCTCCTTGCGCCTTTCGACGGGAGGCGATGCTTCTCTTGAAAACCAAGGTGAAGGCCATGTTCGCCACCCGGAAAGGTGTTTATTCCAGCGAGTTGCGCGCGGGTGAATTCGTTAATTACCTTCTGCCGCATGGAAAGGAGCGTTCCGCTGCAGACGATGCCGCCTTTGGTGCCGCGCATGCTCATCCGGGCCGGTGGGCTGGCCGGGTTGGATCAGACGGCGGTGGCCGGCATTCCCGGCCTTTCGTTGTCCGGGCACGACGGGATCCGGCTCCCGACCTCGTCGACGGTACGCGTCTGGGAGGAATGGTCGTCGCCGATCCGGGAGTGGGGCGGCGGGGCGCAGGTCCTGCGAGCGTGGCGCCTTGGCGCGTTCGGTGTGTGGGACTACCTGTTCGTCGCCGCCGAGACGCTCGCCCACGCCTTCGAGGCCGGAGGCCGCCACGCCGCCGCGATCAGCGACCCCGGCGACGGGCTGGAACCGGTCTGGGGCGAGGACGGCCTGACCGTCGGCTACCGCAGCGTCTCGGCCGAGCATCCGGAGTTCCCGCTCATCGCGGAGTTCGCGCTCGCGCTCCTGGTGGCGGAGGCGAGCGCGGGCGCGGGCAGGCGCGTGGTGCCGCTGCGGGTGTGCCTGCCGTCCTCGACGCCGCGCCGGCACGGCCACCTGGTGGAAGCGTTCGGCACACCGGACATCGACTTCCGGGCGGAGCTGCCGTCGATCACCTTCTCCACCGCGGATGTCAGCCGCCGCCTGCCCCGCGCCGACCCCGTGCTCGCGGCCATCCTGAGCGAGTACGCGAACGCCCAGGTCGCCGCCTCCCGCCCGATGATGTGCTGGCTGGATCGGCTGCGCGCGGAAGTGGACGCCGCCTTCGCCGAGGGCGGGCCGGATCTGGCCCGGACGGCGCATCGGCTGGGCATGAGCCCGCGTACCCTGCAGCGGCGGCTGAAGGGGGAGAGCACCAGTTGGCGGGACCTGGTGGAGCAGCGGCGGCACCAGAGGGCCGAGCTGCTGCTGCGGCAGCGGTCGTTGACCATGGAGTCGATCGCCGCCCGCGTCGGCTACACCGACGCCCGCACCCTCCGCCGCGCCCTGCACCGCTGGTACGGCCGCGGCGTCGTACCCAAGCCGTGAGACCCCCGATTCCGGGTGCTCTTTTGTGAAGAGGTCAGCTCGCCTGTGGCCGGGTGGCCTTGCCGTCCAGCCACAACGTGTCGGATTCGTCGCGATGCGAGCCCGAGGTGCCGACATGCTTCGCGTCGATCTGCGGTCCCTTCTTGATCACGTGTACCAAGGCCATGGCATGGCCGCGTCCAAGGTCATATTCCTCTTTCAGCCAGGTGATGATCGTGCCCGCCTTGACCGTCGGGTCATCGAAACTGCGCGCCTTCGCCAGGGAGATGAATTCGCGCGGAGTGAGTCCCGTCTTGTCTTCAATGGTGTCGAGGTACGCCTGAAATGACATTGCCACTCCTTGATTGGTGCTGTGCGGTCGTCAACCCGGTGTGGCGCCCGTTCATTCCATGGCGCTACCTGGGCCGGGCTTCAAGCGCCTGCCGGCGGAAGTCTTTCGGGCTGCTTCCATAGGCGGCGCGAAACGATCGGCCGAAGGCCGTGGCGCTGGGAAATCCCCATCGCGCCGCGATCAGGTGCACCGGCGTCACGGTGCAGCGAGCCAGGTCCTGGGCGCAGCGTTCCAGCCGCCGGCGCCTGATGGAGGCCGCCACGCTCTCACCCCGCCGCGCGAACAACGCGTGCAACCACCGGAGCGAGATGTGGTGGCGGGCCGCGATGGTCGACGGGGTCAGGTCGTGCGCGCCGAGGTTGTGGTCGATGAAGGTGTCGATACGGCGGAGCAGTTCTTGCTGACGCGTCATGACCGGAAGGCGGTGGCAGGCGTCCACCTGGCCGGCCAGCAGGACGGAAACCCAGTCGACCACCGTCGCGCGCAGGTGCTCCACCTCGTACGGCGAGCATTCGGCGGCCGGAAGCGCGAGCGTGTCCAGGAAGCGGGCCAGGAAGAACCCGATTCCCCGGTCCAGCGCGATGGGCCGGCCGAGCAAGGCGCCGACTCTGTCGGCCGGCAGGGGAATCGCCTCACGCGGCAGGCGGACGAGGGTCTGCGTGACCCCGCCGAGGGGAGTGGTCGACGTGAAAGGGGAGGACGTGTCGAACAGAAAGGCGTGCCCGGCTCGCGCCTCCGCGTGGTGCCGCTTCAACGACAGGCTCATGGAGCCGTGGCTCACCATCACCAGAGCCAACTGCTCCGGGTCGTCCCGTCTGATCATGGCCGGTGTACGCCACGCCCGATGCGCCCCGGTGGACCACCTCAGCACCTGCACGTCGTCCAGCACGATGCGGGAAAGCTCGGCTCGGAACGCCGCCCGGTCCTCGATCGCCAGCCTCACCGGCCAGGAGTCCAGGGCGGCCGCCTCGTGAAACCAGGCGACCGCGTGACTGCCTGAGATCGTGGTCGATTCATCGCCCATGTGGCCCCCCAGCCTTGGTGCGGCTATCGCCTGAACAGTCTCCGCAGATCGGCAGGCTCGGGGAATCCCCCTTTCGAAGGGCTTGCGTCAGAGCCGGTGCTCGCCCGCCAGGCTGTCGGCCTCCTCGATGTGGTCGGTGAGGCCGAGCGACTCCCAGCGCTGCAGGGCGATCGGGACATTGCCCTCCAGCCAGAGCCGGTCGTGGAAGGCGCCGAGATCGAACGTCGCGCCCTGCTGCCGATGGGCGGTCGCCAGGAGGTCGTGGACCTGCAGCTTGCCGATCTGGTAACTCAGTCCCTGACCCGGGTTGCCCGCGAAGAAGACCGCCTCTTCCCAGGCCGTGGCGCTGTCCATGGGCACGGACGTGGCCAGCACGTCGGCCGCCTGTTCCAGGGTGAGGTCGCCCAGCGCGAGCGCGATGTCCACCTCCACCCGCAGGGCCCGCAGCCGCATGGCGTTGGCCACGAAGACGGCGCTGTGCGGGGCCTGGTCGAACAACCCTGCCTGCAGCATGAGTTCCTCGTGGTAGAAGGCGATGCCCTCGTTGGCCGCCGAGTCGTAGTAGCGGCGCCGTACGGGATTGGGATGCCGCCACGACAACGCCATCTGCTGGGCGTGCACACCCTCGTGCGCGAGCTGGACGCGCGGATCGCGGGCGGCGGCCAGCTCGAAGTAGGGCAGATCGGGACGCGGCGGCTCGACGTACCTGATCGCGTCGGCGTCGGGCCGCGATTCGACGCCGATCTCGTGCGCCACGCCGAGCCACGTCAGCGGCGCCAGGTAGGCGGGCATTTCGGCGAACAGGTAGCGGCGCAGGGTGGCGGGCTGGCTCAGCAGTCCCGACTCCGTGTAGAAGGCGCGCAACCCCAGTTCGTCGGCCGCCGCCGTCTCGACCAGGGCCGCGACATCGGCGGGAAGAGCGGGAGCGGGCACGTCGCGGTGACGGTGACGGAGCGTCGTCTCCATCGCGACGGCTCGGTGCCATTCCTGCCGTCCCAGCGCGCGCATGTCCTGTGCCCTGTACGGCAGGAGCGCCACCCGGTGCAGGAAGAACGCCAGCCCCTCGGCGCCGACGGCGGCCTGGCCGGCGAACGCCGGGAGACCCTCGCGCAGCCAGGCGGCGAAGTCGTCCAGCGCGCGCACCGCCGCTTCGGTCCTGTCCGCGAGCCGCTCTCCGCCGGGCAGGAGGGGAGCCAGCGCGGACATCGCGGTGCGCAGGGATTCCCCCGCGTCGCCGAGCAGCGTGATCGCCGACTGGGCGAACGGCGCCGCCGCGTGGCCCGTCAGGTTCTCGCGGCCCTGGGCCAGCACCGACGGGACCTCGCCCAGCAGCCTGACGATCGTGTCCGCGCGGTCGGCGGTGAAGGGCGGCGGGGGCAGGAGCAGGTTGTAGACGCCCACGAGCGCCTGGTCGACGTAGAAGCAGGGATTGCGCTGCCATGACCGCAGCACGTCCAGCTCCCAGGTGACCCGGGCCAGCGCCGTACCCAGGAGTCTGGCGTCGATCCTGACCGCGACGGGCTCGCCGCTGAGGTCGAGCGCGCGCAACTCCGCGTCGTAGGCCCGCCAGGCGTCCCGCCTGGCGGCCACCGCGGACACCGACCAGTCCGGCGTCCAGGCGGGCGGACGCTCGACTCGCGGGATGTCGTCGGGCGTGTCCGGAGCCGCGGCGACCCGCCACCGCCAGAAGCGCTCCGCCAGATCTTCGAGTGCTCTTGCCGCCTCTGCCATCAGGCACCGACTCCCGGACTCACGTGAAAATGGCCTCTCCGAATCGAGGTTATCGGGCGGTTGGCGGGACTCCTCGGCAATTTTCCCGCCTTCAGGCGAGAAACCGGCGTCAGTGCCGTTCGCGCAGGTTCTCCGCGAGGATCCCGGCCGCGCGGCCCGTGGTGGCGGGGCCGGTGCTCCGCAGGCTGTGGTGGACGACCGTGACCACGACGTTCGCCAGGCGAAAGGCGAACTGCGAGCGGTACGGCCCGGCCGCCCCCACCGTCGAGTACTGGGTGAACATGTAGGAGGCGTCCCCGACCTTCGGCAGGGTGCGCAGCTTGGTGCCCGGTGTGCGCTTGGGCTCGTCCTTCATCGACTGGACCATCTGCGCGTGGTGGTCGCGGGCGAAGGCCAGCTTCGGGTAGCGATAGGTGGACACGCCCAGGTACGTGCCGTCCGGGCGTTGCCAGGCGCAGGAGCCGGTGTTCACGAACTGGCGCTTGGTCCCGGGCCCGATCAGGTCGCGGACCTCCTTGGCGCTGAGCAGTTCGCAGGGTTTGACCTCGCGGGTGAACAGCTTCGGGGATGGGGCCGAGGTCACCTTGCCCGCCGTACCCGCGGTGCCCGGCGGGCTGGTGGACGGGCCGTCGGTCGCGGTGGTGCCTGGAGGGTTCCGCGTCACGATCACCACCGCGGCCGCACCCGCCAGCACCACCGCCAGCCCCGCGCCCAGGACAATGGGTTTGGTACGGCTCCGCGGACGGACCCGGCGACCGGCCCTCGCGCCCCCGGTCACCGCATCAGGCATCCCGGTCCCGGGCCTTTCGGCTCCAGGTGGCCCCGCGCCGAGGGCGGTGGCGCCTTGGGCGAGGGTGGTCAGCCAGGTCGCGGCCTGTTCGGGTGGGCAGCGGCGGGCAGGGTCCTTCTCCAGGAGCGCGGCCAGCACCGGGGCGAGCGGCCCGGCCCTGCGCGCGAGCGGCGGCTCCTGCATGAGCACCGCCGCCATGGACGCGGCCGGGTTCTGGCGGGCGAACGGCGCCGTCCCCTCCACCGCGGCGAAGAGCGTGGCGCCCAGCGACCATAGGTCGGCGAGCGGGCCGTCGGCCTCGCCGCGCAGCCGCTCGGGCGCGATGTAGCCGGGCGAGCCGGTCAGCAGCCCGGTCTGGGTGAGCACGGCGTCACCGGCGACGCTGGCGATGCCGAAGTCGGTCAGCAGCACCCGCCCGTCGTCGGTCAGCATGACGTTGGCGGGCTTGACGTCCCGGTGCAGGATGCCCGAGGCGTGCGCGGCGCCGAGCGCCTCCAGCACGCGGGCGCCGATCGCGGCGACCTGGCGGGGCGGCAGCGGCCCCTGCTCGGCCACCACCCGGTCCAGCGAACGCCCGCGCACCAGCTCCATGACGATCCACGGCCGCCCGCCGTCCAGGACGACGTCGTGCACGGTGACGATCCCGGGGTGCGAACGCAGCCGTGCCGCCGCCCGCGCCTCGCGCAGCGTGCGTTCGGCCAGCCCGGTACGCTCGGCCGCGTCGAGGTCGGGCGGCAGCCGTACCTCCTTGACGGCGACCTCCTGGCGCAGCAGTTCGTCGAGCGCCAGCCAGACGATGCCCATGCCGCCCTGACCGAGCCTGGACAGCAGCCTGTAGCGGCCCGCCAGAAGCCCCGCTGATTCCGCCCCCGGCATGCTCGTCTCCCATCACCATGGAAAGTCCCGATATTAGGGACAAAGCGGGTGGAGCCGGGGAGTTTCGCTGATCCACGGGTTTCTTGTGGTTGCGCATCGGCCGGGTGAGCCGCGCCGTAACCAGCGAATTCCTTTTGTGAACGGCACCGCCGTACCCCGCCATGCCAGGGCAACAACCGGGCGGCGGTGTGCAACGTACGGCCGTACCGGCTCATCCCGCCACGGTCGTAGCGTGCGGTCCGTGCGGCGGCCGCTGGTGGCGTCGCCTCCGCGAACTCGAAGGACTCCGCCGATGAAACGCCTGTCACCCGCCCTGGCACTGTTCCTGCTCGCCCCGCTCATCGGCGAGTACCTGCTGGGCAACATCCCCCTGGACATCTGGGCGCTGGCCGCGTTCCCGCCGACGGCCCTGCTGTACGGCTGCGGCGCCGTGCTCGTCCGCGAGGTGGTCGCGCGGGCGGGCGGCGGCTGGGGGATGACGCTGCTGCTGGCCATCACCTACGGGGTCATCGAGGAGGCCCTGGTCACCCAGTCCCTCTTCAACCCGAACTACCTGGGGCTGGGCCTGGGGACATACGGCGAAGTTCCCGGACTCGGCATCAGCGTGCCGTGGTCGGTATACGTGCTGTCCATCCACTCCGTCTGGAGCATCTTCACCCCGATCGTGCTGGTCGAGACCCTCTACTCCGACCGGCGCGGCCCGTGGTTGCGGACGCGTGGCCTGATCTTCAACACGCTCGGGTACCTCGTGGGCGCCGGCATCCTGTTCTTCGCCATGTACTCCAACCCGGACAACGACGCCTTCCTGCTGTCGGCCGGGCAGCTCGTCGGCACCGTCGTGGTGGTGGCCGCCCTGATCGCCTTCGCGTTCGCCACGCGCGGGCGGCGCCGTACCGCGGAGACCGGACGCGAGGCGTGGCCGCCGGCGGCGCTGGGCGCATTCGCACTGGCCGCCGGGAGCGCGTTGTTCCTCCTGTTCGAGTTCGGCCCCGACCTGAAGACGATCTCCGAACCGGTCACCCTGGCCCTGCTGGCGGTGCTGGCGACCATGGTGCTCGCCGTCCTGCTCGTGAACACCCGCGCCGACGACTGGTCGCACCGCCACGTGTACGGCCTGGCCGCCGGCGCCGTCCTCGCCTACTGCTGGATCGGCTTCATGATCCAGATCACGCAGTACGGTTTCCACCTCGTCCCGACCGCCATCCAGATCCTCCTGGCGGCAGGCGCGATCTGCCTGGTCGTCGTCGCGGCACGGCGAAGCCGGACTATCGAATGACCTTCTCCGCCCCGCCGTCGACGATGTAGTCGACGCCGGTGATGTAGCCGGCCGCCGGTGAGCCGAGAAAGACGATCAGGTTGGCGATCTCCTGCGGAGTACCCCAGCGGCCCAGCGTCACGTTGGCCACGGCAGGCAGGTCGGTGAGGAACTTCTCGCTGTCGGCCTGCCCGCGGGCCGCGCTCAGCCGCGGGCCGTACTCCTCCCACAAAGGCGTCTTGATCAGCCCCGGGGAAACGGTGTTGACCCGGATCCCCCGAGGGCCGAGTTCGTCCGCGAGCCCCTTGCCGAAGTGGCTCAGGGCGGCCTTGGAACTGCCGTACCAGTTCGGCCCCGAGGTCGGCCATCGAGCGACGCCGGTCGAGACGTTGACGACGGCATGGCGCAGGAGGGGCTGAAGCGCTCGGGTGACGCGCACCGTGGCGTAGAAGTTGAGCTCGAAAGCCCTGAACCAGGTCTCGTCCTCGGTGTCGGCCAGCCCGGCGACCGGGAGCCCCGCCAGGCCGCCCACCCCGTTGACCAGCAGATCCACGCCGCCAAGTTCGGACTCGGCGGCCCGCCGCAGCTCCTCAACCCCCTGAGGAGTGGTCAGGTCGGCCTCCACGGTGGCGGCGCCGGTCTCCTTCAGCGCGGATGTCACGGTTTGGTCCGCGCCGAGAACCCGCGCGCCCTCGGCCACCAACGTCCGGACCACGGCGCCGGCGATACCCCCGCTCGCGGCGGTCACGACGGCGGTCTTTCCAGCCAGTTGCAGATTCATCTTCGTCCTTCCAGGAGCTTCAACGCTGTGTGGCGTCTCGCTTCCGAACGATAGGAAGGACCGGCGGCCCCGAAGGAGGGCCGAACCCGACACGAGCAGGACCGAACACGACACCGTAAAGCTGATTCACGGTTCGCCCCATGTGGCCTAATTCTCAAGACCCTGCTCTCAGAGAGTTCTTCACCGGCAGGCGGAGGAGCAGGCCGTTCCAGAGGTCGATTTGTTGGCGTCGATCCGTGTAGATGATCAAGGGCATGCGAAGATTCATCGCCCTCCTGGTAGGGCTCTTGACTTCTCTGCCCTTCGTCCACGCGGCATCCGCCACAACCTCCCCTGGCATTTTCTGGGCTCCATGCCCGGATAGCGTGGTCGTGGAGTGCGGAACGCTGGCCGTTCCCGTGAACTGGGCCAACCCACGCAAGGCCACCGACCGGTCCGCGCGGATAGGCGTGCTCGTGCTGGGTTCCGGCGGCCCCGGAGACTCCGGCGTCGACCTGGTGCTGCGTCCGCCTCAGAGCCTCAGCCCCGAGCTGCTGCGCCGGTTCGACATCGTCGCATTCGACCACCGAGGCACCAACCGCAGCAATCCCATCATGTGCTCCACGGAACTGGCGCTCCAGACCATGAAGGGGGAGCCGATCAAGAGCCAGACGGAGTTCGAGGCCCGCCTCGCACTGAATGAACGACTGCGTGCTGACTGCCGAACGCGCACGGGCCCGGTCTTCGACCATGCGGACTCCCGCAGCGCCGCCCGTGACCTGGAGGCTTTCCGCGCCGCGCTCGGCGAGCGGCAGATCTCCTTTCTGGGAGTCTCGTACGGCACGCTGCTCGGCCAGATGTACGCGGAGCTTTTCCCGAACCGGATCCGCGCGATGGCGCTGGACAGCGTCGCCGATTCGCCCGTTCGGTGTTCTACGAGCCAAGAGCCTGGCCGATGCTGTCGCAGGTCATCGACCAGCTCCACCGAACCGGCGCGTACCCGACACCGAGCCAGTCCCCTACCGAGGAGATCATGCCCTTCGCGATCCCGATCTTCTGTCAGGACTACCGCCTGCCCGTGCGTGACTACCCCGCATGGCGGGCTCACCTCCGCCGTCAGGCCGAGATAGCGCCTGACATGCGCTACAGCAGCATGGCAGTCACGCTGACCGCCCTCTGCATGGGTCAGCCGGAACCGGTCCAGAACCCGCAACGCCCGTTGAAGGTCAGCACCAAAACGCCGCTGCTGGCGGTCAATTCGCTGCACGATCCCGCCGCGGTCTACCCCTGGGCCGTCAACGTCACCCGCGAGCCGGCACCTACTACTTTCTCAGCGGAAACTGGGTGGTTGGCGGCTCGCGATACCTGAGCTTGCGGAGTCCGATGAAGCTGACGTTCAGGGTTCGAGCAGGGGTCGGTCACGTAATAGAGAACCCCCGGCCGTAAGGCCGAGGGTTCGCCTTTGGGCCGGCGCGGGAGCGTCACGAGGCCAGCTTGTAGCTGTGGACGACAGCACCGACGTACGTGTCTCCATCGCCCAACTCGACGCCCCCGTCCTTACAGCCCTGACTCATGTACAGCACGGCCACGCGGCCGGACTCGTTGCTGATCGCCGTGGCCCCGTCGGCGATGTCCACGCAGGTGCCGACCGGTTCGGATCGAATGATGATGATCTTCATTGTGTCGGGGGTGGCCGCGTGCGCGGGCGCCCCCGCGGTGGACATGGCAACCGCGGCGGTGGCCGCTGCGGCAAGAACTGCGCCAGCCCGAAGTCTCACAATGCTTGCCATCACAATGCCCGGCGGCATCACCAGCAGTGATCCTCCGATCGGACGCCGCTCCATCCCCCGTTGGAAGGATGCGGATCCGGGCGATATTGACGATGGTTGTACCGTCCGTGGCAGATCAGCATCTGGTCGTTGCGTTTTCCACTCGCCTTCTGCCCGAGCTTCCCCAGAAGGCTGCACCGCTCAGAAATCCTCCGCCGCGCCGTCTGTTCTGGTAGCCCCTCGCCACTCGCGGAAGGATTGACGACCATGACCGACGACGAGGCCGCGTTCATCGCGGCGGCCCGCTCGAACGACGCGGCGCCGTTCGCGCTCATCACCGAACGCTACCGGCGTGAGCTGCAGGTGCACTGCTACCGGATGCTCGCGAACTACGAGGACGCCCAGGACATGACGCAGGAGACGTTCCTGCGGGCGTGGAACAAGCGGGAGTCGTTCAAGGGCCACGCCACGCTGCGTACCTGGCTGTACCGGATCGCGACGAACGCCTGCCTGGACTTCCTGGACAAGCGCGTCGACCGCGTGCCCGTGCCCGCCGAGCTGCCGGGCGCGGGTTACCTGCAGCCGTACCCGGATCGGATGCTCCCGGAGGATCCGCAGGAATCGGTGGTGGCGCGGGAGACGATCGAGCTGGCGTTCATCGTCGCCGTGCAGCACCTGCCGCCGCGGCAGCGGGCGGTGTTCGTCCTTCGTGACGTCCTCGGGTGGCCGGCGTCGGACGCCGCCGGCGCCCTTGAGGTGACCGTCGCCTCGGTGACCAGCGCACTGCAGCGGGCCCGCGTGACGATACGCGAGCAGTTGCCCGACCGCCGCCTCGACTGGCGGAGCCCCGCCACGCACGAGCTGTCGGATGACGAGCGCGAGGTGGTGAGGGCGTACATGGACGCCCATGAGCGCAACGACCTCGACGGGCTGGCGGCCCTGCTCCGCGACGACCTGCGCTTCGCGATGCTGCCTGACCCCGGCACACTGGTCGTCACGGCCAAGGACGCGGTGGACGGCTGGGTCGCCGGCGGGCTCTTCCAGCGCGGCCGCGACGACTGGCGTTGCGTCGCCACGACGGTCAACCGCATGCCCGCCGCCGTGCTGTACCTGCGCGCCCCCGGCGACCCGGACTACCGGCTGTTCGCCATCGCGGTCCTGCGCGTCGTCGACGGGAAGATCGCCGAGCTCACCGGATTCGACGCCGGCGACAAACCATGGCTGGGCCTGCCCGCGACGTTGTGAGCGGTCATCGCCGCGTCCTATAGCGGGTCATCGTCACGCCCCCGGGAAACGTCCGCGTCTCGACCAGGTTCAGGTTCACCCAGTTGTCCAGCGCGGTGAAGAACGGCGTGCCGCCGCCCACCATGACCGGCACGGTGACCAGCACGTACTCGTCGATCAGCCCGGCCCGCATGGCCGCCCCGGCGAGCGTCGCGCCGCCGATGCTCATCGGGCCGCCGTCCTCGGCCTTGAGCCGGGTGATCTCGGCGACCGCGTCGCCGGTGACCAGGCGGGAGTTCCAGTCGACCTTGTCGATCGTCGAGGAGAACACCACCTTCGGCGTGTCCCGCCAGTTCCGGGCGAACTCGATCTCCGCCGGGGTGGCGTCGGGCCGCTGGTCGCCGTCCGGCCAGGAGGAGCTCATGGCCTCCCACAGCTTGCGTCCGTACAGCGTCAGCTCGTACGCCAGTTCCTGGTCGAGCCACCACTGGAACAGTTCGGCACTCGGCGAGGAGTCCGGTCCGTCCCCTCCACTCCAGCCGATGTCGTCACCGGTGGCGGCGGTGTAGCCGTCCAGGGTCACGTTCATGCCGAAGATCAGTTTCCGCATCGTGTCAGCCTCTCGTGAGTCGGTCTCGGACGTACAGACGGGCGCGGCGCGGAAAGCTAATCGGCGCGCAATCAACCGATCGGTGGATCGGCGAATCAGCCGCAGCCGGTCCACTCGGGGCCCACCGGTCGATCCCCGGAAAGCCCGGCGAAAACCATGCTTCTCCCATGGCAGTCATCGAAGTCACCGACCTCCGCAAGAGGTACGCGGGCCACCAGGCCCTCGACGGAGTCTCCTTCTCCGTGCACGAGGGTGAGATCTTCGGCATCCTCGGCCCGAACGGCGCGGGCAAGACCACCACCGTGGAGTGCGTGGAGGGTCTGAGAAAGCCCGACAGCGGGGAGATCAGGGTGCTGGGCCGGCAACCCGGCGAGGCCAAGGAGCGGATCGGCGTCCAGCTCCAGCACACCCACCTCCCGGAGAACATCAAGGTCTGGGAAGCGCTGGACCTCTACGCCTCCTTCTACAAGGACCCGCTCGACTGGCGGCGGATGCTCGACGACTGGGGTCTGGCCGACAAGCGGAACGCCAGGTTCGGCAAGCTGTCGGGCGGGCAGAAGCAACGGCTGTTCATCGCGCTCGCCCTCGTGGGCAGGCCGGAGGTGGCCTTCCTGGACGAGCTGACCACCGGGCTGGACCCGCAGGCCCGCCGTACCACGTGGGAGCTGATCAAGCGCGTGCGGGACAGCGGCGTGACCGTGGTGCTGGTCAGCCACTTCATGGACGAGGTCGAGGAGTTGTGCGACCGCGTGGCCGTGATCGACAAGGGCCGGGTGGTCGCGATGGACAGCCCGGCGGGGCTCGTGAACGACGAACACCAGATGCGCTTCACCGTCAAAGCGGGCGAACCCGAGCTGATCGGGCTGCCGGGCGTCACCGGGCTCACGCGGGACGGCAGCCGGATGGTCGTCACCGGGCGGGGAGACTTCGCCACGGCCGTGACCGCCCAACTGGCCAGGCAGCACATCCTGGTCAGCGACCTGCGCATCGACAAGCGCACCCTCGAAGACGCGTTCCGCAGCCTGACTGGAGGCACCCGATGAAGCTCGCCGCCGTCGAAGTGAAGTTGCTGGTCCGGGAGCCGGGGTCGATGTTCACGATCCTGATCCCGCTGTTCATCATGGTGATCTTCGGCGGTGTGGGCGACAGCGCGCTGCTGCCGATGGCGCTGACGATCTCGGTGGGGCTGGTGTCGCTCTACCTGCTGCCGACGACCCTGGCGACCTACCGGGAAAGGGGGATCCTGCGGCGTTTGTCCACCACGCCGGTACGGCCCGGCAGCCTGCTGGGCGTGCAACTGGGGCTGCAGTTCGTCCTGGCGGTGGTCGCGGCGGGGGTGCTGCTGGCGGTGGCGGGTGCGCTGCCGATGGTCTCGGCGGTGCTGGTGTTCGCGCTGGGGACGGCGGCGATGTTCGCGATCGGGCTGCTGATCGCGGCGCTCGCGCCGAACGGGCGCACGGCCAACGGCGTCGGCGTGCTGCTGTACTTCCCGATGGCCTACCTGGCCGGGCTCATCCAGCCGGTGTCGCAGATGCCCGCCCTGCTGGCCGAAATCGGACAATACACTCCCATGGGGGCGTTCCGTCAGGCGCTGCAGGATGCCTGGTCGGGAGCCGCGCCCGCACCCCTGCCGCTGGTGGTGATGGCCGCGTCCGCGCTGGTCGTCAGCATCGTCGCGGCGAAGCTCTTCCGCTGGGAGTAAGTGATGAACGCGCGGCTCGATCGCTGGGAGCGCCTGCTGGAGCACCAGATGGCGGCGGTGCCGTACGTGTTGCTCGCCGTCGCCACGGTGCTCGCCGGCGACCGGCCCTGGCTCCTGATCGGCGCCACGGTGTTGTGGCTCTGGCTGATGCCGCGTGGCCCGCTCTACGTCGCCGGCCTGATCCTCCTGATCGGCGCGCTCTGCACGTACGGGGTGTGGTTCGCCACCTTCTTCGGATTCGTCGGGTTCCTTCACTCCTGGCAGTACCTGAAGGGCCGATGGCGCTTCGCCGGCGTCACCGCCACCGCGGCGATCAGCGTCGCGACCTACGGCGGCGGCCCGCCGGAGCCGACCCCCGCCGGCATCCTGACCTTCCTCTTCTTCACCGCCGCGATCGTGGCGGCGGTGGCGCTGTTCAGCTTCGTCGGCGACATCACCGCCGAGCGCAGCGCCGAACGCAAGCGCATGGTGGCCCAGTTGGAAGAGGCGATGCGAGAGAACGCCGGCCTCCAGGCCCAGCTCCTGCAACAGGCACGCGAAGCCGGCGCACTGGACGAGCGCCAGCGCATGGCCGCCGAGATCCACGACACCCTCGCCCAGGGCCTGACCGGCATCATCACCCAGCTCCAGGCCGCCAAGCAGGCGGAGAACTGGACACGCAACGTCGACAACGCGGTACGGCTGGCGCGCGAAAGCCTGGCCGAGGCGCGGCGCTCGGTCCACGCGGTCGGCCCCGGCCAGTTGGAATCCGCGCCGCTGCCCGAGGCGCTCCAGGAGATCACCGCCCGCTTCAGCGAGCTGAACGGGATCCGGGCGGACTTCACCACCACTGGTACGGTCCGTCCCATGCATCCGGAAGTGGAGGAGACCTTGCTGCGTACGGCCCAGGAAGCCCTGGCCAACGTCGCCAAGCACGCCGGGGCGACCCGGGTGGGGCTGACCCTGTCGTACATGGAGGATGTGCTCACCCTCGACGTCCGTGACGACGGCATCGGCTTCGACCCCGCGCTGACCGCGTTCGGCCTGACCGCGATGCGCAAGCGGCTGGCCCGCCTGACCGGCACCCTGGAGATCGAGTCCGAGCACGGCAACGGCACCGCGATCTCCGCGGCCGTCCCGGCGGTGGCCAGATGATCAGGCTCCTGATCGCCGACGATCACCCCATCGTGCGCGACGGCATCCGCGGCATGTTCGCCGGAGACCCGGACTTCGAGGTGCTCGGCGAGGCCGGAGACGGCGCCCGCGCGGTCGAGCTCGCCAGGATGCTGGATCCGGACGTGATCCTGATGGACCTGCGCATGCCGAAGACGGACGGGGTCACCGCGATCAAGGAGTTGGTACGGCTCGGCGTCCGTGCCCGGGTCCTGGTGCTGACCACGTACGACACCGACAAGGACGTGCTGCCCGCGATCGAGGCGGGCGCCACCGGCTACCTGCTCAAGGACACCCAGCGCGACGACCTCATCCGAGCGGTCCGTACGGCGGCGCAGGGCGAGGCCGTGCTTTCCCCGTCGGTCGCCACGCGCCTGATGGGCCAGGTCCGAGCGCCCGCCGACCCGTTGAGCGCCCGCGAACTGGAGATCCTGGAACTCGTCGCCGCGGGGACCACCAACCGGGAGGTGGCGGCTCGGCTGTTCATCAGCGAGGCGACGGTCAAGACGCACCTGCTGCACATCTACGCCAAGCTCGAGGTGAACGACCGGGCCGCCGCCGTCGCCACCGCCATCCGGCGTGGCCTGCTCCAGTGATCACAAGCTGCCGGGGGCACCTGCCCCGGCCACGCCGGGCCGGGGCAGGTGCCGACATGGGTCAGTCCGCGCAGATGGCGTAGACGCTGATGCCGACGTCGTTGAAGCCGTCCTGGCGGCCCAGGCCGATCCAGCCGCGTCCGTCGGGGGTGGGGAACGAGCCGACGAGGATCGCCCGGTTGCCCTGGGCCTCGGCGCCGCCGCCGAGGACGCGCTTGCTGCCGGGGCAGAGCAGGGTGCGGCGCTGGAAGTTGGGGACATTGGCGTTGGGCAGTGTGACGAGCTGATAGCCCGGCGGCAGCGCCGCCTGCCGGGCCGCGGGCGGCTTGGCCTCGGTGCTGGCGGTGGCGGTGGTGGCCGCGCTCACGCACACTCCGGCCGCCAGGATGGCGAGCGGAAGGGCCAGGAGTTTCTTGGACAGCATGGCTTCTCCTTCGTGGAGTCCATGGCGGACACACTTCGCACACACTGGAGGAAGTGGCCACCGGGGGGGAGGACCTGTCACCCAGAGTGTTCTCATCCTCACGGTGTGCTGTCCATAGGCGTTCTGCTCAGCGGCCCGGGCGGTTGCGCGATAACCACCACCGACGTACACGCGCCCCCATCAAGGGTGAAGCCAACACCGGCATCCGCGCTCGGTGGCGCCCGGGAACCGACCAGCCCTCAGTCGACCGGAGCGTCGAGCCAGGAGCCCTTGAGCATGAGAGTACGGCCGCTGAACTCCGCCAGCGAGTTCCACGCAAGGATCCGCTCAGGAACGAGGCGGACATACACGAACATGTCCGGAGCGCTACGCGGATCAGTCGACACCCTCGCAAAGGCCTCAGCCGAGGCGGCATCGATCTCAGAAACGCCGACCAGCGCCGCACCCGCGTCGATCATGACCACGTCGGCGGTATCCCCGATCGCCAGCCGCGCCTTGGGCCTGCCCCGCAGATTCGAGACGGTACGGCTACGCCGAAACGTCCCGGTGGTCAGCGCCGCCCCATCCCAAACATAGGCAACCGGGATGAGATGCGCCCCGTGACCATCACTCCCAGTCGCCAGCCACATCTGAAACCCGCCGTTTAGCCGATCCAGGGTGTCGGCCCGCCGCCGTACCAGATCGCGTGGCGCGGGGAGGATCACTGAGGACATGTCCGCTCCTTCCTGAGAACTCACACCCTCGAGACGAACAGGCAAGGCACAGATTCGACACCACAGGTCAACAAGACCTAGACCGTTTCAGGGCCACGGCCGCCGAGCGGGGCCTGGTGCGGCGCTACATCCATACCAAGGACGCGCGGACCGTAACCACGTCCGGCACGCCCTGTCGGTACGACCGCCCGAGTGAGCCCTGCCGTCAGGAGTCGTACGCGGCCATGGACTCCACCTTCACCACCGGCCCCTGGACGCCCAGTTCCGCGGCGATCGCCGGGATCTCGGGATCGGTGAGGAACCCCTCGTAGTCCTCGGCCGACCAGTCGAACAGCGCCCACACCCGGCCCGGATCGTCGCGATCGCGAAAGACCCAGGAGCCCTTGCACCCGTGCTCCCTCCTCTTCTCGACGCCCCTGGTGGAGAACGTCCGCAGAAACTGATCGAAGTCGGCGACGTGGACGATGGTGAGGATCATGCCTTCTCCTAGGTGTACGACTCCGCCAATGCCTGCCCGCGAACAGGGGGTGTCAGTCCCGGAAGAACGAGGTCAGCATCGCCGCGACCGCCGCGGGGTCAGGCGCGTGCGACTGCCCGGCGAGCACCCGGCGTTCCGCGTGCGGGACGCTCGCGCGGATCGCCTCCGCGGCCCGGTCGAAGAAGTCGGACGGCAGCCCGCCCATACCCGCCTGCGCCTCCGGACTCACCCCGCTGGTGGCGACCAGCGCCGGACGCGTGATCTTCGCCAGCCGGTCGGCGGGCGGCCGGTAGTGGTTCACGGCCGCGGCGTCGTAGGCGAGCGTGTGCGCGAGGGGCAGCATAGGCGTCCAGTACGGCGAGGCCATCGCCCCCTCGATCTCCTCCTCCGAAGACCCCGCCAGCCGCATGAACAGCTCAAGGGCGTCGCCGAGCCGCCCAGCCGTCAACGCCGGCCCGAGCCGCTCCACGTAAGCGCTGGTCCGCCGGTAGACATCAGCGGAGACGGCGTAGGGAACGTCGTACACGGCGAACCGGGACACCGCGACGCCGGCCGCCGCGGCCTCCAGCACGAGTCCGCCGCCGGAGGACACTCCGTACAGGAACGCGGTCCCGCCCGCCTCGGCGATCAGGGCTTCGATGTCCTCGATCTCCCGTTCCAGGGTGTAGGGGCGGGTGTCGCCGCTGTCGCCCCGCCCGCGCCGGTCGTAGTTGTACACGGTGAAACGCGCGGACAGCTCCGCGGCCAGCGGCGCGTTGTTCCCCACGCCCTGCGCGCGGCTAGTGAGGGCACCGCCCACGAGGATCACGGCGGGGCCGCTTCCCGCGCGGTCGTAGGCGATCGGCGTGCCGTCCGCCGAGGTCACGATGTTCATGTCGACTCCTCTGGATTCGGGTAGAGACGAGGAGACCCCACCACGCTGAAACATCGCTAAAAGTCCTCTACCATGCCGACATGACCAGCCCCCGGGCGAGATGACGCTCGAAATCTGCCTGCTGGGACCGTTGCGCGTCGTGGTGGACGGCCGGGTGGTCACGTTGCCCGCGGGACGGCTGCCGGCGCTGCTGGCGGTGCTGGCGCTCTCGCCCGGCGTGCCGGTGTCGGTGGACAGGCTCGCGAGCGCGGTGTGGGGCGAGGAATCGGCCGTCGACGTCCGTACCAACCTGCAGACGAGCGTGAGCCGGCTGCGCCGCCTGCTCGGCGGCGAGCTGATCGAGACCCGAGACGGCGGGTACGCGCTGCTGGCCGAGCCCGACCAGGTGGACGCCGTCCGGTTCGTCCGGCTGCTCGACCGGGCGGCGACCGCCTCCGACCAGGCGGCCGAACACGATGACCTGGTGGCGGCCCTCCGGCTGTGGCGCGGCATGCCGTTCGCGAACATCTGGTCGGAATGGCTGGAACAGACGCAAGCCACCCGGCTCCAGGAGCGGTATCTCGCCGCGCTGGAGCGCCGCGTCGACCTGGAGGTGCCGCGGACCACCGACCTGACCGTCACCCTGGCCGAGCTGACCGAGCTGACCGGCCGGCATCCGCTGCGCGAGTCGCTGTGGGTACGCCTGCTCATCGTCCTGGAGCGGCTGGGCCGGCCGGCCGAGGCACTGGAGCGGTACGCGATGATGCGCGCCCGGCTGGCCGACGAGCTCGGCACGGAGCCGGGGCCCGAACTTCGGCGCGTGCACGCCGCGCTCCTGGCCGGAAGGTCCCCGGCCGGCCCGACGCGGGCGGCACGCCGTGTCGTCCCGCGCCAGCTTCCCGCCGACACCGAGGTCTTCGCCGGACGCGCGTCCGCGCTCGCGGAGCTGGACAGGCTGCTGGAACGGCGGAGCGGCACGGTCGTCTGCGCCGTCACCGGCGCCCCGGGCATCGGCAAGTCCACGCTCGCGCTCCACTGGGCGCACCAGGTGGCCCACCACTTTCCCGGCGGCCAGCTCTACGTCAACCTGCGCGGCTTCGACCCCTCCGGTACGCCGCTGGCGCCGGCGGACGCGCTGAGAGGATTCCTCGACGCGCTGGACGTTCCGCCGCAGGCCGTGCCCGCCGGGCCGCAGGCGCAGGCCGGCCTCTACCGCAGCATGCTCGCCGGCACGCGCACGCTGGTACTGCTGGACAACGCCCGCGACGCCGGTCAGGTCGTGCCGCTGCTGCCCGGCGCGCCCGGCTGCCTGGTGCTGGTGACCAGCCGCAACCGGCTCCCCGGACTGGTCACGGCCGGCGCCCGTCCGCTCGGGCTCGACCCGCTCGGTGAGGGCGAGGCCGAGCACCTGCTGATCCGCCGGCTCGGCGAGCAGCGCGTGCGCGCCGAGCGATCCGCGGCCAGGGAACTCGTCGGCAAGGCCGCCGGACTGCCCCTGGCCCTGGCGATCGTCGCCGCGCGCGCCGCCACCAACCCGCGGTTCTCGCTGGCCTCGGTGGCGGCCCAGCTCGGGGGCCTCGACGGGTTCGACGGGGGCGACCCGGCCAGCAGCGCGCGTACAGTGTTCTCCTGGTCTTGTCACGGACTCGGTGAACCGGCGGCGCGCCTGTTCCGGCTGCTCGGCCTGCATCCCGGCCCCGACATCACCCCTGGTGCCGCGGCGGCCGTCGCCGGCCTGCCCGCCGCCCGCGTACGACCGCTCCTCGCCGAGCTGACGCGGGCCCATCTGATCAACGAGCACGTTCCCGGCCGGTACGCCTTCCACGACCTGCTGCGCGCGTTCGCCCGCGAGCAGGCCGGCGAGCACGAGCCAGCCGAGGAGCGGCGGGCGGCCATCCGGCGGACACTCGACCACTACGTCCACACCGCGCACCGCGCCGACCATCTGCTGTTCCAGCACGGAGAAACCATCGCCCTCCCCGCACCGGCGCCGGGCGTCCAGGCCGAGGACCTGGGCGACGCCGACGAGGCCGTCGCCTGGTTCGGCGCCGAGCGGCACGTGCTCCTTGCGGCCATCGGCCAGGCGGCCACGCACGGGTTCGACCGCGAGGTGTGCCACCTGGCCTGGACGCTGGACGTCTTCCTGCACCGGCAGGGCCACTGGCACAGCAGGAACACCGCCCAGCACGCCGCGCTGGACGCCGCCCGGCGCCTCGGCGAGACGACGACCCTGTCCAGGGCCCATCGCCACCTCGGGTCCTCCTACACCGACCTCGGCCACCACGACGAGGCCCACCTGCACCTGCGCCAGGCCCTCGAACTCGCCGCCGACGCCGGGGACACGGCCGGTCAGGCGTGGACGCACTACTACCGCGACCTGCTGTACGGCCTCCAGGGCGGCCACGACCACGAAGCCCTGGCCGCCGCACAGGACGCCCTGCGCCTCTTCACGCAGATCCAGCACGAGTACGGCCAGGCGATCGCCCTCACCGACGTCGGCTGGTACCAGGGCAGGCTCGGCGACCACGGCCAGGCACTGGAGTCGTGCGAACAGGCCCTGACCATGCACCAAAGGCTCGGCAACCTCGCCTACCAGGCCCACACCTGGTCGTGTCTCGGGGAGATCCATCAGGACCGCGGCGACCGGGCCAAGGCGCTCGACTGCCGGCAACGGGCACTCGATCTCTTCGTACGGCTGCGCGACCGCTACGGCGAAGCCAGCACGCTCGCCGACATCGGCGACCTCCACCAGGCGGGCGGAGACCTCGCGGCGGCCCGCCGATCCTGGCAGGACGCACACGCCATCCTCAGCGAACTGGACCCGCCCGCCGCGGCCCGGATCCTCGAGCGCTTACACGCGTCGCGCCCCGTGTAACAGCGCTGTGAGCGCGCTGTCAGCGCCGGTCGGCATCGTCGGGAGCGTCAGGAACAGCTCTGCGAAAGGCACGACATGACAGGCAACGGGCACGAGAAGACCCAGCGGATTCTCGACCGGGCGGTGGCCGAACTCGGCATCCCCGGCATCGCCATCGAGGTCAGGAACGCCGACGGCTCCTGGTTCGGCACCGCCGGAGTGTCCGATCTCAGGACCGGAGCCCCGCGCGTGCCGGGGGAGTACCTGCCGATCGGCAGCGGCGCCAAGGGCATCACCGCCGCGGTACTGCTCACCCTGGAGGCCGAGGGCCGGGTGGACCTTGAGGACCCGGTGAACAAATGGCTGCCCGGCGTGCTGACCAACGGCTACGACGGCGACCGGATCACCATCAAGCACCTGCTCGGCAACACCAGCGGCCTGTTCGCCACCGGCCTCGCGCCGGCGCTGATCGCCAACTACGCCAGCCGGGCCAGGTTCGACGAGCACCGCTTCGACGAATGGACCCGTGACCAGCTGCTGGAGCTGGCGGTGTCCCAGCCGCCCGTCGGGCAGCCCGGTGAGCGCTTCCTGTACGCCAACGGCGGCTTCTACATCGCCAACGCGATCATCGAGAAGGTCACCGGCAACACCTATGCCGAGGAGATCGAGCGCGTGGTCATCCAGCCGCTCGGCCTGGCCAACACCTACGCGCGCAGCGGTGGTGACACCGGTTACCTGGGTCCGTCGCCGCGCGCGTACTCGACCCAGTTCTACAAGGACGGCGTGGACCCGGCGGACGTCACCACGGACAACTGGGAGTCGGCGTTCGAGGAGCCGGGGCTCGAACCCCTCGACGTCACCGAGTTCAACACCTCCTGGGAGACCGGGAACATCGTCTCGACCACCGGCGACGCCATCCGCCTCCTCAACGCCCTGGCCGGCGGCACCCTGCTGCCTTCTGGCCAGCACCGCAAGATGTGGACCACGGTCTCGACCGAGGGCGCCGGCTGGCTGCCGCACACCCGCTACGGCCTGGGCATGTTCGAGCTGGACAGGGCGGTGACCGGCGGCCTCACCATCCGCGGCATGGCCGGCAGCTACTGGGGCCACATGTTCTTCGCCCTGAGCAACCCGGACACCGGAACCGCCTTCGCCTTCCACACCAACACGGAGGCGAAGAGCTGGGACGTGCCCTTCACCATCGCCGAAGCGGAATTCGGCTTCACCCTGGGCGCGTAACCACGGGGGCACAGGCAGCCGGGCCCGTAGTTCACCCGGCTGCCTGTCATGCCCGCCCGTTATTCAGACCGGTCGCTCATGCCCGACGCAGTCCCGGCGCGACAGCACCCAGACCCGGACCCCATCCATGAGCCGAACTCGGAACCAGCCGCCGCTGTGCAGCCGGCTCATCCGTTCTCACCGAACTGCACGATCTGCTGCGAAGCCGTTTCCACGAACTCACGGAGAAGGTTGCGCGCCGCCTGGCCCCTTGCCGCACGGTCAGCTTCGTTGATGGCGTTCGGGATGTCCTCTGCCTCCGTCAACGCCCTGGCAGCCAGGTCGTTCAGGCGCTCGTCAGAGCTGAGAAGACGAAGCCGGAACATGGCCGCTGTCACTTTCGCCCGATCCTTGTAGGACTCATCCCGCATCCGGATGAACGCCTCACTTGTCGAGTCTTCCTGTTCAAGGTGCCACCGGTCGTTCTGCACTCTCCGGAAGTCGGTCAGCGCTTCGGCGAACGAGCTGTAGGCGGCCAGCCTCTCCTGCCACAACCGCTCGCCGCGGGCGGCCTGCCGATCTTGAGCCGACTTCCGAGCTTGGAACATGTGCGTGACGGCAGCGCCGAGCAGCGTGCCGACGACTGCGATGAGGGCCGCGACCGTGCTTTCCATCCCACCACTGCAGCACGACAGGGTCAAAGCGTCACCCGGGCCCGGCCGGCCGGAGCGCTCATGAGCGGCGGGAGTGGATAGACGCCCTTCGATCAGGTCCATGACACGGAGAGTGCTGCGCAGGAGGGTGCGGCCGGTGCGCCGCGAGCGGCGTCTCACCCACGGGTCCTGATGGAGGTGTCGCTGGAGCCGATCGCCGAGCGCGGGCTGGACGGCTTCAGCCTCGCGACACCGCGCTGCGTGCCGCCTGGGCGTTGGTGCACGGCCTGGCCGTTCTGCACACCGGGGGCATGCGCGCGGCCGGTGCTGGCGGGCGGGCTCGTCCGTCCGTGACGGCTGCGAACATACCGCCGCTATACCGCCGGTGTTTAGCATTCCTCGCGGTGCTCCTGATCACCGGACGAGCACCGCGAAGTTCTCGTTGACTGACAAGGATCGAATTCCATGCGGAAGCTCTCTCCCTCGAAGATGCTCGCCACCGTTGTCGGGGTCTCGGCGGCCCTCGCCGTACTGGCGCCCGCCACGACCGCCACGGCCTCCACCACCTCCTCCTTCAGCGCCTCTACGGCCGGCTGCAAGGAGAAGTGGAGCAAGCTGAACACCAAGGACGGCTTCGTCAGCTACGTCCTGAAGCTCTGCACCAACGGCTACGGCGAGGCGCGCGGCAGCGTGACGGACACCAAGAACGACACCTGGACGGCCGTGGTCGAGGTCTCCTTCAAGAAGAAGGACGGCGGCGAGATCTACGGCGAGTACAAGGAGGCCGGCCGGAACAAGGGCCACAAGACCTTCAAGTGGTCCATCTCCCGCACCAACCTCGACCGGATCACGATCCGGGCCAAGCGCTGCCTCCCGAGCACGATCGTGTGCAACAACACCTCGACCTACACGATCTACCCCTGACCAGGGCTTGATCGAGACCAGGCGGCGAGGGCATCCCGGCTCCCGATAAATGCTGACGTGGGCGCTGAACAGGGGCTTATCGGGCATGGGGCCGCCGCTGCCGGATCGGTAGCGGGAGCGCGCCACCGCCAGTGGCACCGACTGGGTCTCGCCGCCGGCTCACCCTCGCGCTTGCGGGCCGGGAGCGCGGTCAGGCGTGATCGGGCGATTCCTTCGGCGGGCGGATGGCCTTGGAGGCGAACCATTCGGCGGTCTGGTCCACCAGGTAGTAGAGCCGTGGCGGGATGTGCGGGAGGACCGGGGAGTGTCGCTGGCCGAGCAGGACGCACATCTGCGACGGCGGCAGGTTGATGTAGCGGGAGAGGTTCTCGTACCAGCGGGCGCTGTTGCGGGCCGCCTTCTGGGTGGATCGGATCGAGGGCATGCGTTGCCGTTCGTAGCGGGAGAGCGCGGTCTCGAGGTACGGCTCGCTGTGGAGCGCGTCGACCAGGAAGGCGGCGTCGCCGAGGGCGAGGGCGGTGCCCGCGCCGATGGAGTAGTGCGTGGTGTGCGCGGCGTCGCCGAGCAGGACGAGGTTGTCGCGGTGCCAGGTCCGGTTGGTCACGGTGGGGAAGTTCTGCCAGCGCGCCCGGCCGATCAGCGAGTGGCCTTCCAGGAGGTCGGCGAAGAGCTTCTCCAGGATGGCCAGGCCGTGCTCCTCGTTCGCCTGGTCGAGCCCGAGTCCCTTCCAGGTCGCGGGGGAGCACTCGACGACGCAAGTGCTGTGCTCCTTGCCGAACCCGTAGCCGTAGCACCAGATCCAGCCGTGGTCGGTGCGTACGAAGGCGAAGGTGAAGGCGTCGAAGATCTTGGTGGTGCCGAGCCAGGTGTACATGTTGCGGCCGACGGTGACCCTGGTGCCGAAGTGGTCGGCGTGGCGCTCGCGCAGCACGCTGGTGACTCCGTCGCAGGCGGCGACGAGGTCGGCGTCGGCGAGGTCGTCCTCCACGGTGATCTCGCGGTCGTACTCGATCCGCACGCCGAGGGAGCGGGCCCGCTCGGCGAGGATGGCGAGCAGTTCGCGGCGGCCGATGCCGTAGCCCTCGTCGGTCTGTTCCAGATTCACCTTCGGGTGGTCGTGGAGGTGTACGACCCAGTTGTCCCAGCGCACGGAGTTCTCGCTGATGGCGCTCGCGGACTCGGGGTCGGCGCCGTGGAGGCTGCGGAGTAGTTCGTCCCAGTACGTTACGCCCCAGCCGTAGGTCGATCCGGCCGGGTTGCGTTCGTAGACGGTGATCTCGTGGGACGGGTCCGCCCGCTTCATCAGGATCGAGAAGTACAGGCTGGCGGGCCCGCCGCCGACGCAGGCGACCTTCACAAGCACTCCCTGTGTGACACAATGTAGCTGATATGCCACAAAAGGTAACCGGGGTGCGATCTCCTCAAGCTGAGGGGCTGGTCATGAAACGACCAAGCTCGGGAGCTTGGCGAGGCCGCCGTTCCACGCGGGGCCGGAGGTGATCGCCTTCAGACGGCGGTCAGCGGCGCCGGGGTGGCGGGCAGTCGCCAGGCGCCGCCGCGGTCCTCCTTCGAGAAGCGCGCGACGAGATCCGGGACGCGCAGGAAGGTGGCCAGCCCCGTGACCGTCTGGAAGGCGGTGATCGCGCCCTGGGTCATCGGCATCCCCAGGCGCAGGAGGCGCGGGTTGACCTCGGCCTGGACCTCGTCGACGAAGGGGCGCAGGACGGTGTCGTAGTTCGCCAGCGCGGTCGGCAGGTCGTGCGGGCGCCGGTTGATCTCTCCGGCCAGGACGTAGGCGCCGACCAGGCCGGCGGAGACTCCCATGCCGCTGTAGGGGGAAGGGCAGTACGCGGCGTCGCCGGTCAGGGCCACGCGGTTCTCGGACCAGGTGCCGGTGCGTACCTGGAGGATCTCCTGGGAGTAGAAGAACGGGCTCGTCTTCATGCCAGCGACGAAGCGCTCGGTCTGCCATCCGGCGTCCCGGAAACGGTCGGCCCAGAACTGCTGCTGGCGCTCGACGGGCTCCCGGTGGATGGCGGAGGCTTGCTGGGATTCCTCCCGCAGCACGAAGTACACCTGGGTCTCGGCTGGGTTGTGGCTGCGGCGCATGATCTGGCGGCCGCCCGGGACCATGTAGGTGTCGCGGATGTCGCTGTCGGAGGCGATGCGCGGGACGAACCAGTACGCCATGTGGATGCCGACCCGCCAGTACGGGTCGGAGCCTTGGGGGAGGATGGCCTGCCGTACGCGTGAGCCCTGACCGTCCGCGCCGACCAGGAGGTCGAACTCGCCGGACGAGCCGTCGGAGAAGTGCGCGACGACCTTGTGCTCGTCCTGCTCGAAGCCGTCCACGCTCAGGCCGAAGACGTAGCTGGTGTCGTCCTTTGTCGCGTCGTGCAGGATGCGGACCAGGTCGCCGCGCATGATCTCGTACTCGGACGTGAGGCTCTGCCGTCCCCGGCCCGAGGTGTTGGCCATGATCGTGGCCCTCGCCCGGCCGCGGGAGTCGACGAACGCGACGCCCGCCTCGTCCACGAGTTCACGGCGGATGGCGTCGAGCAGCCCCATGCGCCGGGCCGCCTCGATGCCCTGGCCCCGCAGGTCGACCTGGGCTCCGGTGGCCCGGAGCGCCGGGAAGCGTTCGGCCACGGTCACCTGGTGGCCGCCCCGCGTCAGCCAGAAGGCCAGCGCCTGCCCGGCGATGCCGCCTCCGGCGACGAGGATCCGCAGCTTCATGGCCATCACCTCAAAATCTATCAGTGAATGATTCTCCTTTAGAGTCATCTATCAGCGATAGATTGTCAACGTGACCAAGATGAACCGCGACACCGTCATCGCCACGGCGCTCGACCTGCTCGACGAGGTCGGCCTCGACGCCGTCAGCACGAGGCGGCTGGCGAAGCGGCTGGGCGTCGAGCAGCCGTCGCTGTACTGGCACTTCCGTACCAAGAAGGACCTTCTGGACGCCATGGCGGAGGCCGCGATGGCCCCCCACGCCACCGCGCCGCTGCCCAGGGCGGGTGACGACTGGCGTGACTGGTTCCGCGAGAACACGCGCAGCTTCCGCCGTACGCTGCTGATGCGCCGCGACGGCGCGCGCCTGCACGCGGGCACCACCCCCACCGCGGACCTCGCCCGGCTCCGCCGCAAAATGGACTTCCTCCTCGCCTCCGGGGTGCCCGAGCGCGACGCCCAGATGGCGATGCTGGCCGCCGGCCGCTTCACCGTCGGCAGCGTCCTGGAAGAACAGGCCGACCTCGGCTCCGACCTGCCGGCCGACGTGCCGCTGATCGATCACGAGTCGGCGTTCGAGGCGGGGCTGACCCTCATCCTCGACGGCTTGGCCCGCCGCGTCGGGACCTGACTCTCTTGTGGTTACTGCGGAGCTGTAGGAGAGTGATGGCTGACGTGGCGTTTTTCAGTGACTGGGGAACCCGATGGCGAGCAAAGGGCCGAGCAACCTGTCCGACGAGGCGGACCTGAGGCGCGCCGACTCCCTGGCGCGGGAGATCTTCTCCGACGTCGCCAACAAGTGGGCCTTGCTGATCATCGAGGTGCTCGGCGAGCGCACCCTGCGTTTCAGCGAACTGCGCAACGAGGTCGAGGGCATCAGCCACAAGATGCTCACCCAGAACCTGCGCATGCTGGAACGCAACGGCCTGGCCGTGCGAAAGGTGCACCCCACGGTGCCGCCGAAGGTGGAATACACCCTCACCGAACCCGGCCAGGCCCTGCGCGCCACGGTGGACCTGCTGTGCGGCTGGACCCACGAGTACTTCACCCACATCGAATCAGCCCGCCGCAGCTTCAATACCTGACGGAAATGGGCATGTCTCATCGAGCCTCCGGGATGAGGTGCTCGATACCTCGCGAGGCGGGTGAAGGCGTTCGTCTACCGCGCTGGGTTGAGGTGCCGTAGGTTCTGTGATGGAGGCGGAAATCCACTCCCGGGTTGATGCTGCCGTCCGCCCATCTCCCTTAGCGTCGTGTTGCTCAATGAATTCGAGACACAGACGCCTGGAAGGGAGGAAGATGAAGAGCAAGTTCAGACCAATCGCCAAGATCGCATTGGCTGGTGCCATGACGCTGGGCAGCGTAACCGCGGTCAGCGCTGACGCGGTCGCGGCGGCCGGCGGCGGCGCGAGCACCATGGCACTTGTGCCCGTCAGCTGCAGCAACAATGCCGCGGCCCGGTTCAACCGGCAGGGATATCCTCCGGTGCACTGCTACCGGGGGAACGGCTCTCGTACGGTCAATCTCTTGTCGGTGACGTCCGTGCAGTCGCGCAGCACGGGTATCACGTTCTGGTTCAGATATCCGGGGGAGTCCAAGCTCCGGAGCGTGAACCTGAAAATCAACGAAACGGCTTACTTCACTCGTAATCCGATCACCGTAACCGTCATCAGCAGCCCGTAAATCTTATTCCTCGAGTTCGATCAGGTCTCATTCTTGGGTCCAGGTGAAGCCTGGATCCAAGAATGCTGATCCGCCTCATTCTCGCTGAACGTCGATCGGCTCGGCGGAGAGCGTGACCTCGACGGTGATATGCGGATTGTCCAGCCGCGGAAGCCGAAGGCCACGCTTGAACTGCTCGGCGTCGTCCGGCACCACCTTCGGCTGAACCGTCACCTTGACCTGGCCGGTCTCGTCATCTGGACGCGCCGTCATCGTGGCCACCTCGGGACGGGATCGGAGCCAGGAAACGACCGTGTCCTGGGCCTGCCGGAGCTCCGCGGCGGAGAACCCCTTACCTCCGATCAGGGTGACCTCCAGGGGGAGGGCCCTGGCCAGTTCGACCGCGCGAGGCGGGACGGGTCCCTTGAATCCGACGCGCAGCCCCGCCTGGCGGTCGACGTATCTGACGCCGGAGATCTCGTCGGGGAACTCGGCGGAGAGTTGGTCGATCACCCGGCTGTTGGACGACTGCGAGCCGAAGCGGTCGATGGCCTCCTCGTAGGTGATGCCTTCCGACTTGGCGAGGGTGCTGAGGTCGATCAGTTCTGCGTAGGGAATGCCGTCGATCGTCACGTCCGGGTCGGTCACCGAAGGGTCATAACCTTCGAAGTCCGTCGGCTTGGGCGAAGAGGTGGCGGCCATCCGCGTCGCGTACCGCCTGACGACCTCCTCCAGGGACCGGCCTGACGATGCCGCCTCTCGCTTGAGCCGTTCCAGAGTGGGTCGATGTGCTTTGGGCTGATCGGCCCGCGACAACACGATCGTCTCGGTCCCGGCCGCGGTGGGCACCGGACCCGCACCAGCCTGGCCGCAGGCGCACAGCGCCGTTACCACCGCGATGACGGTCAAACGCGATCGCTTCATACCAAACGGACGCGCCACCGGCCCGACGGGTTCAACCGGTACGGCGGTGCGCATCTCGGCCAGTCGGGCGGCGGGCAGGAGCCTGCCGGACATGAGGGCGGTGTGGAAGCGGGCCCAGTCCCGCGTGGTGGAGACCACGGCTCCGGCCATCCCGCCCCAGCCGGGGTTGTTGCCGGAGACGTTCACGTGCCCGCTGTGCCGCGCACCGGCGAAGTGCCGCGGCGCGGGCGGGACGCTCGGCGGCATGTGGGCGGCGTCGGGCTCGTGACCTCGGGCGTGGGAGCCGCGCCAGGGGGCGTCGGTGTAGTTGGTGTTGCTGTACGCCCACTACCTGCCCGGCGCGAACACCGGATCGTGCTTCACCCCCACGGCGAGCAGCTTCGCCGACGTCCAGCGCCGCCGGTCCTTGCCGAGGAACGCCGGCCGCAGCGCCGGGGTCTAGGTGTAGTCGAACAGGCCGGCCCCACCTGGGTGGGCTTTCCGGGATCGCCGACGCCGCTCGCAGGGGCCTTACGGCATGCGGAGGATGACCTTGCCGGTGGTGTGGCGGGTGGTCAGGGCGGTGAGGGCGGTCGCGGCCTGGTCGAGGGGGTACTCGGCGCCCACCAGGGGGCGGAGGCGTTCCGAGGTGGTCAGGGCGAGCAGGTCCTGGAGCGGCTCGGCGGCGCGGCTGCCGGGCAGGCGCAGGTGGGCGCCCAGCCAGTAGCCGCCGACGGTGATGTTGCGCTCGCTGAGGATCCTGGGGTCGATGGGGGCGGCGTCGGTCCCGCCGGACGCGCCGTAGGTGATCAGGCGGCCGAAGGGGGCCAGCGTACGGAGCGCGGCGTCGAAGACGGGGCCGCCGACGGCGTCGAGGATCACGTCGGCCGGGGCGCCGCCGTTGGCTTCGCGGACCCGCTCGGCGTAGCCGTCGGCCTCGCCGGGGATGGCGGCGTCGGCGCCGAGCCGGAGGACCAGGGCACGTTTGTCGGGGGTGGAGGCGGTGCCGATGACCCGTCCGGCGCCGAACTCCTTGGCCAACTGGATCGTCAGGTGGCCTACGCCTCCTGCCGCGGCGTTGACGACGACCGATTCGCCGGGGAGGACGCGCGCGGCCGTACGCAGGAGGTGCCAGGCGGTGAGGCCCTGGACCAGGAGGGCGAGCGCGGCGCCCGCGGGGAGGTCGTCGGGGATCTCGACCGGATCCTCCACCAGCGCCTTGGTGGCGAAGGCGCTGGCGGCGAAGGCGAGCATGCGGCGGCCGTCCCGGTCGCGGCCGACGACCTCGCCGCCCGGGATGAACGGGAGTCGCGGCGGCGAATAGACGCCGCGCAGGCGTAGGGCGTCGGCGAAGTTGAGGCCGGCGGCCTCGACGTCGAGGAGGGTCTGGCCGGGGCCCGGCGTGGGGTCGGGGAGGTCTGCGAGGGTCAGGACATCGGGCTCGCCGAGGCGTTCTGCGACCATTGCTCTCATGCCGTAGAGGCTAGGAGCCGCGTGCTTGCGCAGGTAGCGGGTGGGATTTATGCATGGCGCGGGATGTATGAGGATTTTTCATACGTTGTCGTCGTTGTGGATGATCTGAGTGTCGGCGAGCTGCGCGTGCTGGTCGCGGTCGACGGCGAAGGCAGCGTGTCGGCGGCGGGGGTACGGCTGGGCCTGACGCAGTCGGCGGTCTCGCATGCCCTGCGCGCGGCCGAGAAGAAGATGGGCGCCGTGCTCTTCCAGCGCGGACGGGGCGGCGCGCGGGCCACGTCCGCCGGTTCCGCCGCGGTCGGGCACGCGCGGCGCATCCTGCGGCTGATCGAGGTCATGAAGATCGACACCCGTACCGCCGCGCGGGGCGAGGTCACGGGCACGATCCGGGTGGCCGCCTTCCGCAGCGCGGCCTTCCACCTGCTGCCCAGGGTGCTGGTGCGGTTCGGGCGGCGGTATCCGAAGGTGACGGTGACCGTGCGGATCGTGCCCGACCTGGGGCGGGGGATCGCGGGGGAGGTGGCGGACGGGAGGGCCGACGTGGGGGTGGTCTCGCTGCCGGTGTACGTGGACGGGCTGGTGACGAAGGAGTTGTACGCGGAGCCGTACCTGCTGGCCTATCCGGAAGGGCACCCGGAGCCGCGGACGCTGCCCATGATCGACTGGCACGAGAACTGCGCGGAGGAGACCCGGCGCTGGCTGGCGCGTCAGGAGTGGATTCCGCCCGGCGACATCACCGTCGAGGACGACGGGGTGGTGATGTCGATGGTGGGGCATGGGCTTGGGGCGGCGATCGTGCCCAGGTTGTCCACGGTTGGCGCGCCCGCCAGGGTCGCGACGGTCGAGCTCGGGGACGGCGCGCCGCTGCGCCACGTGGGCTACGTGACCACGCCTGAGCTGGCCGGATCGGCGATCATCCGCGATCTGCTCAGTGAGTTGCGGGCGATCAAGGGCGTCGCCCGGTGATCATCGTCGTCCGCCGAACTCCCATGCGTGGACTTCGACGCTCGCGTACAGGTCCGGGGTCAGGACGGTGCGGGCCGTACCCGGATCCGGCGCCCTGACCAGGACCGCGGTGCCGAGCCAGGTGTCGCCGTCGTCGGACAGCAGCGGCCCGTAGGCGACCACATCGTCCTGCCGGTCTTGCGGCGGGACGAGGTCGGCCGGTTGTCCGGCGCCGAGCCCGAGAACCAGATAGCGGTCGCTGCCCTCGCGTCCGCCGGCGAAGTCCCACATGGTACGGCCCAGCACATTGCGCCAGCGGCGCAGCAGCACGTCCCGGTACACGCCCGCCTGGTAGTTGGGCTCGTCGAACGCGAACGCGCGGGCGGCGGCGGAGTCCGGCAGATCGACGATGTGCACGCTGCCGGTGGCGATGTCACGGTCGTCACCGTCCAGGGTGGGGCCGCGGGCGATCAGCTGGGCATCGAAGTGGTCCATGTAGGACCAGTGCTCCTCGATGAGCTTGTCGCGCAGGGCCCCGGAACCGGGGCGATCGCGGTGATAACAGAAGAATTCCATGCTGAGGGTGTCTATCACGAGATCACGGCACGTGCAGGTTTACGGATCAGCCGGGGCTGGGGCGTCGGGCGAAGGTGGGTGCGTGTTCGGGGCGGGGGCCGAAGCCTACGAATCGGGCGGGGAACATGCGCAGGCGCGGGAAGATCCGGGTGACGAAGAGCAGGAACGGCGGCGGCCCCGAGCGTTTGCCCGAGAACTGGGCCTCGAACATGACGCGCTGCAAAATCCGCTGGCCGGTCTGGACGATGACGGTCGGCCGGTATCGGCGTCGCTGCACGGCGGCCAGGTCGGCGACGGTGACGGCGCGCCGCCGGCGCAGCGGTTCGGCGAGGATGGCGGCGGCGGCCACGGCGTCCTGGATGGCGAGGTTGATGCCCACTCCTCCGGCGGGGGACATGGCGTGCGCGGCGTCGCCGATGAGCAGCAGCCCGTCCAGGTACCAGCGCCTCAGCCGGTTCAGCTTCACGTCGAGCATGAACACCTCGTCCATGCTCGCCAGGTGCTTCACCTCGTCGGCGAAGTCCGGGCGCAGGGCGGCGACGCGCTCGCGGAAACGTTCGATCCCCTCCGCGCGCAGCCGTGCGTCCGAGCCTTTGGCGGCGAAATAGGCGATCTGGTAGTAGTCGTCGCGGGCCAGGGAGATCATCGCCTCGGCGCCCCTGGCCACCGGCGTGACGCTGGCGGGCACGCTTCCGGCCTGGTCCGATCGGGGCAGCCGGAACCACCAGACGTCGAACGGCACCCGGAACTCCACCGGCGCCAGCCCCGTCTGCCGGCGCAGCGTGGAGTGCCGGCCGTCGCAGCCGACCGTCAGTTCCGCGTGGATTTCTCCGGTACGGCCGGCCGTGCCGTACCGGACACCGATCACCTTGCCCCCGGCGGTGACCAGCTCCGTCGCCTCGGTGTTCATGCGCAGCGAGAACCCCGGCTCCGCGCTCGCCGCCTCGGCCAGGAAGGAGAGCAGGTCCCATTGCGGCACCATGGCGATGTAGTTGTACGGCGGCGGCAGCGCCTCGAAGTCGCCCAGCGTCACCAGGCTGCCGTCCGGCGCGGGCAGCGAGAGGTTGCCCAGGCGGCTCTGCGGGAGGGCGCGGAAGCCCTGGCCGAGGCCGAGTTCGTCCATGAGGCGGACGGTGGCGGGATGCACGGTGTCCCCCCTGAAGTCGCGCAGGAAGTCGCCGTGCTTCTCCAGGACGGTGACCTTGATCCCCGCGCGGGCCAGCAGCAGGCCCAGCATCATGCCGGCCGGGCCGGCGCCGCATACCAGGACGTCGGTGCGTTCGATGGTCATGTCCTCTCCTTCAGTCCGTAGTGGACGAACAGGGCGATGACCGCCAGGCGCACGGCCACGTTCGCCCAGATGCCGGGGTGGACGCCGCGGGTGAACGCGTAGACCTCGACGCCGGCCGTACACGCGTGAAAGACGATCAAGGTCCACACGACGAGACGGGTCGCCTCGCGTTGGCGCAGGTCGCGGGCGGCGAAGGACAGGTAGCCCACGGCCAGTTCCGCGGCGGCCAGCAGGTAGCAGACCAGGTAGGCGTCCGCCGGGACACGCACGCCGACGGCGGCCGGAATCAGTCCGGGCGCCACGATGAGCACCACGCCCGCCGCGGCCGTGACCAGGCCGTGCAGCACGAGCAGGATGCGCAGGTTCACGACCCGATCACCCTCCCCAGCCGAGCCTGGGCCGATGCGCTGTCATTCAGGCGCGGGTACGGCTCCGCCGGCACCGGAACGCCGAGGAACGCGCACAACGGCTCCCAGCCCTCACCGGTCCGGTAGACCAGCAGCCGGTCGGCGGGCAGGGCCGCGGTGACCTCGGCCGTGTGCCGTTCGAACACCTCCACCGCCTGGTCGACCTCGGGCATCGGCTCGTCCAGCGTGCGGCCGAACGTCTCCCGCCACAGGTGCTCCAGCAACGGACGCAGGCCGGTGACCACGGGCTGGAACTCCGGCGGCGCGGCGTCGGCGTTGCGCAGCAGGGCGAAGACGGTCCTGCGCAGGCTCGCGTGCCAGGCGCGCGGGTCGCGGACGGTGAGGATGACCTTGGCCTGGGGGTAGGCGCCGGCGAGCGGACGCCAGAAGTGGGAGCTGGGCCAGTCCACGGCGGCGCGGTAGCCGTTCAGCACGGTGGGCCAGTCGAGAGGGCCGTGCACGGCGCGCAGCCATGCTGCCACCTGGTCGGGATGGGCGCGGATGTCCTGCATGTGGTGGCAGGGGGCGTGGCCGAGCCGTTCCAGCGCCGCCTTCAGTGACGTGGTCCCGGTGCGCGGCAGCCCCGCGCCGATCACCTCGATCATGTTCTCGCCTGCCTCTGGTGGGGGTGAATTCATCACACGATGAACCTCTATTGGAGACGATACACAGATGAGGTCCACATCGGAAGCGGTACCATCCTTGCCATGGACAAGTCCCTGGTCAACGCCGCCCTCGCCGCCGCGGAGCAGCACGGCAAGGACGTCGCCGAGGTCCCTCTGGGCGCGATCGCCGCCGCCGCGGGCATCTCCCGCAGCACCCTGCTCCGCCGGCTCGGCGGGTCACGGGCAAAGCTCGACGACGCGGTACGGCAGGCCGGCGTCGACCCCGGCGGCCGGCCACCCGTACGGGAACGGGCCCTGGAGGCGGCCGCCGTCCTGATCGCCCGCGACGGCCTCGGCCCGGTGACCCTGGAGGCGGTCGCAGCGGCCGCGAACTGCTCGCCGACCAGCCTGCACGCGGTGTTCGGCAGCCGCGACGGCCTGCTGGCGACCATGTTCGACCGGTACGTCCCCGTGCCCGATCTCGAAGCACTGGCCGCCGACCCGCCGGAACGGATCGAGGACATGGTGCACGCCGTCTACGCCGCGCTGGCCGAGGCGTTCGTACGCGAGCCGAGGGTGCTGCCGGCCATCTTCGGCGACCTGTTCACCCGCCCCGACGGCACGGCCGCCCGGATGCTGAAGGCGAACCTGCCCAGGATGTTCGCCAGCCTCGGATCCCTGCTGACCGCGCAGATCCAGTCGGGCCGCCTGCGCCCGCTCCCGCTGCCGCTCCTCATTCAGCTCATGGTCGGCCCGATGGCCGGCCACATGCTCCTCCGCCCGATCCTCCAGGACACGCTGGGCAGCATCCTCCCCCCGGTCGACGAAGCCGCCCAAACCTTCGCCGAAGCCTTCCTCCGCGCCACCGCCCCCGGTTGAGGAGCCCTAGGTGTGTGATCAGGTGGTGTCGCCTTGGTGGCTGCGGCGGGCGTCGCGGTCGAAGATGCCCAGGATCTCGCACGGCCCGCCGTCCGAGCCGATGGCGTGCGGCATCATCGTCGGGAACTCGGCGGCCTGGTTGGGTTCGAGGCGGAAGCGGCGGTGGCCCAGCATGAGGATCGCCGTGCCTGACAGGACGACCAGCCACTCCCGGCCCGGGTGGGCGCGCATGCGGGCGGGGTTGTCGGGCGGCGGCTCGGTCAGGCGCTGACGCATCACGGTCATGCCGGGGTCGCCCTTGATGGGCCAGCGCATCGAGCCGTGCGTGGCGTCGATCATCGGGCTGGTGACGACGTCGTCGATGGCGGTCTCGACCAACTGGTCGAGGGAGGTGTCGAGGGCGCGGGCCAGGGTGACGAGCTGGTCCAGGGCGAGGCGGCGCCGGCCGTTCTCGATGCGGCTCAGTGAGGACTGGCTCAGCCGGGCGCGGGTGGCCAGCTCCTCCAGCGACCAGCCCTGCGCGACCCGGAGGGCGCGGATGCGCTTGCGTACGAGGCTGTCCAGGTCCTCATCTTCTTGCTTCATAGGCAACATCCTATGCTCCAGGTGCAAGGCGAACCTATCGTCGCAGGTGAACGCCCGCTTCGAGAGGAATCCATGAGCACCCCCGACCCGCGCCAACTGCGCACCATCCTGATCGCCGTCTGTGTCGCGTTGATGGCGGTCATCGCCTCCGTGACCGGGTTGAACGTCGCCCAGCCCGACCTGTCCGTCGAGTTCGGCGCCTCCCAGACCACGATCCTGTGGATCATCAACGTCTACACCCTCACCCTGGCCGCGCTCCTGCTGCCGCTCGGCGCGATCGGTGATCGGCTGGGCCGTAAGCCCATGCTCGTCACGGGCTTGCTCGTCTTCGGTACGGCCGGCGCGCTCGCGGGCCTCGCCCCGTCGTCCGGCGTCATGATCGCCGCCCGGGTGCTGAGCGGCGTGGGCGCGGCGATGATCATGCCGATCACCCTCGCGGTGATCACCTCGACCTTCCCCGACGAGCAGCGCGGAAAGGCGATCGGCGTGTGGACCGGCGTCGCCGGAGGCGGCGGCATCATCGGCATGTTCCTGTCCGCCCTGCTCGTGGACGTGGCGAACTGGCGGTGGCTGTTCCTGCTGCCCGTCGTCCTGGTCGTCGTCTCGCTCGCCATGATGCGCTCCGTGCCCGACTCCCGCGAGCGCTCCGCGCACTCCTTCGACGCCATGGGCGCGCTGGCCTCGGTGGTCGCCGTCGTGGGCCTCATCTTCGTGCTGCAGGAGGGCCCCGAGCGCGGCTGGAGCGACCCGGTCACCCTGGCCGCGCTGGTCGCCGGCGTGGCCGCCCTGATCTTCTTCGTGGCCTGGGAACTGCGCCGAGGGGACGCGTCCCTCCTGGACGTGCGCCTCTTCCGCGAGCGCGCCCTGGCCGGCGGCTCCGTCACGCTGCTGGTGGTCTTCGGCGTCCAGGCGGGCGTCTTCGTGGTCCTCTTCCCCTTTCTGCAGGCCGTCCTCGGCTGGTCGGGACTGCTGTCCACGCTGGCGATGATGCCCATGGCCGTGCTGATGATGATGACCTCCGGCCTGGCGCACAAGCTGACCGCGCGCATCGGCGCCCGTTCGACCATGGCGGCGGGAATCGCGTTGTTCGGCGCGGGACTGGCGCTGATGGCCGGGATCGTCTCCGTCGAGGGCGGGTACCCGTCGATCCTGCCCGGCATGCTCTCCATGGGCATCGGCATGGGCCTGTCGATGACCCCCTCCACCGAGGCCATCACCGGTTCGCTGCCGCGGGACAAGCAGGGCGTCGCCTCCGCGCTCAACGACATCACCCGCGAGTTCGGCACCGCGCTCGGCGTGGCCCTGCTCGGCGCCCTCCTGGCTGGTGGTTACGGCGCCGCCGTACAGGACAGGCTCGACGGCATCCCGCAGGACGCGGCCGACGCCGCCCGCCAGGGCGTCGCCAACGCGATCGAGGCCGCGGGCACGGCCGGCCCGCACGCGCCGGCGCTGATCGACGCCGCCCGCCAGTCCTTCGTCGACGGCTGGCAGCAGGCCATGTGGGCGGGCGTGGTCGTCATGGGCATCCTGTTCGTGTACGCCGCCGTCCGCGGCCCGCGCCAACCGGCTCCCCAGGACCGTCACCCCCAGATGACCACCTGAGGAGTCCGGAGCCGAAGGGAATGTCGACCGGCACGTCCTCACCACGAACGCCGGGTTGTCCGGGAAAGGGCACCGATGCATCGGCCTGTCGAGAAAAATGCGCCCTCAGCGGCGGCAGCCGCGCGTACATGTGGAACCCCGACAGGAGGCCGGGTGACACCCAGCCCCTGCTACACGTTCTGGAGCGATCCCCACTGATCCCGCTCCCGGGAGTCGGGCAGACTGGCCGGGTGAGTGACCACGACCCTCCCGGCCCGCCCGTGACCAGCGCCTCCATCATCGTGCTGACGCTGGCGCGGCGGGTCGAGAACGAGCTGACCACCGCGCTCGCGCCGCTCGACCTGACGATCCGCCGGCTCGGGCTGCTGGGTCACATCGCTGGGCTGCCGGGGGCATCGTTCAGCGATCTGGCGCGGATGCAGGGGATCACCGTGCAGAGCGTGCACGCGGCGGTGAAGGCGCTGCAGGCGGCTGGACTGGTGCGCGACCACACCGCGCGGGCGGGCTCGGCCTCCACGATCGAGGTGACGGAGGAGGGCCGGGACCTGCTGCGGGCGGCCAGGAAGGCCGTGGCCGCGGCCGACGAGCGGATGTTCGGGCCGGACGCCGATCCGGTGCAGCGTCGGGTCGGCCAGGCCGTTCTCGCCGCCTTCCTCGCGGGAGACTGAGATCCACCCCGACCTTCAGGCCGGCTGAAGCATGCCCTAAGCTTCAGCCACCCTGAAGGTTGGAGGAGACGTGCTGGAACATGTCCTGCTGTCGGTGCACGTGCTGGGCGCCATCGTGTTCGTCGGCGGCTCGGCCGTGGCGACGAGCCTGTTTCCCCGATACGCGCCCGCCCCGGCAGGCGAGGAACGCAGCCGGTCGGTGGCCGTCGCGCTGCACCGCATCACCCGCGGGTACGCCGCCTTCGGCCTCGTCGTCCCCCTCGCCGGAATGATCCTGGCCGGAGTCCAGGGCCGGATGGGCGAGATCTGGATCATCGTGTCGATGGTCCTGACGGCCGTGGCGGCCCTGCTGCTCATCACCCAGATCTACCCCCGCCAGCGCGACGCCCTGGCCGGCCCCGCCGGCGGCGACCCGGCCGGGCTGCGCCGCCTGTCGATGCTCGCCGGCCTCTACAACCTGACCTGGGCGATCGTGGTGATCCTGATGATCGTACGGCCCGGCTCAGGCGCGGGGGAGTGAGCCGGATGCGGATCGCCAAGCCTGGCGGGGTCCACGCGGTGCTGCTACGGCTGAGGCAGCTTTCTGTCCGCCGGCCTGAGGTACCAGGACACCACCGTGAGGACCAGCAGGAAAATCGCCGGAATCCATTCGAGCCAGGCGCTGCCGGCGGCGACATGTGAGAACAGCGCTCCGGTGAGCAGGAAGAAGAGGCCCGCATAAGCCCATTCCTTGAAGAGCGGATACTTGGGGATCACGATCATCACCGCGCCCAGGAGTTTCCACGTGCCGAGGATCGTCAGAATGTAGACCGGATAGCCCAGCTCCACGATTCCCCAGGCGTACGGCGGCGCCACCGCCCCCTTGTTCTCTATGCGCAGCAATTGCTGAACGCCGGAACCGACCAGGCCCGATGCGAGTACCAGGGTGGCCAGCCAGTAGATGATTCTCCGCGTGCGACTCATATCGCATCGGCTCCTTCCGTGTCGCCGGCTCATCACGCTAGGGAGAGCCGCTCGGCACACGCTTCTCGATTCCTGATCGATGCGGATGAGGCCGCCACGAAGCGCCGGTTTGCGCGCACTGTCAAGAAAGCTTGCGCTGCATGGTAAAGACGTGCGCCGCAGGTCGTGAAGATACTGGGCTGGTCGGATCGCGTCCCTGACAAAGGAGAAGGGAAATGAAGCGAACCCTCAAACGATGGAGCGCGCTCGGTGCCGCCGCCTTATCGGTGGCGACGCTCACCGTCGCAGGCGGAGCCACGGCGGCACACGCGGACACCCGGTGCGCGTGGAGCTGGATCTGGATCAACGACAGCGGCGGCGGCGACCCCAAGACGCAGGCCCGCGGCCATTCCCACAGCTCCGGCAACCACTACATCGGCGGTTACTATCGCGACGCGGTCAGCGGGAGGTACCTGTGGGACTGGTGGGCGGACAACGACGGCGGATCCGACGGGGATACGGCGGATACCTACTTCAGTTCGCGGTGGTGTGGCCACGCGCCTTACTGATGACGGCGTTCCGGCCCTCTTCGAGCTGCTGCACGAGGCCCGGCCGGTGCTCCTGGACCTGACCGGCGGGGCGGCGGCCGGCCATCCCGGCTGGGCCACCGCACGATCGGTGCTGATCAGGCCGGACGGGCACGTCGGCTGGGCCTGCGACGTGCCCGGCGACACCCCGCCGGCTCAGCCGAGCGGGTCGGCCTCCTTCACGCGGTGCAGGTGGACCACGATGTCGTAGGCCCTGCCCAGGGCGAGCGGCTGGTTGAGCTGGTCGGGGACGTAGGTGGCCGGGACGGTGAAGGTGGGGCGGGCCGTGTCCAGCCACGCGCCGGTCGACGGGGTACGGCCGGCCCGGCGCAGATCGGCGTAGTAGTCGCGATGGCGCACCCGGTCCAGGACCGCCTCGTTGCTGCCTGGGACGGGGGCGCCGGTGTCGAAGACGCCGACCCGGCCGGTCTTGGGGTCGGTGGCCCGGAAGCGGCCGCTGTGGATGGTGGTGCCGATCGCCACGTAGGAGTCGCCGGCCAGGGAGCGCAGGTAGGCGCCCTGGGTTCTCGGGTACACCTGGGGCCAGGCCGAGACGTAGCCGATGTGCCCGTTGTGCGCGGCCGCCACCGTCTTGGTGCCGGTGTGGCGCTGCCACCACACGGTGTTGTCGGCCATGGCCTTGTCGCGGTGGAGGTGCAGGTTGGGCGCCAGCGCGTACATGGTGGCCATCTGGGAGATGACCCTGGCCTCCTGCGCCACGTACGGATCGGCTTTCTCCAGCAGCCGGTACGCCGCCTGCGCGTCCTCGGCCAGTTCCTTCGCCCGCTCGGCGGGCAGGGCGGCCATGGCGGCCATGCGCTCGCCCGTGCCGCCGGGCAGGGCCAGCAGGCCCGCGTAGCGGCGGCGCAGTTCCGGAACCAGCGCGGGCTCGTGCTTCCCGGCCCAGGCGAGCACGCGCCGGTACTGGTCCGGGTGGACGTCGCCGATGTCGAAGCCCATCACGCGCAGTTTGTTCCTGGCGGTGCGGTTGAACTCGCGCATCCACTCGTAGAGATCCACCCATTCCCGGGTACGCCAGGAGCCGTAGTCGTTCTCGAACTCCTCGGCCAGGATCGTGCGCAGATCCCCCTTGCCGGTGCGCACGTACTCGTCCAGCCGAACCCCCGCCGACCAGGTCGCCTCCAGCGCCAGCGTGGTGAAGCCCCGGGTCTCCGCCAGGTGCCGGAACATCCGGTGGCGCAGCGTGAACAACTCCTTCGAGCCGTGCGTGGCCTCGCCGATGCCCACGATGGTGGCGCCCCTGGTCATCGCGGACAACGCCCGCAGGTCGTGCGCGGGCCCGCCGGGCAGGGTGCTGCGCAGGACGTGGGCATTGCGCTCCAGGCTCGCCACCACCCGCGCCTCGCTCGGGCCGGCGACCGACGTGACCGCGGCGCGGTCGGCGGGGACGGCGAGCGCCGGGGTGGTCGCGATCGCCAGGCAGGCCGCCAGTGCCAGGGTGACCGGCACGGTACGACGCAGTGTGTTCTTCGCCAAGACAGATCCTTCGGGTTGGCGTTGGTGCAGTGGTCACCAACCTAGGGATCGGCCAGGACGACCTCGATCCCGCGCACTGGCCACTGGCCGGTGGTGCCAGCTACCCCACGGCGGGCAGGGTGAGGGCGGAGTGAGCGGGGCGGCCCTTGGGGGTGGGGATGGTGGTGAGGGCGCGGAGTCTGGTGTTGCGCTGCTCCAGAGCCTCGGGGGTGGTGGGGAAGAGGGTGGCGCCGCCCTCGCCGACCAGGTCCTGGTTCTGGGTGACGAACGGGCGGGTGTCGCGTTCGTAGGCGGCGAAGCCCTCGGCGTGGTCACCGGTCAGGGAGGCGGCCAGCATGTACGCGCCGACCAGCGCCAGGCTGGTCCCCTGCCCGGTGAGGAACGACGGCGCGTACGCCGCGTCGCCCACCAGCGCGACCCTGCCGCTGGACCAGCGCGGCATGCGGATCTGGCTCACCGCGTCGAAGAAAACGTCGTCCGCCGCACGCATGGCGGCCAGCATGCCGGGCACTTCCCAGCCCGCGTCGGCGAAGACCGTCGCGACCAGGTTCCGCTGGGCCTGCGGGTCGGGGAAGGCGTCGAACGGCGGTCGCGGGAGCACGAAGTTCAGGAAGGCGTGCACGTCGTCGCCGGCCCCGGCGGCGTAGACGGCCGCGGCCCTGCCCGGGGTGTTCCACATCATGGTCTCGTGGGCGAGCCCGAAGGTGTTGCGCATGGTGAACACCGCGAAGCAGTACCCGAGGTAGCGGTGGAAGCGCTCCTCCGGGCCGAACAGCATCTCCCGCGTGCGCGAGTGCGTGCCCTCCGCCCCGAACACCATGTCGAACGTACGGCTGCCGCCCCCGCGGAAGGTGACGTCGACGCCGTGGCCGGACTGGTCGAGCGTGTCGATCGCGTCGTCGAACAGGAACTCCACGTCGTCGCGGACCACGCTGTAGAGGGCCTCGGTCAGGTCGCCGCGCCGTACCTCGAGGTCGTGGCCCGCGACGCCGCCGGAGACGGAGTGCGGGTGGACCGAGGCGACCTGGCCGCCGTCCGCGTCGAGGAAGGTCAGCCGGCGCAGGTCGATGTGCGCCTCCCGCAGCCGGGGCAGGATGCCCATCCGCCTGACGACCTCCAGCGCGGTGCCGCGGACGTCGATGGGGTAGCCGCCGGCGCGCGGCGCGCCCGCCTTCTCGACGACCGTGACCGCGTAGCCGCGGCGGCTCAGCCAGTACGCCAGCGTGGGCCCGGCGATGCTGGCCCCCGATACCAGGACCTGGGTCATTCCTTGGCTCCTTTGCTCAAGGTGCGGACGACGAGCAGCGACAGCGCCGTGACGCAGCCGGCGATGACGAACCCGGCGACGAACGCCGCTTCGGCGGGGACGCCGGAGCCGGCGGGGGTCCACGCGGTGAGGAAGGCGCCGCTGACCTGCGCGCCCGCGGCGAAGCCGATCACGCGGGTCACCAGGACCAGGCTGGTGGCGGTGCCGGTGTCGCCGTGGTCGACGGAGGTGGCGGTCTTGACGACCATCGCGGTGATGCAGACGCCGCTGGCCAGGGCGATCAGCGCCTTGCCCACGGCCAGGTGCCAGACCTCGGAGTGGAAGAACGCCAGGGCGAGCAGCGTGGCCGCCATGACGCCGATCCCGGCGGTGACGACGGCGCCCGAGCCGAAGCGCCGGGAGGCGAACCCGCCGATCGGGCCGCTGATCGCCGCGGTTATGGCGCCGGGCAGCAGGTAGCGGCCGATGTCGGTGGGGGTGGCGGCGAAGCCGTACCCGTCGGCGGAGAGTGACAACAGTTGCGGGACCAGGAACATCGACACCGCGGTGCCCACGCAGACGGCGAAGGTGATCACATAGGAGCTCCAGATCGCGGGCTTCGCGAGCAGGCGCAGATCGACCATCGGGGCGGGGGAGCGGCGTTCGACGCGAACCCATCCGGCGACGAGGACGGCCAGGAGCACGACGAGCCCCGCGGCGGCGAGGGGGCGGCTGCCGATCTCGGGCGCCATCGAGAGCCCGAGCATGAGCGTCAGCAGGACGCCGCTGAGCAGGGCGAGGCCCGGCCAGTCGATCCTGGCGTCGGTGCGGGAGGGCGGATCGTCCGGCATCAGCCAGTGGACGAACAGGGTGGCCACGACGATCGCGAGCGTCGGGATCGCGAACATCCAGTGGCGGGACAGACCTTCGGCGATCGGGCCGGCGATCAGCGTGCCCAGCATGCCGCCGCCGATGAACAGCCCGCTGACCACGCCGATGGCCACCTGGGACTCGCCCAGGGGCAGGTATTTGCGTACCAGGATGACCGACAGCGGCATCATGCCGATCATCGCGCCCTGCAGTACCTGACCGAGCAGCAGGACCGGCATGTTCGGCGCCAGCGCCGACACCAGACCTCCGGCCGAGACCACCGCCATCAGCCGGATCAGGACCCACTTGCCGCCGTGGCGGTCGCCGAGATTGCCGGCGATCGGCGCGATGAGGGCGCCGGTGATGAGCATGGTGATGCTGAGCAGTGCGCCTTGGGAGGGGTTCATGGACAGCTCGCGCTGCAGGAGCGGGAGCGTGGGCGCCACCACCGATTCGAGGGTGCCGGTGACGGTCGCCAGCATGCCGAGAGCCACGACGGCGGACTTCCCGATGCGGATCGGGGGAGCGAGGGGTGTGGTCATGACCGGCCGTGTCCTTATCGCGCGTGGTGGGCGGCGTGATGGGCGGCGAGGACGTCGCCGCCGAAGTCGGTCTCCGGGTCCCGCCACGCGGCGTGCGCGTGGTTGACGCCGCGGTGGACGTTGGTCCATTCGACGAGCAGCCGCGGGCCCTGCAGGCGGTAGTAGTGCGGCTCGCCCGCGGTGGTGGAGCCGGCCCAGGCGAAGTGCACGGCGTCCAGCGCCGCCGGGTCGTCGTAGCGGGGCAGCGGTGACACCTCGTCGGCGACGCGGCCGAGGTAGGTGCCGAGCAGGGCGCGCAGCAGCTCTCGCTGGGCGGCGTCGAGTTCGGCGCCCGGCACGCCCCTGGGCGTGGGGGTGAGGGCGACCGCTCGCCGGTCCGCGCCGGTGAGGCCGGTGGCCGGGTTGCCGGCGCGGTCCGGGGTGTGGCCGCCGGGACGCCAGAGTTCGCGGCGCAGCACCACGCGGTCGCCGGCGCGGGCGCTGTTGCCGGCGACGATGTCGTCCGGGGCGCGCGCCAGCAGTACCGCGCGGGCGGCGGACTCCGGGCGCAGGGAGCGGACCAGCTCGCGGGCCAGGTCCTCGGCCGTGCCCAGCGGGCGCAGCGTCGCGCCGCCCAGCAGCGGCGAGGCGGCCGGGTCCGCGCCCAGGAAGCACGGCGTCGTGGCGGCCACGCGCCCGTCCACCACGAGGAAGTTGAGCGAGACGTGGTGGCCGCCGAACCGCCATCCCCACGGCCGCGTCCCGCCGGGCTCGCCGAAGACCCGCAGGTAGTACATGCCGGGATCGCGGGTACGCTCCCGTCCCCAGTTCACCGAGAAGCCCTCGACGCGGTCGAGCACGTTCTCCAGTCCGAGCACGGTGGCGACGGTGGTGTATCCGGCCTCCGACAGCCCGGCGGCGACCAGCCGCATCACCAGCCGGTGCTGGGCGGGGCGCTGCTCGTGGAAGGTGAGCCCGCCGTGGTCGGTGGGCGTGTAGAACCAGCGGGTGTGTTCGGTCTCGTCCGCGCCGGGCGCCTGCCAGGCCCCGATCGGGCGCTGCCCGGCGTCCAGGGAGTCCAGCCACGCCCCTGCCGCCTCCGCCATGCGCTCCGCGACCTGCCGGGCGGGGTCCGTCGTGCCGCTCACGCCGCCGTCACTCCGAGGAACTCGCGCACCCAGCGCGCGATCGGCTCCGCGAACTCCATCGTGATCGCGTGCCGCCCGCCCTCGATCGGGCGCAGCTCCGCGTGCGGGATCCGCTCCTCCATCAGCACCGCTCCGGCATAGGGCGCCAGCCGGTCCTCCGTGCCGTGCACGATCAGCGTGGGCGCGGCGATCTCGCCGAGACGGTCGCGGACCTCGTGCCGCCTGGCGACGTCGTGGCGGCGGGCGCTCTGCCCTGGATCGCGTACGGCCAGCGTCTGGGCGGCCCGCGCGGTGAGCTCCGCCTGACCGGCGGGCGTGACGAAGAAGTCGCCGACCGCGTTCTGCCGGTCGGCGTGGGACATGCCCAGCAGCTCGTCGACCGCTTCGACGCACATCGCGAAGCTCGGCGTGGTGGCGACCAGGACGAGGGAGGCGACCCGCTCCGGATGCCGCAGGGCGGCGTGCTGGGCGACCGCGCCGCCGAAGGAGGTGCCCAGCAGGTGAGCGTCCCGGAGCTCCAGCGCGTCCAGCAGGGCGACGAGGTCGTCGGCGAGATCCTCCAGCGTGTACGGCACAGGCGGATTCACCGTGATACCCGAATCGCGCTGGTCGTAGGAGATCGCCCGGATCCCGGCGCCGAGGTGCGCGCGCAGGGTGGCGAACTGGGTGCGGTCGCTCTCGCCGCTGTGGACGAGCACGAGCGGCACGCCACTGCCGTCGTCGATGTACCCGACGTCGAGCTCACCCGCCCGGATGGTGGAACGATGCGTGGCCACGGCTGGCCTCCTTCGCCCGAAGTGTACATAGACACTTATATGATTTGAGAGGAGCGTATCACTTCATCTTCTGTTTAGGCAGACCTGAAAACGATGAAGCCACCGGCCGGAGATCGGCACGGTGGCGGAAACTCGTCAGCGGGGGGCGTTCAGCCTGCCCGGGCCCATCCGCGCAGCGCGCCCCGGTAGGCCTCTTTCAGCCGGGTGACGATCTCCCTGCGGGACAGGGTCGTCTCCTGGAGCAGGTCCTGGATCTCCCGGGGGTCGTACATCAGGTTGTTGAGGAACAGCGCGTACTCGAGCATCTCGCCGGGCAGGCCGAGGTCGTCGAGGAGTCCCGTCACGGGCCTGTTCCACGCGTCCCGCTGGGCGGTGATGATCTCGTTGCCGTCGTGGAGGCGCTCCAGGTAACCGCGCCGGGAGCGGAGCTGCACCAGCGCGGGGCCGTGCTCGGCCAGCAGGTCCACCCACTTGTCCACGACGGCGTCGAACAGCGGCTGCCCCTGCGCGGCCGAGGTGACGCTGAAGTCGCGCAGCTCCTCGACGACACTGAGCACGTAGGCGGCGAGCACGTCCTCGACCGTGGAGTAGTAGCGGTAGGCGGTCGCCGGGCCGATCTCCGCGCGGGAGGCGACGGCCTGCATGGTGAGCTGGTCGGGCGCCTCCCTGGCCAGCTCGCCGACCGCCTCGAGCAGGCGCCGGCGGTTGCGGCGGGTGTCGCTGCGCAGTTTGCCCTCCCCACGTGCGGCGCCCTGCCGGTCGGTCACGGGACTCCTCCGCCCTCATCCAGGCGCAGGCGCAGGATATCCCGTCCGGGCGGCGGGTGACCTTGCGCGGTGCGCACGGCGTCGCCTCCGGGTGGGCGGTGATCTTGCGCGGTGCGCACGGCGTCCCCTCCGGGTGGGCGGTGATCTTGCGCGGTGCGCATGGCTTCCTCTCCGGGCGGCGGGTGACCTTGGGCGGTGCGCAGGAATGTGGCGCCGGCCAGGCGGGTCAGCCCGGTCCGCAGGTCGTCCTCGCCGGTCGCGAACGAGATCCGCACGTGTCCCTCGCCCGAGGGCCCGTACTCGGCGCCCGCCCTGACCAGGACCTTCCGCTCGGCCAGTTCGCGGACGACCCGCTCGGAGGGCAGATCGGCGTCGTAGCGGAGGAAGCCGTAGAACGCGCCCTCCGGCGGGACGAGGTGCAGGCCGGGGATGCCGGACAGGCCGGCCACCACGAGGTCGCGGCGCCGCCGGTAGCCGTCGAGCATGGCCTCGACGACGCCGTCCGGCAGGTCGAGGGCGGCCAGGGCCGCGTGCTGGACCACGGTGTTGAGCGATCCGGCGCAGGTCCGGTGGGCGTGCGCGGCCGCGTCCACGACCTCGCGGGGCCCGGCCAGGTAGCCCACCCGCCAGCCGGTCATCGCGTACGTCTTGGAGAACGTCTGCACGTACACCGTGCGCTCGCGCAGCGACTCGACCTCCAGGGCCGAGGTCAGGGTGTGTCCCGGGTAGACCAGCCGGTGGTACGCCTCGTCGCTGACCACCAGGACGCCGGTGCCGTCGAGGAGTTCGCCCAGTGCCTTGAGCTCCTGCCCGGTGTGGACGATGCCGGTCGGGTTCGACGGGTTGGAGAAGATCATCATCGCGGCGCCGGGGAGTGCGGCGGCCAGCGCGTCCAGGTCCCAGTGCAGGTCCGGGGCGAGCGGGACGAAATCCACGGTGCCACCGGCGAAGACCACCAGGTCGGCGTAGAGGGAGTAGGCGGGCTCGGGGATGACCACGCGGTCGCCCGGTCCGATCGTGGCGAGCACGACGGCCGCCAGCGCGGCGGTGGCGCCGTGGGTGACCACGACGTCGTCCGCGCTCCAGGGCCGGCCGGGGCGCGCGGGCAGCCTCGCGGCCAGCGCGGCGCGCAGTTCGGGCAGGCCCTTCTGGTCGGCGTAGTGGGTGTGTCCTTGGCGCAGGGCGGCCACGGCGGCCTCGACCACCGGTGGCGGGGTGGGGAAGCCCGGCTCGCCCATGGCGAGGGAGACGGTGCCGGGCGGAGCGGGAGCCAGGGGCGGGCGGCGCGAGTGGCGGCGCAACTCCTCAATCCGAAAGGCGGTCATCGCGCGGGCCCCGAATGGTCGGCTCGCGCGGCCTCAGGATGGTCGGGTCGGGCGGCGCCCGAATGGTCGGCTCGCGCGGCCTCAGGATGGTCGGGTCGGGCGGCCCCCGAATGGTCGGCTCGCGCGGCCTCAGGTTGGTCGGGTCGGGCGGCGCCCGTGTGGTCGGGTCGGGCGGCCTTCGGATGGTTGGGGCGGGCGGCGAGGATGCGCTGGCGGAGCGCCTCCTGGCGGTCGACTATTCCGCCGACCGTGTCCGCGACCTCCCTGACGCGCCGGTGCGGGACGACGACCACGCCGTCGGCGTCGCCCACGAGCACGTCGCCCGGCGCCACCACCACGCCGCCGACCGCCACGGGGACGCCGATGGCGCCCGGGCCCTCCTTGAAGGGGCCCGCGGGGGTGATCGCCCGCGCGTACACGGGAAGACCCAGCTCGGACAGTGCCTGGACGTCGCGGATGGCCCCGTCGACCACCGCGCCGACGATCCCGGCGTTGACCATGATCTCGCCGATGAGGCCGCCGATCAGCGCCCTGGTGATGTCCCCGTGCCCGTTGACGACCAGGACGTCCCCGGGGCGGGCCTCGTCGAGCGCCCGGTGGATGGCCAGGTTGTCGCCCGACCGCACGTCCACGGTCAGGGCGTTGCCCAGGAGCGCGGCGCGCTCGGTGAGCAGCCGGATGCCGCCGTCCATGACGGTCATCCGCTGCAGCGCGTCGCCGACGTCGGCGGCCGGCGCCTCGCCCAGGCGGCGCGCCTCCTCCGCCGTCACGCGTTCCCAGCTCGGCGCGATGAGCACGCTGTCCGTCGCCGCGACAATGAACACGATGGGCTCCATTCTTAAATGAGATGCTTCTCCCAGATAAGACGATCGTAACTCTTGAGACGCCTGCCTACAATGACTCGGATCCCCCGACCGAAAGGAACCAGCGTGTTCACCACCCGGCCCGAACTGGCGGGAAACTTCGGCATGGTCGCCAGCACCCACTGGCTGGCCTCCGCGACCGGCATGAGCGTGCTCGAACGGGGCGGCAACGCGTTCGACGCGGCGGTCACGGCCGGATTCGTGCTCCAGGTGGCGGAGCCGCACCTGAACGGGCCGGCCGGCGAGGTGCCGATCCTGCTCTGGGACGAGTCCGCGCGGAAGGTGTCGGTCGTCTGCGGACAGGGCGTCGCCCCGGGCGCGGCGACCATCGAGCGCCTCAACGGCCTCGGCGTCGAGGTCATGCCGGGCACCGGCCTGCTCGCCGCCACGGTGCCGGGGGCGTTCGGCGGCTGGATGCTCATGCTGGAGCGCTGGGGCACCTGGTCGGTCGCCGACGTACTGGAACCCGCCATCCACTACGCGGAGCACGGCGTACCCGCGCTGGACCGGATCCGCGCCACGATCGGGACGGTCGAGCGGCTGTTCACCGACGACTGGCCGACCTCCGCGGCGACCTGGCTGCCCGGCGGGAGGCCGCCCGCGCCCGGATCGCGGCTGACCAACCCGGTGCTCGCCGCCACCTACCGCCGCGTCGTCGCCGAGGCGGTCGGCGCCACCAGGGAGGCGCGGATCGCCGCCGCCCGCGACGCCTGGTACAAGGGCTTCGTCGCCGAGGCGATCGCCGACTTCAGCGCCACGACCGCCTGGCGGGACAGCTCGGGCGAGGTGCACGGCGGACTGCTCACCGGCGACGACCTCGCCGCGTGGTCGGCGACCGTGGAGGAGCCGCTGAGCTTCGACTACCACGGCCACACCGTGTGCAAGACCGGGCCGTGGGGCCAGGGGCCGGTGTTCCTGCAGCAGCTCGCGCTGCTGTCGGGCCACGACCTGACCGCGATGGGCCACCTGAGCGCCGATTACATCCACACGGTGATCGAGTGCGCCAAGCTGGCCTTCGCCGACCGCGAGGCCTGGTACGGCGACGCCGCCCACGTCCCCATGGCCGACCTGCTCGGCGACGCCTACAACGCCGGCCGCCGCGCCCTGGTCGGTCCGCGGGCCTCCTTCGACCTGCGCCCCGGCGCCCCGGGCGGCCGCGAACCCCGCCTGCCCGAGTACCCCGACCTCACGGACCTGCCCGGCGCCCGCGGCGTCGGCGAGCCGACGGTCGCCCCCGACGGACGGGTACGCGGCGACACCTGCCACCTCGACGTCGTCGACCGGCACGGCAACATGGTCTCCGCCACCCCGAGCGGCGGCTGGCTGCAGAGCTCCCCGACGATCCCGTCCCTGGGCTTCTGCCTGGGCACGCGGGCCCAGATGTTCTGGCTCCAGGAGGGGCTGCCCAACTCCCTGCGCCCGGGGATCAGGCCCCGTACCACGCTGTCCCCGTCGTTCGCGCTGCGCGAGGGCAGGCCGTGGATGGCCTTCGGCACGCCCGGCGGCGACCAGCAGGACCAGTGGAGCGTGAACTTCTTCCTCGCTCTCGTCCACGGCGGCGGGCTGAACCTCCAGGAGGCGATCGACGCCCCGATGTTCCACTCGGAGCACGTTCCCAGCTCCTTCTACCCGCGCGCCTCCCGCCCCGGCGTCCTGAGCCTGGAGGACAGGCTCGCCCCCGGGGTGGTCGCGGAGCTGCGCCGCCGCGGCCACGAGGTGGAACCCCAGGACCCGTGGTCGCTCGGCCGGCTCAGCGCGGTCGCCCGCGACGCCGCGTTCCTGCGCGCGGCGGCCAACCCTCGCGGCGCCCAGGGCTACGCCGCCGGCCGCTGACATCAAACGAACGAGGTCGGGGGCCGCGGGCGGGACAAGCCGGCGCCACATGTGCAGGATCGACCCCTATCCCGACTTCGTGCAGCGCCCGCTCGACCGCATGGGCCACAGGTCTTCTCCACGATGATCACGGACCACCTGGGCGAGGTCGACCTTCCGACGCTGCTCACCTCGGGCTGCCACAACGAGCTGACGCCGATGCGGGCCGAGGTCGTGCGCGACGGCATCCCGGGGTCGCGGTCGAGCACGACCAGGTCGGCCACGGTCGTCGACGGCGTGCCGGGGCTGCACGCCGGCCGCCGGCGAAGTGGGTCGAGGGCACCAACTCGGGCGGCGGGAATTGGCGCATGCTCCGGTGCGCGGCCCCGCCTGGCGGCTGATGATCGGTGACAGCACTCCGCGCCCGAATGGAACGTGATCATGTACATCGACCCGGCCTACGCCGATGCCGGCCTCGACGAGGTACGCCGCCTCGTCGCCGACTGGCCGTTCGCGACGGTCATCGCGGCCTCCCCTGACCTGCGCGTCGCCCACGTCCCCGTCCAGATGCGTCAGGACCCCGTCGGCCTGGACGAGCTCGTCGGCCACGTCTCGGCCGCCGACCCGATCGCCCGATCCCTGCGTTGCGGCGCCGAGGTCCTCGTCTGCTTCCTCGGCCCGGCCGTCTACGTCAGCCCCGGCTGGTACGCCGACAAGGGTCTGCCCACCTACAACTTCACCGCCGTGCACGTGCGCGGCACGGCCACGCCGCTCGACGACCCCGCGGCCGTCAGGGCCCACCTGATGTCGCTGGTCCAGGACCACGAACGCGGGCGCGCCGAGCCGTGGCGGGCCGACGGCTGGGCCAGGGCCCGCACCACCGAGCTGCTGGGCGGGCTGCAGGCGTTCACGGTGGCCATCGACTCCATCGAGGCGAAGGTGAAGATGAGCCAGAATCGAACCCCCGGCGACCGGGTCGGGGTCATGGACGCCCTTTCCGAGCGGGACGATCCAGGAGCGCGGACGAGCCTGTGGCTGATGAGCGAGCGGTTCGACCGTACCGGGCGGAACAGGAAGGAGGTCCACGACCGTGGAGGCGCGTGACGTCGTCGTGATCGATGGGCTCGGCGGCCTCCCGCGCCTTGGCCGCCGTCAGGCCACTCTGGCTTTCGTACGGCCCGCCGCGAAGGCGCATCGCTCAGGGCGATTGATCTGATCGTGAATCATCGCTTTTCCCGATGAACGGACTCGCCTAGCGTCGTGGGCATGACGATCCAAGCGGAAGAGCTGTCCAGTCCCCGTGGCACGCCCCTGACGGGTCTCACCTGGACGGACGTGCGGACGCGGGTGGCGGAGGCGGGCGACTACCTGCTCGCCACCACCGACCGGGACGGGCGCCCGCACGTGGTGCCGGTGCTGGCCGTGTGGGATGACGGGGCGGCCTGCTTCGTCACCTTCCGGGACTCCCGTAAGGCCCGCAACCTCGTGCGGAACGACGGCTGCGCGGTCACGGTGCCCGGCCAGGACGTGGACGTGGTCCTCGAAGGCGCCGCCCACCTCGTCCGGGACGTCGCCCGGCTGCGGCGGGTGGCGGGACTGTTTCCGGTCAAGTATCCGTGGTGGCATCCCTTCGTCCGGGACGGCGAGTTCCACGATCCGGGCGACACCGATCCCCGGCACGTGTACGCGATGGAGCCGGAGCGCGTGTTCGCCTTCGGCAAGGAGGACGGCTTCAGCGCCACCCGCTGGCGCTTCTCCGGCCGCACGGAACGGGAGGAAGCCCGATGACCACGATGACCGACCAGGAATGGCGTACCTTCGTCGCGGAGGGTACGCGGCTCGCGCACATCGCCCTCACCCGCGCCGACGGGCGGCCCCATGTCACCCCGGTCTGCTTCGTCCTCGACGGCGACGAGCTCGCCTTCCTGCTGTCGCCCGGGAGCGTCAAGGGCCGGAGCCTGGCACGTGACGGGCGCGTCGCGGTCTGCGTCAGCGACGACCGGCAGCCCTACAGCTTCGTCACCGTCGAAGGCGAGGCGCGGACCTCGGCCGAGCCGGCGCGGATCAAGCAGGTGGCCAGGGCCGTTGCCGGCCGTTACTACCCGGCTCAACCCGCCGAGGAGGTCGCCGCGTCATTCGTGCGGGAGGGGTTCACCGCGGTCCGCATCGGGATCACCAACGTCGTCGCCCGTTCCGGGCTCGGCTGAGGATCCTCCGCGTACGGCGGTGGCGGCCTCGTCGAACAGTGCTTCACCCACGCACTCTGGTACGAGCACCGCGTTGGGCAGCCAGGGCGCCGAGTTCCCAGGCGACGCCGACTTCGCCGCCCCCACCGAGGACATGGGTGCTCCCTGAGGGCCGTCCGTGTCCTGACCGCAGCCTGCCGCCTCCGTCATCGGCTAGCTTCTGTCAGATGACTGATCTTCGCGCTTGACGAGCAGCCGTTTGGTTGCCTAATGTGAAAGGCAGCTAGACGGCTGCCTGTTGGCCGTTGAAGTGGGGTACGGGACGAGCATGGACGAGGTGTTCAAGGCGCTGGCCGATCCGAGCCGGCGCGCGTTGCTCGACTCGCTGAACGCAAGCAACGGGCAGACGCTGCGCGAGCTGTGCGCCGGTCTCGACATGGCCCGGCAGTCCGTCAGCAAACACCTCGCGGTGCTGGAAGAGGCCGGGCTCGTCTCCACCGTACGGCGGGGCCGCGAGAAGCTGCACTTCCTCAACGCCGCGCCCGTCCACGAGATCGCCCACCGGTGGATCAGCCGCTACGACCAGGCGAGGGTCGAAGCCCTGGCGGACCTGAAACTCGCCCTTGAAGAGGCGCCGGCCTTCGTCTACACCACCTACATCCGCACCACCCCGCGCGAGCTCTGGCGGGCGCTCACCGACCCCGCCTTCACCCGCCGCTACTGGGCCACGGAGCTCACCACCGACTGGTCCGCCGGGTCGCCGATGACCTGGGACAACCACGGGGTGCTGATCAGCGATCCGGGGCAGGTCGTGCTGGCGGCGGAGCCGTACACGCGGCTCTCCTATACCTGGCACGCCATCACGCCTGAGCTCGCCAGGCGCTTCGGCTGGGACGACGAGCTGCGCGCCCGGCTGGCCGGCGAACCGCGCTCGAAGGTCACGTTCACCATCGAGGAGGCCGGGCGGGTGGTGAAGCTCACCGTGGTGCACGACGGGTTCGAGCCGGGTTCGCGCCTGGCCGAGATGGCCGGGCAGGGCTGGCCGGGCGTGGTGGCCAGCCTGAAGTCGCTCCTGGAGACCGGCGAACCGCTGCCCGACGACACCTGACCGGTGCTCACCGCCCGGCCGGCTCAGGCGGTGGGCCGGGTGCGGGCGATTCCCCACGCGACGAGAGCCGCGGCGACGACGGTGAGGGTGAGGCTCGCCAGGGTGACGGCGCCGTGGAACTCGCCGGTCTGCCGAGGGCTCCAGGGGGAGGTGGCGAGGTCGCCGGTGAAGACGACGGCGAGGACGGTGCCGGTGATCGCGATGCCGATGCCCGAGGTGACCTCGGAGGCGGTGTCGGCGAGCGCGGTCCCGATGGTGGTCCGGTCCCGGGGCAGGCCGCGGACCACGTTGAGCCCGGCGACGACGCCGACCACGCGCATCCCCGCCGCCACCAGCACGAGCGCGATCGCGACCCACAGGTAGCCGAACCGGCCGAGCAGGCCGTAGACGGCGAGGCCGGACACGACCGCGACGGAGCTGATCCACGCGGCCCGGTCCAGGCCGGCCTTCTGGACGAACGGGTTGACGAACGCGCTGCCCGCGATGAGGACGACGACCTGCGGCAGCATCCCGAGGGCCGCCAGCGCGGGCGGCCAGCCCCAGTCGAGCTGGAGCTGGAGCGTCACCAGGTAGGTGAGTCCGGCGGTGGCCAGCCCGGTCGCGGCCTTGTAGGCCAGTCCGCCGGAGACCAGAGGGAGGGCGAGGAGCTTCAGGTCGAGCAGCGGATGGACGGCCAGGCGCTCGCGCAGGACGAAGCCCGCCGCCGTCGCCGCGGCGGCTGCGGTGACCGCCCAGGGAATCCAGGAGCCCTGGTCGACGAACAGCGTCGGTGCGAGGAGGGCGAGCACGACCGTCGCCGTGCCGAGCAGCATTCCCGGGAGGTCGAGGGGGTCGCGGTGGAGGCCGTCCGGGTCGTCGGCGGCTATGCCGTACCGGACGCCGATGAGGGCGAGCACGGCGATCGGCGCGTTGGCCAGCAGCAGGACCTGCCAGGGGGCGATCGCCAGCACGAGGCCGCCCGCCGTCGGGCCGATCGCGAGCCCGGCCAGGCCGACGGTCGAGATGAGGGTGAGCGCGCGCACGCGCAGGGCGTCCTCGTCGAACAGCCGGAACGCCAGCGCCATCGAGCCCGGGGTCGTCATCGCCGCGGCCACGCCCATGGCGGCCCGGACCGCGATCAACTGCTCGGCGGTGGTGACCAGGGCGGTCGCCAGGCTCGCCACGCCGAGCAGGGCCAGCCCGGCCAGCATGATCCGCCGCCGGCCGAAGCGGTCGGCGACCGCGCCGAAGGCCAGCATCAGGCCGCCGAACACGACCGAGTAGGCGCCGGTCACCCATTGCAGCGCGGTGGTGGAGGCGTGGAGCTCGCGTCCGATGACGGGCAGGGCGATGTTCAGGATCGAGGTGTTGAGCATCTCGAACAGGAACACCGCCGACAGCCCCGCCAGCGCGACCCACGCCTCCCGAAGGGATCGGGGTTGGGCGACAATCTGGTTGAAGGACATGTCACTAAGGTAAGTCACTAAGTTAAGTGACACAAGTAAATGGGGAGGGCACGATGCCCAGGACCGGTGCGCGAGGCGGGCCGCAGACGCGCGCGAAGATCTCGGAGGTCGCGACCCGGATGTTCCTTGACAGCGGCTTCGACGCGGTCACGGTCACCGACGTCGCGCGGGAGGCCGGGGTGTCGGCGGTGACGGTGTTCAAGCACTTCCCGCGCAAGGAGGACCTCCTCCTGGACCGCCAGGACGACGCCGCCGACCTCCTCCGTTCCGCGATCCGCGACCGTGCCCCCGGCACCGGCGTCCTCCCGTCCCTGCGTGAGGTGGCCTACCGCGTCCTGGAGGACCGCCACGCCCTGTCCGGCCTGAGGGAGGGGTCGGCCCCCTTCTTCAGGACCGTCGCGGCCTCGCCCGCGCTGATCGCCCGCGCCAGGGAGATCGCCTCCGACCTCCAGCGGACGCTCGCCGACGAACTGGACCACGACCCGTCCTTCACCGGCGACGCCGCACTGCTGGCCGCCTTCTTCGTCGCCGGTTACACCGTCGTCCTGGTGGAGACGGCCCGCCGGCTGCTGGACGGAGACCCGCCCGACACCATCGCCCCCGACCATCGCACCCGCCTCGACCACCTGTTCACCGCCCTGACCACCGGCCTGGGCGCCCAGCCCTGATCAGGGTCGAGCCACCTGCCGAGGGCCATCCCGAGGCCGTGTCAGGATGGCCGCATGAGCGGAACGATCGTGGTGGAGGGTTCTGCCTTACGCAGGGCCCGCGTACGTGGGAGCGGTGCTTCTGGCGGGCGTCCTCGTGCTGGTCGCGGTCATGGCCGCGGCTCCCGCGCGGGACGAGCGCTTCGCCGGTTCCGCCGGGAGCATGGAAGCGCTCGCCCGCACGCTGGGGGAGGGCGACGACCTCGGGGAACGGGCCATCGGGAACCTGACGTTCGAGAAGGTCTTCCGCGCGGACGGCCGGGTCTACTTCCAGCAGGGGCGGGGGTGGCTGGGCGACCGCGCCTACGGGTACGTCTGGAGCCCCCGGGTGCCGCCGGCCGAGGCCGAGCATCTCGACGGTCCCTGGTACGCCTACGAGGCGGGCTGACTATTCGGGGAAAAACGGGCCGGCTGGAGAGCCGGCCCGATGGGTCAGGAGAAGACCACGGAACGGAGCTTCAGCCGATCCGAACCCCCGCCCGTGTGCGGCCTCAGCGTGAACCAGTCGCCCTCGCAGTCGGGCTCGGTGAAGACCGTGGCCGTGGACGAGGTCCGGTTGCGCGGCGAGTGGGCGGGCGCGCTCGCGCTGGGGTTGGCGACCTCGGGCAGCGTGATGCACTGCCCGCTCGGCGGGTCGTGGAGCATCCCGATCTGGGGCTGCCCGATGATGCCGACGTAGGTGTACTGGAACTCACCGTGGGCGGCGCTGGCGGGCGAGGCGAAGGCGGAGACGAGAGCGAACGTTCCGGCGATGGCGACAGCGGCTTGACGCAGGCGCACGATACACGACCTTTCGGAGCGGGGACGCGAACGGCAGACGACCTGCCGTTCGTCGCTCTACGCTTTCATGCGAACACGCTCCGCGCATATGGCCACGCGGTGAAGTTACCTTCTCTCCCCGGCACTCGTCATAAGGGCGAAACGACGAGTGAAAAGAGAGCGGAATGCTGACGACCATCATGTACGCGACGATCTACGTCACCGACCAGGACCGCGCCCTGGAGTTCTACACGCGCGGACTCGGCCTGGAGAAGCGGATCGACTACCCGGGCCCGGACGGACGCTTCCTCACCGTCGGCGTGCCCGGCAGCGAGGTGCAGATCCTCCTGTGGTCGTACCCGGACGCCGCGGGCCGGCCGGGTAAGCTGGGCCGGGACGGCGCGCCAGGCCCGCTGATCCTTGAGTCCGAGGATCTGCGGAGGGATTTCGAGAACATGCGCGGTCGTGGTGTCGTCTTCGAGGAGCCGGAGCCGGTGGACTACCCGTTCGGGGTACGCGCCGAGGCCACGGACCCGGACGGCAACCGGATCTCGCTCCGCCAGCAGCGCAAGCCCCGCCGGCCGTGAGCGCCCACCCGCCCGGCCTGGCCGAGGAGTTCGAGGCCCACCGCGGCCGGCTGCGCGCCCTCGCCCACCGCGTGCTGGGCTCGCACGCCGACGCCGAGGACGTGGTCCAGGAAGCCTGGATGCGTCTCGTACGTCAGGACGCGACCACCATCGCCAACCTGCCGGGCTGGCTGACCACGGTCGTCGGCCGCATCAGCCTGGACCACCTCAGATCCCGCCAGGCCCACCCCGAGACCGCATACGGGCACGAGTTCGCGGACCTCGTGGTGACGCCCGCCGACGAACCCGCCCCGGACGAGCAGGCGGCGCTCGCCGATTCGGTCGGCCTCGCCCTGCTCGTCGTGCTCGACACGCTCACGCCGAGCGAGCGGCTGGCGTTCGTCCTGCACGACCTGTTCGCGGTGCCGTTCCGCGAGATCGCGCAGATCCTCGGCAAGTCGGCCGACGCCACCAAGATGATCGCCAGCCGCGCCCGCCGCAAGGTCCAGGCGACGGACCGGCCGCTGGGACCGGGCCGCGAACACCAGGAGGTCGTCGGCGCCTTCGTCGCCGCCGCGCGCGGCGGTGACTTCGAGGCGCTCCTGCGTGTGCTCGACCCGGAGGTGAAGCTGACCGTGGACACCCCCGGCGGCGTGGTCGTCACGCTCGGCGCCACCGAGGTGGCCGCCGGCGCGCGCAGGTTCTCCGGGGAGATCGCCCGTCAACGGCCCGTGCTGGTCAACGGCATCCCCGGCCACATGTCCTGGCGCCCCGACGGAACCCCGCTGTCCGTCATCGCGTTCACCGTCACCGGAGCGCGGATCACCGGCATCCACATCGTCGTCGATCCGGCCAAGCTCGCCTCGATCGAGCTGGCCGCCCCGGCGTGAGCGCTGGCCTCAGCCGACCGGCAGGCCCTTGATCGGCAGCCCTCGGGTCAGCCCGGCGAGCAGGTCGCCGGGCATCCTCTGGGTCTGGGTCGCGCCCTCGTTGGGCGGCGTCGGCGCGGCTTGGGCGGGGGCGGCCAGGAACAGCCCGGCGGCGGCGGCGGAGATCAGGACCAGGTAGCGCATCGTGCTCCTTCTGAAGGTCGTCATGAACCCCTGCATCCTGGGCCACGGCCTGGACCGCCGCCATCCGCCTGGCTGGAGCTTGACCAACACCGGGCTCACGGCTGGGCGTCGAGCCACTCCTGGAAGGCGGGCCCGGCGAGCTTGGCGTGCGGTCCGGGCAGGAACGCGCCCTTGGCGGCGAGCTCGGCGTCCGGCATCCCGGCGCCGTCCACGGCGACGACCTCGACGCCCCGGCGGGCGCCGAGCAGCGCCGCGGCCTCCGCCATGGTCTGCGCGCGGGGTCCGGCGATCTCGGGGATCGGCGCTCCCGCGGCGGGCGCGCGGGGGTCGAGGGCCACTCCGACCAGCTCCTCGGCCACGGTACGGCCGGCCACGAGCTGCGTGGGCAGGGCGGGGACGTAGGCGACCTCGCCCTGCCGCCAGTCCAGAAGCTGCCCGACGAACTCGTGGAACTGCGCGGCCCGCAGGATGCGGACGGGGAGCGGGCCGGATAGCAGGAGTGCCTCGTGCTCCTTCTTGGCGGCGAGGAACCCGGCCGTGGCCGACTCGACGCCGATGATCGAGGCGACGGTGATCTGGGCGACCCCGGCCTTCTGCCCGTACTCGTGCAGGTTGCGGGCCGAGGCGCGGAAGAACTCGGTGGCCGCCTCCTGCTCGGAGGAGTGCCACGAGGCGACGTCGATGACGATGTCCACCCCGGTGAGCGCCTCGGCCAGGCCCTCGCCGGTGACGAGGTCCACGCCGGTGGCCCTCGACATCGGCACGACCTGGTGGCCGCGCTCGGTCAGGACGTCGACGACGTGGCGGCCCAGCCGTCCGGTCGCACCCGCCACCGCGACCTTGGCGGCGGCCGGGCTGTAGTTCTTGCCGGGCGGCCTGCCGGGGATCGGCTTGGCGATGAGCGCGGCGGGGGTGAAGAAGCCGATGTGGGCGATGGCCATGACGAGATGCCAGAGCGCCCGGTGGTCGTAGTGGGCCGCCGCTCTGGCGTACAGGTCGTCGGAGACGCGCTCGCCTGACGGGTTCGGGGTGAGGACGGCCTCCACGAGTTCCAGCGCGATCCGTTCCGCGGAGGTGAAGACGGTGGCGTCGTGCCAGGTGGCCACGGCGGTGATGCGCTCCTCCGTCTCTTCCAGCCTGCGCAGGTTGGCGGTCTCCCTGATGGTGAAGTACGTGCTGCCGAGGATCTGCCCGGCGCGTAGCTGCAGCAGGCCGATGGTGACCGGGGGGATCACGCCGTTGGCGATGATCTGGTGCAGCGGTACGGCTATCGCCGCCAGCTCGGGCAGGAACGGGACCGGGTCCGGCATGCGGGACTGTGCTGAGGTCATGCGGATTTTTCCTTACTCGTAGTGTTGTGTCCTGACGAGCAAGAGATCCCGCCGCCCCGCTTCCCGTGACAGCGGGACCTGTGTGACATAGACCACCGGTCACGGGTGTCACAGGGCGGTGGCGGGCGGGATCGTATGGACATGGCACCGGCACCTGGCAGCCGCACGGACGCGGCCACCGAAACGTTCGTCGCCCACCGCAACCTGCTGTTCACGCTCTCCTACGAGATCCTCGGCTCCGCGACCGACGCCGAGGACGTCCTCCAAGAGACGTGGATGCTGTGGGCGGGGGTCGACCTCGGCACGGTGCTGGACCGGCGGGCGTACCTGATCAGGATCGTCACCCGGCAGGCGCTGAAGCGGCTGCGCACGCTGGACCGGCGCAAGGAGACCTACGTCGGGCCGTGGCTGCCCGAGCCGCTGCTGACCGCGCCCGACGTGGCCGAGGACGTGGAGCTGGCCGACAGCGTCTCGATGGCGATGCTGCTGGTGCTGGAGACGCTGCAGCCGACCGAGCGGGCGGTGTTCGTGCTGCGCGAGGTCTTCGGCCTGGACTACGCCGAGATCGCCGAGGCGGTCGGCAAGACCCAGCCCGCGGTACGCCAGATCGCTCACCGGGCACGGACCCACGTCGCCGAGCGCCGGCCACGCGGCGCCGGCACCCCGGCCGAGCACCGGGCCGCGCTCCAGGCGTTCCAGCGCGCGGTCGAGACCGGCGACCTGCAGAGCCTGCTCGACGTCCTCGCGCCGGACGTCGTCGCCCTGAGCGACGGCGGCGGCGTCAGGCACGCCCTGCTGCGGCCCGTCGTGGGCGTGGACGACGTCGCCCGCCTCCTGGCCGTCGGATGGTGGCAGCGCGAGGCGGCGAGGTCGGTCGAGATCGTGCAGATCAACGGCTGGCCGGGGCTGCTCGTCCGGATCGACGGCGAGATCGACGGCGTGGTGGCCGTGCGGGTGGAGAACGGCTACGTCACCGGCGCCTACCACGTGCGCAACCCGGAAAAGCTCTCCCACATCGCCCGCGAGACCGCCGTGAGCCGCTGACGATCGGCCGTCGAAAGCGAATCCAAAGGGCCCGCCCCTACCGTGACCGGTCATGGTGAATCTCCCACGCAAGACCAAGGCCGTGCTCGTGATCTCAGCCGTCGCGGTCGGACTCCTGTCCTTCCCGTCAGGCGCGAGTGCGGGGCTGACGGCCAAGAAGGGGTGCGCGGCCGACCTGCCCTCCTTCTGCCTCAGCATCGACAGCGCCGGAATCAGGTACGGCCGCTACGAGAACCACAGGGGCAACAAGTCGTGGCTGGAGTTCTGGGTATCCGGAAACGGCGAGTACGCGCCCGTCCACTACCAGGCCATCCCCAAAACCGGCACGGCGAGCTGGGTCGGCGTCAGGACGAGCCCGACCAAGTACAACGTCTGCTACTACCTGGAGATGAGGCTGCGCGACTTCAGCACGGGCAAGCGGCGGACGTACTTCACCCCCTGCGTGCAACGCCCCAGGTAGGAGATGGCGCGCGCCGATCTTGATATCCGGCTTCGTCCGCTGCGTCCGCTGTATCGTCGATCACGCCCAGGGAGTGGTGACTCCAAGTAACCAATGGGAAGCCGAGAATGCCGCAATCCATGCTGGACGTGCCTGTCGGCACCATCGTCGCGACCATCCTGAACCCCAACTCACTCCCACCGGGCTGGCTCCCGTGCGACGGATCGCCGATCCCCGGCCAGTACTCGCAGCTCATCACCGCGCTCGGCAGCACCAACACGCCCAACCTCATCGGCCGGGTGCTGCTGGGCGCGGGTGACCTCACGGCGGCGACCCTGACCCAGAGCGACGGGCGCAACCCGGCCTTCGGGGCGATCGGCACCGCTCTGGAGATCACGGACACCGGGGGAGAGTGCCAGGTCGTGATCAGCATCCAGTCGATGCCGAGGCACAACCACCAGATCAACGGCGGAAACTTCGGGCTGCACAAGCAGAGTTTCGAGGGCGACAGCGGCAACGACATCCCCTACGAGACCAACCCCGACGGCTCCACGCTCACCGGCACCGACTACACCGGGGAGAACGCCCCGACCTGGATCGTCCAGCCCTACTACGCCGTGACGTACATGATCTGCGCGGGGACGGACTGACGCCCATGTTCAAAGCCGTCGATCCCTACACCTACACGCTGTCCACCCAGCTCTACGCGGGCAGCACGTGCGTCGGCCTGTTCACGGTCGGCTACCACGTGACCCACTACGACGACGTCCAGCTCGATTCTGGAACGATCCAAAGCGGTGTCGCGAGGAGCGGGGTGCGCAAGTACGCCCTGTCCGTCACCCAGCGCGTCATGGTCTACAACCCCAGCGGCCTGGCGATCAGCCCGCGGCTGCACGTCACCAGCTACGCCGACTACCCGGCTCTGCTGAACCTCCAGCTCGTCGCCTCGGGCGCGCAGGGCACGAAACTGCTGCTCACCGGCTACTCCCCGCAGACCGTGAACACCAAGGTGCAGACCTCGGGCATGGTCAGCGACAGTTCCGGCAGCACGTCGGGTAGCTCGGTCAGCCGTACGTCGGGCTCGACCACGGCGCAGTCCAACAGCTACGGCGCGTCGGTGGGCGTCAGCGGCGACGGCCCGAGCGTCGGCCTGTCCGCGGAGATGTCGAGCACGACGACGGCCGAGCGCTCGCACACCGCCACCAGCGAGTCGGGAACCAGCAGCGAACAGGAGGCGTCGTCCTCGGCCTTCATGAGCATCGAGGACTGGGGCGCCTACGCCCTGGTGAACCCGCTGACCACCGGCCCGGTGTGGACGTTCGGCCAGGAGTACCCGTGGGACGCGATCGCCTGCCGCATCTCCACCGGCGACGTCAATCCGGTCAACCAGGCCCAGGAAAAGGTCGTGGTGCCGAACGAGATGATGGTGCGGCTGTACGACGGCACCTCCCTTTATCCGCCCAGCCACCTGTCCATGTTCGGGATCGACTTCTCCGCCCACGCCCAGTGGATCGTGACGGTGGCCGACGCGGAATCCGACCAGGTCGCCCTGTCCCACGGGCTCGAGTACTTCACCGCCTCGCACTCCCTCGCCAACGGCGGCGTGACCGTCTATCTCGACACCACCCCGACCACCCTGTACCCGCCCAGCGGCGACGGCATCTCCACCACGATCGACCTGGGGGTGCTCGGCCTGGACCCGGTGGGCAGGGCCGAGGCCCCCGCGGTGGTCGGCTTCACCCCCTCGAAGTTCACCGTCGCGCCGGTCGCCGCGAGCGAGGGGACCCAGCCGACGGCGTTCAGCATCTTCTCCGACGCCAACACCCTGCTGGTGCGCGACACCACCGACTACCCGGACCCCTGCGCCGACGCCACGGGGTTCACCGCCGGCGAGACCGCGCTCACCGGCCTGCTGACGGGCACTAACACCAGCCTCACCCTCACCGTGCTCTTCAAGGTGGTGGACGTCGTCAGCGACTACACCCTGCACCTCAAGCACTGGAAGATCACCTCGACGGGAGTGGTGCTGACGATCGTGGTCAACGGCGACACCGGCAACAAGCTGGTGAAGTACGTCGACTCCGTCGAGGCCGAGGGCGGGGAGAACAACCTCCTGTCCATCGCCCTGCGTGACCGGAACTTCGCCTCGGTCGACTACACCGACCTGCTCACGATGGGGCTGAACTCGATCGCGATCACGGTGGACCCGATCGACGCCGGCGCCACCGCGGGGTACGCCCTGCGGGCGCTGTCCATCGAGCCGTCGTGAAGACCGTCCCCAAGGCCAAGAAGTCGCACAGCAAGCTCGGCCCGGTGTTCAAGGACATCGGGCGCAAGCTGGCGAAGGTGTCTACCAAGAAGAAGTCGGTGCTGCTCGCCACCTCGAAGGACTACAAGGCCGGCAAGGTCGACTCCCTGCTGTCCGAGGTGGCCAACAAGAAGATGTCGAGCGCCAAGTTCGGGACGGCGTACCGGGGGATCCAGCCCGAGCAGGACGAACTCGTCTCCACGGCCACGGTCCGCGACCTGATGACCGGAGCGACCAGCTCCGGCTCACTGTCGGCGGCGAAGCGGAAGGAGCTGGAGCACGCCTTCGAGCTGATGTCGAAGCTGCGCTTCCCCACCCGCTGGACCGGGTTCGCCACCAAAACCCAGGTGATGCAGCACCCGACCGCGGTGGGCACGGGCCTTTTCGGCGAGTCCAAGTCGACCATGAGCCTGCACAACCAACTGGACCTCAGCCGGCGCAACGAGGTGGCCGAGGCCATGACGGCCGAGTCCAAGGCGTCGGGGACCACGGCCGAGCGCATCGCCCTGGCCGGGATGCGCAGGGCGATCGAGTTCTCGCTCAACGAGTTCATCGCCCCCGCCACCGCGGCGGACGTCAAGCCCAGGGCCACGCTCTCCAAGAAGAGCCTGATCGAGCAGGTGCGGGCCAGGGAGGGGGTGAAGAAGATCCTGGTGGATGTCGGCGGGTCGCAGGAGTCGGGACCGGTGAACCTCTCGCGCACCTGGGCCACGCGCAAGGGCAAGCGCTCGGCGAGCCCGCCCCGGATGTAGGCGAAGCACGTCGGCGAATTCGGACTCGTGCTGGCTTGATAGCCTGAGCGCCGTTTCTGGCGGAGTGACCGGGGGTCGCGGTGAGTGCGGAAGAGGACTTCAGGCAGGTCGGGGCCGAGCTGGCCGACCTGGGGGTGCGGATCTCCAGGATGATGGGCAGTCCCGCGCTCAAGGACCAGGCGGGGAAGGTGTTCGCGAGCCTGTGGCACGACAGCGCGATGGTCTTCCGGCTGGTCAGGGACACCGCCGAGCATGCTGCCGCGCTTGAGCTGCCCGGGGCGTCGCTGTTCGACCCCTCGGGGCAGGGCAGGGAGATGAAGGACTGGGTGGTCGTGCCCCACTCCTCCGCCGGGCAGTGGACGGATCTGGCCGAGGTCGCGCTCAGCCGTCCTCGCTGACGGGCCCGGTCAGCCTGGCCAGGCGTCTGGTGAGCAGGATGATCTCCGGCCGGCTCGTGGTGAGGGACAGCGCGCGTTCGGCGGCGGCCACGGCCTCCTGGTCGCGGCCGAGGTCCTCCAGCAGCTCCGAGCGGAGGGCGTGCAGCAGGTGGTAGCCGTCGAGCCGGTCGGCGGTGTCCTCGATCTCGGCCAACGCGGCGGCGGGGCCGTACAGGAAGCGGGTGGCGACGGCGCGGGCGAGCACGACGACCGGCGACGGGGAGCGCTCCAGCAGCAGGTCGTAGAGCACCCGGATCTGCCGCCAGTCGGTGTCGGCGAGGCTGGGCGCCCGCGCGTGCAGCGCCGCGATGCTCGCCTGGATCTGGTACGCGCCGGGGCGGCGGGCGGCCAGCGCGCGATCCAGCCTGGCGACGGCCTGGTCGGCCAGGTCCTTGTCCCACCGGGTGCGGTCCTGGTCGGCCAGGCGGACCAGGGCGCCCTCGGCGTCGAAGCGCGCGGCGGCCCGTGCCTGGTGCAGTTCCATGAGCGCCACCAGCCCGGCGACCTCGGGCTCGGCCGGCATCAGCAGTTCCAGCGCGCGGCCAAGCCGTAGCGCCTCCTCGGCCAGGTCGGTACGGCCCTCGGGTCCTGGGCCGCTCAGATAGCCCTCGTTGAACACCAGGTAGACCACCGCCAGCACGGCGTCCAACCGGTCGGCGAGCTCGTCGGGACCCGGCAGCGTGAACGGCACCCGCCGCTCGCGCAGCCGCCGCTTCGCGCGCAGCAGCCGCTGCCCGATCGTCGGCACCGGCACCAGGAACCCGGCGGCGATCCGCTCCGCGCTCAGCCCGCAGACCGCGCGCAACGTGAGCGCCACCTGCTGGTCGACGGTGAGCACGGGATGGCAGCAGGCGAAGGCCAGTTCGAGCCGGCTGTCCTCGGGCGCGGGCCCGGTCGGCGTCCTGGCCAGCCGGGCCAGCTTCTCGTCTCCCGCCTTGGCCCGCCGCAGCCGGTCGACGGCCTTGCGCCAGGCCGTGGTGGCCAGCCAGCCTGCCGGGTTGGGCGGCAGCCGGTGCGGCCAGTGCTCCAGCGCCTCCACCATCGCGTCCTGGAGGACGTCCTCGGCGAGTTCGAGATCGCCCAGGCGGCGGGCGAGCGTCGCCAGGAGGCGGGCGCCCTCCTCCCGCCACACCCGTTCGACCGTCTCCGTCATACGCGATGCCTACCAGAGAATCCGGCGCGCTGTCGGATTCGCGGCGCCGCCGTTCGTAGGTTGGGTGAGCGGACGCGACGGGCGTCCGCCGGGAGGAGGACGTGCAGATGAAGTACGCCATGCTGGTCTGCGGTGACATGAGTGTGTGGGAGGCCAGGGTCGCGGCCGAGGCCGAGCGGGACGGGCAGGAGCTCGGCGCCTGGTTCGGCCGGTGGGGCGCGGCGGGCAAGCTCGCCGAGGGCGGGGCCGAGCTCCAGCACCCGCGCACCGCCAGGACGGTGCGGCCGGGCGCGAACGGGGAGCTGTCCGTGCACGACGGGCCGTACATGGAGCTGAAGGAGGTCGTCGGCGGCGTGGTCCTGCTGGAGGCGGACGACCTCGACGAGGCGATCTCCATCGCCGCGACCTGGCCAGGAGTGGTGAACGGCATCGCCACCGTCGAGGTCCGGCCACTCCAGCCGGCCGGTTAGACCCCGCCGCCGCGGGATAGGAGGGATGCGTACCGGATCGAGGGGAGAAGCATCATGGGTACCGAAGACAAGATCAACAACAAGGCGGAAGAGCTGGGCGGCAAGGTCAAGGAGGGCCTCGGCCGCGCCACCGACGACGAGCGCCTTGAGGCCGAGGGCCGGGCCGACCAGACGGAGAGCAAGCTCAAGCAGGCGGGCGAGAAGGTCAAGGACGCGGTGGAGAACGTCAAGGACGCCGTCAAGCGCAAGCACTGACGCGGTTACGCCGCCCCGGAGCTGAGCACGTGCGCGACGGGGCGGCGGGCCGCCGGGTATCCAGACGGCGCATCGCCGACGAGTCAACGTCCAGAGTCGATAGGCTGCGGCGCGGTCGAGCCGCCCATGCCGGTGACGCCGGGTGTGGGGGGTCGAGGCGCCGAACGACGGTGACACGGTCTGGATGGAGGCCCGATGGCGGACGAGATGATCACCGCGGTGATCGTCGATGATCACACGGCCATAAGCGCGGGCGTCCAGTCGTGGTGCGCCCAGTCGGTGCCGCCGATCACGCTCATCGACGCCGGGGACCGGCTCACCGATGTGTGGACGGGACCCGGCGCCCTCGCCGACGTGGTGATCTTCGATCTGGAGCTGGTGCCGCGCCGGCCGGACTTCGGCGAGCTGCGCCGGCTGGTCGACAGCGGCCGGCGGGTGATCGTGTACTCCCAGCACACCGAGGACACGATCGCGATGAAGTGCGTGGACCTGGGCGCGCTCGCCTACCTCACCAAGCGCGAGGGGCCCGAGCACCTGGTGCCCGCCATCCGGGCGGCCGCGCGGGGCGAGGCGTACACCGCGCCGTCGCTGTCCGGGGCGCTCGTCGCCGACGACGATCCGGGCCGGCCGCGCCTGTCCCAGCGGGAGACCGAGGTGCTGCGGGCGTGGTTCGTGTCGGCATCCAAGGACCTCGTCGCGGCGAAGCTCAACATCACCGTGAAGACCGTGGACACCTACATCGCGCGGGTCCGGGTGAAGTACGCCAACGTGGGGCGGGCCGCCCGTACCAAGAGCGAACTCGTCACCCGCGCCCTCGACGACGGGCTCATCACCCTCGCCGAGCTCAACGAGACGCCTCCTGTCACCTGAGTTGACTGCGGTTTACCATCGGGGGCAAACCGCCCCCCAGGGAGTGATCGCCGTGGCCTCTCAGCACCGCTACGCCCCTTCCCGCCGCAACTTACTCAGGTCCGGCCTCGTGCTGGGCGCCGCCACCAGCGTCGGAGCCGGATCCGCCGAGCCGCCCGGCGCGGAACCCGCCCGTGACAGCCGCGAGAAAAGCATGGTCGACGTGCCGTTCGAGGGCTTCGAGAAGGTCCGGGTCGGGCTCATCGGCCTCGGCAACCGCGGCGGCAGCCAGGACGTGCGCTTCGGCGCCGTCTCCACGGTCACCGCCGTCTGCGACATCCGCCCGGAACGCGTCACCAGGACCATCACCCGGATCATGCAGCAGGGCTTTCAGGACGTCGAGCCGGTCGGATACTCCGCGGGCGAGCAGGACTTCCTCAACCTCGTACGCCGCGACGACATCGACCTGATCTACGTCGCCACCCCGTGGGAGTGGCACTACCCCCAGGCCAGGGCGGCCATGGAGCACGGCAAGCACGTCGCCGTCGAGCTGCCGATCTCCCCGCACCTGGACGAGATCTGGAACCTGGTCCGCACCTCGGAGCGGACCCGCAAGCACTGCATGCTCCTGGAGAACGTCAACTACTTCCGGCCCGAGCTGCAGATGTTCAACATGGTCCAGGCGGGGCTGTTCGGCGACGTGCAGCACGGGTCCGGCGGGTACGTCCACGACCTGCGCTGGCCGTACCTGTTCGGCGGGGCCTATCACCCGGAGCACTGGCGGCGGCGCTGGCAGACCCGGATGAACGCCCTGCACTACCCGATGCACGGCCTGGGGCCGGTCTCGGCGGCCATGGGCATCAACCGCGGCGACCGCTTCGACGAACTGGTCGCCGTGGCCTCCCTGCCCAAGGCGCTGGCCCTGTTCAGGGAGGAGGACCCGAGGGTGCCGCCGGACCACCCGTCGTGGCAGGACAAGCCGTATATCTCCGGCGACCGGCACACCTGCTTCGTCACCACCGCCCGCGGCCGGTTCATCCGGGTCGAGCACGACGTCAACTCCCCGCACCCCTACACCAGGGAGACCACGCTCACCGGCACCAAGGGGTCGATCGAGCTCGACAACACCCGCGTCTACCTGGAGTCGCTCGGCCACACCGACCACGCGTGGCGGACCGGCGCCACCTACACCGGCATCCTGAAGCAGCACGACCACTGGCTGTGGCCCCTCCTGGAACGGCTGGCCGACCAGTACGGCGGGCACGGCGGCGGCGACTTCGTGTCCATCTTCCGCCTCGTCCAGCTCATGCGGCTCGGCATGACCCCCGACATCGACGTCTACGACTCGGCCGCGTGGTGCTCGGTGATCCCGCTCAGCCACGAGTCGCTGAAGACCGAACGGCTGCGCCCGGTCAAGGTGCCCGACTTCACCCGAGGCCACTGGAAGGACGCCCGGCCCACGTTCGGGCGCCCCCAGCCGGACGACCCCGCGCTCAGGGGGTGACGTCCCAGGTGACCGGCAGGCTCCTGACGCCGTAGACGTCGGCGCTCTCCGGCCGCAGCTCGACCTCGTCGGCCGGTACGGCCAGCCGTAGCGTGGGAAAGCGGTTGACCAGCGCGGGCAGGGCGACGCGCAGCTCCACGCGGGCCAGTTGCTGGCCCAGGCACTGGTGGACGCCGTGGCCGAAGGTCAGGTGGCCACCGTCCTGCCGGCGCAGGTCGAGCAGGTGAGGGTCGCTGAAGCGCGCGGGATCGCGGTTGGCGGTGTGGTAGGCGAGCAGGACCATCGAGCCTTCCTTGATGGTCTGCCCGCCCAGCTCCACGTCCTCCAGCGCGACCCGCATGCTGCCCTTGAAGACGGTCAGGTAGCGCAGCAGCTCCTCGATCGCCGAGTCGGCGAGCGAGGGGTCGGCGCGCAGCGCGGCCAACTGCGCCGGGTTCTGGAACAGGGCGAAGGTGCCGAGGGCCAGCATGTTCGCGGTGGTGTCGAACCCGGCCGAGAGCAGGATGAGGGCCATGCCCTTCAGCTCCTCGTCGGTCAGGTCGGTGTCGAGCAGGTCGCTGAGCACGTCGTCGGTCGGGTTGGCGCGCTTGGCGACGACCAGTTCCGCCAGGTACTGCTGGACCGCGGTGTAGGCGGCGATCAGCTCCTCGTCGGAGACCCCTCCGCCGAGGAACTTGTCGATGTTGTCCTGGAAGACGGCCCGGTCCGCGTACGGCACGCCGAGCAGCTCGCAGATGATCACCGACGGGATGGGCTTGGCGAAGGCGGTCACCAGGTCCGCCGTCGGACCGGCCTTCTCCATGGCGTCGAGGTGCTCGGCGGTCACCTGCTCCACCCTCTCGGTGAGCTGGCGCATCCGCCGTACCGTGAACTTGCCCACCAGCGGCTTGCGGTAGCGGCTGTGCTGCGGGTCGTCCATGAGGAGAAACTCGCCCGGCGGCGGCGGAGGGATCTCGAACCCGGCCAGGTCCATCTGCGGGTGGTGGCGCATGAGCTCCTTGCGGGAGCTGAACCGGCGGTCGGCCAGAACCGTCCTGATCAGGTCGAAGCCGGTGACCATCCAGCCCTGGTGCCCGTCGGGGAAGGGGAAGCTGCTGATCGGGCCGTGCTCGCGGGCCTCGATCAGCTCCTTGGGCGGGTCGAAGGGGCAGCCGGGCTGATGCTTGTTCGGCATCGTCGTGACGGTGTGGAGGGAGGTCATGGTGGGTCCCGTCTCTAGGCGATCTTGCGGCGGTAGGTGTTCATGGCGAAGCCGTAGGCGACGACGAGGATGCCGACGCACCAGGCGAGGGCGACCCAGATGTCGGTACCGACCGGCTGCTCGGCGAACAGGTTGCGGACGGCGTTGACGATGGAGGTCACCGGCTGGTTCTCGGCGAAGAAGCGCACCGGGCCGGGCATGGTGTCGGTCGGCACGAACGCCGAGCTGAGGAACGGCAGGAAGATGAGCGGGTAGGAGAACGCGCTCGCGCCGTCCGGGGTCTTGGCGGTGAGGCCGGGGATGACCGCGATCCACGTCAGCGCCAGCGTGAACAGGATCAGGATCCCGGCGACGCCCAGCCAGGCGCCCACGCCCGCGCTCGACCGGAAGCCCATGAGCAGGGCGACGAGCATGACGACCACGAGCGAGACCGCGTTGGCGACCAGCGAGGTCAGCACGTGCGCCCACAGCACGGACGAACGCGCGGTGGGCATCGACTGGAAGCGCTCGAAGATGCCGCTCTTGATGTCGGTGAACAGGCGGAAGGCGGTGTAGGCGATGCCCGAGGCGACCGTGATGAGCAGGATGCCGGGCAGCATGTAGTTCACGTACGAGACCGACCCGGTCTTGATCGCGCCGCCGAACACGTAGACGAACATCAGCATCATGCCGATCGGCATGATCGCGGTGGTGACGATGGTGTCGGCGCTGCGTGTGATGTGGCGCAGGGACCGGCCGAGCAGGACGCTGGTGTCGGCGAAGAAGTGCTTGGTCATCGTGGTTCCTTGGCGGTAAGGGTGAGGAAGACGTCCTCAAGGGTGGGCTGCTTCTCGACGTACTCGACCTTGGCCGGTGGCAGCAGGCTCTTGAGCTCGTCCAGGGTGCCGTTGACGATGATCCGGCCCTCGTGCAGGATCGCGATCCTGTCGGCGAGCTGTTCGGCCTCGTCCAGGTACTGCGTGGTGAGCAGCACCGTCGTGCCGTTGGCGGCGAGCTCCTTCACGGCCTCCCACACCTCCAGGCGCGCCTGGGGGTCGAGGCCGGTCGTGGGCTCGTCGAGGAAGATGACGGGCGGGTCGCCGATGAGGCTCATGGCGATGTCGAGGCGGCGGCGCATGCCGCCCGAGTAGGTCGACACCCTCCGGCCGCCCGCCTCGGTCAGCGCGAACCGGGCGAGCAGGCCGTCGGCGACCTCGCCCGGATTCCTGAGGTGGCGGAGCTTGGCGACCAGGACGAGGTTCTCCCGGCCGCTGAGGATCTCGTCCACCGCGGCGAACTGGCCGGTCAGGCTGATGGACTCGCGCACGTCCGCGGCCTGCGTCGCGACGTCGAAGCCCTGGACGCGGGCGGTGCCCCCGTCGGCCTTGAGCAGCGTGGCCAGGATTCTCACGGCGGTGGTCTTGCCGGCCCCGTTCGAGCCGAGCAGGGCGAAGATGCTGCCGGGCGCCACGTCGAAGTCGACGCCCCGCAGTACCTGCAAGTCCTTGTACGCCTTCGTCAGGCCCTGTACGCGGATCGCGGGTCCCTGGATCTGGTTGACGGTCATTCGGACATCCGTTCTCTCTTCGGTGGCGGTCCTTGGCGGAGCGCCCGGAGCCTCTGGGCGAGGAAACTCCAGGTCGTCCAGAACTCGTCGAGCTGCTCGCGGCCCTTGGCGCTCAGGGAGTAGACCTTGCGCGGCGGCCCTTTCCCGGACGGGACCTGCTCCGCGTCGACCAGGCCGCGCCGCTCGATCCTGACCAGCAGCGCGTAGACGGTGCCTTCCGCGAGTTCGGCGAAGCCCTGGTCGCGCAGCGAGGCGGTGATCTCGTAGCCGTAGGCGGGCCGGCCGGACAGGACCGCCAGGACGATGCCCTCCAGCGTGCCTTTGAGCATCTCCGTCGCCTGTTTGCTCACGGTGCACCCCCGTTCAGCTATTCGGTGTTGCTGACTACCGGTACAAAGTAACACCGACTACTGCTACATAGCAACACCGAATAGTGTGGGGGCATGTCAGGAGAAATCTCGCCCACCGGGAAGGCTGGGCTGCGGGCGTCCCATGCGGACCGGGACCGGGTCGTGGACGTGCTGCGCGTCGCGGCCGGGGACGGCCGGCTGAGCGCGGAGGAGCTGGACGAGCGGCTGGAAGCCGCCCTGTCGGCGCGGATGCTGAGCGAACTCGACGCGCTCACCGCCGACCTGCCCGCGACGGCGGGCGGGGTCGAGGCCAAGGACCTGGTCAGGATCGGGCAGGTGCACAGCGGCCCGGTCCAGCGCGTGGGGCGCTGGGTGGTGCCGCGCAGGATGGAGCTGGCGCTGACGTTCTGCGCCGTGACGCTCGACTTCACCGAGGCGGTGATCACGCACGACACCCTGCGGATCGACGTGCAGATGACCGGGAAGACCCTGAGGCTGGTCACGCGGCCCGGTGTCGTGGTCGACACCGACGGGCTGCAACTCATGCACGGGAAGGTCAGACACCGTCAGGACCCGGCGCGTCCTGGCGCGCCGGTCATCCTGCGGGTGGAGCTGGCCGGTCACAAGGTTCACGGCCGTGTGGTGGTGGGGCCGCCGCGCCGTACGCTCTCGCGATGGCTGCGGCGGCGGTCAGGATGAGGCGTGCAGGTCGCGCTCCGAGAACATGTCGATCAGCCGGCGTACCGGCAGGTCGGCCTCGGTGGGGTAGCGGAAGTGCTGGTCGGTGTTGAGCTTGTAGTGGTTGCGGCGGCCGATCCGCTCCCTGCTGAGGAAGCCGGCGTCGTGCAGATCTTTGATGATGGTCTGCACGGTACGCTCGGTGATGCCGATGCTGACCGCGACCTCGCGCACCCGCGCCTCGGGGTCACGGGCGATCTCCAGCAGCACGCGGGCGTGGTGGGTGAGGAAGGTCCAGCGGGGTGTGGCGGGGTCGGGCAGATCAGAGCTCACGATGCTTCCCCATGGTGGCGGACAGTGTTGGAATGGTGACGTTCACTCTAGTTTAGGGTGAAGAGGCTTTCATGTAACAGCTTTCCGGCGTAGTGTCGTCCATGAGCGGGCACTCCCGTCGCCTCGAACCTCTCGACGGCAGGGGCATGGCCGAGATTCTGTCGCCCGCTCGGCCGGACTTCCGGACCTGAAAACGAGGCCATCATGAACGCCCTCCTGCTGACGTATCGAAACCTGGAAGGGATCGCGCTGGTCGGCGTGGCCGGAGAACTCGACGCCACCAACGCCCACCAGCTCGCCACCTATATCCGCGGACAGCATCCCGACAGCGCCCTCCCGCTGGTGCTGGATTTGGCGGCGCTGACCTTCATGGACAGCTCCGGCCTGCACCTGCTCGTCGACCTGCACCACCGCGAGGAGGAGCACGGCGGCCGGCTTCACCTGGCCGCCCCTCACGAGCGCGTCATGCGCCTCCTGCGGATCACCGGCACTGATCTGGTGCTGCGCATCCACTCCTCGCTGCGCACGGCCGTGTCCGCGGCCCGCCTCACCACCATGGCCAGCTGACTTTCTCCGGGGTGATGTTTTTCCTCAGGTGATGTCGAACGGCGGCGCCCCCGTTCGTAGCCGAAGTAGAGGCAGGCGAACGGGCCGGGCCACCACACGAGGAGAACATCATGACCGCCACCTACACCTTCGACATCTTCACCAGCCTCGACGGCTTCGGCACCACCGGCGGCGACGCCGACTGGGGAGGCTACTGGGGCAAGCAGGGCCCCGAACTGCTCGACCGCCGGCTGTCCCTCTACCGCGAGGAGCAGCGGATGGTCATCGGCGCCACCACCTACCGCGACTTCGCGCAGATGCTGGCCGCGAGCACCGAGGAGTCCGAGATCCACGACCCCTGGGTCACCCGGATGCGGAACCTGCCGACGACGGTGGTGTCGTCCACGCTGGAAGGACCCCTCGACTGGCCGGACGCGACCGTAGCGGCCGGCGACGCCGTGGACGTCGTCAGCCGGCTCAAGCAGGAGTCGAAGGTGCCGCTGCGCTCGCACGGCAGCCTGTCGCTGAACCGGGCGCTGGTGGCCGCCGGCCTGGTCGACTTTCTCCAGGTGACGGTCTTCCCGGTGATCACCGGGAGGAGCGGGCAGAACCCGATCTTCCACGGCTGGCCGGACTTCGACCTTGAGCTGATCGAGAGCCGCACGCTCGACGGCCGCACCCAGGAGTTCGTCTACCGGCCCACCCTGCACCCCTGACACGTGCCGCCTCGCGGCTCGGCACGGGGCCGAGCCGGACGCGGGCCGAACGCCATTGCGCGCGGCGGCGTTCGCCATCGCCGCCGACGACAACGCCCGCCGCAACCCCACGACGGGGGCGGGCGGGTCGCCTTCGGGCAGGGGACGCCCCACGAGATCACGCTGAGCCGGGCGGCTTTCTCCACCGAGCCGGCCCTGTCCGGCGGCGTCCCCTTCCGGGAATGTCAGGAGCTCTCGTAGGGGATGATCTCGGCCAGGGCGGAGGCGCCGCCGATGCCGTAGTCGCTGCGGAGCCTGATGTAGCGGGCCGAGACGCCGTCGAGCGGGACGTCGTTGGCCGCGGTCATGCGGGCCCACTTCACCGCCCTGACGTCCCTGAACGTGGTTCCGTCGTCGCTGACCTGCACCATGCCCTCCAGGATGGTGCCGTTCATGTTCACCCGGAGTTTGGGCTGGAAGCGGACGGCCGACAGCTTCCTGACGCGGCCGAGGTCGACGGTGATGGTGTGCGGCTGCGGGGGGACCACGGGGTAGTCGGAGTGGAAGTCGGTGGTCAGGTTGCCGTCAACGGCCCTGGCCGGATCGCCGGCCCCCGGCTTGAACGTGCTGGCCGTGGCCTTGAGCTCGGCCGGCGGCACGCGGCGGCCCGCGGGCTCGGCGGGCCAGATCTCGCGGCCCTTGCCCGGCTCCTCGGTGACGGGGGTCCGGTCGGGTCCCCGTCCCTTGCCGCGGATCAGGATGTCGGTGATGACCGAGCCGTGGTCGGAGTAGAACGGGTACTGGCGGTTCAGCGGGGAGCTCTGGTGGCGCGGCAGCCGGTCGACGTCGGCGCGCGAGCCCAGGATGCGCACGTCCTTGCCGCGGGCGAAGACGTAGTCGATGCGGCCGGGGATGGCGCCCATGCCGTGGAACGGGCTCCAGGTGCGGCCGGGGTAGCGTCCGGCGTCGGGGTTGGCGTAGCGGAAGGTGTCCATGAAGCCGGCGTCGGTGTACTGCTTGGTGTACGGCCAGGGCAGCACGACCCCGCCGTGACCGGGGGCGTTGGCGAACTGCTCGCTCCAGTCCAGGTGCGACTGCGCGTTGAGGTCGCCGCCCATGAGCACGGGGGCGTCGTCGTCGCCGATGAAGGACGGGATGGCCTTCTCCAGGATGGCCCTGCCCATGGCCATGCGGCGGAGGTGGTCGCCCTCCAGGATCTGCTCGTTGGTCTTGGTGCGGGGCAGGCCGTGGGTGTTCTGCACCGCGGCGTCGTGCGTGTCCCCGTACGCCCAGCCGTCGTGCCAGGTCCACAGGCTGAAGGCGTGGACGTGCTTGCCGTTGGGCAGGCCGAGGCGGGCGCCGCCGAGGTTGAAGGAGCTGATGTCGGCGTCGGCGTAGCGCGGGTAGACCTTCTCGACCTTGAGCTTGGTGTACAGCCACAGGTTGTCGCCGTTGTGGCTGTTGTCCTGCGGCTGGGTGATCATCACGGCGGAGAACCGGTCGTGCTCCGGCCGTCCGGCGTTGAGGCCGTCGAGGATCTTCTGGGCGGAGCCGTACGCCTCGACCACGAAGAGGATGTCGGGGTTGACCTCGTTCATGTAGTCGATCATCTGGGCGAGGTTCTCGCCGGTGGTCTCCTTGCGGTCGAACGTGCCGCCGACGAAGAGGTTCCACGCCATCAGGCGGAGCGGGGTGCCCACGTGGTTCTTCGGCAGGGAGGTGACGGAGACGTCGACCGTGATCTTCTGCTCGGGGAGGGTGAAGGGGCGGCTGCGCACGCGCCCGTCACGGGTATAGAGGGTGTCTCGTGCCCATACCTGGTCACCGGTCCTGACGGTGGTGACGAACTCCTGGACGTGGTTCGGCCGGGCCTTTCCGGTGGCGACCACGGTGCACGTGCTGCCCGGACGGGTGCCGTCGCAGTCGAGCCGGTAGCCGGGGTGGTGTCCCCGGTCGGCGGTGGCGGTGGTGGGGGTGGCGAGCAGTCCGGCCAGGGCCACGGCGACGGCCAGGGGCGGGGTTAAGGCGCGCATAGGATACTCCACTATTGATGGACTCCAGAGGATCTGGCGTCAGACGCCACCCCTCATGCCGGAATCATCCCGTCAACTGGCTGGTTGTCGCAAGGCTTATCTATGGACTCCATAATAATGTCGATCGAAATACCGGGTGGTGCCCCCTTAACACCTGGTTCAGAAGTCTCTGGTCATGATCACCAGCGGACTCCAGCTCTCCAACCGGTTCCAGGACGCCGAGAAGTACCTGACCAGGGCCACGGAACTGGCCGCCATGCCCGCCGCGCTCGGCGACCCGCAGCCGTCAGGCGTCATCGGGACCACGACGGACTACGCCGGGTGGGCGCTCGTCCCGCGGCGGAAGAACCGGGAGAACCTGCGGGCGTTCGAGGCGGAGGCCAGGCGGTCCGGCGCGGAGAAGCCCTGACCCAATCCATGACTTTCCCTCACTTATCGCTGAGACAGCGCCGGGTACATCCATACCCGGATCAAGGGGGTGTGCAGGTGAGAGTGATCGTGGATCTCACGCGCTGCCAGGGGTACGGGCAGTGCGCTTTCATGGCGCCGGACGCGTTCACGATGCACGGCCAGGAAGCCCTCATGTACGACCCGGACCCGGACGCCGCCCAGCGCGAACGGATCCTCCAGGCCGCCGCGGCCTGCCCGGTCCAGGCCATCCACCTCGACCGGATGTCCACCCAGCACCGGACCAAGGACCCGGAGCTGAGCTACGCCACCTCGCACGGCGACGACGCGTTCAAGCGTGAGGGCCACATCGTCATCGTCGGCGCCTCGCTGGCCGGTGGACGGGCGGCGGGCGTCCTGCGGCGCGACGGCTTCACCGGCAGGCTGACGCTGATCGGCGACGAGCCCCACGAGCCCTACGACCGGCCGCCGCTGTCCAAGCAGGTGCTGGCCGGCACGATCGAGGTCGAGCACACCGCGCTGCCGCACCTGCGCGAGATCGAGGTCGACTTCCTGGCGGGCACCCCCGCGACCGGCCTCGACCTGGCCGCCAAGCAGGTACGGCTGGCCGACGGCAGGCAGATCGGCTTCGACAAGGTGCTGATCGCCACCGGCGTACGCGCCAGGCCGTGGCCGGACGAGCAGCAGGCGGCCCTGGCCGGAGTGCACGTGCTGCGCACGCTGGACGACGCGCTCCGGATCAGGGAACGGCTGGCCGAGGGCGTACGGCGGGTGCTGATCATCGGCGCCGGCTTCACCGGATCGGAGGTCGCCTCGGTCTGCCGCGAGCTGGGCCTGGAGGTGACCGTCGTCGAAGCCGGGCCGGCGCCGCTGGCCGGCGCGCTCGGCAAGGTGATCGGCGGCGTCGCGGCCGACATGCAGCGCGCGGCCGGAGTCGACCTGCGCTGCGGGGTCAGGGTCGAGGCGCTGGAAGGCGACGCGGACGGCCGGTTGACCGGCGCGACGCTGTCGGACGGCACCACGGTCGAGGCCGACGTGGCGGTGGTCGCGCTCGGCGCGGTCCGCAACGTCGAGTGGCTGGCCGGCTCCGGCCTGGCCGCCGGGCCCTGGGGAGTGGCCACCGACGCCGGCTGCCGCGCCGTCGACGTCAACGGACTGGTCACCGATGACGTGTTCGTCGCCGGTGACGTGGCCCGCTTCCCGCACCCGGTGTACCACTACCAGTTCATGGCGCTCGAACACTGGGGCAACGCCGTGGCCCAGGCCGAGATCGCCGCCCACAACATGCTCAGCGACCAGGCGCACCGGTGGCCGCACCTGTCGCTGCCGGTCTTCTGGTCCAACCAGTTCGGCGTCAACATCAAGTCGGTCGGGGTGCCGACGATCGCCGACGAGGTCGTGATCGCGCAGGGCTCGGTGGAGCAGCGCCGCTTCGTCGCCGTCTACGGCTACGGCGGCAGGATCACCGCCGCCGTCACCTTCGACCAGGCGATGTGGCTGGACTTCTACCGCGACCTCATCCAGCGGGCGGCGCCGTTCCCGCCCGACTTCCACATGGCGGGCAGGCCGGACGAACTGCGCCCCGTGCCCGCCGAGGGCCCGCCGAGGCTGACGCCCGCCGAGGGCGCGACCGTGGTGGTGACCGGCCACGACCCGGCCGAGCGCCGCGTCACGCTCGTCCGCCACCAGTGACCATGACCGAGACAGGGGACCCATCCGTGGAGCCGGCCCGCATCTACCAGCAGATCCACCAGTTCGCCAACCGGGCGAACCCCTACGGCCTGTACGCCGAGCTCCGCCAGACGCCCGTGGTGAAGCTGGAGAACGGCGCCTACGTCGTCAACACCTACGAGCACATCGTCGCGCTGCTGCACGACCCGCGCATCAGCTCCGACCAGCGCAACCTGGCCCACCCGCCGGCCACCGCGCCCCTGCCGCCCTCGTTCATCATCACCGACCCGCCCGAGCACGACCGGCTCAGGGGGCTGGCGATGCGCCACTTCGGGCCGCCGCACTCCCCGCTCGTGGTCGAGAACATGCGCGGCGAACTGCAGGAGCTGGTCAAGGAGCTGATCGACGGCATCGCCGACAGGAAGCAGGCCGACATCGTCGACGACGTGGCGTACCCCTTCCCCGTGACGGTCATCTGCCGCCTGCTCGGCGTGCCGCGCGAGGACGAGTCGAAGTTCCACGTCTGGGCGGACGAGGTCGTCGAGACCCTCGGCCCCGGCGAGGGCGACCAGGAGGAGCGGATCCAGCGCCGGCAGGCCGCCCAGCTCGCGCTCGCGGGCTACCTCGGTGAGCTGGCCCAGGCCCGCCGCGAGAACCCGCGCGACGACCTGCTGTCCGGCCTGGTCACCTACCACGGCCCCGAGGGATCGATGTCGGAGATCGAGGTGATGACCACCTCCGTGCTGCTGCTGATCGCCGGGCACGAGACCACGGTCAACCTGATCACCAACGGCATGCTGACCCTGCTGCGCAACCCCGGCCTGCTCTACCGGCTGCGCGAGGAGCCCGACCTGGTCATCGGCGCCGTCGAGGAACTGCTGCGCTTCGAGCCGCCGGTCCACTTCCTGCCCCAGCGCGTGGCGCTCGACGACATCACGGTCGCGGGCGTGACGATCCCGAAGGGGGCGAACATCATCCTCGCCCTCGCCTCGGGCAGCCGCGACCCCGAGCACGTGACCGACCCCGACCGCTTCGACCCGGACCGGCCCTACATCCAGCACCTCGGCTTCGGCGGCGGCATCCACATCTGCTTCGGCGCCCCGCTGGCCCGCCTGGAGGCCCAGGTCGCGCTCCGCCAGCTCGCCAAGCGCCTGGTGAACCCCCGCCTGGTCACCGACCCGCCGCCGTACCGCCCCAGCTCGACGCTGCGGGGCCCGCGCCACCTGCCCATCACGTACGACGGGGTGCTGCCCTACGAAGGTCCCTGATACTCGAAGGTGGGCCCGGCCGTGGCGCCGTCGCCGTCGGGCATCCGCATCAGGGCCTGGGCCTGGGACTTGAGCACGTACATGGCGCCCACCGCGTCGGCGAGCAGCTTCGGCTCGCCGTTGAACGCCCGCTCCAGCGACCGCAGGAGCCGGCAGTACGTGCGGTTGAAACCGTCCTGCGCGGTGCGGATCTCGCTTCCCGGGGCGTGGTCGGCGGGCCGGGGGTGGGGTCGCATCGGGGCCACGCCGCCGAAGTCCACCGGGATCGGCTTGCCGGTGGGCCCGGTCTCCGGGGTGTCGCCGCGCTGGTAGCGGCGGCCGTGCCTGAGCTCCAGGAAGCGGTAGTAGTGCGCGACCTCGTCGCCGTCGCCGTCCCAGACCTCGCCGGTGGAGGCGCCTTCGCCCTCCTCGACGATCTCGGCGAGCGCGCCCAGCGCGGACTCCAGGTCCTCGACCGCGAACAGCCATCCCTCGGTGTGGCTGAACCGGGTGCCGCTCACCTGCCTGGCCGGATCGCCGGTGAAGACCGCCTTCTCGCCGAGCTCCTCGCACAGGTGGCGCAGCCCCTGCTCGATCGCGGCGTAGAACTGGCCGATCGTCTCGTAGGCGTCGCCCTTCGGCGGCGCGCCGGGCGGGGCGGGCTGCTCCAGCCGTAGGAACATCTCCAGCGCCTCCTCGCCGAAGGGGAGCAGCGAGAGCGTCAGGGCGCCGTCGCCGTGCGGCAGCGTACGGGGGTGCGGGGGAAGCAGCCGCGGCGAGTCCAGCACCGGCCGGCCGCCGACCGCGTTGAGCAGGTTCGCCGCCAGCGCCAGGTGCAGCATCTCCTCGACGAAGACGCTGCTCACCACGTCCACGGCGGCGGGATTGCGCTCCTGGTCCAGCGAGTACAGGGCGCAGAGGTACGGCGGCAGCGTCGCGTGCTCCAGCTCGATGGCCCATTGCAGATGTTCACGGAGGCTTTCTAGGGTGTCGATCCGTGTCAGGAGAGGGTTCATCCCGGTCATACCTCGGTTGGTCGGTTCTTCGATCGCAGGCGGAGAAGGCGCGGCTGACCCCGTGGATCAGCCGCGCGGGCACGCCGGGCGGGTTCCTCAGGACGGGCGCGGAGCGCGGCGGTCCTGGCGCTGGGCGAGCTCCTCCTCATCGACGAGCGTGAGCATCGGCTTGCTCGGGTCGCACAACATCGTCACGGTGAACTTCACCGGGACGTCCTTGCGGTTGTTGCCGTCCTGGTAGTGGATGACGTCGCCGCCCGGCTCCCAGAACGCCTCACCGGCACGGACCACCCGCTCCGGCTCGCCCTCGACCTCCAGCAGCATCTCGCCCTCCAGCACGAGGCCGAACGCGGGCCCCGAGTGCCGGTGCGGCGGCGTGCCGGGGTCACTGGGCGGGTACTCGATCACCACGGTCATGGCGTGCGCGCCCGGCGGGATGAACGGCGGCTCGGCCTCCTGCAGCATGGTCAGCGCGGACTGCCAGGCGTTCGACCTCAGCTCGGATCCCATCGCGATCACCTCTCCCTTTCACTGCTCGTTCTCACTACGCGGTTGAACGGCTTCGCTACGTGTCGGCCGCTCAGCTCTTGTCGGCCGTTCAGCTTTGTCGGCTGATCAGCTCTTGTCGGCCGCTCAGCTCTTGTTGGTCGCGAGCCAGTCGCGGTACGTGATCGTGCCCAGCGTGGCGGCGCCGTCGTCCGGTACCAGCGTGCGCTCGCCCGGCACCGTGCCGTAGTACTGCGCCTGCGGGTCGGTGACCACCTCGCGCGGGTCGCCCCAGGCGGCCAGCGCCTGGCGGAAGAAGTCGTCCATCCGGTACTGGGTGGGCCCGGCGATCTGGCGGTGGCCGTTCAGTGGCGCGCTCACCGCGGCCTTGCCCACGGCCTGCGCCACGTCCTCGGCCGCAATCGGCTGGAACAGCACCGGCGGCATCCGCACCTTGCCGTCCACGGTGGCGGTGTCGGCGATGGCACGGGAGAACTCGAAGAACTGCGTCGCGTGGACCAGCGAGAACGGGTTCCCGGACTTCTCGATGAGCTGCTCCTGGGCGATCTTGGCAGCGAAGTAGCCGTTGTCCGGCATCCGCTCCGTCCCCACGATCGACAGCGCGACGTGGTGCCCGACACCGGCTTCCGCCTCCGCCTTCAGCAGGTTCGTCGTGGAGGTCTGGAAGAACTTCAGCACCGCGTCCCGCTCGAACGACGGCGAGTTCGACACGTCGACCACCACCTGGGCGCCCTTCAGCACCTCTGCCAGCCCCTCGCCGGTGAGCGTGTTGACACCGGTGTCCGGCGAGGCCGCCACCGCCTCGTGCCCGTGCTCCCCGAGCTTGGCCACGACCTTCGACCCGATCAGGCCGGTACCGCCGATAACCACGACCTTCATCACAAGCCCCTTCATCCGTCCTCCGGGGGCACCCCGTGTGTGTCCCCCTTCGCCAGCTAAGACAGGACAGGCCCCCGGGCTTGTGACAGCCGGTGCGAACTATTTGCCCGCGATCATGGAAGGTTTCCCAGCTCACGGAGCTCCGCGGCCACCTCGGCGGCCCGCTCGGCGTCGCCGCTCTCCTCCAGCAGCCGGATCGCCTCCTTCAGCTCCGCGCGGGCCTCCGCCGTACGGCCCGCGTGCCGCAGCGCGACGCCCAGATAGCGGTGGGTACGCCCCAGGGCCAGGGCGATCGGGTGGGCGCGCAGCTCGGGCAGCGCCTGCCGGTAGGCGTCGACGGCCTCATCCCAGCGTTCGAGCATGGCGTAGGCGAGGCCGAGATCGTGCAGGATGTTGCCGAGGCTGAAGCTGACGATGGCCGGTGCGCCGCCGTAGCCGGGGTCGCGGAGCCTGGCCAGCAGTTCCAGGCAGCGCTCCAAAGCCTCCTCCACCCGGCCGGCGCGCATCAGGGCGTGATGATGGCTCGCCGCGGCCTGGGGATATCCCTCCAGGTCCCCGGCCTGGTGCAGGAGATCGGTCGCGCGCCGGGTGTAGTCGAGCTGGCGTTCCAGGCTCTCGGGGGTGGCCAGCAGGGCCCAGCTCGCGTAGACCAGCGCCCAGCCCTGCTGGCGGGCGTCGCCGACTTCGTGGGCCAGGTCGAAGGCCCGCAGCGCGACCGCCTCCGCCTCCTCGCGGCGGCCCTCGGTCACGCACAGCGCCCAGGACAGGTAGTTGAGGTGCACCGCCTCCTGCAGCCGGTCGCCCATGGCACGGGCGGAGCCGGAGGACAGCTCGAACACCTCGCGCCAGTGACCCCACAGCAGCCACTGGTCGGAGAACCAGTGCATGGACTCGGCCACCTCGACCACCGTCGCGTGCTCGCCCTGGCGGGCCGCCGAGCGCAACGCCTCCAGCCAGGCGGTGCCCTCCAGCCGCAGCCAGTCGGCCGCCTCCTGCCGGTCGCCCAGGGCGACGGGGGAGCGCCAGCCGGGGGGCGGCGCGCCGTACCCCGGCTCGAACCAGCGGCCCGCCACGACCGCGACTTCCAGCAACCACGTCTCCATGCGCCGGCGGGCGGCCCGCTGGGCCTCGATCGCCTCCTCCTTGGCGAGCTGGGCGCGGGCGTACAGGCGGACCAGGTCGTGGAAGCGGTAGCGGGCGGGGTACGGCGACTGCAGCAGCCCCAGCTCGACCAGCTCCTCCAGCGCGTCCTCGGCGTCGTCCACGTCGAGCTGGGCGAGCACCGCGGCCAGCGGCACCCCGAAGCCGGGCGCCACGGCCAGCGCGAGCCAGCGGAACGTGCGCCGCGCGGTCGCCGACAACTGGTCGTACGACAGCGAGAACGCGGCGGCGACGTGCAGGTCCCCGGCCGCCAGCACGTCCAGGCGGCGCTCCTCGTCGCCGAGCCGCCCGGCGAGCTGCCTGATCGTCCAGCCCGGCCGGCTCTGCAGCCGGTTGCCCGCGATGCGCATGGCCAGCGGCAGGTGGCCGCACAGCCGGGCCAGTTCCGCGACCGCGCCCGACTCGGCCGCCGAGCGGGCCTCGCCCACGATGGCCCGCAGCAGCGCGGCCGCCTCGGCGTCGGCGAGCTGGCCGAGCGGGATCTGGCGCACGCCCTCCAGGCCCGCCAGCGGGCGGCGGCTGGTGATCAGCGTCATGCTCGGGCCGCCGCCGGGCAGCAGCGGGCGTACCTGGCTCTCGCCGGCGGCGTTGTCCAGCACGATGAGGCAGCGGCGCTCGTTGAGCATGGCCCGGTAGTGCCCGGCGCGCTCCTGCTCGTCGGCGGGGATGCGCCGCTCCGGCACGCCCAGCGCTCTCAGCAGCCTGGTCAGGCCGTTTCCGCTGGACAGCGGGACGGCGTCCATGCCGCGCAGGTCGAGGAAGAAGCGGCCGTCGGGGAACCTGTCGGCCAGTCGTCCCGCGGCGTGGACGGCCAGCGCGGACTTGCCCATGCCTGCCGTACCCCAGATGGTGGCGGTGACGGCGGGATCGGTGCTTTCGGCAAGTTCGCGCAGCAGGCCCAGTTCGTGCTCGCGGCCGGTGAAGTCGCCGATGCCCCGGGGCAGCTCGCAGGCGCCCGCGGTGGCGGGCGCGGGGCGCGGCCGGCCCGCGCGAGCGGCGGCGACGAGGGCCTCGTGATCGTCGGGCGAGAGCCGCAGCACCTCCGCCAGCGCGGCCACGGTACGGCGTTGCGGCCCCCGGCTGACCCCGCGCTCCATGTCGCCGATGGCCCGCACGCTCACCCCGGAGGCGTGCGAGAGTTCCTCGATCGTCAGCTCGGCCGCCTGGCGGTGGGCGCGCAGCAGCGTTCCGAAGGAGACCCCGTCGCTCAACCCCGTGCCTCCCGCGTTCCAGCGGAACGGCTATTTCTGCCTATAGTTCCGCCTCGTCCAGTTATCGCGCTGCTTGTTTCCATTGTCCTATGCATTCGACGTCGTCGAAGGACAGAGGGGGAGCCGTGAACTCCATCGCCGCGCCGGTGGCCGAGACCGTCATCCTGATGTGGCTGGCCGGTCGGGAACAGGAGGCCAGGGCGATGGCCGAGCACGCCCTGGCCGGCCACCGCGGCGAGCCGGGCCTGGAGACGCACCCCGCCCGCCTCCTCCTGGACGCCGGCCGCCTGGCCGAGGCCCGCGCGGCAGCGGAGGCGGACCCCGGCCCGGCCGCCCGTTATGTGCTCGGCCGGGTGGCGCTGTACACGGGAGACCGGCAGGCCGTGGCCCGCTTCGCCGCCGAGGGCCGCCGGATGACGCACGACCCCTCCGCCGCCAGGATCGGCGCCTGGATGCTCGCCCTCGCCGCGGACGATCCCTCGCGGGCCATGACCTTCGCCACGGCGGCGTCGGGATCGGATGGAACGCCGGTGGACGCGGCCGACGACGTGGCGTACGTCAGGATGGCCCTGCGCGCGGGCGAGCGCCCGGCCGCCGCGGACATGGCGCGCCTGGCCGGGCGGCGGGCCGCGCTCGACCCGGGCGCCCCGTTCCAGGCCGCCGTCGCGGCGCACGCCCGAGGGCTGCTCGGCGCCGACGCGGCGCTGCTCGCACGGGCCGCCGAACTGCTCGCGGACTGCTCCCGGCCGATCGCGCGCGCCTCCGCCCTGGAGGACGCCGGCCGCGCCCTCACCGCGACGGAACGGCAGGCCGCCGTCGGCCACCTGGACGCCGCGCTCAGTCTGTACGAGCAGGCCGGCGCCACCCGGGAAGCGGCCCGGGCGCGGCGGCGGCTGCGCGAGGCCGGGATCAGGCGCCGCGGCCGGGCCTCCGGCGCCACCCACGGCTGGGCCGGCCTGACCGCCGCCGAACTCCAGGTCGTCCGGCTGGTCGCCCGGGGCGCCACGAACCGGCAGGCGGCCGAACGGCTGTACCTGTCGCCGCACACCGTCAGCACCCACCTGCGCCACGCCTACACGAAGCTCGACGTCAACTCGCGCGTGGAGCTGACCCGGCTCGTCGTCGAACACGACGGCTGACGGCTCCATGGCCTACCTGCCCGTCGACCACGGCCGCACCCCGGTCGAGCTCTGCTACGAGGACTACGGCGACGGCCGTCCCATGGTCCTGCTCCACGACTGGCCCCTGTCCAGGCACATGTGGGCGGCACAACTGCCCGCGCTGGTCGAGGCCGGATACCCGCGTCGTCGCCTACGACCGCCGGGGGTTCGGCGACTCCTCCCGCCCCTGGGACGGCTACGGCGCGGGGCTGACCACGCCGGCCCGCGGCGACCTGCGCGTCCTGACCCGACGATCTCAGGTTTTCATGCGATGTCCGCGACCCGCCCTCGGCTGGAGAGTGGATACACAAACCTGATCGAAAGAGGTCGTCATGCATCATCGACCGTCCGTCCGGGGGCGCCGCCGGTCGTACCCGCTGACAACACCGAACCGAGCACCCGGGTGGCGACCATGAGCGTCAAACCGAGTTCACCGCTGAGCTGGACGGTCCTCGGGGCCTGCCTGGACGGTGACCCCGACCTGTTCTTCCCGCTGAGCTGGGAGCGTGAGCCCGACGCGGCCAGGCGCATCTGCCAGACCTGTCCGGTACGCCGGCCGTGCCTGGCCTGGGCCGTCGAGACCGGCGAACCGGACGGCATGTGGGGCGGCGCCACCCCAGCCGAACGCCGCCTCCTCCGCGCCGCCCGCGAACGACAGGCCGCGGCCTGAGCCTGAGGCCCATGCTGGGCGGCGCCGTTCGAGGGGGGCGGCGCCGCTCACGCCATGCGGGGCGCCCATTCGGGGGCGGCGCCGCTCACGCGGGGCGGCTGACGGCGTGGACCAGGCGGGTGGCGATCTGACCGGCGGCGAACAGGCGGGCGAAGCGCTCACCCTGCCGTGCGGCCAGCGCGTAGGCCGGATGGCCCTGGTGCCGGGTGGCCACGACGGCAGCCACCTGCTCGACCCGCCGCGCCCACGACAGCGGAGCGCCCTTCGGCTGGTCCACCTGCTCAAGAAGGTCGAACCCGGCCTCAGCCAGCAGCGCGGTCAGCTCGTCCTCGGTGGGGAAGAGGTTGCCGTCAGGCGCGAGCAGAGTCTGCGGCCTCCGGGCGACGACCACGGAAAGCCCCAGGGACGCACCCGGCTTCAGCACCCGGTGGATCTCCCCGAGCACCGCGGCCTTGTCCCGCACGGTACACAGCACCCCCAGGCACCACGCGGCGTCGACAGATCCGGCCCGCAGGGGAATCCGCCGCCCGTCAGCCGCGATCACCGGGAAACCGAACAGCCGCTGAGCCGCCCGCCGCGCCGTCGGCATGGGCTCCAGCAGAATGGGCCGCACCCCGAACCGCTCCGCCGCCCAGGCCGCCGGCCCGCCGACCCCGGCGCCCACGTCCAGCAGCCGCATCCCGGTGGCCAGCTCGCACGCCTCGGCCAGCCAGGCCAGGGCCGCCGGACTCGCGCTGCCCCGGCAGGCCGCCGGGATGGCATGCCGTACCCCGAGTTGCTCCACGGCGTCGGCGGTCCACCCGGCGACGTCATCGAACTCGGCCACCATCGCCGATGCCGTCACGATCCAACCCCCGCTCTGCCACGTACAGGTGCCAGCTACGACAAAACACCCCTCCCTACTTGTGACAGTAACCGGCCGGCCCACCCCGAAAACGCCCCCGGGTCAGGGGTTACTGGGAGACGCTGGTGGCGCTGCGGCGGGGGCCGGCGTAGCGCCACAGGAAGTTGAGCAGGACGCTGGCGCGGTTGCGGCCACCCAGCAGGTACATCAGGTGGACGAAGATCCAGATCAGCCAGGCGGGCAGCCCGCTCACGGTCAGGCCGTTGGGTAGCTGGAGCACCGCCTGGGCCTTGCCCACCGTGGCCATGATGCCTGGGTCGTCGTAGGAGAAGGGGCGGGCGGGTTCGCCGCGGAAGGCGGCGACGATCTGGTTGCCGACGTGCTCGCCCATCTGGATGGCGGGCTGGGCGAGCTGCGGCTGGGGGGTGGGCGGTCCTGACAGGTCGCCGGCCACGAAGATCTCGGGATGGCCGGGGACGTTCAGGGCCTCGGTGAGGGCGATGCGGCCGCCGTCGGACTGGGGGAGGCCCCAGTCTCCGACCTGGGCGGGGGCGGTCACGCCCAGGGCCCACACGGTCAGGTCGCTTGGCAGCCGGGTGCCGTCGTCGAGGACCACCGCGTCCGGCTCGACCGAGGCGACGGTGCAGCCCAGGCGTAGCTTCACGCCGCGTTTGCGGAGCGCGGCCGCGGCGGCGTCGCGCAGGCGGGGCTTGTAGGGCGACAGCACGTAGTCGAAGCGTTCCACCAGCGTCACGCTGGTCTGTCCTGGCTTGATCTCGGGGTGGGTCAAGGGCAGGGTACGGCGGCGCAGCTCGGCCAGCGTGCCGGCCGTCTCCACCCCGGTCGCGCCGCCCCCCACCACCACGACGTGCGTGCTCTTGCGGCGGCCCAGCGCGGTGTCCTCCAGGAGGCGTCCGAAGCGGTCGCGCAGGGCGGCCGCGTCACGCAGCGAGTAGATCGGCAGCGCGTTCTCCTGGGCGCCGTCGATGCCGAGCCAGTTGGTGGTGACGCCGGTGGCCAGCACGAGGTAGTCGTAGTCGAGCCCGGTGCCGTCCGCGAACTCCACCCGCCGCTCGTCCGGCAGGATCTTGGTCAGCACCGCCTGACGAGTCCGGACATTGGGCCACTTGGCGGCGAACGTGCGGATCGGGTAGGTCACGTCGGACGCGCCCAGCCCGGCCGTGGCGACCTGGTAGAGGAGGGGCTGGAAGGTCGCGTACGGGTTGCGGTCCACCAGCGTGACCAGGGCTCCGGCCTTGGCCAGCGTCTTCGTGGCGGCAAGTCCCGCGAACCCGGCACCCACGACCACGACCCGTGCTCTCCGCGCCATCGTCCGGTCCTTTCCCTCAGACAACAGTGACCACCACCATGATTGTCGGTGGTGGTCACCCACTTTGGACAGGAGGGCCCGATTTGGGCGGCTCAGGAGGCCAGGATGCGTGCCTTCTCCGCCGCGAACTCCGCCTCGGTGAGCAGCCCGTCGGCCTTCATCTGGCCCAGCTCGCGCAGGAGGCTCATCCGTTCCGTAGGGGAAACCGGCTGTCGCGGGGCCTGCCCGCTCGCCGCCTGAGCGGCCGCCTCCTGCTCCGCCGCGCGCCTCTCCTGCCTGCGCTGCACGCCGCCGCTCACCGCGGTCGCCGTACCGGTGATCACCGCGGTACGCGCCATCGCGCCGATGAGACCGGGCCTGCCCACTCGCCGCCTGAGCATCATTCGCCGTCCTCCAGATCCGCGAGCGCCTCCTGGACCACCTGCCGGGGAATGCGCTCCAGGATCGACACCTGGCTGCTGGAAGCCCGGAGGGCGGCCCCGAGCTGCGCCGCCCACGTGTTCTCCCAGACGACGACGAGCGCCGCCGTACCGGGGTCGAGGGAGTCGCCGAGCAGGCGGAGGTCCTCGTCGTTGAGGAGGTCGAGCTCCTCGTCGGCGAGGCCCGCGTAGTCGTCGGCGACGTCGGTGTCGGCGACCTCGACCGCGGAGACCGTCCCGTCGGCCGTCTTGCGGACGAAGCTGAGGTCGACCACCCGGACCGTGCCCTTTTCCTGGAGCTCCTGGATCGCGGACACCACGCCCGGGTCGAAGCGCTCCCCGCCGAACGTGATGACGGCGACATCCACCGGTCCCACCGACTCGGCCTTCATGACCGTGGCCATCAGCCCCCCTCTGCCGAAACCCTCTGCCGAAACCGCCGATTCTCCCGGCGAATCCCGACGAGCCCTGACGAGCTCTGACGAGTCCTGCCTTTCCGCGCCGGTCTTTTGCCGAACCCGCGCGGGAGGCAAACGTTCCCCATGGAGGGCCCGTTTCTTGCCTTCGTCGTGACGCTGACCTGGTGCGAACGCGGATAGGAGTCAGCGCATGACCGATGACCGGGCGCCATGAGAGCGGCGGCACTGCGGGACCGGCTGGTTCCGGCGGCGCAGCGGCGTACCTTGGAGGAACTCGCGGCCGACCTGGACCTGCGGGAGGGCGAGCGGGCGTCGCGGCTGTCGGCGTTCTGGACGATGCTCGTGCTGTCGTCGATCATCGCCGCCGCCGGGGTGATCTCCGACTCGACCGCCACCGTGATCGGCGCGATGATCATCGCACCGCTGTCCACGCCCATCATGGGCCTCGCGCTGGGGCTGGTGAAGCGGTCCAGGACCGGGGCGGCCTGGTTCGTGCTGGGCGGGGTGTGCGCGGTCGTCGGGATCGGGCTGCTGGCCTCGCTGGTCATGCCGGGCACCTTCGAACTGCTGGCCAACAGCCAGATCGCCGGGCGTACCTCGCCGGGGATCGCCGACCTGGTCGCCGCCGTCGCCACGGGGCTGGCGGGGGCCGTCGCGCTGGCCCGCCGCGACGTCGCGGCCGTGCTGCCGGGCGTGGCCATCGCGATCTCGCTCGTCCCGCCGCTCGTGGTGGTCGGCGTGTGCCTGGGACGCGGGGCGCCGTGGCTCGCGCTCGGGGCGCTGGTGCTGTTCCTGTCCAACATGTTGTCGCTGGTGATGGCGGGGACGTTCGTCTTCGCCGCCCTCGGATACACCGTGCCGCCCGCGCCCGCCCTCTCGCGCGGGCGCGCGGTCCTGGTGCTGGGCGGGCTCGGCGTGCTCGTCACCGCCGTGCTGGTCGGCAGCACCGTGGCGAACTACGTCTTCTCCCGGTGGGAGAGCCAGGTGAAGCAGGTCGCGGGCGCCTGGCTGGCCGGCGATCGGGACGCCTCCGTCACCGACGTGCAACTGCAGTCGGACACCTTCCGCATCGCCGTACGCACGCCCGGCGAGCTGCCGCCGGTCGCCGACCTGCTCGACCGCCTGCGCGGGGTGGTGCCGGACGGCATGCCCGTCGTCGTGCAGACCACCCAGGGCCGTCTGATCACCGTCGGGAAGGTCGGTTCTTGAGCTTGCCCGGGTACGCCATGATCAGCATGCGCTGGCCCTTCAGTTCACCCCCGGTTTTGAACAGGTCGTAGTGCACGCGGATCCGGTAGTACCCGGCCCGGCCGTCGAGCGCCAGGTCGGGCAACTCGGTGCCGAACATGTCGTCGCGCAGCACGATCTCGCCGGTGGGGCTCTCGTAACCGACCTCGATGACGCGGTCCCAGCCCTCGGTCTCGACCGGCGGGCGGCGGCGGTAGGTCTCCACGGTCACGCAGAGGCCGAAGTCGGGCTGGCTGAGGACCATCAGACGCCCGGGTAGGGACGCGACCAGGCCGTCCTTCTGTGCCCTGTCCAGCAGATCGTCGCCGCCCGTGTCCGCGCCGGTCGCAGTGGGCTCATAGGCCTCAAGGACTCCGTGGTCCGTCATCTGGGGTTCCTTCATGCGGACCACGAACCCCAGCGTGACCAGCGTGGCCGCCGCGGCCGGCAGTACCGCACGACGGGTGCGCGCGCCCGGTGCGAACGGATGCGGAACCTGAAGGAGCAGCGCGGCGGCGAGCAGCGCCGCGCTGTACCACAGCGGTGAGAAGGCCGCCGTCGTGGTGAGCGCGTGGACCACGCCCACCGCCGCGGCGACGCTCAGCGTCACCACAGTCAGACGTACGGCCCGCCGCGTCCGCCGCAGGACGGCGGCCAGGACCAGCAGCGCGGGCCCGCCGACACCCACGAACACGTCGATCGCGACCCAGATCTCCGCGTGATGGTCCGTCGAGCGGAGGAACTGTTCGGTGGCGCTCCCGGAGCCGCTCCAGCGATGGCCGCCCTGGGCGAGGTTGACCGCGGCGGGGACCAGCGGCAGCACGATCGCCACGACCGGCAGCGGCCACCGCCCAGCCGCCGGCCGCTCCGGCGGCGGCGCGGTCAGGCGCTCCGGGAAGGGCCCGGCCAGTTCGTGGGCGCTCCTGGCCTGCCACACCAGCCCGAAGACGCCGACCGCGGAGAGGAGCGAGAAGGTCATGAGCACATAGGGCACCTCATGCCCGAAGCCGCCTATGAAGAAGGAGAAACCTCTGGGCTGGAGAAGGGACACCACCTGCGCGATGATCCCGATCCGCACCGTCGCCGCGCTCCAGCGCGGGTCCTTGGCCTGCGCGACCAGGATCGACACCGCCCATGCCGCCCAGACGAGGCCGTAGGACCCGGCGAGGGTGAGGACCCGCGTCGCCGGCTCCAGGTCGAGAAGGTCCGCGACGCCGTAGCCGATGGTGACCAGCCCGGCGATCGTCCCCGCGACCAGCGAGAACAGCCGCAGCGGACGGGCGGCGGTGGCACGCAGCACCAGGAAGAACAGCCAGGCGAGCGCCATCTGCAGGACGCCGGAGACGATCTCCGACACCGACCAGTACCAGGTGGTGTCCCACATGCCGATCAGCGGGGCCGCGGCGAGGTCGGTCAGGCCGATGCCGGCGGTCAGGTACAGGGCCAGCCGCAGCAGTCCGACCTGCCTGCCCAGGTCGGTCGGCGCGCCGCGGACCCGCCCGCGCAGCACCTCCCACAGCGCCCAGGACTGGAGCGCCCCGACCAGGATCGCGGCGATCGCCAGCCCCCACGGGATGCCGAACGCGAAGTTGGAAAAGGAGGAGGAGCCGCGGGTGACGACCAGCCACAGGAGGTCGTTGCGGGGGTCGGCCAGCGCGATGGCCGCGAGCACCGTGATGGCGGCGAGGTAGCCGAGCGCGATCGGGGCCGCGATCCCGCCGAACCGGTGACGACGCATGGCCATTCCTCGGGACGCGAAGCCGACAAAGCGCCCCAACCTATCGAGCCGCCGCCAAAGTGATCAAGGCGTCAGCCGACGCCGACCGTCTGGCGCTCGGGCTCGACGACCGCGACGACGCGCACCTCGTCTCTGGGGTACGGCCGGCCGATGTACTTCTCCGAGATCCGGTCGATGATCTCCCAGGCGGCGTCGCCGTCGAGCCATTCGACCACCCGGCCGCGGACGATCACCGGCTGGAGCGGGTTCTCGGCCGGCGCCATGGACAGCGCCACCCTCGGGTCGCGGCGCAGGTTGCGCGCCTTGCGTGAGCCGGGGCCGGTGAGGAAGACGATCCGCTCGCCGTGGGTGGCTACCCAGAGCGGGACGGTGTGGGGTGCGCCGTCCGGCAGGACCGTGGCGAGGTGGGCTACGGAGTCGCTGTCGAAGGCGTGGCGTACGTCGGGGTTGAGCATCTTCTTCTCCTGGCGCTCGATCGGAGTTCCTTGAGGAGACTCTAACAGTTCCTTAAGGGAACTCCAATGGGTAGGCTGATGTCATGCAACGCACCAAGTTCGGGGATATGGCCTGCTCGATCGCGCGTACCCTCGATGTGATCGGCGAGCCGTGGTCACCGCTGATCCTGCGGGACGTGTGGGTGGGGTTCACCCGGTTCGAGCAGATCCAGGCCGACCTCGGGATCTCCCGCAAAGTGCTGACCGAGCGGCTCAACCACCTCGTCGACCACGGCGTCCTCGAACGCCGCCCCTACGACCAGCGCCCGCGCCACGAGTACCACCTCACGCCCAAGGGCGCCGAACTGGTCGACGTGCTCATGGTCATGGCCGGGTGGGGGGACAGGTGGCTCGCCGGCGAGGCGGGGCCGCCCGTGCTCTACCGCCACCACGCGTGCGGCGAGATCAGCCGGGTGGACCTGCGCTGCGCCCACTGCGGCGAGCCGATGCACGCCGGCGACGTCGATCCACTCCCGGGGCCGGGCGCTTCGACCGAACGATGAGTTCCCGGTCCGGGCGGGGTCTGCACTGTCCAGACGAGCGGAAGGAGCGGGTGGGGTGGACCTTTACAGCGTCGTGTGCGTGCGTGACCTGGAGACGTCGCGTTTGTGGTTCGAGGCGTTCTTCGGGCGGCCGGCGGACGAGATCATCGGCGAGGAACTGCTGTGGCAGGTCGGTGAGAACGCCTGGGTCGTGATCGACGACCGGCCGGTGCGGGCGGACCGGGTGGGCGGGACCATGATCACCTTGGGTGTGACCGACCTGGACGACATCCTGGCCCGGCTGGCCGCCCACGGAATCGACCACGACCCCGTGGAGACCTACGGCAACGGGGTCCGCCACGTGGACATCCTCGACCCCGACGGCAACAGCCTCTCCCTAGCCCAGGCCCCAGCCGACTAACCACCCTTCCCCACAACAGGTACGCCCCACCCGCCGACCCGCCTGGATACACGGCAGACCGGAGGCCCGGCGGCCCAGCGGGTCGGTTGGCTGGGGTGGGTGGAAAATGGTTGTTTATTCGGTTTCTTTGCGGTTGGTCGGAATTCTGTGCTTTGTGGGGCGGGTATGAACGGCCACATGCACTCTGCTGTGAGCGGTGCGCAGTTCATGCTGTCGGCCGGTGACTACACGGCCGTGGTGACCGAATCGGGCGCGGGGCTCCGTGTCCTGCGGCTGGACGGGGAGGATCTCGTCCTGACGTACGGCGCGCACGAGGTCGCCCCGGCCGCCTTCGGGCAACTGCTGATCCCGTGGCCCAACCGGATCGAGCGGGGCCGTTACACCTGGGAGGGGCAGGAGCTTCAGCTCGACCTGTCCGAGCCTGCCTACGACTGTGCGATCCACGGGCTGGTCCGCTGGCTGCCGTGGAGCCTGGAGAGTCAGACGCCGGAGGCGGTGGTGCTGACGTGCGGGTTGCTTGGGAGCCCTGGGTATCCGTTCCGGCTGGCGTTGCGGGTCGAGTACACGCTGGACGCGGGGGCGGGGCTCACCGTCCGGGTGACCGCGCTCAATGACGGGGAGGCGGCGGCGCCGTACGCTCATGGAGCCCACCCCTACCTGACCGTCGGCGAGCACATCGACGGCTGCACGGTCCAGGTGCCCGGCGCCAGGCATCTGCCCGTGGACGCGATGATGATTCCGCGCGGACCCGCGGAGCCCGTCGACGGCACCCCTTACGACCTGCGTGCCCCGCGCACGCTCGGCGACCTGCGGATCGACCGCGCCTTCACCGGCCTGGAGCGGGACGCGGACGGCCGCGCCTGGGTCCACCTCACCGGCACGTCCCGCGCGACCTCGCTGTGGTCGGACCGCGCGCACCCGTGGCTGGAGATCTACACCGCCGACTCCGTTCCCATCCAGGAACGCCGCACGGGGCTCGGGGTGGAGCCGATGACCTGCCCGCCGAACGCCTTCGTCAGCGGCACCGACGTCGTCGCCCTGGAGCCCGGCGACGTCTTCACCGGCTCATGGGGCATCACGGCCACCCAAAGATGATCATGGGGCCGGAGGCCGCGAGCGTCAGACGGCTGCTGACATCGCTCGCCGGATGTCCTTCTTGAGGCGGTCGCCGTCGTGGTTCAGGTGCCGGACGACCTGGCGGGCGCAGTGGGACAGGGAGCCGTCGAGCCGGAACGAGACGTCCTCGCTGGCCACGATCACCAGCCCGGACGTGTTCTCGTCGAGCGTCTCGCCGAGGTCCTTGAGGTCCGTCCGGCTCATGCCCGCCACCACGTGACCGGTGACGGCCCCGATGAGCGCGCCGCCGACCGCCCCGGCCAGCAGCCCGCCGCCGAGCGTGACCGCGGGGAACAACGCCACCACCGCGCCCACCGCGAGTCCGATGAGCAGCCCGGCGCCGCCCGCGTGCACGACCGGCTGCTCATGCCGCCGGACGATGCGCACCCGTCCGTCCTCGTCCTTGGTGATCACGGCCGCGTCGTAGCTCTCGGCGATGTTCCACTCGGCGTAGAGCTCCTTGGCCGCCTCATAGTCGGCCAGGGCGTCGCTCTCGTCCTGGTACGTGGCCGCGGTGATCGTGAGCTGAGAAACCGGCATGTCCTGCCCGTACCCGCCCGAGTCTCCCCAGAAGGTCAAATATCGGATGGCCTTCCGCTAGGTCCCCTTTGCCCGCCGCGGGGAAGTGAGGCCATGTGGTGCGCGAACCCTCGGACGGCGACGTCGATCGGGCGATGCGGTTGCTGCCACGGCTCGGCCAGGAGATGTTCACCGCGGGATCGGAGACCCGGGCGATCATCACCGCGCTCACCGCCGTCGCCGGCCGGCTGGGGCTGCGGGGCCTGGTGGTCGACCCCGTCGGCAGGTCGCTGTACCTGATGTACCGGCAGCCCCACAAGCCGCCCTACACCGTGCTGCGGGTGAACCCGGTGACCAGCGACCGGGACCTGTCGAAGCTGTGCGTCGTGTACCGGCTGGTGGAGGACCTGGTGCGCGGGCGGATCGACCCCGTGGACGGGCTCAAGGAGCTCGACCGCCGGATGAAGGCGCGCTTCCTCATCCCGTACTGGGCGCGGCTGCTGGGCGGGATGGTGCTGGCCATGGCCGTCTACCTTCAGGCGGACGGCCCCGCCGCGGGTCTGCCGGTGGCCGCCGGGATGCGGCTTCTGGTCGACTGGGGCGGCAGGTTGCTGTCGCGTACCAACTTGCAGGCCTTCTACGCCGTCGTCGGGCAGGCGATGATCATCGCTGGGTCGGGGGCGGCGGTCTTCCATGCCGGGGTCTCGCCCGCCTCGGTGACGGCGGCGGTGGCGGCCAACCTGGTCCTGTTGCTGCCCGTGCTCGCGGTGGTCTCGCTCACCGAGGACACCGTGTTCGGTTACCCGCTCACCGCCGCGTACCGGGCGGTGATCGTGATCAGGACGCTGTTCGCGCTGCTGGCCGGGATCGCGATCGTCAACTCCTTCGGCGCCGCCCGGCAGACGCTCGAACACGGGCTGGTCGACGTGGACTTCGCCCCGCTGCCGCCCGCGCTGATGCTGCTGGCCGCCGCGGTCGGGGCGAGCGGCAACGTCGTGATGGCCGGCGGCGGCGCGGGGCTGCTGCCGGTGGCGATCGGCGCGGGCATGCTGACCGCGGGGGTGAAGCGGTTCTGCCAGGACCTGCTGGCCATGCCCACGCCGATGGCGGTGCTGCTCGCCGCCGTCGCGCTCGGGTTCGCCGCCACGTGGATCGGCGGCAGGCGGCGGCTGCCGGCCACCGCGGTGATCATCCCGGGGGTCTCGGCGGCGCTGCTGCCCGGCTCCGCGGTCGCCTCGGCCATCCTGCGGCTCGGTCACGAGAGCGGCACGCTCGCCGCCCTCCAGGAGGTCCTGGTCACCACCGCGGCGATCGGGGTCGGGGTCGTGCTCGGGACGACCGTGGCGGGCCGTACCGCGACGTGACTGGAACGCGGCGGGACGGCGGTGGCGAGCCGTACCGCGACGTGACTAGGAGCGCAGCCAGTCGGTGATCAGCGCGGCGACGGCCTCGGGTCGTTCGGTCACCATGGTGTGGCCGGCCGCCAGTTCGGTGACCTGGATGTTGCCCGGCAGGCCGGCGAGGTCGCGGCGCACGCCCCGGCGGAAGGCCGCCATGAGCTCGCCGCCCATCATCCCCGGCGGATCCTGGGTGGGGATGACCACGAGGGCGGGGCAGGTCACCTCGCGCAGCAGCGGGATGGTGTCGCGGAACTCCGGCGTGTGGCGCACCGCCTCCAGCAGGTCCGCGCCGGGCCTGGCGTAGACCGCGCCGTCCCGCTCAACCAGGGCGCGGGCGGGGAACATGGGCCTGAGCTCGTCGGGCAGCGGCTGCCCCATGCTCGCGGCCTGCGCGTCGAACACCGCCCTGAGCTGGGCCAGCGCCTCCTCCCGCGCGGCCGGGTCCATGCCCGGGTAGTTGGCGGGGTCGTTCTCGGCAGACCGGAGCCCGTCGAGGTTGACGATCGCCGGGCACTCGGGATGACGCCTGGCCCACAGTACGGCGAGCATCCCGCCCAACGAGTGCCCCACGACCACCGGGTCGGCGAGGCCCAGGTGCTTGACCACGGCCTCGAGGTCGTCCAGGACGCTCTCCCACTCCCACGGGCCGTCGCCGGACCGGCCGTGGCCCCGCAGGTCGAGCGCGACCGTCCGGTGTCCGGGGCCGAGGTCCAGCGCGTCCCAGGCTTCGAGGGTGCCGCCGAGGCCGTGGAGCAGGAGGACGGGCCGGCCGTCCCCGCCCTGATCGCGCAGGGCGAGGGGTACGGCGTGGTCAGAGATGGTGACGTCGTGCGCCATGACGCTCCTGAGGTTGGTTGAGCCGTTCACGTACCGACTTCGTGGTGACCCCGCCGTCGGGGTGGCGGTCGAGTTTGGCGCGTTTCACGAGGTCGTGGACTCCCTGCCGGGTGATGCCGAGCATGGCCCCCGCGGTGGCGAATGGCACCGCCTCCTTGCCCGGATGGCCCGCCCGCCTGGCCACGACCCTGCCGAAGGCGGTGGCCCACCATGCGTCGGCCGGGTCGAACGGGCCGTCGGAGGGGAAGACGGCGGCTATGAGACGCGCCGCCGTACGGACGGCGAGGCCGTCGTCCGGGCCCATGAGCTGGGCGGCCCAGACTTCGGCCTCGATCTTCAACCGTTCCCTGACCGGGTCCACCTGGTCGGTGGACCCGAACAGGATCTCCAAGGGGTCGGTGATGCGCCGTTCGACCAGCGCGATCAGCTCACCGACCAGTTCCACGTGCTCACGCGTACTCACTTGACAAACGATAGCAAGTACTTGCTCACACGCGTCAAGTAGTTCAGAGGATCTTGTACGTGTGTCCCGCCCGGGTGTTGAAGGTCAGGGTCCTTTCCCCGGTGTCGGCGTCGGTGCCGTAGGTGACGGGCACGGGGCGGAAGCCGTCCAGGACGAGCACGCGGCGCTGGCCCCACGGGCTGGCGAAGGTGACCGGGCCGCCCTTCTCGCTGGTCACCTCGATGGGTCCGACCGGACGCCCGGCCTTGCGCGAGGCGGAGACCAGGAAGGCGCCCTTGGCCCGCAGGCGGGTGAACGAGCCGTCGCGGGTCGTGGGCCAGACGGGGAAGACGCGGATGGTGTTCTCGAAGCTCTGCAGGAACATCGAGTTGACCGTCTCGATCGAGCCCGAGGTCTCCTGGCCGCCGCCGAACTGGCGCACGGTCAGGTTCTTGCGCCACAGGTCGTTGATGACCGTGCTGAACTTGCCGATGAGGTCCTCGGCGTCCCACCCGGCGCGGGCGGCGATGGTGAACGTCTTCGGGAAGCCGTTGCCCGAGGAGCCGCGCGTGCCCGGCTTGAACGGGTCCACCCACTGCAGGGTGTTGCGGACGAGCTGGAGCATGGCAGGGTCGCCGCCGATGGCCAGGTTGTCGCTGGGGTGGACGACGCCCTCCAGGTTGATGGGCTGGTCGTTCTTGTTCAGCAGCGCGTTGCCCTTGATCGGGTTGTCGATCTTCTCAGCCAGGAAGATCACGTCCAGGCCGTCCATCTGGCCGGTCGGGTAGGGGGAGAGCTCGTCCAGGAACTTCTGCCAGACCGGCCGCAGCTCGGCGTCCACCCCGAGCTTCTCGCTGTAGGTGATCAGCGCGGTCAGCGTGCGCCGGATGTAGCCCAGGTCGTAGACCGGGTTGACGTCGTCGCCGCCCTCGTTGACGCCGGTGTGCAGGACGTCGTACTTGCCGTCGGGACCCTTCTCCGCGAAGTCCATCCAGAAGGCGCCGAGCTCCTTCAGGTAGGGGTAGGTGAACTCGCGGAACATCTTCTCGTCGCCGGTGTACTCGTAGTCCCAAAGGAACGGGATCGCCGAGAACGTGCCGTTGGACTGCTGGTCGCTGGGCAGCCTGCTGTGCCGCTTGGTGGGGGCGACCGGGGTCTCCGCGGGCGCGGGCCGCGTCTGGTTGAAGGGGGAGAAGGCGCGCCAGAAGGTCATGCCCTGGAAGCCCGCCTCGTGGGTGCGGTTGCGGGCGTACGGGACCTCTGCGCGGACCGTCGGATAGAACGGCCTGGCCAGCTCCGGACGGTTGGCCGAGTAGACGCCGTAGTACTGCGACTCGGTGTTGTAGTTCATGAAGTAGCGGTTGCCGAGGTTGGCCGAGTCGGTGGTGCGCCAGGGGGAGTAGGTGCCGGGCATGAAGAAGCCCTCGCGGCTGGCCGCGCCCATGGCGTACAGGGCGCCGTAGTAGTACTTGTTCAGCGTCGCGTCGCCGGTGTCCACGTACGACTTGAGCCAGAAGCGGCGCCACCACTCGCGGTGGTTCTGCTGGGCCCGCCACAGCGCGCGCTCGTCGACCGCGGCGATCCGGTCCTTCGACTTGGTGGCGAACTCGGCCAGCGGCGTGGGGTTGGCGTAGGAGCCGTTGCCGTGGACCGAGCTGACCAGCCGTACCGGGCGGCCCGGCTGCAGCGTGAACTCCAGGCGGGCGACGCTCGCCGACGGGGTGCTGGCCACGGCGGTCGTGCCGACGACCTTGGTGGCGACGGCCGCCTTGGACGCCCAGTCGGTCGACCCGTCCGCGCCCGTGGACCTGGTCGCCCAGACCTGGCCGTCGGCGGCCGTGCCCGCGGCGCCGCCGGGCAGGTTCACGTCGACCTGGAGCGGCACCGGCTGCTTGTCCGTGGACAGCTCGGTGACCAGCAGGTTCTCGCCGTCGGCGGTCCAGGTGCGGCTCTTGACGACCTGGTCGCCGACCGTCTGGGTGCCCTGCACCTCGGCGTTGAGGATGTCCTGGCGCTGGTGGTAGTTGGCGTCGGTGGAGGGGGAGGGGCTGATGACGTTCTCGCCGCCGCCGAACAACTGCAGGTCGCGAATGTAGGCCTTCTGGTTGGGATCGTCCGGGTTGCGGACCGCCGCCGTGATCGCCAGCCGGATGTGGCGGGCGGTGAAGGCGGGCACGGTCCTGTCGGTCAGCTCGGCCGTGTTGCCGGTGACCGTGTCCACGTCGGTCCAGGTGGCGCCGTCGTCGCTCTTCTGCAGCGCGAAGTTCTGGGTGTTCAGCTTCTGGAAGTTGTCGGCCCGGCCCTGGAAGCCGTTGTGGCGCAGCACCCAGCGGTCGATCGTGCGTACCTTGCCGAGGTCGAGCGTGACCCACTGCGGGTCGGTCGCCGAGGCGTTGGTCTGTGACACCCACCTGGTCTCGGGGGTGCCGTCGATCACGCAGGTGGCCGTGCACTCCAGGATGTCCTTCACCGCCGCACCGACGGGCGCCTTGCCGCCCTCGGCGACCGTGATCTTTCCGAGGTACGGCTGGCCGTTCGTCCGCCAGAAGTCGGACTTGCTCAGGTAGAAGGTGTGGGCCTGGTTACGGGCGTCGGAGGTGACGTGCAGGTCGCCGTTGCCCAGCAGCAGACCGGTGGTGTAGCCGGTGTTGAGCACGCTGTTCAGGTCCGGCGGCGCGGTGTAGGCGTCGGTGATGCCGGACAGGATGCGGCGTACATCGTTCCACTCGCGGAAGCCGGAGCCTGCCTGGTTCTGGTGCTGTGTCTCGACCTCGGCCTGGGCGGGCTGGGCGACGAGGCTGGTGGACAGTAAGGCGAGCATGAGGAGGGCGTTGCGGGGACGCATGTGGGGTGCTCCTTCTTTGCGGTGGTGCACGGGCCTGGCCCGGGGGTTCGGTCGGGCCAGGCCCGCGGTTCAGAGGGTGATGACGGTTCCGGTGAGGCGGGCTTGTTCGGCGGCGAAGACGATGCGGTGGCTGGTGAGGCTGTTGGTGATGTCGGACAGGATGA
>NZ_JBITGF010000014.1:0-197009 GCF_044456745.1 Nonomuraea sp. NPDC050790 | reverse complement strand
CTCGACTTGCATGTGTTAAGCACGCCGCCAGCGTTCGTCCTGAGCCAGGATCAAACTCTCCATAAGATGTTTGAACCAAGCAAATCTCATCAATACAGACGAGGTGTTGCATGAAACTTCATGCACTGGCTTTTAACACACTGTTGAGTTCTCAAGAAACGGTGTTTCGTTGTGTCTTAATTCTTTCAGCCGGTCCGCTTGGTGTCAAATTGACACTCGCGGGCTGACCTGCGGGAATTTCGACCACCCCGTCTCCGGGGCAACCCCTCTAACTTACTCGCTCCGCGACCGACTAGCAAATCGATCACCGGAACCAGCGCGTCACCAGGGGATACCGACCCAGCACACGCCAGAGCCACCCGAGAGAGGTGGTTGGTTGCGCCGCACTGCGTCGGCTTTAGAAGATTAGCAGCGCCCCAGACCACTCGGGACACGTTCCGCAACACAGAACGATCACAGCCGAACATAGACTCCCCCCGTGAGCAGGAACACGCCGCCGACGGCGAAGAAGGTCCCGACTGAGCGTCTCCATCACGGTGACACCGTGATCGACGAATACGCGTGGCTGACCGACAAGGAAGATCCCGACACGGTCGCCTATCTGGAAGCCGAGAACGCGTATCTCAAACAGGAGACCGCTCACCTGGCCGACCTCCAGGAGCAGGTCTTCCAAGAGATCAAGAGCAGGACGCAGGAAACCGACCTTTCCGTGCCCAGTCGCAAGGGCGCGTGGTGGTACTTCACCCGGACGGAAGAGGGCAAGCAGTACGCCGTCTCCTGCCGAGTCCCCGCCACCGGAGACGAGCCGCCGGAGATCCAGCCCGGCAAGATCCTCGACCACGAACAGATCCTGCTGGACGGCAACGAGCTGGCCGGCGACAGCCCGTTCTTCTCGGTCGGCACCAGCGCGGTCTCCCCCGACGGCACGATGCTGGCCTACTCCACCGACTACAAGGGCGCAGAGCGCTTCACCCTGCGCTTCAAGAACCTGACCACCGGCGAGACGCTCCCCGACGAGATCGAGGACATCTTCTACGGCGGCGCCTGGTCCGCCGACGGCTCCACGTTCTTCTACACCCGGGTCGACGACGCCTGGCGCCCGTACCAGGTCTACCGCCACACCCTCGGCACCCAGGACGACGTCCTGGTCTACGAGGAGTCCGACGAGCGGTTCTGGGTCGGCATCGGGCTGACCCGCAGCGAGCGCTACCTGGTCCTGGGCGCCGGCAGCAAGATCACCAGCGAGGTGCGCCTCCTGGCCGCCGACGACCCGTCCGGCGAGTTCCAGCTCGTACGCCCCCGCGAGACCGGCGTCGAATACGGCGTCGAGCACGCCGGCGACTTCTTCTACGTGCTGCACAACAAGGCGGCGGAGAACTTCGAGATCGCCACCGCCCCGCTCGGCTCCCCCGGCGACTGGACGCCGCTGATCGGGCACCGCGAGGACACCCGTCTGCTGGAGATCGACGCCTTCGAGAACCACGCCGTGGTGCACTTCCGCCGCGACGGTCTCACCGGCCTGCGCGTCCTGCCCAAGGACGCCGACGCGTACGAGATCGACTTCCCCGAGCCCCTCTACGACGTCAGCCCGGCGGGCAACCCCGAGTTCTCCACCGGCAGGCTCCGGCTGGCCTACACCAGCATGATCACCCCGCCCAGCGTGTACGACTACGACCTGGCCACGCACGAGCTGATCCTGCTCAAGCAGCGCCCGGTGCTCGGCGGCTACGACTCCGGCGACTACGAGCAGGTCCGCGAGTGGGCCACGGCCGAGGACGGCACCCGCGTCCCGATCTCGATCGTGAAGCGCAAGGACGCCGCCAAGCCCGCCCCCACCGTCCTGTACGGCTACGGCAGCTACGAGACCTCGATCGACCCGAGCTTCTCCGTGGCGAGGCTGTCCCTGCTCGACCGCGGGTTCGTCTTTGCCATCGCGCACGTGCGCGGCGGCGGCGAGATGGGCCGCCGCTGGTACGAAGAGGGCAAGATGACCCGCAAGAAGAACACCTTCACCGACTTCGTGGCCGCCGCGCGGCACCTGAAGGCGGCGGGCTGGAGCGAGCGGGTGATCGCCAGGGGCGGCTCCGCCGGCGGCCTGCTGATGGGCGCGGTGGCGAACCTGGCTCCGGAGGAGTTCGCGGGGGTGGTGGCCGAGGTGCCGTTCGTGGACGCGCTGAACACCATCCTCGACCCGTCGCTCCCGCTGACCGTGATTGAGTGGGACGAGTGGGGCGATCCGCTGCACAACTCCGATGTCTACGCGTACATGAAGAGTTACACGCCCTACGAGAACGTGGACGGCCGGCCGTACCCGCCGATTCTCGCGATCACGAGCCTGAACGACACGCGGGTCCTCTACCACGAGCCCGCGAAGTGGATCGCCAGGCTGCGGGCGATCGCGAACGGCGGGCCGTTCCTGCTGAAGACGGAGATGGGCGCCGGGCACGGCGGCCGCAGCGGACGTTACGACGCGTGGCGCGAGGAGGCGTTCGCGCTCTCCTGGATCATCGAAAGGGGCACCGCATGACCTACCAGGCGGACGAGAGCCGGTATCAGGACCGCATGCCGTACAACCGGAGCGGGCGCAGCGGGCTCAGGCTGCCCGCGGTCTCGCTGGGGCTGTGGCACAACTTCGGCGACGACCGTCCGCTGGAGAACTCGCGCTCGATCCTGCGACGGGCCTTCGACCTGGGCGTGACGCACTTCGACCTGGCCAACAACTACGGCGTGCCGTACGGCTCGGCGGAGCGCAACTTCGGCACGATCTTCGCCCAGGACTTCGCGCGGTACCGGGACGAGCTGATCATCTCGACGAAGGCCGGTTACGACATGTGGCCTGGCCCGTATGGCGAGTGGGGGTCGCGCAAGTACGTGCTGGCCAGCCTCGACCAGTCGCTGGGCCGCATGGGGCTCGACTACGTGGACGTCTTCTACAGCCATCGGCCCGATCCGCAGACGCCGTTCGAGGAGACGATGGGGGCGCTGGACCACGCGGTCCGGTCCGGCAAGGCGCTGTACGCGGGCATCTCCAATTATTCGGCCGAGCAGACGGCGCAGGCGGCCAGGATCATGCGTGAGCTGGGCACGCCGCTGCTGATCCACCAGCCGTCCTACTCGATGATCAACCGCCGGATCGAGGAGGGGCTGCTGGACGTGCTGGAGGAGGCGGGGATGGGCTGCATCGTCTACTCGCCGCTGGCGCAGGGGCTGCTGACCGACCGCTACCTGAAGGACGTGCCGGCCGACTCGCGGGCGGCGACCAGCAGGTTCCTGACGGCCGAGCGGGCGGAGCGCGACCGTGAGCTGGCGCGCGGCCTCAACGGCATCGCCCAGCAGCGCGGCCAGACGCTCGCCCAGATGGCCCTGTCCTGGGCGATGCGCGACCCGCGCGTCACCAGCGTGCTGATCGGCGCGAGCGGCGTGAAGCAATTGGAGGACAACGTGGCCTGCGTGAACGGCCCGGCCTTCACCGAAGACGAACTGGCCCAGATCGACAAGCTCACGGGGTCTGATTAGCCGAGCTTCGCTCGGCACACCCTGCGATGAATTCCTCGCTTCGCTCCGGGATCCATCACAGGGCCTCATGTTTCTGCAGCCACGTGAAGGCCGCCCATCCCGGTAGGACGGGCAGCCAGAACGTGAGCAGGCGGTAGAGCAGGACGGCCGAGGTGGCCACGGCGCTGTCGACGCCGGCCACCGTGAGGCCGCCCGCGAGCGCGAGTTCGACCGCGCCCAGACCACCCGGTGTGGGCGCGGCCGAGCCGATCGCGTTGGCGGTCAGGAAGACCACCGCGACGGCGGTGAAGGAGATGTCCCCGCCGAACGCGGAGACGCAGGCGTCGAGGCAGGTCACGAACGCGATCGTGATCATCACGGTCCCGGCGAAGCCCTCGAACATCTTGCGCGGCGACTGGAGCACGTCCAGCAGGCGCGGCAGCACATTCGAGAACAGCGAGCGCAGCCGCTTGGTGAGCATCCTGCGCAGCGGCGGCACGCCGAGCACGGCGACGATCAGCACCGCGACGGCCAGCATCACCAGGACGAGCCCGCGCGAGGGCGTGAACGAGGTGGCCGTGCTGGAGCCGGTGATGTAGGCGAACAGCAGTAGCAGGCTGATGTGCGCGATCAGCATGACGAGCTGTGAGGCGCCCACGCTGGCCACCGCCGAGGCGGGCGGGATGCCGCGCTTCTGCAGATAGCGGGTGTTGATGGCGACGGCGCCCACCGCGGGCGGCGCGACCAGCTTCACGAACGACGAGGCGAACTGCACCAGCACCGTCCGCCACAACGGCAGCGACTCCGGCACGAACCCGCGCAGCATGAGCGCGGCGGCGATGAAGCTGACGAACGAGGCGGCCAGCGCCAGCAGCGACCACGCCCAGTTGGCGGTGGTGATGACGGTGACGAGGTTGACCTGGCTGAGCTGCGACAGCAGGAAGTACGCGGCCAGCGTGCTGGCGATGATCGTGACCAGCGTGCGCGGCCGGAACCGCTCCAGCCGGATCTCCTCGACCTTGGCCTGCGGCCTGAGCGCCTCGATCTGCTCCCTGATGGCCGGCAGCAGCCCCTTGTCCTTGGCCAGCGCGGCCCTGGTCTGCCGGGTCAACGCGATCTTCTGCAGCAGCGGCATCGCTCCGGCCAGCGCGTCCTCGCCCACCACGCGGGCGGCCGAGGCGACCGAGCGCTCGGCGCCGACGCGCAGTGCGAGGTAGGTGAGCAACTGCACGACGTCGAGCCGCAGCAGCAGGTCGCCCGCGGCGATCTCGCCGCTCCTGGCGTCGGTCAGGACGACCCTGCCGTCGGTGTCGACGTGGATGCTGTCGCCGGTCAGCCGCCGGTGGGCGAGCCGTTGCAGGCGCAGCAGTTCGAGCTGCTCCCAGATCTGGGCGAGCAGGTCGTCGTCGATCTCGGAGTCGGGCAGCGCGTCGAGGGGGCGGGTGCTGAGGTGCTCGTAGGCGAGGAGCGCGGCTTCGGTGCCGACCTCGCTGGTGCCGAGCAGGCGCGGGGTCGAGGCCCCCGCCGCCTGGGCGGCGTAGGCCATGAGCGCCTCGCGCTCGAGCTCGGCGCGCAGCGACCTGATCGCCCTGCGCCTGGTCTCGGAGTTGAGCCTGATCCGCCGCCACAGCCGGTACGGCAGGCCGGCCACCTGCCGGTCCCGGTCGAGAACGGTGACGTCGAGGCTGGTGCCGTCGTGGAGCTTGACCGCGTAGCGGCGGCTGCCCTGGTGGTCGTCGGCGATGCGCCGGGCGCTGACCGGCTGGAAGGAGAGCTTGCGCAGGGCGGCGATGACGGCGCTGCCCGCGGGTCTGGTGTTGGGGCTGCCGACGCCGTACAGCGTGCCGTAGCCGATGGCCATGCCGGCCACGATCGTGACCATGGCGCTGGGCAGCGTGAGCTGCTTGCTGGTGAACAGCGAGAGCACGTCGAGCGCGATGACCGTCCAGATCAGCGCCCGCCAGGTGGGTCTTCGCGAGATGCGTACGGCGGTGCTGTAGGCGACGACCGAGGTGAGCAGGGTGTTGAACGGCTCCACCCCCGGCCGGTTGCCGGTGAGCAGTTGCCGCAGGTCGCCGGCGGCGTCGGAGGACATGACCCACTCGCCGATGAGGAATGAGCCGACCAGGCCGATGATCGCCGCGATGAGCCCTTCTGCCACGCGCAGGCCGTCGCGGTGGAAGACGCGCTCGACCGCGAAGGCGACCGGCACGATGAGGACCGCGCCGCCGCCGAGGAAGGCGGCGACCCGGCTGAGCAGGTTGGGCACGAGGTTGGCGCCCTCGGCGACGTCGCCGGCCAGGCCGTTCAGCGTCTGCTTGGCGACCAGCGACAGCAGGACGACGGCGGCGAGCGCGAGCAGGGCGGCGAGGAAGCGCAGCAGGTCGGAGGGGCGGCGCAGGCGTTGGGGCAGGAGCGGTTCGACGACGTAGACGTCCGCGTCCTTGTCGCCGGCCGCTGTTTCCTCGCGCGGCTCAACCACGGCCGGGTTCCTCTGCGAGAGGTCCGCCGTGTCGTCCCGTTCTCTGATTTCCGCCACCGAACGCGATTCTGTACCTTCCGGGCCAGACCGTACGATCTTTGGCCTCTAGTTTCTCCGATCGTCTGCTGAAGCAACGCCCAGGGTAAGGACTCGCCCAGCGACGACGCGTCTAACCCCGATTCGCGGCCAACGTTGGCATCCTCAGGCCATGATCACTCATACGATGCTGATCCTGGCCCTAGCCGCGCCGGGCGAACCGCTCGTAGATGCGGTCAAGGTGGACAACGTACTAGGACATCTCCAGGCCTTCCAAGCCATCGCTGACGCACACGGGGGCACCCGGGCAGCCGGCACGCCCGGATACGACGCATCTGCAGCCTATGTGGCCGCGCGGCTACGTGACGCGGGTTACACCGTGCGGCTTCAGCCGTTCGCCTTCGATTTCTATCGGGAACTGGCTCCGGCGGTGGTGGAGGGCGGCGGGCGGACCCTCTCGGGCGTGAGCACGCTGAGGTACTCGGGGACCGGGGACGTGACCGCTGCGCCGCAGGCCGCGGGCGAGGGGTGCGCGGCCCGTGACTTCAAGGGCTTTCGCGCCGGGCGGATCGCGGTGGTGCGGCGGGGCACGTGCATGTTCGAGGTGAAGGCGGGCAACGCGGCCGCCGCGGGGGCCAGGGCGCTGATCGTGGTCGACCAGAAGGGTTCCTTCTCGGGCAGCGCGGGGGCGCCGCAGCCGATCCCGGTCGTGGGGGTGCCGCCGGAGGCCGGCGCGCAGGTGGGCAGGCTGAAGACGGTCAGGGTCGTGACGAAGACCGTGAGCGAGCAGCGCATCACGCACAACGTGCTGGCAGAGACGCGGGGCGTGGGCAAGGCGGTGATGGTCGGGGCGCACCTCGACTCGACGCTCGACGGGCCCGGCATCAACGACAACGGCTCGGGCAGCGCGGCGACCCTGGAGATCGCGTTGCGGGCGGCCCGGACGCCGCTCCGGCGGCCGGTGCGGTTCGCGTGGTGGGGCGCGGAGGAGGTGGGCCTGCTCGGGTCCGGCCACTATGTGCGGAGCCTGTCTCCGGCCGAGCGCGGGCGGATCGCGGCGTACCTGAACCTCGACATGATCGCCTCGCCCAACTACACGTTCTCGATCCTCGACAGCGACGACTCCGAGCGGACCGGCGCGGGCGCGGGGCCGAAGGGGTCGGCCCGGGTGGAGCGGGCCTTCCAGCGGTTCTTCCGCGAGCGCCGGCTGCCGTTCCGCGCGGCGGACCTGACGGGCCGCTCGGACTACGGGCCGTTCGTCGCGGCCGGGATCGCCTCCGGCGGGCTGTTCACCGGCGGCGAGGAGAAGAAGACGGAGAAGGAGGCCGGTCTGTTCGGCGGTACGGCGGGCCGGCCACTCGACACGTGCTACCACCAGCCGTGCGACACGTTGCGGAACATCAGCGTGAAGGCGCTGGAGGTGACGGCCGACGCGGTCGCCGCGGCGGTCGGCCGCCTGGCCGGATAACAAACTCCGGGGCAACACCTTCCCCAGCAACCCCCCTTCAGCATATTTTTCACGCTATCGGGGGGAATAGCTGCACTTTTCACCGAGGAGCCTTATGCGTCGTCGCCTGTCCGCAGGCGTGCTGGGTGCGGCCGCGCTCGCACTCGTCACCCCCCTTGCCCTGACCGCTCCCGCCCACGCCGACCACGGCCGCGATCCGTCCCGCCAGCTCGTCCAGGCCGTCAAGGGCAAGAACGTCGAACGCCACCTGCGCGTGCTCGACCTGCTCGCCAAGGCCGGCGGCGGCACCCGCGTCTCCAGCAGCCGCGGCTACGACCTGTCGCGTGACTACGTGGCCACGCTGCTGCGGGCCGTCGGCTACAAGGTGACGGTCCAGCCGTTCGAGTTCACCTTCGACGGCTACAAGACCAAGCCCGTGCTCGAACGGCTCTCGCCCAGCCCGAAGGCGTACAAGAACGGCTTCTTCAGCGACTACGTCGCGATGGGCGACTCCCCCGCCGGCGGGGCCACCGGCCAGCTCCAGGCCGTGGACCTGGTGCTGCCGCCCGCGCCGCAGCCGTCGTCCACCTCGGGCTGCGAACCGGGCGACTTCACCGGGTTCGTCAAGGGCAACGTGGCGCTCATGCAGCGCGGCACCTGCAACTTCGGGGTCAAGGCGAAGAACGCCCAGGACGCCGGGGCCAGCGCGGTGATCGTCTTCAACGAGGGCCAGCCCGGCCGCACCGACGTGGACCTCAACCCGGCGCTGAGCGACCCGTCGATCACCATCCCGTCGTTCTTCACGAGCTTCGCCGTGGGCTCCGACCTGGCCTCGACGCCCGGCGCGAGCGTCAAGCTGAACTGGGACCCGATCGTCGAGAAGCGCACCACCTACAACGTGATCGCCGAGTCGCGCGGCGGCCGGGCCGACAACGTGGTGATGATGGGCGCCCACCTGGACAGCGTCCAGGAGGGTCCGGGCATCAACGACAACGGCTCGGGCACGGCGGGCGTGCTGGAGGTCGCGCTGCGGATGGCCAGGTTCCAGCCGGCCAACAAGGTGCGGTTCGGGTTCTGGGGCGCGGAGGAGTTCGGGCTGCTCGGGTCGAAGCACTACGTCGAGTCGCTGTCGCAGGAGGAGAAGAACGCGATCGGGCTCTACCTGAACTACGACATGATCGGCTCGCCGAACTTCGCGTACCACATCTACGACGGTGACGGCGATGCGTTCGGGGTGCCGGGGCCTGCCGGTTCGGCGCAACTGGAGAAGGACTTCCAGGGCTTCTACGGCGGGCGCGGCCTGCCGTTCAAGCCGAGCGAGTTCGACGGGCGCTCGGACTACAAGGCGTTCATCGACGCCGGGATCGCCGGCGGCGGACTGTTCACCGGGGCCGAGAAGAAGAAGACCGAGGAAGAGGCCAAGCTCTTCGGCGGTACGGCGGGCGAGCCGTACGACCCGTGCTACCACAGCGAGTGCGACGGGATCGGGAACGTCGACGAGACCGCGCTGGACGTGAACTCCGACGCGATCGCGGCCCTGGCGGGCAAGTACACCTACAGCAAGGCGGCGCTGGACGCCATCCACAAGCCGGGGGCGCCGCACACGCCGCCCGCGGCGCGGATGGCCGCCACCGCTCACCACGACGAGGTGCCCGCGGCGACGAGCTGACGACGACGGAGCGCCTCGGGTGATCCCGGGGCGCTCTTTCGTAAGCTGTACTTTATGTCGGGAAATCTGCAGGTTTTGGGGGCATGTCCGCTGGACTGCCCTGACACGTGCTCCTGGGTCGTCACCGTCGAGGACGGCAAGGCCGTCAAGATGCGCGGCAATCCCGACCAGCCGTACACGCGGGGCGCCCTCTGCGTGAAGGTCAACCGGTATCTGGAGCACACCCAGGCGGCCGACCGGATCCTGTATCCGCTGCGCCGTACCGGGCCAAAAGGGTCGGGGCAGTTCGAGCGGATCAGCTGGGACGAGGCGCTCGACGAGATCGCCACCCGGCTGCGCGCCATCGTCGACGAGCACGGCGGCGAGGCGATCTGGCCCTACAACGGCACCGGGTCGCTCGGTTACCTGCAAGGGTGCGAGGGCGTGGCCGGGCGGCGGTTCTGGAACATGCTGGGCGCCTCCCGGCACTGGCTCAACATCTGCTCCTCCGCGGGCTCGGCCGGGCTACGGCGGGCCAACGGCACCGCGGGCGGCATGGACCCGGAGAACCTCGCGCAGGCCAAGCTGATCCTGCTCTGGGGCACCAACACGCTGACCAGCGGGCACCACCTGTGGAAGTTCATCCAGGACGCGCGGGCCGACGGCGCGCACGTGGTGGCGATCGACCCGATCAGGACGCGCACCGCCGACCAGGCCGACGAGCACCTCGCGATCCGGCCGGGCACGGACGCCGCGCTGGCGCTGGGCCTGCTCAACGTGGTGCTGGCCGAGGGCGGGCAGGACGAGGAGTACCTGGCCGCGCACACCGAGGGCTGGGATGACTTCCGCGCAGAAATCCTGGAATATCCGGTGGAACGCGTGGCCGAGATCACCGGCATCCCCGCCGCGTCCGTCCACAGCCTGGGGATGAGGCTCGCCCACACCCGCCCGACCGCGATCCGCGCCACGATGGGCATCCAGCGCCACGCCGGCGGCGGTACGGCCATGCGCACCATCACCGCCATCCCCGGCGTGACCGGCGACTGGCGTCACCCGGGCGGCGGCGTGGCGTACTCGACCAGCGACCACGTGCGCTTCACCATCGACACCCGCGAGGACCTGCTGGCCGAGCCGGTGCGCACGCTGCCCATGACCCGGCTGGCCGCCGAGCTGCCGTCGGTGAAGTGCCTGTTCGTCTACGGCGCCAACCCGCTCGCCTCGACCTCCGACACCAACAGGATCCGCCGCGAGATGCTGCGCGAGGACCTGTTCACCGTGGTCGTGGAGCAGTTCCCGACCGACACCGCCGACCACGCCGACATCGTGCTGCCCACGACCATGCAGACCGAGCACATGGACCTGCACGCCGGGTACGGCCACCTCTACCTGATGTGGAACGAGCCCGCGGTCGCGCCGCCCGGCGAGTGCCTGTCCACGACGGAGACCTTCCGGCGGCTGGCCGAGCGCATGGGCATGACCGAGCCGTCGTTGTTCGACACGGACCTGGAGCTGGCCGGGCAACTGCTGTCGAGCGGGCACCCGTCGCTGGAGGGCATCACGCTCGACCGGCTGCGCAAGGAGGGATGGATGCGGATGAGCTACCCCAAGCCCTTCGCGCCCTTCGCCGACGGCTTCCCGACCCGGTCAGGACGGCTGCGCTTCCCGCCGCCCGGCAAGGCGTACACGCCGCCGGACTCGGCGGGCAGGGACGGGCTGACGCTGATCACCCCGGCCGCCCACACGTTCCTCAACACGGTCTTCGGCAACAACCCCGAACTGCGCAGGCGGGCGAAGGACCCCGTGGTCCTGGTCAACGCCGCCGACGCGGCGGCGCGCGGGCTGAGCCACGGCCAGCGGGTACGCGTGCACAACGCCAACGGGGAGTTCCTGGCCGACGTGGAGATCAGCGACCGGGTGGCCGCGGGGGTCGTGGCCTCGCCCAAGGGTCACTGGCCGAAGTTCTCGCCCGGCGCGGCCAACGTGAACGCCGTGGTGGACGAGCGCGACGCCGACATGGGCAGGGGCGCGGTCTACCACGACAACGTCGTCGAGCTCACCCCGGTGTGAGCGGCAGCTTGAACCCCTCGTGGGACTGGGAGTAGCCGAGCGAGCGGTAGAAGCGGTGCGCGTCCTCGCGCTGCTTGTCCGAGGTGAGCTGCACCATCACGCAGCCGCGTGCCCGGCCCTTGGCGTGCGCCCACTCCATCATCCTGCGGCCCCATCCCTGGCCGCGCAGGTGGGCCGCGACGCGTACCGCCTCGACCTGGAGGCGGGTGGCGCCGTTGCGGGAGATGCCGGGGATGTAGGTGAGCTGCATCGTGCCGACGATCTCGCCCTTCAGCTCGGCCACGATCAGCTCGTTGTTGGGGTCGGCCTGGATGGCGGCGAAGGCGGCCTCGTGGGCGGGGCCGTACGCGCCGGTGCGCAGGGCTGCGACCGCGTCGTCGGCGATGAGGGCCACCACCGCGGGCACGTCCTCGGCCCGTGCCGCCCGGAAGACCAGCGACAGCACGTACTGGGAGTCCAGCAGCGCCGGGTTGGACGGCAGCGCCATGACCTCGCCCGTGGGCAGGAAGCCCTTGGCCGCGTACAGGCCACGGGCGGCGGCGTTCACGTCGACCGCCCAGAGCTCGACCTCCTGGGCCTGCCTGCCGCGCGCCCAGGCGACCACCTCGTCCACCAGCCGCGAGCCCACCTTGGCGCCCCTGGCCTCGGGGGCGACCCACATGGACAGCAGGTGCACCTGTTCCGGCCGCTCGGCCAGGCCGCAGACCATCCCGTGGATCTCACCGCCGGACGTGGCGGCGAAGTACGCGGCGTCGGGGTTGGCCAGGCGATCCGCCCACGTCTCCATGGGGAAGGCGGCCTCACGTTCATAGGTGGAGCCGAACGCGTCGGGGGCGTCGGTGAGCGCGCGCAGCCGCACCTCACGCAGGCGCTCGGCGTCGGCCGTGGTCAGGCGTTCAATGGTGAATTCAGGCATGTCCGCATCATGTCAGGGACGGGTCAGGGTCCATCCCCGATGTGAACAAGGGCAGCGAAAGGGCAACCTGAGGCCATGAACGAAATCAGCCGCCGCGACGAGATGTCGCTCTCCGGCGCCGCCCTCCGCGGCGCCCCTTGGAAGGCCGCCGTGGTCGGTGGTGGCGCCGTCGCCGCTCTGGCCTGGGTGTTCTCCGGTTTCGACGACATGTCCTGGGCGCTCGGCCTCGGCATCAACCTGTTCGCGCTGATCGCCGCCATCGGCGCGGTCGCGAACCCGGACGTCAGCGACCGGGTCACCCGCCAGGCCAGGCAGTGGTCGCTGAAGCACCCGTGGAAGTTCGCACTGCTTCCGGCCGGCATTTCGGCCGTCCTGGACTACCCGGTGCAACTCGTCCTCGACGGCGAGGGCGTCTTCGGCGCCGCCTGGGACGCGCTGTGGCACGGTGCCCTGGTCTACCTGATCGCCGCCGTCCTGACGTTCGTCATGCAGGGGCGAGCACGATCTTCCCAGTGACCCGCCGCTCCACCAGATCCGCCATGGCCCGCCCCGCCTCCTCCAGTGGCCGCACATGCGGCGCCACCGGATCGATGCCCGGCATGGCCAGCAGTTCCTCCAGCATCGCCCGGTTCTCCGCCGCATGGGTCATGGACCACGCACCCCAGTCGAGGCCCACGACCGACCGGCTGCGCAGCAGCACCTGGTTGGCGGGAAGCCGGGGGATCTCACCGGAGGCGAACCCCACCACCAGCAGCCGCCCCCGTTCGCGCAGCGCGCGCAGGGCCTGCTCCGACAGCGCGCCGCCGACAGGATCGACCGCCACGTCCACCCCCCAGGCGCGCGCCGTGGCCTTGAGGTCGTCGTAGCCGACGGCCTCGTCCGCCCCGGCCCCTGTCGCCGCCGCGCGCTTGTCCGCGCTCGACGCCGCCGCCAGCACCTCGGCCCCCATGGCCTTGGCCACCTGAACCGCGGCCAGCCCGACCCCGCCGCCCGCGCCCAGCACCAGCACGCGCTCACCCGGCCGCAGCCCCGCCCGCTCCCGCAGCGCGAACAGCGCCGTGCAGTAGCTCTGCGCGAAGGCCGCCGCTCGCGCGGCGTCCAAATGATCAGGCAGAGGTACGGCCTGCGCCGCGTGCACCACCACGTGGCTGGCGAACCCGCCGAGCCCGGTGACGGCCAGCACCCGCGTGCCGTCGGGCAGCCGGCCGGCCACCTCGTACCCGGGTGTGAACGGCAGCGGCGGCCTGATCTGGTAGCCGCCGCGGACCATGAGCCCGTCGACGAAGTTCACGCCGGCCGCCTCGACCTCGATGAGCACCTGCCCGGGTCCTGGGACGGGGTCGGGGGTCTCGACGATCTCGACGGGCTTGCCGTACTCGGTGCAGACGACCGCCTTCATCGGCGCTCCGCCACGCGCTTGAGGTTCTCCAGCGTCGTGGCCATGTTCGCGGCGTTGTGGCGGGCCCGGTCGGGGACGTTGGTGGCCCAGCCGGTGACGACCCGTACGAACGGGCCGCGGGTGTCCCACGTCTTCTGCTCGACCAGGCAGCCCTCGTCGGTCGGGGTCAGGTCGAAGCGCCAGACGGCCACGTCGAGCACGCCCCCGGCGCGCACGTGATAGGCGAAGGCGCGGCCGGGTTCCGCGGCGGTGACGGTGCAGCTCGTGGACCAGCGGCGGGCGCCGTTGCGGTTGCCGCCGACGAAGCGCGCGCCCCTTCTGGGCTCCTTGACCTCGCCGACCCAGCGGGCCTTACGGCACTCGGCGTTCCACGCGCCGAGGTTGGCGAGGTCGGTGACGATCTCGTAGACCCGCTGTGCGGGGGCGGCGATCTCGATGCGCGCGGACGCGCTTGGCTCGCTCATCCGCCCAGTGTGATCGACCGAACTTTATTCGGGCAAGCCTCTCTCGGCCTGGCTTCTGCAGACGTCGAACTCGTTGCCCTCGGGATCGCGCATGACGACCCAGCCGGGGCCGTCCGCGGTGCGGCGGTCGGCGGCGATCGTTGCGCCGAGGCCGACGAGGCGCTCGACCTCCTGGTCGCGGGTGCGGCCCTCGGTGCCGTTGACGTCGAAGTGGATGCGGTTCTTGACCGTCTTGCCCTCGGGGACCTTGACGAACAGCAGGTAGGGGTCCTGTTTGGTGCGCAACATCACTTCGTCGTCGCCGGGGACGTCGCCTTCGCCGAGCGGCAGGCCGGTGGCCTCGGACCACCAGGCGGCCAGCTCGTAGGGGTTGGCCGAGTCGATGGTGATGGCATGGATCTCAATCATGCACCCCAGCCAATCGAACACCACCAAAACCGTCAAGCCGGTTATGCGGCCGTGCGGCAGGGGAACAGACCGCACGGCCAAGTCCGTGAAGGGGGGTCAGTGGGCGGCGCCGCCCGCCAGGTTGAGTCCGACGATGCCGACGACGATGAACGCGATGCTGGCGACCCGGACGACCGACACGTTGTCCCCCATGGCGACCATGCCCACGATCGCGGTGCCCACGGCGCCGATGCCGGTCCAGACCGCGTAGGCGGTGCCGACCTCGAGCGACTTGAGGCTGTAGGACAGCAGTCCGAAGCTCAGGACCGCGAAGACCAGGAACGAGACGCTCCACCAGAGCTGCGACAGCCCGTTGCTCATCTTGAGCGACAGGGCCATCACCACTTCCAGGGCTCCGGCGATGACGAGCAGGATCCACGCCATGACGATGCACTCCCTTGCGAACGAGTCGACAATGTCGTGCGTCGTCTTGGCGAACCGGGTACGGCGCGTCTCGTCCGGGAGCTTGTCGCTCATCCCGTCTAACGGCGGGCGCCCTCCGGGCATTCCCACCAGATCGTGACCCAGCGGTCCCGGGGCACGGGCCACATGCCGAGCTCCATCACGGTCTCGGCCACCTCCGGCGCGCGGCCGGGGTCGAGGCAGATGCGATGGCAGGCGGAGGCGGCCAGTTCCTCCAGCGTGCCGAAGCGGTCAAGGGGTGACTCGCGCTCCTCCACCCGCACGTCGAAGCCCATCGCCGCGGCCAGCGCCACGACGTCCTCCGCGACGGGCCGCACGGGGCGGCGGACGCCGTGGAAGTGCTCCCACAGCGGGGCCAGCCAGCTCATCGGGTGGCGGTGGGTGAGTTCGAGCACGACGCGGCGGCGGGCGTGGGCGTCGAGCTCGCGGAGGAATCCGGTGAGATCGGGCACGTTGTAGACGACGTGGGCGGCCACAGCCACGTCGGCGACGGGCACCTCGGGGGCCACGTCGGGCCAGCGGCCCTCGATCGTGACGACCTCAACGCCGAGCTTGTCGGCTCTGGGCCCGAGCGCGGCGAGCATCTCGGGCGAGGTGTCCACGGCGATCACTGTGCCCAGGTGCTCGTGCAGCGGCAGCGAGGCGGCGCCGGCGCCCGAGCCGACGTCCAGGACGGTGCCGCCGTCGGGCAGCGCCTCGGCCAGCCGCGTCATCGTCGGGCCGCGGTCGGGCTCGGCCAGCGCGCGGTCGGTGAGCGCGGCGAACCTGGCCGGGTGGTGACCCCAAGGATCGGCCGGGGCCTTCTCCAGGATTTCCGGAGGAATGGCCCACGAACCCAGGCGCTCCCGCCACAGGGCGGAGAGTTCTTCGGCGTCCATGCAGACGAGCATGCCACGCATACCAGTGGTTACCCGCGGGTAGCATAGCTAGTAAGGTTACTGGCCAGTAGACTAACGCCGCGGTTCAAGGAGATCAGCAGCCATGGGCCACTACAAGAGCAACGTGCGCGACCTGGAGTTCAACCTCTTCGAGGTGTTCGGTCGCGGCGACATCCTCGGCGCCGGGCCGTACGCGGAGGTCGACGAGGACGTCGCCCGGAGCATTCTCGCCGAGGTCAACCGCCTGTCCACGACCGTCCTTGCCGACTCGTTCGAGGAGGGCGACCGCACCCCGCCGGTCTTCGACCCCGCCACGAGCACCGTGACCGTCTCCGAGGGCGTGAAGAAGTCCTACAAGGCGCTCGTGGACGGTGGCTGGGCGCATCTCGACCTGCCCGTTGACCTGGGCGGACCCGGTGTCCCGCGCAGCCTGGCGTGGGCGACGGCCGAGATGATCCTGGGCGCCAACCCGGCACTGTACATGTACGCCGCCGGCCCCAACTTCGCCTACACCCTGTGGAAGACCGGCACCACCGACCAGAAGCGCTTCGCCGAACTGGCCATCGAGCGCAACTGGGGCGCCACCATGGTGCTCACCGAGCCCGACGCCGGTTCCGACGTCGGCGCCGGCCGGGCCAAGGCGGTCCAGCAGCCCGACGGCACCTGGCACATCGAGGGCGTCAAGCGCTTCATCACCAGCGCCGAGCACGACATGTCGGAGAACATCTTCCACCTCGTGCTGGCCCGCCCCGAGGGCCACGGCCCCGGCACCAAGGGCCTGTCGATGTTCCTGGTCCCCAAGTACCACGTGAACCTGGACACCGGCGAGATCGGCGAGCGCAACGGCGCCTACGTCACCAACGTCGAGAAGAAGATGGGACTCAAGGTCTCCACGACCTGCGAGCTCACCTTCGGCGACAAGCACCCGGCCGTCGGAACGCTGGTCGGCGACGTGCACGAGGGCATCAAGCAGATGTTCATGGTCATCGAGCACGCCCGCATGATGGTCGGCACCAAGGCCATCGCCACGCTGTCCACCGGCTACCTGAACGCGCTGGAGTACGCCAAGTCCCGCCTCCAGGGCGCCGACCTGACCAAGATGGCCGACAAGAGCGCCCCGCGCGTCTCCATCACCCACCACCCCGACGTACGCCGCGAGCTCATGCTGCAGAAGTCCTACGCCGAGGGCATGCGCGCGCTGGTCCTGTACACCGCGACCTTCCAGGACGCCATCCAGATCAACCCGGACGACCAGGCCGCGCACGCCATGAACGACCTGCTCCTCCCGGTCGTGAAGGGCGTCGGCTCGGAGCGCTCCTACGAGCTGCTCTCCCGCTCGCTGCAGACCCTGGGCGGCTCCGGCTACCTCCAGGACTACCCCATCGAGCAGTACATCAGGGACGCCAAGATCGACTCCCTGTACGAGGGCACCACCGCGATCCAGGGCCTCGACCTGTTCTTCCGCAAGATCCTGCGCAACCAGGGCGCCGCCGTGGGCTCCCTGCTGGCCGAGATCAACGCCTTCGCCGCCTCCGACGCCGGCAACGGCCGCCTGAAGGAGGAGCGCAAGCTGCTCGCCGAGGCCGCCGCCGAGGTCAAGGCCATGGGCGACAAGATGGCCGGCTGGGCGCTGGGCTCGCTGGAGGCGCCGAACGAGGTCTACAAGGTCGGCCTGAACACCACCAGGTTCCTGCTGGCCCTCGGCGACCTCGTCATCGGCTGGCTGCTGCTGCGCCAGGCGGAGGTGGCGCTGACCCGCCTGTCGGAGGGCGAGGACGCCTTCTACCAGGGCAAGGTCGGCGCGGCCTCCTTCTTCGCCGGAACCGTCCTGCCGCGGATCGCCGCCGAGCGGCGCATCCTCGACGCGACCGGCCTGGAGCTGATGGAGCTTCCAGAAGAGGCCTTCTGACGGATCGGCAAAGACCGCTCGCCCCCGCCCGGCGGGCGGTCTACCGTCGGGCCCATGAGCTCATCGCGGCACGATCACCCCCTGCCTCCGGCCCGTGCGCAGGAGGTCTCGGACGGCGTCTACGCCTACGTCCAGCCCGACGGGAGCTGGTGGATCAACAACGCGGGGTTCCTCGCCGGACGGCGCGGCGTCGTCAGCATCGACGCCTGCGCCACGGAACGGCGGACCAGGGCGCTGCGCGAGGCGGTGGCGCGGGTCACCGACCGGCCCGTCACGACCCTGGTCAACACCCACTACCACGGCGACCACACCTTCGGTAACTACCTCTTCCCCGAGGCCACGATCGTCGGCCACGAGCTGGCCAGGCAGATGATCCTGGCGGAGGGCATCCCCGACTACCGGTCCGCCTGGTCCGCGGTGGAGTGGGGCGACCTGGAGGCGGTGCCCCCGTTCCTCACCTTCACCGACCAGATCACGATTTATGTGGACGAACTGCGGTGCGAGGTCCGGCACCCGGGCACGCCGGCACACACCACGAACGACGTGTACGTGTGGATACCGGAGCGCCGGGTCCTGTTCTCCGGCGACCTGCTGTTCAACGGCGGCACGCCGTTCCTGCTGACGGGCTCGGTGGCCGGGTCGATCGAGGTGCTCGACCAGATCAGGGAACTCGGCGCGCGGACGATCGTCCCCGGGCACGGCGAGCCGTGCGGACCGGAGGTGATCGACCGGGTCCAGGAGTACGCGCGGTTCATGCTGGCCACCGCAGAACAGGGCAGGGCGGCCGGGCTGACGCCGCTGGAGGCGGCCAGGGAGACCGACCTGGGGCCGTGGGCGGAACTCCTCGACCCCGAACGCCTCGTCGGCAACCTCCACCGCGCCTACGCCGAACTGGACGGCCTGCCCAGGGGCGGACAGATCGACATCGTGGCCGCCGTCATGGACATGATCACCTACAACGGCGGGCGGCCACTTACGTGCCTCGCGTGACGATCACTCATACTCGGGTATGACCGACTGCGTACGCGCTCATTCCCTCCGGAGGTCGCCATGGGTGTCGGGGTCAGTATCTTCTTCCTCACGCTTGGCGCGATCCTGAGATTCGCCATCGATCCCAACGTGTTCGGCAACGCCGTGCGCATGGACGTCATCGGCCTGATCTTCATGATCGTCGGCGGGGTCGGGGTGGTGCTGAGCATCGTGCTGGCGCCCAAGCGGGGCCGTACCTCCGAGGACCGGCTGATGCACCGGGAGAACAACCCCCCGGAGGTCTAGAACTCGACCTGCAGGGCGGCGCGCGCGGCGAGGATCGGCTTGATGCGCTCGGCGATCACGGCCTGGTGCACGGGGTGGTCACGGTAGACCTCGTAGTCGGCGACCGAGTCGAACTCGGCCAGGACCGCGAAGTCGGAGTTGCCCGTGCCCAGGCCGAGGTCGGTGCCGAGTTCGTAGCGGCGCAGCTCCGGGATCGCCCCGGGCAGCGCCGCCAGTCCCTCGGCCACGGCGGCCTTCTGGGCGTCGGTGGCCTCTTCTGACCAGGTCAGCAGCACGATGTGACGGATCATGCCGGTCAGCCTAGGGGCCGATCGACAACCGGTCCACGTTGGGTCCTCCGTTCGCGGTGGTGGCGGTGGCCCTGATCCTGTTGACGCCCGCCTGGAGCTGGATCGGCACCGTCCTGGTCTGCCACGTGGTCCAGGCGCCGGTGCCGGGGAAGTCGACCACGGTCCCGTTGACGTTCAGCGGGCGGTTGACCGTCGTGCCGTTGGCGAAGCGGATCACCGCGTTCACGGTGCCGGCCGCGGCGGCGGTGACCGTCCACTCGACGTAGGAGCCGGTCACGTTGTCATAGTTGACGAAGCCGGTGCCGGTGAAGCCGGCGTGGTTCGACTCGACAACTCCCTGCGAGATCACGGCGTCCTCGGCCTGGTGGTCCGAACCGGGCGGCCGGGGCGCCACGATCAGGCGGTCGAGGTTCGGGCCGCCGTTGGCCGTGGTCGAGGTGACCCTGATCCTGTTGACGCCCGCCTGGAGCTGGATCGGCACCGTCCTGGTCTGCCAGGTCGTCCAGGCGCCGGTGCCGGGGAAGTCGACCACGGTCCCGTTGACGTTCAGCGGGCGGTTGACCGTCGTGCCGTTCGCGTGGCGGATCTCCAGGTTCGCCGGGCCCGCGGCGGCGGCGTCCACGGTCCACTCCACGTACGAGCCGACCACGTTGTCCATGTTGACGAAGCCCGTGCCGGTGAAGCCCGCGTGGTTCGACTCGACCACGCCCTGGGAGATGGTGGCGTCCTCCGCCTGGTGCTCGGCCGGGCCGCTGCCGGTGGTGGCCTGGACCTCGTTGGACGGCTCGGAGACCAGGCCCGCCGCGTCGCGGGCGCGGACCGTGAAGGTGTACGGCGTGCCCGGCCGCAGCCCGGAGACGGTGGCGGTGGTGCCGGTCACCGACGGGCCGCCCTGGACGTCGTAGCCCACGACGCCGACGTTGTCGGTCGCCGGATCCCAGGCCAGGGAGACCGACGACGACGTCGTGCCGGTGACGCGCAGGTTCCCCGGCGGGGTGGGCCGCTCGACGTCCGGCGGCCCGGTCGGGACCGTGACCGTGGCGGTGTTCCAGCCCGAGACCCTGGCGTTCGCGCCGGTGCCGCTCGCGGTCAGCGTCCTCGACTCGCCCGGCCACAGGCTGATCGCGTTGTCGGACCAGGTGATGGGCAGGACCGGCGTGCCGGCCGCGTCGACCATCCTGACGTCCAGGTACAGCGCTGGGGCCGTGCCGGTGTTGGTGATCGTCACCGTGCCGGCCGTCGCGCTGACGCTCAGGGAGGTCCTGGGCATCGAGTTCAGGCCGGTCAGGTTGGCGTAGCTGGAGGTCGGGACGTAGTACCAGGTGTTGCCCGACCAGTTGATGACGTCGTCGGAGGTGGACAGCCAGTAGACGTTGCGGTCGATCTCCCGGCCGTCGCGGTGGAGCGTCAGCCGTACCAGGTAGGTCGAGCTGAGGCCGGAGATGGACGGGATCGTGAGCGCGGTCGCCTTGCCGCCGTCGGCGGGGACGTCGACGGTGGCGGCGCCGGAGTGCTTCTGGGTGCCGTCGAGGTTGAAGACGTCGGCCTTGACCTGGAGGTTCTGGGCGGGGTTCACCGTGGAGTTGACCACGACGACCGAGTCGTCGTCGTAGGAGTACTGGACGTGCAGCGGCTTGTTGGCCTCGCGCGCGCCCCAGTAGGAGCCGCCCTGGTCGAGGTAGTGGTCGAAGAGCTGCCAGTGCAGCGAGGACCAGCCGCTGTTGAGCATCCAGTAGATGACGCCGGTGGAGGGGTTGGCGGAGTCGGTGAAGTTGCGGCCGTACGCCTCGAACTGGGCCCTGACCGCCTCGTACTGGGCGAGCTGGGCCTTCTTCACGTAGTCCTCGCGGCCGGAGGGCACGCCGTACCTGCCTCTGAGGGCGTTGTGGTAGATCGACAGGTTGTTGAAGGTGCTGGAGGGCGAGCGGTGGTACTGCGTGGCGCCCGGGTTCTGCCAGAGCGAGTCGATCTGGGCCGGGGTCATCATGCGCTTGAGCGAGTCGAGCGTCGGGACGTCGGGTCCGGCGCTGGTCTCGGAGTTGAAGCCGAACGCGCCGCCCTCGCGCTTGTTGTACCAGTAGTTCGGCGGCACCCAGTCGTACGGCCCCGGCATCTTCATGCCCGAGTTGCCCAGTTGCGGGCTGGACTTGTCGCTGGCCACCGGGACGATCGGGAGCTGCCACTCGGCGCTCTGCAGAGCCTCCAGGTAGCCGGTCTCCTTCTGGGCGGGCGGCGGGTTGTCCGAGCCGATGAGGAAGGAGATCACGCTCGGGTGGTTGCGCAGCCTGACGGCCTCGGCCACCATCGACGCCTTGGCGATCGGGTAGTCGGCGGCGGCGAAGGAGCCCTCCCACTTGTTGCAGCACTCCCAGCCGGGCAGGGTCAGGATGCCGTGCTCGTCGGCCAGGTCGTAGAGCTCGTCGCCCTCCAGGTGGCCCTCGACCCTGATCGTGTTGAGGCCGAGGTCCTTGACGTAGCGGAGCTTGTCCTCGAGGTAGCCGAGCCTGGGCCGCAGGAAGATGTCGGGCGACCAGCCGCCGCCCCTGATGAGCAGGTTCCGACCGTTGATCTTGTAGTAGCGGCGGCCCGAGGCGTTCTTGGCCGACTCGACCTTGCGCACGCCGAAGCGCTCGCTGACGGTGTCGCTGGTGACGCCGCCGACGGTCGCGGTGAGGCCGAGGTCGTAGAGGGGCTGACCGCCCATCGTGTGCGGCCACCAGACCCGCGGATCGGTCATCGTCTGGGCGAACGAGACACGCCTGGTCTCGCCCGCGGCCAGGGTGACGTCCTGGCTGAACGTGAGCGCGCCGATCGTGCCCCTGACCGTGGTGGTCACCGGGCTCGCGGTGTGGTTGCGCACGTCGGCCTTGATCGTCAGGTCGGCGCGGTCCATGGCGGGCACGGCGAGGTTCGTGATCACGTGCGGGTTGTTGAGCGAGACCGCGCCGGTGCGCTTGATCAGCACGTCGCGGAAGATGCCCATGTTGTCGTCGCGGGGCAACTGCACCCAATCGATCCAGCCGATCGTGAGGTGGCTGTTCGGGTTGTTGGGGTTGATCCGGAAGGCGATGGAGTTGACGCCCGCGCGTACCTGGGGGGTGATGTCGCGCTCGTGCCGCGTGTACGCGCCGGCCGCGCCGCTGACCACCTGGGCGCCGTTGACCCAGACGTCGGCGCCGGAGATCACCCCGCTGAAGTCGAGCAGCGTGCGCATCCCGCTCTCGGCGCCGAGCGTGAAGTCGGCCCGGTACCACCACGCCACGTCGAAGTCGGCGGTGGGGATGGACTGCATGTTCGTGGAGTAGAACGGGTCGGGGTAGACGCCGTTCTCCAGGAGGCCGGCGAGGACCGTGGAGCGCGGGCCGACGGGGTACCAGCCGGTGGCGGCGTACCCCGGGGTGGAGATGGCGGCACCGGAATCGCTCACCCTGGCCGAGGACTGGATCTTGTAGCCGGGCAGCGCCGTCACCGACGGCGCCTCGGCATGGGCCGGGAGCGTGATTCCGAAAGCGGCCATGAGCAGCGACAACGCGACGAGTAATCGGGCCATGGGCACCCCGCTGGGATGAGTCCGTTTGTTAATAAACCTTCTTAACAACCAAATCGGATCTCGTAAATCCCCTTGAAGCCACAGAACACAACAGGCCGCCACCCGTCGCGGGTGGCGGCCTGCCGCGTGGCGTCAGCTCCAGGCGAGCATCCGCAGCGGGTCCTCCAGCATCGCGCCCACGTCACGCAGGAACAGCGAGCCCAGCTCGCCGTCGATGATCCGGTGGTCGAACGACAGCGCCAGCGTCGTCACCTTGCGCACCGCCAGCTCGCCGTCCACCACCCACGGCATGTCCCGCACCTGGCCGAACGCGAGGATCGCCGACTCGCCCGGGTTGATGATCGGAGTGCCGGTGTCGACGCCGAACACGCCCACGTTGGTGATCGTGAACGTGCCGCCGGACATCTCCGCGGGCTGCGTCCTGCCCGCCCTGGCCGTCTCGGTGAGCTTTCCGAGCGCCTCGGCCAGTTCGGGCAGCGACAGCGTGTGGGCCGACTTGACGTTCGGCACCACCAGGCCGCGCGGGGTGGCGGCGGCGATCCCGAGGTTCACGTAGTGCTTGACCACGATCTCCTGCGCCTGCTCGTCCCAGGTCGAGTTGATCATGGGGTAGCGCCGGGCGGCCACCAGCACCGCCTTGGCCACCAGCAGCAGCGGCGAGACCTTGACCTCGGCGAAGTCCGGCACCGCGCGCAGCCGTTTGACCGCGTCCATGGTCGCGGTCACGTCGAGCTGCAGGAACTCGGTGACGTGCGGGGCGGTGAACGCACTGGCCACCATGGCCTGCGCGGTCATCTTGCGCACGCCCTTGATCGGAATGCGCTCTTCCTCCTGTACGGCCGGCCGCTCCACGACCTCCTGACCGCCCTGCGCGGCGGCGTGGATGTCCTCCCTGGTGATCGAGCCCTGGGGGCCGGTGCCGTTCAGGGTGGTGAGGTCGACGCCCAGGTCCTTGGCGAGCTTGCGCACCGGCGGCTTGGCCAGCACGGCGACCCGCGCGGTGCCCTCGGCCGCCGGCGGTCCGGTGACCTCGGTACGGTCCGGATTCGCCACAGAAGCCGCAGAAGCCTGGGCCTGAGCCTGGGCCTGAGCTTGGGGCTGGGCCTGAGCTTGGGGCTGGGCCTGGGGCCGAGCTGTGGCTGTGGCTGGGGCGGCGGCTTGGCTTGGGGGCGTGGTGCCGGCGGGCTGCTGCTTGCGCGGGCGGCGTTTGGCGGCGCCGGTCTTGACGCCGTAGCCCACCAGGACGGCCTGGCGCTCCTCCTTGGGCGCCGGGCTCCCGTGGGCGCCCGGCTCCACGGCCCCCTCCGCGGGGGGCCTGGGCACCATGTCGTCGGCCAGGGCCTCCGCACGCTGCTCCGCGTCCTCGGCGTTCCCGGCGTTCCCCGCGTCCCCGGCGTCCGCCACAGTCCCCGCGGCCTGGTCGGCGGTCGTACCGGCGCCGGCGCCCGTGGCCGTGTCGGCGCCCACGCCCGAGCCCGCGCCCGAACCCGCGCCCGAACCCGCGTCCGTGCCCGTGCCCGTGCCCGTGCCCGTGTCGACGGCGATGATGGGCACGCCCACGTCGACGGTCTGCCCCTCCTCGGCCATCAGGTCGGCGACCACCCCGTCCCACGGGATGGGCAGCTCCACGATGGACTTGGCGGTCTCGATCTCGACGACGATCTGGTCCACCTTGACCGCGTCGCCCGCCTTCACCTTCCACCGGACGATCTCCGCCTCGGTCAGTCCCTCGCCGACGTCGGGGAGCTTGAACTCGCGTCGCATGACGGGTCCCCCTCTCAGTAGGCGTAGGCGCGGTCGACGGCGTCGAGCACCCTGTCCAGGTCGGGCAGGTAGTGCTCTTCGAGCTTCGACGGCGGGTAGGGGGTGGAGAAGCCGCCGACCCGCAGGACCGGCGCCTCCAGATGGTAGAAGCACTGCTCGGTGATCCGGGCGGCGAGCTCGGCGCCGAAGCCGCTGTAGACGGGCGCCTCGTGCACGATGACGACCCGGCCGGTCCTGCGCACCGAGTCCATGAGGCGCGGGGTGTCCAGGGGGTTGAGCGAGCGCAGGTCGACGACCTCCAGGGAGCGGCCCTCCTCGGCGGCCGCGGCGGCGGCCTCCAGGCACGTCTTGACCATGGGGCCGTAGGCGACGAGCGTGAGGTCGGTGCCCTGCCGTACCACGGAGGCCTGGTCGAAGGGGGTCCACCAGTCGGTGGTGGTGGTGTCGATCTCGGCCTTCTCCCAGTAGCGGCGCTTGGGCTCGAAGAAGATGACCGGGTCGTCGCTGTGGATGGCCTGCTGGATCATCGAGTAGGCGTCGAGCGGGTTGGAGCAGGCGACGACGCGCAGCCCGGCGGTGTGGGTGAAGTACGACTCCGGCGACTCGCTGTGGTGCTCGACGGCGCCGATGCCGCCGCCGCACGGGATGCGGACCACGATCGGCAGCTTGATCGCCCCGAGCGAGCGCATGGGCATCTTGGCGAGCTGGGTGATGATCTGGTCGGCGGCCGGGAAAACGAAGCCGTCGAACTGGATCTCGCACACCGGGCGGAAGCCGCGCAGCGCCAGGCCGATGGCGGTGCCGATGATGCCGGACTCGGCGAGCGGGGTGTCGATGACGCGGTCGTCGCCGAAGTCCTTCTGCAGGCCGTCGGTGACGCGGAAGACGCCGCCGAGCTTGCCGACGTCCTCGCCCATGATGAGGACCTTGGGGTCGTCCTCCATGGCCTTGCGCATGCCCTCGTTGAGCGCCTTGGACAGGCTGAGCACACTCACTTCTCGAACCCTTCCAGGTAGGCGGCGAACTGGGCGCGCTCCTCGTCGATCAGGGCGTGCGGCTCGCGGTAGACGTGGTCGAAGATGTCGAGCGGCTCGGGGTCGGGCATCTCCAGGCAGCGCCTGCGCACGTCGGCGCCGAGCTGCTCGGCCTCGGCGTCGATGGCGTCGAAGAACGCCTGGTCGGCCAGCTCCTGCTTGAACAGGTACGCCTTGACCCGCTCGATCGGGTCCTTGAGCTTCCAGGCTTCCAGCTCGGAGGCGACCCGGTAGCGGGTGGGGTCGTCGGTGGTGGTGTGGGCGCCCATGCGGTACGTGAACGCCTCGACCAGCGTCGGCCCCTGGCCGCTGCGCGCGTCGGCCAGCGCCTTGCGGGTGACCGCCAGGCAGGCGAAGACGTCGTTGCCGTCCACCCGGATGCCGGGGAAGCCGAAGCCGGAGGCCCGCCGGTAGAGCGGGATGCGGCTCTGCTTCTCGATCGGCTCGGAGATGGCCCACTGGTTGTTCTGGCAGAAGAAGACGACCGGGGCGTTGAAGACGCTGGCCCAGACGAACGACTCGTTGACGTCGCCCTGGGAGGAGGCGCCGTCGCCGAAGTAGACGATCGCCGCGCCGTCGCCGCCGTCGCGCTGCATGCCCATGGCGTAGCCGACCGCGTGGAGCGTCTGGCTGCCGATCACGATCGTGTAGAGGTGGAAGTTGTGCTCGGCGGGGTCCCAGCCGCCGTGGTTGACGCCGCGGAACAGGCCGAGCAGCTTGACCGGGTCGACGTCGCGGCACCAGGCCACGCCGTGCTCACGGTAGGTCGGGAAGGCCATGTCGGCGTCGGTGAGCGCCCGTCCTGACCCGATCTGGGCGGCCTCCTGGCCGAGCAGCGACGCCCAGATGCCCAGCTCGCCCTGACGCTGCAACGCGACCGCGCCCAGGTCGATCCGGCGTACCAGCACGAGGTCGCGGTAGAGCGACCTGATCTCCTCAGGCGTCAGGTCGATGTCGTAGTCGGGGTGCTCGACGCGCTCTCCCTCGGGGGTGAGCAACTGGACGAGCTCCGGGGGTGCCTCGGCACCACGAGAGGCGTCGACGGTCACGAGACCTCCTTCGTCCGGCTCGTGACCAACGTGCTGCGTCTATCGATGACCTCGACAAGCTCGCTCATGGCCGCTCCTGTGCAGTCCGGGGCCGGGGTGGGTGGGGTTGCCACCGGCGGCCGGCCTTCTGGGCGTCCGAACCACTTGGTGGTGGTTCGTCCACATATGGGGACATGGTGGCAGAGGCCACAGCCCTTCGCGCAAGCCCCATGTCGTCCCCGTTCCCCACGTAACGGGCGTGAACCCTTTCGACAACAGACGGCAAGAAGGGGTAAACGACCGCCAAAGGAGCCTGCGTGATATCGCTGTCACGTCTCTTTGTGCTGCCCGGAAACCACCGGTTTCTGGTCGCGGCACTGGTGCCCGCCGTGGTTCTGCGCGTGCTGACCATGGCCGGATATCCCCCGGCCCTGCTGTTCTTCGCCGACTCCTTCACCTACCTCCGCGAGCCTGTCCCTGGAACGTTCCGACCTGCGGGTTACTCCATCTTCCTGCATCTGTTGCGCCCCGTGCACAGCCTGGCCCTGGTGACCGCCGTCCAGCACCTGCTCGGGCTCGCGCTGGCGGTTTCGGTCTATGCATTACTACGCCGCCGCGGTCTGCCCGGGTGGGGAGCCACGCTGGTGGTCGGCCCGCTGCTGTTCGACGAGTTCCTCATCCTCATGGAGCACATGGTGATGGCCGACGCGCTGTTCGCCGCGCTGGTGACGGGCGGGGTGCTCGCCCTGCTCACCGGCCGGTACGGCACCGCCGGCCTGCTCCTGGCGGCCGCCGCGCTCACCAGGACGATCGGCCTGCCGGTGCTCGTCCTGGGCGTGGCCTACCTGGCGCTGCGCAGGGCGGGCCGGCGGCCGGTGCTGCGGCTGGCGGCGGCCGGGCTGGCGCCGCTGCTCGCCTATTCCGCCTGGGCCTTCGCCGAGACCGGCTCACCATCCCTGACCAGGGCGGACGGCATGTTCCTCTGGTCAAGGACGATGACCTTCGCCGACTGCCGGGTGATCAGGCCCGCCGACACCCGGCTCTGCCCCACCCAGCCCGCCGGGGAGCGGGCGGCGCCGCCGTTCTGGATGTGGGGCGGGACGCTCAACCGGATCCCGGTCAAGGAACGCAACGCGGTCGCCGGGCGCTTCGCCCGCGAGGCGATCGTGGCCCAGCCGGGGGCGTACCTGGCGGCCGTGGGCAGGGACCTCGGCGAATTGCTGCGCTGGGAGCGCACCTCGGCGCGGGTGGTGCCCGGCAAGCGCAACCCGTACCAGTTCCCGCGCGAGGAGCGCCCGGTGAAGGACCGCGCGCCCGGAATCTACGAGCGCGGCCCCGTGGGCACCCGCCTCGTCGAGCCCTACGCCGGCTGGCTGCGCGCCTACCAGCGCTTCGGCTACCTGCCGTATCCGCTGCTCACGCTGGGTCTGCTCGGCTCACTGGCGGCCGCGGCGGTCAGGCGGCGGCCCGAGGCGCTGCTGCCGGGGCTGGCGGCCGTGGTGCTGGTGGCCCTGCCGCCGTTCGTGAGCGGCTACGACGTCCGCTACGTGCTGACCGCAATGCCGCTGACCTGCCTGGCGATCGGGATGGTGACATTTCCTATTAACCTGGATCGCGGTCTCCCGAGGAAGCGAAGTTCCCTTGTCAGCACACCGCGCTCTGATCATCGCCCTGGTCCCCGCCATCGCGCTGCGCCTGCTGGCCGTCCTGGGCTACCCCCCGTCGCTGCTGTTCTTCGGCGACTCCTTCGCCTTCCTGCGTGAGGAGCTCGCCCCCGGCACCACCCGCCCGTCCGGCTACTCCCTGCTGCTGGCGCTGCTGCGCCCCGCGCACAGCCTCACGCTGATCACCGTCCTGCAACACCTGCTCGGCCTGGCCCTCGCGGTCGGCATCTACCTGCTGCTGCGCCGCCGCGGCCTGCCGGGCTGGGGCGCGGCTTTGCTGGTCACGCCGATCCTCTTCGACGAGTTCATGGTCCTGCTGGAACACATGATCATGGCCGACCTCGCCTTCATCGTGCTGGTCTGCGGCGCGATCACGCTCATCGTCTGGCGGGTCACCCCCGCCACCGCCGCCGTGGGCGGGCTGCTGCTCGGCCTGGCGGGCATCACCCGCACCGTCGGCCTGCCGCTGCTCGTGCTCACCGCCGTCTACCTGCTCATCCGCCGGTACGGCTGGCGCCCCCTGCTGGCCCTCCTGGTGGCCGGGATCGTGCCGCTCGGCGCGTACGCCACCTGGACCAAGGTCGAGAAGGGCAAGTTCGCGCTGACCGAGGCGGACGGCAACTTCCTGTGGTCCAGGACCATGAGCTTCGCCGACTGCGCGGTGATCAGACCGCCGGAACGCCTGGCCGTGCTCTGCCCGAACATGCCGGTCGAGCAGCGCCCCTACCCGCCGTACTGGCTGTGGGAGAGCTTCTCCCCGCTGCTCAAGGTGCCGGGCTCGGCCCACCGCAACCAGTTGGCGGGCGAGTTCGCCAGGAAGGCCATCCTCGCCCAGCCCGGCTCCTACCTCGGCGCGGTGGCCACCGACCTCGCCCAGTTGCTGCGCTGGGAGCGCACCGCCGTAACCGACAAGACGCCCTACAAGTTCCCCGCCGCCGAGCGCCCGCTGAACGGCTCGGTGAAGGAGATCGCCGAGTCCTACGAGAACGGCCCCGCCGCCACCCGCGTGGTCGAGCCGTTCGCCGGCTGGCTGCGCGCCTACCAGCGCTTCGGCTACCTGCCCTTCCCCGTGCTGATGCTGGGCCTGGCCGGAGCGCTGGCCGCCGCGCTGGTCCGGCGGCGCTGGGACGCGCTGCTGCCCGGCGTGGCGGCGCTCGCGCTGGTCGTCTCCCCGCCCTTCCTGGCCGCCTACGACGTGCGTTACGTCATCCCGGCGATTCCGCTGGTCTGCCTGGCACTAGGCTTGACCCTCGGCACCCGACCACCATCGCCATCCCAGGAGGACCCAAGTGGCGCGCGTCATCGTCGACGTCATGCTGAAGCCGGAGATTCTCGACCCGCAGGGGCAGGCGATCGCCCGAGCCCTGCCTAGGCTCGGCTTCGCCGGGGTCTCCGCGGTCCGTCAGGGCAAGCGCTTCGAGATCGAACTGGACGGCCCCGCCGACGAGGCGGCACTTGCGGACGTCCGAAAGATGGCCGAGACGCTCCTGGCCAACACCGTCATCGAGGACTACGTCGTGCGGGTTGAGGGGTAGAAGCGTACGTTTGGCACCAGAATTGCCCCTGGCGGCTTAAAGCCGGGTTTTGCTGTGCCACAATCCCACGGGCTTACCAATACTAAATAACAACAACGTGATTTTGCGGTTAGCCCTGATTTCTCGGGGAAACCTACTCCAGGTGACGTTCTGGCGCCGGGAGGGGTCCGGTGGATATTGAGTTCTCGTTGGCACTGCCTCGGGATGCGATCGGCATACCGATGGTCAGGCGAGTGCTCGGCGATGCTATGCGCTCACTCAGCGTGAGCGAAAGCTGCATCGCCGACATGTTGCTCGCCGTCTCCGAGGCATGTTCCAACGCGGTGCGGCACGGGGGTCCCGCCAACCGCTACGAGGTCACGGCCGCCATCGGCTACGGCCGCTGTGACGTCCGCGTCGCCGACAACGGCGCCGGGCTGCCCTCGATGCCCCTGCACTTCCCACCACCCGAGACCGAGAACGGGCGCGGTCTGCTGATCATGCGCTCCGTCGTCGACGAGATCTCCTTCGGCGTCACGCCGGGCCAGGGCACCACCGTCCACCTGCGCAAGCGGCTGGCGTGGGACGAGGCCGACACCCGGCCGCGCGAGCTCGCCGCCGTCTGACAATCCCCCCATTCCGTACGGCAGGCCACCGCCCCGCCGTACCAGCGGCATGTCCGCATCCGGAGGCCCTCACTGAGGCACGCCCGCGCACCCGATAGATTGTGGGCACCGCCGCAGACCGCCATCCGCCAGCAAGAGATGGTGGCGCGCGCGTGCTCAATCCTCGGAGGGGATGAAGTCATGAGCGCTGCCCGCGTGGGCATAGTCACGTTTCCCGGCACACTCGACGACCAGGACGCGGCACGCGCCGTCGCACTGGCCGGCGCGCAGGCCGTTCCGCTGTGGCACGCCGACCACGACCTCAAGGGGGTCGACGCGGTCTTCCTGCCCGGTGGCTTCTCTTACGGCGACTATCTGCGGTGCGGGGCGATCTCCCGGTTCGCGCCGCTGATGGACGAGCTGATCCCGGCGGCCAGGGCGGGCCTGCCCGTGCTCGGCACCTGCAACGGGTTCCAGATCCTGTGCGAGGCGCACCTGCTGCCCGGGGCGCTGACCCGCAACGCCTCGCTGCACTACGTCTGCCGCGACCAGCGCGTGCGCGTGGAGTCGGCCCAGACCGCCTGGACCCACGACTTCGCGGCCGGTCAGGAGATCGTGCTGCCGGTCAAGCACGGCGAGGGGCGCTACGTGGCCTCCGACGAGACGCTGGCCGAGCTGGAGGCGGGCGGCCGGGTGGTCTTCCGCTACCTCGGCAACCCCAACGGCTCGCTCAACGACATCGCGGGCATCACCAACGAGGCCGGCAACATCGTCGGCCTCATGCCGCACCCGGAGCACGCGGTCGAGGACCTGGTCGGCGCCCCTTCCACCGACGGGCGCGCCTTCTTCACCTCCATCCTCAGGAAGCTGGTGAACGCATGACCGACAGCGTGAAGCGAGCCGCGGAGACGCCCGAGGAGGCGATGCCCTTCGCCGAGCTCGGGATGAAGCGGGACGAGTACGACCGGGTCAAGGAGATCCTGGGCCGCCGGCCCACCGGCTCCGAGCTGGCCATCTACTCCGTCATGTGGTCGGAGCACTGCTCGTACAAGTCCTCCAAGGTGCACCTGCGGCAGTTCGCCACCAAGGCCCCCAAGTCCGAGGCGCTGCTCGTCGGCATGGGGGAGAACGCCGGCGTCGTCGACATCGGCGACGGCTGGGCCGCCACGTTCAAGATCGAGTCGCACAACCACCCCTCCTACGTCGAGCCGCACCAGGGCGCGGCCACCGGCGTCGGCGGCATCGTGCGCGACATCATGTCGATGGGCGCGCGCCCGATCGCCGTCATGGACGCGCTGCGCTTCGGCGGCGCCCACCAGCAGGACACCAAGCGGGTGCTGCCCGGCGTCGTCGAGGGCATCTCCTCCTACGGCAACTGCCTCGGCCTGCCCAACATCGGCGGCGAGGTCGTCTTCGACCCCTGCTACATCGGCAACCCGCTAGTCAACGCCCTGTGCGTCGGCCTGCTGCGCAAGGACCAGATCAAGCTGGCCACCGCGCCCGGCCCCGGCAACAAGGTCGTGCTGTTCGGCGCCTCCACCGGGCCCGACGGCATCGGCGGCGCCTCGGTGCTGGCCTCGGCCACCTTCGAGGACGAGTCGCAGGCCAAGCGGCCCGCCGTACAGGTGGGCGACCCGTTCATGGAGAAGCTGCTCATCGAGTGCTGCCTGGAGCTCTACGCGGCCGACGTCGTCGTCGGCATCCAGGACCTCGGCGCGGCCGGCGTCTCCTGCGCCACCACCGAGCTGGCCGCCAAGGGCACCGGCGGCATGCACGTCGACCTCAACCTGGTCCCGCTCCGCGATCCCTCGCTCCGGCCCGAGGAGATCCTCATGAGCGAGTCCCAGGAGCGGATGATGGCGGTCGTCACGCCGTCGGACATCCCGGCCTTCATGGCCATCTGCGAGAAGTGGGACGTGCCCGCCGTCGTCATCGGCGAGGTGACCGACACCGGCCGCCTGATCATGACCTGGGACGGCGAGGTCATCGTCGACATCCCGCCGGGCACCGCGGCCGACGACGGACCGGTGTACGAGCGGCCCTACCACGAGCCGGTCGGCCAGCCCGCGCTCAACGCCGACACCCCCGACCGCCTGGAGCGCCCGGACAACCTGCGGGCCGCGCTCCTGCAGCTCCTCGGCTCGCCGAACCTGGCCTCCAAGGAGTGGGTGACCTCCCAGTACGACAGGTACGTGCGCTCCAACACCGTGCTGGCCCAGCCGGCCGACGCGGGCATGGTGCGCATCTCCGAGGTGATGGCCGGCGCCGAGCCCACCACCCGCGGCATCGCGCTGTCCACCGACGGCAACGGCAGGTACGCCAAGCTCGACCCCTACGCGGGCGCGCAGCTCGCCCTGGCCGAGGCGTACAGGAACGTGGCCGTCACCGGCGCCAAGCCGCTGGCCGTCACCAACTGCCTCAACTTCGGCTCGCCCGAGGACCCGGAGGTGATGTGGCAGTTCGCCGAGGCCGTACGCGGTCTGGCCGACGCCTGCAAGACCCTCGGCGTACCGGTGACCGGCGGCAACGTCTCCTTCTACAACCAGACCGGCAGCACCGCCATCCACCCGACGCCCGTCGTGGGCGTGCTCGGCGTCATCGACGACGTGGCCAAGCGGGTGCCGTCCGGGTTCCCTGCCGAGGGGCTGCGGGTCGCGCTGCTGGGCGAGACGAAGGCCGAGTTCGGCGGGTCCGAGTGGGCGCACGTGGCGCACGGCCACCTGGGCGGGCTGCCGCCCGAGGCCGACCTGGTCGCCGAGGCGGCGCTGGCCACCGTACTGGTGGAGGCGGCGTGGCGGGGGCTGCTGGAGGGCTCGCACGACCTGTCCGACGGCGGGCTGGGGATCGCGCTGGCCGAGGCGTGCCTTGCGGCCGGGGTCGGGGCCACGGTCTCGGCTTCGCTGACCGGGGACGCGTTCACGGACCTGTTCAGCGAGTCGTCGGCGCGGGCGCTGGTGGCGGTCAGGCCGGAGGCGTTCGAGGAGTTCGCGGCGCTGTGCGCGCGGCACGAAGTGCCCTGTTACGGGCTCGGGGTCACCGGTGGGTCCTCGCTGGCGGTGGAGGGCGTGTTCGAGGTGCCGCTCGCCGAACTGCGCGAGACGCACGAGGGTACGCTGCCTGAGCTGCTGGGCTAGTTATGTGGTGCTGAGGGGCCGGTGGCGTTCGCACCGGCCCCTCGGCACGTGTCAGGCCTTCTTCAGGCAGACCACGTAAACGGTGCCGTTGTCGGCGCCGTGGGAGTTGGCCTCCGCGACGCTTCTGTCGTTGTTGTTGTCCTTGGTGATCGTCACCGTCCAGCTCTTGGCGCCCGACGGCATGCTGCCGGTGACGGTGTAGCGGGCCGAGATCCCGGAGAAGCCACCGCCGGTGGCCATGTCGTTGCCCTTGCACGAGGCGGTGCCGGAGGTGTAGCCGATCGAGCTGTGCTCCGTGTAGGTGGTGTAGTTGCCGCCGCCGGTGCCGGGCTCGCCCTTCTCACCCTTCTCGCCCTTGGGGCCCGCGGGTCCGGCCGGGCCGCGCTCGCCGTCCTTGCCGTCCTTGCCGTTCAGGCCGTTCTTGCCGTCGGCGCCCTTGGGGCCGGTGGCGCCGTCCTTGCCGTTCAGCCCGTCCTTGCCGTCGGCGCCCTTGGGACCGGTGGCGCCGTCCTTGCCGTTCAGCCCGTCCTTACCGTCGGCGCCCTTGGGACCGGTCGCGCCGTCCTTGCCCGGGGCGCCGTTTTCGCCGGGCTTGCCGTCCAGGCCCTTCGGGCCCTGCGGGCCGGTGGCGCCCTTCGGGCCCATGGGACCGGTCGCGCCGGTGGGGCCGGCCGGGCCCGCGGGGCCGCGGTCGCCCTGGGGGCCCTGGACGCCGGAGGTGCTGTGCCCGCCGCCCCCGATGAGCACCCTGACCTCGGTCTTCCTGCACGGCGTGGTCGGGTTGACGATGCGGGCGTACCTCGTCTTCTTGTGCACGCACGCGTGCACCTCGGCCGCCGAGGAGGTGGAGGCGGTGGCGACGCCACCGACGGTGAGCAGCGAGGCGGCCAGCGCGCCTGCGGCGGCGAGCGGGAGCACGCGAGTCTTGAGGGCCACGGTTGTCCTTCCAGGGGAATCTGATGCTCGTGGTGAGCATGAGGTTCACGCTTCAACCGTTCCAAGGGATGACAGCCATCACATAACGTGTTCATAACTTACAAAGAGTAACGAACTGGGCTGACCAACTCTGACTGACGGTCTGCGTAAAACGACGCACTGCGCGGTCCGGGACTTGGGGATAATCAGGACTGTTCGGGGCCCACGTCACCGCGGAGGGCGCACGTTGCCTACCGACCGTCCCTACCTCCCGCCCGCGACCCAGCCGGTCAGAGCCGTCGTCTGGGCGATCCATCTCGCGCTGCCCCTGCTCGGGCTCTGGCTGCTCCTCGCGCAGGAACAGCTCAACGTCATGTGGCAGCACAATCCCAGCCACTTCTGGATGATCCTCGCGGTCGCCGGACTCAACGTCACCCTCGGCCTCATGGTCAGCGAGGCGTCGCGCCGCAGGCAGGACGCGCGGCTGTTTCTCGTGTCGATGGTGTTCCTGACCAGCGCCGGGTTCTTCTTCCTGCACGGCCTGGCCACCCCGCGGGTGATCCTGCCGGTCGGCTCGCTCGGGTTCGACATCGGGCAGCAGGTCGGGCTCACCGTGGCGGCCGGGTTCGCGTTCGCCTCCGCGCTGCCGCTGGCCGATCGGGCGGCGGCGCGCGTACTGGAGGCCCAGCACGTCATCCGCGGCGCGCTGATCGGCTTCATGGTGCTGTGGGGGCTGGCCTCGCTGCTGCCCGGCCTCACCCCGCTCAGCGACCCGCCGCTCAACCGGCACGCCGACTGGCTGGTCTGGGGCTCGATCCCCGGCATCCTGCTGTACGGCGCGGCCACCGTCATGATGTTCCTCATCCACCGCCGACGCCCCGCGGCCATGCTGATCAGCCTGACCACCGCCTACGCGCTCCTGGGCGAGGCGATGCTGGCCGGGACGTCGCAGCTCAACTGGCACCTGACCTGGTGGCTCTGGCACGTCCTGCTGACCCTGGCCTTCGTCTTCGTCGGCTACAGCGCGTACCTGAAGTTCCGCCGCGAGGGCTCCAGCGCCGGGCTGTTCGACGCCGTCGCCCTCTCGGCGACGGTGGCGCGCATCAAGGCCGACTACGACCGCGCCCTGGAAGAGCTGGTCGAGCACGTACGGCGCGGCGAACCCCTGGCCGCCACCCGCCTGGCGGGCAAGTTCGACCTGACCGAGAGCCAGGCGGCCGTGCTCGACCGGGCCGGCGAGGCTCTGGCCAACGAGCGGCGGCTGTCGGAGCGCCTGGCCGCGCTCGTGGACGTCAGCGCCCAGACCCGCGTGGGCCTGCCCGAGACGGAGCTGCTGGCCACGGCCCTGGAGCGGGTCCGGCAGGCGTACGGGGACGTCAGGATCGGCCTGGTCGCCGACGGGCGGGTGGACATCGGCTCCCGCGAGTACGTCTTCGAGGGGCACACGCCCGTCCACCGGGACCGGCTCGTCGCCTACCCGCTGACCGTGAAGGGACATCTGGCCGGGGCGCTGGAGGTGCCGCTGGGTCGCAGCGCCCAGGACGAGGCGCTCGCGGCGACGCTGGCGGGCCAGCTCTCGATCTCGCTGGAGAACGCCCGCCTCTACCACGAGCTCAACACGCTGTTCCGGCAGTACATGTCGCCCGACGTGGCCAACGCGCTGCTCGCCGACCCCGAGCAGGCGGCGCTGGGCGGGCAGCTCAAGCAGCTCACCGCGCTGTTCGCCGACCTCAAGGGGTTCACCACGTTCTCCGAGCGGGTCACGCCGGGCGAGATCGTGGAGATGCTCAACCGCTACCACACCGCCGCGGTGCCGTGCATCCTCGACAACGGCGGCACGATCGTGCAGTTCGTCGGGGACGCGCTGCTGGCGTTGTTCAACGCTCCGGCCACGCAGCACGACCACGCGGCGGCGGCCTGCCGGGCGGCGCTGGCCATGCAGGAGGCGGCCGGGGAGATCGCCGCGGAGAGCAGGGGCGGCGAGGTGGAGTGGCCGACGTTCCGGGTCGGGGTCAACACCGGGCCCGCCCTCGTGGGCAACATCGGCAGCCCCGAGCTGCGGGGCTTCAACGCGATGGGCGACTGCGTGAACGTGGCCGCGCGGCTGCAGGGCGTCGCCGAGCCCGGGTCGGTGGTCATCGGGGCGACCACGCTGTCCCAGCTCGGCGCCGGGGTCACGACCCGGCCGCTCGGAAAGCTGGAGCTCAAGGGCAAGGACGAGCGGGTGGAGGCCCACGTTCTGCTGACAATGCCATAGAAGGGGCGGCAGCCGTACCGTCATAATCGCGGCATGAACCCTGAGCCCGGCGAGTTCACCTCGATGCTCACTCCGGAAGAGGTCGCCGCGCTGCGCGCGGCGGGACGGCCGCGCCGGTGGGAGCGCGGCACGACGGTCATGGCCGAGGGCGACACCTCCGACTGGGTGCTGGTGCTGACCGAGGGGCGGGTGAAGTGCTCCTCGCACACCAGCGGCGGCACCGAGGTCGTGCTGGCCATCCGCGGGCCCGGCGCGCTGATCGGCGAGATGTCGTCGATCGACGGCTCGCCGCGCTCGGCCACGGTGACGGCGCTGGAGCCGATCGCGGGGTTCGTGGTCCAGGACTTCCCCGCGTACCTGCGGGCGCACGGGCGGGTCGCGGTGCTGCTCATGCAGCTCGTCACCGAGAAGCTGCGCGACGCCGACCGCAAGCGGATCGAGTACGGCGCGTTCGACACGACCGGGCGGGTGGCGACCCGGCTGATCGAGCTGGCCGAACGCTACGGCGAGAAGACCAACAGCGGGGTACGCGTGGCGCTGCCCCTGTCCCAGGACGAGCTGGCCGGCTGGACCGGCGCCTCGCGGGAGGCGGTCAGCAAGGCGCTGCGCTCGCTGCGCGACCGGGGGCTGATCGAGACCGGGCGGCGGCGCGTGGTCATCCACGACCTGGAGGGGCTGCGCAAGCGGGCCAGGTGAAATCGGACGTACGTCGTACGTCATAGTGGAGGGCATGGTCGCGGTCTCCCCCGATTACGCCAGTCGCCTCAGGTATGCCTGGAAGGTCGTGTCCGTCACCAGTCTCGGGCTCATCCTGATCGGCATCGCGGGCAGCACGCTCAACGTCGCGCTGCCTGCCGTGGTGCGGCACTTCGAGGCGGGGCCGTTCGAGTCGGGCTGGATCCTGCTGGCGTTCCTGCTGGTCAACACCGCCAGTCTCGTCTTCTTCGGCCGGGTCGCCGACCTGCTCGGGCGGCGGGAGATCTACCTGGCCGGGTTCGCGCTGTTCACCGTGGCCTCGTTGCTGGCCGGGTTCTCGCCGGACGTGTGGTTCCTGGTCGCGATGCGCGTCGTCCAGGCCGTCGGCGCGGCGATGATCCTGGCCAACGGAACCGTCATCATCACCGACGCCTTCCCGCCCGACCGGCTCAGCCAGGGCATGGGCGTCTACATCGGCACCCTGTCCGTCGCCCAGCTCGCCGGGCCCACGCTCGGCGGGCTCATCGCCGACACCGCGGGCTGGCAGTGGATCTTCTGGGTGAACGTGCCCGCCGGGGTCATCGCGCTGGTGTGGGGGGCGGTGACGCTGCGGAAGATGCCGCGCGGGCCGCGCGAGCCGGTGGACGCGCTGGGCAACGTCCTGGTGTTCGCCGCCCTGTCCGCGGTGCTGCTGGCGTTGTCGGAGGCCGGTTCCCGCGGCCTGTCCAGCCCCGTCGTGCTCACCGGCGCCGCCGTCTTCCTGGTGCTGGCCCCGCTCATCGTGGTGGTGGAACGGCGGGCCTCGCACCCGGTGCTCAACATGCGGTTGTTCGCCGGGAGGATGCTGGCCTGCGCGAACCTGGCCTCGTTCTGCAACGCGCTGGCCCGGTCGGCGTTGATCCTGGTCGTCGCCCTGTACTTCCAGTCGGCCCGCGGGCTGGACGCGTTCACGGCCGGTCTGAGCGTGCTGCCGGTGCCGGTGGGCATGGGCCTCGCCTCGCCCGTGGCCGGGATGCTCGGGCGCCGGATGTCTCCCTACGCGGTGTCGGTCGCCGGGGCGGTCCTGAGCGCTCTGGGTCTCGGGACGCTGATGCTGACGGCGGACCCGGCCACGCCGTACTGGGTCATCGGGGTGGGGCTCTTCCTGGCCGGATGCGGCAGCGGGACCTTCCTGACCGGCAACACCACGCAGGTGATGTCCGCGCTGCCCACCGGCAGCCTGGGGGTGGTGAACGGCTTCCGCGTCATGATCATGAACGTGGGCGTCGTGCTGAGCGTGGGCATGTCGCTGAGCCTGATCACCAGCTCGGTGAGCCCGGAGGTCCGCGACCAGGTGTACGCGGCCACGCTGTCCAGGCTGTCACCGGTGGCCGTGGACCAGCTCATGTCGGGCTTCCAGCGCGCCTACGCCGTCCTGTTCGCCGTTGCCCTCCTCGGCACCCTCCTGGCCACCCTCGCCCGCTCCCCCAAACACGCGTGACCATCCCGCCCCACGGCGGTCGCGGAGTGGTCATCTGAGTTCGGTGGCGAGGCGGGATTCCACGTCGCGGTAGCGGGCGACCGGGATGAGGTGGACGCCGTCGTACGCGCCGGAGTCCCGGATGGCCAGGACCTGCTCGCAGGCCGCCTCGACCCCGGCCATGCGGTCGGCGGCCAGCGCGGTGATCATCGAGTCGGGGATCGCGATGTCGGGGATGGCGCCGGCCAGGCGGCGCGCGTGGGACTCGCTGGCCAGGACCATGACCCCGGCGTAGACGGGCACGTCCACGGGGTTGGCCTCGCGCCAGCGCAGCAGGGCCTCCACGTCGAAGCTGACCTGGACGAACAGGAAGTCGGCCGCCCGCTTCCACGCCGGCAGCGGACGATGGCCCGCCGCCGCCCCGACCTTGAAGCCCGGCGAGAACGCCCTGGCCTCCTCGATCATCGAACGGACCGTCAGGTCGCCGGTGCGGTTGCCGCTCGTGAGCTTGTCGCCGTGGCGCGGCCGATGTGGTTGTCGGGGATGAGGAAGGAGTGGGCGATCTTGCTGAGCGTGCCGATCTGGTGTCTGACGTGCTTCAGATCGGGTTTGGTGGGCGGTTCGATCTCGCAGATCAGCTCGAAGCTCATGCCCTCGATCCTGCCAGGGCGGCGATGCCGCTGAGGATCAGGTCGACGCCGAAGGAGTCGTAGAAGCCGGGGTCGAGGTCGCCGACCATGGGGGCGGCCATCGCCACGAGGTTCGGGTAGCGGTCGGCGGGCAGGGACTCCAGGCCCACCCGCTTGACCCTGAGCGTCTCGCGCGCCTCCTCCGGCGTGCAGCCGGCGCGGAAGTGGACCGGGGCGTCGGCGATGGCGATGGCGCTCTGCAGGATGTACTTGGTGATCAGGCAGCTCTCCTCCATGCCGAACCCGCCCTCGCTGGCCAGGCCGAGCGCCCGGTCCCAGACGGCCAGGAAGCGCGGCACCCGGGTCTGGTCGATCTGCTCCAGCACGTTCTTGGCGCACGGGTGCCTGCGCAGCGTCCTGATGAGGCCCTCGACGAGGTCGCGCAACCGGTCGAGCCACGGCCGGTCGTCGCCCGCGCCGACCTCGAAGCCGGCGATCAGGTGGTCGGCCATGCCGATGAGCAGCAGGTCCTTGTTCTTGAAGTGCCAGTAGAGGGCCATCGGGGTGACGCCGAGGTCGGTGGCCAGCCGCCGGATCGTGACGGCGTCGAGCCCCTCGGCGTCGCCGATCTCCAGGGCGCGTTCGACGATGGCCTCGGCGCTCAGTTTTCCCATCACGGTTGACAACTATACGCCGTACAAGGTCTCCTGTACGTCGTACAAGTACGGCGTACAGGAGGGAAGGATCATGCGGAGATGGTGGGCCCTGGGCGCTGTGACGCTCGGGACGACGATGACCTACCTGGACAACAACATCCAGAACACGGCACTGCCGACGATCCAGCGGGAGCTCGGCCTCACGATCTCGGGGCTGGAGTGGATCACGACGGCGTACATCCTGCTCTTCGCCGGGCTCATGCTGGCCGGCGGCCGGCTGGCCGACCTGTTCGGCGCGCGGCGGGTTTTCCTGGCCGGGCTGGCGGTCTTCACGATCTCGTCGCTGCTGGCCGGCCTGTCGGCCTCCGGCGGCACGCTCATCGCCGCCCGCGCCGTCCAGGGCGTCGGCGCGGCACTGCTCACGCCGACCTCGCTGGCCCTGCTGTCGCAGATCTTCCGCGACCGCGCCGAACGCGCCAGGGCCGTCGGCATATGGAGCTCGGCGGGCGCGCTGTCCATGGCGCTCGGCCCGGTCACCGGCGGCTTCATCAGCGAGTACCTGCACTGGGGCTGGATCTACCTGATCAACGTGCCGCTCGGCGTCGCCACGTTCTGGCTGGCCTGGTGGGCGGTGCGCCCCTCCTTCCAGCCGGTACGGCACAGCCTCGACCTCCCCGGACTGGCCACCTCCACCCTCGCCCTGTTCGCCCTGACCTTCGCCCTCATCGAGGGTTCGTCGGCCGGCTGGACCTCCCCCGTCATCCTGGCCGCCTTCGCCGTGGCACTGGCCGGCGCCGTGGCCTTCGTCCTGGCCGAGTCCCGCGCGGCCGAGCCGATGATCGACGTGTCCCTGTTTCGCGACCGGGTCTTCAGCGGCGGCATCCTGAGCATGGGCATCTGGTCGTTCGGGGTCTTCGGCATCTACTTCTTCAGCGCGCTGTGGCTGCAGAACGTGCTCGGCTTCTCCCCCACCGAGGCGGGCGCGGCGTTCGTGCCGATGGCGCTGGTCATGGCGGTCGTCGCCCTGCTGTCACAGCGGGTGGCACGGCTCTTCGGCATCGGCCCGACCGTGGCGATCGGCCTCACGCTCATGGCCGCGGCCATCTTCATGCTCTCCGGGGTGGGCGCAGACGGCCGCTACCTCGACGTGCTGCCCTGGTTCCTGGTCTACGGCGTCGGCGGCGGCCTGCTGGTGCCGCTGACCAGCGCCGTGCTCGACACGCTGCCGGAGGGCCGCTCGGGCGTCGCCTCGGGCGTGCTGAACGTCTCCCGCGAGGTCTTCGGGCTGCTCGGCATCACCGTGCTCGGCGCGATCCTGACCTCCCGGCAGGCGGGCAGCGGCCTGGCTCCGCTGCCCGCCTTCCTCGACGCCTACCAGTTCACGCTGGTGATCGCGGCGGTGATCGTGCTGGCCGGGGTGCCGGTGAGCCTGTCGGCTCTGCGGCGGCGGCGCCGTACGCACGATCACGCGGCGGTGGAGATGGCCGGGTCGGCGAACTGAGTGCGGTAGAGCTCCTCGTAGCGACCCCCGGCGGCCAGCAGTTCCTCGTGGGTGCCGCGCTCGGCCACCCGGCCGTCCTCGATCACCAGGATCTGGTCGGCGGCGCGGATCGTGGACAGGCGGTGGGCGATCACCAGGGCGGTCCTGCCGTCGAGCGCCTCGGCCAGCGCCGCCTGCACGGCCGCCTCGTTCGTGGAGTCGAGCGCGGCGGTGGCCTCGTCCAGGATCACCACCTGCGGCCTGGCCAGCAGCAGGCGGGCGATGGTGAGGCGCTGGCGTTCGCCGCCGGACAGGCGGTAGCCGCGCTCGCCGACCACGGTGTCCAGCCTGTCCGGCAGCGACTCGACCAGCGTGGACAGCCGGGCCCTGCGCAAGGCGTCCCAGATCTCCTCCTCGGTGGCCTCCGGGCGGGCGAACAGAAGGTTGCCGCGGATGGAGTCGTGGAAGAGGTGGCCGTCCTGGGTGACCATGCCGAGGGTCCGGCGGATGGAGTCGGCGCTCAGGTCGCGCACGTCCACGCCGCCGAGCCGTACCGTGCCCTCGTCGACGTCGTACAGACGCGGCAGGAGCTGCGCGATCGTCGACTTGCCCGCGCCCGAGGAGCCGACCAGGGCGATCATCTGGCCGGGCTCGGCGGTGAAGGAGATGCCGTGCAGCACCCGCTCGCCGCCCCGGGTGTCGAGCGTCGCGACCTCCTCCAGGGAGGCGAGGGAGACCTTGTCCGCCGCGGGGTAGGCGAAGCGCACGTCGTCGAACTCCACGCTCACCGGACCATCGGGTACGGCCCGCGCCCCCGGCCTGTCCTTGATCAGCGGCTCCAGGTCGAGCACCTCGAAGACCCGCTCGAAGCTGACCAGGGCGCTCATGACGTCGACGCGGGCGCTGGCGAGGCTGGTCAGCGGCGCGTACAGGCGGGTCAGCAGCAGCGCCAGCGCCACCACGGAGCCGGGGTCGAGCTGGCCGCGCAGCGCGTAGAAGCCGCCGAGCCCGTAGACGAGCGCCAGCGCGAGGGCCGAGACGAGGGTGAGGGCGGTGACGAAGACGTACTGGGTCATCGCGGTGCGCACCCCGATGTCGCGCACCCGCCTGGCCCTGGCGGAGAACTCCGCCGACTCCCGCGCCGGGCGTCCGAACAGCTTCACCAGCGTCGCGCCAGGCGCCGAGAACCGCTCGGTCATCTGGGTGCTCATGGCCGCGTTGTGGTCGGCGGCCTCGCGGCGCTGGTCGGCGATCCTGAGTCCCATCCGGCGGGCCGGCAGTACGAAGATCGGCAGCAGGAGCAGCGCCAGCAGCGTGATCTGCCAGGAGATCCCGATCATGACCGTGAGGGTCAGCAGAAGCGTGACCACGTTGCCCGCGACGCTGGACAGGGTGTCGGTGAAGGCGCGCTGGGCGCCGATGACGTCGTTGTTCAGGCGGCTCACCAGCGCGCCGGTGCGCGTCCTGGTGAAGAAGGCCACCGGCATGCGCTGGACGTGGTCGAACACCGCGGTGCGCAGGTCGAGGATCAGCCCCTCGCCCAGGCCCGCCGACAGCCAGCGGCTGACCAGCCCGAGGCCGGCCTCGGCCAGCGCGAGCCCGGCGATGAGCGCGGCCAGCCCGATCACGACGCTCAGGGGCTGCGCCTTGACGATGGCGTCCACGACCCGGCCCGCGAGAACGGGGGCCAGTACGGCGAGGCCCGCCATCACCACGCTGAGCACCAGGAACAGGGTGATCCTGCGGCGGTGAGGGCGGGCGAAGCCGCCTATGCGTTTCAGCGTGGCCTTGGACAGGCGTCTTCGGTCACGCTGGTTGTTGTTCATCGAGTAAAGCTGGTGCCATGCGGTCATCTCCATGCTCATGGATCGACCGTAGGGCCTCAACCAAACTTGAGGTCAAGCGCCTTTCAGGAGCCGATCTTGCGGCCCTGGCCGTGCCAGACGACGGCGACCGAGGGGCGCGGCTGCTCCCCGTCGGGCCAGCGGCTGGCGGGGTTGTCCGGGGTGGCGCCGTCGATCTCGCCCGGGTGCTGGACGGCGACGAAGACGCTGCGCTGGTCGTCGGTGACCATCGGGCCGCAGGTCTCCGCGCCCACCGGCACGGTCAGGAACTGGCGTACGTGCCCGCGCTCGCGACCCCGCATCGGGGTGACGAACAGGCCGTCGTTGCTGCCCAGCGCGTTGCCGTCCGTGGAGATCCACAGGTTGCCGTCGCGGTCGAAGGCCAGGTTGTCCGGGCAGGAGATCGGCGAGACCTTCGTCTTGTCGTACCCGGCGAAGTAGGTCGAGGCGTCGTTCGGGTCGCCGCAGACCAGCGGCAGCGACCAGGCGAAGCCGTTGCCGCGGCCCTCGACGATCTCCAGCACGTGGCCGTGCTTGTTCGACGGGCGCGGGTTGGCCTCGTCCACCTGGGCGGGGGTACGGGCGGTGTTGTTGGTCAGCGCCACGTAGACCGCGCCGGTGACCGGGTTGCGCTCCATGTCCTCGGGCCGGTCCATCTTGGTCGCGCCCACCTTGTCGGCGGCGGTGCGCGTGTAGATCAGCACCTCGGCCGCGCTCATCCCCGGTACGTGCGACTCCGCGCCGGACACCAGCGGGATCCACTCGCCGGACCCGTCGAAGGCGCCGTCGGCGGGCAGCTTGCCGGAGCCGTCGATCTCCTCCTTGGGGCTGTCGCCGGAGAACCTGGCCACGTACAGCGTGCCCTCGTCGAGCAGCGAGCGGTTGTGGCGGTCGAAGCCCGGGATGTAGCGGCTCTTCGAGACGAACTTGTAGATGTACTCGAAGCGGGAGTCGTCGCCCATGTACACCACCAGGCGGCCGTCACGCCCGACCGACGTGGTGGCGGCCTCGTGCTTGAAGCGGCCGAGCGCGGTGCGCTTGATCGGCGTCGAGTCCGGGTCGAACGGGTCGATCTCCACGATCCACCCGAACCGGTTGGCCTCGTTCGGGTGCTTGGACAGGTCGAAACGCTCCTCGACCTTGTCGAAGCGGCGGTTGCTCGCCTGGATGTTCGTCGGGATCGTGTAGCGGGCGGTGTTGGGGTTGTTCTTGTCGCCGTTGACGAAGTACTGGTCGAAGTTCTCCTCGGCGGTCAGCACGGTGCCCCAGGGGGTGGTGCCGCCGGCGCAGTTGTTCAGCATGCCGACCGGCTTGCGGCCGGCCGGGTCGGCCGCCGTCTTCAGCAGGTCGTGGCCCGCGGCGGGACCGGTGAAGCGCATCGGGGTCTGGGCGGTGATGCGCCGGTTGTAGCGCCGCCGCCCCTTCGTCACCAGCTTCCACTCGCCGGTGTTGCGGACGCGCTCGACCTCCACGACCGAGCCGCCGTGCGCCGCCAGCGCGATCTTGATCTGCTCCGGCGTGGCCGTCGCCGCCGTGTACCCGCGGAACATCAGCGACTCGTCGGTGTACTCGTGGTTGACCCACAGCAGCCCGCGGTTGCGCCCCATCTCGAAGAGCGTCACGTAGTCGCAGTTGTAGCCGAACTGCTTGGCCTGCGCCTCGGCCGTCTGGTTGTCGAAGTCGAACTCGGGGGCGTCGGGCAGCACCGGGTCGCCCCAGCGCACCACGACGGAGGAGCGGTAGCCGTTCGGGATGCGCAGCGCGTCGTCCTTGTTCGGCGCGACGGGCGTGAAGCGCAGGTCGCCGTGGTGGTGCCACCCGGCCGCGGACAGCTCTCCCTCCGGCTCCCCAGGCTCGGCCATCGCGGGTACGGCTCCCGCCACCCCCGCGCCGACGACCAGCGCGCCAAGGGCGCCGGCCCGCAGGGCGCCGCGGCGGGACAGGGCCTCGGTGGCGATGTCGCTGAAGTAGGCGTTGCCGCTGCGGTTGGCGACGTCGTGCGCGCAGGCGTTGCCGCATCGGAACATGCACGTGAGGGCGGATCGGCCGCCCTTGTGCGAGTCGTTGAGCAGGGGCAGCAACACGGGGTCCTCCAAGGTGGTGCGCAATCGTTCCGCCGGGACGTTACGGCCGCATTCGGAACCACCGGTGAACGACGCTCACCGCCTCGATGAACGCTGGCTGGGGGTGTTGGACAATGGGGACGTGGCAGCCAGGAAGATCGACCCCGACAAGCTGAGGGCCGCGCTCGACGCCCAGCTCATCGCCAACGACCAGCCAGAATACGACGGGCCCGCGGCCCGGCTGGCCGACGCGCTCGTCGGGGCCGTGGTCACCGCCTACGACCGCGGGACCGCTCCAGAGCGCGCCGCCGAGCGGCTGGCCGTGCGGCATCTGCTGGAACGGCTGGCCGCCGAGGCGCCCGGGCGCACCGTCGAGGTCAGAGTGCCGCCGCACGCCGCCGTGCAGGCGATCGAAGGGCCCAGGCACACCAGGGGGACGCCGCCCAACGTGGTCGAGACCGACGCGCGCACCTGGATCGACCTGGCGCTCGGCCGCATCGGATGGGACGAGGCAATGGCGAAGGGCGCCGTCTCAGCGAGCGGCGCCCGTGCCAATCTGTCGGACTTTCTCCCCCTATGACGTCAGGGGGTGCTCCAGGGGAGCTTGTTCTGCACGCAGCGCTCACTGAGCTGCGGCGGCAGGTTGGCGCACTCCGAGAAGTACGCGCGGATCGCGAAGAACCCGCAGATCGCCAGGACCAGCGTCAGGATGCCCAGGCCGATGCCGGTCCAGGACATGCCCTTGCTGCCGCCCTTGGACAGCGCCACCGCGCCCAGCACGATCGCGATGATCGCGGTGAGCACGCCGGTGAAGCACACCAGCAGCAGGAACAGGCTCGCCACACCCAGCACCAGCGACGCCACGGCCAGGCCGCTGCCGGGCTTCTTGGGCTGCCAGTCCTGCGGGTACGGGCTCGCGCCGCCGGGCGGCGGGGTGTAGGCGGGCCCGCCGGAGGGCGGCTGGGCGGGACCGCCCGGGGCGCCGCCGTACGGGCTGGACGGGGTCGAGCCGGGGACCGACGGGTCGGCGCCGCCGTAGGGTGAGGCGCCGGGGACCGGACCTTCCGCCGGACTCTGGGCCGCGGCCGCGTAGGGATCCCGAGGCGGCCCCGCCCCATAAGGCACCTCCCCACCCTGACCACCCTGACCGCCCTGACCCTGACCAGCAGCGCCTTGACCGCCCGCGCCATAGCCACCGGAGGGCTGTCCACCCGCGGCCTGGCCGCCGTAGCCCTGGTCACCTTGTCCACCGGCGCCCTGACCCGCAGCGCCCTGACCTGCGGCGCTCTGTCCGCCGGCGCCCTGGTCGCCTTGGCTCTCGCCGGTGCGCCGCTCGCCTGGGGACTCCGCGCCGAAGGCAGCGCCTGCCGCCACACCAGCGGCCCCGGCCGCACCGGCCGCGCCAGCCGTGCCACCTGCGCCAGCCGCTCCGGCCGGGCCAGAGCCCGGGGTGCCGCTCTCGGTGGGCTCGCCGTAGGTGGCGCCGGTGCCGTACTCCTTGGGGCCGCCCTCATACGGGCTGGCCGGAGCGAACGTCGGGCGCTCTGGCGGGGTCGGCGGGTCGTAGCGCGACGGCTGCGGCCCGGACGACGGCGAACCGCCCTGGCTCTCCCAGCCCGACGACGGCGACGAGCTCTCCCACCCCGGGTACGACGGCGTGGAACCCGGCACCGGGTACGCCTGCGTCTCCCCCGCGTCGGAACCCTGCGGGCTCTCCCACGGCCGGTCCGGCTCGGGCGTCCCGGCCGGAGGCGTGTCGTCGCGGGCCCACTCCGGGATCTCGTACGCGGTGGTGTCCTGCGGCGCGGGCACGTCGGGATCGCTCCACGGAGACGGCTCGGGCGCGGGCGCGGGCGGCGAGGTCGGCGGCACCACGGGCGGCACAGGCTGGATCGGCTCCTCAGCCGCCGCACCACCCCAAGCCTCAGACTCTTCCCGCCCCTGACCAGAAGCACCGGAAGCCCCGGAAGCCCCGGAAGCCCCGGAAGGCCCTGAAGGCCCTGAAGGCTCGGAAGGCCCTGAAGGCTCGGAAGCACCGGAAGTACCGGAACCGGACGCCCGCTCACCGCCGTAACCCTGCCCGGAAGCGCCGTAAGGGTCATCGGCGCCGTATCCCCGCGGCTCGTACGGCGAGCCCCGGTACGGCGGCGCCGTCTCGTCCTCGCCCGAAGGCACCGACTCCTCCACCCACCAGGAGGAGGGCGCGTCGGAGTCGGGCGGCTCGGGCGGCAGGTCGTCGTCCGGCCCGGACCCGCGCGGCGGCGAGGGCGGCGGCTGGTCTGGCGCGTCTGGTGCGGGACGGCCGTGCGCAGGTGGGCGCGGCTCGTCCGGGTCCCCAGGTGTGGTCACGATTGCGTCTCCCGACGGGGTCGTCATAGCCGGATACCCCACCTTTGCGCGCGTGCGCTCCGGGCAACCGCGCGACACGGTAAGAGTCCGCCCAGGGTTGGCACACGTTGCCGTAAAACCGCTGGCGCGCTCCAAGGAGGAGGGCACGCCCGCACCCGGGTGTGCGAGCACGGAAGCCTCCGACCTAAACTGAGGCATGTGCTGAAGGGCGACGGCCGACTCGGCCATGACCTGGACCCCCAAGACCGTGCTCCCAAGGACGCCTGCGGTGTCTTCGGCGTGTGGGCCCCAGGCGAGGAAGTATCCAAACTCACCTACTACGGGCTGTACGCGCTGCAGCACCGCGGCCAGGAGTCCGCGGGCATCGCGGTCAGCGAGGGCAGCCGGATCCTCGTCTACAAGGACATGGGGCTCGTCGCCCAGGTCTTCGACGAGTCGGTGCTCGGAACCCTGCGCGGCCACCTGGCCGTCGGGCACTGCCGCTACTCCACCACGGGTTCCAGCGTCTGGGAGAACGCCCAGCCGACGCTGAGCTCCACCGACGAGGGCGGCCTCGCGCTCGCCCACAACGGCAACCTGATCAACACCCCGGTCCTGGCCCAGCGCCTGGAGCCGGGCACCACCCGGGCGACCACCGACACCGAGGTGCTCACCACCCTGCTCGCGCAGGACCGCTCCCGCTCCATCGAGGACGCCGCCGCCGAACTGCTCCCGCAGGTGCTCGGCGCGTACTCGCTGGTGTTCATGGACGAGAAGACGCTCTACGCGGCACGCGACCCGCAGGGCATCCGCCCGCTGGTCCTCGGCCGCCTGGAGCGTGGCTGGGTGGTCGCCTCCGAGACGGCCGCGCTGGACATCGTCGGCGCCACGTTCGTGCGCGAGGTCGAGCCGGGCGAGCTGCTCACGATCGACGAGCGCGGCGTGCGCTCGCGCAGGTTCGCGGTGGCCGAGCCGAAGGGCTGCCTGTTCGAGTACGTCTACCTGGCCCGCCCCGACACCACGATCGCCGGGCGCGGCGTGCAGGTGACCCGCGTCGAGGTCGGCAGGGTCCTGGCCCGCGAGCATCCCGTCGAGGCCGACCTGGTGATCCCGACGCCCGAGTCGGGCACCCCTGCCGCCGTCGGCTACGCCGAGGAGTCCGGCATCCCCTACGGCCAGGGCCTGGTCAAGAACTCCTACGTCGGCCGCACGTTCATCGAGCCGTCGCAGACCATCCGCCAGCTCGGCATCCGGCTGAAGCTCAACCCGCTGCGCGAGGTCGTGGAGGGCAGGCGGCTGGTCGTCGTCGACGACTCGATCGTGCGCGGCAACACCCAGCGCGCGATCGTCAAGATGCTGCGCGAGGCGGGCGCGCGCGAGGTGCACGTGCGCATCTCCTCCCCGCCGGTCTCCTGGCCGTGCTTCTACGGCATCGACTTCGCCACCCGCGCCGAGCTGATCGCCGGCTCGCTGTCGGTGGAGGAGATCAGGGCCTCCCTGGGCGCCGACTCGCTCGGCTACATCTCCCTGGAGGGCCTGACCCAGGCCACGACGATCCCCGCCGACCGCCTCTGCCGCGCCTGTTTCGACGGCAGCTACCCGATCCCGATCGACCAGGACAACGTCGGGAAGTACGTGTTGGAGAGCACCAAGTGAGCACCTACGAGGCCGCCGGCGTCGACATCGCGGCGGGCGAGCGCGCCGTCGAGCTGATGAAGGCGAAGGTCGCGCGCTCGCGGCGGCCCGAGGTGGTCGACGACGCCAGCGGCTTCGCCGGGTTGTTCGACGCCTCGCTCCTGCTGCGCTTCAAGCGGCCACTGCTGGCCACGTCGACCGACGGCGTGGGCACCAAGGTCATGATCGCGCAGCAGTACGGCAAGCACGACACGATCGGCATCGACCTGGTCGGCATGGTCCTTGACGACCTGGTGGTCTGCGGCGCGGAGCCGCTGTTCATGACCGACTACATCGCCTGCGGCAAGGTGGTGCCCGAGCGCGTCGCCGAGATCGTCGGCGGCGTGGCGGAGGGCTGCCGCCTGGCCGGGGCGGCGCTGGTCGGCGGCGAGACCGCCGAGCACCCGGGCGCCATGGGCGCCGACGAGTACGACCTGGCCGGCGCCGGCACCGGCGTGGTCGAGGCCGCGGACCTGCTCGGCCCCGACCGGGTGCGCGCGGGCGACGTGGTGCTGGGCCTGGCCTCGTCGGGCATCCACTCCAACGGCTACTCGCTGGTGCGGCACGTGGTGAAGAACGCCGGGCTGTCGCTGGACGACGAGCTGCCCGAGCTGGGCCGCCCGCTGGGCGAGGAACTGCTGGAGCCCACCCGCATCTACTCGCTCGACTGCCTGGAGCTGGCCCGTTCGGTCGGGGTGCACGCCTACTCCCACATCACCGGCGGCGGCGTCGAGGGCAACCTGTCCCGTTCCCTGCCGCCGGGCCTGGACGCGGTGCTGTCGCGGGGCTCCTGGACGGTGCCCGCCGTCTTCCAGGTCCTGGCCGGGCACGGCTCGATCGGGCAGCAGGCCATGGACCGCACGTTCAACCTGGGCGTGGGCATGGCCGCGATCGTCGCCCCCGAGGCGACCGACGCGGCCCTGCGCCTGCTGGAGTCGCGCGGGCTGCCGGCGTGGGTCCTGGGCGAGATCGTCCCGGGCACCGGCGTCGCCCGCTACTCCTCCTAACCGGGGATCCGGCCCACTCCCGCCTCGATCAGCACGTGGGGTGGGCCGTCCAGCAGAGGTACGGCCGGCTCCTCGTCCTCCGGCATCCGCCAGTCCTGCACGGGCACGAACCCGGGCCCGATCAGCTCGAACCCGTCGAAGAAGCCCAGCACCCGCTCGCGGGTGCGGAACACCGACTGGATGGGCGAACCGGCGGTGGCCACGCTGAGCTGCCGTTTCGCCTCGGGGTCGCTGTCGTGCATGCCGTGCGTGAGCACGAGGTGGCTGCCGGGCGCCATCCGCTCGCGGAAGCGCTTGACGATGCCGAGGGGGTCCTCCTCGTCCAGGACGAAGTGGAGCAGGCCGACCATCAGCACCCCGACCGGCTGCTCAAAGTCGATGAGGCCGGTGATGTGCGGGTCGGCGAAGATGGCGTCGGGGTCCCTGACGTCGGCCAGGATTCCGGCCACGCCCGGCGCGCTGGCCAGCAGCACTTCGGCGTGCAGCCGTACGACGGGGTCGTAGTCGACGTAGACGACCCGGCAGGCGGGGTTGGTCCGCCTGGCCACCTCGTGCACGCTGGGCGAGGTGGGGATGCCGGTGCCGAGGTCGATGAACTGCCGGACGCCCTGCTGGGCCAGGTGGTGCACGGCGCGTACCAGGAAGGCTCGGGCGGCGCGGGCGACGAGCTTCGTGTCCGGCGCGACGGCCAGTAACTTGTCGGCGACCGCCCGGTCCACCGCGAGGTTGTCCTTGCCACCGAGGAGGTAGTCGTAGACACGCGCGGAGCTGGGGACGGAAGGATCGACGCCGGGCGGAACACGTTCTAGCTCGGTCACAGGAACCATCGTATGCGGCGCAGGTCCCATGATCGGCGGATGATTCTGGATATTCCGCTCACAGCTACCCTGTAGCCGCAACCCTGACATACGGCACTACCGTCGGTATGACCCGGTCGCGCAGCCTTTTCCCATGCCAAACGCGCTGGAACTCACCGCCGTCAGCAAACGCTACGGCCAGTCCAGAGCCCTCGACGGCGTCGACCTGACCGCCGTGGAGGGCCAGACGATCGCGGTGCTCGGCCCGAACGGGGCCGGCAAGAGCACCCTGCTCTCCATCGCCCTCGGCCTGCTGCCGCCCACCTCCGGCACCGCCGCGGTCTTCGGTCACCCGCCCGCCGAGGCGCTGCGCAGGGGCCTGGTCGGCGTCCTGCTGCAGGAGTCGGGGCTGCTGGAGGACGTCCGGGTGGACGAACTGGTCAAGGCCACCGCGGGCATGTACGCCAAGCCGCTGCCCGTCGAGCACACGATGCGCGCCGCCCGCGTGGACGACCTCGCGCGGCAGCGGATCGGCCGGCTCTCCGGCGGCCAGCGGCAGCGGGTGCGCTTCGCCCTCGCCCTGGTCGGCGACCCGCGCCTGCTCGTGCTCGACGAGCCCACCGTCGGCCTCGACGTGGACGGCCGCCGCGCCCTCTGGCAGGAGGTGAGCGCGCGCACCGCCCAGGGCCACACCGCCGTCTTCGCCACCCACTACCTCACCGAGGCCGACGACTACGCCGACCGGGTGATCCTGCTGGCCCGGGGCAGGGTCGTGGCCGACGGGCCGGTCGAGAAGATCAAGGAACTGGTCGGGGACAGCGAGATCCACGTCACGCTGGACCGGCCCGAGGCGGACGCGCTCGGGGCGTTGCCGGGGGTGCGCCAGGTCCGGGTGGAGGGCGGCGGCGCCGTACTGCGGACCAAGGACTCCGACGCGACGCTGCGCGCGCTGTTCGCGGGCTTCGCCGACGCCAGGAACGTCCGCACGGCCGGAACCGACCTCGAAAGCGCCTTCGTGAGCCTGACGGGAGGCGAGTGATGGGCTCCTACCTCAGGCTCGAACTGCGGCGGGCCGCCCGCAACCCGGCCGGCCTCATCATCCTGACCGCCTTCCCGCTCGCCCTCTACCTGCTGTGGACGAAGGTCCTGCGGATCGTGCCCGAGGGGCCGCAGCAGGTGGACTTCGCCGCGTACTCGATGGTCTCGATGGCCCTCTACGGCGCGATGGGCGGCGCGCTGTTCATCGGCGGCGCGATCGCCATGGAGCGTTCGAAGGGCTGGCTGCGGCAGCTCGCCGTCACGCCGCTGCCCGCCCACGGCTACATCTCGGCCAAGCTGCTGGCGGGCGCGGCCGGGGTCCTGCCGAGCATCCTCGTCGTGCTCGCCGCCGGCGGCCTCCTTTCCGGTGTACGGCTGCCGCCCGCCACCTGGCCCGTGCTCGTGGCGCTGATCTGGGCTGGTGTGATGCCGTTCGCCGCACTGGGCATCGCCTTCGGCTACACGATGAGCGGGCAGGCGGCGAACCTGGCCATGATCGGCGTCTACTTCGGCCTGTCCGTCCTGGGCGGCCTGTGGCTGCCGGTGCGGCTCATGCCGGAGTTCGTGCGGACGCTGGCCGAGTACAGCCCCGCCTACCAGGCCGGCTCCCTCGGCTGGCGGGCCCTGGCGGGCGACTGGCCGACCGGGCGGTCGCTGATCGTGCTGGCCGCGTGGACGCTGCTGTTCACGGGACTGGCCGCCTGGCGCTACCGTCGGGCACTGTGAGGAGCGCTGTGCGGAGGAGCGCTGTGCGGAGCGCCGACTTCGCCCGGGGCCGTCAGGCGGCACGCGCGGGCATGTGCGGGTGGCTGCTGGTGGCGCTCTGGCCGATGGGGGCGTTCTTCTCCGCCGGGCCCGATCCGCTGCGCGCGGGGTGGGCGCTCGTCTGGTTCGCGCTGTTCGCCTGGTGCTGGGTCGCGATCGTCTGGCGGCTGCTCAGCGACAGGAGCGGGGTGCCCAGGCGGTGGGCGCTGGCCGGGCTGGTCGCGGCCGCGCTCGCGCTGGCGCCCGTGCTCGGGGCGCCCTGGGCCTTCGTCGCCTTCCTCTACGTCGTCTCCGGCCTCGCCGCGACGCTCGGCGGGGCGGGGTTCGCGGCCGGGGTGGCTCTGACCGCCGCGGTGACCATGGCCGTCCTGCTCGACCACGGTCAGCCCGCGTGGTGGCTCCTGCTCGTCATCCTGGCCGAGGCGGGGGCCGTCCACGGGCTGAAGCACATGGGCCGCCTGATCGCCCGGCTCGACGCCGCGCAGGCCCAGGTGGCGCGGCTGGCCGTGGACAACGAGCGGCTGCGCTTCGCCAGGGACCTGCACGACACCCTCGGCCACACGCTGACCTCGATCACCATCAGGAGCCAGCTCGCCGCGCGGCTGGCCCGCACCGACCCCGGCCGGGCCGCGCGGGAGATGGGCGACGTCGAGGCCGCCGCCCGCCAGGCCCTCGACGAGGTACGGCACGCCGTCGCCGGCTACCGCGCCCCGGCGCTGTCGGAGGAGCTGGAGAAGGCGGCGCGGGGGCTGGAGCTGGCCGGGGTCGAGGTGGAGGTGCGCCCGGCGGGCGGGCCCATCCCCGGTCCGGTGGAGACGTTGCTGGCGTGGGCGGTGCGCGAGGGGGCCACCAACGTCCTGCGCCACAGCGGCGCGCGGCGCTGCTGGATCACGTTGAGCGTGGACCCGGCATGGGCGGGCCTGGAGGTCCGCGACGACGGCCCAGCACCAGACCATGAAGACAAGCCCCGTGGCGGGCTTGACGGCGGGCCTCGTGACGGGCTGGACGGCGGGCTTGATGGCAGGTCTCCAAGCAGACTTGGCGGGTCTCCTGGCGGGATTGGCGGGTCTTGTGGTGGGGGTAGTGGGCGGGGGAACGGGCTTACCGGGCTGGCTGAGCGGGTGGCCGGGGTGGGTGGGTCGCTGGATGCCGGGGCGTTGCCCGGGGGTGGGTACCGTCTGGTGGCCCGGGTCCCGCTGGAGGTCCCGTGATCCGCGTGCTGATCGCCGACGACCAGGAGCTCGTCAGGGGCGGTCTGGCCGCGCTGCTCGATCTGGAGGCGGACATCGAGGTGGTGACCCAGGTGGGCAGGGGCGACCTGGTGGAGGCGGCGGTGGCCGAGCACCGGCCGGACGTCGTCCTGCTCGACATAGAGATGCCGGGAATGTCCGGCCTGGAGGTGGCCGAGCGGCTGCGGGGGCAGCGGGTGGTCATCGTGACCACGTTCGGCCGCCCCGGCTACCTGAGCCGGGCCCTGGAGGCCGGGGTGGCCGGGTTCGTGGTCAAGGACGCCCCGGCCGCGGAGCTGGCGGCAGCCGTACGACAGGTGATGGAGGGTGCGCGGGTGATCGACCCCAAGCTGGCCGTGAGCGCGAGCGCCGTCGGGCCGAGCCCGCTCACGCAGCGGGAACGCGAGGTGCTGCGCACGGCCCGCGACGGCGCGACCGTGGCCGACCTGGCCCGGCGCCTGTTCCTGACCGAGGGGACGGTGCGCAACTACCTGTCGTCGGCGATCGGCAAGACCGGCGCCCGCAACCGCGCCGAAGCGGTGCACCTGGCCGAGTCGCGGGGTTGGCTGTAGTTGTACAGTGCCACGCATGACTGAGGGGTTGGTGCAGATCGCGGCCGAGGTGGAGGCTTTCCTGGCGAGCCTGGAACCGGGGTCCGCGCGGGTGACGCTGCGGCCGATGACCAGGCACGACGAGGCCGAGTTCGTCGCGCTGACCAGGGCCAGCCAGGAGCTGCACCACCCGTGGATGTCGCTGCCCGGCACGGCCGAGGAGTTCAGGACCTACCTGACCCACTTCGACCCCGCGACCACCCGCCGCCTGCTGGTGTGCCTGCGCGACAGCGGCGACATCGCCGGCATGGTCAACATCAACAGCATCATCCGCGGCCGCTTCCAGAACGGCTCGCTCGGCTACGCGGCCTTCGCCCCCACCGCCGGGCACGGCTACATGGGCGAGGGCCTGGCCCTCGTCGTGCGCTACGCCTTCGAGCAACTGCGCCTGCACCGCCTGGACGCCCAGATCCAGCCGGACAACCACGCCTCGCTCAAGCTCATCCAGCGCCTCGGCTTCCACTACGAGGGCTCCTCGCAGGGGCTGCTGTTCATCGACGGCGCCTGGCGCGACCACGAACGCTGGGCCCTCCTCAACCCCTCGCCCTGGCCCGCCCACCCCTCACTCCCCAACCCCTAGCGTGGCCAGCGCGCCGGAGGGCCTCGAAGGCGCGGGCGGGGCGTCCGTGCGTCCCGTCTGGGTCCAGTACCAGCCGAGCGAGCCGGTGAGCCGGTCGGCCAGCCGGGTGTCGCCCAGCAGGGCCGCCGCCTCCCGCGCGCCGCGCAGGTTCGCGCCCTCCGCGTCCAGCCTGCCCACCCAGCGGTGCCGGGCCGGCCCCGTCCGGTACGCCTCGGCGCACTCGGCGAGCTGCGTGTAGTACGTGGCGTACCAGCGCAGGACGAGGTCGTGCTCGCCGGACTCGCGCAGCCGTTCCATGCCATAGGCCGACACCGACTCCAGCAGCCGGTAGCGCCCCCCGGAGCGCACGACCAGCGAGCGGTCCACCAGCCGGGCCAGCAGGTCGGCGACCGTGGCCGGGTCGAGGTGGTCGGGCCCGAGCCCCGCCGCCTGCGCCTGCGCGGCCAGCTCGACGTCGCCGGGCGGGCCGTCCGGCAGGGGCATGGGCACCGCGCAGACGCGCTCGGCCGCCTCCAGCGTGCACCCGCCCACCTGTACGGCCAGCCGCCGCAACACCACGCGCTCCGGCTCGCTCAGCAGGTCCCAGCTCCAGTCGATGGCCGCCTTGAGGGTGCGCTGGTGGGCGGGCCCGGCCCGGCGACCGGCCGACAGCAGGCGGAACCGGTCGTCCAGCCGGTCGGCGAGCGCGCGCACGCCCATCGACCGCACGCGCGCCGCGGCCAGTTCCAGCGCCAGCGGGATGCCGTCCAGGCGGCGGCAGATCACCTCGACGGCCTCGGCGTCCTCGGGCGGCAGCGGTGTGCCGGGGAGCGCGCGGGCGGTGAACAGCCGGGCGGCGGCGACGGGGTCGAGCGGCGCGACCTCGCGCACGACCTCGCCCGCCACGCCCAGCGGCTCCCTGCTGGTGGCGATGATCCGCAGGTCGGGACCGGCGCGCAGCAGCAGGTCGGCGAGCTTGGCCACGGGCTCGACGACGTGCTCGCAGTTGTCGAGGATCAGCAGCGTCCGCCGCGCGCCCAGGGCGGCGGCGAGCCCGTCGGCGCGCAGCCCGAGCGCCGCCGCGACCGCCTCGGTCACCTCGGGCGCCGCGGACGCGGACAGCTCGACCAGGTGGGCGCCGTCGGGATGGGCGTCGGCCAGGCGGCGGGCGGCCTCCAGGGCCAGGCGGCTCTTGCCCACCCCGCCGCTGCCGGTCAGCGTGACCAGCCGGGCGGAGGCGGGCAGGGCGAGCAGGTCGGCCAGCGCCTTCTCCCTGCCGACGAGCTCGGTCAGCGGCTCGGGCAGGCGGGAGGGGGCGGGCGCGGGTGCGGGCGCGGCGGGGCGGCGCAGGGCGGGACGCTGTTCCAGGATCGCCTGGTGCAGGGCGGCGAGTTCGGGGGCGGTGTCCAGGCCCAGCTCGTCGCGCATGCGCTCGCGCAGGGCGCGGTAGACCTCCAGCGACTCGGCCTGCCGTCCCGACCGGTAGAGGGCGCGCATGAGCAGCGCGTGGAAACGTTCGCGCAGGGGGTGCTGGGCGGCCAGTTCGGTCAGCTCGCCGACCAGCGCGGCGTCCTGGCCGAGCGCGAGCCGTACGTCGGCGTACTCCTCGACCGCGGCCAGGCGCTGCTCCTCCAGCCGGTCGGCGGTCCTGCGCACGAGCGGCGCGTCGGCGAAGTCGGCGAACGCGGGCCCGCGCCACCACTCCAGCGCCTCGGCGAGCACGGCGGCCCGCGCGGCCGGGTCGTCCACGGACGGCAGGCGGTCCAGCGTCGTCTGGAAGCGGCGCGCGTCGGTGTCGGCCTCGATCAGGTAGCCGGGCGCACGGGTGACGACGAGCAGCCTGGCGCCGGGCTCGGCCTCGTCCAGCGCGCGGCGTAGCTGCGAGACCTTGGCGCGCAGCGCGGCCAGCGGGTTGCCCGGGGGTTCCGGCCCCCAGAGGCTCTCGATCAGCCGCACCGCGGGCACGACCCGCCCGTTGTGGGCGAGCAGCCCGGCCAGGAGCGCCCGGACCTTGCGCTCGGGCACCGCGACGGCGTGGCCGTCCGCGATCACCTCAAGCGGCCCCAGTACGGCGAAGCGCATGAAGCCCACCCTAAACACCTCCGAACATTTTCCGAACGTCCGCCCTTGAGGCTGATCACATGACTACTACTCTTCCCCGTACCGGGGCGGGAGCATGGCTGGGACTGACCGTGCTCGCCCTGGCGACGTTGTTGCTCGCTGTGGACAACACCGTTCTGATGCTGGCTCTGCCCCATCTGGCCGCCGATCTGAATCCCAGTGCCATCGAACTGCTGTGGATCACCGACGTTTACGGCTTCATGATCGCCGGATTCATCATCACGATGGGCTCGCTCGGCGACCGGATCGGACGCCGCAGGCTCCTGCTGCTCGGCTCGGTCGCCTTCGCCGCCGCCTCCGCGCTGGCCGCGTACTCGACCTCGACGACCATGCTGATCGTCGCCCGGGTGCTCCTGGGCGTCGCCGGGGCGGCGATCGGGCCCTCGGCGCTGGCGCTGGTGGCGGGGCTGTTCCCCGGGGCCCGGCAGCGGGCCATCGCCATCGGCGTGTTCACCGCGTGCTTCATGGGCGGGGCGGCCGCCGGGCCGGTGATCGGCGGGCTGCTGCTGGAGCACTTCTGGTGGGGCTCGGTGTTCCTGATGGGCGTGCCGATCATGGCGCTGGTCGTGCTGGGCGGGCTCGCCTTCCTGCCGGAGACCTCGGGCGGCGGCTCGGCCCGGCTCGACCTGGCCAGCGTGGCCCTGTCGATGGCCGCGCTCCTGCCGCTCGTCTACGGGCTCAAGGAACTGGCCGACGATCCGGCCCAGGTCGTGGCGTACGTGGCCGTCCTGGTCGGGCTGGCGTGCGGCGTCGCGTTCGTACGGCGGCAGCGCACGCTGGCCGAGCCGCTGGTGGACACGAGCCTGTTCGCCAACCGGTCCTTCAGAACGGCGCTGCTGATCCTGGCGCTCGCCATGGTGATGCAGGGCGGCGTATACCTCTTCGTCAGCCAGCACCTCCAGCTCGTCGAGGGCCTGTCGCCGCTGACCGCCGGCCTGTGGATGGCGCTGCCCGCGCTCGGCCTGGTCGGCGGCTCGCTGGCGGCGCCGGTCATCGCGGGCAGGTTCCGTCCCGGCGTGGTCGTCGGGGCCGGGCTCGTGGTGTCGGCGGCCGGGTTCGCCGTCGTGGTGGCGGGCGACGGGCTCGCCATGCTGGTCACCGGCGTCACGATCGCCTTCCTCGGCATGGCGCCGGTGGGCGCGCTCGGGCTCGACCTCATCGTCGGCTCCGCGCCCCAGGAGCGGGCCGGGTCCGCCTCGGCCATCGCGGAGTGCGGCGGCGAACTGGGGATCGCGCTCGGCATCGCGCTGCTCGGCAGCGTCGGCACCGCCGTCTACGGCAGCATCGTCACCTCGCCGCAGGCCGGCGGCTCGCTGGGCGAGGCCATCGACGCGGCCACGGGCCTGCCGCCCGCGCAGGCCGCCGCGCTGCTGGCCGAGGCACAGGGCGCCTTCTCCCAGGGGCTGCTCGTCGTGGCGGCGATCAGCGCGGTGCTGGTGCTGGTCCTGGCGGTCTGCGCGCTGACCATGCTCAAGCACCTGCGCCCGATCGGCCAGGACGCCTGACACGCTCGGAGACGCCTGGCTCGCTCGGAGACGCCTGGCTCGCTCGGAGACGCCTGACGCGCTCAGAAACGCCTGGCCCCGCTCGGAGACGCCTGACGCGCTCAGGACAGCTCCACGGGCGGGCCGGCGTGCCGGAAGGCGCTCAGGGCAGCTCCACGGGCAGGTCGAAGGCCGGGAAGTGGTCGGCGCCGAGGAAGGACGTGATCTCGGCGATCCGGTCGTCGCGTATCCCGAACAGCGTGATCGACCAGGCCCCGTGCACGGCGCCGGCCGACTCGCCGAGGTAGAAGGCCACGGCGGGCCGGCCGTTCGCGCTCGTGGGCAGGTGGCGCCAGCTCGGGCACCGGGTCAGCGGCACCTCGACCGCGAAGTCGGTGACCGCGGGCAGCCCGCCGTACCACTGGGACAGCGGCGGCATCGACCAGGTGACGTCGGCGGTGAGCAGCGCCACCAGCGCGTCGGCGTCACCCCGTTCGAGCGCGGTCGCGAACCCCGTGGCGAGCTGCCGGGCGCGGGCGTCGCCGCCGGCCTGCCCGCCGGGCCCCGGCACCCGCTCGGCCACGACCCTGCGCGCCCGCGCCAGGGCGGAGTTCACGGAGGCCGTCGAGGCGTCCATCATCGCGGCGATCTCCGCGGCCGAGAACCCCAGCACGTCGAACAGCAGCAGCGCGGCACGCTGGTTGCCCGGAAGGTGCTGCAGCGCCGCCACGAACGCGAGCTCGACGGCCTCACGCTGCTCATAGCTCAACCCCACGTCCGGGTACGGCCCCAGCCACCGCTGCTCGGTCACCGGAGCCGCGTCGAGCACCGCGTGCTCACTGGACGGCCCGAGGTCCACGGGCATGGCCCGCCGCTCACGCCCCTTAACCAGATCCAGGCAGGTCCGGGTGGCCACCGTGTACAGCCAGGACCGCAGCGTCGAGCGCCCCTCGAAGCGGGCCAGCCCGCGCCAGGCCCGCAGCAGCGCCTCCTGCACGGCGTCGTCGGCGTCGTGCGCGGAGCCGAGCATCCGGTAGCAGTGGGCGTGCAGTTCCCGCCGGAGCGGCTGGACGAGCCGGGTGAACGCCGCGTCGTCCCCCGCCCGCGCCCGCGCCAGATCGGTGTTTTCCGTCACAGGCGACGATTCTGCATCATGCCCGCAGTCCTACCTGGCGACGACAGGAGGTGCTCTGACATGACAGATTCCGGACTTTGGGCGCTGATCCACGCCGAGCGGGCGGCTCTGGCGGCCGATCTGGCGGCGCTGACGGACGAGGGGTGGGCGACGCCGTCCCTGTGCGAGGGGCTGAGCGTGCGCGAGGTGCTGGCCCATCTGACCTCGGGCGCCCGGCTCACCCCGATGCGGTGGCTGGCGGGCGTGGTGCGGTGCCGGTTCGACTTCGACCGGCAGGTGGTGATGCGGCTGCGCGAGCAGTTGGGCGGGTCGCCGGCGGAGACGCTGGAGCGCTTCCGCGCCGCGGTGACGAGCAGGACCAAGCCGCCGCTGCCGCTCATCGCGATGCTGGGCGAGACCGTCGTCCACGGCGCGGACATCCGCCGCCCGCTGGGCATCCGCCGCGACCACCCGATCGGCACGCTCACCCGCCTGGCCGAGTACTACGTGGGCTCCGACCAGATCGTCCTGGCCAAGGGGCGGGTGCGCGGGCTGCGGCTGGCCGCCGACGACGGGCCGTTCGCGAGCGGCTCCGGGCCGTCGGTGACCGGCTCGACGCTGGCCCTGATCATGGCGATGACCGGGCGGGACGCCTATCTCGACGAGTTGTCGGGCGACGGCGTGGCGATCCTGCGCAAGGGCTGACCGCGGCCCGCGTTCCCTGTCACATCTCCCGATCGACGTGGAAGCAGAGACCACCGAGAAGGAGAACGAAGATGAGGAAGATCGTCGCTGGACTGTTCGTCTCGCTGGACGGAGTGGTGGAGTCGCCGGAGAAGTGGCACTTCCCCTACGTCAACGACGAGATGACCACGGCCGTCATGGCCCAGCAGGCCGGCTCCGACACCCTGCTGCTCGGGCGGGCCACGTACGAGGCGTTCGCCTCGACGTGGCCCCACCGCAGCGACCCGATGGCCGACCACCTCAACAACGTCGCCAAGCTGGTCGTCTCGACCACCCTGCGCGCCGCGGACTGGAACAACTCCACCCTGATCGGCGGCGACGCGGTCGAGGAACTGCGCCGGATCAAGGCGGGGCCCGGCGGGAACATCGGCATGACCGGCAGCGTCACGCTCACCCGCGCGCTGCTCGCCGCCGGGCTGGTCGACGACCTGCACCTGTACGTCCACCCGATCGTGCTGGGAACGGGGACCAGGCTGTTCGACGCGTCGACCGGCCGCCTGCCGCTGGAGCTGGCCGGCTCGGCCACCTTCACCACCGGGGTGGTGCACCTGCACTACCGGCAGGGTCAGCCCGTGTGACCGATCACACGCCGGGGAGCCAGCCTGACCACCACGCGGACCACGTCCGGGGGCAGGTCCAGGTACTCCTGACCGGCGCCCTCGCCCTCGTACTTCTCCGCCAGCTCCACCGCCAGCCGCCGGCCCTCGTCCTCGGCGACCGTCGCCACCCCGCGGACCTCGACGTACTGGTCGGGGTCCGCCAGGTCGAACACGCTGAGGCTGGCGCGCGGGTCGCGCTCCAGGTTGCGGACCTTCCGCCGGCCCGCCTGGGAGGAGATCACGACGTCGTCCCCGTCCGTGCCCACCCACACCACGGAGGTCTGCGGGCTGCCGTCGGGGTTGAGGGTGGCCAGGATGCCGATGTTGGGAGCGTCAAGGATCTTCCTGGCGATGTCACTCAAGGGCATGCTCATGAGTGGATCACATCACACAGGCACCCGGCGCGGGGTTGTCGCGCCGGGTGCCTGATGAAAGACGTCAACCGGGAGAGCGGCTACCGGCGGCCGGACGTACGGTCGTCGTCGTCGTCCTCAGCGCCGTAGTCGTCGGCGTAATCGGCATAGCGATCCGCCAGCTCATCGTTGAGGTCGTCGGCGTCGTCGTCGTTGTGGCTGGAGTCTCCGACCCCGAGTTCATCGCGAAGACGTTCAAGATCTGTGCCACCGCTGTTGTACTTCAGCTGGCGAGCAACCTTGACCTGCTTGGCCTTTGCTCGGCCGCGCCCCATTGGCTCGACCCCCTCGTGTGGGGTCGTCCCCGACCCCTCGTCGCTAACGCACCACTCGCTGACGCCGCTGTCTTCGGACGTCAGCCTCTCGTTCGCCTATTACCGTACCTGTTTTGTGCCCAGCTCGGTACGTCGTATGGGCGCGGGGCGTCAGGCGCCCAGCCAAATGCCCCTGATTCGCCCGACTTCCGACATTCTGCGCTCTGCCAGCCTATCGGCTGCGACAGCCGGAGGTACGCCCTCCTCCGCGGCGATTCCGAAGATCTTCAAAGTCGTGTCGTAGATCCTGGCCGCCCTGGAGCGCGCGCGGTCCATGTTGAAGCCCTCGATCTCGTCCGCGACCTGGATGACCCCGCCGGAGTTCACCACGTAGTCGGGAGCGTAGAGGATGCCGCGGTCGGCGAGCTGCTTCTCCACGCCGGGGTGGGCGAGCTGGTTGTTGGCCGCGCCGCACACGATCTTGGCGCGGAGCGTCTCCACGACCGAGTCGGTCAGCGCGCCGCCCAGCGCGCAGGGCGCGAAGACGTCGATGTCGGCGACGGCCATGGCGGCGGCGTCGGCCACCACCTCGACCTCGGGGTGGCGCAGGCGCACCCGCTCGATCGCCGCCTCGCTGACGTCGCAGACCACCACCTCGGCGCCGTCCTCGCGCAGGAGGTCGACCAGCCGGTGGCCGACCTTGCCCACGCCCTCGACGCCGACCCGCCTGCCGTGCAGCGACGGCGTGCCGTAGACCCGCTCGGCCGAGGCGCGCATGCCCTGGAAGACGCCGAACGAGGTGAGGATCGAGGAGTCGCCGGCGCCGCCGTGCTCCACGGTGCGGCCGGTGACGAAGCGCGACTCCCTGGCGACGACGTCCATGTCGGGGCTGAAGGTGCCGACGTCGCAGGCGGTGATGTAGCGCCCGCCGAGCGACTCGATGAAGCGGCCGTAGGCCCGCAGCAGGGGCTCGGTCTTCTGCGTCGCGGGGTCGCCGATGATGACGGCCTTGCCGCCGCCGTGGTCGAGGCCGGCGAGGGCGTTCTTGTACGCCATGCCCTTGGCCAGGTTCAGTACGTCGGCCAGCGCCGCCCCCTCGCTCTCGTAGGGGTAGAAACGCGTGCCCCCGAGGGCCGGGCCGAGCTGGGTGTTGTGGATCGCGATGATGGCGCGGAGGCCGCTCTGCTCGTCGGCGCAGAAGACGACCTGTTCGTGAACGTCCTTGTGGGACGTGCCGAAGACGTCGGTCACGGTAGTGACTCCCTGTCCGGTTCCGCCGCCCCTTCGCGGCGGAGATCACCTCTCAGGGTAGTGGCAGCAACGGTGCAAGCAGGCTGTCTTCATGACACGATGCCTTCCGTGCTGCCCTACGCCGCGTACCTCCGCGTCTATGAGCCGCTGACCGCCTTCAGCGAGTCTGAGCGGAAGGTCTGGGCCGAATACGCCGAGTCGCGCGACCGCCCGCGCCGGGCGACCGCGCTGCAGGCCGAGCACGGCGAGTCCGTCCGGCGTCTGCTCGGCATGCCGCCGCACCCCGCACCCGCCCAGGAGAGCCCCAACGCCTATTTGCGCCGCGTTGAGGATCGCCTGTACGTCTGCCCCTGGCAGACGCGGCTGCGCTCGTGGCTGGCGTTCTCACGGCTGCGCGGGACGGTTCCGGTGAAGATGATGGACCGTTTCGTCCCGAAGACGATCGCCGAGCAGACGGCCGACGACTTCGACCGGTTCAAGCGCACGGGTGGCTCGTCGGTGCTGCGCACCCACATCAGGACCACGACCTGGCACGTGCCACCGGCGTGGTTCATCCCTTTCGACGGCAACGAGCGGTGGCTGGTGCTGGGCTCCACGCCGCCCAAGGGCCAGGACCTCACCACGACCACCGGCCGCAACCTCATCTACGTGACCTCCATGGCGCAGGCCAGGCGGCGCTCGGCCAAGGCGCTGCAGGTGCTGCGCAAGCATCTGGGCGACGTCGCGGCGGGGCTCGACGTGGAGGACGTGGCCCGCTGGCTGGAGGAGTTCCATCCGCACTCGCTGGTCGAACTCGACTACGGCGGTCTCGTCCATCTGATGGACGACGACGCGCTTCAGGCGGACCAGTCTGTAGCGGAGCTTTCTGCCGCTTTGACCGGTTTGGACACGGGTCAAGAAGAACTTGCGTTCGCGATGTATCAGCGGGTGATCCTGCGCTGGAAGTCAATGCAACTTCTGGAATCTGCCAACTGAACCCCATACAGGGGTCCTGACCAGCAAGAGCATGGCATGAGTGGGTCACGTGTCAGGCCTGCTGGCTTCTGCGAACTGAGTAGTTTGCCGTTTTCACTGCGATACCACGAAACGTGTCGCTAGAATCACCGAGCGTGACATCGCCATGTGGGCGGGCAGTTGGGTCAAAGAAGGGCTCGCCAATCGCTCTGCGTGGCGGTATGGTCACTTCGGGTGATGCCGCATATGGCTCAGAAAAGCCGCACGCTCTGGGCCATAGGGGGACATCCGTGACACGCGCAAAGGCAGTCGCAGGATCGCAGATGCCGGTCCACACGGAGGAGAGGCCGCACAAATGTCAGCTCGTACACCCGAGGCCGAGCCACTGCTCACGCCCGCCGAGGTCGCGACCATGTTCAGGGTCGACCCCAAGACCGTTACCCGGTGGGCCAAGGCGGGCAAGTTGACGTCGATTCGTACCCTCGGCGGTCACCGGCGATACCGGGAGACCGAGGTCCGGGCGCTGCTGGCGGGGATTCCGCAGCAGCGCTCGGAGTAACTCCGAGGTCGTCACGGACCTATAGGGGGGTTTCACGGTGGGCCAGGGTCTCCGGCCCGGTCCACCAGCGTGACGACGTCATGTCGCCCCGCGCGTCGGGGGACGCAAACGGGAGTTGGCGCCGCCCGCCCGGCGCCATCCTTCCCGCTCCGGGTCAGGCGGGGAACTGCTTGCTCGCCAGGCTCTCGAACAGGGTCCGCACCTCGTGGTCGTAGGTGGCCGCGACGCCGAGCAGCGCGATCATCTGGTCCACGAGCATCTTCTCCAGCACGGGACGCTCGATGTCGCGGTGCTCCAGCCAGTCCAGCCCCGCCGTCTCCACGGAGGCGATCCACGACACGATCGTGGTGCGCAGCACGGGCGTGGGCCGCTCGACCCGCATCTGCTTCTGGATGAGGCGGAACAACCGCTGCCGGACCCCGTCGACGATCTCGCCGACCTCGCCGGCCCGGTTGGCCGGTCCCCCGCGCAGCAGCGCGGCGAACCCGGCCGCGTGCTCCTCGACGAAGTCGAAGTAGCGCCTGAGGCCCGCGGCCAGCTCGTCGAGCGGCCTGCCGCCCTCCTGCGGCCGAAGCCGGGACTCCAACTGTTCTGCCGCGCTTTTCAGCGCGGCGACATACAGCTCCTGCTTGCCGCCGAAATAGTGGTACACGAGCGCCCGTGAGGCGCCCGCGGCGCTCGCCACGTCGTCGATGGAGACGTCTTCCGCATCGCGCTTGCTGAACAGCTCAAGCGCCGCGGCCATGAGTTCTTCCCGACGCCGGTCGACGCTGAGCCTGCGCCGTGCGGGGCGCGCCGCTTCGGCGGAGGACTTCCCGGGTGTCACACCTGCACAGTATCCGACTCCATGCCCAATAACGGCCGCCCGCCGCCGGGGTCGAGATCAGGCTTACCTGATGAAAGCCGTACCCTGCGGCGAACTCGATCGTTCAGTGAGACAGGTGCCCGTATCCGCATCGCGGGGGAGACACATGTCAGGACCGCCCGTCAACACGACCGTCGCCGAGGTAGACACCCTGCCCCGGCCCAGGCCAACCATCCGCAACGTCGCCGAGCGAGCAGGCGTCTCCAAATCGCTCGTCTCACTCGTGCTGCGTGGGTCCCCCCACGTGAGCGAGCATCGGCGGCAAGCCGTGCTCGCGGCAGCGCGCGAGCTCGGCTACCGCCCCAATGCCGTGGCGCGCAGCCTCGTCGAAGGCCGTACCCATCTCGTCGGCGCGCTCGTCGCCGACCTACACAACCCGTTCTACGCCGAGTTTCTCGACGGGCTCCAGGAGAGCCTGCACGGCGACGGGCTACGCATGCTGATCGGCAACAGCCAGTGGGACCCCGCGTTCGAGGACGAAGCGGTGGAAGCCTTCCTGGAGCTCCGGGTCGACGGCCTGGTGCTCTTAGGCATAGCGCCGACCAGCGAGACGCTCATCGAGGCGACCTCCTACACGCCCACGGTCGTCGTAGGGGAACGTGACATCGAGCTCGACGGCGTCGACATCGTGGTCGACGACGACCAGCTCGGCGCCCGGCTTGCCATCGACCACCTGGTCGAACACGGCCACAAGCGCATCGCGCACATCGAGGGCAACCGCTCCTCGCGGTGCGAGGGGTATCTGGTCGCGATGCGGCGGCACGCGCTGGCGCCGTACATCATGGTCGAGCACGCGGAGTGCACGGAGGACAGCGGCAGGGACGCGGCGACGGCGCTGCTGACCCGCGAGCCGCGGCCCACCGCGATCTTCGCGGCCAACGACGTGGTCGCGCTGGGTGTCATGTCGGCGGCGGCGGACCTCGGGCTGCGCATCCCCGAGGACCTGTCGGTGATCGGCTACGACAACACCCATCTCGCGGCCTCGCGCCACATCTCGCTCACCTCGGTCGACCAGCCCAGACGTACGATGGGCCGCTCGGCCGCGGCCCTGCTCAGCGACCGCATCGGCGACCCCTCGAAGGCCGCCAGGCTCCGTGAGGTCACCCCCGAGCTGATCGTACGGCGGAGCACGGGACCCGCCTAAGAGCTACCCAAGGGCTGGTCAATCCCGGATGCCATGGCGGGTCTCCCCGCTTTACTCGTCAGCGTCATGGCGTCTTTTCCGGGGGGAACAGTCATGCGTGATCCAGAACTGGTGTCCTGTGCCCAGCGCGCGGCGGCCGAGCTCGAACGCGCCTGGGCACACTGGCGCGCCGGCAGGGGCAGGGGGAGCGACGTCGGCGCCGAATCCGTGGCCAGTTACGTCGCCCACTCCCTCGACCATCCGTGGGGCCGCCCGCGCGTGGTGCTCGGCCTCGACGCGGAGGACGCGAGGGAGCTCGCGGCCCTGCTCCAGCGGCAGGAAGTGGGCGAACACGTCTGGTGATACCGGATCGTGACGTACCTTGGAGCGCATGCGTGCTCTACCTGCCACCGTTCTCGCCCTGCTCGGCCTGGCCACCGCCGCCTGCGGGGGCGTCGCCAACGGCGTCTCCAACAGTGACGCCGCGGGCGGCCAGAGCCTGGACGTACAGGCGCAGCCACAGCAGCCCGCGCCGGCCGCGACCGCCAAGGCCGCGAAGCCGCTCGACGGCAAGGTCGTCGTCATCGACCCCGGCCACAACGGCGGCAACTTCCGCGACCCCAAGGCCGTCAACCGCAAGGTGAACGTGCTCACCAAGTGGAAGGCGTGCGACACCACCGGCACCGAGACCGCCGACCGCTACACCGAGGCGGCCTTCACCTGGGACGTGTCCAACCGCCTGGTCAAGATCCTCAAGCAGCGGGGCGCGAGCGTGAAGCTGACCAGGGCCGACAACACCAGCGTCGGCCCGTGCATCACCGAGCGCGCGGCCATCGGGAACAAGGCCAAGGCCGACGCCGCGCTCTCGGTGCACGCCGACGGCTCCGCGCCGGGCAACCACGGCTTCCACGTGATCATGCCGGAGAAGATCGGCGGTCCGGTGGACCCGGTGGTGGGCGACTCCAAGAAGCTCGGCCTGGCGGTACGGCAGGCGTTCAAGAAGGGCACGGGCCTGCGGTACTCGACCTACATCGGCAAGGACGCGCTCGACTTCCGCAACGACCTCGGCGGGCTCAACCTGTCGACGGTGCCGAAGATCTTCGTCGAGTGCGGGAACATGAAGAACGCCGGTGAGGCCGCGAAGTTCCGCGACCCCGAGTTCCGGCAGCGCATCGCGTTGGCGTTGGCCAACGGGTTGCAGCAGTATCTCAAGGCATGATTCCTCGCCCCAATCTGCTGAGCCGCCTGTCCGGCTCCTACGAGCTGGCCACGGGCGCCGTCGTGTCCGGCCCCGCCGACCTCGTCGAGGCGGCCCGCCTGGCGCTGCCCGTCCTCGACCTGCGGCCGGGCGACTCCGGCGCCGTCGACATCCGGCTCGACCCGGCTCTCGGGCCCGAGGCGTACCGGCTGACGGTCGGCTCGCGCGGCGTCGAGATCGCGGCCGGTGACCGGGCGGGGGCGTTCTACGCCGGGCAGTCGCTGCACCAGTTGCTGCCCGCCGCCTCCTACCGCTGGACGGCTGGGGCGGAGTGGCGGGTGCCCGGTGTGCGGATCGAGGACGCGCCCCGCTACTCCTGGCGTGGCCTGCACGTGGACGTGGCGCGGCACTTCTTCCCCAAGCGGGAGATCCTGCGCGTCGTGGACCTGATGGCCGTGCACAAACTCAACCGGCTCCACCTGCACCTCGTCGACGACCAGGGCTGGCGGGTGGAGAGCCGGGCCTTCCCGCGCCTGCACGAGGTGGCCTCGCACCGCCCGCGCACCGCGACGCACCATTACGGCCAGCCGGAGGCGTACGACGGCCTTCCCCATGGCGGCTACTACACGCTGGACGACCTCGCGGAGATCGGCGCGTACGCGCGGGCGCGGGCGGTCACGGTCGTGCCGGAGATCGACGTGCCGGGGCACGCCTCGGCGATCCTGGCGGCCCACCCCGAGTTCGGGGCGACGGGCGAGCCGGTCGAGGTGCTGGACCGGTGGGGCATCTCCCCCGCGATCCTGTCGCCGCTGCCCGCCACCGTCGAGTTCCTGACGACGATCTTCGACGAGCTGCTGGGCGCGCTGGGCGAGACGCCGTACCTGCACGTCGGCGGGGACGAGGTCGTCCTCGACCAGTGGGAGTCCTCCCCCGAGATCGGCGACTACGCCCGGGAGCTGGGGCTGGAGTCGGTGGCGGCGCTGCACGCGTGGTTCCTGCGGCGGCTGGCCGACGCGCTGGCCGAGCGGGGCACGCGGGCCGTGGTGTGGGACGAGGCGTTCGTGGCCGGCGACCTACGGCCGGACACCGTCGTGATGCCGTGGCGCGGCATGCCGGTCGGGCGGCGGGCCGCGGCGGCCGGGCACGACGTGGTGGCCACGCCGGTCTTCCCGTTGTACTTCGACTACGCCGAGGCCGCCTCGACCGACGAGCCCTTGGCGATCGGCGACGCGGTCACCGTCGCGGACGTGGCCGCCTTCGACCCCGCGCCCTCCTCATGGGAGCTGGCCGAGCGCCGGCACGTGCTCGGGCTGCAGGCGCAGTTGTGGAGCGAGCGCATCCCGGACGCGCGCACGCTGGACTACAAGGCGTGGCCGAGGGCGTGCGCGCTGGCCGAGGTGGGCTGGTCGGGGTCCGCGGGTCCCGATTTCTCTGAACGGCTCCGCGAGCATCTTGGGCGGCTGGACGCGCTCGGGGTGGAGTACCGGTCGCTGGAGGGGCCCAGCCCCTGGCAGCGCGGCCGTCCCCACCGGCCGGGGGTCGTCTCGGTGACCGAGGTCATGGACCACGTGGAGCAACTCGCCCAGAGCGCCACCTCCACCCGCCCCAGCATGTGACCGCCCACGGTCCTGGAAACCCCTTCGGAGGTGTTCACGCCCGGAGGAAGGATGGTTGTGCGGGGGTCAGGTGACCTGGTAGCCGGCTTCCTTGATGGCGGCGCGGACGAGGGAGTCGTCGGCGGCGCCGGTGACCGTGACGAGGCCGGTGGACAGGTCGACGTCCACGTCGGTGACGCCCGCGACCTCCCCCACCTCCTCCTTGACGGAGGCGACGCAGTGGCCGCAGGTCATGCCGGTGACGTTGTACGTGGTGCTCATGGGGACAATCGTATGCCCCCGGCCGGTATGCCGGGGGCATGTGCCGTACAAGCTCAATGTCCTTCCGCGCGGGCGAATCTGGGCAGCAGGAACGACAGCGCGAACGTGGCGGCCAGCAGGCCGATCTCCACCGCGATCGTGATCTGGAGCGCGTCGGGGAAGGCCATCCGGCTCTTGAGCAGGTTGAAGAACAGCGTCCCCAGTACGGCGGCGCCGAGCGCGCCACCGAGCTGCTGGACGGCGGTGAGGGTGCCGGAGGCCGAACCGGACTCGTGGGGTTCGACGCCCGCCAGGATGATGTCGAAGAACGGCGCCATGGTCAGGCCCATGCCGATGCCGACCAGGGCGAGCCCGGGGGCCAGCTCCCAGTAGCCGATCTGCGTGCCGTTCAGGTGGATGAACAGGGCGAGGGTGGCGGCGCCGAGCGCCATCACGACCGAGCCGATCTGCATGAGGCCGCGGCCGAGCTTGGCCTGCAGGCCGGACATCGCGAGGCCGAAGCCGATCACGCCGCCGATGGCCTGCGGCAGGCCGGCGAGCCCGGCCTGGAGCGGTCCCCAGCCGAGGCCGATTTGCGTGAAGAGGTTGAAGACCACGCCGAAGCCGACCATTCCGGAGAAGAACGCGAGCCCGGCGATGAGGCCGGTGGTGAAGGCGCGCTTGCGGAAGAGGGCGGGCACGACGAGCGGGTCCTTGCCGTTGCGCACGCGGGCGGTCTCGTAGCGGCCGAAGAGGGCGAAGACGATGATCGAGGCGCCCATGGAGACGAACGTCCAGGCGGGCCAGTCGTGCTCCTGTCCCTGGATGAGCGGGAAGATCAGCAGGAACGCCGCCACCGAGACCAGCAGCATGCCGACCAGGTCGAGCTTGGTGGCGTTGGAGAGCCGGAACTCGGGCAGGAACTTGATCGCGGCGAACGCGGCGGCGAGGCCGACGGGCAGGTTGATCAGGAAGATCATGCGCCAGCCGGTGCCGAACAGGTCGGCGTCGATGAGCCAGCCGGCGAGCACGGGCCCGCCGACGGACGAGATGGTCATGACGGGGCCGAAGGCGGCGAACGCCTTGCCGATCTCGCTCGGCGGGAACATCTCCTTGATCAGGCCGAGGCCCTGCGGGATCATCACGGCGCCGAACAGTCCTTGCAGGACGCGGAAGGCGATCAGCATCTCGGGGGTGCCGCTGACGCCGCACAGCAGCGAGGCGGCGGTGAAGCCGAAGGCGCCGATCACGAACATGCGCTTGCGGCCGTAGAGGTCGCCGAGCCGGCCTCCGGTGATCAGGCCGACGGCCATGGCCAGCGCGTAGCCGGCGGTCAGCCACTGGACCAGCGCGTTCGAGCCGCCCAGCTCACGCTGGATGGTCGGGGCGGCGATCGTGGTGATCAGCGCGTCGAGCAGGTCCATCACCTCGGCGGCGAGGATGACGAAGAGGGCGACCCAGCGCCATCTGTAGGGCTGGGTGTCCGCGGGGGTGCCCGCGGCGGTGGTCACGGTCATGCGAACTCCTGGGGAACAACGTTCTTAGAACGAACAGCGTTCGTGTACAGACACTGTTCTAATGACGAACAGCGTTCGTGTCAAGTACACTGTTCCACGAGGAGGAGAACATGACATCAGTGCCCACCCCGCCGTGGCGCAAGTCGCCCAAACCGGTGAAGCAGCAGCTCAGTCAGGCGTTGATCGTGGAGACCGGGTTGCGGATCCTCGACTCGGAAGGACTCGACGCGCTGAGCATGCGCAGGGTCGCCCAGGAGCTCGGCACGGGCCCGGCCTCGCTGTACGCGCACGTGTCCAACAAGGACGAGCTGCTGGAGCTGATCTACGACCTGATCCTGGGTGAGATCGAGGTGGGCGAGCCCGACCCCGCCAACTGGAAGGCGCAACTGCGCGCGTACGCGCTGGAGTCGCACCAGGTGCTGGGCCGCCACGCCGACGTCGCCAGGGCGGCCATGTCGTCGGTGCCGACCGGGCCCAACGCGCTCAGGCTGGGCGAGTACATGATGTCGCTGCTGATCTCGGCCGGGATGGACCCGCGCGACGCCTCGTTCACCGTGGACCGGCTGTCGCTCTACATCGCGGGAGACGCCTTCGAGGGCTCGCTGCACTTCGCGCGGATGCGCGCCCAGGGGCTGAACGACCGCAAGGAGTACATCCGCAACTTCGTGGGCCAGATCAAGGACTACTACCAGTCGCTGCCGCCCGAGCAGTTCCCCATGCTCACAACCTATGTGGACGAGCTGACCGACCCCGACGGGGAGCAACGGTTCGAGTACGGGCTCGACCTCATGATCGAGGGCATGGCCGCCCGGATGAAGTAAGACGCACTCGTATGGCAATTAGCGTTCAGGCCATGGACCGTCTCATGCCGGGTGGGCCACGATGGTCGCATGATGACACTCGCGCTGATCACCCTGGTCCTGCACGCCGCCATCGCCGGTCTCTTCTACACCTTCTCGATGTCGGTCATGCCCGGACTCAACGCCATCGACCCCGCCGCGGCCGAGACGGCCATGCGGAGCATCAACCGGAAGATCCTCAACCCGTGGCTCTACATCCCCTTCATGGGGGCTCCGGTCGCGGCGCTGGTGGCCGGGTTCCTGGCGGGCTCCCCGGCCGCCCTGTGGTTCTTCCTCGCCGCCGGCGTGAACTTCGTCGGCTCGTTCCTGGTCACCGTCGTCGTCAACGTGCCGATGAACAACAAGCTGGACGCGGGCACCATGTCGTACCCCGAGTACGCGCCCCGGTGGACGGGCTGGAACACGCTGCGCGCGGTGGCGGGCTTCGCCTCCGTCGTCCTGGTCGGTGTCGGCATCGCCTACCTGTAGGCGGTCGCATGTCGATCGAGTACCCGATCAGGTCAGAGCATCAAGAAAACCCCAGACTCATGGCTGGGGTTTTCTTGATGGTCTGACCCGCGCTCACATGTTGATCATGTGGCCGGCCAGGCCGTGGATGGCCTCCTTGACGGCCTCGCCCAGGGTGGGGTGGGCGTGGATGTTGCGGCCCACCTCGTGCACGGTGAGGTCCCACTGCTGGGCCAGGGTCAGCTCGGGCAGCAGTTCGGTGACCTCGGGGCCGATCAGGTGGGCGCCGATGATCTCGCCGTGGGTGTCGTCCGCGATGATCTTGACGAAGCCGTTGGCGTCGCCCAGGCCGTGGGCCTTGCCGTTCGCGGTGAAGGGGAACTTCTGGACCTTGACGTCGTATCCCAGGTCACGGGCCTGGGTCTCGGTGTAGCCGAAGCTCGCGACCTGCGGCTGGCAGTACGTGGCCCGCGGCACCATCGCGAAGTCGATCTCCATGGTCTCCGCGCCCGCGATCGTCTCGGCGGCGATGACGCCCATGGCCTCGGCGGCGTGGGCCAGCATGAGCTTCGCGGTGACGTCGCCGATGGCGAAGATGTGCGGCACGTTGGTACGGCCCCGGCCGTCCACCTGGATGGCGCCCCTGTCGGTCAGCGCGACCCCGGTCTTCTCCAGCCCGTAGCCCTCGACCCGCGCCTGGAAACCGATGGCCTGCAGGACCTTGTCCGCTTCGAGCACCTGGGTCTGCTTGTCGCGGGTGACCGTGACCTTGACCGACGAGCCGGTGTCCTCGATGTTCTCCACGCGGGTCGAGGTGAGCACCTCGATGCCGAGCCGCTTGTAGCGCTTGGCCAGCTCCGCCGAGACCTCCTCGTCCTCCAGCGGCACGATCCGGTCGAGGAACTCCACGATCGTCACCTTGACGCCGTAGTTGTGCAGCACGTAGGCGAACTCGACGCCGATGGCGCCCGCGCCGGCGATGATGATGCTGCTCGGCAGGTTCTCGCTGAGGATCTGCTCCTCGTAGGTCACGACCCGCTCCGACAGCGACGTGCCGGGGATGAGCCGGGTGGTGGCGCCGGCGGCGATGATGCAGTGCGAGAAGGTGACCGTCTCGCCGTTCACCTGGAGGGTGTTCGCGTCGAGGAACTGGCCGCGGCCGTCGTACTCCTTGATGCCGTTCTTCTTCATCAGGAAGTGCACGCCCTTGACCCGGCCGTCGGCGACCTTCCGGCTGCGCTGGAAGGCGGCGCCGTAGTCGAAGGTGACCTCGCCGTTGATGCCGAAGGTCTTGGCCTCCTTGGTGAAGATGTGGGCCAGTTCGGCATTGCGCAGCAGCGCCTTGGAGGGGATACAGCCCACGTTCAGGCAGACGCCACCCCAGTACTTCTCCTCGATGACCGCAGCCTTGAGGCCAAGCTGGGCGGCGCGGACCGCAGCCGTGTATCCCCCGGGACCCGCGCCTAGAACGACGACGTCATAGTGAGTGCTCATGCGTCGGACGATACCGTCCGCTAGACCTCCACCTTGTACGGCAGTGCCAGCTCGTCCGCCGGAACCCCCCGGATGCCCCAGTTGACCTTGGGCATCTCGATGATCGTCACCTCCACGTCCTCGGGACGGAGGGGCGATTTTTCATAGATTTTCCGGATAAGTGCGCGCTTGGCGTCATCACTGCGGCCCGTGAAACACACCACCTCGACCACCAGATACTCGGCACCGCGCTGCGGACAGACGAGGTCCTCCTCGTCGAGCAGCAGGAACCGGTGAAACCGCTTGTCCTCCGGCAGCCCCCACGCCTCGCGCAGGCACGCGTGCAGCCAGTCCGACACCTCGCGCCGCCGCTCGGCCCACACGTCCCGGCGCCCGTAAATCTTCAGCTGTGCCATGTCGGCCAATATAGAGAGCGTGATTCGCATCCTCCTCGCCGACGACGAGACCATGATCAGGGCCGGCGTCAAAGCCATCCTCGGCGCCGACCCCGAGCTGGAGGTGGTCGCCGAGGCCGCCGACGGCAGGGAGGCCGTCGACCTGGCCATCAGCCACCACCCCGACGTGGTCCTGCTCGACATCCGCATGCCGAAGATGGACGGCCTGGCCGCCGCCGCCGAGATCCGCCGGGCCGCGCCGGGCAGCGCGGTCGTCATGCTGACCACGTTCGGCGAGGACGACTACATCGCCAAGGCGCTCGACGTCGGCGCCAGCGGCTTCCTGCTCAAGTCCGGCGACCCGCGCGAACTCCTGGCCGGCATCCACGCCGTCGCCGACGGCGCCGCCTACCTCTCCCCCAAGGTCGCCCAGCGGGTCATCACCCAGCTCGCCGGCGGCCAGATGTCGCGCGGCGCCGCCGCCCGCGACCGCGTCGAACCGCTCACCGAACGCGAACGCGAGGTCCTCGCCCTCGTCGGCGCCGGCCTGTCCAACGCCGAGATCGCCGCCAGGCTCTTCATCGTCGAGGGCACCGTCAAGGCGTACGTGAGCGCCATCCTGACCCGTCTCGGCGTGCGCAACAGGGTGCAGGCCGCGATCATCGCCCACGAGGCCGGATTGGTAGCCTGACCTGTGATGTACCGCCTCTTCTTCACGCTCGTCCTGCGCCGGTTCGACGCCGAGAGCGTGCACCACGCCACCGTCCGCGCGCTCGCGGTGCTGTCCGCGCTGCCGTTCCTCAAGCGCCTGCTGCACCGGTGGCTGGCGCCGCACGACCCGGCGCTGCGGGTGAGCGCGTTCGGCGTGCACTTCCCCGGGCCGTTCGGGCTGGCCGCCGGGTTCGACAAGGACGCCGCCTGCGCCGAGGCGATCTCCGCGCTCGGCTTCGGGCACGTCGAGGTCGGCACCATCACCGCCCACGCGCAGCCGGGCAACCCCCGGCCGAGACTGTTCCGCCGGGTCGGGCAGGCGGCGGTCATCAACAGGATGGGCTTCAACAACCACGGCGCGGCGGCGGCCGAGCGGCGGCTGCGCCGTACGCGGGGGCTGCCGGTGGTGGTCGGGGTCAACATCGGCAAGACCAAGGTGGTGCCGGAGTCCGAGGCCGCCGCCGACTACGTGACCAGTGCCAGGCGGCTCGCGCCGCTGGCCGACTACCTCGTGGTCAACGTGAGCTCGCCCAACACCCCCGGTCTGCGCAACCTTCAGGCGGTCGAGCTGCTGCGGCCCCTGCTGGCGGCGGTCAAGGAGGTGGCCGACGGTACGCCGCGCCGTACCCCCTTGCTGGTGAAGATCGCGCCCGACCTCGCCGACGAGGACGTCGACGCCGTGGCGGACCTCGCCCTTGAGCTGGGCCTGGACGGCATCATCGCGACCAACACCACGATCAGGCACGACGGCGAGCAGGGCGGCCTGTCCGGCCGCCCCCTGAAGGCCCGCTCCCTCCAGGTCCTGCGCCGCCTGCGCGCCCGGGTTGGCGACCGGCTCACGCTGGTGTCGGTGGGCGGCGTCGAGGACGTGGACGACGTGTGGGAACGCCTCCTCGCCGGCGCCACCCTGGTCCAGGGCTACACGGGCTGGATCTACAACGGCCCGCTCTGGCCGTCCCGCATCAACCGCCAGCTGAGCCGCCGCCTGCGCCGCCACGGCATGAAGTCCATCACCGAAGCCATAGCCCGCACCGCCTGACCGCCCCGCCGTTAGACCGTGAGGGCGACGGTTGGGGAGAGGCGGGCGGCGCGCATCGCCGGGTAGATGCCGGCCACCGTGCCGATGACCAGGGTGGCGGCCACCGCGCCGCCGATCGCCCACGGCGGGACCACGGGGGGCCAGTCGCGGGAGACCGCGTAGCCCACCGTGGCCACCGCGCCCAGGAACGCGCCGGCCACCCCGCCCAGCGCCGACAGCAGCAGCGACTCGGCCAGGAACTGGATGCGGACCTGGCCCCTGGTGGCGCCCAGCGAGCGGCGCAGGCCGATCTCCTTGCGGCGTTCCAGGACGGAGATGACCATGGTGTTGGCCACTCCTACGCCGCCGACCAGGAGAGCCACCGCGCCCAGGCCCAGCAGGAGGTTGGTGAAGGCGCCCGCGGCGGCGGCCTTCGCGGCCAGCGCGTCGGAGGGGCGGCTGACCTCCACCTCGTTCGGGTTCTCCGGGTTGACGGTGCGGGGCAGGGCCTCGCGTACGGCGGCCACCGCCGCGTCGTCGGAGCGTTCGTAGATGGTGGTCGGGTGGCCGTCGAAGCCCAGGTACTTCTCCGCCGAGGGGAAGCCGACCAGGGCGGAGCGTTCGATCTCGGGGGCCAGCGGCATCGGGCCGAGGATGCCCAGGACCGTGAACCACCGGTCCCCGATCCAGACCCGCACGCCGGTTCTGGTGATGCCGAGCCGTTCGGCGGCCTTGGCGCCCAGGACGACGGCGGGCTGGCGGCCGGTGGCGGCGTTCAGCCAGGCCCCCTGCGTCACGCTGCCTTCCAGGGTCTTGAGGAGGGGGACGGTCGCGGCCTGTACGGCGATGCCGCCGGTGACCGCCTCCGGGATGTGGCTGGTCCTGCGCACGTTGGTCTTGACGGCGCCGGTGGCCCCGGCGGTCCGTACGTGCTCCATGCGTTCGACCATGCCGGCGGCGTCCTCGGGCAACTGGGACGCCTGGCCGAAGAGCGTCTGCCCGGCCGAGACCGTGAGCAGGTTGGTGCCGAGCTGGTCGAGCTGGCGCAGCAGTTGTTCCCTGGAGGACGAGGAGATCCCGATGACCGCGATCATCGTGGCGATGCCGATGGCGATGCCGAGCGCGGACAGCACGACCCTGGTCGGACGGCTGCGCAGACCGGCCGCGCCGACCCGCAGGACGTCGGAGGGGCTGAGCCTGGCGGGCTTCATGACACGGCTCCGTCCCGCACCTTGACCTGGCGCGGGCACCAGGCGGCCACGTCCATGTCGTGGGTGATGATCGCGATGGTGGTGCCCGAGGCGTGCAGCTCGCCGAGGATGCGCAGGACCTCGGCGCCGGAGGCGGAGTCGAGGTTGCCGGTGGGCTCGTCGGCCAGCAGCAGCGGCGGGTCGCCCGCCACGGCTCTGGCGACGGCCACGCGCTGCTGTTCGCCGCCGGAGAGCTGGTTGGGGCGGTGGTCGAGCCGGTGGCCGAGTCCCACGCGTTCGAGCGCGGCGGCCGCCTTCTCGCGGCGTACGCGGCGGGGCGTGCCGGTGTAGAGCAGGCCGTCGGCCACGTTGTCCAGGGCGCTGACGCCGGGCGACAGGTGGAACTGCTGGAAGACGAAGCCGAGGTTCTTGGCGCGCAGCGCCGAGAGCTGGCGGTCGCTCAGCTTGGAGATGTCGTGCCCGGCGATGCGCACCACCCCGCTGGTCGGCCGGTCGAGGGTGCCGATCAGGTTGAGCATCGTGGACTTGCCGGAGCCGGAGGGTCCGACGATCGCGACCAGCTCGCCGTAGTCGACCTTGAGGTCCACGCCGCGCAGGGCGTGGACGCCCCCGTTGTACGTCTTGGTCACCTCGCGCAGCTCGATGACGCTCATGCCGCGGGCACCCCGACCTTCATGCCCTCCGCGAGGCCGGATCCCTTGACCTCGACCCGGCCGGTGCCGAACGCGCCCAGCTCGACCGGGACGATCCGGCTGCCCGAGCCCTCGACGACCTCGACGCCGAAGCCGCCCTCTCGGGTGGCCAGCAGCGCCTCGACCGGGACGGTGAGCACGCCCTTGACCCGCTCGCTCTCCAGCTCCACGTCCACGGGCGCCTGGTCGAGCCTGGTCTTGGGCTTCTTGTCCAGGGTGATGTCGACGTCGATGGTGGTGGTCTGGTTCTCGTCGCGGCCGGAGGTCTGGGCGACGGTGCCGACCTCGGTGATCCTGCCCTTGGCGCGTTCGCCGCCGGGGAGTTCGACGGTGACCTTGGCGCCCTTCCTGGCGAGTTGCTGCTCGTCGGTGTCGAGGTCGACGTGGACGAGCCGCTGGGTGCCGGTGACCTTGAGGGCCTCCTGTCCCGGCACGGCCTTGCGGCCGACGGCGGTCTTGACGTCGCCGACGCGTACCTCGCCGGGCTGGAAGACGACCTGCGTGGCGTCGACCCTGCCCGTCTCCTCCAGGTCGCGGTCCTCCTGCCATTCCAGGACCGCCAGGTAGGTGGCGTAGGTGAACTCGTCGTCCACGGTCAGGTCGTCGCCGTAGCCGAGCGCCTTGAGGTTGCGCTCCAACTGGGTCACGTCGGGGCCCTCCACGCCGCGTTCGAGGGTGCGGTAGAGGGGGAGCTTGCCGTACATGAGGGTGACGGGCTTGCGGTCCACCTTGAGCAGCGAGCGGCCGCGCTTGATCAGCGCGCCCTCCTCGGGCACCCAGGTCACGGTGCCGCGGGCGTCGGTGGCGACGGTGCGCTCGTCGGTGTAGGTGAGCGTCCCGTCGACGGTCTGCGTGTCGACGAGGTCCTGCTTGGTGATCTCCGCGGTGGCGGGCACGGGCGGGCGCGTGGGCGCCGCCGTTCCCGTGCCGCTGTCACTCAGTACGGCTGTCGCCGTCCAGGCGGCGGCCGCGCCCACGAGCGCGACCGCCGCCGCTGCCAGGAGCTTCCTCACGACTGCTTCTCCGCGCCCGGCCGGAACTCCTTGCAGGACTCCTGCGCCTTCTTCATCTTCTCCTCGTCGCCGGGGCCGCCGGTCATCATGATGCCGCCGTTGGCGGTGGGGTCGGGGACGTCGACGCCGTTCTCCCGCATGCACTGGGCGAACTTCACCATCTGGTCGCGCCTGGCCGGGTCCATGCTCTGGCCCCCGTCGCCCATGACGCCCTTGAGGTGCTTCTGGCACGCCTGCTGGGCCTTCTCCATCTTGGCGCGGTCGGTGCCGGGCTTGGCCTTCATGACGATGCGGCCGTCCTCGGCGGGATCGTCCATGTCGACGCCGTTCTCGCGCATGCACTGGGCGAACTTGAGCTGGGCGTCGCGGGCGTTGCCCGACGGGCTGGCGGAGGCGCCGGCCGAGGTGGCGCCGGTGCCGGTGGTGGCGCTGGTGGAACCGCAGGCGGCGAGCGCCATGAGCATGGCCGCCGCGGCGGGAACGAGTCGAAGGTTCATGGCACCGCACTTCACCGGAGCGGGTGCTAAACGCGGATAAGCCGCCGGGCTTACCCCGCTCTAACACCGCATCGGTGAGTCTTTGCAGCATGCGGGTGCTTGTCGTGGAAGACGAGGAACAGATGGCCGACGCCATCGCGCGGGGGCTGCGGCTCAACGCGATGGCCGTCGACGTGGCCTACGACGGGCAGGAGGCGCTCGATCTGGCCTCCTACGTCGACTACTCGGTCATCGTGCTGGACCGGGACCTGCCCGAGGTGCACGGGGACGACGTCTGCCGCGAGCTCATGACGCGCAGCCGGATCATCATGCTGACCGCCGCCGGGCAACTGCACGACCGGGTGGACGGGCTGACGCTCGGGGCGGACGACTACCTGGTGAAGCCGTTCGTCTTCGCCGAGCTGGTGGCCAGGGTGCGTACGCTGGCCCGCCGGGCCGGCCGGGCCGGCGCGCCGGTCGTCGAGCGAGCGGGCATCCGGCTGGACCCGGCCCGCCGTACGGTCACCCGCGACGGCAGGGACGTGAGCCTGAACCGCAAGGAGTTCGACGTCCTGCACGAGCTGCTGCGCGCGGACGGCGCGCTGGTGACCTCGGCCGAGCTGCGCAAGAGCGTGTGGGACGAGTTCGCCGAGGGCGGCACGGGGGTGCTGCGCGTCACGCTGACCTCCCTGCGCAAGAAGCTCGGCCCGCCCGCGGTGATCGTGAACGTTCCGGGCCGCGGGTACCGCCTGTGAAGCGGCTCGGGCTGCGCATGCGGCTCACCCTGATCTACGGCGGCCTCTTCTTCCTCGCGGGCTCCGCGCTGCTGTGGATCACCTATCTGCTGACCGCCCGCTCGCTGAACGGGAAGTTCGTCAAGGTCCTGGGCGCCAGGCCGCCCGGCTCGGCCGCGCCCGACAGCGACGTGATGTTCCAGCAGACCCAGATCGAGATGGAACAGCGCGCGGACAAGGCGCTCAACGAGGTCCTTCAGTGGTCGATCAGCGCGATGGTGATGATCGGGCTGGCCGCGGTCGTCATCGGCTATCTGGTGGCCGACCGGGCGCTGAAGCCGCTGAACACGGTGACCGAGACCGCGCGGCGCCTGTCGGAGAGCACGCTGCACGAGCGGATCGCCCTGGAGGGCCCGCAGGACGAGGTCAAGCGGCTGGCCGACACCTTCGACGCGATGCTCGGCCGCCTGCACCGGGTCTTCGACGCCCAGCGCAGGTTCATCGCCAACGCCTCGCACGAGCTGCGCACGCCGCTGGCGATCAACCGGACGGTGCTGGAGGTGTCGCTGGAGGAGCCGGAGGCGTCCCCCGACCTGAAGGCGCTGGCCAGGGCGCTGCTGGGCACCAACGCGCGCTACGAACGGCTGATCGAGGGCCTGCTGCTGCTCGCGCAGTCGGAGCAGGAGCTCACCACGCGCAAACCCGTCCAGCTTGAGCGGGTGGTGCGCACCGCGCTGGAGCTCACCCCGGCCAAGCGGGGCGTGACGGTCCACGAGGACCTGCGGCCCGCCGTGGTCGAGGGCGATCCGCTGTTCCTGGAGCGTTGCGTGTTCAACCTCGTGGAGAACGCGATCAAGTACAACGCCCGCGACGGGCACGTGTGGATCACCCTGCGCGAGTCGTACGGCGGGGGCGGCGCCGTCACCGTCGAGAACACCGGGCCGATGGTCTCCCCGTTCGAGGTGGAGGACCTGTTCGAGCCGTTCAGGCGCAACGGCGACCGGGTGCAGTCCGGACGGGGCGCGGGCCTGGGCCTGTCGATCGTGCGGGCGATCGCCGAGGCCCACGGCGGCACCGTGACCGCCAAGCCGCGCTCCGAGGGCGGCCTGTCGGTCACGGTGCGCCTGCCCGGCTGAGCGTCAGGGCCTCAGGGCTTCTGGCCGGTGACCACCGTGGCGTGGAACTCCTCCGAGCGCAGCACCCGCGCCTTCAGCCCGCTGTCCCTGACCGCCTCGACGGCGTGGTCCGCCTGGCGCTCGCTGGTCTCGAACAGCAGCAGCCCACCGGGGGCCAGCCACAGCGGGGCCTGCCCGGTGACCCGCCGCAGCACGTCCAGGCCGTCGGGCCCGCCGTCCAGGGTGACGCGGGGCTCGTGGTCCCTGGCCTCGGTGGGCAGCAGGCCCAGGTCGGCCGTGGGGACATAGGGGACGTTCGCCAGCAGCACGTCCACCCGCCCGCGCAACCTCGGCGGCAGCGGGTCGAACAGGTCGCCCTGGTAGACGTTCTCGCCCAGGTTGCGGCGGGCGCAGGCGACCGCCGCGGGTTCGACGTCGGCCGCGTGCAGTTCGCCGCCGGTCAGCACGGCCAGCGCGGCGCCCATGGCGCCGGAGCCGCAGCACAGGTCGAGGATCACGCCGGGGTGGGGGGCCAGGCGCGCGGCCTGCCGTATCAGGAACTCGGTACGGCGGCGCGGCACGAACACGCCCGGATCGATGCGCACGCGCAGTCCGCAGAACTCCGCCCAGCCCACGACCTGCTCCAGGGGGAAGCCCTCGGCCCGCCGGGCGACCATGGCGGCCAGTTCGCCGGGGTCGGCGGCGGTGGAGAGGATGAGCTCCGCCTCGTCCTCGGCGAACACGCAACCGGCGGCACGGAGCTTGGTGATGACTTCTTCGGGTGACACAGGGGACGCCTCTCGGGGTTACCGGCGGGCGTCTCCGAACAGGGTTGGTGAGATCGCCCGCGTCTCTGATGCGGAAATCGGTCTCACCCCCTCAAGTCGCTCACAGGATATCCGGACGCCTTCGAGCTCGTGGCTGCCACCCCAGGTCACGCTCGGCCGCCGACCAGTCGAGGACGCGGCGCTCGTGGTCGCCGGTGATCGTGTAGGCGGAGAACCCGGGCCGCTTGTGGTCGAGGGCGGCCAGGAAGGCGGCGGCCACGTCGCTGCCCGAGGTCATCACGGCGGGGACGCCGGCTCCCTGCCACTCCTCGTCGCTCATTGGCCCGACCAGCCGCAGCGCGGTGGCGCTCAGGCCGTGCTCGGTGACGGCGGCGGCGCAGACCTGCTCGCCCAGGCGCTTGCTGAGGCCGTAGGCGTCGGTGGCGTCGGGTTGGGGGGCGGCGGCGTAGTCGCGGGCCTGGTAGTCGGCGAAGACGGACATGCTGCTGGCGAGGACGACGCGGCGCACGCCGGCCTCGACGCACGCCTCGACGGTCAGGTAGAGGCCGGTGACGCTGACGGTGAAGTGGGTGCGGGCCCATTCGAGGCCGTCGCGCCAGCCGGTCTTCCTGCCCATGGCCAGGTAGACGAGCGCCTCCTGGCCGTCGGCCGCCCGCTTCAGCGCGGCGGGGTCGGTGACGCTGCCCTCCACGAACTCCACGTAGCCGACGGGCTCGGCGGGCGGGCGCAGGTCCAGGACGCGTACCGTGTGGCGGGCGGCCAAAGCGGGCAGCACCAGCGCGCCGACCGCCCCCGAACCCCCGGCGACCAGGACCCGCATCATTCCTCCTCGGCGAAGGCGCGGGCGAACTCCAGCGCCCGGCCGTAGGCGGTGTCGACGATCTTGTGGCCCATCTCGGGCGTGGCCAGCCGGGCGTCGCCGAGCGCGCCCGTGGCGGACAGGCGGTGGTAGGCGAGCGCCATGTCCACCCTCGGCGTGGGCGGGGCGGCGTGCGGGAGGACGGGCAGGGGCTCGGCGGGCGGGCCGATCCGGTCGGCGCGTACGAGGTGCGGCGCGAGCACCATGGCCACCGAGGTCTCGCCTTCGCAGGCGTGGCCGTAGCGCTCGCTGCCCATGAGCTCCGCGATGACGTCGCCGGCCAGGCCCGCCCACATGACGTGGGCCATCGTCACCCGGTGGTCGCGGCGCAGGATCCGGGCGGCCAGCCGTACCGCGTCGACGTTGCCGCCGTGGCCGTTGACCACGAGGACCTTGCGCACGCCCGCCTCGGCCAGCGACTCGGCCAGGTCGCGCAGCAGGGCCAGCAGCGTCTCGGGGCGCAGCGTCATCGTGCCGGGGAAGCCCAGGTGGTGCTCCGACAGCCCGTACGGCACGCCGGGGCACAGCACCGCGTCCGGCCCCAGGTCGGCGGCGAGCCGGCGGGCGAAGGCGGCGGCGATGGCGAAGTCGGTCTCCAGCGTCAGGTGCCTGCCGTGCTGCTCGGTCGCCCCGATCGGCAGCAGCGCCAGCCTGGCGGTGCGCAGCGCCTCGGCGGCCTCCTCGGCGACCATGGCGGCCAGCTCGTTCATCGTGCTCCCCACTCGTGCAGCACCCGCATCGCGGGCAGGATGTCGGCCACGGAGCAGCCGGGCGGCCGTCCGGTGGTGATCGCGTCGAGGAAGTCGGCGTCCTGGCGGGCCAGGCCGTCGGCCTCCATCCGGTCGCCGCAGTCGGCGAGGACCGTGCCGTCGTGCTCGCGCAGCAGGCCGCCGGACAGGTGCAGGGTGCGTTCCTCGCCGATGACGGTCAGCTCGCGGGCGGGCAGCCGCGAATGGTAGGACAGCGCGATCGTGGCCAGCGCGCCGCCGGGGACGCGCAGCACCGCCCCGGCGTCCATGGGCGGGCCGTCCCGCCAAGGCTCACCGCACGTCCCGTGCACCTCGACGCCGGTTCCGTGCGCCTCGAAGCCGGTTCCCTGCATCTCCGCGCGGGTCCCGTGCGGGTCGGCGTGGGTGGCGCCGAGCAGCCACAGGGCCGCGTCCACGGTATGCGCGCCGTGGTGCCAGAGCACGTCGTCGGTCCAGCCGCGCGGCCGTCCGCCCATGCCGGTGTCGTCCTGGCGCAGCATCAGCGTGCGCGCCACCACGTGCGTGGCGTGCAGCGCGCCGCGCTCGATCTCCTCCTTCACCCGCAGGTACGGCCGGCAGAACCGCAGCGTGTGCGCCACCGCGACCTGCCTGCCGGCGGCGCGGGCCCGTCCGGCGACCGCCTCGGCGTCGGCCAGGCTCAGGGCGAGCGGGATCTCGCACAGCACGTGCAGGCCGGCGTCGAGCGCGGCCATGGTCTGGGCGGCGTGGTGGGCGTGCGGGGTGGCGATGACGACCGCGTCGAGTCCCGGGTGGGCGTAGAGGTCGGCGGCGGCGCCGTACGTGCGGCCGATTCCGAACCGCGCGGCGAACGCGGCGGTCTGCTCCCGGTCGGGACCCGCGACGGCGACCAGGTCCGCGCCGGCCTCGGTGAGCGCGGCGGCGTGCCGTTCCGCGATGGCGCCGGGGCCGACGATGCCCAGGCGGGGCGTCATCGGCCCAGCCCGAACAGCGCGGCGGACGAGCCGGAGAGGATCCAGTCCTTGTCCTCGTCGGTGAGGTACGGGCGCTCCAGCACGTGGTGGATCGCGGCCTTGTAGTCGCCAGGCGCGGGGTCGGGCCGGTTCCAGTCGCCGCTCCAGGTGATGCGCCGGGCGCCGTAGGCGGCGACCGCCTCGCGCAGGAACGGGTCGGCGTCGGGGTGCGGGTACGGCCGGCCGCTGTTGGCGTAGAACCCGGCCCACATGGTGTGGACGAGCGGGCGTTCGGCCAGCGCCAGGAAGCGGGCGAAGTGGGCGCGGTCGGCGTCGGGGTAGGTGGTGAAGCCGAGGTGCTCCAGCCGTACCTTGAGGCCGGGCACCTCGTCGAGCAGTTCGGCGAAGGCGGGGTCGGCGAGGTCGGCGAGCGGGCCGCGCACGCTGGCCACGAGCCCGGCGGCGGCGACGGCCCGCCACAGCGCGTAGGGGTCGGGGCCGGGCGAGCGGGTGGCCGCCCACAGGCGCACGCCCTTGACGTGGGGGGAGGCGGCCAGGCGGGCGACGTGCGCGGGGGCGCCGTGAGTGTCGGTGTCGACCATGGCGACGACCGCGAACCTGCCGGGGTGGGCCTCGGCGCAGCGCAGCAGGTAGGAGTTGTCGGTGTTGCCGACGAACTGGACGAGGACGGCGGCCTGTACGTCCGTCATTTCCGGGATGTAGGCCGAAATTTCGGGATACTTCCAGGTGCCTACGTGCACGTGCGAGTCGATGATCATTCGGCCGCCCTGACCAGCGCCTGCGTGCCCCGGTCGCCGCCGTGCACCGCCCTGACCCGCTCGGCCACCTCGATCACCTGGGCCAGCCCGGACAGGTCCAGCTCGCCCGCCGCCTCCCTCGCCAGTGTGAGGTCCTTGATGAAGTGGTCGAGCTTGAAGCCGGGCTCCAGGTCGCCCGCGCGCAGCCTGCCCCACAGGAAGTCCAGCAGGGGCGAGCCGGCCACGCCGGGCCGTACCGAGGCCAGGACCTTCTCCACGTCGAGACCGCCGTGCTCCGCCAGCGCGTACGCCTCGCAGGCGGCCAGCGTCACCCCCGCCACCAGCGTCTGGTTGACCAGCTTGGCCAGTTGCCCGGCGCCGGGCCCGCCGTGGTGCACCACGGTGCCGGCGACGGCCGCGAGCACCGGCCCGATCCGCTCCAGCGCGTCCGCGTCACCGCCGACCATGACCGACAGCGTGCCCGCCTGCGCCCCCGCGGGCCCGCCGCTGACCGGCGCGTCCAGGACGGCGACGCCGCGCGCCGCGCCCCGCTCCGCCAGGTCCCGCGCCAGGGCGGGTGCGGAGGTGGAGCAGTCCACGGCGGTCAGGCCCGCGCCGGCGTGCTCGAAGATCTCCGCGTAGACGCGCTCGACGTCGGCCGGGTAGGGCAGCATCGTGACCACCACCTCGCTGCCCGCCACGGCCGCGGCGGCCGACTCCGCCACCTCGGCTCCCCTGGCGGCCAGGTCGGCCGTCCTGGCCGGTGTCCTGTTGAAGACCGTGACCCGATGGCCCGCCTCCAGCACCCGTCGTGCCATCGGCTCGCCCATCAGCCCGGTGCCTATCCATGCCACTCGCACGGCCCCGACTCTAGGCGGACAAGAGACAGAAGAAAAGACCTAGGTCCTATTTCAGGCGATGCCGGGGCGAGGCGGCTCCAGGGTGATCTGCCCGTCCCGGACCGCCATGAACGTCAGCGCGTCGTTGGCCCTCGGGGCGTACTGCCTGCTGTTGCACTCGAACGGCGGCCACGACCAGGACAGGGTCGCCGCCAACCGGGCCGAGTGCGCCAGGGCCAGGTCGACGGCGGTGAGGTCCTGGACCATCACGGCCAGGCCGTGCTCCCTGGCGTGGGCCCAGCTCCGCAGGGCGAGGCTCTGGCCCTTGGCGGCCTTGACGACCACGCCGCTCCAGCCGTCCTCCGCGAGCCGGTCGAGGTCGGCGCGACCGGCCAGCGACTCGTCGGCCAGGACCGGGACGCGGCGGGCCAGGTCGCGCATGCCGGCGGGGTCAGGCGGCGCGTCCCTGGGCACGGGCTGCTCCACATAGGCCACGTCGGCCAGGACCGCGGGCGGCAGCGCGTCCAGCATCGCGGCGGCGTCGGCGGGGGCGCGGCAGCCCTCGTTCGGGTCCACGGAGACGCTGCCGCCCCGGCCGAGCAGGGCGTGGACGGCGGCGATCCGGGCGGCGTCGGCCTCCGGGTCCCGGCCGGCGACCTTGACCTTGACGTGCCGGATGCCGTCGCGTTCCAGCCAGGCGCGTACCTCGTCGAGGGGGTCGCCGACGCCGACCACGTGCTGGACGGGCAGGTGCTCCCTGGGCGCGGCGAGCCCCTCCTTCAGCAGCGCGGACAGCCGGGTGTCCGCCAGCGCCTCCGGATACAGTTCGGCGGCGGTACGGCCGGCCGCGCGGGCCCAGGCGTCGTGCACGGCGTTGTCCACGGCGCCCAGCGCCAGCGAGACCGCGAGCCGCGGCATGCCGCGCGGCGTGGCCAGGCGCGTCTCCAGTTCGGCGCAGATCTCCAGCGGGTCGCCCGTGGCGGCGACCGCGGCCGCGCACAGGCCGCCGACCAGGTCGCGCAGCGCCCGGTCGCGCGCCTGCCAGCTCAGCGGGGAACGCGGCCAGGCCCAGGGCACCGACAGCACGCTCGCGCCGACCCCCTCGGCCACGCGCCCGTCCCCGGTCTCGGCCTCGGCCGTCACCACCGCGAGCGTGAACCGGTCGACCGTGGCCCCGGCCAGCCTGAGCGGGTGGTCGAGGATCACCTCCCTGAAGCCCGCGTCGGCCTTCCTGATGCGCACATCCGTCATCTGCCGTTCTCCAAACTTAGGACCTAGGATCTAGCCATGAGCATTCGTGTCCTGCCGTACGACGGCCCGCCCCACCCGCGCCGCCGGCTCGACCTGCTGCACCCGCCGGCCGCGCACGCCCCCTACGCGCTGTGCTTCGTGCACGGCGGCGGCTGGCGGGCGGGCGAGGCCGCCCAGTGGCACCGGCAGATGCGGCGGGCCGGCGCGCGGGGCGTCGTCAGCGCCTCGCTCGGCTACCGGGTGGGCGAGCGGCTGCCCGCGCTCCTGGACGACGTCGCCGACGGGTACCGGCGGTTCCTGTCCCATCTCGACCGGCGCGGGCTGGGCGGGCTGCCGGTGTTCCTGGTCGGCAGCTCGGCGGGGGCGCACCTGGCCACGCTGCTGGCGCTGTCGGCCAACGGCCTGGAGCCGGCCGGGTGCGTCAGCGTCAACGGGCCGGGCGCGAGCCTGCGGCCGTGGCCCGGCATGGACCCGGAGATCCGCGCGGCCGTCGAGCACCTGGCCGGCGGCGACTACGCCGCCGCCTCGCCCGGCCACCACGCCGATCCCGCGACCGCGCCGCCCACGCTGTTCATCGTCGTCGGCAAGGAGCGCTACTTCCCGCACGAGCACGTGCGCGAACTGGCCGGGATGCTCCCCCGCTCGCGGGTCGTGCTGCTGCCCGACGCCGAGCACGGCTTCCTCTACGACCCTGCGGGCAGGGACAGCGCGCGGGCGCAGGCCGAGATCGAGGTGTTCATCGCGCAGGCACTGCGCGGGTGAGCGCCTCCAGGACCCTGACCGGCGCCAGCAGGGCCGCCTCGTCCAGCGGCTGCTTCCCGGTCTCCACCATCTCGGCGAACGCCCGCAGCGCGGGGAGCGTGTAGTCCTTGCCCAGCGAGAGCTGCTCGGCCAGCACGCCGCGGGTGCCCGTCACCTGGACGGCGAAGGGCACCGCGCCTTCGGCGTCGCGCTCGACCAGGTTGAGCACCGCGTGCGCCTGACCCGCCGCCACCACCGCCAGCACCCCGCCGGGCAGCACCGAGACCTGCGGCTCGGCCTCGGGCGGCGGCAGCAGGTGCAGGGCCATCTCGACCACGTGCACGCCGTAGAAGGCCACTCCCCCGTACGGGCTCTCGCGCTGCACGGGACCCGTGGCGACCACCGAGCGGATCGGCCCGAGCGCCTCCAGCCGCTCGCGCATCGCCTCCACCGCCCAGCGCAGGGCGCTGGAGGAGGTCACGGGTACGCCGCCCGCCCCGGCCGCGGCCAGGATCGCCTCGGCGTCGGCCGACGTCCCGGCCAGCGGCTTGTCCACGAAGACCGGCACGCCCGCCTTGAGCAGGGGTTCGGCGTGGGGCCTGTGCAGGTCGCCGTCCCGGTCCATGACGATGGCGGCGTCGATCCTGCCGATCAGGTCCTCGGGGCGGTCCACGCCGAACTCCACGCCGCCCTGGCCGGAGAGCTGGGCGGTGCGCTCGGCCGTACCTCCGCAGAGGGCCACGATGCGGACGTCGCCGAGGGCGCGCTCGACGTTGAGGTGGCGGATGGCGTGGTCGGCGTGGGTGTTGTCGAGCCCGATCAGTCCGAGCCTCATGGGTGCACTCCTTCTCTCGTTATACCGGCATATTGACCTATTTCCCGGAAGACATCTAGAGTCCTAGGTCATAAGTTACGACCTGGAGGTGGTCCGTGCGGTTCGGGATCGTCGGAAGCGGAGTCATCGGCGCCTTGCACGCCAGGCTCATCGCGGACATGACAGGAACGGCCGAGCTCGTCGCCGTCGCCGACAACGACCTGGAGCGGGCCCGCGAGCTCGCCGGCAGGCACGGCTGCGCGGCCCTCGGCTCCAGCCAGGAGCTGTACGCCCGTGACGACGTGGACGCCGTGGTCATCTGCCTGCCCAGCGGCCTGCACGCGGACGCGGCGGTGCCCGCGCTGAAGGCGGGCAAGCACGTGGTCGTCGAGAAGCCGATCGACATCTCGCTCGCCGCGGCCGACCGGATCATCGCGGCCGAACGCGAGAGCGGCAAGAGCGTGACCGTGATCAGCCAGCGGCGCTTCGAACCGTCCTTCCGCGCGGTGAAGGCCGCCATCGACCGCGGCGAGCTGGGACGGCTGACCTCCGGGACGGCCGAGGTCACGCTGTGGCGTACGCAGGAGTACTACGACTCCGGCGGCTGGCGCGGCACCTGGGCGATGGACGGCGGCGGCGCGCTCATGAACCAGGGCGTGCACGCCGTGGACCTGCTGCTGGCCCTGCTCGGGCCGGTGGAGTCGGTCAGCGCCTACGCCGGGCAGCTCGCGCACGAGAACATCGAGGTCGAGGACACCGTGGTGGCCGCCATCCGGTTCGCCGGCGGCGCGCTCGGCCGCGTCTTCGCCAGCACCGCCGCGTACGGCGGGGCCAGCGTGCGCGTGTCCGTCCACGGCGACGCCGGGCACGCGATCGTGGACAACGAGGTGCCGACCAGCTTTCGGGTGGGCGAGGAGGACCGGGCGCCGGAGGTGCCCGCCCGGCTCGGGCCCGAGTCGCACCGCGCCCAGCTCGCCGACTTCATCGCCGCCGCCGCGTCGGGACGTCCGCCCGAGGTCACCTCTGCGGACGGGCGGGCGGCGCTCTCCCTGATCTTGGCCATCTACGAGTCGGCCCGCAACGGCGGCGTGCCCGTCACGCCCGCCTAGAGCTTCCCTGCCTTCCGAGGCCGCTAAAGGCAGGGAAGGCCGGGGTGGGAGGGTGAAAATACCGCATCCCCCTCCCACCCCGGTCCCCACACTCGGCCCAGCCGCTCCGCCGGGGCGGCGCAGCGGTCAGGAGGGGTAGCGGATGCGGTAGGTGGCGTCCAGGTGCCAGGTGTCGCCGGGAGCCACCTGTTCGGCGCCCGGCTTGCTGACCCGGGTCGGGTAGACCTTGTTGTAGGTGTCGCCGTCGTACACCCAGACCCCGCGGCCGTCCGACTGCGCGTAGCCGTTGAAGAAGCCGGGCTCCACCTCGACCGACATCGTCAGCCCGTTGACCGTGTTGTACAGCTCGGCCCCGTAGCTGTCGGCCGGTGGCGCCCGGTGGCCCGGTGCGCCGATCCCGTGCTCGACGGCCTGGTCCAGGTAGCGGAAGCGGGTGGTCACGGTGTCGGCCCTGACCGCGGGCAGCATGGCGCCGTAGGCGTACTCGATGACCCGGGCCGCCCGCCAGCGCAGCACCCATCGGATCCGCAGCCCCGAGGCGGTGAAGATGTGGCGCACGTTCACGTCGCCCAGCACCGTCGGCGCCTCCTGCGCCGGGTCGAGGACCTGGGTGTCCTGGGTCAGCTCGAACTCCCCCGCCGCCGTGACGCCGGACGGGAGAGCGGCCCGGCCGTCGAGGAGGAAGAGGAGGTTCTGGAGGAGTTCGTCACCGTGCAGGCCGCCGAAGTGGTCGAGCGCCCCGGCCGGCTTGATGGCGTAGGGGTACGCGGCGGCCGTCGCCAGCCGGATGCCCTCGGCCGTGGCCGGTGGCGGGCCGGCCTGCCGTACCGCGGTGATCTCCTGGAGGCGCCAGGCGTCCATGCGCTTGGCGGGGTCGGTGAAGTGGCGCAGTTCGTAGCGGATCCAGAGGTGGCCGGGCTCGCGGGTCCAGACCATGATCTGCCGCTCGCCGCGCCGTTCCACGTAGAGGCCGTCGCTCTCGCCCGGGGCGGTGACGACGAGGCCGCTCGCGGCCAGTGCGGCGGTGCCGCCGAACAGCGTGCGCCGGTCCATCAGGCGGCCGGTCCCGGCAGCGCCAGCCAGCTGCCGGGCTTACCCGAGACGGTGCACACCCATCCGAACGGCTGTCCGGCGGCCGGGTTGCGGTTCTGGACCACCATGCCCTTCTCCCACCAGCCCTCGGTGGGCGCGGCGGCACGGGTCACGGTGAAGGAGTAGCTGATGTCCTCCTGCGTGCCGGTGCGGAACATGCCCTCCTTGTTGCCGGTGAGGGTGTTGGCGCCGATGTCCACGCCGCGCGTCCTGGCGTGGATGAAGATGCCGTAGTCCTGCGTCTTCACCTCCTGGTCGTCGAAGCTGCGGTTGCCGCTGATGACGACGTTCTCGGCCTTGAAGCCGGTGCGGGCGTAGGTCCTGATGCCGCCGCGCGGCTCGCTGCTGAGCCCGCCGCCGTAGTTCTGGTGGTTGTTGTAGACGACGTTGCCGGTGACGGTGACGTCGTTGGACTGCCAGACGTTGATGCCGACGGTGTTGCAGTGGCCGACGATGTTGTCGGAGATGACCAGCTTCCTGCAGCGGTCGGTGGAAAGGCCCGCGTCGCCGCCGTAGAAGAGCGTGTTGCGCTCGAAGATGCCGTCGAAGATGTCGTAGACCGCGAGCAGGTCGGCGTTGCCGCCCTGGCCGTAGGCGAGCTTGTTGCCGATGACCAGGTTGTCCATGGCGCGCACGAAGCGGTGCTTGTGCGCGGCCGGGTTGTTGCCGCCGCAGGTGATGTAGATCGGGTAGCCGACCTGGCCCGGCTTGCCGCCGATGCGTTCCAGGCGGTTGCGGCTGACGGTGAGGTACTCGGTGTGCGACTCGGTGTTGCCGAGCACGTGCAGGCCGAACTGGGTGACGTCCTGGAAGTCGCAGTCGTCGACGGTGATGTGGGTGCTGTTTCCGTTGACGTTGATCCCGACGTACGCCTTGGTGATCCGGCAGCCGCCGACGTGCGCGCGGTGGCAGTCGGTCAGGCGCAGCAGCGCGGTGGAGGCGGTGCCGGGCTCGGGCTCGTACGTGCCCGCCCTGAGCCCGTCCAGGTGCACGTTCTCGATGAGCACGTCCGTGCACCCGGTCAGATGTACGCCCCGCGTCAGCGAGGCCCGGTCGTCACAGAGGATGGCCAGGTTCCGCAGCCCCACGACGGACAGGCGGCTCCCATCGATCACGTAGTTCTGGCTGTATCCGGCCGGGAGCACGAGGGTGGCCCTGGTCCGTTCCGACTGGAGGCGCACGCCGTTCTTGAGGTGCAGCGGGGCGCCGAGCAGGTAGCGCCTGCCCGCGCCGAGGTGCACCGACCCGCCGCCGGCCGCGGAGGCGGCGTCGATCGCGCGTTGTAACGCCGCGGAGTCGTCGGTGACGCCGTCGCCGGCCGCCCCGAACGCCGAGGCCGGGTAGAGGTTGAGGTCGTTGTCCTTGAACCGGGTCTGGGCCTGGGCTGGGCTCGCCGCCAGCGGCACGGCCGCCGCGGCCGCGGCGGACACTCCCAGCAGCCCCAGCACGCGCCGTCGATCGGTAGCAGTCACGATAAGTCCCTTCAAGTAGGACCTAGGACGGAAGATTGAGCGGAATGTATGCCTCGGCGACATGTCCGTCAAGTGGGCTATTGACCCACGAGCATTGCGCTGTACCGTGAGCACACACGATGGTCTGTCCTATGTCTTACTTGGCGAGAGGCAAGAAACATGAGGTTAAGAATCGCTGCGAGCCTGCTCGCCCTCCCCCTGGCCGCCACCGCCTGCGGCTCCGGAGGAAGCGGCGACAAGGCGGCCGAACTGCGCGTATGGAGCATGTGGTCGGAAGGCGAGCCGAACCAGAAGGTGCTCGCCGAGGCGTTCAAGGACTTCGAGCAGGCGACCGGCGTCAAGGTCAGGGTGCAGTGGAAGGGCCGCACCGCGATGAAGTCGTTCCTGCCCAGCCTGAACACCGCCAACGTGCCCGCCGACCTGATCGAGGGCAACAACAGGGAGCTGACCCGCCAGTTCGCCGCCGCCAAGGGCGCGCTCGACCTGTCCGACGTGTACGCCGCCACGGTCCAGGGCGAACAGGCCACGGTCGGGCAGACCGTCGGCGAGGCGTACAAGCGCATGGCCACCTCGTCGCAGGGCGTCCTGGCCCAGATGCCCTACCAGGTCTCCACGTACGGCTGGTTCTACAACGGCAAGGACTTCGCCACCACGCCCAAGACCTGGGAGGAGTTCGTGAAGGTCCTCGACGAGCGCAAGGCCCAGGGCCGCAGGCCGCTCGGCCAGGACGGCAGCATCCCCAACTACAACCTGCGCTACCTGGAGCACTTCGCCCGCGCGATCATGGGCGACGAGGGCTGGCACGCGCTGGCCCCGGACAAGAGCGGCCAGGGCTGGCTCAGGCCCGAGGTGCTCAAGGCGGCCCAGATGGTGGAGGCGCTGGCCAAGGGCGGCTACTTCCCCGACGGCTTCAACGCCGCCAAGTTCCCCGCCATGCAGCAGAAGTGGGCCAACGGCGAGTCCGACTTCCTCTACCAGGGCACCTACCTGCCCAAGGAGGTCGCGCCGTACGCCAAGCCCGGGCTGGAGTTCCGCGCGTTCCGCTTCCCGTCCGTCGAGGGCAGGGCGCCCACGATGAACGTCACCACCACCGGCTTCGGCATCCCGGTCAAGGCGGCCAACCCCGACGCGGCCAAGAAGTTCCTGGCGTTCTTCCTGCAGAAGAAGTACCAGGACAAGGTGGCCGGTGTGGCGCTGGAGATGTCGGTGCGCAAGGACGTGCCCGCCGCGCCGCAGGTGGCCGACCTGAAGGCGGCGCTCGACAGCGGCGAGATCAACAAGGCCGACGTCCAGGACATGGGCGACTTCAACGCCAAGGTCCTGCTGCCGCTCAGCGACCAGTTGCTGTTCGGCAAGATCGGCGCCGCCGACTTCGCCAAGCAGATGGCCGAGCAGTCGGCCGCCTACTGGAAGTCCAAGGGATGACCGCGGTGCTGGAGCGGCCTCCGGTCAAGGCCGCTCCCCGGCCGCGGGGCGGCGGCAGCCCGTTCGAGGCGGCCAGGCGGCGGATGATCGGCCCGTTCCTGCTGCCCGCGCTGCTGGTGTACGCGCTGGTGATGATCGTGCCGAGCGTGATCACGGTCTGGATCAGCTTCAACGAGTGGGCCGGGGTCGGCGCGATGGAGTGGGCCGGCCTCGCCAACTACCGCGAGATGGTCGCCGACCCCGTCTTCGGCACCTCCTTCGCCAACACGATGAAGATCCTGGTGCTGGTGGGCGCGGCGGTGTTCGTCATCGCGTTCACGCTGACCATGCTGCTGCAGGACATGGCCGGCAGGAAGTTCGTGCGGGCGGTGATCTTCTTTCCGAGCCTGGTGCCCGGACTGGTGATCGCGATCCTCTGGGGCTTCCTGCTGGACCCCGACGGCCTGGCCAACTCGGTGCTGAAGGCGCTCGGGGTGGCCGAGCCGCCGCTGTGGCTGGCGCCGGAGAACATGTTCACCACGGTCATGGCCGGGATGACGTGGCTGGCCGCGGGCACGTACACGGTCATCTTCATGGCCGCGGCCGACCGCATCCCGCGCTACTACTACGAGGCCGCCGAACTCGACGGCGCCGGTCCGCTCAAGCGCTTCTGGCACATCACGCTGCCGCTGATGTGGGACGTCATCGGCGTCTGCGCGGTGCTGTGGGCGATCGGCGCGCTGAAGACGTTCGAGTTCGTGCTGGTCTTCGCCGGGGCGACCGGCAGCCTGCCGCCGACCGGCCTGTGGACGTTCTCCGTCTACGCCTACGCCGGAGCCTTCCCCTCCGACGGCGTCCCCAGGTACGGCATCGCCTCGGCGGCGGCCGTCCTGACCATGCTGCTCACGGTCGTGCTCACCGTCCTGGTCCGGCGGGTCATGGGCCGCCGCGAGCAGGCCACCTACTAGCGCAAGGAGGTCACATGAGACTCCTCGCCATGCCGCTGGCCTGGTCGCTGGCGTTGTTCGACCTGTTCGTCGTGGCCTGGATGGCCCTGTCGTCGCTGAAGACCACGCGGGAGGTGGTCCAGGACCCCTGGGGCCTGCCCGCCTCCCCGCAGTGGGGCAACTACGGCGAGGCCTGGACCTCGGCCGCCTTCGGCGACGGCGTGCTCAACTCGCTGCTGCTGGTGGTCGGCAGCGGGCTCGGCACGATCGTGCTGGCCGCGCCCGCGGCGTACGTGCTGGCGCGCTTCCGCTGGCGGCTGTCCGGCCCGGTCACCGTCTTCTTCGCGCTGGGCCTCGGCATCCCCGCCCCGGCCATCATGATCCCGATCTACCTGGGCCTGGACCGGCTCGGGCTGATCGACTCGCTCGGCGGCCTGCTGATCGTCTACGTCGCCACCAACCTGCCGTTCGCCGTCTTCTTCCTGACCGCCTTCTTCTCCTCGCTTCCCCGCGAGCTCGAGGAGGCCGCGGCGCTCGACGGCTGCGGCCCCTACCGCACCTACTGGCGGATCATGCTGCCGCTGACCAGGTCGGGGCTGCTGGCGCTGTTCATCCTGCAGGCCATCGGCGACTGGGGCGAGACGTTCTTCGCCCTGTCGTTCCTGCAGGAGAAGAAGACGATCTCGCTGACGCTCCTGAACTTCATCCAGACCATGCAGTACACCGGCGCCCGCTGGTCGGTGCTGTTCGCCGGGATCTGCATCGTCGTCATCCCCCTGCTGCTGCTCTACCTGTGGATGAGCAGCCGCCTCATCGAGGGCATCGCCGCCGGATACGGAAAGTGAACATGAGACGCCGCCAGTTGTTCGGCCTCGCCGGGGCCGTAGCCGCCACACCGTGGATCCGCCCCAAGGCGGGCCTGCCGATCGTCAGGGACGGCAGGGCGGCGGCAGCCGTCCTGGCCGCGCCGGACTCCGAGGAGGCCGCGGCCGAGCTGATCGCCTACGTCGAGCGCGCCACCGGGGTGCGCCTGCCGAGAACCGCCGCCCCCGGCCTGACCCCCGTCCACGTGGGCGTGCCGGGGCCCGACCCCGCCGTGCCCGGCCTGCTGGCCAAGCTGGACAGGGACGGCTTCCTGATCCGCCCCTACCAGGGCAGCCTCACCCTGGTGGGCCCGAGCCCGGCGGGCACCGCCAACGGCGTGCGCGAGTTCCTGGAGCGCTACGCCGGGGTGCGCTGGCTGATGCCGGGCCCCGACGGCGACGACGTGCCCGCGCTGTCCGGCCTGGAGGTGCCCGCGGTCGCGCTCTGCCAGCAGCCCGCCTTCGGGATGCGCTCCTTCAGCCCGCTGCGCGACGCCCGCTACCCGCTCCAGCAACTGTGGGCCCGCCGCAACCGCATGCAGGGCACCGCCACCGAGCCCATCGCCTTCCACCACAACCTGCACACGCTCTTCCCCGTCGAGCGCTACGGCCAGACGCACCCCGAGTACTACCCGGGCGGCAAGCCGCCGCCGCCCGGCAAGCTGACCGGCTGGCAGCCCGCCTTCAGCGTGCCCGGCACGATCGACGCCGCCGTCACCGGCATCCTGGAGTACTTCGCCGCCAACCCGGGCGCGGCCTCGTTCTCGCTCGGGGTCAACGACGGCGAGGGCTTCGCCGAGGTCGATCCGGTGCCCGCCTACTACGCCTGGGTCAACGAGGTGGTCAGGCGGGTGCTGCTCACGCGTCCCGGCAAGCGGTTCGGGCTGCTGGCCTACCGCAAGCTGGAGACGCCGCCGTCGTTCGCGCTGCACCGGCAGGTGGTGCCCTTCCTCACGCACGACCGCTACGCCTGGACCGACCCCGCCGTCGAGACGGCCGCGCACGCGCTGATCGACCGATGGCTGGCGGTCTGCTCGCAGCTCGGGTTCTACGACTATCTGTACGGCGCGCCGTACCTGCTGCCCAGGATGTTCACCCGCCGCTACGCCAAGACCATGCGCTACGCGAAGGCCCGCGGGATCGTCGCCCACTACGCCGAGCTCTACCCGAACTGGGGCGAGGGGCCCAAGCCGTGGGTGAGCGCCAAGCTGCAGTGGGACGCGGGCGCCGACCCGCTGGCGCTCCAGCGGGAGTGGTGCGAGCGCGCGGTCGGCACCGCGGCCTCCGGGGATCTGGCGGCATATTTCGATTTATGGGAGAGGTTCTGGGCGGAGCGGGTGCCGGGCTCGGCGTGGTTCCTGCCGGGCGCCACCTACCAGACGTTCAACCTGCCGCACTATCTCGACCTGGTCGAGGAGGGTGATCTGACGCGCAGCCGTACCCTGCTGGACTCGGTGGTGGCGCGGGCGGCCACGGCGCCGCAGCGGGCCAGGGCGACGGTGCTGCGGCGCGCGTACGAGTTCTACGAGGCCTCGGCGCTCAGCTACCCGCGCACGGTCACGCCGCCCGCGACGCAGCAGGCCGCGCTCACGATGTTGCGGAGCGGCGCGGACGCGCACCAGCAGCGGCTCGACCAGGCGGCGCGGCGGCTGGCGCTGATCAAGGAGTTCGCCACCGATCCGGTGCTGGTGCTGCAGATGAACCCGGCCTCCCACCCCAACCTGACCTGGACGGGCTGGAACGCCGGCGAGTACTGGAGCCTCGTCGCCTACATCCGCGCCCACGAGCCCGCCGGCGGCCCCGTCACCGACCTGGCCACCAGCCTGTCGGCCACCAACCCCTACGCCGCGCTCGTCCTGCGCGGCGTGCCCGCGCCCAACCTCGTCGTCAACCCCACCCTGGACACCGGCCTGCCGCCCTGGACGCTGCTGCCCCGCTCCAACGGCACCAGAGCCGTCTCCCGGCCGCCGGACCAGGCCGTGCTGCGGGTCGGCGGCAGGGGCTGGGGTGGTCCGTGCCAGAAGATCGCCGTCACGCCCGGCCTGGCCAGGCTCACCGCCTCCTACCGGGCGCCCGCGGGCACCTCGGCGTCGGTGCAGCTCGCGCTCGACCTGTGCGACGCGGCCGGGACCCCCATCCCGAGCAGCTCCGTGCGCTCCCCCGTGATCAGCCTGCGCGCCGACGACACCTGGACCCCGCTCAGGCTCGACTGCGAGATCCCCGACAAGGCCCGCAACGTCGCCGTCGGCATGGTCGAGCTCATCTTCCTGGTGGACAGCGCCGCCGACATCACGGTGGACTTCGACGACGTCTCCCTGCTCAACATCGCCAAGGAGGCTCCGTGAGCCTGCGCGTCACCGCCGTCGAGCGCGTCACCCTGCGGGTGCCGTTCAGGGAGCGCTCGCGGCCGTGGAACGAGATCCTCGTCTCCGAGTTCGCCGTCGTGGAGGTGGTGCGGGTCCGCACCAACTCCCCCGGCCTCATCGGGTACGGCGAGAGCCTGCCCCACTACACCTGGGCCAGGACCACCGACGCCACGGTGGCCCGGGTCGTCGGCCGTCACCCCGCCGAGCTGATGGGCGACGACACGCTCGGCGCCGGCCTCCAGATGGCCCTGTACGACGTGGTCGGCAGGGCCCTGGAGGTGCCCGTGCACCGGTTGCTCGGCCAGCCGATGGTCCGCCAGTGGTGCCCGCTGGCCTGGTGGAGCACGAAGATGCCCGCCCAGGTGCTGGCCGAGGAGGCCAAGGACGCGCTGGCCGAGGGCTACCTGGCGCACAAGCTCAAGGCCAGGCCGTGGTTCGACGTGCGCGAGCAGGTGGCCGCCATCTCCGCGGTCACGCCGGAGAACTACGTGCTCGACCTGGACTGGAACGGCATGCTGCGCACGCCGGGCGAGGCGCTGGAGGTGCTGCGCGAGCTCGACCGCAGCCCACGCGTCGGCGTGTACGAGTCACCGGTGCTGCAGTCGGACGTGGCCGGTCAGAAGGCGCTGCGCGCCCGCGTCGACCGGCCGCTGGCCGAGCACTACAACAAGACGCTGTTCCCGGTCTGGATGCGCGAGGACGCGATCGACGGCTTCGTCTCGTGCAACGCGGGCGTGGCGGGCACGATCGCGCAGGGCGTGCAGGCCGCGGCCTTCAACAAGGACCTGTTCCTGCAGATCGTCGGGCCGGGGCTGACCACGGCGTGGACACTGCACCTGGGCGCCGTGCTCACCCACGCCCGCTGGCCGGCGGTCACCTGCCTCAACGTCTACGCCGACGACCTGATCACCACGCCGATCGAGGTCAGGGGCGGCTACGCGAGGGTGCCCGAGCGGCCGGGGCTGGGCGTGGAGTTCGACGAGGAGGCGCTGGAGCGCTGGCGGGTGCCGGACGGGTTCACGCCGGAGCCGTCGCGCAAGCTGCTCGGCTTCCACCTGGGCGACGGCCGGGTGCGCCGCTACGCCGGGATCAAGCAGTTGTTCGAGGAGTGCAGGTACGTGGGCAACCTGCCGGTGCAGCCGCGCGGGGCCGATCTGGAGGTGTGGGAGGACGACGGCACGGCCGGGTTCGACCGCCGATACCGGGAGGCGGAACGAGCACCGGTCTGGGAGTGACCCCCGGGCCACGGCCCCCACAGGGCCGTGGCCTTACTCCAGGTCGTCGCCGCGGAAGGTGCGCTGCACACGCTCCAGGTGTGCGCGCATCTGCTGCTCGGCCAGCGCCGCGTCGCGAGTGCCGAGGCCGAGCAGCAGGGCCTTGTGCTCGGCGTCGCTCTCGGCGTGGGTCTCGCCCAGGAACTCCGTCAGCTCCTTGCCCTTCTCGCGCTCGTTGGCCAGCACGTCGGACAGGGCCTCCAGCACCGCGGTGAAGAAGCGGTTGCGCGCGGCCTTGACGATGCCGAGGTGGAAGGCGAGGTCGAGCTCGACCCGGCGGTGCAGGTCGTCGCCGACCGCGTCGGCCTCCTCCAGCAGCGCCCGCAGGGCCTCCAGCTCGCCGTCGGTGATCCTGGCCGCGGCCAGCCCGGCGGCCTTGGTCTCCAGGGCCAGCCGCATCTCGACCAGTTCGTCTATGGCCGAGCCGTCGGCCTCCATGGCCAGGCGGAAGTAGCTGTGGACGGCGACCGGGCGCAGCTCGCTGACCACGGCGCGCTTGCCCTGCCGGGTGCGGATGACGCCCTGCTGGCTGAGCGAGCGGAAGGCGTCGCGGACCACGCGCTGGCTCACGCCGTACTCCTCGGCCAGCTTGGCCTCCGAGGGCAGCTCGTCGCCCTCCTTGAGGCCCTGCTTCCTGATGTAGTCCGTGATCAGGGCGGCGACTCGGGTGCCCAGCAGCGCGCGCCCGCGCGGCAATGCCTCGGTGTCCACGGCTCGCCTCCACTCATGTCCTATGTTCCACGTCATCGTAGACCATCCGCCCGATTTTGGCCGCAAAACTTGAGACTCTTGACTTAGGTCCTTTCTATTCGGACGATGAGACATCATCGGGAGAAGGAGCCATCACATGCGCGTGACCGCCGTCCGGCAGTGGATCGCAGAATTCGGGTACTACAACGCGATCTACGTCAAGATCGAGACGGACGAAGGCGTGGAGGGAGTGGCCGAGGTCGCGATGCGCCGCCGGACCAAGACCGTCTCCGCGATCGTCGAGGAGCTCGGCGACTACCTCGTCGGCAAGGACCCCACCCGCATCGAGCAGCACTTCGAGCGCATGTACCGCGACTCCTTCCTCGGCGGGACGCTGCTGACGATCGGGATCTCCGCCATCGACGTGGCCCTGTGGGACCTCAACGCCAGGGCGCTCGGGGTGCCCGTGCACCGGTTACTGGGCGGGAAGTTCCGCGACTCCGTGCCCGTCTACACGCACGCCAGGGCGACCGAGACGCCCGAGCAGTTCGCCGACGAGATCGCCGACCGGCTGGCCATGGGCTTCACCGCGATCAAGACCACGCTGCCCGGCTTCTACACGAAGGTCTCCAGCGTCCACCACGAGACGCCGGCCGCCATCCCGGCCAGGCAGACCGAGACCGAGCTGCTGCCCAACTGGTTCTGGCCGCTGCTGGCCGAGTACTTCGAGGCGGCGCGGGAGGTCGCGGGGCCCGACGTGCACCTGATGCTCGACTGCCACGGGCGGCTCAACGTGGCCAACTCGATCCGGCTGTGCGAGGTGCTGGAGCCGTACCGGCTGGCGTTCGTGGAGGAGCCGGTGCCGCCGGAGCGGCCGGAGTGGCTGGCCGAGGTGACCCGCCGGTCCACGACGCCGATCGCCGCCGGGGAGCGGTGGGCGGGGCCGTACGCGGCGGCGCCGTTCCTCGAACGGCGTGCCCTGTCGGTGGCGCAGCCGGACGTGATCTTCTGCGGCGGCATCACCGCGGCCAAGCGCATCGCGACGCTGGCCGAGGCCAACGCGGTGTCGATCGCCTTCCACAACCCCTTCGGCCCCCTGGCCAGCGCGGCGACCTGGCAACTCGGCGCCACGCTGCCCAACCTGCTCATCTCCGAGTCGATGCTGACGCCGGAGCAGATGGTGTTCTGGGAGCGCTACACCGAGGACCCGCCGCAGGTGCGCAACGGCGAGTGGGTGGTCTCCGACACGCCCGGCCTCGGTCCGAGGCTGCGCATCGAGGAGATCGTCAAGCACCCCTTCCGCCCCGAGTACGACGCCGGCGGCACCAGGTGAACGGCGTCTACCCGGCCGCGCTGACCATGTTCGACCGGTTCGGGCGGCTGGACCTCGACGCCACGGGCGACCACCTGGACTGGCTGGTCCGCGAGGGCGCGCACGGCCTGGTCGTCGGCGGCACCAGCGGCGAGTTCGTGGCCCTGACCGGCGAGGAGCGCAGGGCGCTGCTGGAGACGGCCATGGAGACGGTCGCCGGCCGGGTCCCCGTGCTGGCCGGCACCGGCGCGTACACCACCGCCGAGACCGTCGCCCTCACCGCCCACGCCGAGGCGGCGGGGGCTTCGGCGGCGCTGGTCGTGCTCCCCTACTTCCAGCGGCCCTCCCGCGAGGAGGTCCTCGGCCACTACCGCGCGGTGGCCGCGGCGAGCGGGCTGCCGATCTGGGTCTACAACATCCCCGCCAACGCCGCCGTCCCGGCGCTGGACGTTCCCGACCTGGCCGCGCTGCACGCCGAGGGCGCCGTCCACGGGGTGAAGAGCACGCTGCCCACCGTGCACCAGTTGAGCGAACTGTCCGCGCTGCCCGGCTTCCACGCCTTCTACGGCGGCTTCACCGCGCCGCTGGAGGCGCTGGCCGGCGGCGCGCACGGCTGGATCAGCGGGCTGCTCAACATCGCCCCCGCCGCCGCCGTCGGCGTCTGGGACGCCGTGCGCGCGCAGGACCTGACCCTGGCGCGCGAGCGGTGGGCGCGGCTGCTGCCGCTGCGCCGCATGCTCTTCCAGATGCCGGTACGCGGCGTCGGCGACCTGGCGCTCTACCGGGGAGTGCTGCGCATCAGGGGGCGCACGGCCGGATACTGCCGCGCGCCGCTGCGTGACCTCGACACCGAGGAACTGCGCGTGCTGGAGAAGGCCATCTCCGGCTGACGGGCTAGCCGCCGAAGTCGAGGACGACCTTGATGTCGTCGCCCGGCTCGAACGCCTCGTGTGCGCGTTCGAGCGGGATCCTGCGGGTGATCAGGCGCTTCAGCCAGCCGGGATCGGCGTCGGCGAGCGCCTTGGCGGCCAGCTCGTAGTGGTGGCGGTTGGCGTTGACCGACCCGAAGATCAGGTCGTTCTCCAGCACGATGTTGCGGTTGAGCGTGCCCGCGTCGACCCGCAGTGGCCGGCCGGTCGGCGTGACGCCGGTGAGGCAGACGACGCCCGCGGGCCCGTTGGTCGTCATCACGGCCACCGCCACCTCGGAGACCCCCGTCGCCTCGACGACGATGTCGGGGGCCAGGCGCTCGGCCACCTCCACGACGTCGCCCGTGTGGTACGTGCCGCCCAGGTCGCGTACCAGCTCCGGCTTGGGACCCGTCGCGACCCGGTCGAACATGTGCACCTCCAGTCCGCGCCGCGCCCCGAGCAGCGCCGCCAGCAGCCCGATCGGCCCCGCGCCCGTCACCAGCACGGTGCGCGGCTCGAACCAGGCCCGCGTGCCGATGCGCTCGATCTGGTCCCACGCCTTGGCGAGGATGGTGGCCGGCTCCATCAGCACGCCGACCTCCTCCAGGGCCGGGGCCAGCTTGACCGCGTAGTCCGTCTCGATGGTCCACAGCTCGGAGCCGAAGCCCTCGATCTCCTTGATGCCGCGCTCGGTGTAGCGGCCGTTGCGGCACATGTCGAACTCGCCGTGCGCGCAGGCGCCGCACGGCACCGGGTCGGGCCGGCGGACGATGCCGACCACCAGGTCGCCCGCCGCGAAGCCGCTGCCCTCCGGCGCCTCACGGACCCGGCCCAGGCTCTCGTGGCCGAGGATCAGGCGGTCGCGGCCGGGCGGGGCCCAGCCGTACTCACCCTCCGCGATCTCGCGGTCGGTGCCGCAGACGCCGAGCGCGATCGCCTCGATCAGCAGGTCGTCGGCGCCGGGAACCGGGTCGGGCACGTCCTCGACGCGCAGGGAACCGGCGGTGCCGGGGGCGATGGTGAGTGCACGCATGGGGCCTGTCCTTGTCGGTTCACGGCTGTCCATCGATAACTGCCCGCCTTCTGCCCTTTGCGCGGTCAAGGACGCCAAGAATTGGCACAGGCCTGCCGTACCATGCGGAGCTATGCCGAAGGTGGTCGACCACGACGCGCGCCGCGAGGAGCTGATCGCGGCGACCTGGCGGACCATCCGCAGGCTCGGGCTCGACGGCACGACGACGCGGGAGATCGCCAGGGAGGCCGGGTACGCGCACGGGCTGCTCGCCTACTACTTCCCCGACAAGGACGCCATCCTCGACGCCGCGCTGGACCGCGCCTACGCGGCGGCCCGCGAGGAGCTCGGCGCGCGCATGGCCGGGCGCTCGGGCCGCGACGCGGTGCGCGAGGTGCTGCTGGCCGCGCTGCCGATCGGCGCGGCGAGCGTGGAGACGCAGGTCCTGGTCATGTCGTGGGGCTCGATGGTGACCTCGCCCGCGCTACGCGAGCGCCGGTACGCCAGCTTCCGCGAGTGGCGTGACACGGTACGCCTGCTGGTGCGCATCGCCGTCGCCGTGGGCGAGATGAGCGCCGAGCAGGAGCCGGAGGAGATCGCCGACGCCCTGGTCGCGGTCGTGGACGGGCTGACGCTGCACGGGGTGATGAATCCCGGCGAGTACCCGCCCCGGCGGCTGGTCGCCACCCTCGACCACGTCCTCGGCCGCTACGCCTCCAGCGGCACGTAGTCGAGCACGTTGCGCTGGAATGCCTGGATGCCGCGCTCGTAGCGGTAGGCGATCGGGCCGACGGAGAAGCGCGGCGACCTGATGCCCACCTGTACGGCCTCGCAGCAGTAGACGTCCTCCTGGATGAGGTCGAGGGCGGGCTGCCTGCGCAGGACCCGCTTGGCGGTCGCCTTGATCAGGCCGAGCGCCATCCTGGTCGTCTGGCCGGGCAGGGCGCGTACCCGGATCTCGATCGTGGTGGTCTCCGGGCCCGTGGGCAGCACCTCGATCGAGGACCACCCGACCGCGCTGGTCAGGACGAACAGGTTGGGGAAGACGAGGCCGAAGGCGGAGCCGTACCAGCGGGGCTCCTCGGCGACGGGTTTCAGCCCGGTCTCCAGGTCGGTGGGCGTGAGCCGGCCCGGCTTCAGCGGCGGCTCGTAGAAGAACCAGTGGCGGCGGCCGCACGGGTGCTGTTCCTGCCGCTTGTGGTCGTAGCCGATCAGGCTGTCCTTGTGGACGTAGCCGAGGTGGTAGTTGTCCAGGGCGTTCTCCATGAACACCTTCCAGTTGCACCTGAGGTCGTAGCGCTGTGCGGGCACGATCTCGGCGAGCCGCTCCGGGTCGTACGGCGCCACGCGTTCGGTCAGGTCGCCCAGCCAGTCGGCGAGCGGTTCCGGGTCGGGATCCGGATGGACGAAGACCAGGCCGCGCCAGAGCGCCACGGCGGCCGGGTGCAGGCCGAGCTTGGCGCGGTCGAGATCCGGGTCGACCTCCCTGCGCTGGGGCACGGCCAGCAGGCAGCCGTCGAGCCCGTAGGTCCAGTTGTGGTACGGGCAGACGATGTGCTTGGTCACCTTTCCGTCGCCGGGCAGGACGGCGGTGCCCCGGTGGCGGCAGACGTTGTGGAAGGCGCGCAGTTCGCCGTCGTGGCCGCGGACCACCACGAGGGGGTGGCGGCCGACCTGGACGGAGCGGTAGGAGCCGGGCTTCTCGAAGTCGCCGGTGGCGCCCGCGTAGCGCCAGGTGCGGCCGAACAGCTCCAGCTGCTCTCGGTCGAACCAGCCGGGCTCGAAGTAGGTGGCCGGTGGGAGTACCTGGGTCATGCTGTCCCCCTTTTTCTGAACGTCTGGTCAAAAACAGAGCATGGATCAGCCGAAGAGCAGGGTCAGTTGCCTGTCGATCAGCCTGGCGGCCGTGCTGGGCGGCAGGCCGTCCGGGTCGGCGCAGGAATGGAGCCCCAGGCCCTCCACCAGCGACCACAGCAGGGCGGCGGCCTCGGCCGGGTCGCGGTCCGCGGGGACCTCGCCCTCCTCCCGCGCGAGCGCGATCGCCGCCGCGAGGTCGGCGCGGGCGGCGGCGTTCATGGCCGACTGGACGCGGCGCAGTGGCGGGCTGCTCACCGCTCTGCCGCAGAAGACCTGGTAGACGCGGAGCTCGGCGGCACGTTCGTCGTCCAGGGGGAGCAGTTCCAGCAGGCAGCGGCGCAGCCGGTCCTTGACCGGGCCGCCGGACTCCCAGGCGCTGTGCAGCCGCTCCATCAGCCGGGCGCCCAGGAACTCGAAGGTGAGCAGCAGCATCTCGTCCTTGGCCGGGAAGTAACGCTGCACGAGGCCCACGGAGACCCCCGCCTCCGCGGCCACCTCGGACACCGTCGCGCCCTCCATCCCCTTGGCCGCCATCACGCGCATGGTGGCCTCCACCACCTGGCGGCGGCGTTGGGCGTGGTCGGCTACTCTGGGCATGGGGTAAGCGTATGGGTATATTTTTATTTTGTCGAGCCGCTGAGGGCGCACAGGATGCGCGGGCTGGGCGTGGAGAAGATCCTCCAGGTGCAGGCGGGCAGGTTCGAGGTCGGCGTTCCTGCCCAGGGGCGACGTGTCGGAGCGCCTCCACCGCACTGGGCCGGCTTCGCCAGGACCGGCCGGCCCGCTGAGCCTCAGACGCCGGCCCGGGCGAGGATCGACTCCACGACCCGGGTCTTGGCGTCGGCGTAGTTCTGGACGTACTTCCAGGTGCGTTCGGCCAGGTCGCGCTTGGTGCGCGCGTAGAGGTCGCGGTCCTCCTTGTGCGTACGCAGCCGGTCGCGGAACGCGAGCATGCGGCGCACCTCCAGGCACCCCTCAGGCAGCACGTGCAGGTTGACCGGCGGGTCGCCGCCGAGCTTGAGCAGGCGGTGCTCGTACCAGTCCGGCTCGCGGATGGTCAGCACGTAGCCGAGCGCCTCCAGCCCCGGCACGTACGCCACCTCGTCGGCCGGATCCCCGAGGATCAGGAGCAGGTCGAGGATCGGCTTGGCGGGCAGACCGGGGACGGACGTGGACCCGACGTGCTCCAGCCTGACCTCCCCGAGCGCTCCCCTGATGCCGGCGGCCCGTTCCTCGAAGCGCCGCGGCCAGGCGGGGTCGTGGTCGGCCAGGTGGATGCGGTCGTTGTGCACGGTCGGGGCGGTGACGTGGGCGCGGGCGATCTCTTCGTCGGACATGGATCGTTCGTTCACCCGCCCCATCCTGCCCGGCGCGAGGAGGACGCGCCCGCGCCGGGCGGGAGACCTCAGGGCACCCAGTGGTTGTGGGTGGCGGTGATCATGACCTGGAGCTGGATGCTCGCCCCGAAGTAGCTGCCGGTGTCGATCGGGGTGGCCAGCATCTTGTTCCAGAGCGCGTCCAGCCAGACCTGGCTGCCGGAGTCGGTCATCGCCGCCACCGCGAACGGGGCGAAGAACGAGGCGTCACTGCCGGAGGAGATCTGCGTGCCGTTGAGCTGGTAGCCCATGGCGATCTTGCCGGGGTCGCCGCCGGTCTTGGACTTGACCCAGGTGTTCAGCTTGCGCGCGGCCGTGAGCGACTTGGCGTCGCCGCTGGTGACGGCGTCGGCGCCGATGCGCCATGGCACGCGGCAGGCGTTCCACCAGTACTTGCCGTCGTTGGGCGTCTCCAGGATCTCGCCGGGCGACGGGCGCGGCGAGGTGTTGGTGTCGACCACGAAGTCGGGCAGCAGGCCGGTGTTCGGCGCGTAGGTGGACTGCAGCGAGGCGAGCACGTTCTGGTGGGCGTTGCGCACGGTGTCCCAGATGGGGTCGCCGGTGGCCTTCCTGAAGGCGCGGAAGTGGTCGGTCATCCAGTCCGAGGTGCGCGAGACGTAGTAGCGGTGGTCGCTGGGGCTGCTCCAGTCGCCCAGCTTGAGCAGGTTCGTGGTGGGGTTGAGCTCGTCCTTCTTGATGGCGTTGATGTGCCGCACCGCGAGGTTCTTGTAGTTGTACGTGCCGTTGCTGCCCCACTGCCGGTCGGCCAGTAGCAGCCCGTAGGCCACGTCCATGTCGCCGTCGGTGGCGCCGTCGCTGCCGTTGACGCTCTGGCAGGCGTCGTTCTGCTCGGCCGCCAGCAGGTCGGGGTTGATGGACGACGGGTGGTCGATCATCCACTTGGTGAGGCCGTCGAAGATCTTCTTGGCGTCCGGGTCGGCTCCTGCCATGGTCGCCGAGATCACCATGCCGTAGCCCTGAGCCTCGGCCACGTACGGGTGGGAGGCGTCCGGGGAGATGACCTGGTACCAGCCGTTGCCGCAGTTCTGCCGGAGGAAGGCCGTCTTCCACCGCTTGTAGTAGTCGATCACCTTCTGGTCGAGCGTCGCCTGGGCGCCTGAGGGCTTCAGCATGCCGGGCGCGTAGGGGATGGCGTGACTGCCGAACGGTACGGCGGGGCCGCCGCCGCCCTGCTGGGTGGTGGCGGTGACCGGGGTGCTGGCGGGTGAGGTGTTGCCCGCTGCGTCGCGGGCTCTGATGGTGTAGGTGTAGGCCGTGGCGGGGGTCAGGCCGGTGTCGGTGAAGGTCGTGCCGGTGGCGGTGTTGACCAGCGTGGCGCCCCGGTAGACGTCGTAGCCGGTGACGGCGACGTTGTCGGTCGAGGCGTTCCAGGCCAGGGAGACGCTGCTGGAGGTGGTGGCGGTGGAGCGGAGATTGGCCGGGGTGCTGGGCGGCGTCGTGTCGCCGCTCGCCTGGGTGCCGTAGACCTCGAACTCCCAGAGGGAGTAGCCGTAGGTGGTGCCTCGGGCGGTGCCGTGCATGCGGATGTGGCGCCCGCTGCCGGACAGGCCGGTGAGGTCGTCGGTGGCGCCGTTGCCGGTGGTGGTGGCGTAGAGGTCGGTCCAGGTGGTGCCGTTGGGCGAGGTCTGGATTTTGTAGGACTTGGCGTAGGCGGCTTCCCAGTTCAGCTTCACGCGGGAGATGGCCGCGGTGGTCCCGAGGTCGATCGAGATCCATTCGGGGTCGCGGCCTTCTGCGCTGGCCCAGCGGGTGGTGGTGCTGCCGTCCACCGCCTTGGCGGCCTCGAACCCGGCGGCCTCGATGGACGAGGCGGTCGCGGGCCTGCCCTGGGAGAGCAGGGGGTCGGCCGCGGAACCGGCCGCGGCGGGGTGGGCGGTGAGGGCTGCGACCATGGCCGCGGCGGCGGCCATGGCTCTGACAACGTGCGGCATCAGCGGGGTCCTTGGGGGGAGGAGGGACGCCTTAGTTAGGAATCTTTCCTAACTTGTCAGGACAGTAAAGAACCTTCACCCGCTTGGCAAGGGCCCCCTCGCCCCTCAGCAGGGGTAGAGACCGCGTCCACGCGGGTGGGAGGCGTTGCCGTACCAGAGGTTCTTCCGCTCGTTGGCCTTGATCGTGTAGGGACCCGCGTCCGGCCAGGTGGGGATGTCGACGCAGACCTTCTTCGCGTACCCGCACTCGTTGACGACCTTCACGTACCTGAAGAAGTTGGCCGAGCCGCCGCTGAACCAGCCTTCGTGCTGCACGTTGCACGCCGCCGCCGCGGCGGAGACCTCCGCCTGCGCGGGCGTCGGCGCCGCGATCGACAGGGACACCAGCGCCGCGGCGCCGAGGAGAACCTTCTTGAGCATGACTTGCCTTCCTGTCTGGGAGTTGCGAGGCGAAACGTTAGGGAGGCGGGATTCGCACCCGATATGAGCGCCTCATATCGGGCTCGCAGCGGCGCCGTGCAGGCTTTGGCCAGCCGATCAACGCCGAGGGGGACACCAATGATCGAGTGGGAACATCTCGCGCTCTTCTGCCAGTCGGACCCCGACTTCTTCGCCCGCCCCGACCGGATCGCCGACGCGGCGGACCGGCTGGAGACCGCGCGCCGCCAGCCGCCGCCGCACTGGGAACGCACCGACAAGGACCTGTGGGTACGGCTGCGCCCCGCCTACCGCCCGCTCAAGCGCACCGGCTGGAAGATCCACGTCTCGGTCACGCCCGCCGACGCCGACCACGCCTGCGCGATCGTCTGGGACTACTGCGTCGAACACGACCTCCCGTTCAAGTTCCTGCGCAGCCGCCACGCCATCCGGCTCCTCAACGGCAAGTACGCCGACCGCTCGGCCAGCGGCAAGACCATCACCGTCTACCCGGCCGACGACGAGGAGCTGGCCGAGGCGCTCGACACGCTCGGCCGCCTGCTCAAGGGCATCACCGGCCCCTACGTGCTCAGCGACCTCCGGATCGGCGAGGGCCCGCTGTCGGTCCGCTACGGCGCCTTCACCAGGCTCACCTGCGTGGGCCCGGAGGGCGAGCCGGTGCCGGGCAGACTCGACGGGGACGGCCGGATCGTCCCCGACGTACGCGAGCCCAGGTTCGTCCTGCCGCAGGACGTCGAGACGCCCGAGGTCCTGAAGCCGCACCTGGAGGCGCGCGGCAACACGGGCGCCGACTTCCCCTTCGCCGTCGAGAGCGTCATGCACTACTCCAACGCCGGCGGCGTCTACCTCGCGACCCGCGAGGGCACGGGCGAGCGGGTGGTCCTGGTCGAGGCCAGGCCGCACGCCGGACTCGACCGCAACGGCCGCGACGCGGTCGCCCGCCTGCACGTGCAGCGCGACATCATGCGGCGGCTGGCCGGCCTGCCCTGCGTGCCCCGCCTCCTCGCACACCACGTGGCCTGGGAGCACCACTTCCTGGTCGAGGAGCACGTCGAGGGCGTGAGCCTGTTCGAGGAGATGGTCCGCCGCTACCCGTACGCGCACAACACCTACGGCCCGCCGGAGCCCGAGGTCAGGGCCTACACCGAGTGGGCCGCCGAGATCACCGCCAGGATCGGCGAGGCGCTGGACCTGATCCACGGGCGCGGCGTGCGCTACGGCGACCTGCACCCGGGCAACGTCATCGTCCGCCCCGACGGCCAGGTCGTGCTCGTCGACTACGAGTACGCCCGCGACCTCGACGACACCACCGTCCTGGACGGCGGCGCCCCGGGCTTCCACGCCCCGGAGTCGCTGGGCGGCGCCGCGGCCGACCGCTACCAGCTCGAATGCGTACGCGTCTGGCTCCACCTGCCGATGAACATGCGGCCGGAGCACACCCCCGCCCAGGTACGGCGCGCGATCGGCACGGTGACCGATCTGTTTCCCGTGGACGAGGGCTTCGCCGCGCAGGCGGCCGCCGGGTTCGGGCTGACCGGAGACGTGCGCGACGTGGCCGACCGGCTGCTGAGCGGCGCCGAGGTGTCGTGGCCCGACGTGCGGGACTCGCTGGTGGCGGGGATCATGGAGAGCGCGAGCTTCTCCCGGGAGGGCGCGCTGTTCCCCGGCGGCCCGCAGCAGTTCGCCACCGGCGGCTTCACGCTCGCCTACGGGTCGGCCGGGGTGCTGATGGCGCTGCACCGGGTGGGCGCCGAGGTGCCCGCGGCCTTCGCCGACTGGACGGCCGCCCAGGCGCTGCGCAGCCCGGACGCCAAACCGGGGCTCTACGACGGGCTCCACGGCGTCGCCCACGTCCTGGACCTGCTGGGCCACACCGACGTCGCGCTGACCGTGCTGGAACGGGCCCGCGCCGCCGAGGACCGGGTGGCGACCGCGGGACTGCTCAGCGGCGCCGCCGGTCACGCGCTCAACCTCCTGCACTTCGCCCGCAGGACCGGCGACGAGGAACACCTGGCCGCCGCGACCGCCATCGGCGCGCGCCTGGCCACGCTGGACGGCGTGCGCGAGCCGGCGGAGGGCGGGCTGATCCGCGGCATGTCGGGGGTGGCGCTCTGCTTCGTCCGGCTGTTCGAGACCACCGGCGAGCCGGTCTGGCTGGAACGCGCCCGCGCCGCGCTCCAGCAGGACCTCGACCGGGGCGAGTTCCTGGGCGGCGAGACCTTCCACCTGGTCGACCACGGCACCCGGCGGCGCGATGTCATGTACGTCGAGGGCGGCAGCGCCGGGCTGGCGATCGTCGCCCACGAGTACCTGCGGCACCGGCCGGACGCGGAGCTGTCCGCGGCGGTCACCGGGGTGCGGCGCGGCTGCCGGGCGCCGTTCACGCGGGGGCCCAGCCTGTTCCGCGGCAGGGCCGGGTTCATCGCCACGCTGGCGCACCTCGGCCATCCCGGCGACCACGACGTGCTCATGGGGCACGTGCCGAGGCTGGCGCTGCACGCGCAGCCGTACCGGGGGCATCTGGCCTTTCCGAGCACCAAGCTCCTGCGCCTGTCCATGGACGTGGCGACAGGGTCGGCGGGCGTTCTGCTCGCCCTCGACTCCGCGTACCGAGGGGGCGGGTCCTTCCTGCCCTTCCTCAGTGCCGCGACACCGGAAGGGAGGTGACCACCATGGCCGAGATTCTCGCCCTGCAGTCCGAGGCCCCCAAGCGGGGGGACAGCCACTGCATCAGCATCACGACCGACTAGTTCGGGTCCGGAAGGCCGCCGTCGAAGACGTTTCGGCGGCGGCCGGCCGGCTGTCCAGGGAAGAAGGGCGATGAAGCGGCTCCTGCTCGACCGGACCTACCGCCGACTCTGGCTCGGGCAGAGCGTCTCGCTGGCCGGCGACTACGTGTTCACCACCACGATCGCGCTGTGGATCGGCACGGTCCTGCTGCGCGACCGGCCGTACGCGCCGAGCGTCACCGCTGCCAGCCTGCTCGTCGTGGCCGTGGTGACGGTGGCGGGCGCGCCGGTCGCGGGGGCGCTGGTGGACCGCTGGGACAAGGTACGCGTCGCCAGGACCGCCGACGCGGTCAGAACGCTGATCGGCGCCGGATTCGCGCTCCTGCCCTGGCTGGCGGGCTCCCTGCCGGTCGGGGCGACGCTGGCCCTGTGCGGGCTGGCCCTGGCCGCGCAGTCCATGGCGACGCAGTTCTTCAACCCGGCGCGCATCGTCATCCTCAGCGACGTGGTGCCACGGGACCAGCGCGAACAGGCGGCGAGCTTCGCCCAGGCCGGCTCCGCGATCGCGATGATCGCCGGTCCCGCGCTGGCCGGAGCCGTTTTCGCCGCCGCCGGACCGGGCATGTGCTTCGCGCTCAACGCGGCCTCGTTCGCCGGCTCCTTCCTCGCCCTGCGCGGGGTCCGCGTGCCCACGGCCGAGCCCCGCGAGCGCCACCTGGGCCGGGAGATGCTCGCGCCGCTGCGCCTCATCGCCGGCGACCGGACGCTGCGGGCCGTACTGGGCGCGGGCATGATCGTCATGCTGGGCGCGAGCGCGTTCGGCTCGCTCAACGTCTTCTTCGTCAAGGACAACCTGGGCGCCGACCCGGCCTGGTTCGGGGTGATCAGCTCGGCGCTGGGCGCGGGCATCCTCACCGGCGCGCTCGCCTCCGCCGCGCTCCACGCGCGGCTGGGCAAGGAGCGGCTGTTCGCCGGCGGCCTGCTGCTGTGCGGCCTCACCTGCCTGGTCTACGCGCGCCTCGACAGCGCGCCGCTCGCCGCCCTGGTCATGTTCTGGTACGGCGTCGCCGGCGGCACCGTCGAGACCGTGATGTCGCCCATCCTGCTGGCCGCCACCGGCCGCGACCATCTCGCCCGGGTCCTGTCCGTCTTCTCCTCGGCGCTGCGCCTGGCCTCGATCACCTCGCTGGGCCTGGTGGGCTGGCTGGCCGGTGGGCGCGGCCGTATCGACCTCATCCTGGTCGGCGCGGCCGTGATGTTCCTGCTGGCCGGCGCCCACGCGACCGTCTACCTAAGGCGCCCCTAGCACCACTCGTGCTCGACGGGGCAGTCGCCCGCGACGACGGTATGGGCGGCGGGCGGCTGCGGCGGTTCGAGGTGAGCCGCCGCGGCGCTCCCTCCGAGCACTACGGCGACGCTCAGCAAAAGGGCGGACAGGCGACGCTTCATCGTCAGGACCTCCAGGATCGTTTCTTGCGGTTGATCGCCTTCTCCAGCCAGAGCCCTGCGCCCAGCCGGTCGAAGGCGGTGATGGCGTGGTCGAGATGTTCGTCGGCGCCGTCGCCGCCCAGGCAGGCGAGGGCGAAGTGGGCGCGGCCGGCGAGCAGGAGATCTCCGAGCCGCTCGGCCTCGGCCAGGGCCGAGGTCAGCTCCTTGCGGCCGAGCGGCCCGTCCAGTTCAGTCAGCGCCTCCCCCAGCGTCAGCAGGATCCACGCCTCGCCGATCTGGTCACGCTGCTCCCGCACGAGCCGGAGGGCCCGCCTGCTCGTCTCGACCGCCTCCGGGGCCCTGCCCATCGCGTGCAGGGCGTCGGCCAGGCGCTTGGTCAAGAGCGCCTCCATCCGCTTGCCGAGGGGACGGGCCAGCGCCCGCACGAGTGGCTCCTCGGCCAGGTCCGGACGGCCGGTCACGGTGTGGTGGAGAGCGATGTTGCCGAGGGACACCGCCGCCGCGCTGACGTCGCCCACCCGCTCGAAGACGGCCACGGCCTTCCACAGGTCCGGGACCACCTCGTCGCCGTCACCCTGGTAGTGGCGGGCCACGGCGTGGTAGCGACGGGCGAGGGCCTTGCCGTAGTCGTCGCCGACCTCCTCGAAGATCCGCATGGCCTCCTCAAGGGTGGCCTGCGACTCGTCGAGCGCCCGGCGCTGGTGGAAGATCTCGCCCCGCGACAACAGCATCGCGGCCTCGCCGCGCCGGTCGCCGGTCTCCCTGCACGCCGCCAGCGCGGCGTCCACGACCGTGCGCCAGTCGTCGAAGTACCCGGACATCTCGTAGAGGTAGACGGGGGTCGCGGCCAGTTCCCACGCCAGGCCGGACCAGCCGAGGCGGGCGGCCTGGGTGACGAAGGCGATCAGGGTCGCGCGTTCCGCGTCGAGCCAGGCCATGGGATCGGCGTCCAACTGGTGTGGCGCCTCCACGTCGTGGCGCGCCGCCGTACCCCGGAGGAGCAGGGCGTCGTAGCGGGGATAGTCGAGCCTGCGGGCGCGCTCGGCCAGCGCGAGCAGGCCGCCGATCGCGCGGGTGAGCGCCTCGGTCCGCTGCTCCCGGCTCTCCTCCGCCTCGGCCCGCTCCATCGCGAACAGGCGGACCAGGTCGTGCATCGTGTAGCGGCGCTGACCGCTGGCGTCACGCCTGGCGGGCTGGAGCATCTGGGCGTTGGCCAGTTCCTCGCACAGCTCCTCCGCGCCTCTCAGCGACGTGCCGAGCAGCGCGGCCATGGTCCAGGGGGCCAGCTCCCGGACGCCCTGGAGCAGCCCGATCCGCCGGAAGGCGAGCCTCGCGGTCTCCGGCAGGTCGAGGTAGCTCAGCTCGAAGGTGTTGCGCAGTTGCTCCTCGTCCTGGCGCAGCTCGTTCAGCCGGTGGCGCTCGGCGCGCAGGCTGACGGTCAGCTCCCCCGGCGACCACGCGCTGCCGACCGCCAGCTTCGCCGCCGCGATGCGCAGCGCGAGCGGCAGCCGGTCGCACAGCTCGGCGAGCGTGGCCAGCTCGGCGTGCTCGCCCTCGACCAGGCGCGGCCCGGCGATGCGGCGCAGCAGCAGGTGCGCGTCGGCGGGCGGCAGCACCTCCAGGGCCAGCGGCCGCGCGCCCTCCTGGACGACGAGCCCGCTGAGCCTCTTGCGCGAGGTGACGATGACCCGGCAGGTCCCGGAGCCGGGAAGCAGCGGGCGGACCTGGTCGGCGGAGTGCGCGTTGTCCAGCACGACCAGCAGCCGCCGCCCGACGAGCATGCTGCGGTAGAGCGCCGTACGCTCGGCGAGGCCCTGCGGGATCCGCTGCCCCGGCACCCCGAGCGCCCGGAGGAAGCCGTCCAGCACGTTCTCCGGCGCGGCTGGACGGCTGCCGCGGGTGAACCCGCTCAGGTCCGCGAAGAGCTGCCCGTCGGGGAAGCGCTCGGCCCTGCGGTGCGCCCAGGCCATGGCCAGGGCGGTCTTGCCGATGCCGCCCGCCCCGCTCACCACGCTGACCCGGACGGCGTCGTCGCCGCTGCCGAGCAGGCCGTCCAGTTCCTCCAGCTCCGCCTGTCTGCCGGTGAAGGCGAAGGCGGCGGGCGGAAGCTGCGAGGGCCGTACGTCGGCGACCGCCCGCTCCGGCTCACGGGTGACCGGATCCTCCAGGAGGATCATGTTGTGCACCTCGCGCAGGCGCGGGCCGGGCTCCAGGCCGAGCTCGTCGACCATGAGCCTGCGGCCCTCGTCGTAGACGGCCAGCGCCTCGGCCTGCCGTCCGGAACGCGACAGCGCGAGCATGAGCTGGGCGCGGGCCCGCTCGCGCAGCGGGTGCTCGCCGACGAAGCTCCTCAGCTCGGCGGTCAGCTCCCGGTGGTGGCCCAGCTCCAGCTCCAGCTCGGCGCACTCCTCCAGCGCGGCCAGGCGCAGTTCCTCCCACCGGCTGGCCGCGTTGAGCAGGGCGGAGCTGGTGATGCCGCCGAGCACGGGTCCGCGCCACAGCCTGAGCATCGCCCGGAACATGTCCGCGGCCTGGCCCTTCCTGCCGCCCAGCGCCTCCTGACGGGCGGCGGCGATGCCCTGCTCGACGGTCAGCGCGTCCAGGGCCAGCGTCCCGGGCACCCGGTAACCGCCCGCGACGGTCTCGATCAGGGCCGGGTCGCCGCCCGCCTTGCGCAGTGCGCCGCGCAGCGCCGAGATCGCCGCGGCCACCTGCCCGCGTACCGAGGAGGGTGGCGCTTCCTCCCACACCAGGTCGACCAGGCGGCCGGTGCTCACCGTCTGCCCGCTGTGCAGCAGCAGCGTCGCCAGGACCGCCTGCGGGCGCGGCCCGCCGACGTGCACGGGCCGGTCGCCGACCGCGACCTCCAGCGGTCCGAGAATGCCGAACCTCGTAGCCGGCCCGCCGCCCAGCGCCATCACGCGGCCACCCCGATCGTGTTCCTTCGCCTGCCGAGGGGACAGTAGCGATGACCGCTTTCGATCGCTTATCGATGGGCGAAAGCGCCCGCCGTTCCTTATGATCGGAGCCTCTGCGAAGGAGACCGTCGATGCCCGCACGCTCGACCGGATTACCCGTGCTCGCCGCGGTCGCGGCGCTGGCGGCGGCCTGCGTCAACCCCGACACCGGCGGCGCCCCGACGGCGCGGCCGAGCCCCCAGGGGCAGAGTCGCGTCGCGTTCTTCGGCTTCGCGAAGGCGAACTCGTTCACCGCGGCCACGTACGCCGGCGTCGAGGAGCACGCCGAATCCCGCGGCGCCACGGCCGAGTTCTTCGACCCCAACTTCGACGCCCAGGCGCAGGTGCGCCAGATCCAGGACGCGGTCACCTCCAAGCGCTTCGACGTGTTCGTCGTCCAGGCCAACGACGGGGCGGCGGTGATCCCGGCGATCCGCGCCGCCGTGCGGGCCGGGATCACCGTCGTCGTGCAGTTCACCCCCGTCGGAACCCGCTACGACACCGCCGAGCCGCAGGTCGAGGGCACGATCACGCTGATCGACGTGCCCACGGCGAACGGCACCGCCCTGGGCGAACTGGCCGTGCGCGCCTGCGCGAGCAAGAAGCTGGACCCGTGCGAGGTCGCCTACCTGGAGGGCCTGAAGGCGCTCCCGCTGGACAACGCGCGCACCGGCGCCGCCGTCGCGGCGCTGAAGAAGGCGGGCGTGAAGCTCGTCGCCCAGGTCGAGGGCGGATACACCCAGGACAGCGGGCGCAAGGCCATGCAGGACGTGCTGCAGCGCGAGCCCGGCGTGGACGTCGTCGTCGGCTCCTCCCAGGCGGTGGCCGGCGCCGAGTCGGTCGCGAAGGGCAGACCCGTCCTGTACGTCGCCAACGGCGGCTCCCGCCAGACGGTCACCGCGGTCCAGGAGGGACGCTGGTTCGCCGCCTACTACCTGCCCGTCCGCACCCTGGGCGCCAAGGCCGCCGAGCTGGGCCTGGACAGGGCGCAGGGCAGGCAGGTCCCGGCCACGAACCAGATGACCGACCTCGCGCCGGGCAAGCACCTGGGCACCAAGGAGGTGCTCGCGGGCCTGACCGGCGAGTACGACGAATGAACGGCCCGCTCCTGCTGGAGGCCGTCACCAAGGGCTACGCGGGCACGACCGTGCTCCACGGCGTCGACCTGCGCGTCGAGCCCGGCCGGGTCCACGGCCTGGTCGGCGAGAACGGCGCGGGCAAGAGCACGCTGCTCAAGGTGCTGTCCGGCGTCACCGCGCCCGGCTCGGGGCGGATCGTCGTCGGCGGCGCGGCGGTGCGGCTGGACAGCCCTCGGACGGCGCTGGCGCACGGGATCGCGCTGGTGACGCAGGAGGTGGCGCTCGTCCCCCGGCTCACGGTGCTGGAGAACGTCTTCCTCGGCCGCTGGGCGCACCGGGCGGGCTGGTGGCGGCCCGGCGACGACCGGCGCCGGCTGGGCGGGCTGCTGCGCCGTACCGGATTCTCGCTCGACGCGGACCGGCCCGTGCGTGAGCTGACCGTCGCCGACCAGCAGCGGGTGGAGATCCTGCGCGCGCTGGCGAGCGGCGCGCGGGTGCTGGCGCTGGACGAGCCGACGGCGCTGCTGCCGCGCGCCGACGCCGGGCGGCTGCTGGAGCTGCTTCGCGCGCTCGCCGCGGACGGGCTGGCGGTCGTGCTCGTCTCCCACCGGCTGGAGGAGGTGCTGTCGGCCTGCGACGTGGTCACCGTGCTGCGCGACGGGCGGCACGTGCTCACCGCGCCCGCCGCGCGGCAGACGCCGCGCTCGCTGGTCGCGCACATGGTCGGGCGGCCGATGGACGTCCTCTACCCCGAGCCCGCGCCGGTCGCCGCGGACGCCCCGGTGGTGCTGTCGGCCACCGGCCTGCCCCAGGTGGAGCGGCTGGAGGTGCGCGCGGGCGAGATCGTCGGGCTGGCCGGCCTGGTCGGCAGCGGCAGGTCCGCGGTGCTGCGGCTGCTGTTCGGCGCCGACCGCCGCACCGGCGGCCACGTCGCCGTCGAGGACCGTCCGGTACGGCCCGCCTCCCCCCGCCACGCGATCGCGCAGGGCATGGCCCTGGTGCCCGAGTCCCGCAAGGAACAGGGGCTGGTCCTGGTCCGCTCGCTGCGCGAGAACCTGGCGCTGGCCGGGCTGTCCACCCGCCAGCGGGCCGGGTTCGTCCGGCGGGCCGCCGAGTCCCGCGAGGTGGGCCGGTGGCTGGACCGCCTCGACATCCGGGCGGCCGACCTGGGCGGCAGGACCGCGGGGCTGTCGGGCGGCAACCAGCAGAAGGCCATGTTCGGCAAGTGGCTGACGCGTGAGCCGAAGGTGCTGCTGGTCGACGAACCGACCAGGGGCGTCGACGTCGTCGTGAAGGTGGAGATCCACCGGCTGCTGGTGGATCTCGCGGCGCGCGGGGTGGCCGTGCTCATGGTGTCCTCGGAGATCGAGGAGGTGCTCGGGCTGTCGCACCGGGTACTGGTGATGCGCGAGGGCCGGGTGGCCGGCGCGTTCGCGCGGGGCGCGGCGCGCGAGGACGTCATGGAGCTCGCCTTCGCCGGGCGGCCGCAGTGAGGGTACGCGACTCCGGGATCGTGCTGGCGCTGCTCGCGCTGGTGGTGGTGCTGTCGCTGGCCACGCGGACGTTCCTGACCCAGGGCAACCTGGTCAACCTGCTCGACCAGGCCGTCATCGTGGGCCTGCTGACCTGCGGGATCACGCTGTGCATGATCTGCGGCGTGTTCGACCTGTCGGCGGGCGCGGTGCTGGCGGTCAGCGCCGTCGTGGGCGTGCTGGCCACCCGCGGCGGCGGGGTGGCGCTCGGGTTCTGCGCGGCGCTGCTGGCGGGCGCGCTGCTCGGGGCGGTGAACGGCGCCGCGGTCGTGCTGCTGCGCGTCCACTCGTTCATCGTGACGCTGGCGCTCAGCATCGTCTACCGCGGGCTCGCGCTGGTCGTCACCGCCGGGGCGATCGTGTATCCGGACGCGGCGCGGCTGACGGAGTTCCAGTCGCTGAGCTGGCCCACCGCGCTGGGCGGGGTGACCGTGCCGTCGCTGCTGCTGCTCGGCGTCGCCACCCTGACCTCGCTCCTGCTGTGGCGCACCACGCTCGGGCGGCGCGTGTACGCCGTCGGCGGCAATCCGGAGGCCGCCAGGCTGTCCGGCATCCGGGTGGGGCCGGTGCGGATCGTCGTGTTCACGATCAGCGGGGTCTGCGCGGCGCTGGCGGGCCTGGTGCTCGCGGCCCGGGGCGGTTCCGCCCAGGCGAGCATGGGCACGCTGCTGGAACTCAGCGCGATCGCCGCCGCCGTGATCGGGGGCACCAGCATCCTGGGCGGCGAGGGCGCGATCTGGCGGGGCATGGTCGGAGTGCTGATCCTGACGCTCATCGGCAACGGGTTCAACCTGCTGGGCTGGGACACCACGTACCGGCCGATCGTCGAGGGACTGCTCATTCTGGCCGCCGTCGGCGCCGACCACGCCTTACGCCGGCGCCAGGAGTAGCCGAAGCCTGCGAATAATGACCGTTCACGCCGTTAGCATCTGTTCATCGGATTGCGCTGATCAAAGGTGTGACGATGAGCAACCCCCCGCGCGTGCCGTCCGGGATCAACCCGAACGTGCCGAACGCCGCGCGCATGTATGACTACTACCTCGGCGGCAAGGACAACTTCGCCGCCGACCGGGCGGCGGCAGAGAAGATCATGGCGTTGGGGCCCAGCCGCCAGATCTGCCTGGCGAACCGGTGGTTTCTGGGCCGCGCCGTACGCCACATCGCCGACCTGGGCATTCGCCAGTTCATCGACCTGGGCACCGGGCTGCCCAACCAGAACAACGTGCACGAGGTGGCCCGCCGCGTCCACCCGGGCGCGCCCGTGGTCTACGTCGACCACGACCCGGTCGTCATCGTCCACGCGCGGGCGCTGCTGGCCGACGTGGACGGCAACACCGCGATCGCGCACGCCGACATCCGCGAGCCCGGCACGATCCTCGGCCATCCCGACGTGAAGCGGCTCATCGACTTCACCCAGCCGGTCGGGGTGCTGTTCGTCGGCGTGCTGCACTGCGTGCCCGACGAGGACGATCCGTACCAGGTGGTGCGGACCTTCACCGACCACATGGCGCCGGGCAGCCACCTGGTCGTCTCGCACCTGACCGACGACGCCCACCCGGAGGTGGGGGCGGCCGCCAGGAAGGTGTACGACAAGTCCGACACGCCCCTGCGGCACCGCAGCCACGCGCAGGTCTCCCGCTTCTTCGACGGCCTCGACCTGGTCGAGCCGGGCGTGGTCCACGTGGCCGACTGGCGTCCCGAGGAGCCCTGGGAGATGGACCCCGAGGGCAGCGAGTGGTGGTACGTGGGCGTGGCCCGCAAACCCTGACCCGCCCCCTCAGCCCCTGACCCGCCCTTGGTCTCTGACCCGCCCTTTGGTCTCTGACCCGCGCAGGCCCGTGCCACGTGCTGGGCCCCGACCGTCGCGTGCGCCTTCGCCCGCGACGGTCCTCCAGGGCGTCAGACCAGGCCGTCCGCGCGCATCTCCTTGAGCACGTCCCTGGCCGCCTCCAGCGTCAGGTCGATGTCGGCGTCGGTGTGCGCCCCCGAGACGTGGTTGCGCTTGAGCGACATCGGCAGCATCAGGAAGCCCTTGCCGGTCATCCTGCGGTGGAAGGCCGCGTAGGCGGCGTGGTCGTTGCGCATCAGGTCGCGGTACCCGGACACCGGCCCGGTGCCGAAGTAGAGCACGAACACGCCGCCGAACCCGCTGACGGTCGCGTCCACGTCCAGCTCCGCGGCGATCTCGCCGAGCCCGTCGCGCATGCGCTGCCCCAGCCGGTGCGTCCTGAGGTAGAAGTCCGGGTTGTCGCGCAGGTGGCGCATGGTGGCGACGGCGGCATGGGCGGCGACCGGGTGCCCGTTGAAGGTCCCGGCCAGCAGGACGTCGGCGGCGAAGCGCTCCATCAGCTCGCGCGGCCCGGCCAGGCCCGCCGTCGGGAACCCGTTGGCCATCGCCTTGCCGAAGGCGGTCAGATCCGGCGTCACCCCGCACACCTGCTGGTAGCCGCCCAGCGCGTGCCGGAAACCGGTGATCACCTCGTCGAAGACCAGCAGCGCGCCCTCCTGCCTGGTCAGCTCCCGGAGGCCCGTCACGAACTCCTGGGTCGGCACCAGCGCGCCGACGTTGTGCGGGATCGGCTCCAGGAAGACCGCGGCGATCTGCTCCGGATGCGCCTCGAACAGCGCGCGCACCGAGTCCAGGTCGTTGAACTCGGCGACGAGCGTCGCGTCCACCGCCGAGTCGAGCAGCCCGGCCGACAGGGGGTCGCGGCCGTAGGCGGACTCGGGCGCGGAGATCACGTTCCTGGCGAGGGCGTCGCCCCAGCCGTGGTAGCAGCCCTGGAACTTGATCAGCAACGACCGGCCGGTGACCGCGCGGGCCAGGCGCACCGCCTGCACGGTGGCCTCGGAGCCGCTCATCGTGGTGATCATCATCTCGGCCGAGGGGATGAGCTCGCAGGCCAGTTCCGCCAGCTCGACCTCGATCGGCGTCACGCCCAGGCCCACCAGGTCGACGCCGTCGAGGGCGGTCAGGACGGCCTGCCGTACCTCTGGATGGTTGTGTCCGAGCAGGACGGCGCCGAAGGCGGCGTGGTAGTCCAGGTAGCGGTGGCCGTCGGCGTCGCTCACGTAGGCGCCGTCGGCGGTGGTGAAGGAGTACGGCGCGCCCACCTGGCGGGTGGCGGAGTTGACGCCTCCCGGCAGGACCCTGCGCGCGGTCCGGTCGATCGCGTGTCCCAGCGGACGGTCTAATTCCACAACTGCTCCTTACGTGAAAAGACGTTCCATGTCGCGGAAGTTACGTGGAAGGAGATTCCACGTCAACCCTTGACATCAGGCTGGGGCCACCCGAAGGATGCACGCATGGAAAGAGGTTCCACGTCGGTGGGCGTGCTCGTGATCGGTGCGGGCGCCATCGCCGACCAGCACGTCGCCGCGTTATCCGGCGACCCACGAGGGCGGCTGGCCGGCTTCGTCGACACCAGCGCCGCACGGGCGGAACGGGCCGCGCGGGCCCAGGGCGGCGTCCCCTGGACCACCGACCTGGCCGAGGCGCTCGCCTGGCCCGGCGTCGACGCCTGCGTCCTGTGCACGCCCAACGACACCCACGACGAACTCGCCGTCCGCATCGCCGCGGCCGGCAAGCACCTGCTGGTGGAGAAGCCGCTGGCGACCACCGTCCCGGCGGCCCGCAAGACCGTCGAGTCCTTCGCCGCCGCCGGTCGCGCCCTTTCCGTCGCGCACTCGCACCGCTTCTACGACTACGCGCGCACCATCCGCCGCGAGATCGACTCCGGCGCGCTCGGCCGTCCTCTCCTGGTACGGCTGGCGCTGCTCGGCGGCTGGATCTGGCCCGACTGGCGTACCTGGATCATCGACCGCGACCGCTCCGGCGGCCACGCCCTGCACAACGGCGTCCACCTGCTCGACCTGGTGACCTGGTGGATCGGCGACGAGCCGGTCAGCGTGTACGCCAGAGGCCAGCGCAGGACCGCCGCGGAACTGGACGTCCACGACCACCTCGAAATGGTCGTCACCTACGCCGGTGGCGCCACGGCGATCTGCGAGATGAGCCGCGCCCACCGGCCCGCGAGCCTGAGCGCCCGCGACGTCGTCGTCCAGGGCACCGAGGGCCTGCTGACGATGGAGTGGGACGGCGAGGGCGTGCTCCTCGCCGACGAACGCGGCACCCACCTGGCCGCCGAGGGCCCAGCCGCGGGCTTCGCCGCCCAGCTCTCCGCCTGGCTCGACGCGATCACGGGAAACCCGGCCACAGCCGCCGCGGGCGGCGGGGCTGGGGTCGCAGGGGACGAGGCGTTGCTGGCGGTGGCGATGGGGGTGGCGGCGGAGCGGTCGATGGAGCTCGGCCGTCCGGTGCGGCTGGAGGAGGTCCGATGAAGGTTCTCGACGTCCTGCTGGTCGGCGAGTTCGGCCTCGGCCACCAGAACCACCAGCGCGACATGTACGCACCGGCCTTCGAGTCGCACCCCGGCTTCCGTGTCACCGGCAGAGTGGAGGCGGACGACCCGCTCGACCGGGCCGACGTGGTCAGCGTCTGCGTCCCCTACGAGCGGCGCGTCGAGGTGGTCACGCGCGCCCTGCGGGCGGGCAAGCACGTGCTGGTCGACAAGCCGATGGCGCTGACCTCGGACGAGTGCGCGCAGATCGCCGAGGTGGCCGCGGGCACCGGGCTGGTCTGCCTGCCCGCCCACCACCAGCGCTTCCAGCCGGCGGTCAGGGTGGCCCGTGAGGCGATCGCCGCGGGCCGGGTCGGGCTGCCCTGGAACGTGCAGGCCGACTTCCTCGTCGCGGGCGGCGGCGAGGTGTGGCCGCTCGGCGAGCTGCTCAACTTCGCCCCCTACGCCACCGACGCCATCCACGCCATGACCGGCCTGCCGGTCACCGCCGTCTACGCCACCGGCGGCGCCCGCTTCCAGGACGGCCCCGAGGACCTGGTCACGCTCTGCCTCACCCACGAACGCGGGATGACCAGCACCGTCGTGGCTGGACGCACCCCCGCGACGCCCGGCTCGGGCGGCCTGTCACTGCACCGCTACCGCGTCGCGGGCTCGCACGGCACGCTGCTGGCCGACGCCAACCGCCCGGCCGCGCGTGTGCTGAGCACGGCCGGGGCGCCGCGCGGCACGTGGGCGGGGCCGTCCACGGTCGATCGCATGCTCACCGAACTGCACGCCGCCGTGGTCGGCGGCCGGCCCGCCGAGCTGGGCCCCGCCGACGCGGTGGCCGCGCTGCGCGTGGTCGAGTCCGCCCGTCGCGCACTGGCCTCCGGCCAGGTCGAGGAGGTCCTGTCGTGAAGCTGCTCACCTACCGCCGCGACGGCGCCGTACGGCACGGCCGCCTCCTGGACGGCGACATGATCGAGGAGTGGGGCGACGGCGACCTGACCAGCAGCCTGTCCGGCTCACCGGGCTCAGCCCCGGCCACCGCGCCACTGGGCACCGCGCCGCCGGTCGCCGCGCCACTGGGCACAGCGCAGCCGGTCGCCGCGCCGCCGGGCACCGCGCCGCTGGGGACCCCGCGGCCGAAGGCCGTGTCGCTGGGTGAGGTCGAGGTTCTCACCCCGCTGCTGAGCCCAGGCAAGCTGCTCGGCGTAGCCGCCAACTACCAGGACCACGTGGCGGAGGCCGGTGCCGAGCCGCTGGACAAGTCCCGGCTGGCGCCACGGCTGTTCCTCATGCCGCCGACCTCCCTGCTGGCCCACGGCCGGCCGATCCCGCTGCCGTCGGTGAGCGCGCAGGTCGACTGGGAGGCGGAGCTGGCCGTCGTCATCGGCCGCAGCGCCAAGGACCTGGACGTGGAGACGGCCCTGGACGCCGTGGCCGGGTACTGCGTGGCCAACGACGTCTCCGCCAGGTCGGTCGACTACGGCTACCCGCGCGACCTGGAAGACCCGGCCGTGCGCTTCTTCGACTGGCTGGCCGGCAAGTGGCTCGACGGCTTCGCGCCGCTGGGGCCGTACCTGGTGACCGCGGACGAGGTCGGCGACCCGCAGGCGCTCGACGTCGAGCTGCGCGTCAACGGCCGGGTCAGGCAGCGCGGCTCGACCAAGGACATGATCTTCACGGTGGCGGAGCTGGTGGCCTTCGCCTCCCGTCTGATGACGCTGAGCCCGGGGGACGTGCTGATGACCGGCACCCCGGCCGGCGTCGGCGCCACCACGGGGGAGTTTCTCGCCGCGGGCGACGAGGTCTCGGTCTCGATCTCCGGCCTCGGCACGCTCGTCAATCCCGTCTCGCCCATGGAGCCCTCATGATCCGTCCGCTCGGCGTGCTGGCCGCCGCCGTACTCGTGCTCGCCACCGGCTGCTCCGACCCCACCGACACCGGCCCGGCGAAGGCGCAGCAGGGCGCCGCGCTCAGCGTGTACCTGTACCAGAAGCCCAAGCGCTTCAGCCCGCTGGACCCGCCCACCGGCCCCGACCAGCAGGTCATGCAGCTCATCTACGACAACCTGCTGACCGTCAACGACCGCTACGAGTACGAGCCCCGCCTGGCCGAGCGCTGGGAGGTCACGCCCCGCAAGGTCGTCTTCCACCTGCGCAAGGGCCTGAAGTGGAGCGACGGCACGCCGTTCTCCAGCAAGGACGTGCTGTTCACCTACAAGCTGCTGGCCGACGCCAAGCTCGGCAGCGCGATGGCGGGCAAGCTCGCCGGGGCCGCCTTCGAGGCCCCCGACGCGGACACGTTCGTCATCACGCTGGACAAGCCGAACGTGGGCTTCCTCAGCCTGCTGGCCGGGCCGTTCGGCTTCGTGCTGCCCGAGCACGTGCTCGGCAAGGCGCCCGCCGCCCAGCTCACCGACAACACCTTCTTCAACCAGCCGACGACCGGCATGGGCCCGTACACGTTCGTGCAGTACAAGACCGACCAGTACGTGGAGCTGTCCGCCAACCCGAACTACCGCAAGCCCGTGGCCATCCCCAAGATCTTCCTCAAGCCCGTCAGCTCCGACGTGGCCACCGCGCAGCTCGGCACCGGCGAGATGGACCTGGTCCAGATCTCCCCCACCGACCTTCAGGCGGTCGGCGCGCTCAAGGGCGTGACGGTGGCGGGCAAGCCCAGCCCCGGCTTCCTGCGGATCGCGGTCGACCAGACCGACAAGCGCTTCGCCGACCCCCGGGTACGGCAGGCCATGCTCCACGCCATCGACAGGAAGGCCCTGGTCGACAAGCTGCTGGCGGGCAAGGGCCGGGTGCAGAACTCCTCGTTCGTCGCCGCCTGGGCGCTGCCCGAGACGCTCGCCGGCTACGCCTACGACCCGGCCAAGGCCAAGTCGCTGCTGGCCGAGGCGGGCTGGGACGCGTCCAAGCCGGTGACGCTGTCGTGGATCCCCGGCCAGCGCGACCGCGACGCCGCCGCGACCGTGGTGCAGAGCTCGCTGGCGGCGGCGGGTATCAAGGTGGAACTCAAGCAGGTCCAGGCGGCCCAGCTCCTGCAGTCGTACGAGGACCGCGGCTTCGACCTGGCCTTGTTCGGCGGCGGCACCTACGCCGTCGACCCCTCCAGCAGCGTCCCGATCCTCGGCTGCGGCGCCTTCTACCCGACCGGCGGCAACATCAGCGCCTTCTGCGACAAGTCGCTCGACGCGCTGACCGGCGCAGCCGACGGGGTCTCCGACCAGGCCAAGCGCGCCGAGCTGTACCGCGAGGCGGCGGTGAAGGACAACGCGCAGGTGCCGTACCTGTGGCTGTACAACCCGGACACCCTCTGGGCGAGCAGCTCGCGGCTGCGGGGCTTCAAGCCGAGCGGCGACTTCGTCTCCGGCTTCTGGAACGCCGACGAGTGGACCCTGGCCGGCTGATGCTCGCCTTCCTCGTCCGCCGGCTCCTGGTCAACGCCGCCGTGTTCCTGCTCATCAGCGTGGGGGTGTTCGTGCTGGTCCAGTCGGTGCCCGGCGATCCCGTGCTGATGATGGTCAACCCCGAGCAGTTGCAGGCGGGCGGGCCGGAGTTCCTGGCCGCCAAGCGCGCCGAGCTGGGTCTGGACGATCCGGCCTTCGTCCGGTACCTGATCTGGCTGCGCGACGCGCTGGGCGGCGACCTCGGCTACTCCTTCGTCAGCCGCCGGCCCGTGGCCGAGGTGCTGCTGGAGCGGGTGGGGCCGACCGTGCTGCTCATGTCCACGGCCCTGGTGATCGGGCTGCTGCTCGCGGTGGCGGTCGGCACCCTGGCCGCCGTGCGGCGCAACACCGCCGTGGACTACGCCGCCACCGCGGCCAGCCTCGGCACCATCTCGGTGCCGAGCTTCTTCCTCGGCATCGCCGCGATCTACGTGTTCTCCCTCAAGCTCGGCTGGGTGCCCTCCTCGGGCATGTCCACGCCGGGCGACGGCAGCGGGGCGGACGTCCTGGCCCATCTGGCGCTGCCCGCCGCGATCCTCGGACTGTCGATCGCGGGGCCGTTCACCCGGTACGTGCGCGCCGGACTGCTGGCCGAGCTCGGCGCCGACTACGTGCGCACGGCGGAGGCGAAGGGTGCCGGCCCTGGCCGGGTCCTGCTCCGCCACGCGCTGCGCAACGCGCTCATCCCGCTCATCACCGTCGTCATGATCTACGTCCCGCAACTGCTGGCGGGCGCGGTCGCGCTGGAGCAGGTCTTCGCCTGGCCCGGCATGGGCCAGCTCGCGGTCAGCTCCATCGGCCAGCTCGACCATCCGGTGGTGATCGGGTTCGCGATGTTCATCGCGGTGCTCGTCCTGATCTGTAACCTCGCCGCCGACCTGCTCTACGCGGTGGCCGACCCGAGGATCAGCCTGTCATGACCACCACGCAGATCGTCCCCCGCTCCCCCGCCCGGCTGGCGGCCAGGCGCTTCCGCCGCAACCGGATGGCGCCGGCCGGCGCCGTCTTCCTCGGCGTGATCGTCCTCATGGCGCTGGCCGCGCCGCTGGTCAGCGGGCACGACCCGAACGCGGTGGACCTGTCCGCCTTCCGCGAGCCGCCCTCGGCCGCGCACCTGCTCGGCACCGACTCCTCCGGCCGCGACGTCTTCGCCAGGCTCGTCCACGCCGGGCGCGTCTCGTTGCTGGTCGGCCTGATGTCCGCGCTGGCCGCGGTCGTCCTCGGCGCGCTGCTCGGGGCGCTGGCCGGCATGTTCGGCGGCCTGCTCGACGCGGCCGTCATGCGGGTGGCCGACGTGGTGCTGTCCTTCCCTTCGCTGGTCGTCGTGGTGGTGCTGGCCGGCGTGCTCGGCCCGAGCACCGCGATGCTGGTGGTGGTCTTCGCCGCCTGCAACTGGCCGACCGCCTGCCGCGTGGTGCGCGGGCTCACGCTCGCCCTGCGCGAGCAGGAGTACGTGCAGGCGGCGCGGGCCTTCGGCGCGGGCCGGCTGACCATCGTATTCCGCCACGTGCTGCCGGCCGTGCTGTCGCAGGTGGCCGTGGTCGGCACGCTGCTGGTGGCGCAGATGATCCTGCTGGAGGCGGTGCTGTCCTTCCTCGGGCTCGGCGTCCAGCCGCCCCAGGCGAGCTGGGGCAACATGCTGAACGACGCCCAGAGCCTCACCCTCATCCAGACCATGCCGTGGCTGTGGCTGCCGCCCGGCCTGGCGATCGCGCTCACCGTGCTGGCGGTCAACTTCGTCGGCGACGGCCTGCGCGACGCCGTCGATCCGAAGGGGGCCCGCGCGTGAGCCCGCTGCTGCAGGTGGACGACCTGGCCGTGGAGTTCCCCACGGAGGACGGCGTGGTGCGCGCCGTGGACGGCGTCAGCCTCGACGTCCGGCCCGGCGAGATCCTGGGCGTCGTCGGCGAGTCGGGATCGGGCAAGAGCGTCACCGCCATGTCGGCGCTCGGCCTGATCAGGCCGCCGGGACGGATCGTCCGCGGCTCGGTGACCTTCGACGGCGAGGACCTGCTGGCGCTGCCCGCGCGCAGGCTGCGCCGGATCCGCGGCCGGCGCATCGCGATGATCTTCCAGGACCCGATGACCGCGCTGAACCCGGTGGTGCCGGTCGGCGCGCAGATCGCCGAGGCGGTCAGGCTGCACCAGCCGCGCCTGTCGCGCGCCGCCGTCCGGGCCCGCGTCCTGGAGCTGCTGACCGCCGTCGGCATCGCCAACCCCGCCGACCGGTACGGCAGGCACCCCCACGAGTACTCCGGCGGCATGCGCCAGCGCGCGATGATCGCGATGGCCATCGCCAACGAACCCGACCTGCTCATCGCCGACGAGCCCACGACCGCGCTCGACGTGACGATCCAGGCGCAGGTGCTCGGCCTGCTCGACACCGCCAGGCGCGAGGCCGGAGCGGCGGCCGTCCTCATCACCCACGACCTCGGCGTCATCGCCGAACTGGCCGACCGGGTGGCCGTCATGTACGCGGGCCGCGTCGTCGAGCACGGCGGCGTGCACCAGATCTTCTCCGCGCCCCGGCACCCGTACACGGCGGGGCTGCTGGCCAGCAGGCCGCGGCTCGAGTCGGCGGCCGGCGAGCTGACCGCCATCCCGGGCAGCCCGCCGAACCTGCTGGCGCCGCCGCCCGGCTGCGCCTTCCAGCCTCGGTGCGGGCTGAGCGGGGGCCGGGAGGCGTGCCGTACGGACCGGCCGGAGGCCGCGGTGGTCGGGCCCGGCCACCGCTCGGCCTGCCACTACCACGAGGAGCTGGTGTGAGCGAACCCTTGCTCTCCGTCGAGGGCCTGGTGAAGCACTTCCCGATCCGGTCGGGCGTGCTGCGCAGGCGGACCGGGGCGGTGCGTGCCGTGGACGGGGTCGATCTGGCGTTGCACGCCGGCCGTACCCTGGGGCTGGTCGGCGAGTCCGGCTGCGGCAAGACCACCACGGGGCGGCTGGTCGTCCGGCTGGCCGAGCCCACCGCGGGGCGGATCGTCTACGGCGGCCGCGACCTGGCCCGGCTCTCCCCCGCCGAGCTGCGCCCGCTGCGCGGCGAGATCCAGATCGTCTTCCAGGACCCGTACTCGTCGCTGTCGCCCCGGCTGACCGTCCACGAGATCGTCGCCGAGCCGCTGCGCTCCCAGGGCCGCTACCGCGACGGCGGGCGTGAGCGCGTGGCCGAGCTGCTGGACATGGTCGGGCTGCTGCCCGAGCACGCCAACCGCTATCCGCACGAGTTCTCCGGCGGCCAGCGCCAGCGCATCGGCATCGCGCGGGCGCTGGCGCTGGGGCCGCGCGTGCTGGTGCTGGACGAGCCGGTCTCGGCCCTGGACGTCTCCATCCAGGCGCAGGTGGTCAACAAGCTGGCGGAACTGCAGCGGGAGCTCGGCCTGGCGTACCTGTTCATCTCGCACGACCTCTCCGTTGTGCGGCACGTGTGCGACCGGGTTGCGATCATGTATCTCGGCCGCGTCGTGGAGGAGGGCGAGCGCGAGGAGGTCTTCGAACGGCCCGCCCACCCCTACACCAGGGCGCTGATCTCCGCGGTGCCCATCTCGGACCCGTCGCTGCGCGGCGCCCGAGAGCGGATCGTGCTCACCGGAGACGTGCCCAGCCCGGCGGACCCGCCGTCGGGCTGCCACTTCCGTACCCGCTGCTGGAAGGCCCAGGAGCGGTGCGCGGCCGAGGCGCCGGCGCTGACCGGGGCCGACCACCGCGTCGCCTGCCACTTCCCCGAGGAGAACCCCGATGCTCGACTCCCTGCCCGACACGCCGCCGACTCCCGCTGAGCCGGTGACCATCGAACTGGTCCGCCGCGACGGCGACACGCTGTTCGCCTCCGGCCAGGTCGCGATGGCGGGGGACACACTGGTCGCCACCGGGCCCGTCACCGACCTGGACACCGCCCGGCACTGCGCCTGGCAGTGCGCGCGCAACCTGATGGCCGCCGTGCAGGCGCACACCGGCTCGCTGGACGACGTCCACGCGGTGAAGCTGACCGTCTACGTGGCGAGCGCGCCCGACTTCACCGACCAGCACCTGGTCGCGCACGCCGCCTCGCAACTGGTCCTGGAGGTGCTGGGTCCCGAGCGGGGCAGGCACGCGCGGGCCGCGATCGGCGTGGCCGCCCTCCCACTCGGCAGCCAGGTCGAGGTGGAGGGCGTCTTCCGTGCCGGCTGACGTCCTGCTGTCCGGGGGGCTGCTGGTGGACGGCACCGGCGCCCCCGCCCGCGCCGCCGACGTCGAGCTGACCGGCGCGCGGATCAGCGCCATCCTGCCACCGGGCGCCGGCCGCGCCGCCCGCGTGCTGGACGTCGCGGGCCGCGTGGTCTGCCCCGGCTTCGTCGACGCCCACAGCCACTCCGACCTGGCCCTGCTGGCCAACCCCCAAGCCCACAGCAAGGTACGGCAGGGCGTCACCACCGAGATCGTCGGCAACTGCGGCCTGGGCGTGACCCCGGCCGGCGACCCCGCCGCGATCAGGTCGGCCGCCGCCTTCATCGACCTGGACCCGTCACTGCCCTGGCCGGCTGGCGGCACCGCCGGCCACCTGCGCGCCCTTGAGGCGGCCGGACCGTCGCTGAACGTCGCCACGCTCACCGGCCACCTCCCGCTGCGCGCGAGCGCTGTGGGCTTCGCCGACCGCCCCGCCACGCCCGCGGAGCTGGACGTCATGCGCGAGGAGCTGGCCCGCTCGATCGAGGAGGGCTCGCTGGGCCTGAGCACCGGCCTCGTCTACGCCCCGGCCGCCTACGCCACCGAAGACGAGCTGGTCGCGCTGGCCGAGGTGGTCGCGCGGGCGGGCGGGGTGTTCGCCTGGCACCTGCGCGACTACACCGACGCGCTGCTGGAGTCGGTGGCCCAGGCCGTCCGCGTGGCCGAGGCCACCGGCTGCGCCACCCAGATCTCCCACCTGGCCGCGGTCGGCCGGCGCAACTGGGGCGCCGTGGCCGAGGCGCTCGACCTCATCGACGAGGCCCCCGTCCACGTGGACGTCTACCCCTACCTGGCGGGCAGCGCGAACCTGTCGCAACTGCTGCCCGGCTGGGCCCACGAGGGCGGCCGGGTGAAGGAACGCCTGGCCGAGCCCGGCGCACGAGCGCGCGTACTGGCCGGATGGGCGGACCGCTGGTGGGACTGGCCGGACATCCTCGTGAACGGCCGCCCGCTGGAGTCCGGCGAGCACGCGCTCGACCTCGTCGCCGAGCACGGCAACGCCGTCACCATGGTCGCCTTCGGACGCCGCGAGGAGGACCTCCTGACCGTCCTGCGTCACCCGAAGACCATGATCGGCTCGGACGGCTTCGCGCTCGACCCGGACGGCCTCACCGGCGGCCCCGCGCCGCACCCTCGCTCCTACGGCTGCTACCCCCGCCTGCTCGCCCGTTACGTCGGCGAGGGCGCGCTCACGCTGGAGGAGGCCGTGCGCAAGAGCACCGGGCTGCCCGCCGAGGTCTTCGGCCTCGCCGACCGCGGCGTCATCGAGCAGGGCGCGGCGGCGGACGTGCTTGTCCTCGACCCCGCCACGCTCAATGATCTGAGCACGTTCGACCATCCGCACCAGTTCCCGTCCGGGGTTGAGCTCGTCCTGGTGAACGGCGTCGCCGTCGTGGCGGACGCCGCCCACACCGGTGCGGGGCCCGGCCAGGTGCTGCGCGCCCTCGGCCAGATCGGAGTCAGCGCATGAAGAGAGGCATCGATGAGGACCGGCCCGCGGCGGCCAACTACCACGCGCACGCACTCGCGCGCGGCCTGGCCCTGCTCGAACGGCTGGCCACCAGCCGCCACCCGGTGACCCTGTCGGAGCTGTTCGAGGAGACCGGGCTGCCCAAGAGCACGCTCGTTCGGCTGCTGTCGGTCCTGGCCGAGACCGAGTACGTGGTCCGCGTGGACGAGCGGCCCTCCTTCCGGCTCGGCCACAAGGTGCTGGACCTGTCCACCGCCTACGTCTCCACGCTCGACGCCGGCGCCTCGGCCCGCGGCCACCTGTCCGAGCTGGCCAAGCGGACCGGGCAGACGGCCAACCTCGGCGTCCTGGACGGCACGCAGGTCCTCCACCTCTGCGTCGAGGAGCCGGACCGGCCCATCCGGTACCTGGCCATGAGCGGCTCGCGCGACGACAACCACGCCACCGGGCTGGGCAAGCTCCTGCTGTCCCGGCTGGAGGAGGACGAGCTGGCGGTGTTCCTGCCGGCGCCGCCGTACCGGAGGAGGACCGAGCACACGCTCACCACCTTCGAGGAGCTGCTCGCGGACCTGCGCGCCACCCGCGAGCGCGGCTACGCCTTCGACGACAACGAGAACAGCGTCGGGCTGCGCTGCCTGGCGATCGCGCTGGAGGCCGGGGGCGAGGTCCTGGCCTCGCTGAGCGTCTCGGGGCCGGCAGGCGAGCTGGAGACCGACCGCCACGAGGAGCTGCTGGCCGAGCTGCGCGCCACCGCCGCGGCCATGCTCGCCGACCACGAGCTCGTCACGGCGCTGCGCGTGGTGACCCGCTCCCTGGTGCCCGCCGCCGAAGGACGAAGCCGATGACCGACGCGTGGAGAGGACCCCGCCGATGATCGACGTGCACACCCACTGCATGCTCGCCGAGGACTGGGGCTGCGAGTGGGACGACCACTGGCGGCCCGTGTACGGCGGGGCCTGGCAGGACGTCACCCCCGAGGACTACGACCGGGCCATGACCGGCGTGCGGGCGGCGTTCGTGTTCGGCATCAGGGCCACCTCGGCCGGGGTCGCCACCTCCAACGAGCACGTGGCCAGGTTCTGCGCCGACACCCGCACCGAGACGGTCGGCTTCATGGCGCTCGACCCCACCGACCCCGACGTGCTGGAGCAGCTCGCCGACGGGGTGGCGCGCGGGCTGCGCGGCATCAAGCTCTACCCGGTGCTGGCGCACTTCGACCCGCGTGACCCCGCCCACGACCCCTTCTACGCGGCCGCCGCGCGGGCCGGGCTGGTGGTGCTGTGGCACATGGGCGCGACCCCGAGTCCCGCGGGCGACCTGGATGTCACCAACCCGCTCACCGTGGACGCCGTCGCCCGCCGCCACCCCGGGCTGACGCAGATCATCGCGCACATGGGCCACCCCTGGCAGCGCGAGACCATGATCGTGCTGCGCAAGAACCGGCGGGTGTTCTCCGACGTGTCGGCGAGCTGGGCCAGGCCGCTGGACGGGTACCTGTCGCTGGTGCGCGCCCAGGAGTGGGGTGTGGCCGACAAGCTGCTGTTCGGATCCGACTTCCCGCTGTGGACGCCGGACGAGGCGGTCAAGGGCCTGCGCGCCCTCACCGGCATCCGCGTGCCCGGCCTGGAGGGCGTGCGGCAGGAGACCCTCGACGCGCTGCTCGACGCCGACCCGCGCGCGCTGCTGGGGCTGGCATGAGAGTCCCCCTCGACGAACTGCCCACGCCCGCGCTGCTGATCGACCTGGCTCGGCTGGAGCGCAACCTCGCCGAGATGGCCGCGCTGGCCGCCTCCGCCGGGGTGGCGCTGCGCCCGCACTTCAAGGCGTCCAAGTGCGTCGAGGTGGCGCGGCGGCAGCTCGCCCACGGGGCCGCCGGGTTCACCTGCGCCACGATGAACGAGGTCGAGGCCCTGCTGGCGGCCGGGATCGACGACCTGGTCTGGGCGCACCAGCCGGTCGGGCCCGCCAAGGTGCGCTTCGCGGTGCGGACCGGGGTGACGGTGGCGCTCGACTCGGTGGCCGCCGCCCGGCCACTGGCCGCCGCCGCGCTGGGCGCGGGGGTGCGGCAGCCGTACCTGCTGGAGGTGGACACGGGGCTGGGGCGGGCGGGCGTCGCGCCCGCCGAGGCGGTGCGGACCGCCGACGAGCTGGAACGGCTGGGCGGGCTGAGCCTGCGCGGCGTGCTCACGCACGAAGGCCATCTGATGACCTACCTGGGCGATCCCGGCGGGCGGGAGAAGGCCGGGCGGCGCGTCGGCGAGACTCTGACGGCCGTGGCCGACGACCTGCGGGCGGCCGGGCACGACTGCGCGATCGTCTCGGTGGGCTCGACGCCCGGGGCGGCCAGCGCGCCGTTCGTGCCCGGCGTCACCGAGGCGCGGCCGGGCACCTACGTCTTCTACGACGGCAACCAGGTCGCGCTCGGCACCGCCGAGCCGTCACGGTGCGCGCTGACCGTGCTGACCCGGGTGGTGAGCGTGCCGAGGGGCGAGGACCTGGCCATCGTCGACGCCGGGCTCAAGGCCATGAGCTCCGACGCGTCGATCACGGGCCGCGGCTTCGGCACGGTGCTGGGCGTCCCGGGCGCGGACTTCGGCAAGGCCAACGAGGAGCACGGCTACCTCACCGGGGCGGACGGTCTGCGGGTCGGCTCCCTGCTGTCGGTCCTCCCCAATCACGGCTGCGGAGTCGTGAACATGTGGAGCGGCGCCTACGTCGTCGAGGACGGCTTCGCGGTGGACCGCTGGCCCATCACCGGCCGCCACTGAAACACCAGGACCGCACCCCCGAACAGCACCAACCCCAGGCCGGTCCCGACCACCTCGCCCGAGTGCGCGATCCATCGTCCGTCGCCGGGCAGCCGCGTGGCGGTGACCTGCGGCGGGTCGTTCCGTCCGTCATGGGCGACGAACGTGAGGCGGGTGCGCTGCGGCTGCCTGAAGCGGAGCGGGGCACCGACGCGCAACGCCGCCTGCTCCGCCTCGCGCAGGGCCGCGTCGTTGGCGCGCACCTGCTCCGGGCTCTCGCCCGAGCAGTGCCAGACCGTGCCGCCCTTGACCTCGACCGAGCCGCACGAGATGCGCGTGAACGTGCGCGTCTCCAGCCCCAGGGCGCCGGTGCCGACGGTGAGCACGGCGAGGCCCACCAGCACCGCGACCACCCCGGCCACCCGCATCACCACCCCTCCACCCTAGGCCGGAAAACCCGTTGGCGGCGGGGCGCCGCAGGTGGGCATGATGACGCAATGATCGACACCGGGCTGCGGGGACGCGTGGCGCTCGTGACGGGCGCCAACCAGGGGATCGGGGCCGCCACCGCGGTCGCGCTGGCCGGGCAGGGGGCGGCGGTCTTCCTGACGTACAAGCGGCTGGAGCCGGTGAACCATCCGGGCTTCCCCGACCGGTACGACACGCTGCGCGGCGCGGACGCCGGCGAGGTGGTCGAGCGGATCCGGCGGGCGGGCGGGGTGGCCGAGTCGGCGGAGGCGGACCTGTCCGACCCGGAGGCGCCACGCGGGCTGTTCGACCAGGCCGAGGCGGCGCTGGGCCCCGTGGAGATCCTCGTCAACAACGCCACCGGCTGGATCGGCGACACCTTCGCCCCGCGCGCGACCGACCCGCTCGGCCGCCCGCTGACGATGGTGGACGCGGCGACCCACGACCGGCAGTTCGCGGTGGACGCGCGGGCGGTCGCCCTGCTCATCGCCGAGTTCGCCCGCCGCCACGTCGCGCGCGGGGCGAGCTGGGGGCGGATCATCGGCCTCACCTCGGGCGGCCGCGACGGCTTCCCCACCGAGGTCTCGTACGGTGCCGCCAAGGCCGCCCAGGAGAACTACACCATGTCCGCCGCCCACGAACTCGGCCGGTACGGCATCACCGCCAACATGGTCTACCCGGCGGTCACCGACACCGGGTGGTTCAAGAAGGAGGACGAGGAGGCGCTGCGCGCGCTCAGCCCGCTGGACCACATCGGGCAGCCGGAGGACGTGGCGGACGTGATCACGTTTCTCGCCTCCGAGCAGGCCCGCTGCGTCACCGGCCAGCTCGTCAGGCTGTACTGAACGGCGCGTCCAACGTGGAAAGACCTTTCACGTTGACATGGAACGATATTTCGCATTACATCGCGGCAACCCCCCAGGAGGCCGTATGTTTCTCAAGGCGTTAGCCGTCGCCACCCTGCTCCTGACCAGCACGCCCGACCTGCAGATCATCAGCCCCGGCAACAGCACCTGCCGCCCGTGGGATCCCGCCCTGACCAGGGAACAGAACGAGACCGTCGAATGCCCCTGGTTCCCGTCCATCGCGACGCTCGCCAACGGCGACCTCTACCTCGCCTACAGCTGGAGCGTCTCCCACTCCCACTCCGGCGCGATCGCCGCGCGGCGCAGCACCGACGGCGGCCAGACCTGGTCCGCCCAGCAGATCATCGCCGACGACCCCGACCCGCTGACCGTCGACGTGAAGGAGCCCAGCCTCACCGTCCTGCGCGACGGCACCCTGCTGATGGCCTACTACGACTACCGGCCCTCCCGCGGCAACCGCCGCCAGGTCTACGTCAAGCGCTCCACCGACGACGGCGCCACCTGGTCCGCGCCGATCCTGCCGCCCAGCCTCATGTACGACAGCGGCAAGGCCAGCGTCGCCGTCAACGGCGAGATGGTCGAACTCGACAACGGCGACATCCTCCTCCCCGTGTACGGCTACCGCCACTACGCCGGCACGCTGGGCGGCTCGGCGGCCCACGTGCTGCGCAGCCGCGACGGCGGCCTGACCTGGACCAAGAGCGACGAGCGTGTCGCCATGTGGGCGGGCCCCGTCTACGACCCCGCCACCACCGTCGGCTACACCGAGCCCGCCCTGGCCAACCTGGGCGGCGGCCACGTGATGATGGTGGCCAGGACGTCCAACAACGGCAACGTCATGCGCGTCAGCCACTCCTACGACGGCGGCGACACCTGGAGCGCCCCGGCCGACGAGCCCACGCTCAAGGGCCACGCGCCACACCTGCTGAAGCTGCGTGGCGGCAGCCACCTGCTGACGTACGGCGACCAGTCCGGCACCTGGGTCGGCGGCCGTCCGGTGGCCGGGCGCATGTACATCGACTCGCGCGGCTGGTCCGCCACCCAGAGCCAGTTGATCTACCGCAACCCCGGCGTCTTCGCCGACATGAGCTACCCGGGCAGCGTGCAACTGGACGACGGCCGCGTCCTCACCGTCTACTACGACCGCGGCCAGGGCATCCTCGGCGGCAACTTCCTGACGCCCACCCCCGACCGGCTCGACCTGGCCGCGCTGCACCAGGCGGGGACGCTGACCGTCTCCACCGACCTCACCCACACCGCGCCGAGCCGGCCGTCGATGGGCCCGCTGGGGCCGATCGACGGTGACCTGACCTACTGGCACGCCGCCGGAGCCGGTACGGCCGCGCCGCCCGCCCGCTACTGGCAGGCCGATCTCGGCGCGGCGCACCCGATCACCGGGGTGGGCGTCGTGCTCAAGCCCGGCTACCACGAGTCGGCCAAGGTCGAGGTGTCGGCGACCGGGTCAGGCGACTGGCAGCAGGTGCGCGCGTACACGATGGCCAGGACCGACACCCTCGACTGGACCACGCTGGCCGCGCCGCGCGAGGCCAGGTACGTGCGCGTGACGATCACCGACACGAGCGGCAACGGCCACGCGATGCTCACCGAGGTCGCGGTCCGCGTGGCCCCGACCGGCTTCACCGGCTGACCGTCCCCGCAGAAGAGGGCGCGCGTCTCGCGCGCCCTCTTTTCGTTTCCATGCAGACCTTGACTAACAACAGGTACGGGTCTAAAACAAAATGAAACCACACGGAAACGGCGGTGAACCAACAGCATGTACGCCGAGGAGCGCCAGCAGGAGATTCTGCGCAGGGCGCGCGAGGCCGGTCGCGTGGACGTGGTCGCGCTGGCCGAGAGCTTCGACGTCACGACGGAGACCGTCCGCCGCGACCTCACCGTACTGGAGCGGGCCGGCGTGCTGCGGCGCGTGCACGGCGGGGCGATCCCGGTCGAGCGGCTCGGCTTCGAGCCGGCGCTGGCCGCCCGCGACGAGGTGATGACCTCGGAGAAGGAGCGCATCGCCAAGGCGGCCCTCGCCGAGCTGCCCGACGACGGCTCGGTGATCATCGACGCGGGCACCACGACGGGCCGCCTGGCCCAGGTGCTGCCCGCCGACCGGGAGCTGACGGTGGTCGTGAACTCGCCGCCGCTCGCGACCGTCCTCGCCACCAGGAACAACCTGACCGTGATCATGCTGGGCGGCCGGGTGCGCGGCCGTACGCTGGCCACGGTCGACGACTGGGCGCTGCGCCCGCTGGCCGACCTCCACGTGGACGTGGCGTTCATGGCCACGAACGGCTGCTCCGTAGCCAAGGGCCTCACCACCCCCGACCCGGCGGAGGCGGCGATCAAGCGGGCGATGATCGCGGCGGCCGAGCGGAGCGTGCTGCTCGCCGACCACACCAAGTTCACCAACACCTACTTCTCCCGCTTCGCCACGCTGAACGAGATCGACGTGGTGATCACCGACACCGGCCTCGACCCGGCCACCGCCGCGGACCTGGCCGAGGCGGGGCCCGAGGTGGTCCGCGCATGATCCTCACCCTGACGCTCAACCCGAGCCTCGACCGCACGATCGAGGTCGGCGAACTGGCCCGCGGCGCGGTGATCAGGGCGGGCGCGGCCAGGCTCGACCCCGGCGGCAAGGGCGTGAACGTCTCCCGCGCCCTGCTCGCCAACGGCGTCGTCTCCTGCGCGGTGGTCCCGTTCGGCGGCGACGAGGGACGGCGGCTGGTCCACCTGCTGGCCGACGAGGGGCTGGAGATGGTGATGGTCCCGGTCAGGGGCGCCACCCGCTCCAACGTCGCCCTGGCCGAGCCCGACGGCACCGTCACCAAGATCAACGAGCCGGGCACCGCGCTGTCCGCCGACGAACTCGACACCGTCGCCGAGGCCGTCCTGTCCGCCGCGCACTCGGCCGACTGGGTGGTCGCCTCGGGCAGCCTGCCGCCGTCGGTCCCGCACGACGTCTACGCCGTGCTCTGCCGCCGCTTCGCCGGCGCGGGCATCCACGTGGCCGTCGACACCAGCGGGCCCGCCCTCATGGCCGCGGTCGCCGCGGGTCCCGCGCTGGTCAAGCCCAACCGCGACGAGCTCGCCGACGTGACCGGCCGCCGCATCACCTGCCTGGGCGACGCCGTGGAAGCCGCCGAGAAGCTGCGCGCCGCGGGGGCGCGCTCGGTGCTGGCGAGCCTCGGCGCGGCCGGCGCCGTCCTGGTCACCGAGCAGGGCGTCTGGTACGGCAGGTGCCGCGTCGACGAGCCGCGCAGCACGGTGGGCGCCGGCGACGCCATGCTGGCCGGCTTCCTGTCCGCCCTCTCCCGCCACCCCACCACCACTACCCCAACCCCCACAACCTCCCCGGAAAACCGCTCCCCGGAAGACCGCTCCCCGGGCCTACGCCCCGCCGTCAGCCCCTCGGACCCGCGCCCTGCGAGCAGCCTTTCGGACCTGGGCCCTGCGGGCAGCCCCTCGGACCCGCGCCCTGCGGGCAGTCCGCCGGACTCGCGCCCTGCGGGCAGCCTTTCGGACCTGGGCCCTGCGGGCAGTCCCTCGGACCTGCGCTCCTGGAACGGCTCCGTGGACCTGGGCACCAGCGACGGCGCCTTGAGGCCCGGGAACCCGGCGCGGGGCAACCCAGCGCAGGGAGACGCGGCGTCCGGCGCCGAGGCGCGAGGGGACACCGCGCGGGGCGCCGGTGGCGGGCGGGGAGAGGGGTTGCTGGTCGATCCCGTCGTCTGTGAACGGGCCTTACGCGAGGCGCTGGCCTGGGCCGCCGCCGCCGTCGAGCTGCCCGGGAGCCGCATGCCAAGCCCGTCCGACATCCGCCGCGACCGTGTCCGGCTGCTTCCCGCAGATCCATCCACCCCCCTGGGAGAGTAACCATGGCCGACACCTACACCCCTCCGGTCACCGGGACCGGCGTCAAGGCCACCATCCAGCGCATCGGAGGCTACTTAGCAGGGATGATCATGCCGAACATCGGCGCGTTCATCGCCTTCGGCCTCATTACGGCCCTGTTCATCCCGACCGGCTGGCTGCCCAACGAGGATTTCGCCAAGCTCGTCTCCCCGATCATCAGCACCCTGCTCCCGATCCTCATCGGCTACACCGGTGGCCGCATGGTCCATGGCCAGCGGGGAGCGGTGGTCGGCGCGGTCGCCACCGTCGGACTGATCGTCGGCGCCACCATCCCGATGTTCCTGGGTGCGATGATCATCGGCCCGCTGGCCGCGTACGTGCTCAAGCTGGTGGACGGGTTCACCGAGGACCGCACCAAGGCCGGCTTCGAGATGCTGGTCGACAACTTCACCGCCGGCATCGTGGGCGGCGCGATGGCGCTGCTCGGCGCCTGGGGCATCGGGCCGATCGTCAAGGTCGTCACCGACGCCGCGGGCGACGCGGTCGGCTGGCTGATCGCGAACAACCTCCTGCCCGCCGCCTCGCTGCTCATCGAGCCGGCCAAGGTGCTGTTCCTCAACAACGCGATCAACCACGGCGTGCTCGGCCCGCTCGGGGTCGCGGAGGCGGCCAGGACCGGCCAGTCCATCCTGTTCATGCTGGAGTCGAACCCGGGTCCGGGCCTGGGCCTGCTGCTGGCCTTCATGTTCTTCGGCCCGAGGGCGATGCGCCCGTCCACCCCCGCGGCGATCATCATCCACTTCTTCGGCGGGATCCACGAGATCTACTTCCCGTACGTGCTGATGAAGCCCCGGCTGATCCTCGCGGTCATCGCGGGCGGCGCGGTCGGCATCTTCACCTTCATGATCACCGGCTCGGGCCTGGTGGCGCCGCCGTCGCCGGGCAGCATCTTCGCCTACCTCACGGTGACGCCGAGGGGCGGCTGGCTCGGGATGGGCGCCGGGATCCTGCTGGCCACGGCGGCCAGCTTCATCGTCGCCGCGCTCCTGCTCGGCTTCGGCCGGGGCGAGAAGAAAGAAGAAGAAGCGGAGAAGGAAGAGGTCGCAAGCGCATGAGCAGCATCGACAGCAAGGACATCCGCAAGATCGTGATCGCCTGCGACGCCGGCATGGGCAGCAGCGTCATGCTCGCCACCACCGTGCGCAAGCAGCTCAAGGGCACCGGCGTCGAGGTGGAGCACACTCCGGTCAACTCCATCCCGGACGACGCCGACGTGGTGCTCACCCACGCCGGCCTCGCCGCCCGCGCCCAGGCCGGCGCGCCGGGCAAGGTCATCATCCCCTTCCAGGTCTTCCTCGGCGATCCGGCCGTCACCAAGCTCGTGGACACCATCAAGAAGGGCGGGACCGTCGGTGCGTGAGGTGCTGGAGGCGCGAGCCGTACTCCTGCACGAAGGGGCGGCGACCCGCGAGGAGGCAGTCGCCCGGTGTGGCGAGGTGCTGGTCGAGATCGGCGCGGTGGCGCGGCCGTACGTGGCGGCGATGCTGGAGCGCGAGCGCTCCATCTCCACGTACGTCGGCGAGGGCGTGGCCATCCCGCACGGCATGTCCAAGGAGCACGTGCTGCGTGACGCGATCTGCGTGCTCCGCTTCCCGGGCGGGATCGACTGGGACGGCGAGCAGGTGACGCTCTGCGTCGGCATCGCCGCCAAGGGGGACGGCCACGTGGCGCTGCTGGCCGAGCTCGCCGAGATCCTGCTCGATCCCGACCGGGCCCGCGCGCTGCGCGAGGCCCCCGACGTAGACGCCGTCATGAAGGAGCTCACGTGAAGGTCGCCCGTTTCCACGCCCCAGGCGACATCAGGATCGAGGAGGCGCCGCGGCCGGAGGGCGGCCTGGTGATCCGGGTGCGCAACTGCTCGACCTGCGGCACCGACGCGAAGATCTACAAGTTCGGCCACCACCACATCAAGCCGCCGAGGGTGATGGGCCACGAGATCGCCGGGGAGGTCGTGGGCACCGGCGAGCGCGTACAGGTGATCGCGGCCATCCCGTGCGGAACGTGCGCGGAGTGCCGGCGCGGCCGGATGACGGTCTGCCCGAACCAGGAGTCGATGGGCTACCACTACGACGGCGGCTTCGCCGAGTACATGGCGGTGCCGGACAAGGTCGTCGCCGTCGGCGGCGTCAACCCCATCCCCGACGGGGTGTCCTTCGCCGAGGCGTCGGTGGCCGAGCCGCTCGCGTGCGTGCTCAACGGCCAGGAGCTGGCGCGGGTGAGCGAGGGTGACGACGTCGTGGTGATGGGCGCGGGTCCTATCGGCTGCCTCCACGTACGGCTCGCGCGCGCCCGCGGCGCGGCCAGGGTCTTCCTCGTGGACGTGAACGCCGACCGCCTGGCCAAGGCCGCCGCCCTGGTCCACCCGGACGCGGTGATCGACGGCGACGCCGTGGAGCAGGTGCTCAAGCTGACCGGCGGGCGCGGCGCCGACGTGGTGATCACCGCGGCCGCCTCGGGCGCGGCCCAGGAGCAGGCGGTCCACATGGCCGCGCGGCAGGGCCGGATCAGCTTCTTCGGCGGCCTGCCCAAGGACGACCCGATCATCCGCCTGGACTCCAACCTCGTGCACTACCGGGAGCTGACCATCGTCGGGGCGAACGGGTCGAGTCCCGCTCACAACGCCCGCGCGCTGGACCTGATCGCCTCAGGCCAGGTTCCCGTCGCCGACCTCATCACCCACAGGCTCGGCCTGGATGACGTGCTGGAGGCGATCGCCCTGGTCAGCAGGGGCGAGGCGATCAAGGTCACGATCGAGCCGTAAGGAGGAAGTGACATGGCAGAGCGTACGGTGGCCGTGGCCGCGCAGGCGGGCCTGCACGCGCGCCCAGCGAAGCTGTTCGTCCAGGCGGCGACGAAGCTGGGCGTGCCGGTGAAGATCCGCGTCGGTTCGGGCAAGGAGGTCCCGGCCAACAGCATGCTGGGCGTGCTGTCGCTCGGCGCCGTGCGGGGCACCGAGGTGACGCTGTCGGCCGCCGACGGCCCCGAGGGCGAGGCCGCCCTGGACGAGCTGGCCGCCATGCTGGCCCGCGACCTGGACGCGGCAGATGCCTGACCTGCGCGGACTAGGCGTCAGCCCGGGGCGTACGGCGGGCCCCGTCCTGCTCATGGCCGCCGCGCCCGCGCTCCCGCCACCAGGACCTCCTCTGTCCAGGCGGGCGGGGACGGCCGCCGTGGCCGCCGCCCTGTCCGCGGTCGCGGCGGAGCTCGACCGGCGGGCGGGACGGGCCGGCGGCGAGGCCCGCGACATCCTGGAGGCGCAGGCCATGATGGCCGCCGACCCGACGTTGCTGCAGGCGGCCGAGGAGCACGTCGTCGCCGGCATGGACGCCGCCCACGCCCTCGACACGGCGTTCGCCGAGCACCGGGCGGCCCTGGTCGCCGCGGGCGGGTACTTCGCCGAGCGCGCCGCCGACCTCGACGACCTGCGCAACCGTGCCGTGGCCGCGGCGCTGGGCATGCCGATGCCCGGCGTGCCCGACCCGGGCCACCCGTTCGTGCTGGTGGCCGAGGACCTCTCCCCCGCCGACACCGCCGGGCTGAGCGCGGACGTGCTGGCGCTGGTCACCGAGAAGGGCGGGCCGACCAGTCACACCGCGATCCTGGCCAAGAGCAGGGGCCTGCCCGCCGTCGTCGCCTGCGCCGGCGCCCTCGCGCTGGAGGAGGGCACGCTGGTGAGCGTCGACGGCAGCACCGGCGAGGTCCGCGCCGGCCTCGACGGCCCGGCCGCCGAGGAGGTCAGGCGTCTGGCCGAGGCGGAACGCGCCGAGCTGGCCCACAGCAGCGGGCCGGGCAGGACCGCCGACGGGCACCCGGTCAAGCTGCTGCTCAACATCGGCTCGGCCGCGGACCTGGCGGCGCGGGCGGAGGGCGTGGGCCTGTTCCGTACCGAGCTGCTGTTCCTGGACCGCAGGAGCGCCCCGGCCTTCGACGAGCAGGTGGCGGCGTACGCGGAGGTGTTCGCGGCCGTCCCCGGCGCGATCGTCAGGACGCTGGACGCCGGGACCGACAAACCGCTGCCGTTCCTGGACCTGCCCGCCGAGCAGAACCCGGCGCTCGGCATCCGCGGCCTGCGCGTGGACCGGCTGCGGCAGGAGGTCCTGGACACCCAGTTGGCCGCCGTCGTCGAGGCCGCCCGCGCCACCGGCGCCGAACCCTCGGTCATGGCGCCCATGGTCAGCACCCCGCGCGAGGCCGCGGACTTCGCCGGTCGGGCCCGCGCGGCCGGGATCCGCCGCGTGGGCGTCATGATCGAGGTGCCCGCCGCCGCGCTCCTGGCCGAGGCGATCCTGGCCGAGGTCGACTTCCTCAGCATCGGCACCAACGACCTGGGCCAGTACACCTTCGCCGCCGACCGCCAGCATCCCGCCCTGGCCGACCTGCTCGACCCCTGGCAGCCCGCCCTGCTCAGGCTCGTGGAGATGTGCGCGGCCGCGGGCCTCGCCGCGGGCAAGACGGTCGGCGTGTGCGGCGAGGCCGCCGGTGACCCGCGCCTGGCGCCGGTCCTGGTCGGGCTGGGCGTGACGAGCCTGTCGATGTCCGCGGTCTGCGTCCCCGCCGTACGCACGGCGCTGGCCGGGCACACCCTGGAGGAGTGCAGGACCCTGGCCAAGGCCGCCCTGCGGCCGGATAACCCCGGTCCCCGCTAAAGAGATCGCAAAGCCGCCTTATCGAGGATCAGCCGTGCTCTACCGTTTTCCGCGTGGCCCCCACCGCCACTCTGGATGGTTCCCCCGTCCGCAGAAAGAAAATGGGAGCCCGGTGCCGCGCCGGGCTCCCTGTTTCACACCAGCGATTCCACGTCCGTCCATAGATATGTGACGTTGACCCAGTCGTTCGTGGTCATTCCGAGGTCCTGCCAGAAAAGCTCGTCCGCCAGGTCGATGCCCGCGGGATTGCGCACTTTTCGCGATCTGTCGTCGCGCCCCGAGTTGTATCCGTCGAGATATGCCGCCTGCGCCTGTGGTTTTCCCTGTGGCAGGTCGGCCCACATGTCGCGGGTGGCGGCGTTGTTCCAGTAGTCGTCGCGGACGTTCCACGGGCCGACGTCCCAAATCGGCGCGATGACGCAGCGGGTGGCGTAGCAGATCTTGACCTCGTAGGCGCGCTCCGTGGTGTCGGCGTTCAGCGCCCTTCGTGAGGGCAGGGCGACGAAGCGGTCCGTGGTGGCGATCGTGTGGCCGTTGGCGGTCTTGTCGCCGATCTGGCCGATCCGGGTGGCGAAGACGCGGCTGGTCAGCGGCTTGGGCGCGGGCTCTGTCACGGCCTCGGGCCGGCCTCGGGCGGGGTCGACGACCAGGAGGCGCAGGCCGTACACCTCGGGGCCCTGGCCGGCGCCGCGCTGGGTCAGCGTGATCCTGGCCTGGAGCTGGGTGGAGGAGGCGGGCAGCACGACCTCGTCGGAGCCCTGCCTGGCCTCGCGCCACTCCGTCCAGCGGGAGGACCGGGTCTGGCCGCGCAGTTCGAGCAGGACGTCGGAGCCGGGGGGCAGGTCGGCCATCATGATCGGCCGGATGCGGTTGGCCAGGGAACGTGTGCCGATCGCGGTGGTGACGTAGAAGCCCTGGCGCTCCTCGCCACCGGTGGCGGTGGCCGCGAGCTGGGGGCCGAGTCGCAGGCCACGTGTGGTGTGGGCGACGTTGAACTGGCTCATGCCGTCCGTGGTGAGATCGACGGCGAAACTCTGGCTGGCCGTGGCCACGCCGGGTGGCAGAAGCCAAAAGACGGCGATTCCGGCGGCCGCCCCGGTTTTGCCGATCCTGCTGAGCACTTTTCGCATTCCCGCCCGCTCCTCGCTTGCCGTACGCGATGCATGTTCGGGGCGCTTATCGACTTAGTCCGACATCTCCGTCTCTGACGCCCCGACGGGTCATACCCTCGGGTCTGGACGCCATAGAAAACAGACGGTATGGACGCTGTCATGAAACGGGATTTGCGCGGGAGAAAGAAGTTATTTCGGGCATCTGCGAATTTTCCCCGAAAAGCAGGACGGCCGACGGCCGTGCTCGGGCACGGCCGTCGGCGGTTGTCCACGTGAGTCACCACCGGGCTTCGGTGAAGCGGGCACCATCACCTCGCTCGGTGGGCTGCGCGTCAGGAAACGCAGACCTCACGCCACACATCTGGTCAGAGCCCACCGCGCACAGTGACGCGGGCGGGTCGTGACCGCAGCCGATCTGTTCACGCCCGGCGAAAGGCACCGTGACGCCGGACGGGTGCGGAAGACGGATGGGGGGCTGCTCTGTGCGGCGAAGGGTCTCGCGGCTCCTTCAACGCACGAGGGAGTGACTCTTAGTGAGCCGCCAGTTCGCCGACGGCGCCGGTGGTCGGAACCGAGGACCCCAGCGCGTCACCCACAGCCTCGGGGGCGCCCTTCGACTGCGCCAGCGGCGACGCGGCGAGCGGGCCTTCGACGAGCGGGGCGATCTCGTCGAGCGGGACGTCGGTCCGCGGACCGGTGGCGCGCTGCGCCATCGGCTGCCTGACCTCGGGGCTGCCCAGGACGGGCGCCAGCTCGGTGGCCACCGCCTCCGGCATCGCGGACTTGAGCGCCATGTTCGGGCCGCTGAGCAGGTCGTGGGCGGAGACGGCGCCGACCTGGTGGGCGGCGGTCGTCGCCATGAACGCGGCGTGGTCGGTCTGACCGGCCAGGCGCTCGGTGACCTGCGGCACCGCCACCTCGGCGGCGGGCTTCAGCGCGGGGGCGTGCAGGATCTCGTCGGCGCGCCCGGTCAGGGAGCTGACGACACCCGGAACCGGGTCGGACTCGTGCTCCAGCCGAGCGACCTCGCGCCCGTTCAGCAGACCGAAGTCCAGCGGCGAGCTCTCCGCGCCGGTGAGGGCCGGCTCGAACGGGCTGCGCGGCTCCACGCCCGCGGCGTTGGCCGCGTCGTTCAGCGGCAGGCCGTTGCGGAAGGTGCCCTGGGGGATGAGGCGGGCGGCGCCTTCCACGGAACGAGCCGTGCCGTCGGCGGTGCGGGTGACCCCGTCCACCGGGTTCTTGCTCTGGGTGAGCGCCGAGAGCGGGCTCGTGAGGGACATCAGCGGGTTCTGGCCGCCCCCGCCGAGCAGGCTGCTGCCGCCGCCTCCGCCGAGGAGGCCGCCCAGCGGGTCCCCGCCACTCCTGGCCTTGGCCAGGGCGGGTCCGGCCAGCGCCGCGGCCATTCCCAGGCAGGCCACAGCTATGGCCGTGCTTTTGACTATGCGATTCATGATTGCCTTTCCGGGCTGTGATCGGACGTGTTCGCGATTACGCATGACCTACGAACCGATTACTCCGAAAGCCGCGACGTGCGCCCTGTGGACACCACACAAAGCGCAATCGCGGCCGAGCTACCGGGAAAGTTCTATCACCGCGTCCGGACCTCATCCGACGACGTTGAACTATGTGGGCACAGGCTTTGCCTTTCACAGCCGCCGATTACCACAGTTAATTCGCCGGACGCAATGCGCGCCTTCCGCATTGATGACGTTCCACCTTGCGGCATGTCCGGCTTCACGGCACAAGACATGCTCTGGCCGGATTGCCGAGAACAAAGAGGTTGTCCGTTTGATCCGCGCGGGCATGGAATAACTCCCGACCCTCGCAGAACAATTCCAGCGCGTCCCGCGGTGGCGAAAGATTTGCCCACCCATGAACCCCGCGCGAGCCTTCGATCGGCCGGTTCCGACGCTTGCGCCGATACCATCTCAACGATCTTGGGGCGCGAATGAACGCCATTCTTGTGTCCTCGCACAAGCGCCTGCAGAGAAACAGCCACGACTGCCAGCCCCTGCCACCACCCCTCAATCCCGCAGCACTGGCGTGTGACCGCGACCTTGGAGGCAACAGATGACCCTAGCTGTTGGCACCAGCGAACCGACCGAGGACTTCCTGGATTCCGAGCCCGCGATGGCACCCGAGGCTCCCGCCTCACCCCGCCCCCACCTCTCTCTACGCGGCCTCGCCCGGCGAGCCGCGCGGCTCGGCCTGACGGGCGCCTGCCTGCCGGCCGCGACGGCCGTCACCGGCTGGCAGCTCACCAACGTGCCCGCCGCCGTGGCGATCGCGCTCACCCTGCACCTTCTGTTGTCCAGGGCGCGGTTCACCGGGTGGGCGAGCGCCGCCCTGTGCGCGCTGAGCCTGGAGTCGTGGTGGTGGGCGCCCACGCCCGCGCCGCCGTCCCCGGCCTGGCTGCTGACCGGTCTCTGCTACGCCGCGCTGCTCACGCTGGCCCACGCGGCCGGCCGCGCCTGGCGCCACCTCGCCGCCCGGCGCCGCGCCCCCCGCAAGGCCGTGGTCCTGTCCACGGGAGAGCACGGCGTACGGCTGGCCAGGGCACTCCTGCAGCACCCCGAGCTCGGCATCGAGCCCATCGGCCTGGTCGGCGCCAGCGCGTCGGCCCACGGCCCCGCCGACGACTTGCCGGTGCTGGCCACGTACTCCACCTGCGCCCAGATGCTGCGCCGGTCGGCCGTCAGCGTCGTCATCCTGGCCGGGCAGCCGCCGATCTCGCGGGCCATGCTGCAGGAGATCAGGGCCACCGGCTGCCAGATCATGCTCGCTCCCGGGCCCGACGACCTCGTCCAGGACTTCGTGGCACCCGGCCGCCAGCTACACAGCTTCCCGCTGGTGGACATGCGGCCGCCCGCGCAGCGCCGGCCGTACTGGATCGCCAAGCGGGTGTGTGACGTGACGCTGGCGCTCATCGCGCTGATCGCGCTCGCACCCGTGCTGGGGCTGTGCCTGCTGGGCGTCCGGCTGGAGGGCGGGCCCGGGGTGCTGTTCCGCCAGCGGCGGGTCGGCATGGGCGGGCGCTGTTTCGACATGCTGAAGATCCGCACGCTCAAGCCGGCCAGCGCGCGGGACTCGGCCACGCAGTGGACCGTCAGCCAGAGCCGCCTCAGCGGCCCGTTCGGCGGCTTCCTGCGCAAGACGTCGCTGGACGAGCTGCCGCAACTGTGGAACGTGGTCGTCGGCGACATGAGCATCGTCGGCCCGCGGCCCGAGCGGCCGTACTTCGTCCAGCAGTTCTCGAAGACGGTCGAGCGCTACGACCGCAGGCACCGGGTCCCGGTGGGGATCACCGGCTGGGCCCAGGTACACGGCCTGCGCGGCGACACCTCCATCGAGGAGCGCGCCCGGCTGGACAACCACTACATCGACACGTGGTCGTTCGGCCTGGACGTGAAGATCGCGCTCAAGACGATCGGCTGCGTGCTGCGCCTGGGCGGCGCGTAGTGGTCGTCGCCTCGCTGCCGCGCACGCTGGACTGGCGGCGTCCCGGCCTCCTCGCGGTGCTGGCGGTCGCGCTCGTGTGCGTGCCGCAGCAACGCGCCCAGCTCGACCCGTCCTTCAACGTGACCGCCGCGGACGTGGCCGCCGGCTGCCTCGTGGTGGCCGCACTGGTCCACGCGGCAAGGGGGCGGCTGCGGCTGCCGCGGCGGGCGTACCTGCTGGCTCCGCCCGCGGTGGCGGTGACGGCGGCGACGCTCGCCTGCGCGGACGTGGTCGCAGCCCTGCCGGGGTTCGTGCGCTACCTCGAGATCTTCGTGATCGTGCCGCTGGCCATGGCGATCGTCATCCGCGACGAAGTCGACCGGCGGCTGGTGGCCGCCGCGGTGCTGGGCGCCGCTCTGGTGCAGGCCGTGCTGGGGTGCTGGCAGGCTTACACGGGCAGCGGGGCCTCCTACGGCGGGCAGAGCATCAGGGCGATCGGCACGTTCGGCGCCGTGGACGTCATGGGCATGGCGACCGTCGTCAGCTACGGCGCGATCGTGGCGCTGGCGGTGGCGCTGACCACGCGCGGCCGGCCGAGGGTGGCCGCGGCGCTTGTCCTGGTCGTCCTCATGGCGGCGCTCGTGCTGTCGCTCAGCCGGGGGGCGTGGCTGGCCTGGCTCATGGCCGGGGTCGTCATGGTCCTGCTGTCCGGCAGCAGGAAGGCCGTCGGCGCCGCCGTCGCCGGAGCGCTCGCGCTGGGCCTCGTGGTCGCCGCCGGATGGGGATCGTCCACCGTCACCCAGCGGCTGGCCTCCATGGCCTCCGTCGCCTCGCAGCCGGACCAGTCGGTCAACGACAGGTACGGCCTGTGGGAGACGGCCGCCGGCATGTGGCGCGACCATCCGCTCCTGGGCGTGGGCCCGCGCGGCTTCGCGGCCTGGCGGGACAACTACGCGCCCCTGCACGTCTCGGCCAGCAGCGACACCGCCGACCCCGTGAACGGCTTCCAGCGGCAGGAGCTGCGCTCGCCGCACAACATGTACCTGCTGGTGCTCAGCGAGCAGGGCCTGGCCGGGCTCACCGCGTTCGTCCTGCTGTGGGCGGGGCTCGCGGTGTGGGCGGCCAGGCGGGCACGCGGCGCGCGCACCCCCGCCCAGAAGGCGGCGGGCCTGTGCGCGGCGGGCTTCCTGACCTGGCAGCTCGTCGACTTCGTCTACGCCGACGTGGGCGGCTCACCCACCGTGGTCATGTCGATCATGATCGGCCTGCTGCTGTCCTGGGTGGTCGCGGCGGACGAGGCATGAGCGCCCCCGCCGCGACCGAGGAGACCCGCGGCCCGCTGGCCAGGGCCACCACGGTCACCATGCTCCTGGTCATCGCCGGTTCCGCGTCCGGGTTCGCCCGCGACCTCCTCGTGGCCGGCGTCTTCGGCGCCACCGCGGGCACCGACGCCTTCATGGTCGCCTGGACCATCCCCGAGACGGCCGCGCCCCTGCTCATCGAGGGCGCGCTGTCGTTCCTGCTCATCCCCTACTTCAGCCGCGCGGTCGAGGACGGCAGGCCGCTGCGCGAGGTCGTCTGGGCCGTGCTGCCCAAGGCCGTCCTCGCGTTCGTGCTGCTGAGCGCGGCCACGGCCGCCGCCGCCCCGCTCGTCGCCCGCGGCCTCGCGCCCGGCATCCAGGAGCACGACCTGGCCACCCGGTGCACGCAGATCACCTCGCTGACCGTGCTGGGCTTCGGCCTGGCCGGCTTCTGCAGCGCGGCGCTGCGCACCCAGCGCATCTTCGGCCCGCCCGCGGCCATCTACCTGGCCTACAACGCCGCCATCGTCGCCGCCGTCGCCATCGGCCACGACGTCTGGGGCATCACCTCGGTGGCGTGCGGCGTGGCCGCCGGCGGGCTGCTGATGGCGCTCATCCAGGCGCCCTCGTTCGTCCGCCACGTGGGAACGCCGGTCAGGACCGGCGTCGCGACGTCGATCTCGTGGGCGGTCTTCGCCCCCATCGCCGCCTTCACCCTGCTGCGCCAGGCGCAGGTGTTCGTCGAGCGGTTCGTCGCCTCCTCGCTGCCGCCCGGCTCGATCTCCTACCTGAACTACGCGCAGAAGATCGCCCAGGTGCCCATGGTGGCCTCGCTCATCCTGGCCACGGTCACCTTGCCCATCCTGGCCCGCGCCGTCGCCGCCGGTGACCACGAGGCCGCCGCCAGGCGGGTGCTGGCCGATACCCGGGTGGCCGCCGCGATCGTGCTACTGGCCACGGCGTTCCTGACCGCGCACGCGCCGGGCGTGGTCGGCCTGCTGCTGGAGCACGGCGCCTTCACCCCCGGCGACACCGCCGCGACCGCGTGGAGCATGCGCCTGTACTGCCTCGGCCTGCTCGGACAGGCCGTGGTCGGCGTGCTGTGCCGGGTGTACTTCTGCGCCGCGCGGCCCTCCTGGTATCCGGCCGCCGCCATGACCGCGGGGCTGGCGCTCACCGCGGTGGCCGCGCCGTACCTGGCGGGGCCGCTCGGCGTGGGCGGGGTCGCGCTCGCCAACGCGGCGGGCATCACGCTGACGGCCGCGCTGCTGCTGGGCGGGCTGCGTGAGCAGCGCGGGCAACTGCCCGCCCTCCCCGTACGCGCGCTGCTCGTCTCCGTCGGCAGGCTGAGCGCGGCGGCGGCCGTCGCCGCGGGCGTCTCCTTCCTGGCCCGCCCCGCCACCGCGGACCTCTCCTTGATCGTCGCCGTGCCGTGCGAGGCCGCCGTCACCACGGCGGTCTTCGTCACCGCGGCACTACTCACCGGTTCCAGGCGGGACCTCGGCGACGCGCTGAGGTCGCGCGAAGGGGGAGTGCGATTGTGAGCCCAACCAGGCAGCAGGTCCTGATGTACCACTCGGTCGACGACTTCGACGAGGATCCGTACCTCATCACGGTCAGACCCGCGCGCTTCGCCGCGCAGATGGCGTGGCTGGCGCGCAGGGGGCTGCGCGGGGTGTCCATGCGCGACCTCCTGCGCGCCCAGGCAGAGGGTACGGCCCGGCGCCTCGTCGGCCTCACCTTCGACGACGGGTACGCCGACTTCGCCGCCCACGCCCTGCCGGTGCTCCAGAGCCACGGCTTCACCGCCACGGTCTTCGCCGTCACCGGCCACCTGGGCGGCGACAACGCCTGGGACCCGTTCGGACCGCGCAAGCCGCTGATGACCGCCGGCCAGCTCAGGCAGGTGGCCGGACAGGACATCGAGGTCGCCTCCCACACCCGTACGCACCTGTCGCTGGCCGGCGCCCCGACCGGGGACCTCTACCACGAGGTCAAGACCAGCCGCACCGACCTGGAGGAGATCCTCGGCCAGGAGGTCATCGGCCTGGCCTACCCGTACGGCCACGCCGACCGCGAGGCCGTCGAGGCGGTACGCGCCGCCGGCTACACCTACGCCTGCGGCATCAAGCCGGCCGAGGCGGACCCGCTCTGCCTGCCCAGAACCCACGTGAGCGAGGCCGACCAGAGGCTCAGGCTGAGCGTCAAGCGGGCCCTGCACCACTGGAAGTGGGGTCGCCGGCGATGAAGGTGCTGCACGTCATCACCGGGCTCGAGGCGGGCGGGGCGGAGCGGCAGCTCCGCGACCTGGTCGCCAACCACCACGTCACCGCCGAGGTCGCCGCGCTCACGAAGCCGGGCCTGATCAGCCAGGCCATCCAGGCGGAAGGCGTGACCGTCCACCACCTCGGCATGACCGGCAACCGGGACCTGCGCGTCCTCGGCCCGCTTTGGCGGCTGGTCCGCCGGGGCGGCTACGACGTGGTGCACACCCACCTGTTCCGCGCCGGCCTGTACGGCAGGCTCGTCGCCAGGCTGTCCGGCGTGGCCGCGATCGTGGCCAGCGAGCACTCCATCGGCGAGCGGCACCTGGAGGGCCGGCCCATCACCGCGCCGGTGCGCGCGCTGGCCCGCGCCGGCGAACGGCTGGGCCACGTGACCGTCGCGGTGTCGTCGGCGGCGGCCCAGCGGCTGGTCCGCTGGGGGGTGCCGGAGCAGCGGATCGAGGTGATCGCCAACGGCATCGACCCGCGCGCGTTCCGCTTCGACCCGGCCGTGCGCGAGACCACCCGCAGCAGGCTGACCATCCCGCCGCACCTCACCGTCGTGGGCGGCGTGGGCAGGCTGGAGCCCGGCAAGCGCTTCGACGTGCTGATCGAGGCCGTCGCCGGGCTCCCCGACACCATGCTGCTGCTGGTCGGGGACGGGCCCGAGCGGGCGAACCTGGTCGCGCACGCGCGCCGGCTCGGGGTCGCGCACCGGATGGTGCTGGCCGGGCAGTCGAGCCAGGTTCCCGCGCTGCTGTCGGCCATGGACGTCTTCGCCGCGCCGTCGCAGGAGGAGACGTTCGGGCTGGCCGTCGTCGAGGCGCTGGCGTGCGGGCTGCCCGTGCTCTACAGCGCCTGCCCGGCCCTGGACGAGCTGCCCGCGAGCGCCTCGCCGAACGCGCGGCGGCTGCCCTCGGCGGCGGGGCCGTACCGGCGGGCGGTCGAGGAGCTGATCGCGGCGGGCGCGACGAGGCAGCCGCCGCCGCAGGCCGTGGACCACTACGGCATCGGCCGTCACGTCAACCGCATCGAAGCGCTTTACCTGCGCGTACACGAGCAAAGATCCCGATCGAAGACCATCGCGCCAGCCTGGGGAGAGCAACCATGAGCGTGATCCGCCGTCTGTCCGCCGCCGCCCGGCGGTGGTGGCCGCAAGGCTGCGCCGTCGTCCTGGGCCTGTGCGCGGGACTCCTGTACACCGCCCTGACCGACCGCGTGTACACCGCCCAGGCGTACGTCGTCGTGGTGGCCGACGCGCCGTCGAGCGTCGAGCAGACGACGAAGTTCGCCCAGGCGTTCACCAAGATCGCCACGCAGCCGGCCGTCGTCAGCGCGGCCCTGCGTCCCGGCCTCGCCGCCCGCACGGTCGGCGAACTCCAGCGCGCGGTACGCGTCTCCGCCTCCCCCGACGCCCCGATGATCAGCCTGGCCGCCTCCGCGCCCGATGCCACCCAGGCGGCGGAACAGGCCAACGCGCTGGCGCAGGCCATGATCACCTATGCCGGCGCCCGCGCGGCCGACACCGGCGTGCGCATCGCCACGCTGTCGCAGGCCGTCGCGCCGGAGGAACCGTCGGGCCCCGATCCGCTCGTCAACCTCACCGTGGGCGGCGCCGCGGGACTCCTGCTCGGCGGCCTGTTCCACCTCGTCTCCACGCCCGCCAAGCCGGACCGCGGCAAGGGCGCCGCCCGCGACGAGCCCGCCGCCCGCTCCCGCGAGCGCTCACGCAAGCGCCCGGTCGGCGCATGAAGCCCGGCCTCCTGGTCGGCGGCCGGCACACCGTCGTCACCGACCCGCGCGCCTTCGAGGCCATGAAGCCCGAATGGGACGCCCTGTACGAGCGCTGTGCCACGTCCACGCCGTTCCAGTCGCACGCCTGGCTCACCTCCTGGTGGCAGTGGTACGGCGGGCGCTCCCGCCTGCACGTCGTGCTGCTGCGCGACCGGGAGCGGCTGGTGGCCGCGCTGCCGTTGCTGCGCACGCGGCGCTGGGGCTGCAGGGTGCTGAGCCCGCTGGGCGCCGGCCTGTCCGACTACACCGACGTACTGCTCGACGAGGCCCACCGCGACGGCCTCGCCCGGACCGCGGGCGAGGCGCTGCTCGGCCTGCCCGGCTGGGACGTCATGGACTTCCCCGAGGCCCAGCCGGGCGCCGCCCTGGAGACGTTGCACGCGGGCTGGCCCGGCCGGCGCTGGCTCATGGAGGGGTCCTCCTGCCTGTACATGCCGGCCGTACCGCTGGAGGAGCAGCTCGCGGCGCTCGGCACGCGGACGGCGGGCAAGCTCCGCCGCGGCCTCTACAAGATCGACAAACTGGACCTCACGACCCACGCGGTGACCCCCGAGCAGGTGCCCGCGGCCATGGAGGACCTGCTGCGCCTGCACGCCATGCAATGGGCGGGACGGCCCATCAACAAGGAACACCTGAGCCCCCGCTTCCAGGCCCACCTCACCAGGTCGGCCACCGAGCTGATCGCCGCGGGGCGGGCCGCGCTGACGGAGTTCCGCGTCGGCGACCGGCTCGTGGCCGCCGACTTCTGCCTCATCGGCGCCGACTTCGCCGGCGGCTACCTCTACGGGGCCGACCCGTGGCTGCGTACCCGCGTCGACACCTTCGCCATGGTGCTGCGACACGGGCTGCGCCAGGCGCACGCGCGCCGGCTGGAGAAGCTCAGCCTGCTGCGCGGGGCCGAGCCGCACAAGGCCAAGTGGGGCGCCAGCGCGGTCGGCAACCGGCGCATGCTCTTCGGCAGGACCCACCGGGCCCCGCTCTACGCGGCGCTGGTCGGCGCCCGCATCCGCGCGGCCCGCACGCTCAAGGAACGCCTCTCAGCGAAGGCCGGCACATGACCATCTCCGTCCTGCACGTCAGCCAGCCCGTCGAGGCGGGCGTGGCCGCCTACGTCAGCGCCGCCGCGGCCGACCAGGCCAGGCGCGGCTGGCGGGTCACGGTGGCCTGCCCTCCGCGCGGCACGCTGCCCGCCCGGCTCGCCGAGCAGGGCATCGCGCACGCGGCCTGGGAATCGGCCCGCTCCCCCGTGCGCTCGTGCAAGGACGAGACCGTCGCGCTGCGCCGTATCCTCGACGAGCTCGAACCCGACGTCGTCCACCTGCACTCGGCCAAGGCGGGCCTGGTCGGCCGCCTCGCCATCCGAGGCCGGCGGCCCACGCTCTTCCAGCCGCACGGCTGGTCGTGGCTGGCCTGCCGGGGCGCGACCGCCAGGACCGCGATCGCGTGGGAACGCGCCGCCGCCCGCTGGGCCGCCGCGATCGTGTGCGTCGGCGAGGGCGAGGCGCGGGCCGGGGCGGCGCAAGGGGTGACCTCGCGGCTCGTCGTCGTGCGCAACGGCGTCGACCTCGACCACTTCGTCCCCGCCGGCATCGAGGCGCAGCTACGCGCCCGCGCCGACCTCGGGATCCCCGCACACGCCCGCCTGGCCGTGTGCGTGGGCAGGCTCACCCGGCAGAAGGGCCAGGACCTGCTGCTGCGCGCCTGGCCCCGGGTGCTGCGCGCGTGCCCCGAGGCCGAGCTGGTCCTGGTCGGCGACGGCGAGCTCCAGGCCGAGCTGGAGTCCAGTGCCCCCGCCGGGGTCCGCTTCGCCGGTCCCAGCGCCGACGTACGGCCCTGGTACGCGGCCTGCGACGTGCTGGTGATGCCCTCCCGGTGGGAGGGGCTGCCGCTGACCGCGCTGGAGGCGATGGCCAGCGCGCGTCCCGTCGTCGGCTTCGCCATCCCCGGGCTGACCGAGGTGGTCGGCGAGGAGACCGGCGCGCTGGTGACGGCCGGCGACCTCAGGGGCCTGGCCCACGCGCTGGCGTCCCGCCTGTCCTCCCACGACGGTACGGCGTGGCGGGAGGGTCAGGTCGCGGCGCTGGTCAGCAAGGAGTTCGACGCCCGGGTCACCATGGAGACGCTGGCCGGGGTGACCGCCGCGGTGCTGTGACCTTTTGCACCGCCGCGGTGCTGTGACCTTCAGCGCCGCAGCGGTGCTGTGACCTTCAGCGCCGCAGCGGTGCTGTGACCTTCAGCGCCGCCGCGGTCGGGGTGCGCTGGCCCTTTGCGCCGCGGCGTTCGCGCTCAGGTCGGCAGTTCGTCCCCCGGTACGGCCGGCGGCAGCACCGTCGGGCTCGGCAGGCTCCCCGGCACCTCCAGCTCGACCGGCGGCGGCACCACGACCATCGTCAGCAGGCTCCGCCACAGGCCGACCAGCCAGGTGAGCATGGGCTCGCGGGCGACCTGCGGCGGCAGGGTGATGGCCGGGAGCGTGGGCGGCGTGGGCGGCGTGATGGTGGGTGGGGTCGGCGGGACGATGGTGGGCGGCACGGGGCTGGACGTCGGCCCCAGCGGCGGCACCGGCCCGGTCGTCGCCGCTCCGTCACCGGCGCCCAGCGGAATGGCAGGCGCGGACGGCAGCGTGGACGCGCCGGGCAGCGCGGGCGCGGACGGCAGAGCCGAGGCGCTGGGCAGCGCCGGTGCTGATGGCAACGCGGACGCGCTCGGCAACGCGGGCTTGGCCGGAAGCGCCGAAGCGCTGGGCAGGGCGGGCTTGGCCGGAAGCGCCGAGGCGCTGGGCAGGGCGGGCTTGGCCGGGAGTGCGGAGGCGCTCGGCAGCGTGGACGGGACGGCGGGCTTCGCCGGCAGGGCCGACATGCTGGGCAGCGCGGGCGCGCTCGGCAACCCGGACGGGCTGGGCAACGCCGGCTTGGCCGGGAGCGCCGAGGCACTGGGGAGCGCGGGCTTGGCCGGAAGCGCCGAAGCGCTCGGCAACCCGGACGGGCTGGGCAGTGCGGGCTTCGACGGCAGGGCCGACGTGCTCGGCAGTGCGGGTGTGGAGGGCAGGGCCGAGGTGCTGGGTACTGCGGGTTTCGGTGGGACGGCCGGGGCGCTGGGCAGTGGGGGTGTGGTCGGGGTGGGGACGTCGGGGGTCGGGAGCATCTGCTGCAGCACGCTCCGGAACCCCGCCGCCGAACGCGGGTTGGCCGAGCACTGCCACACCCCGTGCGGGCAGTAGTCCGACAGCGAGTGGTAGGCGACGTTGTGCCGTCCGATCCAGTCGAGCATCTGCCGCACGTAGGTGGGGCGGTCGCCGTACCGGAACAGGCCCCACTCGGGGAAGGACATGGGCTTGCCGTGCGCCTTGGCGAACTCGGCGTGGTCGCGCAGCCCGTACGGCTGGGAGACGTAGGACTGGAAGCCGTCGGAGGGCGGCTGGTCGTAGTTGTCCATGCCGATGATGTCCACGACGTCGTCGCCCGGGTAGCACTCGGTCCACGGGATGGCGTCGCGCCCGCGGTTGGCCGTGAAGTCGAAGCGGAAGCGCTGGCCCGGCGCCGACCGCATGCTGGTGACGATCCGCCGCCAGTACGCCTTCCACGCCACCGGGTCGGGCGCGCAGCGGCTGGAGTAGGTGGTGCCGTTCATCTCCCAGCCGAGGACGATGATGGAGTCCCCCGCCCCCTCGTCGACCAGCCGGTCGGCCAGCTTCTTGAAGGTGAGGTCGAAGGCTCCGGCCGCGCCCGCGTTCAGCAGCACGGAGACCGCGGCGTCGGTCAGCCCGCCCTCGTTGGGCGCCACCATGGGCACGTTGATCGCGAGGATCCTGCCGGGCCGGGCGGAGCGCCACCGGGTCCAGGGCTCCAGGATGAAGTCGGGGCCGTGGAAGGCCGCCCACGTCTCGCCGGGGATGTAGGTCCTGCCGACGGTGACCTCGCGGCCGAGCCAGCGTTCGAAGTCGGGCAGGCGGGCGGTTCCGTGGGCGTCGGAGCCCATGAAGACGCCGAGCGCGGCCCGCTGCTTGATGGGTACGGCGCCGGGCCGCTCGGGCTCGGCGACCGCGTCCGGTTGTACGGCGACGGCGGCCACGAGCAAAACGGCGGCCCCGAGCGCGCCCCTGTGCCTAAGTCCGGGGAACATTTGCGTCCTCATGCGGCTAACTCACCATTCCTGCACGTCAAGGCATTACTGCGAGCTTCCATTCCCCTTCTCACCTCCCGAGAACATCAAATCTCCTCCGGAGTTTCGCAAGCAATGCACAGGATGACCGATTCGCCACAAAAGAGCTTTCTGCACCAACTCGTCCCCGACATTGGAGAAACAATAACGCCCGCATGAAAAACAATTCACCGTGTCCGTGATAGGAAAGACCGGTGAAGGACGCTCCCCAACAGAAGCGGAATAACGATATCCGCAACTGCCTGCCCGTCGCCCCGAGGGCCCCGGCACTGGTCGTCAGGATGGACCGCAACCCATTCCATCACGGCACCCTCGCCGCCATTCGGTCGCTGGGTCGCATGGGCGTCGAGGTGCATGCCGTTCTCGAAGGGCCGCACGGTCCCGCGGCCCGGTCGAAATATCTCTCGAGCTGCGGGCACTGGGATGCCGCGCCCACGACGGAGGAGAGCTTTCTCCGCACAATGCTTTCCGCCGCCGACCGCATCGGCGGAAATCCGGTCCTGCTGCCAATGGACGACATCACCGCCATCTATACGGCGCAGCACGCACAGGACCTCTCCCCCAGATTCCGGATATCGAATCCGGCCGGCGAACTCCCCGCCCAGCTCGCCGACAAGCACGCGCTCGCCACCATCTGCGCCCACCTCGGCGTCGCCCACCCCGACACCCACGTGGCCGAGACCCCGGACGACCTGCGCTTCGCCGAGCGCGCCTACGGCTTCCCGATGATGGCCAAGTGGGCCAAGCCCTGGCTGGCGGCCGGCGCGCGCGGCCTGCGCAGCACGACGCTCCTGCGCTCGCCCGACCAGCTCCGCACCCTGACCGCACGGGCCGCCGAGCACGACAGCGAGCTGCTGCTGCAGCGCTACATCCCGCCGGTCCGCGACGGCGACTGGTTCTTCCACGGCTACTTCCGCGCGGACTCCACGTGCGACTTCGCCGGCTCGGGCAGGAAGGAGCGCGCCTATCCCCCCGCCGCCGGGATCACCACGCTCGGCCGCTGGCTGCCCAACCCCGAGATCGACCAGACCGCCAGGACCCTCGCCACGTCCCTGCGCTACGCCGGAATCCTCGACATGGACTTCCGCTACGACGTCAGGGACGGCAGGTACTACCTTCTCGACTTCAATCCCCGCGTCGGCGCGCAGTTCCGCCTCTTCGGCGACTCCAACCGCATCGACGTCATCAGGGCCGCCTATCTGGACCTTACCGGGCAACCCTCAAACTTCGGTTCGCCGCAGTACGGCAGGACGTATCTCGTGGAGAATTACGACCTCCTGCGGAAGCTGACAAGAAAGCCTGGCGGAAACGGCCGCCACCGCCCGGGATGGCTGTCCTCCCTACGCCAGGCGGATGAGCTGGCGTGGTACGCAAGAGATGATGTCAAGCCCTTCACAGGAATGGTGCGACATACATTTCTACGCGCCATGCGGGCATGCCGACCAACGATCGAAAGAATGCCATGAACACCGAAACCGTCGACGTCGCGGTCATCGGAGCCGGGCCCTACGGCCTTTCCGTCGCCGCGTACGCCATCAGCGCCGGACTTGACGCCCAGGTCTTCGGCCAGCCGATGAACGCCTGGGACAAGCACATGCCGACCGGCATGCTGCTGAAGTCCGAGCCTTTCGCCTCGCATCTCGCCGACCCGGCCGGGGATTTCACGCTGGCGGCATACTGCCGTTCGCACGGATTCCCCTACGCCTATGCCCGGCCCACTCCCGTGGAGCGTTTCGTCGACTACGGGAAATGGTTCTGCGAGCAGGCCGTCCAGGACCGCGTCACGCCGATCAATGTGGTGGACGTCGCCAAGCACGACGAGACGTTCACCGTCACGCTGGAGACGGGCAGGCAGGTCCATGCGCGGGCCGTCGTGCTGGCGGTGGGCTTCGTGCCGTTCGCCCGCATCCCGGCGGCGCTGGCGGCGCTGCCCTCGTCGCTGCTGGCCCATAGCTGCCAGCTCAACGACCTGAGCTGCTACGCCGGGGAGAAGGTGGCGGTGATCGGCGCCGGCCAGTCGGCGATCGAGACCGCCTGCCTGCTGCAGGAGGCCGGGGCGTACCCCCATCTGGTCGCGCGCGCGGCGGCGCTGAAGTGGAACGAGACGCCCGTCGAGGAGCGCTCGGCCATGGCCCGCCTTCTGGCGCCGCGGTCGGGGCTGGGGACCGGCTGGCGGTCCTGGACCTGGTCGGAGCGGCCCGCGCTGGTCCGTCACCTGCCCGGCCGCCTGCGGCGGCGCATCGTGCGCACCACGCTCGGCCCGGCCGGCTCCTGGTGGCTCAGGGACCGCTTCACCAGCGTCCCGACCAGCCTCGGGGCGCGGCTGCGCCGGGCGGCCCCCGGCGGCGAGGGCGTCGACCTGCGCCTCCAGGACGCCTCCGGCGGCTTCTTCCACCTGCACGCCGACCGCGTCATCGCGGCGACGGGCTACGTGGTCGACGTGCGCCGCTTCAGCGTGCTGGAGCCCGGACTGCGCGGCGAGGTCGCGCACCAGCACCAGATGCCCGTGCTGAGCAGGACGTTCGAGTCCTCGGTGCCCGGCCTGTTCGTCGTGGGTCTCGCGGCCGCGCCCACGTTCGGCCCGGTCATGCGCTTCGTGCACGGCTCCCGCTTCGCCGCGGCCACGATCGCCCCCGCGCTGGTCGCGCGGGTGTCCGGCCGCCGCCGGTCCGCACCTGTCACCGTGGAGCCCTCATGCCGATGACCAAGTACGCGATCGCCGCGGGCCTGTGCGCGCTCGCCTGGCTGTCCTCCCCCGGTACGGCCGCCGCCACCGCCACCCCGACCATCGTCGTCACCTCGCCGGCCGACACCCCGGTGCGCGCACGCACCCTGGGCACCCCGGTGACGGTGCAGCCTCGGAGCCCGGGGCGGCACTCGGTGTCCGTGGTCAGGGCGAGCGACTTCGCCGTCACGGCGCCGCCCGCGCGTACCGGGCCCGGCAGCGAGATGCTGCACGGCGACCCGCACGTCGCGCTCCTGGGCCCCGCCCAGTAGTAAGTACCTTTTTGCGGTACATGATCTGCCTTTGAGGCTGATCGACCGCGCCCGCGGGCACCTTCACCCTCATGAAGATCGAGGTCATCGTCGGTGGAGCTCTCTTCGTGGGCGCGGTCCCCCCGTTTCCGCTGGACCCCGTTCCCGAGCTCTTCCAGTGGTGCGCCTCGTGGTACTCGAGCGCCTGCGAGCGCTCCTCGGCCCTCGCCCGCGGCCGCCTGGCGGCCGACACCGCTCTCGGCACGCTCGGCACGCCCTATTCATGGGGCGGCGGCGGCGCCTCAGGTCCCAGCTACGGGACCGGCAGGGGAAAACGCGTCAAAGGCTTCGACTGCGCGGGACTGACCGAGTACGCGTGGGCGCGGGCGGGTGTGGGAATCGGTTCCACCACCTATGAACAGTGGCGCTCGGGAACCCGGATTCCAAGGACCCGAATTCAGGTCGGCGACCTGGCCTTCTTCGAGACCGATTCCAAGCGCCCAGGTCCCGACCACGTCGGCGTCGCGATCAAAGCGAACCAGATGGTCGTCGCGCCATTCACCGGCGAGGTGGTGCGCATAGAGACCATCGACCGGCGGAATTTCGTCGGGCTGGTCAGGCCCGCGCGGCGCGATCCCCGCTGACCCGCGCGGGCAATAAAAAATGCCCCTGATCCGGCTCCTCGGGAGTTGGGAGCCGCACCAGGGGCAACGTCGACTGTAGGTGAGGGAGAGTGCCCGTCTACCGCTCACCAGCCGGTTCGCGTGCGGCCTCCTGACCTGCCGTCACTCGAGGTCTGCGCGAATGCCGGCGCGCTGTCACTGCTGCCAGCGCACCGGCACTTCGCACGGACTGTCTTGCGTACGGCTCAGCCGTCCCGACCCTCGATGTCGGTCAGGCTGGTGTTGTTGGTCAGGAGCTGCAGGTTGATGCGCTCCAGGTGCGCGATCGTCAGGACGTCAACCTCGTTGCCGTTGAGGGCGTGGTTGAGCACCGGAACGACGATCGACGCCGGGCTGTGGGCGTTGCCGACGTTGTCGTCGTTGCCCTTCTCCCACGTGGCCGCAGAAGCTGCGGTGGACGAGGCAGCCAGGAAAGCGCCTGCGGCGAGCGCACCGATGACAATGCGACGAAGCATGTTTACTTCCTCCAGTGTGCGAATGGAATTGGTGGCGCCGCCTGTTGAGTTGGCAGCTGCGCCATGCATGACTACCTTGCCGCGCCACGCATACTAATTCCACCGATCCTTGCCGTATTAAAGTCAAAGACCGCCATGGATTCCTTGGCACAGCAGAAGGAATACAATCAGTCATTCGGCCTTTTCTCTGAGCGCCAAGAAAGGCCGAAGACTGCCCTCCTAAATATGGCCAAATCGGGCCATATCGCACTCCTGGGTCACTGCTTCGGTTCGGTATCCCCGACGTAAAGCAGCCTGTTGGGCGTATCACGCCGGAGTCCCGATACGACGTTTCTCGTGGACGTCGCCATGAGCGCCGCCGCGATGTCGGCGGGAGTGGCTCGCGGGCTCCTGGCCAGCATCAGCGCCACCGCTCCCGCGACGTGCGGCGTGGCCATCGAGGTGCCGCTCGCCGTACGGGCCGAGGTGTCGTCGGTGAACCAGGCGGAGTCCACGGCGACCCCGGGGGCGAACAGGTCCACGCACCGGCCGCCGTTGGAGAACGGGGCCCGCTCGTCGTCCCGGGTGGTGGCCCCGACCGTGATGGCCTCCCTGGCGCCCGAGGGCGAGGCCTCGCAGGCGTCGGAGTTCTGGTTGCCCGCCGAGACCACGTACGGGATGCCGGTGGCGATGGAACTGCGCACCGCGCGGTCGATGGCCGAGCTGCGGCCGCTCTGCAGGCTGATGTTCACCACGGCAGGACGGCGGGCGTTGGCGGTCACCCAGTCGATCCCGGCCACGATCTCGGCGGTCGTGCCGTAGCCCGCGCAGTCCAGGACGCGCACGCCGACCAGGTCGACGTCCTTGGCCACGCCGTAGGTGGCGCCGCCGAGGATGCCCGCCACGTGGGTGCCGTGGCCGTAGCAGTCCTGGGCGACGGAGTCGGAGTCCACGGCGTCGTAGCCGTCGCGCGCCCTGCCGCCGAACTCCGTGTGGGTCAGGCGCAGGCCGCTGTCGATGACGTACGCCGTGACCCCTGCGGCGCTGCCGCCCCGCACGCCGATCCCGTCCAGGGGCAGGCCGCGCTGGTTGACCCGGTCGAGGCCCCACGGGGCCGCCTGGGAGCTGAACACCTGGTTGTGCTCGACCGTGGCCACGCGCCCGTCGGCGGCCAGGTCCGCCGCCTGCTCGCGGCTCATGGAGGCGGAGAAGCCGCGCAGGGCGGAGGCGTAGACGTGGTGAACCTCGCCGCCGTAGCGCTGTGCCAGGACGGCGGCCTGGCGCTCGACGCCGGCCTCGTCGCCGTCCGGCGGGAGCCGTAGCGCCACGATGAACACGTCGCGGTCGACGGCGCCGCGCACGGGAGGCGCGGCGAGCAGCCCCACGCACAGGGCGAGGAAGGCTGCGGAGAATCTGGCCCAGATCACATGCGTCTCATTTCTACGATCGGCAGGCGCGGCACCGGCCCTGGGGCCCGCACCGCGCCTGCGTTTCACGTGATGGTCTGGGGGTTGTTCGGGGTGGCGGTCAGTCGCGCACGTTCACCGAGGCGCCGCACCCGCGGTCCTCGCACGTGCCCGGCCAGCGCGTGGCCACCTTGCCGTTGCCGCGCTCGCCGTTCCTGACCTGGGCGCGTACGCGGATCTCGCGGGTGGCGCCGGGTTCGAGCAGGCCCCGCCAGGTGAGGGCGGAGCGCGTACGGGAGGTGGGGCGGGGGTTGATCGCCCGCAGCCGCGCGTCGTCGAGCACGTCGTCCAGGCGCATCGACAGGTCGTAGGGAAGGGCCGTCCTGCCGGTGTTGTGGACGCGCGTGGTGAAGGTCAGGGAGCCGCCCCTGCCGACGCGGCCGGGGGTCGCCGCGTGGGTGACGCGGAGCTGACCGGGGGTCAGGAGATTGATGCGGTGGTCCTCGACCTCACCGGTGGCCGCCCAGCCGGTGGGCATGCTCACCTCGGCGGCGGCCTCGGCCAGGCGCAGGCGCAGCCAGGTCGGTCCCGGCTTGGCGTCCTGCGGCAACGCCCAGGTCAGGGCCGCGCGCGAGGAGCCCGCGGGCAGCACGACCGAGGCCCGCTCGCCCGGCTGGAAGCGGCCGTCGCGGTCGAAGTCGACCCACCCGGCCAGCACCCCGGACGACGTGGTGCGCACCGGCAGCGCGACCTGGAGGCGCCGGTCCCGCGTGGCCTCCAGCCGCCCGGACGAGGGCAGCCAGGCGGCGGCGTCGTCCTGGTCGTCGTCGAGCCTGCGCGGGGTGAAGCTCACCGTTCCCGGCCGGTCGGAGGTGGCCGAGGCGCCGATCACCTGGTCGGAGATCGAGTGGGAGGCGGCGCCGTAGGAGCCGGGGGCGTCGGAGTCGTCCTGCTCGAAGGTGACGCGGAAGACGCCCCACATGAACGGGTCGCCGGCCGGCAGCGTCCTGCGCACGTTACGCGCCCGCACGTCCACCGTGAACGAGGTGACCATGCCGTTGACCTGCGCGGTGCCGCACATGTAGACGACGCCGCAGGTGGTCTCCCGCTGGCGGCCGCCCGCGTTGGGCACGATGGCCTGCCGCCCGACCTCGAAGCCGGGGAAGCCCGCGACCTTGCTGAACGTCGGCGGCGACGGGGTGCCGCCCGACAGCCGCAGCCCCGTCCAGTACTCCTCGCGGTTGCCCGCCGAGTCCACCGTGGCGCCGCCGGTGCCGGCCACGTGCAGGCGCGGGTTGCGCACCGGGCTGGAGAAGGTGAACGTCAGGGTGGCGACGTCACTCCAGCCGTTCGGCCGGACCGCGAACCCCTCGTAGAGGTCGCTGATGCCGGCGGCGGCCTTGGCGTTGACCGGGTCCAGGTACTCGTCGGGCGGGGCGCCGGGGTCGGCGCGCAGCGTCTCCGCCTTGGCGACGCGCGTGCCGTACGCCATCTTCTTCTCGACGGTCATGATGATGCCCGAGGGCGCGACGCCGCGGGCACGTTCGAGGGTGTTCGCCATCGTCCAGGTGTTGCCCTTGCCCTTCGACGCTTTGGCGCCGGCAACCCCCGTCCCGTGGCTCGTCGAGGGTCTTTCCTGATCTACGGCAAGTGCCCCCGGGGAGCCCGGCGCGCTGATTAGCATCGCCGCCATGACGTTGACCACCGCGACACGCCGCAATCCACCCCATACGGAAACCACACCAATTACCTTTCCGTCCTCGACGCAGGTTCAGTACTTTCGCGCGCTCTTGCGGAGGCAGACCAAGGAGGCACTGCTGCGGATCAGCAGGGAAAGTGAGCTCCGATATCAGCTGGCCTCGCTGAGGCGCGATCAGCGACGCCAGTACGGCGGATCGCCCTGACGAATCCTGCCAGCGCGGAACTCACGGAGAACCGGCAGAAAGCATATCCAGATCAAAAACATCTTCAGTTCCCGGCGATGCGCCACACATATCCAGAAATGCCCACATATCGACGGCAAGGCGGGGCGGCGGTGCTCTGCCCCCATACCTGAGCCCTTGAACCGGGCCGGGTAAGGCACCGCGGCCCGCTTTTCAGACGGGCCAAGTTATCGACCCGCACCCGCGCGTTCCACCATCCGCCGCCCCCGTGTCGGCCCGGGATCAGGAGTCGCGGCGTTTCCTGGCGGCGTAGTCCCGGCTCCACTGTTCCGCGGCCTCGATCATGGCCTGGCTCACATGCCGGAAGAAGTCGCCGATGTCCTGGAGGCGCATTCCGGCCGGCGTCGTCACGCCCAGCACCCGGGCGGCCTCGCGGGCGAGGTCGGCCAGCACGAGGTTCTGGCCGGCGCTGGCCGTCCAGCCGCGGAACCAGACGTCGGCGTCGATGACGTAGCGGTCACGCCGCCGCCTTGGATCGCGTTCGCGGCGGATGAGGTGCTGCTGCTCCAGCTCGCCGACCGCCTTGGAGACGGAGGCGGGGCTGACCCGCAACCGCCGGACGAGCTCCGCCGCGGTCAGGCTGCCGCTGTCGGTCAGGTACAGGCAGGTCAGGACCCTGGCCGTCATGCGGGACAGGCCCGTGGCGGCCACCACGCCGGTGAACCGCTCCTCCACGTCGCGAACGGCTGCCGCGTCCCGGCCCGGTTCCGCTTCGTCCTCGACGTGCGGCGATGGCGGCGCGGGCCTGCCGCGGCGGGCGCGGCTCTGGGTGGCGCGCTGGGCCTGGCCCGCGCGGTAGCCGCCGGGGCCGCCGTTCCTGGCCACCTCCCGCGTGACGGTGGAGATGGGCCGGTCCAGCAGGCCCGCGATCTCCGTGTAGGTGAGCCCCTTCACCAGGCCGTCGGCGATCCGCTGCCGGTCCTGCTGGGTCAGCCTGCCTCCGGGCATCGCCCCGCCTTCCTGTCGCGTGCGCCCCCATTCTTGCGTTCAACCTCACCCCATTGCAAGTGACGTCACTTATTGCTTGCGTTCAGCGGCAGACTCATTGCAAGAGTTCAGCATATCTGAGCTGCAAGAAGGACTTTTGAGACAGCTTCTATCGTTGACGAATTATTGAACGCAAGTTAGCTTTCATGTGTTCGCAAATCAGTGAAACGGAGCCCTTGATGACCACCTCTCTCGCCCCAGTGCGCACCTGGCACCGTCCACTGGTGGTGTGCGCGACGTTCATGTTCGGCCTCACCCTGGCCTCGGCCGTCGGCCTCGTGGTGGACGACCGGACCCTGCTGAACGAGTCGGTGTGGGTCAAGCCGCTCAAGTTCGGATTCGCCCTGGGCCTGTACGCCCTCACGCTGGCCTGGCTGTCGACCAAGCTGACCAGGGGCAGGCGGGTGGGCCGCTGGGTGGGCCACGTGTTCGCGGTGACCGCCCTCGTGGAGGTCGGCGCCATCACGATCCAGGCGGCACGCGGCACGTTCAGCCACTTCAACGCCGACCTGACCGACCCGGTCACGGCGGCGCTGGTCCCCATCCTCACCTACGGCGTGATGATCATCCTGATCGGGCAACTGGTGCTCGGGGTGGTCGTGCTGATCCAGCGCACCGGCGACGCGGCGCTGAACCGGGCCATCCGCGCCGGGCTGGCGCTGGCCATCTTCGGGATGCTCCTGCCCGTCTACTGGCTGGTCACCCAGATCACCCCGCGCACGGTCACCGACGCCAACGGCAGGCAGGTGCCCATGTACCAGGGCCACGGCACCGGCGACCCCGACGGACACGGCATGTTCCTCACCGGCTGGAGCGTCACCGGCGGCGACATGCGCGTCCCCCACTTCTTCGCCCTGCACGGCATCCAGCTACTGCTCCTGCTCGCCGCGGTGCTGTCGGCGCGGTCGGCCCGGCGGGGCTGGCTGCGCCCGGAGAAGGTCCGCGCCCGGCTGGTCGGCAGCGCCGCGCTCGGCTACACCGGGCTGGTCGCGGTGGTGACCTGGCAGGCGGCACGCGGCCAGTCGCTGATCCACCCGGACGCCGCGACCCTTCTCGCCCTGGCGGCGGTCCTGCTGGTCACCGTCGTGACCGCCGCGTTGTCGGTGGCCGCGGGCAGGCGGGCGGCAGCCGTACCCGATGGGCGGCGGGAGCACGTGGCCCGGTGAGGCTACCCGGCGTGATCGAGCAGGGCGCGGACGTCGTCCGCCTCGGGGACGCCGAGCTCCCCGTAGAGGTCCAGGGCCAGGCGGCCGTGCTCGCGGGCCTGGCCGGAGTGACCGAGCTTGAGGTGCGCGCGGGCCAGGCCGTCGTGGGCGCGGGCCTGTTCGGGACGATTGCGGGAGGCGTCGGCCAGCGCGAGCGCGGCGGTGTGCTCCTCGACCGCCCGCGCGGGGTCGCCGGCCGCCTCGGCCAGCCCGTTGAGCGCGGTCGCCTCGTCGGTGGCGTTGCCGAGCTTGCGGTACAGCGCGGCGGCCTCCTCGTGCCTGGTGCGGGCCTGGTCGAGCCGGCCCTGGTGGCGAAGGACGACGCCGAGGTGGTTGAGCACCAGCGCCTCGCCGCCCGGGTTGCCGAGCTTGCGGTGGAGCGCCAGGGCCACGTCGAGGTGCCTGCGCGCCTCCTCGGGACGCCCGGCCCGGTCGAGCACGAGCGCGAGGTAGCCGAGGACGTGGGCCTCGCCCCATCGGTCGCCGCCGACGCGGGTCAGGTCGAGCGCCCGCTTGAGGTGCTGCTCCGCCTGCTCGTCCTGGCGGCGGCGCTGTGCGACGTTACCCAGGGTCAGCAGGGCGCGCGCCTCCTCCTGCGGCTGCTCGCACGCCTCCAGGGCCTGGTTCGCGTGCTCCTCCGCCTGCTCGTAGCGGCCGAGCCGCCAGTACGTCCAGGACAGGTCGGTGAGCGCCTGCGCGTCGAAGCCGCTGCCGAGCTTGCGGCTGCGGCGCAGGATCAGGTGGTGCAGGGTCAGGGCGTCGTCGTGGTGCGCCTGCCGGTCGAGGTACGGGCGCAGCGCCAGGCCCATGTAGCCGAGGCAGACCTCGGGCCCGTGCAGCGCGGTCACGATGATGTTGGAGCGCTCGGCGTCGAGCCAGGTGAGCGCCTCGTCGGCGTCGCGGATGGGCGGGATCGGCGACTGCGGCTGCGGGATGCCCTCGCGCTGCACGACGCTGTCGGGGAAGAGCCGGTCCATCGCCGCGCGCGAGCGGTGCAGGTAGTAGACGAGCAACTGCAGGATCGCGCCGTCGTCGGCGCCGAGTGAGCGGGCGTGCTCGCGCAGCAGGTCGTGGAAGGTGTACCTGCCCGGTTCGAGCTGCAGGAGCATGTGGGCGTCGAGGAGGCTTTCGAGCAGTTCCTCCGCCTCGTCCTCGGGGATGCCGGCCAGGGCGGCGGCGCCGTTGGCGTCGATGTCACGGCCGGGCACCAGCCCGAGCAGGCGGAACATCCGCTGCTCGTCCTCGTGGAGCTGCTCGTAGGAGATGCTGAACGCGGCCGACACCCCGTCCAGCAGCCGTCGCTGGTCGCGCAGCTTGCCGGCCAGGTAGGCGACCGTCCAGCGCGGGCGGTGCTGCAGGCGGGCGGCGGAGATCCGGATGGCCAGCGGCAGGTGGCCGCACAGCTCCAGCACCTCGCGGACCGCGTCGGGCTCGTTCGCCGCGCGTTCGCCGACGATCCGGCCGAACAGCTCGGCGGCGTCCCGCTCGCCCAGGACCTCGACGGACAGGGCGCGGGCGCCCTCCAGGCCGACCAGCCGCCGCCTGCTGGTGACCAGCACGAGGGTGTCGGCGCCGCCGGGCAGCAGGGGGCGTACCTGGTCGGCGTCGAGGGCGTTGTCCAGGACGACGAGCACCCGGCGACCGGCCAGTTCGGCCCGCCACAGCGCGCCGCGCTCGACCGGGGTCGCGGGGATCAGTTCGGCGGGCACGCCGAGCTGGCGCAGCAGCGCCTCCAGCGCGGCTGAGGGCTCGACGGGGGTACGGCCCGCCGTGTGGGCCTGGAGGTCGAGGAAGAGCCGGCCGTCCGGATACCGTTCGGCGAGCCGGTGCGCCACGTGGACGGCCAGCGTGGTCTTGCCGATCCCGGCCATGCCGTCGATGGTGACGAGGGCCGCCTCCTGCTCGTCGGCCAGCCGGTCCAGCTCGGCCGTACGCCCAGAAAAGTCGGGAATGTCGTAAGGCAGGAAGGTGCGCTTGGGCGCGGGCTGCACCGGCGGCGCGGGCTCGGCCGTCTCGGCCGGCTCGGCCAGGCGTAGCGACGGGTCGTCGTTCAGCACCGCCCGCTCCAGTTCCGCGAACGCGTGCCCCGGATCGAGTCCCTGCTCGTCGGCCAGGGCCGTGCGGTAGGCGCGGGCCACGGCCAGCGCGTCGGCCTGCCGGCCCGATCGGTGCAGGGCCAGGACCAGGTGGGCGTTGAGCTTCTCCCTGATCGGGTGGGCGGCTACCTGGGCCGCCAGGTCGTCGAGCAGCTCGGCGTGCCGGCCCGCGGCGAGCTCGGCCTCCGCCAGGCGTTCGCAGGCCGTGAGCCGCCGGTCGTTCCACAGATCGCGGGCTCCGGTGACGTAGTGCGCGTTCACGTCTTCGAGCGCTTCGCCGTTCCAGAGGGCGAGCGCCCCGCGCAGGTCGCCGAGCGTGACGAGCTCGGTGAACTCCTGCGTGTCCACCTGCCCCTGCGCCGGGTTGACGACGTAGCCGCCGGCCCGCGTCTCCAGCAGGTCCCCGTCGCCGGCCGCGCGCAGCGCCTTGCGGATCGCGGTGATGGAGGCGTGGACCTGCGAGCGGGCGGTGTCGGGCTGGTCGTAGCCCCACATGGCCTCGATCAGCCGGTCGATGCTGATGACCCGGCCGGCGTTGAGGAGCAGGTAGGCCAGGACCGCACGATGCCGCGGCGCGATGGCCGGAAGGACGGCCCCGTCGGCGACGAACTGCACCGGCCCCAGAAGCTGAAAACGCACCATTTGTCACCCCATCGTCTACGCATAGCGAATGTATCAACCCCGGCGGTCAGCCTGTTCTCACAGCAACAGCGATGAAAGAGGACAAAATGGAAGCCCGGATGAAGAACCCCGCGACGATCATTCCCGCCGCGATGAAGCCGATCATGGAGCTGATGAAGGCCGCCCAGTCCCAGGGCCTGCCCCCGGAACTGATGGAGATGATCCACCTTCGCGTCAGCCAGATCAACGGCTGCAGCTTCTGCGTCGACGCCGGTCTCAAGAACCTGCGCAAGCTCGGCGAGAGTGACGATCGCGTGGGCCTGGTCGCCGCCTGGCGCGAGGCCCCGTACTACACGGACGCCGAGCGGGCCGCGCTGCAGCTCGCCGAGGCCGCCACCCGGCTGGCCGACCGCCCCGACTCCGTCTCCGACGAGGTCTGGGACGCCGCCACCGACCACTTCGACGAGCAGCAGCTCGCCTCGATCCTGCTCATGATCGCCACGACCAATCTCTTCAACCGGCTCAACGCCCCGATCCGCCAGGTCGCGGGGTCCTGGTAGAGCGCGCCGACAGGTAGCCGCTCGACTTACGGATCCACCAGGAGTACACGGCGCTCATCGGCCCGCCGGGCATCTTCCTGCCCGGCTGGTTGGCGATCTCGTCACCGGCCAGCCGGGCGGGCAGGCGCAGTTGCCTGGACCGGGTCCGCTCGTAGCCGCGCAGGTCGCCCAGCGAGCGGGTCAGCAGCCAGGCGTCCTCCACCGCCTGGTTGGTGCCCTGGGCGAGGCTGGGCGGCATCGTGTGGGCCGAGTCGCCGAGCAGCGTGGTCGGGCCGCGTCCCCAGACCGCCGGCACCCTGTGCCGCCAGTGCGCGAACGGCTCCATCTCGGTGACCGTGGACAGCACCTCGGGGACCAGGCCCTTCCAGTGGCCGAACCGCTCCTTGAGCCGGCCGATCGGGTCGGCCTCGTCCAGCCAGAGGGGACGGCCGGGCGCGGTGCGCACCTCGAACCAGTTCAGGACCCGGCCGGGGCCCGCCGGGGTCAGGCCCATCATGCCTTCCTCGCCGGTGATGACCAGGGAGCGCCCGGTGTCGACCAGTTCCCTGGGTACGTCGGCGAAGGTCTGCCAGGTGACCCATTCGGTGCGGATGGCCGGGTCCTCTTTGCCCAGGGCCCGGCGTACCGGGGAGTTGCGTCCGTCGGCGCCGACCAGGATGTCGCCGGCCAGCGTGGTCCCGTCGGCCAGCGTGACCTCGGCCCGGTCGGGGTCGACCGCCACGACCTCGCTCCCGTAGCGGACCGGCACCCCGTCGGCCAGGCGTTCGACCAGGTCCCTGCGGGCGAGGTGCACGCTGGGGGCGCCGTGTCTGCGCTCGGCGCGCAGCAGGTCGATCGTCATCAGCGGCCGGCCCTCCGGCGACCAGCTTTCCAGCCGGGTCAGCCTGCTGCCCAGGTCGGTGGGGTCCGCCCCGAGCTCGCGCAGGATGCGGATCGAGCCGGGCCACAACGTCACGGAGCCGCCCGTGGTCCGCAGCTCCGGCGCCCGCTCCAGGATGTCCACGTCGTGCCCGGCGGCGGCCAGTGAGCGCGCCGCGACCAGTCCACCCGGTCCCGCGCCTATGATGAGGATTCTGATACGCATAGTATCTGATACTAGGAGTCTCACTTATGGCCCGCAAGCCGGACCCTGAGGTCGATCTCCGCATCAAGCGGGCGGCGGCCACCCTGCTCTTCACCAAGGGACTGGACTTCACCATGGACGAGGTGGCCCAGTCCGCCTCCGTGGGCAGGGCGAGCGTCTTCCGCCGCTACGCCACCAAGCGCGACCTGCTCATCGACGCGCTCGGCGCGGCCATGGACGCCGCGGTGACGATGCCCGACACCGGGTCCTTCGCCGGCGACCTGCGCGTGGTCGTCACCGAGACGATGGAGGGATGGCAGGCGATGGGCCACGTCGCCAGGCAGATCTACGGCGAGGCGGGACGCGACCCGGCCATCGCCGAGGTCCTGCGCGAGTCCATGCGGTCGAGGATGGACCGCTCGTGGTCCATCTACGACCGGGCCCTCGCGCGGGGCGAAGTACGCGAGGACGCCGACCTGTGGCTGCTCAGCGACATGCTCGTCGGCGTGGTCGTCTACCGCGGCCTCCTGGAGAAGGAACTGCCCACCGTTGACGCCGTCGTCGAGGCCCTCCTGAACGGCTTCGCCCCCCGCTGACCCGCTCAGGCGCGCGGGACGAACTCCTCGGCCAGTTCCCTCCCCTCGGCCTGCACCCGCAGGACCACCGGCCTAACCGACCGCTCGTACCGGGCCAGCGCCGCCTCCAGGTCGCCGCCGTCCCGCAGCGCCCCGGCCAGGGCGTGGGCCCCGGCCAGCGCCATGCCCGCGCCCTGCCCGGTGAGCAACGACATCGCCTGGCAGGCGTCGCCGACCAGCGTCACCCTCCCCCGGCTCCAGACCGGCAGGTCGATCTGGGCCACGCGGTCGTAGTACGGCCGCGCCGGGCAGTTGTCCAGGAGTCTCGGCACCAGCCAGCCGTGCCCGCCGTACACCTTGTGCAGTTCGGCACGCGGGTCGGCGGGCAGCGGCGCGCCCGGCGGGGTGCGGTGCGTGAACAGGGTCGCGACGTGCCCGCCGTGCGCGGGATAGGCGCCGACCTGCCGGCCGGGCGCCTCCAGCATGTGCAGGCCGTCGCCGAGCGCGCGGGCGGTCCCAGGGTCGTGGAAGACGTAGGCCGCGGTCTGGAAGCCCAGATCGAGCAGCGTGTGCCCGTCCGCGCCGAAGGTCATCGCCCGGATCCGCGAGTGGATGCCGTCGGCGCCGACGAGCAGGTCCGCGCGCTCCACCGCGCCGTCGCTCAGCGTCACCGCGAGGCCGTCGCCGGCGTCGTCGTAGGACCGCACGGTACGGCCGAAGCGGACCTCGCCCTTCATCGACCGGAAGAGCACGTCCTCCAGCTCACCCCGCATCAGCGACAGGATCCTGTCACTGCCCGGCCGGTCGTCGACGAACCGCCCGGTCACCGCGCCCTCGTCGTCGTGGTGCACGAGCTCCGACAGGGTGAAGGCCCTCGCGCGCAGTTCGGGCAGCAGCCCCATGCTCTCGGCGGCGTCGAAGCCCGGCCCCTGACAGTCGAGCATGTACCCGGCGCCGTGGGGCCCGGGGGCGCGCTCGACGACGACCGCCTCGTGCCCGTCGCGCTCCAGCAGCACGGCCAGGGCCAGCCCGGCGATGCCCGCGCCGCAGATCAGAACCCTCATCGTTTCCCTTCCTCCGCGCACAGCAGGGCGACCGTGGCGTCCACCGCGCCCAGGTGGGCCTCGCGCACCCCGCCGGGGTCCACGAGGATCGCCCACATCAGCCCGTCCATGACGGCCAGGACGAGCTGGGCCAGCGCCTCGTGGTCCTGGCCAGGACGCAGCCGCCCCGCCTCCTCCGCCAGCCGCAAGGCTTCGAGCAGCAGGCCGCGTGCCTCCCGCGTGACCTCGGCGACGGCCGCGGCGAAGTCGGGGCGGGCCGCCGCCTGCGCGTGGAAGGCGGCCCAGACCAGGGCCTCGCCGCGACGGACCGGGTCCAGCGGAAGGACCGAGAGGATCACCTCGCGCAGCGCCTCGGGGAAGCGCCGCCCGTCGGTGGTCAGGGGGACGTTGCGCAGGCGCTCGCCGGACGCCTCGACCACCTCGGCCAGCGCGAACCGCAGCATCTCATCCTTGCTGGTGAAATAGCGCTGGATGGCGCCCACCGAGCATCCGGCCTCGGCCGCCACGGTCCGCACGCTGACCGCCTCCATGCCGTCGCGCTCGACGACGCGCAGGAGTGCCGCCGCGATGTGGCGGCGCCGTTCCCCGTGATCGACGCTCTTGGGCACCGCTGTCGCTCCATCTGTGAATACACTCGTATGAATACGATCGTATTCTAGACTGCGGTCAGCGGTGGCTCAGGACGTTGACCACCCGGCCGTTGGGGTCGCGCACGAAGAAGCGCCGCACGCCCCAGTCCTCGTCCCGCAGGTCGTGGACGATCTCGGCGCCGCTGTCGCGCATGAGCGCGTAGGCCGCGTCCACGTCGTCCACCTCGATGCTCACGTCCGGCGTGACCGGGGCGGTCTTGTCGGCCGTCATGAAGCTGACCTGCGCCCCGGGCTCGGTGGGCGAGGCCAGCGTCACGATCCACCCGTGGTCCATGACCTCCTCGAACCCCAGCAGCCCGTAGAACTCCCTGCTCTCCCCCACCGCTTCCGACTGGATGACGGGCATGACACGACGCACGGACATCGAAGACTCCCAACCTGTAGACGGATCACGAAGGGCGGTGCCCCACCGCCGGGATCCTAAGCGCCGGCGCCGGGTAGGAACCGTCCCTCGCGGGCCGCCACGGGCTTGCCCTCCTCGGCCACCAGGGCGCCGCGCAGGTAGGTGCGCACCACCCGGCCGGTGACGGCGCGGCCGTGGTACGGCGTCCAGCCCGCCTTGGACAGCATGTCCTCGTTGGCCAGCGTGCGCCTGCCACCGGGGTCGACCAGGACCAGGTCGGCGTCGGCCCCCACGCCGATCCGGCCCTTGCGCGGGTACAGGCCGTACGTGCGGGCGGGCGTCTCGGCGTACACCCGGGCGATGTCCTCGTAGCTCAGGTGGCCGCGGGCGGCGGCGTCCAGCAGGACCGGCAGGGTGGTGTCGAGGCCCGGCAGGCCGAAGTGGACGTTCCAGATGTCGCCGGCGGCCTTCTGCTCCAGCGTGGACGGCGCGTGGTCGCTGGACATGTGCGTCAGCGTGCCCGAGCGCAGCAGCTCCCACATCCGCGCCTCGTCGGAGTCGGTGCGCGCCCTGGCGGGCGGCGTGAACTTGCGCAGCGCCCCGTGCTCGTGCACCTCGTCCTCGCGCAGGAGGAAGTACTGCGGGCAGCCCTCCGCGCCCAGCCGCGCGCCGCCGGCCCGCTCGCGGGCCAGGTAGGCGGCGACCTCGGGGTGGCTGACGTGCGCGACGACGGCCCGCGCGCCCACCCGCCTGACCAGCAGCGCGGTGACGGCGGCGGCCACGACCTCGGCGTCGCGGTCGCGCCAGTCGGGCAGCAGGCCGGGGTCGGTGCGGCCGGCGCGACGCAGCAGCCGCTCGGCGTCGGCGGTCAGCGACTCGTCCTCGCAGTGGACCAGGCTGACCGCGCCGGACATCGCCGTGGCCTGGAGGTGGGCGCGCAGCGCGGCGGCGTCGTGGCCGGGGATGCCGTGCGTGGTGCAGGTGAACACCTTGAAGAAGGCGACGCCCGCCGCCCACAGGCCCGCGACGTCGGCGGCCTCGCCCGGCCAGGCGTGGGCGGCCAGGCCGAAGTCCACGTTGGAGCGCCCGGCCAGGTACGCCCGCTTGTCGCGCAGGTCGTCGGCCGTGCGCACGGGCGCGCCGTGGCTGTGCTCCACGATGGTGGTGACCCCGGCCGCCGCCGCGGCCGCGGTACCGGTGGGGAAGTCCTCGCGCTCGGTGCTGCCCGGGTCCATGAGGTGGACGTGGGTGTCGACGCCGCCGGGCAGGACCAGCAGGCCCGACGCGTCGACCTCGTGGCGGGCCGCGGGCCGGTCGGCGCCGACGACCGCGATCCGGCCGTCGGCCACGCCGACGTCGGCCCGGCGGCGGCCGTCCGGGGTGACGACCATGCCACCGGCGATCAGCAGGTCCAGCGTCATCGGTGAGATCCCCTTTTCTTGCCGGCCAGAAGGAGCGCGGTGAAGGCCACGACGGGCAGGATGCCCAGCACGCCCACGGCCGCCCCACCCCACCCGAACTGCCCTTTGAGTGCCGTGAACAGGTATCCGGCGAAGGCCGATGGAATGTAGAAACAGGCTACGAAAAGTCCGGAGACCCGCCCGGCCAGCTCGGGGCGCACGGAGCGCTGGATGGCGGAGTACAGGTTGACGAACAGGACGCCGCTGGCCAGCGCGCCTTCGGCGAACGACAGGGCGTACTGCGTGCCGTACCCGCCGGGGACGTGGAACATGACCAGGCCGACCACGCTGAGCCCGGCCAGGCAGAAGAGCATCAGGCGGCGCTGGTCGAGACGGTCGCCGAGGTAGCCGCCGACGATGCTCAGCGTGGCGCCGAAGCCGAACATGGCCGCCGCGAAGCCCGCGTCGTTCTTGCTGAAGCCGAGCTCCTCCTGCAAGTAGGTCGGGTAGATCCCGAGATAGCTGTAGAGCATCACGCCGACCACGCCCGCGCTGACCGCCAGCAGCACGGTGTCGCGGTTGAGCAGCGACGCGGGGAGATGGTCCTGGCCGGTGACGGCGTGACTCCTGGCCGGTTCCGCCTGTTCCGAGAAGACCTTCGGGACGCCGAGCCACAGGACCACGATCATCACCAGGCCCAGCAGCCCGTAGACGACGAACGGCGTGGCCCAGTCGCCCGTGGCGGTGGCGAGCTTCGCGCCCAGGAACGGCCCGACCACGCTGCCCAGCCCGAACACCGTGTTCAGGTAGCCCAGCGCCAAAGCCCGCGAGGCGTGGAAGTAGGCCCCGACGGCGGCGAACAGGGCGGTGATCTGCATGGCCTCGCCGACGCCCGACAGCGCCCGGTAGGCGAACATGTCGAAGAACCCCACCGCGTACGCCGTGAGCAGCGTGAACCCGGAGTAGATCAGGATGCCGACCGCCATGACCCCCTTGCGGGACAGCCGGTCGAGCAGGATGCCGGTCGGGACGCCGGCCAGGCCGATGCCGAGGGTGAAGACGGTCGCCAGCAGCCCGCCCTGGGAGAGGGCGAGGCCGAGGTCGGCGCGGATGTCGGGCAGCAGCACCGGGAAGAGCTGCCGGTCCATCGCGTTCAAAATGTAGGACACGCCGAGCATGGCCATCGTCGTGAGGGCCACCGTCCGGGTCAGCCGGGCCTGTGGCACCTCAGTTTTCTCCGCTGTCATCACTCCTCCATCGGCTGGCTTCCCCGAGGTATGTGGATGTTATAAAATGCAACCCATAACCTGTCAATGGAGGATGTGCACATGACCGACCCCCTGGTCCGCGTCCTGTCCCTGGGCGGCACCATCACGATGACCCCGACCGACAGCGGGGCCGTCGCGCCCTCGCTCGGCGGCGACGCGCTGCTGGACGCGGTCGCGCCCGCGCTGCGCGGCCTGCGGGTCACCGCGAGGACCCTCGGCCGCACCCCCGGCGCCGCGCTGACCCCCGTCCTCGTGCTGGACGTCGTGCGCGAGGCGGAAGAGGCGGTACGCGGCGGCGCGCACGGGGTCGTCGTGGTCCAGGGCACCGACACCATGGAGGAGTGCGCCTATCTGGCCGACCTCGTGTGGCGGGCGGAGGCGCCCCTGGTGTTCACCGGGGCGATGCGGCCGGCCGGAGCGCTCGGCGCGGACGGCCCCGCCAACCTCGCCGCCGCCGTCAGGACCGCGGCCGACCCCCGGGCCCGCGACCGGGGCGTGCTCGTGGTCATGAACGACGAGATCCATGCCGCGCACCGGGTACGCAAGGCGCACGCCGGGGCGTTGCAGGCGTTCGAGTCGGGTGAGTTCGGGCTGCTGGGGCGGGTGGTCGAGGGGGCTGCCCGGTTCGCCGGGGGGCCGGTCAGGGGGGCGGCGCTGCCGTACCCGTCGGGGGAGGCGCGCGTCCCGATGCTGGAGACGCACCTCGGCGACGACGGCGGCGCGCTGCGGACCCTGCTCGACGCCGGGCTCGACGGCGTGGTGATCGCCGCCTACGGCGTCGGCCACGTCTCACCCGCGCTGGCCGACACCATCGAGAAGGCGGCGGCCAGGGTTCCCGTCGTGCTCGCCAGCCGTACCGGAGGGGGGAGCACCCTGCGCGCCGCCTACGCCTTCCCCGGCTCGGAGTCCGATCTGATCGGCCGGGGCGTGATCACCGCGGGACGGCTCAACCCGCGCCAGGCCCGGCTGCTCCTGTGGCTGCTGCTGGCCTCGGGCACGCCCGGGGAGGAGATCGCGCGGGCGATCGTCACGCGCGGCGGCGGCTATGCTGAACGGGCGCTGTCGTGGCCGCGTCCAGCCGGATCGGAGGCGAAAGGTGTTGCCCAACAAGCAGCCGAACCGATCGCGGACGGCGCACGAGTACGCCAGGGAGAGGATCCGCACCGCCATCCTCTCGGGTGAGCTCGCCGCCGGCACCCGGCTGCTGCAGCGGGAGATCGCCAACGATCTCGACGTCAGCACCACCCCGGTCAGGGAGGCGCTGCGCGACCTGGCCACCGAGGGTCTCATCTACCTCGACGCGCACCGCGGCGCCGTGGTGCGCAGCCTCGACCTGGACGAGGTCCGCGAGATCTACGAGATGCGCATGGCGCTCGAACCGCTGATGATCAGGCGGGTGCTCGGCTCCATCACCGACGAACGGCTGGCCGCCGCCGCCGAGTTGTGCGAGCGGATGGCCGCCGAGCCCGACCTGTCCGTCTGGGTGGACCTCAACCGGCGCTTCCACGGCCTGCTCTCCGACGAGGGCGACGAGGGCAAGCTGGCCCAGACGCTGCGCAGCCTGCGGGCCAGCGCCTCCGCGTACGTCAGCCTGTCGCTGGACGCGCGGCCCGAGCAGGTCGGCGAGGCCAACGCCGAGCACCGCCGCCTGGTCGAGCTCTACCGGGCGCGCGACCTCGACGGGATCGTGGCCGTCACGCTGCAGCATCTGCGCAACACGCTGGCCGCGATCGAGGCCACCCACCAGGAGTTCTGAGTCAGCCGAGGCGCGGGCCCAGGTGCACGCCGCCGCTGGCGTCCAGGACCTGGCCGGTCACCCACCGGGCCGCGTCGGAGGCGAGGAAGCCCACCACGTCGGCCACGTCCTCGGCGGTGCCCACCCGGTCGAGGGCCGTGTGGCCGGCGAAGAAGGCCGACGCCTCCGGGGTGAACAGGGAGGCGTTGGCGTGGGTCCTGGTGGCGCCGGGGGCGACGACGTTCACGGTGATGCCGCGGCCGCCGAGTGCCTGGGCCAGGGAGAGGCTCATGGTCTCCAGCGCGCCCTTGGTCATGGCGAAGGAGGTCTGGGCGGGGTAGGCCATGCGGGTGGCGACGGTCGAGACGCTGATGATCCGCCCGCCGTTCCGCAGGAGGGGCAGGAGCCGCTGGATCAGGAAATATGGGGCTTTGACGTTGACCGAGAAGAGCCGGTCGAACTGTTCGGGCGTGTCCGTCTCGATCGGCCCGGCGGGCGGGGCTGCTGCGTTGTTGACCAGGATGTCCAGCTCGCGCTCCGCCAGCGCGTCGGCCAGCGCGGCCACGCCGTCCATGGTCGCGAGGTCGGCGCGCACGGCGAAGGCCCGCTCGCCGATCCGGCCGACCGTCTCCTCCACCTCGGCCTCGCTGGAGCTGTAGTGCACGGCCACGCGGGCGCCGTCGGCGGCCAGCCGTTCGGCGATGGCCCGGCCGATGCCGCGCGCGGCGCCGGTCACCAGCGCGGTCTTGCCGATCAGTCGTGTCATGGGGGACCTCCACAAAGTGTTAGTGACTACCACTTTGGTATTGTCTACCACATGACTGGCCTACGCGATCGGCGCCGCATCGAGACCAGGCGGGCGATCCAGGAGCACGCCATCCGCCTCTTCCTCGACCAGGGCTACGACGCGACCACCGTGACGAGCGTCGCGGAGGCCGCGGGCGTCTCCGCGATGACCGTCTACCGGCACTTCGCCACCAAGGAGGACCTGGTCCTGTACGACGACTACGACCAGGTGACCGCCGCCACCGTCGCCGCCCGCCCGGCGGCCGAGTCGCTCCACCGGCGGATCGGCCTGGCCCTCGTCGAGATGGCGGCCTCGGCGGTCGCGGCCGAGAAGGCGATGCTGCTGGCCCGCCTGCGCCTGATGATCTCCGTCCCGGCGCTGCGCGCCCACCACCTGGACAGCCAGTACGCCACCCAGTCCGCGATCGTCACCGCCCTCTGCGGCCCGGCGCCCGACCCGGCCGAGGAGTTCCGGGTACGCGCGACCGCCGGCGCCTGCCTGGGCGCCACACACGTGGCACTGGTGCGCTGGGCCGAGAGCGAGGGCCGGGCGGACCTGCCGGAACTGATGCGGCAGGCCCTGGGATTCGCCTTCGACCGGCTCAGCAGGGAGTGAAGAAGACCTTCAGCGTTCCCGCCAGTGTCCCCCACTGGCCGGCGGGCTGGCTGCAGCCGAACCAGCGCTGCCCGACGACCTGGTCCCCGCTGTAATAGGTGAAGACGATGAGGTTGTCGCCCCCGGGCGGAGGCGGCGGAATGGCGTGGACCGGAGTCGATCCGACAGCGAGCACACCGGCGGCCAGCACCGCCGCCAGAACCCCTCGCCCTAATTTCATGAACGTCCCTCCCAGGCTTTCCGGCCAGGCCGAATGCCGAGGCCGCGTGGGTGATCCGAACTCACGTTAACCGCGTTCGATCACCCCGGCCAGCGGCGTTTTCCCCGCCTCAGGAATTGACCACGTCCACGACCCAGGTGACGCCGAACCGGTCTTTCAGCATCCCGTAGAGCGGCGCCCACTGCGCGGGCCCGAGCGGCTGCGAGACGCTCGCGCCGTCGGAGAGCTTCTCCCAGTACGCACTGACCTCCTCGGCCGTGTCCCCGCGCAGGGAGACGAAGAAGGCGTTCTCCCCCTGGTCCCACGGCAGGCGGGACGGGACGTCGTAGGCCATGACGCGAAAGCCGCCACCGGCGTCCACCTGGCCCCACATCACCTGGTCAGCCGGGCTCTGGACGTCTCCGGCGTCCTTGTAGGTGACGACGGCCATCTCGCCGCCGAACACGGACTGGTAGAAGGTCAGCGCCGCGCGGGCGTCGCCGCGGAAGTTCAGATGGGTGACCGCGTTAACGGACATGTCGGGACTCCTTGCCGATCGGTTGGCCTATGTCCCCACCGTCGCAGGGGTAGCGGCCAGGGTGTGTCCGCTTCTCGCTCCGATCTGGCAGCATCTCCCCTATTTGTCAATACGCCACCTCTGAGAAACGGTCACAAAGAAAAGGCCATAACGCATTACGGCCACAGCGTTCCCCACCCAGAAACCCTGATCAAAGCGGATAAATCACCATTGGACCGGTACAGCATCGGTTGTCAGTGAATTTCCAAGTATTTCCGCACATATTGACGGCCATTTAGATCTCACGTCAGATGCAGGAAGCTCCGTCACCGCGGAGCTACGCCGAGATCTCTGGGGAGATCTCGCACACCCCCCGGCGGCCGACGTACCCCCAGCCGCGGCCGCTCACCCAGAAGGAGCACCGCGTGAAACGCAGACTCGCGTTAGCGCTCGTCGCGAGCACCACCAGCCTGCTCGTGGCGCTGTCGGGCTCGATCGCCTCGGGCCACTCCGCCCTGGCGGCGCAGACCGCCGCACCTCCGGACCCGGCCACCGCCGCCGCCCAGGCGGCCGACCGCCTGGTGGAGTCCGAGCCCGGCGTCCTGCGCGTCTCGCCCAAGGACGCCTTCGTCCGCAAGGGCGTCACCGCCGGCCAGAACGGACTCAACTACGTCTCCTACGACCGCACCTACGCCGGCCTGCCGGTGCGCGGCGGTGACTTCGTCGTCGTGACCAACGCTTCCGGCGGCGTCCTGAGCACCTCCGTCGCGCAGACCCGGCCGCTGGACGTCGCGACCAAGCCGGCGATCAGCGCCGAGAAGGCCGCCGACGTCGCGCGCGCCCTGGTGCCCGAGATCGCCGCGGTCTCCCTGCCCCGGCTGAGCGTGTTCGCCGAGGGCGCGGGGCGCCTGGCGTACGAGGTGCAGGTCTCCGGCACGGACAACGGGCGCGAGACGAAGCTGCACGTGTTCGTCGACGCGCTCGACGGCCAGGTCATCGAGAAGTCCGACCTGGTCATGGCGGGCATCGGCAACAGCTACTACAACGGCAACCCGGTCACCATCGGCACCTCGGGCTCGGGCACCAGCTTCTCCATGACCGACCCGAACCGCTCGGGCATCCGGTGTGGCGGCCAGAACGGCGCCGCGTTCACCGGCACCGACGACAACTGGGGCAACGGCTCCGGCACGGACCTGGAGACCGCCTGCGTGGACGCGCTGTTCGGCGTGGGCAAGGAATGGGACATGCTCAGCCAGTGGCTGGGCCGTAACGGCATCAACGGCACCGGCGGCGGCTTCCCCGCCCGCGTCGGCCTCAACGCCGTCAACGCCTTCTGGAACGGCAGCTACACGAACTTCGGCCGCTCCCAGGACAACCAGCGCCAGGTCACCCCGATGGACGTCGTCGCCCACGAGTACGGCCACGCCATCTTCCAGACCACCCCAGGCGGCTCGACCGGCAGCAACGAGAAGGGCGGCCTGAACGAGTCGACCGGCGACATCTTCGGCGCGCTGACCGAGTGGTTCGCCAACCTGCCCGCCAACCTCGACCCGCCCGACTACAGCGTAGGCGAGGAGGTCAACCTGGTCGGCAGCGGCCCGATCCGCTACATGCACCAGCCGTCGCTGATCTCCGGCCACCCCAACTGCTACTCGGCCTCCGTGCCGAACATGGAGGTCCACGCGGCCGCCGGCGTACAGAACCACTGGTTCTACCTCCTGGCCGAGGGCACCAACCCGACCAACGGCCAGCCGGCCAGCCCGACCTGCAACTCCACGACGCTGACCGGGCTCGGCCCGCGCAAGGCCGGCCAGATCTTCATGGCCACGCTGCTGCGCAAGACCGCGACGTGGACGCACTCGCTGGCCCGCAAGGCGTCGCTGGAGGCGGCGATCCAGTCGTTCCCCGGCTCCTGCGCCGAGTACAACGCGACCAAGGCGGCGTGGCTGGCCGTGAGCGTGCCGGCCGCGGCAGGCGAGCCGACCTCGTGCACCGGCGGCGGCCCCGACTTCCTGATCGAGCTGAACCCGACGTCGGCGACCGTACAGCCAGGCCAGGCGACCAGCGTGAACGTGATCACGACGACCACCACCCCGCCCGCGCAGACGGTCGCCCTCTCGGCCTCCGGCCTGCCCGCCGGCGTGACGGCGTCGTTCAACCCGCCCACCATCACCTCGGGCGGCAACTCCACGATGACGATCAACGTGCCCACGGGCACGCCCAGCGCCACCTACAACGTCATCGTCACCGGTGACGGCACTTCGGTCGACCGCACCGCCCCGTTCACCCTGAACGTCGGCACGACCGGCAACGTGGTCTTCAACGACACGTTCGAGACCTCGCTGGGCTGGACCACGAACGCCTCCGGCACCGACACCGCCACCTCGGGCGCATGGGAGCGCGGTGACCCCGCGGCCACGAGCTCCGGGATCGGCCTGCAGCTCGGGACCACCGTCAGCGGCGTCAACGACCTCGTGACCGGCCGCCTGGCCGGCAGCGGTGCGGGCACCTACGACGTGGACGGCGGTGCCACGACCATCCGCTCGCCGGAGATCGCGCTGCCGACCGGGACGCTCACGCTGACCCTGTCGTGGTACCTGGCGCATCTCAACAACGCGAGCAGCGCCGACTACTTCCGCGTACGGGTCGTGTCCGGCTCGACGAACACGGTCGTGCTGCAGCAGCTCGGCTCGGCCGCCAACCGGGCCGGCGCCTGGCAGTCCGCGACGGTCAACCTGTCCTCCTTCGCGGGCCAGACCGTCCGCCTGCTGGTCGAGACGGCCGACGCGGGTACGGCCAGCCTGATCGAGGCCGGCGTGGACGACGTGAAGATCACCCGCTCCTGACCCCCTCAATCCCGGCGCCCGCCCAGGGCGCCGGGATCCCTCCAGGAAGGGACACCGTGCGAAAGACCATCGTGGCCGTCACCGCCGCCCTGGCCTGCGTGATCACCACCCAGCCGGCGCTCGCGTCGGCGCAGGCGATTTACACGTGCGCGAGCGGCAACCGCGTCTTCATCTCCGACCTGGTCGGATACGTCATCTTCGCCAGCGGCTGCACCGGCCCGCCCGGACCCGGTGGCGGCTCGGTCGCGATCCCCTCCGGCACCTACCACTGCCTGACGGTGAACTTCATCCCCAACCCGAACTTCCTGAACGGCCAGCGCTGCTGAGCCGGTGAGGAACGCACATGCGGCGGTGACGGGCGCATCTGGGCGGGTGCCCGGAGCGCTCGTACCGTCGTGGGCATGCGGAACAAACGCCTCGCCGCCGCGCTGGGCGCGGCACTGCTGGCCGTACCTCTGATCGCGACGCCCGCGCACGCGGCGGGCTTCTACTCCTGCACCGGAGGCGCGGTGCACCCGATGGGCTCGTCCTACCACGTGAGCGGGCACAACTGCGGGGGCCTGGGCATCTCCGACGTGACCGTCACCCTGCGCGGCGGCAGCGCCGCGGGAAGCTACCTCTGCCAGACGGTCCTGTACTTCCCCACCACCGCGAACCTGGGCGGCTTCACCTGCCAGCCGGCCTGACCGCGGCGGAAAGCGTATCCAAAGCCGCCGTCCGGGGACGCGACGCGGACTCCATCGCTACCTGGGGAAGATCGGCTACCAGACCCGGCGGCTCTGGGCGTCTGACGGGAGAGCCGCGGCGACGCAGTCGAGGACGCGTTCCAGGCCGTAGCGGAAGCGGTCGTCGCGGCTCAGCTCGTGCTGGCGCGCCTCCGTCACGATCTTGGTGAAGATCGGGTACTCCCCGCTCTCCGCGAGCTGGCGGACGCGCGGGGTGCTGCGCGCCAGCCACTCCTGCTCGCTGAGCCCGCTGCGGCGCAGTTCCTCCGCCGCGCTGACCTCCGCGCGGGCGGAGCCCTCCACGTAGCCGCTCAGGATGGCCATGAGCCCGAGGTTCTCGTCGATCGAGAGGTACGGGTCGAGCGCGCCCATCACCCGCTCGATCAGCCGTACCTGGTTGGGCCCGTAGCTGTTGAGCGCCCGGTTGACGGTGGCGATCCACGGGTGCCGGTGCCACATCGCGCGCAGTTCCAGGGCGTAGCGGGTCAGGTCCGAGCGCCAGTCCCCCGAGGGCATCCCCTCGACGTCGATCTCGCCCTGCAACCGGTCGGCCACGATCATGATGAGGTCGTCGCGGCTCGGCACGTACCGGTAGAGCGACATCGCGCCCGCGCCGATCTCCGCGGCGATCCGCCGCATCGTGGCCGCCTCCAGCCCCTCGGCGTCGGCGATCCGCACCGCCGCCTCGGCGATCCGGTCACGGCTGTACGCCGGCTTCGGCCCGCGGGCCGGGCGTTCCGGCCGCATCCAGATGTTCACGTACTCGGCGTCGGTCACCGCTGCACCCCCTACTTGCGTACATGGTACCCAGTAATCTACTCTGGCCGCCTAACCGCGTACAACGTACCCAGTGGAGGGTTCCGTGGATGATCCGATCGTGGTCGCCGAAGGGCTGCGCAAGTCCTTCGGCGACACCCATGCGCTGCGCGGCCTGGACCTGGCCGTCCCCCGAGGCACGGTCTGCGGCGTGCTCGGGCCGAACGGCGCAGGCAAGACAACGGCGGTGCGTATCCTGGCGACGCTGTCCGACCCCGACGCCGGGCACGCCCGCATCGCCGGGTACGACGTGGTCCGCGAGGCGGCCAAGGTCCGTGACCGGATCGGCCTCGCGGGCCAGTACGCCGCCGTGGACGAGAAGCTGACCGGCCGCGGCAACCTGCGCATGTTCGGCCGCCTCTACCACCTGTCCAGGGCAGAAGCCCGCCGCCGGGCCGACGAGCTGCTCGACCGCTTCGGCCTGACGGAGGCCGCCGACCGCCAGGTCGCCGGCTACTCCGGCGGCATGCGCCGCCGCCTCGACCTGCTGACCAGCCTCATCCTCCGCCCCGAGGTGCTCTTCCTCGACGAGCCGACCACCGGCCTCGACCCGCGCAGCCGCGGCGAGATCTGGGACAGCGTCCGCGAGCTCGTGGCGGACGGCACCACCGTCCTGCTCACCACCCAGTACCTGGACGAGGCCGACCGACTGGCCGACGACATCGCCGTCGTCGACCACGGGCGGGTGATCGCCACCGGCACCCCCGACGAACTGAAGGCCACGATCGGCGACCGGCTCGACGTCATCCTCCAGGACCCGGCCACGCTGCGTCCGGCGGCGGCCGCCCTGCACGCCCTGGCCGGGGCCGAACCCACCACGGCCGACGGCGGCCGGCTCAGCGTCGCCCTGCCCGGCGGCGGCCTCCGGCTCGCCGACGTCGTGCGCGAACTCGACCGCGCCGGGGTTGCCGCGGTCGACGTCAGCCTGCGCCGCCCCACACTCGACGAGGTGTTCCTGCGCCTCACCGACCGCGAGGAGATCGCCCGATGACCACCCTGCGCTGGACCCTCGCCGACGGGCTGACCCTGGTCGGCCGCGAGCTGGGACGGCTGCGCCAGGAGCCGGGCGAGATCGTCGGCGCCCTGGTCTTCCCGGCCATCATGGTCGTGCTGTTCGGCTACGTCTTCGGCAGCGCGATCCAGGTGCCGGACGGCGGCGACTACCGCGAGTACCTGATGCCGGGGCTGTTCGCGATGGTGACGTTCACGGCGGTGACCGGGGTCATGGCCCGCATGGCCGGTGACGCCGCCCGCGGCGTGATGGACCGCTTCCGCTCGATGCCGATGGCCCGCCTGGCGGTGCCGTTCGGGCAGACCGGCAGCGACTCCCTGATCGGCGTGCCGCTCCTGGCCGTCATGGTGGCGGCGGGCCTGCTGGTGGGCTGGCAGCCGCACCGCGGCCCGGTCCTCACGGCGGGGGCGTTCCTGCTGATGATGCTGCTGCGGTACGCGCTGAGCTGGGTCGGCGTCTACGTGGGCCTGGTGGTGAAGAACGAGCAGTTCGTCGCCCAGGTCGCCGCGCCGCTGTTCCTGCCGTTCACGATGCTGTCCAACTCTTTCGTGCCGACGGACGGCATGCCGGGATGGCTGCGGTTCCTGGCCGACTGGAGCCCGGTCAGCGCGCTCACCGCCGCCGCGCGCGAGCTGTTCGGCAACCCCGGCGCCCCGTCCGGCGACCTGGCCTGGCCGATGGCGCATCCGGTGGCCGCCGTCCTGCTCTGGTCGGCCGCGCTGCTGGCGGTGTTCGTGCCGCTGTCGCTGCGCGCGTACACCCGCAAGGGCAGGTGAACGGCGGCGCCCTGGGGTTCAGGCGGACGGGGTGATGGTGACCCGGAGGTGTTTCATCAGCGGCTGGTCGCTCTGGGTGCTGTGGTCGGTGATCGAGCACAGGACGTTCATCTCGGGCATGTATCCGGCCGCGCAGCCTCTGGGCAGGTTGTGCCGGACGGCGAGGTAACCGCGCAGGGAGCGGGTGCTGCCGTCCCTGGCGGTGCTGGTGATGTCGACCGGCTCGAACTGGCCGATGCCGCGCTCGCGCATGTCGTCGGCGTTCATGAAGACGAGCGTGCGCAGGTTCTTGATGCCGCGGTAGCGGTCGTCGTCGGAGTAGATCGTGGTGTTCCACTGGTCGTGGGAGCGCATGGTGCCGAGGACGAGCGTGCCCGGCGGGGGGACGACGTCGGGCAGCGGGGCCGTGGAGAACGCGGCCAGGCCGGAGGGCGTGAGGAAGACCAGCTCACGGGCGGGCTGCTTGATGCGGAAGCCCATGGGCAGGCGGACCCGGCGGTTGAAGTCCTCGAACCCGTCCAGGACCTGGGCCATGGAGTCGCGGATGCGGTCGTAGTCCTCGACGTACCAGTCCCAGGGGGTGTCGCTGTCCGGCAGGGCGGCGCGGGCCAGGCCCGCGATGATGGCGGGCTCGGACAGCAGCCGAGGTGAGGCGGGGCGTTTCATCCCGATCGACAGGTGCACCATGCTCATCGAGTCCTCGACCGAGGTCTGCTGCACGCCGCTGCGCTGCACGTCCTTCTCGGTGCGGCCCAGGCACGGCAGGATCAGCGCCTGCCGGCCGTGGACGAGGTGGCTGCGGTTCAGCTTGGTGCTCACGTGGACGGTCAGCTCGCACGAGCGCAGCCCGGCGTGGGTGTAGGGGGTGTCGGGGGCGGCCATGGCGAAGTTGCCGCCCATGCCGACGAACACCTTGACCTCGCCGCGGTGCATCGCCTCGATGGTGGCCACCACGTCCAGGCCGTCGGCGCGCGGCGGGTCGATGTCGCAGACCTGCGCGAGCCGGTCGAGGAACTCCTTCGGCGGCCGGTGGTCGATGCCGCACGTGCGGTTGCCCTGGACGTTGCTGTGCCCGCGCACCGGCGAGGGGCCCGCGCCCTCCCGGCCCAGGTTGCCGCGGAGCAGGAGCACGTTGACGATCTCCCTGATGGTGTCGACGCCGTGCTCGTGCTGGGTGACGCCCAGGCACCAGCTGATGATGCTGCGATCGGCGCCGCGGTAGACCCGGGCGGCTCTGAGGATGTCCTCGCGGGCGAGGCCGCTCTGCCGTTCGATCTCCGCCCAGGGCGTCGCCGCGCACAGGTCCCTGTACGCGGCGAAGCCCGTCGTGTGCCGGTCGATGAACTCCTGGTCCACGGCATGCGGATCGCTCCCGGCCCGCTCCAGCGTCGCCTTGGCGATGCCGCGCATCAGCGCCATGTCGCCGCCGCTGCGCACCTGGAGGTTCAGGGTGCTGGTGCGGGTGGAGCGGAACAACGCCATCCGCGTGAACTCGTGCGGGATGATCGTCCGGGTGGCGCCCGCCTCGATCATCGGGTTGACGTGCACGATGTGGGCGCCGCGGCGGTAGGCCTCGGCGAGGCTGGTGAGCATCCTGGGCGCGTTGGAGGCCGCGTTGACCCCCATGACGAACAGCGCGTCCGCGCTCTCCCAGTCCTTGAGGTCGGCGGTGCCCTTGCCGGTCCCGAGCGAGGCGTGCAGGGCCCGGCCGCTGGCCTCGTGGCACATGTTGGAACAGTCGGGCAGGTTGTTGGTGCCCAGCTCGCGGGCCATGAGCTGGTAGAGGAAGGTGGCCTCGTTGCCCAGCCGTCCCGAGGTGTAGTACGCCGCCTGGTTCGGGTCGTCCAGGGCGCGTACCGTCCGGCCGAACAGCGCGAACGCGTCCTCCCAGCCGATGGGGACGTAGTGGTCGGTGGCGGCGTCGTAGACCATCGGCTCGGTCAGCCTGCCCTGGTCCTCCAGCGCGAAGTCGCTCCAGCCCGACAGCTCGCCGACGGTGTGGGCGGCGAAGAACTCCCGGCCGACCCGCTTGCCGGTCATCTCCCACGTGACGTGCTTTATGCCGTTCTCGCAGATGTCCAGGTTCAGGCCCTTGGTGTCCGGCCACGCGCATCCCGGGCAGTCGAAGCCGCCGTTCTCGTGGTTCATGCGCAGCGCCGCGCGGGGACCCTCGACGAGCTCACGCTCCCGCACCACGAACTCGGCCACGGCCTTGGCCGCTCCCCAGCCGGCGGCCGGGTGATGGTAGGGACGGGACTGCGGCGGTCCGTCAGGCTCCGGCCCCACCCTGGGCTCTTCGCTCATTTCCCCAGTTAAGCCCAATGCCCGGATGGCACCCGAGAACCTGGACAACTCCATACTTCTTGGCTCGGGTTTCCTTGGCAGGAATTGGGCGAACTATGCCTTTCCCCGCGGAATGGGGGTGCACGGCTTCACGGTGCTGCCCGCCTTGGCCAGCCAGGTGCCGAGCTGCCAGGGGGCGGGGCCCGCCGGGGTCTCCGAGTACTCCAGGACGACGGTCTCGCCCGGCCATACGTGCTGGGGGGAGATCAGGAGCTCCCGCTGGGAGATCGGCTTGGTCGCCCGGAACGAGCGCCATCCCTTCTCGTCGCCCCGCTCGTGCGGCTTGTCCCCGCCGTAGGCGCCGTCCACGCTGTCGAACCGGGGCGTCTCCGCACACCATGTGTCCGTGGGCAGGAACGTCACGTCGGCCCTGACACCGGCCGCGAGGAGATCGGCCTCCAGCGCCTCCGGGTCACGCAGCTCGTTGACGGCCACGGTGATCGTGCCGTCCGGGTTCGTGGTCACGGCATAGGCGGGCGTACCGGTGCCGACGACCAGCGCGGCGGCCGCGACCGCCGCCGCGGCCCCCGCCGCGACCGCCAGCCGGGGGGTGGCGGCGAAGCGGCGGCGGCGGGGGCTCATGCCGTCCATCAGCCGCCGCCTGGCGCCGGCGAGATCCTCCTGCGTGGCGGGCGGGATCGTCGCCCACATGCTCTTGAGCTCGTTCACGGTCACTCTCCTTCTTCTGGCGGCAGGGCCTGGCGGACCTGGGCGCGGGCCCGGTTGAGCCGGGAACCGACGGTGCCCGGCGGGATGGCGAGCGCGTCGGCGACCTCCTGGTAGCTCAGCTCGGCCCAGGCGACCAGCAACAACACGTCCCGGTCGACCTGTTTGAGTCGTAAGAGCGCCCTGGCCAGCGGCCGGTTGACGGCTAGCGTGTTGACGCCGTCCTCGACCTGCGTGTTCGCGGTCTCCGCCGGGTGCGCCCCGGTGCGGAGGTAGGCGCGGTACAGGGCGATCTCGGTACGCCGCCGCTTGCCGATCACGTTGGAGGCGATGCCGTAGAGCCAGGGGCGGGCGTCGGGGCGGCCCCTGTCGTAGGCGTCCCTGCGCTGGAAGGCGGCCAGGAACGTGTCGGCGACGACGTCCTCGGCCTCCCCCGGTCCCAGCCGACGGACCACGTAGCGGTGCAGCGAAGGTGCGTACCTGTCGAACAGCACGGCGAAGACCTCGGGCTCGGTCAGCGACCTCTCGATGAGCGCCGCGTCGTCGACGTGGACCTCCTCACGGGCGAGCGTCATACGTCCCGGCCTTTCCTGGTGTGTACGGTCACCTGTACTTACCGCCCCACCCGGAATAGCTTCACGCGAAGTGGTCGTCCCTGGAAAAGCTTGAAAGGCTTGTCGGTTGTGACCGTGGAAACCTGGCGCGGCTGGTGCATGCTCCGGCCCGGACTGCTGCTCTACGGCGGCACCGTCGGCACGAACCGCATGCACGCGCACCATGCCGTCCAGTTGCTCGCCTCCGCGGAGCCGTTCACGATGGCCGACGCCCACGGCGCGCTGCTCACCACGAAGATCGCCATCATCCCGCAGGACGTCCGCCACGAGATCCGCGAGGGCGCCCGCGACACCCTGCTCGCCCTCCTCGACCCGCGCAGCTCGCCCGGCCGCGCCCTGCTCGCCCGCTTCGGGCCGGGCGACACGGCCGCGTCCTGGTCACCCACGGTGCGGCCGGCGTCGGCGGAGGAGGCCCGGCCGTTCAGGTTCGGCGCGCCGCCGTCCGGGCACACGCGCGCGGCCGAGGCCACGGCGGCGCTGCGGACCGTCGAGGCGTGGACCGGCCACACGGCCGCGGACGGCGCGCGCCGGCATCCCGCGATCGAGGCGGCGATCTTGGTGATCCCCACGCTGCTGCCCAAGGGCCCGGTGCGCATCCGCACGGTGGCCGAGGCGGTGCACCTGTCGCCGAGCCGGCTGGCACATCTGTTCAGCGCGCACGTGGGGATCCCGCTGCGGCCCTACGTGCGGTGGCTGCGCATGCAACGCGCCATCGACCTGGTGGCCGGGGGCCAGACGCTGACGGCGGCCGCCCACAGCGCGGGCTTCACCGACGGCCCGCACTTCACCCGCGTCTTCCGCGACACCTTCGGCAACACTCCGTCCGAGCTCGCCGCCGCGATCGACTGGCTGCCGTGAAGGGACCAAGCTGGTGAACGGTCCCCGCAGGCGTTCACCAGCTTGGTGGAGGGGTGTGTCTAGCGCAGCTCGCGCTTGAGGATCTTTCCGGTGGCCGAGATCGGCAGGGTCTCGCGGAACTCGATGACCCGCGGGTACTTGTAGGCCGCCATGTTCTCCTTGCTCCAGGCGATGAGCTCGTCCTCGGTCACGCTCGCGCCCGGCGTCAGGATGACGTACGCCTTGACCTCCTCGCCGTGCGAGTCGTGCGGCATGCCGACCACCGCCACCAGCGAGACCGCCGGGTGCGTCATCAGCACCTCCTCGATCTCGCGCGGGTAGACGTTGAAGCCGCCCCTGATGATCATGTCCTTGGTGCGGTCGACGATGGAGTAGTAGCCCTCCTCGTCGCGGGTGGCGACGTCGCCGGTGCGGAACCAGCCGTCCCGCATGACCTCGGCGGTCTCCTCCGGCCGGCCGTAGTAGCCCTGCATGACGTTGTGCCCGCGCACGGCGACCTCGCCCGGCCCCTCGCCCTCGATGGTGTTCCAGTCGCGGTCCACCAGCCGCATCTCCACGCCCCAGATGGGGAAGCCGATCGTGCCGGGCTTGGTCGGCCGGCTGAGCTGGTTGAAGCTGGCCGCCGGGGAGGTCTCCGACAGGCCGTAACCCTCCAGGATCGCGATGCCGAAGGTGGCCTCGAAGTCCTTGAGCACCTCGATCGGGCAGGAGGCCGCCCCTGACACCGCCACCCTCAGTGTCTTGGGCACCTCGTCGCCGTCGCTGTGGATCTTCGAGAGCATCGCCCAGTACATGGTGGGCACCCCGGCGAACATGGTCACCTTCTCCCGGCGCATGAGCTCCAGAGCGTCACCGGCGTCGAAGCGCGGCAGGAGCACCAGGGTGCCGCGCCTGCGCAGGCACACGTTCATGACCGAGACCTGGCCGAAGGAGTGGAAGAGCGGCAGCACGGCCAGCGAGACGTCGCCCTCGGGGTCGGCCGGGAACATCCCGTCGCTGACCATGATGTTGAGCAGCAGGTTGGCGTGGGTCAGCACGGCGCCCTTGGGCTGCCCGGTGGTGCCGGAGGTGTAGAGGATGGCCGCGGTGTCGCCGGGCTCGGTCTGGACCGTCTCGAACTCCCCTGACATGCCGTCCAGCGCCGCCCAGAACGACTCCCCGTGCTCCGACTCGATGGCCAGCGGCGTCGCGGGCAGCACGATGAACTCCTCGCACCCGTCCACGGCCTCGAACGCCTCCCGCCCCCGCGCGCCCATGGGCAGCTCGGCGGTGCCCTCGAAGCAGAACAGCGCCTTGGAGTCGCTGTCGGTCAGGTGGTAGGCGATCTCACGCGGCTGCAACAGCAGGTTGAGCGGCACCACGGTCGCCCCGGCCTTGAGGATGCCGAAGTAGACGAACGGGAAATAGGGCACGTTCGGGCAGAGCAGCGCGACCTTGTCACCCCTGCCGATCCCCCGCGACACCAGAAGGTTGGCGACCTGGTTCGCCACAGACTCCACCATCGAGTACGGCAGGCGGAGGTCACCGAAGACCAGGGCGGTGCGGTCGGGAACAGCGCGGGCGCTGTCTTCCAGAACGATCGACAGATTGAGCATCGCGACCCTTTCCTCGGAACGTGGGCCGGGCGTGGCCGGCGGTCTCCGCCCGGCGTACGCAGGTCTGACGCTCCTGCTCATCCTGGAACGGAACTTCGTACGGTCCAGAATGCCTTGAGGATTTGGGTCACACTTGTACGAACGTGCCGACATCGGGGTCCGACAAGGCGGTGCGCGCGGCGCACCGGGTTCCGCCTCGCCGAATGCCTCGGGTGACGCCGATCAGCCGGGGTTGACCTCGGCCATCGTGGTGGCGATGCGCGGGCGGTACAGGTCGTGGATCTGCGTGCCGTTCACGCTGGACCTGCGGTAGATGCCCCAGTGCACGTTGTTCTCCGTGCCGTCCCAGGTCTGGCCGTAGTGGGTGGTGCCGCCGCCCGCGAGGGTCTGCAGGCGGCCGTTGTACCAGACCTGGACCTGGCCGACGCTGCGGTTCTCCGAGTAGCGGACCTTCAGCACCATGGAGAACCACTGGCCCTGCGTGAGCGGGGTGGACCAGACGGTCCTGCCGACCTGGACGCCGTTGACGTCCTCGTCGTTGCGCAGGGTCAGCCGGCCGCCGCCGACGCCCAGGGTGAGGGGGTGGTTGGCCACGTTCGTGCCGTGGCACTTGAGCTGCAGGATGTAGTTCCAGGTGTTGGTCGTGGGGGCGCTCACCCGGGACTTCCAGCCGATGTAGACGGTCTGGCCGTCGTTCAGCAGGCGGCGCGCGACGGCCATCTCGCAGCGCTCGGAGTTCTGGCCGGTCTTGTCGTTGACGCGGAAGCGGAAGACGTTGCCGTGCTGGGAGTCGTTCTGCCAGGCGATGCTGCCGTCCGGGCAGGTGCCGGTGCCCGGTAGGGCGGTGCCGGCCCAGATGACGGCGGCGTTGCCCGCGGTGGCGGTGGTGACGACGAGCGCGGCGGCTGTGAGTGGCGCCAGCGTGCGTAGACACCAGCGGGTTAACGACATCGTGTGCTCCTTCGTGGGTTGGGGGGTGTCAGGCGGGGGTCATTTCGGCGACGCTGAACAGTTCTTCCTCGACTCGGTCGAGGGCCAGCCGTACCGCGCCCAGGGCCACGGACTCGTCGCCGAGGACGGAGGTCTCCACCTGGACGGGGAACAGGCACAGGCGCGACAGTTCTGCGCGCAACGGTTCGGCGAGCAGGTCACCGGCCTGCGACAGGCCGCCGCCGATGACGACGAGCTGGGGGTCGACGGTCAGGACGGTGGCGGCGACGCCGGTCGCCAGGTCCTTGACGAACGCGGTCACGATCGTGGCCGCCTCCGGATCCCCGGCACGGACGGCGGCGAACAGGCGCTCGGGCCCGTAGGAGCGGACGCGGTCGAGCGCGGTGTACCAGCCGACCTCGCGTAACACGCCTATCTCGCCGGCGCCGCCGTGGTGGCCGAGGTGGAGTCGGCCGCCGATCAGCACGCCGACGGAGATGCTGCGGCCGACCAGGAGGTAGATGACGTCGCCGACCGACCGGGCGGCGCCGCGCCAGTGCTCGGCGAGGGCGGCGAGCTTGGTGTCGTTGCCGACGAGCACCTGGCGTCCGACCTCGCCGAGCTCGCCGGCCAGGTCGAGGCCCTGCCAGTCGGGCAGCCGGTCGCTCACCACGACCCTGCCGCCGGAGACGACGCCGGTGGTGCCGACGCCCAGCGCCCGCAGCTCGCGTCCCTCGGTGGCCCGCTCGATCACGGTGCGGGCGGTGGCCAGCCGGTCGGCGGCGCTCATCTCGGGGTCCACCTCGGCCCTGGCGCTGCTGACGATGTCGCCGCGCAGGTCGGTGACCAGGCAGAGCACCTTGTGCGGGCCGATGTCCACGCCCGCGAGATGCCCTGCCTCGGGCCGGAAGCGGTAGCGCTTGGCCGGGCGGCCGACCGGGCGAGGCCCGTCCGGGGCGGGCCGCACTTCCTCGGCCAGGCCCTGTTGTTCCAGGTCGGAGACGATCTCCTCGACGGTGGGCCGGGAGAGCTGGCTGCTGCGCACCAGCTCGGTGAAGGTCAGCTCGTCGGCGGCATGCAAGGCCCGCAACACCGCGACCACGTTGAGGCGGCGTAGCAGCGCCGGATCACCGATCATGAATCCCTCTCTTGCCACCGAAGTGATCGTAATGCTAAACCGGAGTAGATTATTAAACAACCTTGGGTTTAATAACTCGCCAAGGGAGCCCCCCATGAGCAAGAAGGCCCTGTGCCTGGGCGTGCTGGCCGTCAGCGCGCTGG